>NZ_GL890938.1 GCF_000211815.1 Moorena producens 3L
GTGCGTTAGGGGTGGACTTGCCCTAATTGTTTGCTTCTTAGCCAGCCTTGGTATAGTCCGCTCCGTAACGCACCACCAGGTCAAACAGCCAAAGTAAAATTCACAAAAAAAATGTTAGCGTTCGCGTAGCGTCTCTTTCAGAGAATCGCATTTTTTTGATAAGTAATTTTATCGAGAGTATCGGTAATAGTAAATCGAAAAAGTAATTAATTTTGATAATTTTTTCCCGATTCCCGATTCCCGATTCCCGATTCCCGATTCCCGATTCCCTACTCCCTATATTTCCCTGTGTTAAACTATATATAGATTGGGTTTCAAGCATCTACTAGTTAATGCTATATAGTAAACTGGAGGCTAATCCTTGACTAAATTAACCGGCTTGATGGAAATCTCAAGCCATCAGGACTCATTGCCCAGTGCGGATGTCGTATTTGTTCACGGGCTGGGAGGGGATGCTAGAAGCACGTGGCATCCCGAGGGAAAACGGGATGATGATGACTTCTGGCCAGTTTGGTTAGGAAACGATCAGCTAGGTCTTAATATCTGGTCTTTTGGGTATGACGCTGAAGGGACAAACTGGAAAAACAACAGCAGTATGCCCCTTTTTGACCAAGCCAGTAATTTATTAGATTGGTTAGATATCCACGATATTGGCAAGCGTCCATTAGTATTTATTACTCACAGTATGGGCGGTCTTTTAGTCAAAAAAATGCTTAACAGTGCCTTGACGTTTCAAAAGCAAGCTATTCTTGAGCAGACTAAAGGGATTGTATTCCTGGCTACTCCCCACACTGGTGCTCATCTCGCTAATTTAATTGATAATATTGGCGTTTTGGCACAAACCACCGTAAGTGTCAAAGAACTAAAAGCTCATTCCCCTCAGTTAAGGGAATTAAATGAGTGGTATCGAGAAAACGTTCGGAGTCTAGGAATTGCTACAAAGGTCTATTATGAAACCCAGCCTGTAAAAGGAATTTTGGTGGTAGACCCAGATAGTGCTAACCCAGGCATTGAAAAAGTGAAGCCGGTTGCTATGGCAAATAACCATATTGACCTATGCAAACCAGAGTCTCAAAACAGTCAGGTCTATCTTGGTGTCAAGAAATTTATCAAAGAATGCGTCAACACTCCTGTGCGCCTAACGGATGACAGCAACGGAACAGTTTATGTTGGCGAGATTCGTATTCATGAGCATTAGCTGAAGTCGTCCGACCGGGAACGGACAAAGTTAAATCCCCCCACTAACATTACTAATCGAGGCACTCCCCACTTTGTCGGGAGACAAGATCAACTTGAGCAGCTCCATCGGGAACTTCAACAGACCGATAAACTAGCAATTTGTGCCATTGCCGGAATGGGGGGTGTGGGCAAAACCGAATTAGCTCTACAATATGCTCTGAAATATCAGGAAAACTACCCTGGTGGTAGGTGCTGGTTATCGGTGCGGGGTGCAGATCTCGGAACTCAAATTGTTAGGTTTGGGCGTACCGAATTAGGATTAACGATTCCAGATGAACTCGATTTCAACGAGCAGGTAAGATACTGCTGGAGAAATTGGCGAGAAGGAACAGTATTAATTGTGCTGGATGATGTCCCTTCTTTCGGCAAGGACTATAAACAGAGAATTCAGCCCTACTTACCTCCAGCCCAATCCCGCTTTAAAGTACTGGTCACCAGTCGTCAGCGGCCAGGGGCTTCTTACCGACGACTTGACTTGGATGTACTATCCCCAGAAGCAGCATTGGAATTATTGCGTACCCTTGTTGGAAAAGAGCGCATTGACAAGGAAATAAACGAAGCAGAAGCCCTCTGTAAATGGTTGGGTTATTTGCCCTTGGGCTTAGAGTTAGTCGGACGATATTTAGATCTAGATCAAACGTTAACTATCGCTAAAGTTCAGAAACGTTTAGAAAAACAGAAATTAGCAGCTAAGGCATTACTTTGTCCTGAAGACCAAGGGGAAATGACAACCCAGTTTGCAGGAGTAGCAGCAGCCTTTGAGTTATCCTGGCAGGAGTTGCCACCAGAAGCCCAGCAGTTAGGATGTCGTCTGAGTCTGTTTGCTCAAGCTCCTTTTGATTGGTTCCTGGTCGAGAATTGTCTTATCGAAACTGAAGATGAGGAAGAATGGGAAGAAGAACAAGAAGAATTGGAGGAGTTACGTAATCGCTTTTTGGTAAATCGTAATCTGTTGCAACTGACAGAATATAAAACCTATCGACTTCATCAACTAATTCGAGAATTTTTCCAGACCAAGCTGGCTGAATTACCAGAGGCCAATAGCTACAAGCAAAGCTTTTGTAAGGCAATGGTGGCTATAGCAGAAAAAATTCCAAAAATTCCTTATACACCAACTAAAGAAATCACTGCAGTAGTTAGCCCCCTCATCCGTCATTTAGCCGAAACTGCTACTGTCCTAACTGACTGGATCAGGGATGAAGATATAATAAAGCCCTTTGCTAGCTTAGGGAAATTATATCACGGTCAAGGTATCTATGACCAGGCTGAACTGTGGTATCAGCAATGTCTAAAGATAACTAGAAGCCGCTTGGGTCACCACCATCCCCATGTGGCCGAAAGTCTCAACAACCTGGCTGGACTTTACTATGATCAGGGGCGGTATGATCAAGCCGAACCCCTCTATAAACGGGCATTGGATATGATAAAGCGGCTGCTGGGTGAAGACCATCCCGATGTGGCCGACAGTCTCAACAACCTGGCATTACTCTACTATGCTCAGGGGCGGTATGATCAAGCCGAAACCCTCTATATCGATGCTTTGGAGCTGTTGAAGAAGCTGCTGGGTGAAGACCATCCCGATGTGGCCGACAGTCTCAACAACCTGGCATTACTCTACCATGCTCAGGGGCGGTATGATCAAGCCGAAACCCTCTATAAACGGGCATTGGATATGATAAAGCGGCTGCTGGGTGAAGACCATCCCCATGTGGCCAAAACTCTCAACAACCTGGCTGGACTTTACGATGATCAGGGGCGGTATGATCAAGCCGAACCCCTCTATAAACGGGCATTGGATATGAGAAAGCAGCTGCTGGTGCTGTGTGAAAACCATCCCGATGTGGCCGACAGTCTCAACAATCTGGCTGCACTGTACTATGCTCAGAGGCGGTATGATGAGGCCGAACCCCTCTCTAAACAGGCATTGGAGATGAGAAAACAGCGGCTGGGTCACTACCATCCCGATGTCGCCCAAAGTCTCAACAATCTGGCTGCACTGTACTATGATCAGAGGCGGTATGATGAGGCCGAACCCCTCCATCAACAGGCATTGGAGATGAGAAAGCAGCTGCTGGGTGAAGATCATCCTGATATAGCCCAAAGTCTCAACAACCTGGCAACACTCTACCAAGCTCAGGGGCGGTACGATGAGGCGGAACCCCTTTTTGTCCAAGCATTGGAGATTGCCGAACGGAAGTTAGGCTTAAACCATCCTAACACGGTAACCTTTGGTGATAATTTGAAAAGGTTGCGCGATATCCTTAATAATACTTAATTTTTGAGGTATTTTCAGAATAAATTGGCTATTTGGTGCGATGTATTCATAACAATGACTAGTTATCAAAAGAAATTGTAATTCACCCTACAGGATTGACCTTTGGTCACGCTAAGCGATGCTCCTTTGGAGCCGCTAAAAGCGAACGCATTCTCAACCCAACAACCAAAGAATAGCTCTCTTTACCAAATTCCTATCAAAAGCGCTATAATAAAATATTACCCTATATTATTCCCACACCCCACACCCCACACCCCACACCCCACACCCCACACGTGAGGTCTTTGTCAAAAAACCTACCTTTATCAGCACTCCCCACCCGCTATTTCACGTAACTCCAAAATATTCTTCGGCCAACACTTGACATTTTTCAGTAAAGTGTAAGTATATAGACCCCAAAAGCAATTAGTGAAATTACTAGAACCATGAGTTTATCCCTAAAGCAGCTGACCGTTTATCTGACATTGCTGGGCTTGGGCGGAGGTGCAGGGGTTTTGGGTAGTCGCTATCTCATGGCAGAGCAAGAGGTAATCAGACGCCCACAAATCGTTCCAGCAGTATTACAACCATTCACGCCACAACGACCAACGGTTAAACCCCAGAGAAACCTGAATTTCATTGCTAAAGCGGTAGAGAAAGTAGGTCCGGCAGTGGTGAGAATCGATGCAGCCCGTCAGGTATCACGGGATATCCCACAACCGTTCCACAATCCCTTCTTTAGGCGCTTTTTTGGGGATGACCTGCCTATGCCAAAACAGCGCATCGAGCAAGGCACCGGCTCTGGGTTTATCCTCAGCTCCGATGGACGCTTGATTACCAATGCCCACGTTGTAGAAGGCACAGAGGAAGTTAAAGTCACCCTAAAAGACGGTCGCAGCTTTGACGGTCAAGTGGTGGGCACTGACCCAGTCACCGATGTAGCCGTAGTCAAAATTGAAGCAACGGACTTGCCCACAGTCAACTTGGGTAAAGCAGAGAATTTGACCCCAGGAGAATGGGCGATCGCTATTGGTAATCCCCTCGGTTTAGATAATACTGTAACCGTCGGTATCATCAGTGCTTTAGGGCGCTCCAGTTCCCAGGTCGGGGTTCCTGAAAAACGGGTCAGCTTTATCCAAACTGATGCCGCAATTAACCCTGGTAATTCTGGTGGACCGTTGTTGAATGCCACTGGTGAAGTAGTTGGGATTAACACCGCTATTAGAGCCAATGCCCAAGGCTTAGGGTTTGCTATCCCGGTGGAAACTGCCGAACGGATTGCCAATCAACTATTTTCCAAAGGTAAAGTTGAGCATCCTTACCTAGGCATTCAGATGGTGACCGTGACCCCAGAGTTGAGAGAAAAAATTAATCAAGACCAAGACTTTGACCTGAAAGTCACCCAAGATGATGGGGTTTTAATCGTCCGGGTGGTGCCAGGCTCCCCCGCCCAGAGAGCTGGTTTCAAATCAGGAGATATCATTAAAACCGTTGGGTCGAAACCAGTTAAAAATGCCACTGAGGTTCAGCAGGGTGTGGAAGCCTCTGAAGTTGGCTCCCAGTTAGAGGTGGAAGTGCTTCGTAACGGTAAGACCAAACTAATCGTGGTGCGACCAGGGGCTTTTCCCATGGAAAATCGATGATCATATAGGGAGTAGGGAATCGGGAATCGGGAATCGGGAATCGGGAATCGGGAATCGGGAATCGGGAATCGGGAATCGGGAGTTCGTAGGGTGGGTTAGGCGCGGTCAGGGATTTTGAGGGATTACCAATCAGTGTTGCTGCGCGCCGTAACCCACCGTGTTCAAATTTAGATCGCAAGTGTGGGCAGTAACTAGGTGGGTAGTAGCTAGCTACAGAATTAGCAAGCTGAGTTAATCGCTCTGTGTAGTGCCCATCCTACATCTACATCTCTTCACGACTCCCGACTCCCGACTCCCGACTCCCGATTCCCCATTTCCTCTGCTTGTAAAAAATTAATAAATTGTCGTGCTGTCCTACCAGAGAAACCATTGGCTCGGATTGCCCACTGTAAGGCACGAGGTCTGATTTCACTAGGTTCAAGGGGGATTTGGGCTAGGGTAGCTAGATGTTGGACAATCTTGAGGTAGGTTTTCTGGTCAGCTTTCTCAAAGGTTAGGGTTAAGCCAAAGCGATCGCTAAACGAAAGTTTCTCGTGAACCGTATCCCAACCATGAACCTCTTCATTGCTAGGACGGGGACGGTCTTCAAAGAATTCTCGAATCAAGTGTCGTCGATTAGAGGTCGCGTAAACCACAACATTGTCAGGTCGTGCTGTTAAATTCCCTTCCAACATTACCTTTAAAGCTTTGTAGGAATCATTATCCTCTTCAAAGGATAAATCATCGATAAAGATAATAAATTTTTGAGGCTGGTCTCGCAATTGCTCGGTAATCACCGGTAAATCGATCATCTCTGATTTCGGGACTTCAATAATTCGCAATCCCCGCTCACCGTATTCATTTAACAACGCCTTGACCAAAGAAGACTTACCTGAACCGCGACTACCGTAAAGTAATACATTCAGGGCTCGGTAGCCTTTCAGCAGAAACTCTGTATTCTTGAGCAATTGCGTCCGCGCCAATTCATAGCCCACCAGCTCACTGAGTCTAATCGGATCTGGATTAGCAATACCAAACAACTGACCTGATTGCCAACGAAACCCCTGATAGTCAGCAAAAAGTCCAGTGCCAAACTCTCGATAGTATGCCGCGATCGCCTCCAAGCCATCAGCCCAATTGTCTAAATTATTTAGTTTAGCTTGTAGATCAGCTTGCCATCGACTACGTTTATCACTCTGGTCAGACCCAGACCTGGATTGACTTGACTCACAATTCCAAGGCACCAGTTCAACTGGTAAAACAGATGCTCTTTTGACCCACTTACAAAGTTGTTTAGTGCTGCACTTATAGATATTTTGTAAAGCTTGTAAGTCATGACGAGCCGCCTCTACCAATGCTGGGGGTAATGTTTCTAATTCAGAACCTTGCACTTGCCTGGTAAAGGAATTATCAGCCCTAAGGATTTGCCTAAACAGATAATATTGCCAACTTTCGTTTTTGCTAGCTAACCCTTGAAACCAGTCACCATAAGCTTTTAAACAACGGATGTCATCCACATCCCTGTTCACTATAGCTTCTAATAGTTTCAAAAAAGCTAAACCTACCCCTTCACTCAATACTGATTGATAAACTAGCAAAGATGCAGCTTGGTAGCGGAGGTTTTGAATTGAATCAATCGTTTGTTTATCCACAATAGGGTTTTCAGTTGGTTAGGGAATCGGGAATCGGGAATCGGGAATCGGGAATCGGGAATTCAGAAGAGGCAATAGGCAATAGGCAAAAGTTGATTTTAGTTTGATGTTTTGATGTTTTAAAAATGTCACCGATAAACTACTTTAAGGATTTACTTTTTTTGCTAAAAATACTGATATCCTCTATTATTAATCAACTTTACTAAGTGACGACTATTGCCTCTAGCATGAATGCCTTTTGTCTAGACTTTAGGTACTAATTTATCATATAGCAATCCGTGTCGTAATTGTGATAATTTTTTCCCTACTTCCGATTCCCGATTCCCTACTCCCTACTCCCTAAAATCCAATAAACAAAAGGTTGATGAGCATTGTATCACTCATCAACCTTGATTAGACTTTGGACAGGGATCAACTAAGGGTTAGGATTCTCTGCCATTAGCTATTAGCCATCTAAGTATTCAGCTATCAGCTATTAGCTATCAGCTATCAGTTATCAGTTATCAGTTTATGAATAAAACAGGTAACCATTTTTTTGATCTGAGTTACGGGACGCTGACCGCTGACCGCTGACCGCTGACCGCTGACCGCTGACCGCACCTCAAGTAGCGTGCGCGTAGCGCATATGCTTACCCAAACCTCTACTTGCTTTCAGAAAACTCAGCGTCAATGACATCATCACCACCAGAGCTACCAGAAGCAGCAGCATCAGGGCCTGGTGTGTCAGCATCGGTAGCCTGAGCAGCCCCCTCAGCTTGTTGATAGAGGTTAGCACTAACACTGTAGAGAGCTTGTTGTAACTCAGGGGTCAGAGTCTTGATTTTCTCATCATCCTCTTGGCCAATTGCCTCTCGCAGGTCTTTGATCAACCCTTCGATCTTCTCCTTATCAGCAGCTGGCAATTTATCATCCAGTTCTTTAATCTGTTTCTCGGCCTGGTAGGTCAGAGAATCAGCTTGGTTCTTACGGTCAATCTTCTCACGACGCTCTTGGTCAGCCTCTGCATTAGCTTCAGCATCTTTCACCATCCGGTCTACTTCCTGATCGGATAGGGTGGACGCACCAGTAATGTTGATCGACTGTTCCTTACCAGTGCCCTTGTCCTTAGCGGTAACATTCAGGATACCGTTGGCATCAATGTCAAAGGTTACCTCAATCTGAGGGACGCCACGGGGTGCAGGGGGAATACCATCCAATCTGAAGGTTCCCAAGCTCTTGTTGTCAGAGGACATTTCCCGCTCACCCTGAAGAACATGGATTTCTACGTTGGTCTGACCATCCACAGCAGTAGAGAAGGTTTCTGACTTCTTGGTGGGGATAGTGGTGTTGCGGGGAATCAGTTTCGTCATCACGCCACCGAGAGTTTCCACACCCAAGGACAAGGGGGTAACATCCAACAGTAGGATATCCTTGACTTCACCAGCCAATACACCACCTTGGATAGCAGCACCTACTGCTACCACTTCATCGGGGTTAACGGTTTGGTTGGGGTCCTTGCCAAGTACCTTCTTGACCACCTCTTGCACTGCAGGGATCCGAGTGGAACCACCAACCAAGACCACCTCATCAATGGCACTCTTGTCGAGTTTGGCATCTTTGATGGCATTCTCTACCGGAATGCGGCAACGGTCGATTAAGTCAGAGCAAATATCTTCAAACTGACCCCTAGTCAAGGTCATATCCAGGTGCTTAGGCCCTTCTTGGGTAGCCGTGATGAAAGGCAAGTTAATGTCAGCTTGCATAACGCTAGACAACTCAATCTTGGCTTTCTCTGCGGCTTCAGTCAGACGTTGTAGAGCTTGCTTGTCCTTACGTAGGTCAATCCCTTCTGCGCTTTGGAACTCTTTGGCTAGGTGATCAACAATTTTCTTATCAAAGTCATCACCACCGAGGTGAGTGTCACCGGAGGTAGCCAACACTTCAAACACCCCGTCGCCTACTTCTAGAATGGAGACGTCAAAGGTACCACCACCCAAGTCAAACACTAGGATAGTTTCGTTGCTCTTCTTGTCTAAACCATAAGCCAGAGAGGCTGCGGTGGGTTCGTTGATAATCCGCAGCACTTCAACCCCAGCAATTTTACCCGCTGCCTTAGTAGCTTGACGCTGGGAGTCATTGAAGTAAGCTGGCACAGTAATTACGGCTTGGGTAACGGTTTCCCCAAGATACTTGCTAGCATCATCAACCAGCTTGCGCAGCACCTGAGCTGATATCTCTTCTGGCGCAAATTGCTTTCCTTGAGCTGGGCAATCTAGCTTGACATTATCACCAACCTTGAGAGTTTTGTAAGATACTTCGGTAGCCTCGTTGGTGACTTCACTGTATCTACGTCCAATGAAGCGTTTGACTGAATAGAAAGTGTTTTCGGGGTTCATCACCGCCTGACGCTTAGCAATTTGACCGACTAAGCGATCGCCATTTTTGGCATAAGCTACGACTGAAGGGGTTGTCCGAAAACCTTCTGCATTAGCAATAACCGTGGGTTTACCACCTTCCATTACTGCTACACAGGAGTTTGTTGTACCTAAGTCAATTCCAACAACTTTTGCCATAAGAGTGTTCCGGGTGCCTATAACTACAAATACTGGTAGGGTAGGAGAGGATTAGAGAATTATCCGTCAGATTGGTTCAAGCAATAACCGTTGCGAGTTTTTATACCATCGGTTGGATTACCATTATTTATACTGAACTTGATTTGCCAGTCTAATGAAGGGTGGTTTCCCGAACCTAAGATGGGACGGTTCTTGATTGAATAACCGATTATCTACTGATTGTCTCGGTCAGGGGGCAGCAGGAAAGAAAAAAGTTATGGGTAATCAGCGCCATTCTCGATTAGGTGTGAGAGTCGGAAGATAGGGAATATCACCGAAGTTGGGGAAGAATCCACCAAGAGTTCTGATTTCCGTCACGTTTGAATTAGGACTGCTATGGTCAAAACCCATGTATGTTTTTTTCCTGACCCCTTTTTGTTGCCTTGCCTGTGTCTAATTTACGAAAATTAACGGCTGTTGGGATTGGTGTGAACCGTAACAAATCAGTTGTGTTTGCCGTCTTGAGAGTAGTAGAGGAAACTGAAACTGAAACGGGATAGGGAGTCGGGAGTCGGGAGTCGGGAGTCGGGAATCGGAACCCACCCCTAACCCCTCCCAGGAGGGGAACGGGAGTCGGGAATCGGGAGTCGGGAGTCGGAAGCTGTGGGGAGATCGGGAGTGATAATTAAGAACTGCTATAAGTACTGCTATAAGTATGATCAGCTAAGTATGATCAGCGCTATATCTGTGTTCTGTCATTCTCGGAGATTGCGATCGCGCTTTCAGGTTACAGTCACAGAGTTGTTGAGATTTAGCTCTATTTTCTGATTCTTATTAGAAAATAGAGAAGCGATCGCCGTTTGTACAAAAGTTACAGAACTTAGGAATCACAAAAGTTTTCCCAGACTGATGAAAGAGAAATATAGCAATCTTCATAGCAATGAGGTACGAATTTTAGCTATTCCCTGTTCCCCATTCCCTGTTTACTATTAAATAATTATCGCTGCTCCGAAGTCCCTGCTCCCTGCTCCATAAAACAAAAAAAATGTACCTCACCTAATTAAAAAATGCTATTAGGTGATCACGACGGAAACAACACCATTCCCAATGCCATTTCTATCTCCACAATTACAGCAACGGTTAGCATCACCCCTTAAAATTGGCTCGGTTGAGGTCAACAGCAGGGTTTTACAGTCACCCCTGTCTGGAGTAACCGACTTGGTGTTTCGTCGCCTAGTGCGTCGCTACGCCACTGAGTCGATGATGTATACCGAAATGGTTCATGCTAGCCAGTTAAAGTATCTCCGAGAATTGCCCAAGGTTATGGAGGTAGACCCATTAGAAAAACCGATCAGTATCCAATTATTCGACTGTCGCCCGGAATTTCTGGCTCAAGCGGCACAAAGGGCAGTGGCAGAAGGGGCAGATACTGTGGATATCAATATGGGTTGCCCTGTTAATAAAATTACTAAAAATGGTGGCGGGTCTGCTTTACTGCGAGATCCAGAAACGGCGGAAGCAATTGTACGGTCAGTAGTCAAGGCGGTGGAGGTACCTGTAACGGTCAAAACCCGTATTGGCTGGACTAATCAGGAGATCAATGCGGTAGAATTTGCCCAACGTATGGAAGATGCCGGGGCTCAGATGTTGACCCTCCATGGCCGTACTCGTGACCAGGGGTATAATGGCTCGGCTCGCTGGGAATGGATTAAGCGGGTAAAAGATGTGCTGTCTATCCCAGTGATTGCTAATGGGGATATTTTGTCCGTCGATGCAGCAGTGCGCTGCTTGGAAGAAACCGGTGCTGATGGGGTAATGTGTTCTCGGGGAACCCTGGGCTATCCCTTTCTAGTCGGAGAAATAGACTATTTCCTGAAAACCGGACAACTGTTACCCCCAACCACACCAGTACAACTGCTTGAATGTGCTAAAGAGCATTTACAAGGTCTATGGCACTATAAGGGGGAGCGTGGTATTTATCAATCCCGGAAACACATGGCTTGGTACGCCAAAGGGTTTCCCGGAGCAGGGGAATTGCGTAAGAAACTCAGTAGAATAGAGACGGTTGACCAAGGAGTTGAGTTGATTGAAAATGCGATCGCTAAACTTCAGCCGTCAGCCGTCAGCCGTCAGCCGTCAGCCGTCAGCCGTTAGCCGTTAGCCGTCAGCTTATTTTATTCAAAACTCAAGTAGGGTGGCACAGGCTTCTAGGGTGGCACAGGCTTCTGTCACGTCTTGTTATCAGCAACCTTGCTAGATAGTATAATTGTATGATACTATAAGCAGAATTTTTTGTTGAAATTTAGGAGGATTAATTTAGTATGACCCAAGTGGTTGTCGGTGAAAATGAAGGCATTGAGTCAGCCCTGCGTAGATTTAAGCGACAAGTATCTAAAGCTGGAATTTTTGCTGATATGAAGCGTCTACGTCATTTTGAGACTCCCATTGAAAAGAAAAAGCGCAAAGCGATCGCTCGCAGACGCAAGCGTCGGTACCGCTAAACCTTCAAGTCACTGTTACCACTCCCCGGTCATGAGACGCGGGGTTTTTTGGTGGCTTACTTCTTATCATCTTACCGGTTAACCAACAAGTATAAGGATCGGGAATCGGGAATCGGGAATCGGGAATCGGGAATCGGGAA
>NZ_GL890939.1:0-24026 GCF_000211815.1 Moorena producens 3L
TCAGCTATCAGCTCTCAGTAGTAGGGTGGGCAAATACCAAGCCAATCACCATTTAATCTGGAATTCTGTCATTTGCCCACCCTACAATAACTATAGCTTTTGAATAAAATAAGCTGACGGCTGACAGCTGACGGCTGAATGCTTACACGTTAATCTCTCATTCCAATATCAACCAATGGCAATACCAATCAATCGAAAACTGCTATAGTCAATAAGCACTAATGTGTTTGGGAAAGTAAAACTGGAAAATAATCAACAAAAACTGTTGAATTTAGTTTAATTTAGTGGGAGAAAAATCATGCAAACTGGCGTTAGAACTTTATCGGCTTGGAGGAAGTTGAGAAAGGGTGAAATTAACTGTGAAACAGCCCTTAAACTTTTGGTTAACCCACAAGGAGAACTAAACGTTAACCTACTGGATCGGGAAGTCAGTTCCCGGTTCTTTAAGCCCTTCCCCAATCGCCAAGATTTACCTCCTGTGATTCCACTGCTACTGTGGCGCAACTGTTATTACCTGGGTAGTCCAATCCAGTTATCCCCAGAGCAGCTCAAAAAATTAAGCGATCGCACTTTCACCGAAATCAAAATTATTCCCATTGCACCGAAAAGCTACAAGAGATGGTACCACACCGCAAACAATGATGCCAAATCTATCAGTTCCGTGGCCTTTGTCAATCCCCTTACGGGTGAGGTGGAACAAGAAGACATTACCGAAACCACAGAATTGTATCTGTCCCAAGCGGCTGACCAGATTGAGCGGATTAAAACCATTATCTCTGGAGCTCTACGTAACCGCGCCAGTGATATTCACCTGGAACCGATGACTGATGGCTTAAGAGTCCGCTATCGCATTGACGGGATTCTTAGGGATATAACTACCTTACCGTCAGACTTGGGTCGAGCAGTGGTGGTTGCTCTCAAAGTCATGTCTGATATGGACATTGCTGAAAGCCGCCGTCCTCAAGATGGTCGGATTGGGGAAAACTATGCTACTGGCCAGGAGGCAGAACTTGGGTTAGATCTGCGGGTGAGTACCCTCCCTTGTGTGGGGGGAGAGAAAGCAGTGATTCGCTTATTACCAAGAGAGAACCCCTTTTCTGGCTTGGAAGAGTTAGGCTTTTCTGATCAAGAGCTTAAAATCTATAAAGGTTGGTTGCAGCAACCCCAAGGAATGGTTATTCTCACCGGTCCGACTGGTTCTGGTAAAACAAGTACGCTATATAATTCCCTCCAAGGGTTAGCCACGGAACATGTGAATGTAGTAACGGTGGAAGACCCAGTGGAGTATGTCTTACCCCGGATTACCCAGACCCAAGTGAATGAGGCAGCCGGGATGACCTTTGCCGCAGGGATGAGGGCAATTTTACGCCAAGACCCGGACATCATTATGGTGGGGGAAATTCGGGATGCTGAAACCGCTGAAACAGGGATTCGAGCGGCTTTGACCGGTCACTTAGTATTGACCACTCTCCACACCAATGATGCGGTCAGTGCTATTCCTCGTATTAAAGATATTGGTCCGGAACCGGGTTTAATCAGTGATGCCCTATTGGGAATAGTGGCACAGCGTTTGGTGCGCAAAGTATGTCCCCACTGTCAAGAACCTTATACCCCGACTTCTGAGGATTTGCGGAAGCTGAGTTTGAGGCCAGAGGAAGCTAATCTCAAAGGTTGGCGCAAAGGAAAGGGTTGCGCCAAGTGCTACAATTCCGGCTATTTAGGACGGGAAGCGATTGTAGAGTTACTGGATGTAGATGATACGGTGCGCCAGTTGATTTATGAGGGAACTATGACTCAGTTGCACCGTTACCTGGATAAAATTAGTTTTTATTCCTTCCGGAAGGCGGCGATTGAAAAGGTAACCAAAGGGGTAACCACCCTAACCGAAATCTTACGAGTTCTACCCCACAGTGCTTTGTCCTGTAAGTCTCAGGGTCAATTGGACAAGCCAAGAGCTGCTAAAGTGAAATCCCTAGATGAGATGGCTCCAAAAAGGAAATACGGTTGATTTACACTGCTGGGTAGGGAGTAGGGAGTAGGGAGTAGGGAGTAGGGAAACAGAAGAATATTGAATTTTTCTGCCATGGTGCCAGTGGGCAGATTGTCTAGCTCAACCACACTCCTAAACCCACTGAATTGGTGGGATTCACCATTCCACCAGAGAGTCAATTCAGGTAGTTGCATATTAGTGGAGGAACTAATCATAACAGATTTCTACTGTGAAAGTAGAGACAGTTGGAAATCCGCAGATAATGTTTGACTTAACCTTTACTCGTAATTTAAGCGCTACACTAATTGTTGTGACTCTGCTTAGCATGAGTTTATCTACCGTGGGTCATCATCCCCAAACCATGACGAAACAAAAACGATTCACTCCAATTGGAAACGCGATGAGAATGGGTTTAGTCATCAAGGGTCAACAACTTCGCTACCGCTAATCGGGTGTATCTGATATTTCTCAAATATTTTTCAAAAAGAAGGGGAAGTGTGGGAAGTGTGGGGAGATGGAAAGAGATTCAATTTGTAAAGGTATGCTACCAGATTTCAAATTAGAGTCTTGTTTTGCGATCGCTTAATTCTTCTTGCTCTTATAGCAGTCCTAAAATAGCTACACAGTAAGCATTCAGCTATCAGGATTCAACTATCAGCCATTCGCGTAGTGTGGCCAAGGCTGACGGCTGACGGCACCTCAAGCAGCACCTCAAGTAGCGCATATGCTTACCTACCGTGGTATAGTGATACCGTCGTCTATAATGTGTTTACGTGAATCAATGCCTTACGCATCTTAACAACAGTTCGTTCCATCTCTACTAAACTTTCTAGAGTCAAAACAATATCATCAGCAACTCCGAGGATTTTTGCTGCTTCTTTTACTTTGGCTCTCTCTGCGTCAGCATAAACTCCATCAGCTGATGACATCTTAATGGCATGATATACCAATTCGTTGGCTACTGACAAAGTTTCAACATCAACTTTTTTTTATATCGGGCAACAGCTCTTGTAGGTTAGCATTTTTGTAATCAAAAGACTGGTAGAGTCCAACAACCTCTTCAGGGGCACCAAATCTCGTTTGGTGATTGATTAACCACTCCATTTCTGGGTCAGAAACCTCTCCATCACCTCCGGCAATAGCTAACAAAGCGTAACCATAGTTGACCATAGCTTGGAATGAGGCTGAACTAAGTCCGTACTCATCTTTAGCAAAAGATGAAAGAGTTTGCATTTTATCGTCAGTCATATATTTTATCCTGTTTTACCCTTACAGCTTGTTAACTCTTCGGATTTTATCTTTGATGGGATAATATTGCAACTGTCTGATTCAGGTAAAGGTAGCAAAGCTGAAACAATAATGTGCCATGCAAAGGCTGAAAGACTAGCTGGATAAAGCTTTCAGCTCAAAAATTTCCCGTAAGGATTCAGATGTGGAGAGAGGGGATGACCAGGCAGGGCAGGGTACTTGACCCCTCATTTTAAAACTGCTATTGCGGTTATCATGTTCATGAGGTACAGAGGATTTTTGCTCTCTTCCCTGTTCCCTAAAATCCTGGATTTTGTCCATCACCCAATTGAGAACTACTATATAAATGATTAACCGAAATTAAGATAAGATGATCGACTTTAAGGTCTTTGAACAAGCACGGCAAAAACATCCCCGCTCTGAAGCGATGCCATTTATGGCTGAGCTGAGACAACAGATGCGTTCGCATCAGCCTTATCAAGGATTAAGACTATTGCATCATATCCACTTGACCATAGAAACTGTCTTTAAAGTTGAACCGTTGCTGTTGGCTGGTGCGGAGCTTACCGTGTCTTGCCCTAATTTTATCGACCCTAACCCAGAAGCGGTGGAAATTTTACTCAGTGCTAATGTTGAGCTTAATCTGGAAGGGAATTTTGAGGATAACTATGATATTTGTTTAGATCTTTATGGAGAGTTACACACACTACTCACCCCTCGCCAGGGAGTGGTAGAGCTAACTAAACTCGATAACTCTATCTATCAATCCTTAGATATTTCCTATCCCTTGATTTCTGTGGATGACAGTTCCCTAAAAAATATAGAAACGTTCTATGGGACTAGTAAAGCATTTGTCAAAGCTTTCCACCAGTTAACTAACCAGTCATTAGTGGATAAAAATTTGGTAATCTTTGGTTGTGGAAAAGTTGGAAAAGGACTCGTTAATGAATTATTAGGCTTAACCAAGGAGCTGGTAATCGTCGAGAAAAATCCTAAGATTTTGGAACAGCTGAAGGCTAGAGGAATCAAAGGGTTACAGGCTGAGGACTTGGATGGAATTAGGGCAGCACTCAAGGAGGCTTTTTGTGTTGTAACCTGTACGGGAGTGAATGGAGTACTTTCTAAGGAGTATGACTTAGACAAGGAAGATTTTAGTGGTAAGTATCTTGCCAACATTGGCGCAGAAGATGAATTTGGTGATAACTTCTCAGAGGCAGAAGTGCTTTTCAAAAAAGCTCCGATCAATTTTTCCTTAGCGGAACCTACTCCAGTTCAGACTCTCGACCCAGTGTTCTATGCCCATAACATAGCCATTGACTTAATTTTATCGAAGGAATTGGAACCCGGTTACCATTCATTTCCTAGTCATCTTGCCCAGGAAATAATAGAGAAATGGGGAAACTATCATGATCAAGATATAGCATTGTTAGTTGAGATGTAAACATAGGATTGGTATAAAAAGGGAGTAGGGAGTAGGGAGTAGGGAGTAGGGAGTAGGGAGTAGGGAGTAGGGAGTAGGGAGTAGGGAGTAGGGAACAGCGGATCTGGGAACGTAAGCATTCAGCTGACGGCTGACGGCTGACGGCTGAATGCTTACCTATAGTCTTTTAATAATTAATCCCGCCATCACCAGTTGCGATAATGTTCATAGTCCCAACACTCTCCCTGTTCCCAAGCTCTTCCTGTTGCTTCACAGTTGTAGGAGTCATTAATCCAAGGAATACTGGTTGGATGGGCGGCAAAAATTTTATTTTTAACAATAAAGTTATCATTTTTATTAGGTGTTGTTGTCTGACTTATCTCTTTGATAAATAAGGATGATGGTAATAATCCAAATAGCAAAAATTTAATAATAAAAAAATAAAGACTCAATACTAAGCTTGAAGTAAGGTTGATCCCTAAGATTTTTTTTTGTTTAGTTTTAGTTTTAAAATTGCGTTCACCTGGAAGTTTATAAATATATTTATAAACCATAAATAATAGTTTAGGTTTTTTTCTTTGAAATCAGCGTAGCAATTATCGGTTTACGAATAGGTTTGCGTTAATGTTTAACTTCTGTATGTTATGTATAACTTTTGTTGACGCTTGACCCTTGAAAGCACTCACCATAACCATTTCAGTGATTCCACCTACAGATGATGGCAAAATGGCAAAATTGTGAAATGGAGAGATGGGAAGATGAGATGTAAGCATTCAGCCGTCAGCTATCAGCTATCAGCTTATGCGCTACTTTAGGTGCCATTGGTCGTAGGCCAGACTAAGGAAACAGCTTTTGAATAAAATAAGCTGACGGCTGATAGCGGTAGGCTGAATGCTTACAGTTAAACGAGCAGGGATTTTCAACCAGCCCTAACAGCACCCCCCAGCTTGTTTACTACCTCCCGTTGATTAGCTGACTGCTGACTGCTGATGGCACCTCAAGTAGCACCATCTGTAGCGCATATGCTTACTTATTCAGTTATTAATGAACTGGAAAAAACAATGGGACAGCTTCAGCTTTACCAATGGGCTTTGGAGGGACAAGAGCCAGAACGACAGTTTCCCCCCTTTTTTAAGGGGGGTTAGGGGGGATCTATTGTTTTTAGCTATCAGTAAAACAAGTTATCTTCGGCATTTCAAAACAACAATTTTTCAGCTAGCCGTCGAGAGGAATAAAATCAACTTATTAGTTTATGAACCCGAGCAAGAGGCTATTGTTGAATGGATCACTCACTAAACTATGGCGATATTCTGAAAGAAATCCTGCAAGAGGAAACTCGCGCCCAACCAAGTATACAAGCGATTCGGCTTTATCCTGTTTGCGATACCGAGACTGGTCACTTCCTAGTTCTGGCTACTGGCTGGGATAAACAACGCTGGATTAACTCGATTTTGTTTCACGCTCGCTTGGTTAATGGCCAAGTTGTTATTGAAGAAGATAACTTTGAGGAAGGGTTGGCCTCGGCTCTGATTTCCGCTGGTATCCCTGCAGAACATATTATCACTGGTCTTGATTACCAACTGATGGACTAGTTTCAGTTAGTACAACCTATACCCACCTACCAACATCGTCTCTCTCCCCTGAGCCATTACCCATTGCATCAACTGCTGCCACTCTGGTGACTTCCCTAACCCATCAGCATCAAACTCCCCGCCCCAATTCCTGGAAAACTCGGCAAAATTCTCTGCCCAATGTACTACTGTCTCCATCGGGAAATAAGGACTATAGCCCCAAGCTTCCTGTAAATACTTGATCATTTCCCTGGGATGTCCTGTATTATATAAATACCAAGCAATCCATACTAGGGTTCCATAACGCACCTGATTTTCTAATAGACGGATGCCTGGTGGTAAATCAGCCTGTTGAAAGAAGTTGTCAATGGCTGCCGACAGGGAGCGAGCTTGAGGAAGTCCTTTGTGCATGGCACTTTGGTGATGTTGCCGATAGCCTACGGTTACCTGACGCAACCAAAGGGCAGGACAACCCTTGAGGGCTAATCGTAGGACTATTTCTGTATCTTCAGCGGGTGGAAACCTGGGGTCAAACCCGCCAACGGACTCTAACCAATGGCGACGGAACATCATGGCACTAGGCAGGACTGGCTTCCACAGTAGCCAACTTTCTAAGTTTAATTCTGGTACTTTCTCCCATGGACGTACTGTCATTAGTCGCTTACCCTGGGAATCGACACGGTACCAACCACTATGGACAATTCCCAGATGGGGTTGTGCTTTAAACACTGCTAACTGGGCAGCTAACTTACCTGGCAGAAAAAAGTCATCGGCATCGAGGAATGCGACAAATTCACCCAAGGCTAGTTTAATGCCATGGTTCCGGGCCAGGGAGACTCCTTGGTTTTCTTGATAAATGTAACGAATGCGTCCGCGATAGGGTTGCAACACTGATCGAGTCTGGTCTGTTGAACCATCATCAATGACCACTACCTCATAGGAACAGGCTTCTTGATTCAGCACACTTTCCACTGCTTCGGTAATATAGCGATCGCAATTATAGGCGGGAATAATTACACTGACTTGTGGTATCATTTCTGACCCTCCCATGACCCGATTGAGAACTGCTATAGCCTTATATAGCAAAGGGAACAGGCAACAGGGAACAGCGGATCTGGGAGTAGGGAACAGGGAGTAGGGAACAGGGAGTAGGGAATATGGCATCAAAAATTCTCACAATTCCTACACAAATCCCGATAGTAATTAGGTAAGCATATGCGCTACTTGAGGTGCTGCGCGAACAGCTGTCAGCCGTCAGCCGTTGGCCGTTGGCCAATAGCTGATAGCTGATAGCTAATAGCTGATAGCTGATATAGCAGAACTCAGAACTCAGAACTCAGAACTCAGAACTCAGAACTCAAACTCTTGCGCTTCTTGATGCAATAGCGAGTGGGGGAAACCCCCAAGACCGCTTAGGTGCGCTTTCCGTTGGCGAATTAAATTCGCCACGGGTCGCACCTCTGCATCGCTTACAAAGGGTGTGAGACTAATGTCGATGTCCTAACTGCCCTGGCGACTGCTATATATAGCGTTTCTCGTAGCTATGAGGTACACATTATTTTTTCCCTCTTCCCACTTCCGACTTCCCTCTTCCGAAGTCCCTGCTCCGAAGTCCCTGCTCCCTAAAAACCAGAAATTTGTACCTCACAAGTCGTAGAATTGCTATATACTGGTTTAGGTAATCTCGTCGTCTAGGTAATGACTAATAGGTAATTAAAAATAACAAATTGCTAATAACCAGTTACCAATTTTGTGTCCTTTGTTACGGTGATCTGAACTCGTTTTAACTAGACGTTAATTATAAAAACTCTAACGGTTGAAAACCGCGATGCTGGCTGAACGCGGGGGAGAGTTCAACTATCCATCTGCCCAAGCTAGTTCTAACCCCATCATTCAACTCCAAGGGGACTCCCGTTATACCCGAAGGGTTAGGGCGTGTTTTCAAAGTTTTCCGCAAGATATTAGATCCCCCCCAGCCCCCCTTATTAAGGGGGGAGCCATACTCAAAGTCCCCCTTTTTTAAGGGAAACGGGGGTACTCGGAGTTTGAAGACACGCCCTAGGGGGAGGGGAATCGGAGAGTGGATATGTTGCGCTTTTTGATAATCTATGCTAAGATAAAGGCATATTAAATCGCTCAAAAAGTGCAGGTTTGCGCGCAAGCTGAAAAGCCCCTGCTAAGAGCGTAGACCAAAAGACAAGTAAGCTCAAGGATTTAATCGGAGAGTCTAGAGGCTGTTTGGTTCAGCCGTTAAGAGTTTTGTAATCTTAAGAATCCCAGCGACCTAGGAGCCGCTTCGCGAACGCTATAATCCCGTGATTTAGCGATGGGAGTATCAAAGCTGCCTAATGATCAAGGTTGAACCAACTTACCAACAAGTCAAGGCTTATTTAGCCAAGAAGCAATGGAGTCAAGCCGTTGCTTGTTGTCGCCAAGCCCTGAAACGGCAGCCTGATTCTGGGGAATTCAATGTCTTACTAGGCTTTGCCCTAGCTGCTCAGGGAAAGCCCAGGCAAGCAATTTATGCCTATAGTAAAGCGGTGCAACTCCAACCGGAGCAAGCTCAAACTCATGCCTGCTTAGGTGAGTTATATAGTAAACTCAAGGATCTCTCAACAGCAGAATGGCATTATCAACAGGCTGTTTGGCTACAACCCGGTCAGGCTGAGTACCATTACAATCTAGGCATCACCAGGCACAAGCTGTGGGAGTGGGATGCTGCCAAAGAAAGCTATCAGCAAGCGATCGCTCTTAACCCCAAGGATGCCAAAGCCCACTATCACCTAGGAGTGTTGTATGGTGAACGGGGTCAGTTAAAGGAAGCCACCAACAGTTATCGCCAAGCCATTACCAACCAGCCAGATTACCTCAGCGCTTATAATAACTTGGGCTGTGTTCTCTACGAGCTAAAACAATTCGAGGCAGCAAAGGCGGTCTATCAACAAGGTATCGACCAACAAGGTATCGACCATAATCCTAAGTGGGGCACTCTGTATAATAATCTGGGTAAGGTGCTGCAAGCACAAGGTAAGGCAGCTGAGGCTCTGGTGGCATACAGTAGTGCGATTGAGTTAAACCCAGATCTAAAATCAGCTTACTTAAATCTGGGTCGGTTATGGCAACAGAAGGGGAATTATCCGGTAGCAGTGCAGTACTTTGAAAGGCTGCTTAGGCTGGATCCAGAACAGATATTGACTTACAGTGAGTGCGCCAGCGCCCTGATGGCTCAGGGGAAACTAGCCCTAGCCTTTGACTATTTACGAAAAGCGATCGCATTGCAACCAGCTTTTGTGGAGGCTTATTGCCAACGTGCTAAAGGTTTACCAGGCCAGGACATACTTGAGCGATCGCAAATCTATTGTTCTGGATTTCTTGAGGCACTACGGAACAAAGAGGATACTTTCCAAGTCTGCCTTTATCTGTGGCAGACTTATCTGTATTTAGGGGATACCTTGTTTGAGTATGGTGCAGCAAAGCAGGCTCAAATGTATTACCAGAAAGCTTTACAGATTCAGCCAGACCAGGTTGAGTTGTATATACGGTTAGGGGATTGTTTAGCCGAGCAGCAGCGACTGGATGCAGCAGTGATGGCTTATCACATGGGTTTAGCCTTGCAACCAGCTCATCCTCAGATTTATCTACGGTTAGGGCAAGTCTTGAGCAAACAAAAGCGGTTCCAGCAAGCCCTTGAATACTACGAAGCCCTCTGGCATATGCACTTAGAAGAGGGCAAGGGCAGCGGTAACCTTGGCAGTCTCGGAGTCTTGCCGAGAGATAACTATAGTGCTAACCCTCTCACCTCCCAACCCCCTCACCCGATCAAGGGGATTTATGAAACAACCAGGGACTGGTATATGAGGACAGAGTGCCATGGCTGCTACTACATAGAGGTACCTTGGTCAACCATCGAGAAGGATTGGCAATATACGGGATCGAGGGAATTTGAAGTTTCTGTGAACCATGGTTTACAGGACAATGGTTTCCCAAAGCATCTCAACACCATGTCCATGGTAGCGCCGCCAGTTTCTGCCCTGGCTCCTATATCTGTTGAACCCAGCCAGTCCCAGTCTCAGGCTCAGTCTCAATCCCGGTCTCAATGTGGCGGTGTTACCTGTAATCGATGTATGAGACGACTGTGTAGCCAGTTTCAGTCAATTCATCTCGGCAAGAGGGTCTATCAGTGTAACCCACCGGAAACACTGTCTGTGGATTCCCCTACTGTCTTTGTGGCGACTATCCCACAAGGACGGGCTTGGATTGCCCCCCAAAGCAGTTACTGGAAGATTTGTCATAGCATCGCCATCATTACTCCAGATGATTATTTGCTATCTGACGTCTCTCGAAATTACCCATGGTATTTACCTGGATGTGAGAATTACGACCCCAGAAAGCATCTAATATTTAGTCTGGAGCAGATGCCGCCTTTAGAGTACATAGATGGCACAGTAGCGGTTCTATCGGGATTGTCGGGACATGGCTACTACCACTGGATGTTTGATGTCCTGCCTAGAATTGAAATCCTGCGCCGCAGTGGGATAGATTTCCCTAAGATTGATTGGTTTTTGATCAACACGCCACAGCAACCCTTTCAACAAGAAACCCTCAATTGGTTAGGCATTCCTGCTAACAAAATTATCTCCAGCGATCGCTACCCCCATATTCAAGCCCAGGAGTTAGTCTTACCCTCCTTTCCTGGACATTTTGATTGGGTACCGAAGGGTACTATTAACTTTCTCAGACAGAGGTTTTTACCGCAAACTCTGGAATTAAGATACCCAGAGCGGATCTACATCACTAGAGCTCAAGCCAGACATCGACAAGTTCTCAACGAAACTGAGGTCAAGGAGCTGCTATCCCAATTTGGTTTTATTACCATTGCCCTAGAAAGCCTGTCTGTGAGGGAACAAGTTGCTTTATTTGCTTCTGTCAAAGCAATTGTTGCTCCCCATGGCGCTGGTTTGAGCAATACTGTATTTTGTCGCCCTGGTACTCAAATCATAGAACTAGTGTCACCGAATTATGTGAGAACAGATTACTGGATGATTAGCCAACAGCTGGGACTGAAACATTACTATTTAAAAGGAGAAAACTTTGACTGTCAACCTATTCGTAAACTCATGTATACCAGCTCACTAACAGAAGATATCTTAGTTAACTTAGATTCCCTTTATTCAGTAATTCAAATTACTGGTCTAAATCAGCTATGCTCAAGGGTGCATAACCAATAAGGAGGCAAATGATGCCATGGATTCAGTAAAAATATTTGGGCTCTACCAAACTTGCTGTGTAACAATATTAGGGAATAATTGCTATAAATAATCCTTATTGGGCGGGACTTTGAGTTTTTAATAGAATGTTTTTTGAGAAATAACCAGTCCCATCAGACCTAGTGGTCAATAAGCGCGGTTTTATACACACTATGTTCGGTATAACCACTAACTATTTGATAATCAAAAAAACTAATCTTGTTTGTGGCTAAAAATTCTGTAATAAATTATAGTTGATAGGTGGTAATATCAACTAGGATAAAGAAGGAGTTATAGTAGATGTCTTCTATTGTTGCTGACCCAGATCTTGAAGTTATCCCAACTAATGAAGATGGCTTCGTGATTTTAGGACCAGACGATAAACCAGTATTTGTTGATGGGAGCGATGGTCTAGATGTTATTCAGACTGGTGACGGAACCGATGAAGTTAGTGGTGGTGACGGGGATGATGTGCTCTTGGGGCAAGCAGGGGATGACCAAATCACTGGCGATGAAGGGGATGATGTGGTGCTGGGTGGAGAAGGAAATGATAACCTGATCATAGGACCAGGCACTGATGTGGCGATCGGAGGTCCTGGACATGATACATTTACCTTCGAGTTCTTTGACAATCAACCGGATATTATTACTGAGTTTAACTCTGGAGAAGATCGGATCGTGATTCCTGGGGTTGATGACCAGACTAACGTGACTTACGACTCGATCACTGGTGAGCTAAAAGTCGATGGGGAAACCATTGCTCAATTGAGTTCAGGTTTGGATGTTGAAATTAATAAAACTGACGATGGTTTTGAGATACTCTAGTAGGTCAGTTATCAGCAATCAGCAATCAGCAATCAGCAATCAGCAATCAGTAAGCAGCAATCAGTAAGCAGCAATCAGTAAGCAGCAATCAGTAAGCAGCAATCAGCTATCAGCAATCAGGTTATGCTTTACATCATAGGCTAGAACCCTGTGCCACGATACTTGAGTGGCCATTGGCCAACGGCTGACCACTGACCACTGACCGCTGACCGCTGACCGCTGACCGCTGACCACTGACCACTGACCACTGACCGCTGAATGCTTGATTTGAGTTGTGAACATGTTTTATGAAGGAAAGGCAACAGGCAAAAGTTAATCAAGTAGCGCTGCATCGCTGTTTCCTGCTCCCTGTTCCCTGTTCCGCTGTTCCCTCTCATCATGTACAATTACTTAACTGAAGCAATTGCCGCTTGTGAGCAAGCGTTGGAAAGTCCATCCCCAAATCGAGCTGATTTTGCCTCGACTTGCCGAGTTTTAGGCAATATCTTGCAAGGGATGGGTCGGTTTGATGACGCAATTTTCTGGCACTCTAGAGTGTTCGATGACAAACCGAATTTAGTGCAAGTCTATGCTAAAATAGGGAGTTTATACACTAGTCAACAACAGTGGCAAGCAGCGATCGCATCCTACTACCATGCTCTTAGCCTCCAGCCAGATTTCCCTGAGGCTTACTGGAGTTTGGCAGAAATCTATTCTCAGCTGGGGAACAAAGACGAGGAAATTGAGTGTTGGTATCAGACTCTGAGGCTGAAACCCCAATCAGCAAAGGCTCAGGGACATTATAAACTAGGGAAAGCGTTCCTGGCTCAGGGTAAACCGGATCGAGCCATTGCTTGCTTCCAAAATGCGATTGAGCGTGACTCCAGCCTATGGGTAGCTTACTACGAGTTAGGAGACTGTTTGATAGCCCAGGGGAAGTGGGATAATGCGATCGCATGTTATCGTAAGTTACTCGACCTTGACCCAAATCAAGCTAAGGGGCACTATAAAATTGCTGGGATTTGGCTCAAACAAGGAATGGTGGACACAGCGATTGCAGCGTTTCGCCGCTCGATTGAGGTTGATCCAAATTTCCCTGGAGCTTATCGGGAACTGATCCAACTGTTGATTCAACAGCAGAAGTGGGATGAAGCCATTGTCTCATGCCGTGCAGTAATTGCGACAGTGGGTGACTATCCCTGGACTTATGTTCAACTCGGGGATGCTTTGGTAAAAAAAGGTGAATTGACCGAAGCCTACACCTGTTATCAAAAAGCTGCTCAATTGCGGGGTTGGCATCAGTGTGCTCAGAAGGATTATCGATTCACCGAGGATAGGTTTACCTTTAAAATTCCGGTCTGGGAAGAACACTTGCAGCCCCTAGCTGGTGTGGCTGATGCTCAGTGTCTGGAAATTGGGAGTTTTCAAGGTAATTCCGCTTGCTGGTTACTTGATAAAATCCTGACTAACTCCTCAGCTCGATTAACCTGTGTTTCGCCATACTTTCAGGAAGAGTTTGCTGCCAATATCGCTAAAACTGAAGCAGCCGAAAAGGTGACTAGGTTAGAGGGAAAACCTGAGCAGTTGCTTAATTCCCTTGATAGCAATTGCTATGATTTAGCTAACATTCGCGACAGGCGTCACAAAGCTACCATTGCTGAGCAAAATGCTTTACTTTGTTGGAAGCTGCTCAAGGTTGGGGGGCTGATGATCGTTAATAACTATGGATGGAGCAATCCGGCTAAACCACAAGAAGCGCCTAAAATTGGGATTAATAGGTTTCTAGATTCAGTTAAGGGTCAGTTTGAGATTCTGCATCAGGCTCGTCTACTGATTGTTAAAAAAATAGCTTCTTAACGGTAACGATGTCAAGGGATATCAAGCAATCTTCGGGTCATGATCACGACTCTGTTGACCAAACCCAGAGCCAGCTCAAGGTGGTGAAAATTCAATCAAAGTTGGCTAAAGACCATGCTAATCGGGGTAGTCTGTATGCTCAACAGCAACAGTGGCCGGAAGCGATCGCATGTTACGAAAAAGCGATCGCTATTGACCCCAAATTTGCTGGAGCTTACCGTAACTTAGCTCGGGTCTTCGCTAAGACAGGTCAAGAGGCAGAAGCTACGGAGTGTTGGTATCAAGCCCTAACCCTAGAGCCGAATTGGGCTAAACCAGAGGAGCATGTTAAGTTGGGCAACAGGCTGTGGTCTCTAGGCAAACCAGACCAAGCCATCACCTGTTATCGACAAGCGCTTCAGTTAAAGCCCAATTTACTCCAAGTTTACTATCGTTTGGGGGAGATACTCAAATCCCAGGGCAAGATGGAAGATGCGATCGCACTTTATCAACAGGCGGTCGAGAATAATCCTCGAAATCACCAAGCCATGAACTACTATCGACAATTGGTCGATAGTAATCCCAACTCTAGCGCTAAATATTATCATCAGTTGGGTCAACTCCTCAGAGGGCAAAGTCGATTCAAAGAAGCCATTGAGTCTTATCAAAAAGCGATTGAGCTTGACCCCTGTTTTAAGCGAGCTTATGTAGACCTACAGTACACCTGGATTGAATCAGAGCAGTTAGAGCAACTTATCACTTTTTATCGACAGTGCATCGAACGGGAACCAGATTTTCCTCTAGCTTGGGGGAATTTAGGGGATGTGCTAACCGAGCAAGGGCAACTTGAAGAAGCGATTAGTTGTTACCAAACTAGCGCTTATACAAACGCAGTTGCATCCAATCCCAACCTGGCCGAGGTTGACTGGAAACCTAAAAAAGAGCATGGTCCAGACTTCGTTATTATTGGAGCGGCCAGATCTGGTACATCTTCATTATATATGTATCTGAGTCGTTATCCACAAATTATGTCTCCTCATAAAAAAGAGTTAAATTTTTTCAGTAAATATTATAATCAAGGGATTGATTGGTATCTCGCCCATTTTCCATCCATTACCGACACTCCTAATTTTTTAGCTGGGGAAGCAAGCCCTAATTATTTTGACTGCACTGAATCTGCCCAACGGATGTTTCAGTTTTTCCCCAAGGTTAAGCTCATTGTTTTATTGAGAAATCCCGTTGATCGCGCCATCTCTTGTTACTATCACAATTTTTATCATGGTCGAGAAAAGCGCAGTCTAGAAGATGCCCTAGCTCTAGAAAAGCAACGACTGCAAACTTTAACCGAATCAGAGCTATTACAGACCGGGTATCGACATCCAAATAATTTGTTAGGAAGTCTTTACGTCTATAAGTTAAAACGATGGATGGAGATTTTTCCGAGAGAACAATTTTTAATAGTGAAGAGTGAAGACTTCTATAGCAATCCCAAGATTGTGATGAGTACCATCATTGCATTTTTGGGTTTATCTGATCAGAAGTTTTTTCAATACCCCAAATGCAATGGTAGGTCTTACACTCCCATTAGTCAAGACTTGAGACAAATGTTAACTGACTTCTTTCGACCTCATAATCAGAAGTTAGAAGAGTATTTAGGAATGTCATTTAATTGGGATTAGACTAAATAAAGTGGCTCTATTTACTAATGTCACCTGTTACTTAAATTAACATATTATTAAAAATAATATTGCCAAATATAATTAAAAAAATGTTATAATAAAAACTGTACCATTTAATTCAGTAATTGCGAGGGCCCCATGGTTAAAACCACCTCCAAACTCACTTTTGAGGAATACCTGGAATATGATGATGGCACAGATAATCGTTATGAGCTGTTTGATGGGGAGTTAGTAGAATTGCCGCCTGAGGGTGAACCAAACAATTGGATAGCAACTTGCCTAATGCTCCAATTAGCACAACTAATTAAACGCCGGTTAATTAAAACGCACAGTTGTGAATTACAAGTTCCAGGAAATCCTCAAAACCGCTATCCTGATTTGGTAGTAATTAGAGAAGAACATCTTATCCAAACCGAAAAACGCCTAACTATCACCCTTGATATGCTTCCCCCACAGTTTGTGGCTGAAGTAGTTAGCCCCTACAAAAACCAAAAAGATGAAAACTACCGACGTGATTATGTAGAGAAAGTACAACAATACCAAGAAAGGGCTATTCCTGAATATTGGATTATTGACCCCCAAGAGCAGTTAGTAACTGTGCTGGTATTAAACAATGGTAGTTATGAAAAACAAGAATTTCGTGGTAATGAGCAGATTGTTTCCCAGACTTTCGGTGATTTTAAATTTACGGCTTTACAGGTAATAAGTGCTAATTGATGGGTAAGTTGTCAGCTATCAGCTGTCAGCTGTCAGCTATCAGCTATCAGCTATCAGCGATCAGCTATCAGCTATCAGCTGTCAGCGATCAGCGATCAGCGATCAGCGATCAGCGATCAGCGATCAGCGATCAGCTGTCAGCGATCAGCTGTCAGCGATCAGCGATCAGCGATCAGCGATCAGCGATCAGCGATCAGCTTATGCGCTATGGGTTAAGTCCCAGCGTCCAAGCCTGTTCCACAAACTAGAAGCCTGTTCCACAAAGCTGTTCGCCTAGCGTGGCCTATGACCAAGGGAAAATCCCCAAACTTTCAATTATCATTAATCTTGAACTATTAAATCTCTTGTTTCAAGTTTATTTTAAACTGACAACTGACAGCTGACGGCTGAATGCTTTCCTTTCAATTCTCATGAATATCAAACTATTAAATCTCAGGTTTGAGGTTTATTTTAAACTGACAGCTGACAGCTGACAGCTGACGGCTGATAGCTTATTTTATTATCAAATTATCTACCCAAAAAAATTTATAAAAACCCTTGACAAATATAATTATAATCATTACAATCATCATTGTAAACATAATTCAGGTTCTTAACCATGTCTCAAAACTTTATCCCGAATCAAAACAATAATCCTGAGGAGTCTAAGCAAAAGAAACAACGAATTAAGTACATTAAGGGCTCTCCTGAAGGAGTCACCAATACTATTTACTCCCTTTATGCACTCGGGTATGCAGAGGTTTCCGACTGGAGTCCTTTGCAGCCGACGGGTATTCCAGGGCAAGTAATTAGTTTTGCAACCAAGTATTCGACTTGGCGTTAACACGTTAAATTTCTGGGGGGGTTTCCCCCCTGGCAACGACTCCGGTCTGTTCGCGTAGCGTGGCCTTTGGCCAATCAAATAAGATCACATCCGGATTGATTCGGAAAGTGAGAGACATGACATAGTGTTTACAGCACTGAAATAGCCGTGGATATTATTTCTACGGCTATTTTTTTTGCTATAGATGGGTGTGGAATGTGAGTTAAGCAAGCGATTGATTGCTATCATCGTGTTATTGCGAACGCGCCCCGCGTGACCTACGGTCAATCGCACAAGCGCGGAAGCTTCGCTTCATCCCGTAGCGTGGCCAACGGCCAATCGCATCAGATTCCGATTGGAGTTATTTTCAAATAGCCCAATCTCAATCACAGCAAATTCAGTACAAAGAAGCACCGTCAAACCCTCTCCCCTGCTGTCATAACAATATAATTTACATGAAGACCAGCTTAGGATAAGTCAATCTTGATCTAAAATATCAGAAGTAAAAGGACAATTCTGAGGAAAACTAACAGATGGATAATTCCTCTTCACCTTCTTCAGTGGATATCTGTAGCAATCCGTAAAGACCGATTCAAGATAAGGCTTGAGGCTAGGAGATTCAGACAACAGAAGATTAATCTGTTCTCTTTGTTCATCGATAGTATTTTCCCAGCCTCGATAATCAGGCTCTGAATCTACGTACTGCCTTTTTAGCAAATGTTCCATCAAAACCTTAAGTCGGCTCTGAAGCTCTCGTCTATCGGATCTTCCCAAGGATGCTATCTCCTCAATTAAATTGTCTATATCCAACTCATCAAAGTTTCTGGTTTTGAGTTGCTGGCAAGTTGTCTCAGTCCACAGAACGAAATCCTGATCATACAAGTCACTATTATTCATTGCTGGTTCATCCTTTTCTATTTTTTTTGTAACGATCAGATGCTCTCCCGTTTTCAGGTAAAACTGTCGGCAAAAAATAACACTACTCTTGAGGATTTCAGATAAAAAATTAACAGCATAGAGTCAACTAATCAAGGGGTATTTTATAGTTGATATATCCTCTTTTTTTATCTTACCACAGGCAATCCTATGGGGAGCTTCTGCATTATCAAAATAAAAGCCACCTGGTAGCTTTTAGTAACAAGAGAAAGTTTTTCGTTCTGAATCTAGCACTAACGGCATAATCCCTACATCGCACTTTGCTCTTGAGATGGGCGAGGCACGGGATTCCTAGATAAGCCTAATTGAAAGAATATGTATGCTGCTACTCCTGCGAGGAAAGCAAAGCAAATAACAATTATTACTACAAACTTAAGTATAGATTTGGATTCATCAGATTTAGAGGTTTGGCTTAGAGTTTTTTCCTCCTGTCGGTTTTGAAGCTCCACCCCTTTAGGCATGCTTTGGTCAAAATCGATAGATTCAGCAACCGTACCACTCACACTCAAATCATCTGCTATAAATGATGAAGCAATTGGCTTAAAATCTACCCCGACATCTCCTACTGTAAGACTTCGACTTTGATTCGTGTAGTTTACGTTTTCGATATTAACGGGCTCAACGTAAACCGAAAGATTATTACTTTTAAAAAAATACTTGACACCAGAATTTTTTTCATCCTTAGTGGCATTTTTTTCCAAAAACCCTACTATTTCATTAAAGTTAATTTTTATATGCTCGAAAACTTGAGATCGTACTTTGTTTTGATTTGTTTTTTTAACTTTAGAATTTTTAACTAATTTTTCAATAGTTGAAAATAATTTACGAAAGTAGCTAGCTGATACTTCTTGGATTTCAAATACGAGTCTTTCAGATAAGTTTTCAGGAGAAATAAGAACAAGACATGGAAGATTGCTTAACTCCACGTTCAACTGTCTAGCAATATCATAGGCTTCAGACTTATCGTAGGGTTTACTTCTAAACCAGTTTAGATCCAAACCAGATTCAATCATTCTCCTCCAATTGTGATTTGCTTGTCTCCACTTAGGGGAGGGATTCTCCAAAAGATAGATAGTACACCAATCTCCCGTTAGTTTGTCTAGAGCATCAAAGTGTTTTCTTACATAAAGGGATAATTTTTCATCTTCATCCGTATACAGCAATATTCCAGGTATCAAACTTTTCTCGGATGAGAAGAACGATTTTTTGATAGATTCATTAAGCGATTCTTGATTTTTCCAAGAGAGTAGACTTTCAAAAAACTCTTTTTTATTTCGGACTGGAGCATTAGCAGTAATGCTGATCAGGATATTTGCTTCACTGAAATCTGCTTCATCGAAACTGGCTCCTTTTTCTCTAAACACATGAAGCGAGTCACTGGAAATTTTTATTTGACGGAAGCTTGCGCAATTAAAATTAGCACCGCTACAGATTATTGAGTCAAATCCTTGCACTTCGCTAAGATCTGCATTGTTCAAGTCTGCCCAGTTAAAATTGGCTCCGGCAAGATTTGCTTTCGTGAAATTTACTCTACTAAGATCCGTCCAACTCAAATCGGCTCTGTTCAAAATAGAGCTACTAAAATCAACTCTGCTAAGATTTCCGTTTTTGAAGTTTGCTTCACTCAGGTCGGCTTCACTAAGATCGGCTTCGGTAAGATCTCGTTCTTCCGCACCATTATTAACAATGTCCCAAACCAAATACCATTTTTGGTCAATAATTGCTCCCTGAATTTGGGTGCGGTGTAATTTTGTATAGTTGAGGTTCGCTCCCCTAAGATCTGCTCCCCTAAGATCTGCTCCCCTAAGATCTGCCTCACAGAAATTAGCTTTGACTAGAATAGACTTGGCAAGATTAGCTCCATTAAGCTTTGTTCTTGTGAAATCGACCCTACTCAAATCAGCTTCACAAAGATTTGCTTCTTCAAGGTCAGCCATACTTAGATCAAGTCCTTGAAGCTCTCGCCCTTCTACACCATTATTAACGATGTCCCAAACTAAATACCATTTCTCATCAATAGTTGCTTCTTGAATCTGGGCTTCTCGTAAATTTGCATGTTCGAGGTTAGCTCCACTAAGATTAGCGCTACTGAAGTTTGTTCCATTAAGGTTTGTTGTACTAAGATTTGCTTGATACAAATTTGCTCCAGTAAAGTTACTACCCCTTAAATTTAGTCCGCTAAAATCTACTCGACTGAAATTCGACAAACTAAAGTTGGTCTGATTAAGGTTTGTATGTGCATAGAATTTTACTCCATTAAGGTTTGCCCTAGTAAGATTTGCTCCGCTGAGATTTGTTTGAGGAAATTTTTTATCTTTCAGGTTAGCTTCGATAAGATTTGCTTTACTAAGGTCTGCTTCCTGAAGAATTGCAGTACTAAGGTTTGCTTTATAGAGGTTCGCACCACTTAAGTTTGCTTTGTAGAGTGAGGTTTTGCTAAAGTCTACTTCACTGAGATCTGCTCCACTGAGATCTACTTTAAAGAGGTTTAATCCTGTAAGATTCGCCCCCTTAAGCTTAGGAATAAGAGGATTTAGCTTTCTCCATTTATTCCAGACTTTGAAACCTTGCCGCAGTAAGTTAATATGCAGGTTGTTTGCCATTTGCTTTACCTTCAGAAAACTAAGCCTAAAGAGTGGATCATTTTAAAAATTAGGGTGACACCATAATTTTTAAAAAAATAATAGTTACAGCCCCAATAAATTGGTAATTAAAGGCAACAATTTACTACATGACTCTGCTAGTTTAGCAACATTAGGTAAGCCAGAAACCGTTCCTTTCAATATTTTCATTGCTGTCTTTGCCTTCTTTTTCATAGCTTCATCATTAGGATTATTTCCAACTTCAGCTAGAATTTTCACCTGCTCCAAAGCTTCAGCTTTGTCGTCATCATGTAGATCTGACGAGGTAGAGATTGCCTCAATTAGTTGAGACAATAGTTCTTTGATACCTGGTTTTGTAGGATCAGGGGAAGCAGGTAACTGGTTTATGGACTCGGCAACTGTACCGCTAATCTGAACGTTATCTGACATCATTGCTGAGCCGATTGGTTTAAAGTCCCCTCCTACATCGCCAACTGTAAAGCTCCGACTTTGATCAGTATTTTCATTCATAGTTCAATCACCTGGCACAAATTTAGATTGATATATAGCAATCCTAAATCATTTCTAAAATCCCTGGACTTATTCAAAACTCCCTGCTTATCCCTTCCCTTCTGCCATCTGCCTCCTGCCTTTTGCCTTAAAGCAGCCCATTTCTTCCACGAATCAGATACGATTATTATATTTCTATTCCCGACTCCCAACTCCCGATTCCCGACTCCCAACTCCCGATTCCCGACTCCCTAAATAAATAAAGGTTGACCATTGATGTAGTCAAGGGACACAACTATAAATCCCTACAACCATCAACTGTCAACCTTTAACCAATAACTATTGCAATAAGCGCGTTTATAAATGAGATGTAAACCTAGCAAGGATTTTGTTATTGGACAATAAAACTGAGGATCTCTTTACCCTCTTGCCTTTTGCCTTTTGCCTCTTGCCTTTTTCGCCAAGAATTGTGTTTACAACCCAGATACAAACGCGCTTTGTGACCTCTAAACCAGCCACTTAATACTAGAAATTCATTTCAGCAGCTTGCACCTTCTCTACTTGCTTCTTCTTCAGAACTAGCAAAACTTGAGATAGCATAATCGCGCCGATGAAAAGCATCAACCACTTAATCCGAGCTGGGTCTTGTAAGACCACTTCCACATCCCTTTGACCAAATCCACCAACATTAGGATCAGTACTCAGAGGTTGTCCTGATACTACCTGATCTCCTTCAGCAACCAGTAACTCTGGGCCAGGGGGAACCGTATCAACTACAGTCTCGCCATCTGGGGTCTTGATAGTAACGTCGTAGCCAACATACTCTTCAAATGAAATTTTGGTAATTTCACCAGTGGCAGAGGCATTGAAGGCATTATTATTGCTAAGGTCTCCAGTGGGGTAAACCTGACCCCGTCCCCGGTTACCACCGACATGAAGCTGGTATTTACCAAAATAGATATCTTGCTCAGTTCTGGGGTCAGGAGACAGAACTGGGAACACAATTTCTTGATACTCCTCACCTGGTAGAGGACCAACGAGTATTATATTTTCCTGGTCTTCGCTGTAAGGTTGGTAGTACATGTTTTCGGTTTCTTCTTGCATTTCCTCCGGAATCCGGTCAGGAGGAGCAATCTTGAAACCTTCGGGTAACATCACCACGGCACCGACCTGTAAGCCACCTTTAGAACCATCACCATAGACCTCTTGTGCTTCTAGGTCATAGGGGATCTTAACCACAGCTTCAAATACAGTATCTGGCAGTACCGATTGGGGAATTTCCACTTCTGTCGGTTTCTCTGCTAGGTGGCAATTAGCACAAGCCAGCTTACCAGTGGCATCACGAGGGGTTTCTGGCGCAGTTTCCTGTGCCCAGAAGGGATAGGCAGCAGCTGACTGGGGAACTGCCAGATCACTGGCAAAGAAAAGGGCCACAGCTGCCACAACCAAGACAATAGTTCTGGCAATCATCCCCTTGCCACGGTTAACCATCACCGATACATCAGGTGTTCTCATCACTAAGCCAAAAAACTCAAAAATTGGTAATTTAAAAATTGCAACTTGTTAATTGCTAATGGTTGATTAGCACTAGTCAATTAACTAAAAACTAAGGACTAAGGACTAAAGCAATTAACTCCACCAAGGTTCTTCACCAGTGCGGAAGTCAGTTTCTTTCCAGGTGCTGAAGACTAGGGTGTCGTCTTCCGTTAACGTAGCGTGTGCCAAAGCTAGAGACAAAGGCGCTGGTCCGCGTACTACCTTGCCAGTATTGTCATACTGAGATCCATGGCAAGGACAGATGAACCGGTTCTTGCTAGCATTCCAAGGCACAACACAGCCTAAGTGAGTGCAAACCGCATTGAGACCGTAAGCTTCGAGACCTTGATCTTCAGTAACAATCACATAGGTGGGATCCCCTTTGAGACCTTGAGTCAGGGTGCGATCGCCTACATTGTGACTAGCTAAAAACTCGCTGACCATGATGTCATTGCCCAAAGCATCTTTAGCTGTGACACCACCACCAGCCCCACCACTGGATGGGGGGATAAAATACTTAACGATTGGGTAGAGAGCTCCAACAAATGTGCCCGTAATTGTCCCAAACGCCAAGAGGTTCATAAATTGGCGACGCCCCATATCTGGAACGTCTGCAGAGCCAGAAGCTTGAGCCATAACTGAACGCCTAAAGGTATACTTTTTTTACAATTCTGGGAAAATTACCAGAATTTTTTGAACCCTGCTTTTATAACTGTAGTGTGATTCAACCACTGGACAGGGTTGCCCAAATCCCTGCAATATAAGGATTCACGGCTTCAACTATAAGTATTATTACATTCTTTTACGCTTTATCATAAAGTTAAGAAGCGTTGTATTTGTAACGAAATGTAAACATTAAGTTAGGGCAAGAGCTATGACAGGACAGGACTTGCACCAACTCCTGCTCAATAAGTGGGGACGCTCCTACGACATCCAGATTCGGAGGACTCAAGGGAAAATCTTTGTTCAGATTATGTGGAAGTATCTGGAGCAGCAATCCTTTCCCCTTTCCGAAGCTGAGTACCTAGAGCATTTAGATACAGTAGCCAACTATATCCGAAGTTGGGGAGGAGCCAGCCAGCTGCAACAATTCATTAACCAACACCCGTGAGCGTCCACGACTGGGGGAAAGTGGTTAGTATTCCGATC
>NZ_GL890939.1:24900-120428 GCF_000211815.1 Moorena producens 3L
ATCCGGGGCGGGCTGTCTCACAAGGCGCGACCTTTATAGCAGAAGTCAGAAGTCAGAAGTCAGAAGTCAGAAGTCAGAAGTCAGAAGTCAGAAGTCAGAAGTCAGAAGTCAGAAGTCAGAAGTCAGAAGTCAAAAGCAAGCTAGGACTAGGTTTCGGAGTTTAGGAATGTCCTAACAGTAGCGCGTAGTGCTATATCACGCACCCTACGCCTCTTACCCCGATTCCCGATTCCCGATTCCCGATTCCCAATTCTAAATTCTAAATTCTAAATTCCCAATTCTAAATTCTAAATTCTAAATTCTAAATTCTAAATTCTAAATTCTAATTAAAATCGATTTTCATACTCTACAGTTATCTTGGTATCGTCTGAAAAATCCGTAGCACCGCGCAGCAGAATTTCTTCATTAACTCGATAGCGCAAGTTGTACTGAATTGGCTGATCAGTAGTCAACACTTTTAACAACGAAAATGATAAATTATTAGTAATATTAATCCCCGCTTCAGCACCTAGCTCTAACCTATCAGTGCGCCTATTATCATCTGTAACTGTAGTGGGGAACAGGCGAAACTCATCTAATCCTGCGGCATCACCAATCAGGTTGCTGACATTACTCAGTAGTGCTGACCCAGCTAAGTTGGCCAAACCCAAGGTACTATTGCCTCGACCCAAGGTATCCACAAAGCCACCCCCTAATAGGGCAACAATTTCCCCTTCACTACGTTTTGGCATACTATTGAGTTCCACTCGGTCAAAGAGCTGACTTGCTAGCCCTTTTACTTTTGCTTGAACCCGAATAGTTTCTGTAGTGCCAAAATTAGTTGGGCGATCGCTAATTTCATTAGCAAAGGTTTCACTGGTAATGGGTTGTTTCCTAGACTCAATTACTGATGCCACCATCTGCACATCTAACTCTGGGTCTCTGCCAAGAGTGGCTACAAATCGGGCGTTGTTGTTGTAATTTTTATCAAGGCGAAACTGGGTGGTAAACAGATTCACCTGACCGCGCAGCAGCTGAATGGTTCCTTCTGGTCTAATATCACTCATGTCCCCATTAATTAGAAGGGTACCGCTGGCGAGAAAATCTAATACTGGTAGCTGTCGAACTAGGATGTTTTTACCTAAGGTTAACTGTAAGTTATTGAACTCTATTAGTTCCTCACCTGCAGATCCGCTACTCCCGCTCGGGGCAGTTTGAGATTCAGAAATGGGTACTCGACCATCAAACAATTCGATGTAACCACCAATTCTAGGATTAAATAGAGTCCCAGTAATAATAGTCTTACCTTTAACACCACCACTGTAAATCCCTTTGAGATTGATGGCTAGTTGATTCAGGTCAACGGTGAGGGGATTCTCTAATGCTCTAGGTAGGTCTCGCAAGGGCAAATTCCCTACCGCTACTAATTTACCACCACCAAAATTCCCTTGTAAGCTGTCTACAATTTCCATGCGGTTGAAGTTAAACCGGATTTTGCCATTGACTTCTGTCAGGGGTTCTGGTAAAGCTTGGGCAGCAATAGTAGCGTCTTCTACATTAATGTTACCGACAACGGTAAGTTGCTCCAGTTGCTGTAGCCAATCTTGGTCTTGGTCAAAGGTACCAGAAATATCTAAATCTACTTGTCCTTTACCATCAACCCAAGCGATTTGTTGATTGGTAAGCATATTTAATCGGGCAAGTCCTTCGTTTTCAACCTTGAGTTGTACACTGACTTGCCGATTTTCTGGCTCTACTTCGGCAAAGGGTAACTTGTAGGGGATTTTGGCATTTACAGTTAGGGGTTCAGACTCTTTGGTCAGAAAACTTTGGGCAAAGACGTTCAACCGCGCATTCTTGTAACTAAAGCTGCCTTTGATGGATTCGAGGGGTGTTTGGTTTAAACTGGCATCCACGACCGATATTGCTCCCCTGGCTTGGGGATTGCTGAGACTTCCATAAAAGTCCGCTGTGGCATCAACAAATCCTCCATAACCAACAGAGCTAGGAAATCTGAACACTTCTCGAATCAAGGAAACCGGGACTTTCTTGAGCCTGAGCTGACCCGATGGACCAAGTTCACTGATACTACCGGACAAGGTGGCTAGGCTCTGACCCGATTGAATCCGCACAGGTAAAAGATTCAGTACCCCTTCTGCAAAATTTCCTTGGGCAATAATTGTCTCAGCTTTATAGGAACCCCATTGCCAGTTTTCCCCTTGGAAATTAAATTCAGCACGGATGCCATCTTTGACTGAACCGACCAGACTGATACTGCCAGTAAAAGCACCATTGAGCTCGGTAAGCTCTGGTAACAGAAAGCTCTCTTGACGCTGCTGCCGTTGTCTGTTTAGGAGCTTGACTATTTCTGACATCCGCCGCAGGGGTTTTTTGAGACCATTTTGTGAATTACCTACTCCACTAACGGCAAGATCAGCGGCTGTGCCGTAGACGGGGGTTTGGAAGCCTCGACCTAGGTCAGTGATCTCAAATAGTTGTAGGGTAGTTAGAACATCCTGGATTTCTCCGAGCTTAGCCTGGAGTTCCCCGTTAAATTCTGGGCCGTTGGGGGTTGGGGTGACGTTGGCAGCAAATAAGTATTGACTATCACCTTTTTCAAACAAGCCATCGGTCAGAGTCATCGTCCCTTGCTGGTATTGGAAAAAGCCTTCTAACATATCACCTCTGAGGTTGTCAAAGATGGGATTTGCGATCTCAATTTTACCGGATGACCCAAAAGTCTTGAGGTTCAGAGCCATGTTCCCACAGATGTCTCCCGCCAAGGGTTTGCTTAACCATGGTTCGAGGTTTTGACCGTCTACCATACCACTACTCAAAGCCAGACTCTTAATGGTATTGATCGGAAGATTCTCCACGGTCATTTGTAGCTCATCCCCTGACCGAATCCCACTAGCGGTCTTGTCCTGATACTGCACCAAAAAGGATACGGGTTGGTAATTGGGGTCTAGCACAACCTCCAGTTTTTCTTGATTCCCTGCTAGCTGGAGATTTACCCCTGACTTTGGTGCTATACTTACTCGACCTGTCAGTAGGGATTCAAACTCCAGAGGACCAGCAAAAAAGTACCGCAGTCTTAAGTCACCGTTAATTGTCGGAGCTTGAGGAGTACCGGCAATCCGACCGTTAAAACCGACTAAGCCTCCTAAATTTAACGCATAAGGCAGGTCAGCCGGTAATCGTTGCAAATTCAAATTCTCTGCTTGTACCTGGAAATCAAAGGTCTTAATTGCTTGTAAACCCTGACTGCCTGGGTTTAGATTGACAAAACCATTAGCATTGAATCCCTCGGCTGTGGCTTCTTTAATCTCTAGCCTTTGACCATTCCAGTCAAAGGATGTGGCTAGGGAACGCTCAAGTACAGAAATGCCTTTACTAAAATTAAGCTTACCCTTAGCTTGGATTGCTGATAGAGCTTTATCTGGTGTCAATAGCAACGGAGCAGAAATATTGACACTGCCATTGAGACGTCCTCGTAAATCGGGATTAATCTCCCACAACTGGAGATTAGTAGGCTGGAAAACCCCCTGAAATTTACCATTGCTAAACTCAGCTGTTCCTAGTAATTGACCACCAGCAACATTCAGTTGTCCAGACCCTTTGCCCTGAATGGCGTCAATGGTTAAATTATTTAGATTACCAGAGACAGTGACATTCCCGGAAACAGGGCCATTGAATTGGGGCGGGACCGGAGCAAGAGCACCCAAGTCGAGGTTAGAGGTTTGTACCTTGGCCTGGAAGTTACCATTGGCAATATCGATTTGAGAAGCCTGAATTCTACCCCCTTCCACATCTAAAGTACCAGACCCACTAGCAGTAATGGTGCTAGGACTTACCGAATCTAGATTCCCTGAGATGGTAAACTCCCCGGACGCTGGACCGTCGAATTGGGATGGTATTGGTCCGAGACGACCTAACTTGACATTGGATGCTACGACTTGAGCTTTGAAGTTACCTTTAGCGATATCTACTGCATCAGCTTTAATGGTTCCTCCTGCTACATCTAAACTACCAGACCCACTAGCGGTAATGGTGCTAGGACTTACCGAATCCACATTCCCTGAGATGGTAAACTCCCCGGAGGCTGGACCGTTGAATTGCGGAGGTATTGGTCCGAGACGACCTAACTGGAGATTGGATGCTACTACTTGAGCTTGGAAGTTGCCATTAGCGATATCGACAGCATCAGCTTTAATGGTTCCTCCTGCTACATCTAAACTACCAGACCCACTAGCGGTAATCGTACTAGGACTGACCGAATCCACATTTCCTGAGATGGTAAACTCCCCGGAAGCTGGACCGTTGAATTGGGGGGGTATGGGGGCGAGACGACCTAACTTGAGATTGGATGCGACTACTTGAGCTTGGAACTTGCCTTTAGCGATCGCGATCGCATCGGCTTTAATAGTCCCTGCTGCTAGGTCTAAACTACCAGACCCATTAGCGGTAATCGTGCTAGGACTCAAAGACAAAACATTCCCTGAGATAGTCAACTCCCCTGAGATGGGACCTTTAAATTCAGAAGGTACTGGTGCTAAGGCTTCTAGAGGAATATCAGAGGCTTGGACTAGGGTAGAAAAACCACCATTGATCAGTTTTACCTTGGTAGCACGCAAGGTACCAGCATCAACCGTTACGCTGCCGTAACCGCTAGCACGGAGGGTTTCTGGTTGGAAAGAATCAAGACGACCGGATAAATTAAATTGACCATTGAACGGTCCAGAGAATTGTGGCGGTAGAGATGGTGCAGGCAAAGTTTTGATGATTGGTGCCACGGAAATATTCTTAGCTTCTACTAACCCCTGCCAGCGCCCACCCCCCACTTGAACATTAGTAGCTCTGAGAACACCATCACCCATGGGCAGATTAGCATAACCAGTGGCACGAAAATTCTCGGGCTTGTCAAGGGGAGAAAAGATCTGGGTTCTGCCATAAACTCGACCCAGAGGAATGGGTAGATTAAATCCATACTGTTTTGCGATCGCATTCGCAGGCACATTCACAGCTTTAAGATCAAATACTGCCCCCCCCTGATCCATAAATTTGATATCCCCCTTGCCTGTGACTAAGCCACCCACTGTTGGTTTTGCCTGCAAGTTTCTAATGGCCAGCTCAGTATTAATAACGCTAAAGTCAGCAGTAATAGAGCTGAATTTCACCTGGTCAAGGGTGGCGGGAGTGGTGGTAAACGCCTCTCCAATCACAATCGGGTTGTCGATAGCTCCAGTGACCTGAAACGTAGCCTGTGCTTTACCTAAAGTTTTTACTGGTAGCTCTTTGATCCCAAACGTCTGTGCATACTGCTGTATCTCAACCGGTTCGCTTTTTACTCTGAGCTTGTAGCCTGACTCAATATCCAGCATTCCCCCAATTTGGGCAGGTACTTGACCGAATCTGGTAGTTATGTTATTGAGCCAAATCTGACTTCCTCGAAAGCTCAGCTTACCGTTGCTTTCAGTGAACAGTTGGGGCAAGGGTTCTAAGCGGGCGATGGTGTCGGAAAAGTTGATCGTACCCCAATACTGCCAAGGCTGTTCAGCATTATTCCGTTGTATTCTCAGGTTGCCACCCAGTTTACCCCCTTGAAGCTTCAGGGGAATCAGAAGTACTTTACTAACCTCTGCCGCACTCACGTTATCGACATCAAGGTGCAAGTCAGTTTCTTCTTGAGAGAGGCGGTAATCTCCCTTAACCTTTAAATTTCCCCCACTTAACGGCTGACTATTTACATCAAAGCGAATCAGCTCACCTCCGTCGATAAATTTACTTTTCCCCCTAACCTCAGTAAATCTCATCGGTGGTTGTTTGATTCCCACTTCAGATCTTGGCACCACCACCACATCCGCATCCCGCCACCGCACCACCTTTGGGTCTACCTTAAACGCAGAATCTTGGGCAGTTTGTGTAAATGCTGTAGACACCCAGTTTAAATCTTTGTCCTGTTCAACATATATATTAGGTTCAACTAGGGTTACATCCAGTTCTAGAGTTCTGGTAAACAGCAGTTTAACGGGGTTATAGCTTACCTTCACTGCCTCGGTAAAAAGATGATCGGGATCCGTAGGGGTAGCTGGTATTTGCGAAGAACCAAACCTTACACCATTTAGGGAAAAGCCCTCCACTGGTCCGACATTGACTTTCCGGTTAAGAAAGCTAGATAAATTTTTCTCTACCGTTGGTGCTAATTGCTTCTGGATGAAATACCAAGCAAAAAGGCTTCCGCCCCCTATCCCAGAAACTAGAATCATGACCATAAGCATGAAGACCGGACGTAGCAGCCTCTGCCAAAACCCTCTACTTACCGTAGGTTCTGGAGTATTTTCCGGAGTAGGCTCTGGTAGATTACCAGGATTGGGAGAGTTACTCATCTTGATTGGTTTGCACCTTACAACTGGAGTTCCGAGGGAATATGGGGGCATCGTCATCTTAATTTATCAGGGAAATACAGGGAGTAGGGGTATCAGTTATAGGTGCCTAATACCAAGTGCGTTTCAAGAGGATATCACCATTCCCAATCATGATTAGGAAGAAGGGGCAAAGGGGGAGGAGATGGAAGAAGGTGCTATGTCTCAATGGTGTGAATGCAACTCGGGATCAGGCAGATAAGACTACTACTTTTTTTCTCTGACGAAGCTCCCTATCTTGATAGTTTCCAGAGCCAAGATTGATCCGTAGGTTTAACCCTATAGTTATGGGTGGTTTCAATTCCCTGACGCAATTCCTCTGACGGTCGATAAAGTAAAACATTTTTGAAACCCTCCGGAATCTCCGGTATGTTGGTAGAGCTATTGGATTTATCCAATAACATCAGCTGTACATCCGGACGAAGTAGATGACACAGAGATAGAACCCTACCGGGAATTTCATTACTGATCAAGAGTGGTTGTGGGATTTGATTAATCCAAGCGGCTACGGGGGGATTATTGCGACTCTTTGCATAGCTCTTGTGCCACCAAACTGGCAGTTGAGAGCTGACGATACAGGAGAGTATGCCGCTAAATGCCAGAGCAATTGCTATAGACTTCCAAGTTTTAGGATTTTTTCGGGTTTTTTCCATGGGCACCATGTCATGGTCACCCCTTACTTGCCCATCTTGTCTATCTTCGGTATTTGCTAAATTTCCATTCATCATGCCCATGGTGGGCAATCCCTTTTTTCCCTTATCTTTGGTAAGTTTTCCTGAGTTTTTAGCTTGGGTTGTCAGGAAATAAGCAATAGCTAACTGAATGCCTAGATAACAGGGAATAGCATAGCGAGTAATGCTAGAACGGCGACCACCTAAGAGCACATCTGGACCGATTAGAGCAATTCCTGTCACTCCAATTAAGGTAATAATAAATACCCAAGCATGCTGAGGAGCCTTACGACAAAGATAGTAGAGGGCGTATACTGCTAAAAATAAACTGAGATAGTGGAGGGGACTCAAAGGATGGATGCCTTGGTTAACATCAAAGAAAATCCGACTGAGGTTTAAGGTCCAAAATAGAGGTAAGAAGCCTGAACGACTATGATTAACTGAGTCAGTATTAGCGATAAATTTGGAGAAATTAGTGATAACAATGATTAGCCAAGGTGAGAATAGTACTATTCCTCCTAAGGAGGCTAGTAAATAGCTAGTTACTCCCTTAGTCCAGCGACCACCTTCGGTAATTAATACATACAAGCCCTGTCCAATTAAGATCAAGGCAGAGAAAGGGTGAGTATAAAGTGCTAAGGCAACAGTAAAGCTATAGATAATCCATCGATAAGGTTTTTTAATAAATTGCTTTATTCTAGAATAATTCATTGCCCATAATAGGACTGCACTAGAAAGCAAAATAGTAACGGTCCATAAACTATATTCTCGGGCTTCTTGGGCATACAAAACATGAAAGGGAGAAATAGCAATTATGGCAACAGCTACCCACCCGATTAATTTTGAACCAAATAGTTCTAAACACAGCCAGTAAGCACAGGGCAATGCTAATAAGCTAATTATTACTGATAGCAGTCTAATAGTTACTACGGAATTGCCAAAGGTTTGTAACCATAACCTCGCCATTAGGTAGTAAAGGGGCGAATGTTCTGGATTACCTGCTAGGGAATTAATGGTGTCATTGATATCTTTTTTATGATTAGGAAATTGGTAGTATTTTAACAAATTTTCTACGCTGATAATCTGACCATCGAAAATTGTTTCTACTAGTTCGGTTCGAGTGTGACCAGAAATTCGAAGGGAGGTCATAGTCTCGTCGTACCAGTAAACTTTACGGTCTAGGTTGTAAAATCTAAAGACTACTCCCAGTACGATTACGATGATCAGTAAATTTCTAAACCAGATAGAATCAAGAGTAATTTTCTTGATCATGCTAACTACGATAATTAGGGGATAATTGAAACTATAGCAAAGGGAACAGGGAATAGGGAACAGGGAGTAGGGAGTAGGGAGTAGGTAGTAGGGAGTAGGGAGTAGGTAGTAGGGAGTAGGGAGTAGGGAGTAGGGAGTAGGGAGTAGGGAGTAGGGAGTAGGGACTTCGGAGCAGGGAGAAATAGGAAAGAGATCCAAAGAGTTTTTGATGTTATGATCAATCATCAAGATTGTTAATGAGCTATTTATAAATGCTATAGTAAAGATGGTTTTAAGGGAATTAGCATCAAAGAATACTGTACCTCATAACTCCGATAAACGCTAATCTAAAATATAAAAAGGATACTTGAAAAGAAATACCTTAAAATTGGCAATTATAGCTTTTTTTATCCTAATGAGGTACATTCAAGTTTCTTACCCCGACTCCCTACTCCCTACTCCCAGATCCGCTGTTCCCTTTCCTTAATTACCAAGTAACAGCAACGTTTCTCAAAATTGTCATTGGACCTTGGTCTTTCAGACGTTTCATTTGCTCTTGGTTTCGGACTAGGAGAGCTCCGGCAAATCCGAGGGAATTGACCCCAATTGACTGGAAATCTGGTTGAGAACGGGGTAAAAGCAACATCCATTGCCTTGTGGCGAGGAGATTGTAGGCACCAGATTGCTTGTTACCATTGGCATTATTCCATGGCAACCCCACTGCACTCAGTAATCTATGGTACAAATCAAGGGTGGCTTGAGCGGCATCCCACGGAGAGTTTACCCAACTAGGGTCAAGCTCAGCAATAGCATGGATGAAGGGCAGGGTTGGGATGGTGCCAACAGAGTCCTGAAAGTTAGCTGATGCGATCGCATTTTCGATCGGGATGTTAACTCCTTCAGGAGCTAGGGGCAGAGGAACTAGTTGCAAGTGCTTGTGTCGTTGACTCGCACCACCAATCTTTCCAGCATTATAGAAAGCCAAGCCATCAATTTCCCCAAGACATGCCCACATAGCTGCAAAATCCTGCAAGGTCAGCCAAGTATCTTGCTCCTCGAAGGCACGGGTGATGATCAGCAGGTGATGGTCAACTACGTTGTATTTGTTCAACAGACACAGGTGGGTGTCGGAAAGGTCTGCTACAAATAAATCTTGTTCGTAGGGAAGAAAAGGGTTGAAATCCTTCGATGAAGTAGCTGTTTTTTCGTCTTGCTTCTTCTTGGCTTTGTCTTTCCATACCAGATTAGACAAAATCCGCACCAGGAAGCGAATACCCTCCTGTTCTACGAATTCGTATTCTGTCGCTATGGAGTGGAGTGCTTTACATTCAAGAGCGTGTTGGGTTTGTGCTTTCAGTTTCGGCCACAATGTACCTGGTTCTAGTACTAGTGTTCTTTCGGTAATTGGTTGTTCTTCAATCATAGCGATCGCATTTCCTTCAGCTTCTATTGCAATCTTAAATCATTTGTCAAAAAGCAAGCATTCAGCGGTCAGCCGTGAGCTAAAAGCTCACGCTACTTGAGGTGCTTAAAATAAACCTCGAATAGGGACTTCGGAGCAGGGACTGAGGCCGTAGGCCACGCTACGCGTTCGGAGCAGGGGGAAGAAAGTTGACTGTACCTGATCAGAATAATAAACGCTATACTCTTATAGAGTAACATTCAAAAAGTAACCCTATCAATTAAAAATAAAGTAACTATTTTAAAATATAAACTACTATAGTTATTTTTAGTAATATGTATTAAAATTGATTTAGAATAACTCAAAAAAACTCTGATACCTTTGCTACTACTCCCGATTCCCGACTCCCTCGGTGCGCTTTCCGTAGGCGAATTAAATTCGCCACGGGTCGCACCGCTCCCGACTCCCGACTCCCTAAAGACCAGTACAAAAGTTACTCAACCAATTGAGCACTGCTATCAATAAAAGTAATCCTAAAGAGGTAATCCTATACCATGATCACAGGAAATTATGAACTGGCTGAACACCGGGTAATTTGCAAAAATGTCAGTTGGCAGATATTTGAACAATTACTCACAGAATTAGGAGAAGACCGCTCCACTCGCTTGGCTTACGATGACGGAACATTAGAAATTATGACTCCCTTAGGCCCCCATGAAAATAATAACCGCTTTATTGAACGCTTGATTGGTGCGATCGCTGATGAGTTAAATCTAACTATCAAAACCTTTGGCTCCTTGACTCTTAAGCGAGAAACACGATTAAAAGGGGCAGAACCTGACTCCTGTTACTATCTCCAAAATGAGCCATTGGTAAGACATAAGCAAACTATTAATTTAGATCATGACCCACCGCCTGATTTAGTATTAGAAATCGATATAACCAGTGGTTCTTTAGATAAGCGTCCTATTTATGCAGCGCTTGGTGTCCCTGAATTGTGGCGTTATAATGGACAAAACTTAGAAGTTTTTGTGCTACAACAACCGATTTTAATTTATAATCAAGTAAATCAGAGTCCAACCTTCCCTTGGATGCCTTTGAATGCTATACCTAGGTTTATTAACCAAAGTTTAGTTGATGGCGAAACAGCAACGTTACGGGCGTTTAGGGCTTGGGTTAGAAAACAAAATAATTTTGAGTGATAACTGCTAGCTTATTAGCTAGTATCTCAAAATAGATAATGACCTAAACACTGATTTATAATAACACCAAATAATATAGCAATTATTATAGCTATGAGGTACAAAGCGATCCCCCTAAATCCCCCTTAAAAAGGGGGACTTTGAGGTTGAGAAGCGTACCTCACAACTGCAATAAACGCTATAATCGGATTTCTTTACTCCTGTTCCCTATTCCCTACGGGTGCATCTCATTTTTGCTATTTGACCCAGTGGTGCGTTACGGGGTGGGCTATTTCAAAGCTGGCGAAGAGCTGGAAAATCAGGGCGATCCCACCCCTAACGCACCCTACGCAAAATTTACTGTTCTCTATTCCCTGTTCCCGACTCCCTCGGTGCGCTTTCCGTGATGGCGAGCAATCCCTCGCCATCACGGGTCGCACCGCTCCCGACTCCCGACTCCCTAAACAAATGACTAAAAACTTAATTCCCGAGAGTGAAGCTCCTGCTTCTCCTAAAGAAACCCTACCTACCATGTATGATCTGCCGAGTGAGAATCCGGAGGAACCTGGTTTGCCAGACGAATTTCACGATTTACAACCCGAATTATTAAGTCGCACCTTTCGTTGTCAGTATTACCCTTCTGAGGAAGTATTTATTGGTACAGATTTAAATCTTTACTATGATGTGCGCCATCCTCAATGGTATAAACGTCCAGATTGGTTTTTAGTAGTGGGAGTTCCCCGTTTATACGAGGGCACTGATATTAGATCTAGCTATGTAATTTGGCAAGAAGGAGTTAATCCCTTTGTAATTGTAGAATTGCTGTCACCCACAACTGCAAAAGATGATTTAGGGGATAATCTAGAGCAAGAATCTGAAGCATCTAGAAGAGTTGCTGGAAATAGTGATAAGATTCAACTACACGATAGTAATAAAACTAGTAATAGTAGCAGTGAGCTTACCCATCAAACTATTCCTTCCAAGTGGGAAGTCTATGAGCAACGATTACGGGTACCTTATTATCTCGTGTTTAGTCGCTATACCAACCAAATTCGGTTTTTCAAATTAGTCGGAGCTGGTTACCAAGAGCAAGGTATTTTAGCTGATCCACCCCAGATTTGGATTCCAGAACTAGACATAGGTGTGGGATTGTGGTGGGGAGAGTATGCGGGGATAACTCGTAATTGGTTGCGCTGGTGTGATGGTTCCGGAAATTGGCTTCTGACTGATACAGAACAGGAACGGGAAGCAAAAGAACAAGCCCAGCAACAAGTGAAACAAATTGTAGTCAATCTGTTGAAATCAGGGATGGATATTGAACAAGTTGCTAATATCACTGGACTTGATCGGGAGGAAATTAGAGAGTTAGCAGGAGAATCAGATGGGAGCAGGTGAAAAGTAAGCACTCAGCGGTCAGTGCTCAGTGCTCAGCCCTGAAGGGTGGCTCAGATAGTAATCAACATTCCATCACCGTAGCTTAAAAACCGAAAACGGTGTTGAAGAGCATATTGATACACTTCTTCAAGTCGCTTTCGTCCAAGGAATGCTTCAACAAGCAGCAGATGAGTCGTCTGTGGTTCGTGAAAATTGGTAATGACACCCCCAACGAGCTCAAACCGGAAACCGGGGGTAATAAAAAGATTTGTTTGGCCACTCATACCACGAACAGCGCTTTCAAGAGCCCGAACAACCGTTGTTCCAACAGCAATGACACGCCCACCCGCCTCTTTCCATCTATGTAAACGGTTTAACGTTTCTTGGGAGACCTCGAACTGTTCAGAGGAAGGTTTTTGCCTAGATTCAATGCAAAGAGAGCTGGAACTCCCGACCTGTAGCGTCACAAACTCCACCTGCTTCCCACTAGCACGTAGTTGACTAATAAGTTCGGGTGTAAAGTGCAAACTTGCCGTCGGCACTGCAACAGAACCAGCTTTATTTGCAAAGATTGTCTGATCATCGATCTTGTCTTGGTAGTCCCCCGATCCCTGTCGAATGTTGGGAGCCGTATCGTTAAACACCAAGAGATCACGAGAGCCAAGATGTTGAGGGAGAGAAGCGAAGGTTGTTTCCTCTATCTCTGCATCTGGAGAGGTAATCAGAAGCTTTGCCGCTTCAGGCGGTTGAATCGGACGTTGGGCGATAAACTCTGTTGGGAGTTCATAGGTAAATATTTCCATGGTTGGTATTACCAGTCTGTGTTTGCTTGGAGTATGTGGGGTCTGCTTGTATAATTCAAATTGAGGCGTTGCTTATTGTGGCTATGATTGAGCTCCCATAGCCATGCCCAATTTTGCCCCCACAATTGATAGCCCTGGCGAAACATTAGACCTTTTGCAAAAGTCTTTCGCGGTCTAATGGGTTATTGGCAATTTTTGATTTAGCGTACGCTTAAAACTAACAAACTTGCTTTGTGCTCTCTTTGTATATAAACCTAGTACACAATCAAGCTAATTTGTCCCAAAACTCTGATTCAGTACCATCTCCTGCTCAACTATCGCCAGTTATGCTTGAGTAGCGACATTATTAATCACCCAAGCTGCATACTGTTCGTTGACATGCTGTGTACTTAGTACCACAAATTCAGGGGTATCGTAGGGATGATAATTAGTTACAGTCTGCTCTGCTTTAGAGATCAGCTCCGTAGTTGTTTTGATGAGTAGCAGCACTTCAGAATCAGACTCAACCTCACCCTCCCACCAATAAACTGAAGATATCCCGGGAATAATGTTCACACATGCTGCCTCTCTACGCTCCAGAAGCTGATGAGACAGATTATGGGCAACAGCATTATCAGGACAGGTGACAAGTATTAAAACTATGTTCATGCTTTTGCTTAATTTTTTTTTGACCCGGGAATATATTAAACCAGATTCCTGACTTTACAATGTTTTATAAAGAAAACGGTTAAATCCGGATGGGAGCCACCTATTCAGGAATGGCTGGAAAACTCGATCAAGGATATTGCTATTTTGGAGAATGAGCAGTTTGGCAGTATTGAAAGTCAATCCGGAAACAGCTAAAAGTCTCCTTGCTGAATTTTTGAATGAATAAGAGTGGGGTAGGCATCCTGCCTGCCCTAAGCAGGAAACAGGCAAGATGCCTGTTCCACGCCTGATGCCCATTCCACAGCAAGATGCCCATTCCACGCCTGATGCCCATTCCACGCCTGATGCCCATTCCAGAAAACTCTTAAAATCATTCCATTATTAAGTAAGGCCGAAAAAGTTAGAGGAGTTAAGGATGGAAACTAGAGCCTTAGGCACTTCGGAGGTAAAAATCAGCCCGATTATCATGGGCACTTGGCAGGCCGGTAAATCTAGGTGGGTAGGTATTGAAGATGCTGAGACCATTAAAGGGCTGCGAGCAGGATTTGAGGCGGGGATAACTACGGTTGATACTGCAGAAATTTACGGGCAGGGTCACTCGGAACACATTGTTGGTCAGGCTCTAGCAGAGGTAAGGGAGCAACTGGTTTATGCTACCAAAGTGTTTCCAAATCATCTTAAATATGACCAGGTGATCGAGGCTTGTGAGGGTTCCTTAAAAAACCTGAAGACAGATTATATCGACCTCTACCAGATTCACTGGCCTTCTGGCACCTTTCAAAGTGAGGTAGTGCCAATTGAGGAAACCATGAGCGCTCTCAATAGGTTGAAAGAGCAAGGCAAAATTCGGGCAATTGGAGTCTCCAATTTTTCCCGCAGCCAGTTAGCAGAAGCTTCTCAGTACGGACGAATTGATAGCTTGCAGCCTCCCTACTCTCTGTTTTGGCGTCAGGTGGAGCAAGATGCTATGCCTTACTGTGTAGAGCACAATATCTCGATTATCAGAGTGGGAGAGTTTGAGAGGGAAAATTCATCCCCGACCTAAGAGGACGGGGTATTCTTTTCCCTCTCAAATAGTGTTAATATAAAAAGTAAGGGTCTCAAAAAAAACTGGGTATTGACCCTACTCAGCTACCCTCGGTGCGTTCGCGTAGCGTGGCCATAGGCCAGGGAAAGTTACGCCCATGGAGATAACAACCAACGCTGGTTGTGCCTGGGAATCCCCATTCCTCTTAGGATGGGGAGGTTCAATGCCTATTCTTCCTTAGCTCAGGGATTATTAACTGGCAAGTTTGGTCGAGAGCACAAGTTTCAGGAAGGGGATCATCGCAGCAAAAATAAGTTGTTCAACGGTGATAACTATCAACGAGCACAGCAAGCATTAGCTCAGCTACGACCAATTGCAGAGCGTCATCAGTGTACCCTGGCTCAGTTGTCTCTGGCATGGTTGATGTCTCAGCCACAAACGAATGCGATCGCAGGATTCCGAAATAGTGCCCAAGCTATTGACAATGCTCAAGCTGTTGAGGTTAAGCTGTCTGCTGATGAGCTACAAGAAATTGATCAGATTGGACGGCTGGTTACAGACCATTTAGATGATAATCCAGTGATGTGGGATCTTTAAGGGATGCTTCAACCTTACTTCTTGATGTCAGCGGTCAGCCGTCAGGGGTCAGGGGTCAGGGGTCAGCGGTCAGCGGTCAGCCGTCAGCTTATTTTATTCAAAAGTACTTCAAGTAGTATGGCCTACGGCCAATGACTGATTGCTGATAACTGATAACTGATAGCTGATTGCTGATAACTGATAGCTGAAAGCTGATTGCTGATTGCTGATTGCTGATTGCTTACTGTCAGTAACCAAAACCATTTCCCAGATAGTTGTTTAGACTATTTGGGGATTAAAGGGAATTAACAATGGTAATCCAAGTTGATCAATTTAGGCTATCGAGTGGTCAATCCTCCTTTGCTTCTTTAACTAACTTAGTTATCGCTTCGATCAGCTTCGTTATGCCTCCTAAGATTGTTGTAGAGTAAACAGTTAAGACAATGACTGCGGCCACTGCTGCTCCACCTTGGATCAGGAGGATCGGTAGTTCGCCATTACTAGAAGGTGTAGGGAGAGTTGATGGTACAGCTTCAGTAGCAACAACCTCGCTAACTTCCACATTGAAATCGGGATTTTGATATGCTAGCTTCAGATATTATGGGCTCTTTAAGAGCCGTGTTAATGTTGTTAGTTGTTAGCTAAGACCGCGATTCATCTCACACTCATGCTACCCCTTGAGATGTGAGATGAATCGCGGACAGGAACGTGAGATGAATGGGTTGAAAAATGCTATAATAAAAATAGCAGGGAAGACAAATTAAGAGCTAACCGCCACCTGCGTATTTAAAACTTGAACTTTTTGTTGTATTGTTCCGGTGCGGAGGGGCATCCCGTATCGTTAATAAAGCTTGCCGAGTATCCTAACCGATAGGTGGAGTTGGCAAGAAGCCCACACTTAACTCAAAGAGTCAGTGTGGGAGTATGTCACAAGGACAGCAGCCAGAAACGGCCTGCGAAACTGATTCTGGCTGAGTCTTTCTATTATGAAAATCTGGCACTACTCCACCTACATGGCAACGAGGCAAAGCACAGTAAATCACACAGATACACTGTGGTAGAGGTACCAATGACTACGATAATTGAAGGCTAAAACACTCCTCCACTTCCCTAAGTTATAGATTTACAACCCTAAGTTATAGAATTACAACTTTGAGATGCACCCGACAATGGCTCCTATAATCAGGAGCCGGTGATGGTGATAGTCTCACCTAGGGTTGTGTGGACGTAGCCTTCTAGAAGGGTAGACGAGTCAGTGGTAGACTCACTGGCTTTTTAAGAATACCTCTTACATCGACCATTTCCAGATTAGGAGCATTACCAAGAGCTGCCAATCAGAATGAGTCCATAGTTAGATCCCATATGACTCTAAAAAATCTGAAATGCTAAGCCCTTCGAGATATATGCAGATTATCTCGAAAAAGCCTATTCTGTCAAGGGATTTTTGGAAATTTGTAATAATTACCTACTTATATAGATATCATGTATTGATCTACCTGTGTTGCATAAATGGGGATTTTGTTATAAAAATTTACATTTAGAGATTGACAGGCGATCGCTTCAACATCAAACTAATCTTTCAATCCAATTATCCCCACTTATCTGGGGATAAATATTAGCTTGTCAAACTCCAGGGTAAACGCATCTTATTTTGAAATGGCTACTGGATATAAGATTCATGGGATAAGTATTTTTGCTTATGAATTTTGAAATCTTTGTCTTGATGCCGTAGCGAATGGGGTAAACCACGCCAGTTGCTCATAGGAGGAACCCCAAGAGCGCACTGGCTCCCCTTTGGCGGCGCTGCATCCCTACCAACTCTCCGAGTGCTCTCTTACTTAGATCCTTGTGATAGCAACCCCTGCAGCTCAAAAGCTGGCACATTAGCCAGTTCCTTCGGTTCTAATTTATACATGCCTCCACCATAAACTCTACCTTCAGCAACCATAGCTTTCCCAGTAATCTGGTTAAGAGCTTCTATCAGCAATTTGTCCAAGTTGGGATTTTGGTTTATGGCGTTTTCCAAATCTGGCTTGGGGTAGAGAATAAGATATGAATTGGTAACAATTGCTTTTGATTGGTTGAGAATAAATCTAAAGGGCTTTTTCCCTTGTTTATCTGAACGTTGTAATCAACTTGCTGATAGCTGTTCGCGTAGCGCATTAGCTAATAGCTGATGACTAAATGTTTACGGATAGAGAGAATTAACATTTTCATCAATTAGATAGTTAAGACTCATTCCCTTGTTGCCTAGCTTTTATTATTGCTCTTAATTGGCGCAGTTTCTCGGAAACAGGAGGCGGATTGAGTCGTTGCTGCTCCCTCATGGTATGACAATGAAAGAGCCAGTTTTTCATATATTCGCTGACAGCGTTTTGATTTTGCAGGTAATAGAGGATAGTAGCGTAGACTTGTTCTAGGGTTAATGATGTATAAGCTTGAGCAATTTCTTCTGGGGTTTTATGACAGTCTAGATAGTCATATAATATGGTTTCAATACCAATTCTTGTTCCTTTGAGGCGAATATCAGTAGGAGCAAGAAAGTTGAAATAATCTGTTAAAGCTTGATTTGACATGATCATTAGGTAAATAAACTAGTAAGTTTTATTGTAAACAGAAGTCTTTAGGTTATTGATGTGTAAACCCCGACAGTTACGTAGGGTGCGTTAGGGAAGGGCGAGCCCTCATTTTCTCGATAGCCAGGGTTAGGTTGCTGCCCGTAACGCACCACGGTGTCTACCTGTTTACCACTATCCCTAGGGCGAATAACCTTCAAGATTATTTCCACATAATCGCTCCAACAACTCCCTGGGAATAGCATCGAAATTTTCTAACAAAAAGTCCATCAGAGCAAGATGTCGTAAAACCTCAGCAGCAGGAGCCTTATAGCGCTTAGTTCCAGCAAACCAGCTGTTAACTGTACTGATGGAGCGGGAGCAGATTAATGCTATGTCTTCTCGACTGACCTCCCATTTCGAGATGAACTCCTTTGGTGTCATGGCCAGTTGCCAGTGACTGTACATTTGGATCAGGATACGGTCTAGGTCAGTTAGGGGACGAGGATAGGATTTTGGGCGGGTGGGTTTATTGCCTGCTAGTTGTGCCAGGCGGTCTAGGTATCGCTGATAGTAGATAGCATGATCAGTTGAGCGTTTTTTTGGCATGATGGAATTATCTCCAATGTCCTTGGGGAATAAGCCGCGCTGTTGGAATGATCGTCTCAAGAAGCGCGGCTTTTTGTCCGATAATCATCTCGAAATACCAGACATTTTTATTATTACTAATAAATCATAATGTGTCAAGATTATTTCTGGTATTTTTAACAGTTTTTAACAAACCAAAAATTTACTTTTGGCAATTTTAACGATTAGCTATTAGTGAAATTTATGGAGCAGTAATTTAATCAAGTAATATAGATTTTTTTAAAATAGGTAAGGTAAGCATATGCGCTACGCGCACGCTGCTTGAGGTGCCGTCAGCTTTCAGCCGTCAGCCATTCGCGAGCTGATAGCTGATAGCTGATAGCTGATAGCTGATAGCTGATAGCTTAGCTATCAACAATACATTTCGCCTCCAAAACCACCAATCCCTTAGTTTCAAACACCGAACAGGATGCCATCACTTGTTCCAAAGCAGGTTTTATCCCTTGTTCAAGTTGTTCAATAGCATGATTAGCGGCTGGCTGATACTGATTCAACCACTTTCGATCTTGAATAGCATCAGCCCTTAACTCGATTGGGTTTAGTACCCAAAAATCAATATCATAGGTTTTAATAAACTCCTTAACAACTGATAGATTAGCACTATATTGGGCATCAATTAAATCTAGAGTTCGTTGTCGAAATTTCTGATAATATCCGACGTGGTAAGGAATAGCATATTCACTGGCTACCAACACAGAACGCTGAGCAAAGGTGGGGATATTATTCATCTCTGGAGACAGAGAAGCAATTAAGCTATCTTTCGGTTGTTGTTGAAAATATTTATACAACGATGGAGTATCCCCGACTTTATACGCAGTAATGGGAAAATCATCCACAAAACTAGGATATAATAGTAATGCTGCTGCAATTATCGTAGTAGTTGCTATCGCCAAAACGTTAGGTATAGAAAAAATTCCAGAAAAACCGCTTTGGCTAGGCTGGCTTGCCCATTTAACTACGCTATCAATCAGAATGATAAAAACTATACCAGCACTTAGCACCATGATCACTCTCAGACTATGTTGAGTATAGCGACTAGGAAGATGCAATTTAAATAGCAAAACATGAGCAGCAACAAACATCCCAAGAGAGGCTATGACCATCTGGAGCAAAAGGATAATTTCTTTACTGATCTGCTTCACTAACGGAAATTTATTGGGAAATAAGGGCAAGAGCAGCAGTAAAAATCCCGCGCCATTAGTAGCTGGAGTAAGAATCGAAGTCAGACGAAGTCCGCTTCTACCTTTTAACCAAAACTTAGCGGGATCATCATCATAAAAAAAACGCGATCGCCCCCCTGGAAAAAACTCTGGTAACTGTCTCGCTTCAGCTACAGAAATCACTGGACCAAACTCATTGGTTTTCAGGGCATAGGGCAGCATCACCAAAAAGGCTACTATCAATCCCGCCAGACACAACCAACGTCGCTCTTGGGATAAGCCTAACTTACCATTGCGCCATTCAAATAGTCGTAAAACTAAGGTACCGGAAGAAATAAATACTAACTGGGGATAGAATAGACCTTGGAGTGCGATCGCACCCAAACAAAACCACAATGACCCCCGCACTAGGTAATACATAAACCCCAACAACAGGGGATAGACAAACGCCTTCGGTGTTCCAGACACCACCGTATCAGTCATGCCCAAGGCTTGAGACAGCAACAAGGTAGCACTAAAGGCTGCTGCTGGTACTGGCAACAATTCCAGACATACCCAAAAGCAATAGCTAGCGCTAACCAGATTCAACACTACCGGTAAGAGTTTGTTAAATAGCAATGGATTAACACCCAATGCTGCTATGATTCGATAGACTGTAGTGTACCCAGCTGGAGCAACCGTTTGAAAGTAATCAGCAATTAAGTCTTTAGGAAACAGCTCTGGATCAAGAAATCGCATCATCCAAAATATATGTTGTCGTGCATCATCTTGGACAATATACTCACCGCTGAACGCTTCCCTTAGTGCTAGCAAGCTATACACTACGGTAAAGGTTAGGCTGAGGCTAAACCAAAAGATAACTTGAGGAGTAAATCGTTTGTTACAAGGAGTTGTGAGTAATCTCTCAATAGGGGCAATCATTTAGTCAAGGGAATAGGGAGTCGGGAATCGGGAATCGGGAGTCGGGAGTCGGGAGTCGGGAATAGGGAATAGGGAGTAGGGAGTAGCGAAAAAATCTAGTGTATCTGATTACTATGAGAAACGCTATATAAGTGGTTTCTGCTTTTAAGCTTGCCCACTCCCTCTGTTTTTGTCAATCCTCTCTATGTCATTGGGATGAAATGCTTTGAGAAGCAGCAAATTACAAAACTAGTTGTAGTATTCATATCGGAGTAATTAGATTACAGTAATACTAATATTTTTGCCAATAGTGCTGAAAAAATTAGCAAAAATCTCTACCTCACGGAAAATGCGTGTGATCTCCTCTCACTATACAATTCTCGTCATAGGTGGCTGAAATCTAATTGCTTCACAGCTAGTCGAGGGTCTTTCTTTCAGTTTTGTATAGTTCGTCGAATTCACGTTAACAATAACAGTCTATTATCTATTTATGCAATGACAATCAATAATACCAATTCCAAAAATGAATCTTTCGATCTCATTATTTGTGGATTAGCTTTCCAGTTTCTTCCGTTATTAATTTGTGTATTAGTTTTATTAATTTGTGAAGGTTTTTCATTACCATTTCCTAGATTTTTAATTTCTTTAAGTATATCAGCAATAGCATATGGATATATACCTCTTCTCAAAGGATGCCGTCTATATAGTTACGACAAGGGATATGCAAGTAAGTGGGGATGGTTCGGATTATTAAGTATTTTGGGATTATCATTCCTATTACTTTTTCCGGAAAAGAGAACAAATTTTTATTCAGAAGGGTCATTGGGTAATGACTCAATAAAGTTCCCCTTTAATAAGCTTAATATTCCTGAATTTTTATTATATTACTCGATAGCTTTCCCAATTTTAATTTTAACAATATTTATAATTATATTGTTAATTATTGGATTATTTTCCTTGGTAAAGGGCAGTGATTTTATTGATTTATTTTCAAATGCTACCTGGGATATATTACCTGAATTATATGTCACCATTACATACTTATTTATAGGATTATTTTTATTTAGATATATCCGAATACTAGGATTCGATGTTGAAAAATTTGGGATTTTGAATTTTGGTAGTTTAAAGCCAATAATTAATTGGAAATTAATTATTTTAATAGTTTTTTTAAACTATGCTTTTGCTTGGGGCTTTAATTCCTTAATTTCATATTATATTTCATTTATTTACCCAGATTTTATTGAAAACTCGATTAATGAATTAGAATTTACAAATGTTATAGGGCTAATATCTTGGAGCTTTTCGGCGATTGTTTTTGCTCCGTTGTTGGAAGAGCTTATTTGTCGTGGAATAATCTTGCAGAAGTGGGCAATGAAATGGGGGATAAAAGCCGGAATAGTTACCTCATCTTTATTATTTGCGATTTGCCATTTGCGATTCGATATTGTATCCTTATTCATTGCCGGAACTATATTGTCTGTTCTATACTTTAAGACTGGCAACTTAATAGTACCAATCCTTTGTCATAGTCTTTACAATACTATTGTTACAATTTTTATGATTGGACGGTACTATAGTAGCTCAAACGTTGACTTCGTTTCGGTAAACGATTATCGAGTTTCCATGGAACCATTATTAGGTCAAAAAGCAATTGTAGCAGCTATATCCTTTGCCGTTATCATGTTTTTTTATATAGAAATTTTCCTAAACAAGATGACATCCTTCCCTACTATAGAAATTCTAAGTGATTGATTAAAATTGTAAGGAATCCAAGGGGTTAAATTCACCTGTCCTGTTGGGATTAGCGCTACCACCATCCATAAACAGGCATCTTGGTGGAACGGGCATCTTGCCCGTTTCATTTCCGGACGGACTATCCCAACTAGGCGCGACCAGGCGAAAAATGAGTGGGAGCCCAAAGCTGGTGCGTTACGGGGCGGACTATCCCAACCCTGGCCACGAGGCGAAAAATAAGGGCAAGTCCGCCCCTAACACACCCTACTTCTTAACCCTCAAACCTTCAACCTTCAACCTTCAACCTTCAACCTTAAACCTTCAACCTTGGCCAAAAGGCCACGCTACGCGAACAACCAAATAACCTTGGCCAAAAGGCCACGCGATCGCGTTCAACCTTCAACCTTCAACCTTCAACCTTCAACCTTCAACCTTCAAACTTCAACCTTCAACCTTCAAACTTCAACCTTCAAACTTCAAACCTTCAAACCTTCAACCGCTTAACCTCCAAAAAAAAACCCCCAATCGGGGGTAGTGCATCAAAACTTTGTTAACCAAACTGTGGCGGAAACTAATTAATCAAATACACGATTACAAACAGAACAATCCACACCACATCAACGAAGTGCCAGTAGAGTTCTGCGGCTTCTACACCAAAATGCTCTTCACTGGAGTAGTGCTTTGAATTTAGCGATCTCAATAATACTAACACAATTAACCCGAGTCCGCAAGTAACATGAAGACCATGGAAACCAGTTAAGGCAAAGAAAGAACTGGTAAATAAGTTAGTAGTCAGACCAAAGTCTACATGAGTGTACTCATAGACTTGTCCTCCTAAGAACATCGCACCCATCAGAGCAGTGATTCCAAACCAGAGTCGCAAACCAGATACATCATTCTTCTTAATAGCACTCTGGCCCCGGTGCATGACGAAACTACTAGTAATCAGGATGATGGTGTTGATTGTTGGCACCAATAACTCTAATTCTGTACCCTCTGGAGGCCAAGCTGGCATCGTCGCTTTATAAATTAAAAAAGCGGCAAACATCCCCAAGAAGGTCATACTATCAGCAGCCAGAAACACCACCAAACCAAACATCCGAAAATCCGGATGCTCCTCGTGATGTACCTCTGCTGCCTCAACCTCATGATGATAGTTGAGGCTAGTTTTAGACGGATCTATCGTTGAGCCTTGCATAAATTCCTTTGAATTAATCTTGAGCTGACATTTGTGCCTGTTGAGCTTCGATTAGGGTAGGTTAGGAGGTTAAATTAAGAATTAAGAATTAAGAATTAAGAATTAAGAATGTAGAATGTAGAATTCTACATTCTTAATTCTACATTCTACATTCTACATTCTACATTCTGACAGACAACCTTGGCCAAAGGCCACGCTACGCGAACAACCTTGGCCAAAGGCCACGCTACGCGAACAACCTTGGCCAAAGGCCACGCTACGCGAACAACCTTCAACCTGCTAACCTACCCAACATCTCCTTTAACTTCAACCAGCAACTCCTCGACCTGTTTATCGGTGTCAACACTATAACTGTCGATACCGTATTCGTAAGGACCGGACCACAAAATTGGTTCCTCGTCAAAGTTCTCAATGGCAGGAGGAGAGGTAGTTTGCCACTCTAATGTCAGAGCTCTCCAAGGATTGCGACCAGCAATCTTACCACGGTTCAAACTCCAGATGATATTAATCACAAAGGGTATGGTAGAAACGGCAAGAAGATAGGAGCCAATAGTGCAGATCATGTTGAGGCTTTGAAACTGGGGGTCATACATAGCAACCCTACGGTTCATACCCAATAGACCAAGCTCATGCATCGGCAAGAAGGTCATGTTTAGACCAATGAAGGTCAACACAAAGTGAATGCGTCCTAAGGTTTCGTTGACCATTCGCCCGGTCATTTTGGGGAACCAGTGATAAACCGCGCCAAATAACCCTAGCACACTACCACCAAACAGAACGTAGTGGAAGTGAGCCACAATGAAATAAGTGTCATGGACATGGACATCAAAGGGAACGGAAGCGAGCATGACACCGCTAAGACCCCCAATCAAAAATGCCGAGATAAAGCCCATACCAAAGAGCATGGCACTATTTAAGTTGATTTTTCCGCCCCAAATCGTTGCCACCCAGCTAAACACCTTAATCCCTGTGGGCACAGCAATCAGCATGGTGGCAGCCATAAAGAACATCCGCAACCAACCAGGAGTGCCACTAGTGAACATATGGTGCGCCCAGACAATTAGTCCTAGGAAACAAATCAACATACTGGAGTATGCGATCGCACGATAGCCAAAAACCGGCTTACGGGCATGTACCGGTAGGATTTCCGAGATTACCCCAAAGAACGGTAGCACCATGATGTACACCGCCGGGTGGGAGTAAAACCAAAACATGTGCTGGTAAACAATTGGGTCTCCTCCCCCAGCCGGGTTAAAGAAATTGGTGCCAGCAATTAAATCAAAGGACAGGAAAATTAACGCTGCTGCTAGGACTGGAGTACCAATCAAAACTAGGATTGAGGTTCCTAACATTGCCCAGCAAAACAGAGGCATATCATGAATAGTCATGCTAGGTGTGCGCATCTTCACAATAGTAGTGAAGAAGTTAAGCGCCCCTAGCACTGAGGAAGTCCCGATCACCAGGATGCTCAAAATCCAAATTTCTTCACCCACCTGAGAACTAATCAAGCTCAAAGGGGGGTAAGAGGTCCAACCGGCTTCGGGAGCACCTACGAAAAAACTACTCATTAACAGCAAACCCCCCACAGCATTCATCCAGAATGCCACTGCATTCAGCTTGGGGAATGCCATATCCTTTGCCCCAATCATCAAGGGAATCAGATAGTTAGCAAAAGCAGCACCAGCCGGGATAATCCATAGGAACAACATAATTGTTCCGTGCATGGTGAACACTCGGTTGTAGGTTAAAGGGCTCAATAAATCCGGGTCTGGTGTGGCCAACTCAGTGCGAATTAATCCAGCTAATGCGCCACCGATGAAATAGAACACAAATGAAGTGACCAGGTATTGAATCCCAATCACTTTATGGTCGGTATTGAACGTGAAGTAATCTTGCCAACGCCGCTCATGTTCTTCAACATGACCAGCATCCTTTACCGATTCCGGTTTTTCTAATTGCGTCGTCATGGGATAGTGGAGGTGTGATGGACTAAAAGGATAGGCAACAGCCAAAATTAAGAATGTAGAATTTAGAATTTAGAATTTAGAATGTAGAATTTAGAATTTAGAATTTAGAATTTAGAATTTAGAATGTAGAATTTAGAATTTAGAATTTAGAATTTAGAATTTAGAATTTAGAATTTAGAATTTAGAAGGTCGAATCAATAATTAAGAAGGTCTAAGGTCTAAGGTCTAAGGTCTAAGGTCTAAGGTCGAATGAATAATTAAGACTGTAGACTGTAGACTGTAGACTGAACTAATTCTTCATTCTTCATTCTTCATTCTTCATTCTTCATTCTTCATTCTTCATTCTTCATTCTTCATTCTTCATTCTTCATTCTTCATTCTTCATTCTTCATTCTTCATTCTTCATTCTTCATTCTTCATTCTTCATTCTTCATTCTTCATTCTTAAATGAACTTATTGGATAATTCCAGGATGATGGTGAGAGTGGTCTAGGTGTTGGAGAGTTTGGGAATCAATACCCATTTCAGAGGCATAGGGAGCCAAGAACTCACCCTCTGACATGGTAGTAGGATTAACAGCCACGGCTTTTTCCATGGTGTCTGCACTAGCGAATTGATTTTCCTGAACCCAGGCTTGATACTCTTCGGGTGTTTCAACGATCAACCGGGTTTTCATTCCTCCATGGTAGGACCCGCAGAGTTCAGCACAGATGATCGGGTAATCACCCACTCTAGTGGCTGTAAACCCTAGTTGACTAGTCCGACCTGGGATAGCATCTTGCTTAATCCGAAACTCTGGCAACCAAAAGGCGTGGATCACATCGTTAGCTTCGATATTCAGCTTAACCAGTTGTCCCACTGGGACATGCATTTCCCCAGAGATAACACCGGTTTGAGGGTAGGTGAAAATCCAGGCATACTGCATACCGGCCACATTAACCTCTAGGGGTTCACCTTGACCTTCTTGCCCTGGAGGCGTTCCAATACCTAGGGCAACTGTTCCTTGACCCGGAGCCATGGCAATCAGACTTTCATTCCCCTCTTGCCCAGATGGTGACATCTGATGATTGTGGGCAATTTCCTGTTGATGGTGGTCATGAGAAGCCATGGGATCCAGACCTCCCATAGCGTTGTAGACCTCAAAGCTATAGACAGCTAGGACAAAGACAATCACCGTCGGGATTGCGGTCCAAAGCATTTCTAGGGGAATATTGCCATGGGTCGATGGCCCATCGGTTTGGTCATTTTTTTGTCTACGAAATTTGATGACTATTAGGATAAGTGCCCCTTGGATGAGGATAAATAGACCAGTGGAAATGGTCATCATCAGGTTGAACAGACCATCTACATCACCGGCTTCTGAGGAGGCGGCTACTGGCATAAGTCCATGATTCTGACCGTACCAGAGACTAATCAGGGTTATGAAAATGCCAGCAATAAGGGTTGAAATTTGGCTTGGAATGTTCACGAGGTTAGGGTTGAATACTTATATCAACAAAACTAACAGGGATTATCAAGGCAGGCGAGGCACCAACATACTTAGTGTCCTAAAATGTCAGGGCATGGCTATATTTTTAAGGAAAATCAGCCTTCTGGTGAGCTACTCCCCCCCATAGTTCCCACATTAGAGACAACAAAGACAACAATTCTGATGCTCTGCTAGCAGTGAGGGGCGTGAGTAGAGGATACAGAGCTAGCTTGGCTGGCTCTATTAACTACGGTAAAGCAGCTAAACAATTGATTGGGTCAAACCTTGAGATTTTTAGACTTTTTTTTAGGATCACTAGCACAGCACCAATAAAATTTTCATAAAACTTAAGATTTTTTTCAAAAAAACTTAACATAGCTAAAAAAAATATAAAAAAGTAAATCAATAGTAAATCATTGAGTCTAAGTAACTGTGACCCTTTAGGGCAGGGGAATGGCAATCTGAAAAATCTCTAAAGCTTCAGAAATTAAGGAAAAGGCTGGTTACAGTGGTATAGGAATAGAGATGATCTTTGAGATTGGCAATCTTCTACCAACGAAAATGAGCCACTACTCAGGATTTGATTAACTTAGTTTGCATTTTCCTATTGCAGATGGCTATAGCTCAATCGGCTCTTGATCAGAATCAGAATGATGTAACCTCCAACAACCTTAGCCAGCCCCAGGCAAGGATTCGGAGCTTGGTGTGGAAAATTGCGATCGCAACCCTGCTGTTGATGGCAGTAGGCAGTGCCACCAGGGTGATGAATGCTGGTCTGGCTTGCCCAGACTGGCCCTTATGCTATGGTCAGCTCGTGCCAAGCCAGCAGATGAATTTGCAAGTATTTTTAGAGTGGTTTCACCGCCTTGATGCTTCCTTGATTGGTGTTAGTGCGATCGCTCTCGCTAGCTTATCTTGGTGGCATCGGCGGGATTTACCCAACTGGCTGCCCTGGATATCCACATTTGCTCTAGGGCTAATTATTTTCCAAGGAGTCCTGGGCGGACTGACGGTTACAGAACTGCTCCGGTTTGATATCGTCACTGCTCATCTAGGAACAGCACTGCTATTTTTCTCAACTCTAATCGTAATTGGTACACTGCTGACCCCCTATCAAGGAACAGGTTCAGTTGGGAAGTTACCTTGGCTGAGCTTAACCGCAGTGATTTTTGTTTATCTACAAAGTCTATTAGGTGGACTAGTCGCTTCCCGCTGGGCAGTGCATCAGTGTTTTGGCGCATCTGAGCTGTGTACCGTGATGAATAGCCATATTGCTGGTGTGGTGCCAGCCACCGTAGCAACTGTCGCCGTTGTGGTGATAGCATCCCGGACACCAGCTCTACATCCAGTACTGCGACAGTTAGCTAATCTCGCTGCTAGCTTGGTAGTTTTACAGATACTCCTCGGTGTTGCTACCTTCCGGTTAAGGCTACAAGTTGAACTACTAACTATCTGCCATCAAGCAGTGGGAGCAGCATTATTAGGAGTACTGGTAGGGTTTACAGTCTTCGCCTTACGTGACCGAACAAGTGTGGAGTGTCAAAGTCAGTAGAAGCAAAGCGAGAAGGAATTAAATATGAAGGATTAAGTATGAAGGATTAAGTGTTTTATTGGTCTATCCTACGGGAAACCTAAGGGCAAATATCCTTCATACTTGAGACTTTTTAGCGAAGGAATTGGTCAACAATCCCGACTGGGATTCCAACCCACCGATCAATCGACGGGCAAGAGATCCTGTAGTTGACCAGACTAAGCCAGTTCGACTGGCTACGTTAGATAGGCTATCGCACCCTAGGGTGCTTGCCAGCTCTAGGCTCTGAGGTTTCAGATTAAACATCTGTAGAGGGATTAAGGAAGTGTCTGAAACAGGACAAACCTATCTAACCTTGTCGAGGCAAAAGTAACACGCAAGTAGAAGAGACGAAACCATGTCTACAAACTACGTTCTAGTTTTAGATACCAACCGAAAACCGCTCAACCCTTGCAAACCTGGGATGGCTCGTAGCCTACTTAAAGCAGGCAAGGCAGCGGTATTTAAGCAGTATCCATTCACCATTATCCTCAACAAAGCAGTTGATGATGCCCCCAAACCAGTCCAACTCAAAATCGACCCAGGCTCAAAAGTAACTGGGCTTGCTCTGGTGCAAGATGACAAGGTTCTATGGGGAGCAGAACTCTATCACCGAGGGCAGCAAATTAAGGCTGATCTTGAGGACAGACGAAAATTGAGGAGAGGAAGGCGAAACCGTAAAACCCGGTATCGTCAACCTAGATTCTTAAACCGTACTCGTCCAGAAGGTTGGCTTGCTCCATCGATGCTCCATCGGGTTCTGACTACGATGACCTGGGTTAGACGATTAACCAAGTTTGTTCCCGTTACAGGAATCTCATTAGAGCGAGTTAGATTTGACATGCAGAAAATGATCAACCCTGAAGTTTCAGGTGTTGACTACCAGCAGGGTGAACTACAGGGGTATGAAGTTCGAGAGTACCTGTTAGAGAAATGGAATCGGCAATGTGCATACTGCCAAGCCACAGACACCCGTTTGGAAGTCGATCATATTCACCCCAAATCCAAAGGGGGATCTGACCGAGTATCTAACCTGACCGTTGCTTGCCATGACTGTAACCAGGCTAAAGGAAACCGAAATATAACAGACTTCCTCTCTGGTAAGTCTGACCTACTCAATCGAATTCTCAGCCAAGTTAAGCAACCGTTATTGGATGCGGCAGCGGTCAACTCAACTCGGAACAAGATTGCTGAGGAGTTGATTGCTAGAGGCTTACCTATTGAGTTTGGGACAGGTGGACAAACTAAGTATAACCGTTGCCGATTAGATCTTCCTAAAACTCACTGGCTTGATGCTGCCTGTGTAGGAGTTGTTGTCCATCTCACCCTTGAGACTAAGCAATGTTTAACCATCACAGCATCAGGACATGGAAACCGACAGATGGCTGGTGTTGATAAGTATGGCTTCCCATACCGCCACCGTACTCGTCAGCAAGTTCATTTCGGTTTCAGAAGTGGGGATATCGTCAGGGCGGTTGTACCCAAAGGCAAGAAAGCGGGAACCCATTTAGGTCGGGTTCTCTGTCGGAAGTCCGGTAGCTTCGACATCCAGACTAAATCTGGCAGAGTCACTGGAATCAATCACAAGTATTGCAGCACTATACACGGGAGGGATGGCTATGCCTACGTATTCTAAGGATGCGCTGTCGCGCTGCTGTCATGTAAGGGGAGAGCTTTCCTCCCCATGCGTGAATCGACAGGGGCTTCCAGCTCTCCCCTTGCTAACAATTGTCGGTGAATTGAATGCTTGGGACTAGTTTAACCCGTCAACATGAAAACTTAAGAGAGGTTATTCAAAGTTACTATCAACTAACAAAGCCTCGAATCATTCCACTACTATTAATTACGACAGCAGCGGGGATGTGGTTGGCATCCGATGGACAAGTCGATCCCATCTTATTGCTAGTTACCCTGGTCGGTGGTACTTTGGCCGCAGCATCTGCCCAAGTACTTAACTGCATCTATGACCGTGATATCGACTATGAAATGTTGCGCACTCGCCACCGTCCCATTCCCTCCGGGAAAGTGCAGCCTCGTGATGCCTTGCTGTTTGCGATCGCATTAGCAATCCTGTCGTTCACCCTGCTAACAGTCTTCGCTAACCTCCTTAGTGCCTTGCTAGCGCTATCTGGCATTATCTTCTATATGCTCATATACACTCATATCCTCAAGCGCCACACTGCCCAAAACATCGTCATTGGTGGTGCAGCAGGAGCAATTCCAGCGCTAGTGGGTTGGGCTGCGGTGACAGGAGAATTGAGTTGGGCCCCTTGGTTACTCTTTATCATCGTGTTCTTGTGGACACCGCCTCACTTCTGGGCTTTAGCCTTAATGATTCACGAGGATTACGCCAAAGTTGGGATACCCATGTTACCGGTAGTAGCCGGTGAAGAGGTTACTGTTCGTCAAATCTGGTATTACACCTTATTAGTCGTCCCCACTTCCCTATTGTTGATCTATCCCTTAGGAGAATCGGGAGTGGTTTATGGCATAGTTGCTATTCTTTTGGGCAGTATTTTTATCAAAAAAGCATGGTTGCTGCTTCAGGAACCTAAAGACAATCAACTTGCCCGGTCTATGTTTAAGTACTCAATTCTCTATATGATGTTATTGTGTACCGGTATCGTAGTAGATAGCTTACCCATGACCAGGGAAATAACTGCAACTGTGGCAGAGAATTCCCAAGTTTTGATTCAAACAATTTCTACAGTTTTGGAACAGGTAAGTATTAACTTAGTTTAGGGTGTTGGCTGGTAAGCGATCAGCGATCAGCAATCAGCTATTAGCAAATAGGGTTGGTGAGTTAGCTCTGAGGTATAGCGATTCGCCAACCCTATTGCTATTTATACTCTAGGGATCCTAAATCAATTGTGATAATTTTTGTTCCCTGTTCCCTTTGCTATCCTACTTACCGCCGTAGTAAAAAGCCATCTGGACGGGGAAAATTTGTGGGTCATAACACCTAAAATTGGAGGGTTATGACTCCTATTTTTTTTGCCGCCCTATGCTGTCGGTTATAAGAGTGACTGTGCTATTAGGCATGGTCGGTGGAACATATTTGGCGATATGACCATCATGTGTTGTAAAAATTGGTATTATGGGCGATAAACAGCTAGGCAAGTCAATTGTTCTGTGTGTGGTACTTGGTCTCATTACTGTAATTCTGCACTTGGTACTTGGTCTTTTATGTGTGTGGTACTTGGTCTCATTACTGTCAATAATATAATTACGGGTTCCACCTGAAACCACGGTGAGATATAAGACTCAGTATCTTTGTGTTCAGTCGTTGGAACTGGGTTCTAGTTCTGCCCAATGATTGTCTAGTATTTTGGGTTGATCAGATTCAATTTCCCCCCAACCATAATTTGCAGCTATTCGTTGTTTGACCTCTAAATAGCACTCCAAATTATGGGTGGTTTTTGCGTTACCGTGGCAGATTACAGTGTTTGCTGGCTTTTCGTGTTTAAGCGAAATTGATCGCACCGGCTCTGATTAGTTCATCCAATGTTTCAATCATCCGTTGGTAGTCAATTTTGCCATCATCGTCTAAGAACCACGATTCATAAGACTGGCCTGTGTTTTTTAGTAGTTTGGCCTGCTCACGTTTCCAGCTCAAAAACTGTGCATGGGTTTTAAATGTGAACTCTGATAGACTAAATTCACTTTACTTACCCCCGTAGTAAAAAGCAATCTCTTTGTCTTTAAGAGGGATAAAATCAGCATCGAGCAGCATTTGATTGAGTTCTGCTTGAGAGATATGCTTCGCTCCAATCCGCACAATTCTTGATCTCATGGTATTGCTGACACCGCTCCGTTGCCGTTGAGCTTCCAATCCCATCACTTGGTTGTAAAGGTCTAACTTAGCTTTGGGGATTGGCGAGCCATCTAAATCAATTCCCTTTGCGATCGCGTCATCAACGGCATCAGCACCTGTAGTGGTTTGAGTCTGGGAATTTCCTTCGGTAGACATGTTAAGCTGATAGTAATAGATACGAGAGTATTTTACCAGGGTATCGGTTTCCTTAACAAAGGGTGGAATTAGATTCAAAAGTCCCCCTTATTAAGGGCAGGGCTGTTTCATTCTGGCAAAAACATAGATGGGTACCCACCCCTAACCCCCAGGAGGCAGGGCTGTTTCATTATCGCCAAAAATAGTTTGAATGCCAACTGCTATATTCCCTGCTCCCTTAATAATTCCTGTTCCATAAAAAACCATAATTCTGTACTTAATAAAATCCCACGGTATATGTATGTTTTCCCGCAATCTCGCCTTGATCATCGGCATCAACAACTACCAAAACGGCATTTCCCCCCTGAACACCGCCGTAAACGATGCCAAAAAACTAATAGAAATTCTCCGCGAGAAGCATGGCTATGAAGTCTGGGAATGCTTAGACGAAGTAGCCACCCTCTCTAACTTCAACAAATTTTTAGACCAAACCCTACCCGAACAAGTCACTGAAAATGACCGCTTATTATTTTACTTTGCTGGTCATGGAGTAGCTCTCAATGGGGATGATGGCCCGGCTGGTTACCTAATTCCTCAAGATGCCAAACTGGGGGATACTAATAGTTATCTGCCCATGACCAAGTTACATGATGCTTTCCATCAATTACCCTGTCGTCATTTCTTGGGTATCCTAGACTGCTGTTTTGCTGGTGCTTTTAAATGGTCAAGTACCAGGGATTTACTCACATCGCCAGAAGTAATTCACCAAGAGCGTTATGACCGTTTTATTACTGACCCGGCATGGCAAATCATTACTTCCTCAGCTTCCGACCAAAAAGCCTTAGATAACTTTAATTTAGATAGCGAACGCGGTCAAATCGGCAATCATTCCCCTTTTGCTAGTGCATTATTAGAAGCCCTAGAAGGTGCAGGAGATATCTATCCTCCTGCCACGAATGGTAAACCGGCGGTCGATGGGGTAATTACAGCCACAAAATTATATTTATATTTACGGGATCGAGTCGAAATTCCCACAGAAAAATGCCGTGTGCGCCAAACGCCCGGTATTTGGTGTTTAGACAAGCACGATAAAGGCGAGTATATCTTTCTGTCTCCAGGACATGAACTTAACTTACCCCCCGCACCACCATTAGATGAGTCGAAAAATCCCTATCGGGGTTTAAACTCCTTTGAAGAGGAACACAGTCAACTATTTTTTGGTAGAACCGAACTAGTAGAAAAGTTACAGGATTTTGTCAATACTCATCCCTTAACTGTGGTTTTAGGTGCTTCCGGTTCGGGGAAATCGAGTTTGGTGAAAGCGGGATTAATTCCCCAGTTGAAACAGGAAAATACCGATAAATGGTCGATAGTGTCACCAATTCGTCCCGGAGAAACCCCCTTCCAAGCTCTCAATAATGCCCTGGTTGAGGCGGGATTACGAAAAGTCGAGTTAGGGAACAAACAAAAAACTCTCACTGAAAGTATTGCGGTTTGGGTTAAAAACAATCCCAAATCGAAGTTATTAATCTTTATTGACCAAAGCGAAGAAATCATTACACTCTGTCAAGATGAGCAGGAGCGCCAGGAATTTTTTCAACAGATACTGGCAGCAATTGATGGCTATCGGGAGCAATTACGAGTAGTATTGAGCCTACGTTCTGATTTTGAACCCCAAATCCGAGATGCGGGCTTAACGTTGGCACCGGAAGTACTAAATCAATTGGGAACCACGGTACTGATAAATCTTTGGCAAAGTGGACGATTTATTGTACCAGCCATGACACGAGGGGAACTAAGGGAAGCGATAGAAAAACCGGCTCAAGCACGGGTAATGTATTTTCAACCCCACGAATTAGTAGAAGAATTAATTGATGAAGTGGCGGATATGCCGGGAGCATTATCCCTGCTGTCTTTTGCCTTGAGTGAACTGTATCTCAAGTATTTAAGGCGGCAACGGCAGTCACAATACGGGGGTATGACTATTGACCGGGCGTTGACTCAAGCCGATTATATGGAATTGGGGGGAGTAATGCGATCGCTAACTCAAAGGGCTGATGAAGAATATCAGAAGCTAGTTCAAGAAAATTCCGCTTATGACCAAGTGATCCGTCATGTGATGCTGCGGATGGTGGCACTAGGTGGAGGTGAGTTAGCCCGTAGGCAAGTACCTTTATGGGAATTGGAATATCCGCCTCAGAAAAATGATTTAGTCAAGGAAGTAATTGAGCGTTTTAGCACAGCACGGTTATTAGTAGAAGGACAAGATGCTGAGGGGAATCCCTATGTAGAACCAGCCCATGATGCTTTAGTGCGGGGATGGCAAAGATTGCTGGGATGGAAGCAAGAGGAGGAGGAAAATTTACTTCTGCAACGGCGGTTGACTCCTGCGGCGGTGGAGTGGAAAAGTGTTAAAAGCAAAAAACAATCATCCGGTTTTGAAGTCAAGGCTGAAGCTGTGATTAATTGGTTGAATGGGAGACTTGACCTTGCTGAAAACTTTCTTAACAAAATAAACAAGCTCGAAAATACGAACTTGGCTCGATTGTGGCAACGGACATCGGATGAACAAAAAGGTTCGAGAGAGAAACCCGTACAGTTTCTTTGGAATGCCAATCCTTATCTCGATGTATTGAATAAAGAACTCAATTCTGAGGACAACTGGTTTAACCAGGTAGAAGTTGAGTTTGTGCAGCGTAGCGTCCGGCGAAAAAGCTTAAATACTCGTCGGAATTGGGGTGTTGCGATCATAGTCATTCTGGGGTTATCTACAGGTTTGGTATTCTCCTTAATTGGTCAGAAAGATGCCCTGATCGGTCAAATTCAGGCTTCTCAGCAAGCCGCTGAAGCCAACTTTGAATTAGGTCAAGAGTTAAACGCTTTGCTTGCCAGTTTACGGGCAGCAAAATCTCTTCAAGATTGGCCAGGATACTTATTCTTATTCAAGCCAGACAGTCAGCTTCAAACTGAAGTGTTACAAACTTTGCGAAAGGTATTCTATTCAACTAGAGAATATAACCGCAGAGAAGTGCCTCAAGGTTTTAAGAAGATGTTTTTTAAGCCTGATGGTACGTTAATTATTGCTACAGCAGAGGATGGTACTGTCCGCTTACAAGACTTCAAAGGCACACCACTACCCAAAATATTTTCAGGACATGAGGGGGACGTAGACCTTGATGTTAGTCCAGATAGTCGCTTATTAGCAACAACTGACAAGCAAGGGACTTTTCGCCTGTGGAACTTAGAAGGAAAACAGGAAGAGCCACGTCAGCTTACAGACTGTATTTCAGGGTTTACAGATACTGATATAGGTCTATTTCTTACTGATGGTGTATATATAGGTGTATATAACAGAGGGATCAGTTTCAGTCCTGATAGCAAGAAGCTTCTAGCCTATTTACAAAAGCGAACTAAGAAGGGCAATTCCAGTACTATCTGCCTGTGGGAAACGGGAGATCAACCGAAGCTATTGAAACGGGAAGTCAATTTCAGTAGTATTAGCTTTAACTCCAAGAACCAGCTAGTAGTAGCTAACGAATCTGGCGATACCCTCAGATTGTCGGACTACAGGAGTCGTAATCAGTTGGCAGAGTTTAAAAATTTTAATCAGGCACCCTCTGGATATCTGGCTTTTAGTCCTACACTCTCGGGAAATCTGGTTTTTAGTCCTATTAGTCCTAATGGTGAATATTTAGCAGGATTGTTTGGAGATGATGTAAGCATTGCCTACTTTCGTAGTTTAGATAGCGAATATTGGAAGGAGTTTAAACCCATAAGTAGAGCTAGCAGTATCATTTTTGATACCGAAGGTCGTCTGATTATTGGGCAAGAGGGTGAGGGTATTATTAGTGTTTATGATGAACCATATAAGATTAATGACTCTTTGTCAGACGCCTTGGAATTTGAACTGAAAGGGCATCAAGGTGGTATTCGTGAGGTGATTTCTAGCTCGTCGAAGGGCAGACAAATTGCTAGTTTAGGTGATGACAATACCCTGGTCTGGTGGAAACTAGATCAGAAGCCATTAGAGGAGTTAGAGCTAATTCCGAATTTAAAAAGTATCAGCATCAGCCCCGATGGTAAACAACTAGCTGTTGTCGGAAGTGATGACACTATTCGTCTGTTGGATTTGAAGGGTAAGGAGTTGAAGCGATTTCCAGATCTTAAAACAACAATAAGGCAAATCATTTTTAGCCCTGATGGTACACAATTGGCTGGAGTTGGTCAAGAGAATAGGATTCGCTTATTGGATTTGAATGGCAATGAGTTGTATAAATCTAAAAATTTTAATAAAACAATTAGCCAGCTTCTTTTTAGCCCTGATGGTACACAATTGCTTGTTGTGGAGAACGATAGTACTGTATATCCGCAGGGTTATGATGATAATAAAACTAGTACTCTCCATCGGTTAAATTTAAACAGTAAAATCTGGAAAACTGAACCTAAGCTATGGGGTGAAATCGCTTTTAGCTCCGATGGCAAGCTGTTAGTGGCGCAGAATGCTTTCGAGGATCACTGGGTAGAGAGAGGTAATATCTTTTTAAAAGAATTGGAGTCTGGTGAGGAATTAGTTAAGTTTAAGAGTGCTAATCGGAGCTTTGATAGTATCGGTTTTAGTACCCAGGGTGGCTTAGTGGTTAGTGCAGAGCGGCATTATGAGGAGAAGGATTATACCTATGTATGGCATATGTCAGGAAAATTATTGACTGCTTTTGACGATGGGCATCAAAGTAAAGTTAATGAAAGTACAGTTGATGAAAGTACAGTTACAAGTATAAGTTTTAGTGCTGATGGCAGCGTACTAGCCACTCTTGACAGTTCCGGAACTGCCAAGTTATGGCGTATAGGAGGGTTAAATGATTTAATAGCCAAGGGTTGTGATTGGGTGCGAGACTATCTTAGTAACCCCAATCTTGATGAGAGCGATCGCAATCTCTGCAAAAATGTACCCCCTCTCTAATCATTTGGCCTATATAGGGTTTATAAATGAGATGAAACAGCCCTACCCTTATTAAGGGGAATAATGGGGGATATCAATCAAGCATTAACAAAACTGAAATGCGACATTGGAAAGTATTATCCCGATTTATTCTATTCATCCTCTCAGCAGTGATCGTACTGCTGAGCTCTGCCCTACCCAATAGTCTTCTTGCCTCCCAAGCTGCTAGTCCTCTTGCCCAAGTACGCATCAAGACCGAAACAGTAATAGGTCAGCAGGATTTTTTCCGAGTTGGTAAATCCCACAAAGGTCGTTGGTGGTTCATTGACCCGGATGGCAAACCCTTCCTTTACCGGGGTGTGACCTCCGTCAACTTTGGCTATCCTGACCCCTATGTTCCGGTTGTCGAAGATAAATATGGTCAAGACCCCGCTGCCTTTCGGGAAGCTAGCTTTGAGCGGCTGCGGAGTTGGAATTTTAATGCTCTAGGAGCATGGACACCACCTCAATTGTGGGATCAGGGTATGCCCTACACGGTTATCCTAAATTTCGTTAAAGCTGCTCCAGACAGTGAACTTAGGGTTGATGACAGGAAGCTAAAGTTACCGGATGTGTTTGATCCGAAATGGATTGAAGGGATTGATGCTAAAGCTAAGGAAATCGTAGCACCGGTGGCAAGTAGTAAGCTGCTAGTGGGATATTTTACTGACAATGAACTTAATTGGGCACACGCGGAAACACGAGACCGAAAGGTTAACTCAGAATTGTTGCTCACCAAGCTCGCCAAGCCATCCTTACTGCAATTTTGCCTTAGCCTCAATCCAGAAAAACCCGCCTATAGTGCTGCGTGGGATTTTGTTTTAAAGCGCCATGGTAATAGTCTAGAGCAATTAGCTAAAGATTGGCAGGTCCCGATTGAATCTAGAGACACGATTAAAGCATGGACTAAGACCAAACAAGGGATTGTTTCTAAAGGCTACTTAGTGGATCAGAATGGGTTTCAAGCAGAATTTGCTCGACGCTATTTTCAGGAAACTGGAGCAGCAATTCACCGCTATGACCACAACCATTTAATCCTGGGATGTCGGTTTGGGGCACCTCCTTCTGATGCAGTATTTTCCGCCATCAAAAGACCTTGGGTAGATGTGGTATCTGCTAACAATTATCGCTACAACATGTATGAGCGCATAGACCTATACTACCAAGCTACAAAATTGCCAGTGCTCAACAGTGAGTTTAGTTGGGGACACACCAGGTTTACTCAACGAGCCTTACCCGATGAACCAGAAGACGGCTTTTCCGAAAGGTCACGGATGATGCGTAATGGCGCTAAGTCCTTAGCCAGGGCTTTGACTCATCCCGCTCTTGTTGGTTATACCTGGTATCGTTGGGTAGATTTGCCCGGTCATACACCCCCGATTAGTTTTGGTCTGGTCAATCTTGAGGATGATCCCAACCTCTCCCATACAACCTTACTGAAGCGATTGAATGCTAGAGCGGATGCGATCGCAACTACAGCAAAGGGAATAGGGAACAGGGAATAGGGAACAGGGAGTAGGGAATAGGGATGCAGCACGTAGCGCATAAGCTGATAGCTTAACTACTTACTTGCTGTAATAAAAACAAAACGGTCAGGAAATTCAAGGATAGATTGTTGAGCATATTTTTCTGATATTTCTGCTAAACCTTCCTCTAACTGTTGATCATCAAAGAATGACAGTAATGACATATAGCGATTTTCTACCATTTTCAAGTATTGCTCTTTAGGAATTGACTGAATATATTCAACAAAATCAACTGAGACGTTGAAGCCTACTTTCTCAAGTAAACTAGTGAGATCGTTATAGTTAGGCTGCCCTCTTTCATATCGCTCTAAAGCTGCTTTGAATAAAGGATACTCAATAGTTGGAGGCAGAAGTATCAGCAAAAACATTCCTCCACTAGTTAGCTTTTGAAACAAACTACTAAATAGTAATTCTTTATTATCTATATGATGAATTGCTTCCTTCATATAGACCTTATTATAACCTGAGGTTTCAGAAACAAAAGTAATCGCATCTACTGCCCTAATTTGGTATTGGGGGTTTAAGGGTATTTGTGAGAGCATCTCTTCAGAAGGATCGACGCAGATCATCGGATTATCTAACTGTATTTCCTTAGGAATTGCTTGGGTAAAAAGCCCTGTGCCACAGCCTAAATCTACAAGAATATCTGTTGAGGTTAAGCGTAAATATTCACTAATTTTTAACCCCATAAATCTAATGTAGTCTTCTGAGTAACTCCACAAATCATCATAGATACTACCGATTTTTTTATAGTGTTTTTGATTTGAGCTACTCATGGCTTTAATTCCTATTGTTCTTTATGATTATCAATATAGCGGTTTTCAATTGGTGAAGTACAAACTTCTGGGTTTTAGGGAGCAGGGAACAGGAAAAAAATCCTGTAGAATAGGCATCTTGCCTGTGTGGAATAGGCATCTTGCCTGTTTGGCAATCTTTTGGGGCGGGCAGGATGCCCACTCTACCGGTGGAATAGGCATCTTGCCTGTTCAGCGATGTTTTGGGGCGGGCAGGATGCCCACTCTACCGGTGGAATAGGCATCTTGCCTGTTTGGCGATGTTTTGGGGCGGGCAGGATGCCCACTCTACTTCTATTCATTGAAAGATTCAGCAACGCCCGAAGTCTAGTTAATCAACGGCAAACTCTGTGTATTGGCGCATGTTGGGGGAGTGGAAGCCAAGGACAATATCCTCAGCTGGAACACCGAGTTCAAGCAATTGGGTAGCAATGCCAATTTCGGTGCCATCATGCTGAATCCAGATTTTACCATTTTTGATATCTAAGTGGAGGCTACATCCGTGGGTGCGACGGTTATCCTTCCAGCCAGTGTGCAGCAACAGATAATGATCTCGTTCTGTGTCCAAAACCGCCTGGGCTTCGATTTCCGGGAAGGTGCGCTTGCGATTGGCTCGTTCTAGAAGTAATTCCTGAATCCACTGACGATATTGTTCTACAGATTCTTCTACAGCCATTCCTGAATAACCTCCTGAGTTTGGTCATAGATCAGTAAGTTGATTTGAGTCTTCTCAATTACTGATCTTACAAAGCGTCGCTGGAAGAAAGATTGGTAAATTGTTTCAGGAATAGCAAGGTAAAGATTACGTTGAGAATCAACTTCATTTAGGGCAAATTGATAATTGATGCATTGCCCAAGGGCAGTATGAAAATCGGAGACAAGGGATCGACCAATAAAGCTTTTGATTTCCACAGCAATTTTTTCTCCTGCTCGTTCCGCAGCGATTAGCTCTTCAGCAAGATCAATTTCAAAATCGACTTCCCCAACACTCAGTTGATAGGGATCGGCAGTAATTACCCAGTTCTCTTTTTCTAGGGCAGTTCTCACTGCATTGTGGAAACGATCCTTTGCCATGAACTTTTACAATAAACAGGAAGCTTTTCTGGTAAGATTATATGCTAGATCGAATGTATTGATCATGCGATCGCACCAGCAAACCTTACTTTTAAATAGTTCACCGGTCTAGTGGTATATCCTCATACAGGAGGCTAGATAATGGCATTTGAGTTATTTTCACGGGTGGCCCTGGGGGAAGATTTTCCCAAGCATAAGTTGCAGCAAGGGGATATTGCAACGATTGTCGATCACCATCCAGTAGAAGACGCAGAGGATGGTTATAGTCTGGAAGTTTTCAATGGGATCGGGGAAACGATCGCCGTTTTAGTGGTTTCCGAGTCACAAATTGAGCCATTAATGAAAAATGAGGTTCTGCATATCCGAATATTAGATGAAGCGGTTTGAAGCTACAACCGATCAATCTCATCAACGCTCAACCCCGTATATTGGGCAATATCCTTCAGGGGTAACCCTGCCGCCTTCATCTGTTTAGCAATCTGCTGTTTTTCTTGTTGTCTGCCTTCCTGAATCAAGGTTTCGGCAATACTATTCATATCCCGATAGACCTTCAGGCTATCTTGGTAACGGAATTGCTCCGCAGATGAGAAATTGGCAATCTCGGCCACCTCAAATAGCTGGGCAAATACATCCTCTTGCAACGGTTCAGGGGGTTCATTCAACTGGGCTAGGTGTTTGAGTAAAAATAACCACTTGTCAAAATGGGTTTCTAGTTGATCAACAGACTTAGTAAATTTGGGTAGTTCAACGTAGATAAATTTGAGCTTATCGTAGAACACTTCACACCGCTGATTTTTTAGCTCCACCACATGCAACAGTTCCGACTCGTGCTTGTGGTCATCAAAGAGAAAATCTAAAATGCCAACGGTATAAACTGCGGTGAGCTCATAATTCCAATATCCCTGTTGAGCCTGTTCTTGGATAGGGAAAGTAGAATAATAGACACTGCGATCGCTGAAAGCGGGACTTCGTCCATCTTTAAAGAAATTTTGCTTGGCCTTCTGCATTTCCACAATGAAGCGTTCACCGGTCTCGCTCTGACAATAAATATCAAAGATAGCTCTTCGATCTACTAAGGTGTTGCCCAAGAACTCCGGATTCTTAAAGGTGACATCCTGAATCTGATGATGGGGAGGCAACAGAGTATTCAAGAAGTCGATCAACAGTGCCTTGTTTGGCTCAGTGCCAAAGACGCGCTTAAAACCGAAATCCGTGAGCAGGTCAATGTATTTATCTGGCAACGGGAAAACCATATCAAAAGCCTCAGATACTGGGGTCAAGCAAAGCTATCAGCTATCAGCTGATGCGCTCACCCCACCGCAAACTCGGTATACTGCCTCATAATCGGTGCCTGATAGGCCAAGACAATATCCTGCTTTGGTACGCCCAACTCAACTAACTGATCTGCGATCGCAATCTCCGACCCATCATGCTGTATCCAAATCTTGCCATCTTTAATATCCACATGTACAGAACATCCATAAATACGGGTGATGTTATCTTTCCAACCCGTATGAACCATCTGGTAATGATCCCGTTCCGTATCAAAAATGAGCTGGGTTTCCATAGCCAGATTCGCCGACTTAATACTGGCACGTTTTTTCAGCAAGTCCTGAATATGCTGCCGATACACCTCTAATTTATCCATTGACTAATCCTTGGTTGCGAAATATCATAAACTACAATAGGAACCTGATTACGCTTGATCGACTTTTGTATGAAGGGATAACTGAAAAAAGCACTGTAAATAGTGTTAGGAACCGCAAGATAAAGTGTTCGATCAGGCTCCTCATCTTCTAAGGCAAGACGATAGTTAATAAACTGCCCAATTGCACCATGGAATTCTGAAATCCTTGAAGTTGATAGAAAGCTTTTAACTTCAATAGCTATTTTTTCATTATTGCGTTCAGCAGCAATCAGGCGTTCTGCCCCCAAATCAATGTAGAGATCGGTAAAACCCAGATCAATGCGATAAGGATCGTGGGTAATGCTCCAACCGTCATTGATTAGAGCATCCTTAACTAGATCATGGAATTGATCCTTAGCAGACATGGGGAAATAGGTACAGGTGTTAACAAACGTCTATCATATAGGTTAGCAAAAAGGGAATCAGCTTTTTTGATGGGTTAATTGGGTTAAGTACTGTTTCGATTTCGATCACTCCTGATATGAGAGGATTTTCGAGGCAAAAGAGATCTGAACCTAAAACTCTTAGTTATTACTTTTAGTTATTAACTTCATCAGTTACTTCCTCCTTGAAAGAATTAGAAGCAAAAAGACCGCGTCCCACTTTTTTCCACCTCCCTTCTTTTGCACCTCGACGCAATTCCGTAGACAAGGAGTTTTTAGCACGGAGTTGCTCATCATCAGATTTGGCATCAAATAGTCTGCTGACAATCTGTTCTCGGTTAACCGGAGCAGCAAAGTTATCTAAGATAATCTCTACCGCTTCCCAGAAGGTTTTACCTCTAAATTCTGGATATAACATATCTCTGGGATTGCGCTTATCACCCTCCTCATCCTCTTGGTTTTTTATTTGGTTTTCTTCAAATGATTTCTCCTCTAATTCATCATCAAAAAAATTGACTTTGCCGACATTGCTATTTGAATTTACAGTGGTATCTTGTTCAGACAAATGATTGCTATTGACCTCATTTTTTTCCTGCAAGGCTATCGCTATGTCCGCTACCATATCAATATCATTGCTGGATAGTTCTGCTTCAAGCTTATCCTTAAAATAGGCAACATTTGCCCGCTTTTGCTCGACTAAATTATTTAATTTAAGAAGGTTTGCTTCCGCTTCAGCAAGTTCTTGCTGGGTTTGTTTTAGCCGATCTTTGATCCAATTAATATGGTCTTCTTGAGCAGATTTAATATTCATGGTTGTGAGCTGAATGTTTTTTTATCAAGCTTTTACGGAAAGTATACCAGTCTTTTTTTAGTTTTGGCAATCGAGCAAAAAATCAATAAAAATAACAAATAGTTATTTTGCTCAACCCCTTAGTATCCTTCTGTCCCAATCCTGCTAAAGAAAGGTAGTCACAAGTACAGGACTTAGGCAAAACTGGTCAACAAATCCTATAAATAGTAGGATGCATTAATAAAAACCGCTACAGGTAGGGTTGCTGGGGAAGTCCTGACTCTTATGAGTATGTAATAGGATTGCCTGTTTGCCTGCGCTGCGCTCTACCTTAAAACGCGATCGCTCAATCACTTTTAGTTATTTATATATAACTAATTAATAAACTATGAACCCAGAAGACTTTGAGGATAGCTCTATTGTACTTAAGTTTCATGTGTCACAAGAGAGTATCAAGTTTCCCAAGACTTACCCAGTAGATCTACCTGTAGAGTGTGTGATTAACCCACCCTACTACTGATAGAGTTTCGTCTCTAGTTTGGCGTCAGTCCTTTACCTCAACGGCTTTTTGCTGACTTCTGGCTCCTAATCAAGACTTCGAGCATAACCAGTCCAAGATCCTCTATCTGCTTCTTCTGTGCAAGTCAGTCCAGCTGTCGATGCAGTGTTAATCAATAGTTACCTAATATCCTTGATTAATTTTAACGTATAACGCCCCCTATGTAACTTTAAATCCAGCTCTAATTTAGATGAACTAGTTAATTGTTTGCTATAACTAAAAAAAATCTGTGATCAGAGCTGCTGTTACCTTGTTACAAAATTAATCTGTCGTCTGATTTTAATAGTTAATATTAGCTATATAAATAAACCTGATTTTTTGCTGAGTATCACCTAAATTTAGCCTTAAAATTAAGCAAAAGTATTCTTATTAAATTTAAATTAGTTTCACTAGCTTTAGCTCCCAAAAACTATTGTATGATGATCATCAACAAGCAATTGATACTGCAATTGTTTGTTGGCCACTCTCTAGAAAGCTGATCGCCCTAGGCTGAAGGCTAAATGCTTAACTGCCTTCAGCCGTCAGCCGTCAGCCGTTAGCCGTCAGCTTTTAGGTCACCCTAAACGAACAGCCGTAAACTGAGGTAACAGAGATTAAACCAATGCTTACTTGTTTTATTCAAAAGCTGTGCGCTTAGCGTGCGCATAAGCTGATAGCTGATAGCTGATAGCTGATAGCTTACCTGTAAACTTATAAACTTTTGTTAATTTCATTACCCAACAAGCTATTTAAGATAACCATATCTGTAGATAATTTGATTACTATGTCTCAAGTTCAAGTGCAACGCTCCCAACTCATGATAAGTACAAGAAGAAGCAGTCAATCTCGTCCCCGAAACGTCATGAAGGGTTTAAAGTTAGTTTCATTAACATTACTGGCAATGGTGATGGTACTGGTGGTACATGCTGAGCCGAGTTTCGCACAGGAATCCGCTAGTAGTGGAGGATTCAATCCCCAAGAAATATTGCGCAATGCTTTGCAGTGGATTGATAGTCTCGGACCCATCGGAGCGATCGCATTTATCGCAATCTATATCATTGCTGCCGTAGCATTTTTGCCTGGGTCTATCCTAACCCTAGGGGCTGGGGTAGTATTTGGTGTTTTCTTAGGCTCAATCTATGTGTTCATCGGAGCCACTATCGGAGCCACGGCTGCTTTTCTGGTTGGACGTTATCTAGCTAGGGACTGGATTGCTCAAAAAATTGCTGGAAATGATAAATTTAGTGCCATTGATGAAGCAGTAGGTCAGGAAGGATTGAAAATTGTGTTCTTGACTCGACTATCTCCGGTATTTCCCTTCAATCTCTTAAACTATGCCTATGGTCTAACTGGGGTTTCGCTGAAAGACTACGTCTTAGGCTCCTTTGGCATGATTCCAGGAACATTAATGTACGTTTACATCGGTTCTCTGGCTGGAGACCTGGCCACTCTTGGTAGTGGTGACGCACCCACCAATCCCACTGTCCAGTGGGCAATTCGGATTATTGGTTTTATCGCCACTGTGGCAATAACACTTTTTATTACTAATCTGGCTAAGAAGGCTTTAGACAAAAGAGTTTCTAAGGAAACAGTTTAGAAGGTTAACAAGTTGAAGGTTAGCAGGTTTAAGGTTAGGAGGTTGAAGGTTGTTCGCGTAGCGTGGCCTTTTGGCCAAGGTTGAAGGTTATAGGTTAGGAAGTTGAAGGTTGTTCGCGTAGCGTGGCCTTTTGGCCAAGGTTGAAGGTTGTTCGCGTAGCGTGGCCTTTTGGCCAAGGTTTAAGGTTAGGAAGTTTAAGGTTAGCAGGTTAAAGTTAAAGGTTATAGGTTATAGGGATCCGTTTAGGAATTGTAATAATTTTTGTTCCCGATTCCCGATTCCCGATTCCCGATTTCCGACTCCCGACTCCCGATTCCCGACTCCCGATTCCCGACTCCCGACTCCCTACTCCCTAATCCCTAAAAAAATAATCTAATTTTGAACTATCAAAGGAGTTATTATAAATGTCAAGTTCTCAATACCAAAGAGTTACTGTCCCACCCATGGATGAGTATAACCAGAGGTTGGTTAACTACGTTCATCCAGGGGATTGGGTTAATCCGAAACCTGTTGATTGTTATGACTTAGTAGTTATTGGTGCTGGTACAGCTGGATTAGTTACAGCAGCAGGTGCAGCAGGTATCGGTGTTGGTTTGAAGGTGGCGTTGATTGAACGGCATTTGATGGGTGGGGATTGTTTAAATGTAGGTTGTGTCCCCTCCAAGTGTTTGATTCGGTCATCTCGGGTAGTGGCTGAGATGCGCAATGCCGGAGCCTTTGGGGTTAAAGTTCCAGATAATATTGAAGTAGACTTCCCCGCAGTGATGGAACGGATGCGTCGGCTACGGGCAGGGATTAGCCATCACGATTCTGCTCAACGCTTTAAAGATACCTATGGTATTGATATATTTTTAGGCAATGGTCGGTTTACCGGTGAGGATACCATTGAAGTAAACGATACTACCCTCAAGTTTAAGAAAGCGGTAATTGCTACAGGAGCAAGAGCAGTGCGACCCCGAGTTGAGGGCATGGAAGAGGCGGGGTATCTCACCAATGAAACGGTATTTTCTCTGACAGAACGTCCCAATCGACTAGCTGTTATTGGTGGCGGTCCAATTGGGTGTGAATTAGCTCAGTCTTTCCGCCGTTTAGGTTGTGAAGTAGTGCTGTTTCATCGCGGTTCTCACATTTTAAATAAAGAAGATGCTGACGCCGCCGATATTGTTCAAAAAGTCTTTTTAAAAGAAGGTATCCGTTTAGTCCTGGGTGCCCAATTGAACCGGGTCGAGAAGACAGAGGCAGGTAAAACCTTACACTTCAATAGCTGCACTGGTTTGGAAGAGTCGGTCACAGTAGATGAAATTTTGATTGGTGCTGGACGTGCGCCCAATGTAGAAGGGTTAAATTTGGAACTGGTCGGGGTAGAGTATGACCAGCGTAAAGGAGTTAAGGTGAATGATTACCTTGAAACTACCAATCCCAAAATTTATGCTGCTGGTGATATTTGCATGGACTGGAAGTTTACCCATGCAGCGGATTCAGCAGCACGGATTGTGATTAAGAATACTCTATTTTCTCCCTTTGGCTTCGGTAAATATAAACTGAGTAATTTGGTTATGCCTTGGGCAACCTATACTGATCCAGAAATTGCCCATGTGGGGATGTATGAACATGAAGCTCAAGCCAAAGGGTTTAATGTTAATACGATTAAAATTCCCTTTAGTACTGTAGACCGAGCGATCGCAGATGGCGAAGAAGAGGGATTTGTTAAAATTCACCACAAGAAAGGGTCAGATCAAATCCTGGGAGCAACTATTGTGGCAACTCATGCAGGGGAAATGATTTCTGAAGTGACTACAGCAATTGTCCATAAGATTGGTTTGAGTAAGCTTTCGAGCGTAATTCATCCCTATCCAACTCAAGCAGAAGGAATTAAAAAAGCGGCAGATGCCTATCGCCGTACCCTCTTAACACCAAGAACTAAAACATTTTTAGAATTCCTGACTAAGCTTTCTTAGGGAAAAAGGAGCGTTGCTTAATCATTCCATGATTAAGCAACGGCGTTTTATCTGGAGATGATTGCCAGTAGGCATCTAGGAAGCTAAATCTTGAGTAAATCAGGAAACAACCCTACCATCAGGCATAACCGTACCCCATACTTCTGCATCCTTCCAGTCTACTTCAGCGAGATCCCCACCCTTGAAATTGGCAGCTCTCAAATCTGCTCCACTTAGGTTTGCTCCAGCAAGTTTCGCTCGACCTAGATTTGCCCTGTGAAGCTTGGCATCAGTCAAATTAGCTTTTTCCAATCCCGCACAACGCAACTTAGCCCCACTCAAATCAGCTCGGCTCAGGTTAGCCCCGCTTAAATCTGCTCGACTCAGATTCACACCACTAAGGTTGATACCACTCAGATTAGCTTGAACTAGGTTGATAGCACAAAAATCTCGTTCCCCTGCTGCATACCTTTCTTGGAGTTCTTTGCTATTCATGTCGCCTTACCCCGATTTTACTTTAGTTAAAGGTTTCTATTAAAGAGAGTAAAAATATTGCCCAACGTGACAAACTCAAACATTTTTTTTTCATAGCTAATAAACGCACAAAAGTGCCTGTGTACTAACAGTTTCACAGTCATCTTTGTAATTTAACTACAATTACTAGTTATTTATAGGGTGCATATCAATACCTGAAATTAGGCAAAAATCATAATAAAATTCCTACAATAATCACACTCCTCACAACCACACTCCTCACAACCACACTCCTCACAACCACACTCCTCACAACCACACTTACTTTATTGTTTAGAAAGATGAGATGGGGTGCATCTCATATTTGTAAAAAAGTTGTGTAGGGTGCGTTAGGGGGGGCTCATTTTCCGCTTCGTAGCCAGGCTTTGGATAGCCCGCCCCGTAACGCACCACCGTGTCAAACAGCAAAAATGAGATGCACCCGATGAGATGCTCCCTATCTAGAATTTTATTTTGCTCACCAATCCCGTTTATAAATAAAGTTTGCGAAGCTTATTGAGTGCTCGAAACTTTTTTTGCCGAATATTTTCTGCCGTATACCGGGGATAGCCCTTATGTTCTAAATGACTGGCAATTTCAGCACAGGAAAGCTTTTTAAAATAGAACAACTCCAAAATTTCTGAGTCTTGATCAGGAAGTTGTGTTATCTTCTCCCATACTTCCACGTTCTCTATATACTGCATAGGGTGAGTGTGACGGGCAAATGGAAGCACATTACTCTGACCAATCGAGAGTGAACTTTCCCACTGTTGGGAACTAATATCTAAAAACCTCTTATGATCACGGTGGAGTCCCCTTATGTAATTCAAGATAACTTTTCGGACCCAAGCTTTTGGATTAATAATTGGCTCTCTTAATTCACCCTTAATTATAACCAGGTAAAGTCCCTCATCAACGTCTAAATAGGACTCTAGTTTCCCGGATTCGATTAGTTTTTGGACAAGTAAAAAGACATCGTTTATAATGTCTTTATGGGTATACTTGCTATTAAGATTAAATTGGCACAGCCAAACTTTTATTTTAATCGATAGTGAATCTAAAAGGTTGGCAAGTTCTTCCTGTTCCATCATTTCACCCTGATCGGAGCAATTTTGATCTGTTTGGGGTTTTAGCATTTGAATTGTTTTCCTGATAATGCACACTGGTGTAAATGAAATCACTTATATCGTCGTCGATAGGGCAGGCTAGAAAAATATTTTCTGCTCTGCCCAATAACAAAAAGCTAGACTAAATTGTGATCAGCAAGCGCCAAGCCGATCATTTTCGCCTATCAACTAAATCAGGACGAGACTTATCCGGTTCACAATTTTCTAAGGGTTCACAGGATATAAGTCTTTGTTTGAAGAACCGAACATGCACAGTAACGAGTCTCTCTTGAGACTCGTTAGCAAGCTGGTGAGTCTGATGAAATCCAACGCAGACTAACTGACCTTCTATGAACTTTTTCTCGTCCTTTGTTCGGTAGCCCTGTTTTCCGTGCAAGTGCTCCACTGGATCATAAAAGCGGTGGGTAAGGGTTCCTTTGTAGACACGGATTATGGTAATTTTATCTTCGTGGACATGTATTTGTGAAAACTGACCCGGCTCCCAAGAAATAACAGAAATATTACCAAAAGGGGTCGTACAAACTAAGTGGGTATGGTAGTCACTCTTTTTAAAACTAATAGATTGCTCGATTAGCTTTTTACTCAAATTAAGCTTCACCGCAAGGTCTTTGAACCTCTCCATACTCATTTCTTGGGGCGCTATGGCATTTACCTGATAGATAAACTCTTCTAGGGAAAGGAGACCAGAGCAACCTGAAGAGGGAGAAGACTGCAAGGACTGGCTGATCAGCTGATCTACCTTGTCAATGCACTGGTCAAACTGCAGATCTAATACTGCCAGCTCAAACATTTGTGCCATTCTCTTACCATCTTCTTGGGCAAGCTCTTTTTGAGTCGCGAGCTGGTAATACTCTTGAACCAACTCAAAAAGCTCTGGCTGTTCCGGAAGATTATCTGGCTCACAGACTTCTCGCACTATTGTTTTGAGTTGTTCTTTGGAATCTTCTAAAATTTCACATTGACTAAACATAGTGACAAACTTCCAGGTATCTAATAGGCGTTCCTTGATCTACTTTTCAAAAGCGCTTGCTCTTGGAAAGCTTGGTTTCTATAAATAAGAGACCACAGGAAGCGAAACGTGACGCAGAGTTTTGTAAAGAATTATTACGGGTTATCACCACAGGTGCTGGCTAAAAACCAATACCGCCCCTCACCACCCATTCCACTGCTCCCTACCATAACGATAACTGCGCCTGTTCATAGCTAGCCATTCAGTTTTATCCAAAGATTCAGCAATGCCGAGAAAGCTAAAAACCAAAAGCAAAGAGGGTTTTAAGGGATGCAGTCCCTACTCCCGACTCCCGACTCCCGACTCCCGACTCCCTACTCCCTTAGCAATAGATAGTATAAAAAAAATACCATGGCCGTTGGCCACGCTAAACGAACAGAGGAAAACTATGGCAACAGGGATGCTCGTTAACGGAAAATGGACTAACGAAGTCTATCAGCAAGACCCCCAAGGGCGATTCATGCGTAATCCCACCAAGTTCCGTAATTGGATTCGTGCTGATGGCTCCACAGACTATAAACCAGCCTCTGGACGCTACCATCTCTACATTTCCTATGCTTGTCCCTGGGCGCACCGCACTCTGATTATGCGAACCTTAAAGGGATTGGAGGAAGCGATTACCCTGTCTATTGTTGACCCATTGATGGATAAAGATGGATGGGAATTTTCCGATGGGCCTGGTTGTATCCCTGATACAGTAAATGGTGCTCGCTATCTGCGGGAAGTTTATATAAAAGCTGACCCTAACTGTACCGGACGGGTAACGGTTCCAGTACTTTGGGATAAGGAAACTGGCACGATTGTTAATAATGAATCCCGTGAAATTATTCGGATGTTTGACATAGAGTTCGACGGGATTGCTCAGTCGGATATCAGCTTTTATCCGGAGAATTTACGAGAAGAGATTGATAAAACCATTGATGCCATTTACCAACCTATTAATAATGGTGTTTATCGAGCAGGATTCGCTACTACTCAGCAAGCTTATGAAGAAGGAGTAACTGACCTCTTTGATGCCCTTGACTATTGGGAAGGGGTGTTAGGTAAACAGCGTTATCTCTGTGGCGATCGCATTACAGAAGCCGATTGGTGTATGTTTACCACTCTGCTACGCTTTGATTCAGTTTACTATTTCCATTTCAAATGTAATTGGCAACGAATTCTGGATTATCCCAATTTGTGGAATTATCTCAAAGACCTTTATCATCAGCCAGGGGTAAAGGAAACCTGTAATATTGACCACATTAAGCAGCATTATTATAGGAGTCATCCCTTTATTAATCCCTCTGGTATTGTTCCAAAAGGACCACAAATTAGTTTTAGTGATTAAGGCTATCAGCCATAAGCTATCAGCCATAAGCTATCAGCTATCAGCTATTAGCGATCAGTTATCAGCTATCAGTTATCAGCTATCAGCCATCAGCTATCAGCTATTGGCTATCAGCTATCAGCCATCAGCTATCAGCTATCAGCTATCAGTTATCAGCCAAAGGTCTGTGGCCAAGCTACACTGAACACCTTTTGAATAAAATAAGCTGACGGCTGACGGCTGACGGCTGACGGCTGACGGCTGACCGCTGACGGCTGACGGCTGACCGCTGACCACTGACCACTGACCACTGACCGCTGACCGCTGATAGCTTACGTGTTAACTTATTCTTGATTCAAAAATGGAGACTTAGATTTGATTTTAAATACGGAATCTGAAAACTCACCAATAGAATCAGGGACAGATACAATTTCCGGTTCGGTGCGTTTTCCAAACATCAAGGTAGCCTTACTAGTCGAGGGAGAGAAAAGAATCTGTGTGATTTTGCTATAATCCCACCGTTTCTGATCATAGAGAGCAAGCACTTTCGTAAGATTATCTAAGGTCATCTCCTCCTTATTCTCGAACATAAACTCAACAGGACGATTAAAGACTTTGTCCAAAAACTTGCCGTAAAACTCATCAATATAGAGGTTTCGAGTTTGTGTCATCATCAGTACCTTACGCAATTCCTGACTTAACTCATAGGCTCCGTCTTTGGTGCAAATCACCTGCTCATTGATAGCAACCGATTTCCGAGACCGATTTTTGCGACAGGGATTATTGTTAGAAGACTGTACCACTCGTCCAGAGTTGAGGTCGTCCCCAAGTTGATCAAACTCATCAACCACTCCGCGTGTGCCTTGGATTATACGCCTGCCTTCACGAATGGTATTGGTTACTTCTTGGACATCTCGACGGATTTGGCGGAGCTCATCGAATAATCCAGCAATCTCGAAGGTGCTAACATTGCTATTGTCATGCTTCCGAGGTACTATTCCGGCTGTTGCGGGAAGCACTTGCCACATCACGGACGCTGACAACAGGTAAGCTGAACCTTGGAAAATGAATTTGTGAACCATGACTATGGAATCCTGACTTAAAGTGGTCCACTATCTTTTTCTTTTAGCAAAATGAAAATCCGGAAACTTATCAACAATTTTTCCGGATCTGGTTAACTTCCCCTTGTATAGCAGAAGTCAGAAGTCAGAAGTCAGAAGTCAAACTCTTGCGCTTCTTGATGCAGTCGCTCATGGGGGAAACCCCCAAGACCGCTTAGGTGCTTTTTCCGTTGGCGAATTAAATTCGCCACGGGTCGCACCTCTGCATCGCTTACAAAGGGTGTGAGACTTTTGTCATGTCCTAACTGCCCTGGCGACTGCTATATGATCTTCTCCGGTTGAATAGCTACACTTTCCACCCGACACCCGACACCCGACTCCTGACTCCCAATTCTAAATTCTAAATTCTAAATTCTAAATTCTAAATTCTAAATTCTAAATTCTAAATTCTTAATTCCCTACTCCCTACTCCCTCTCTCCTCGATTTCCCGTCGATAGCGAGGACGTGCTGGTATCCCCCAGCATACTTGCTGCTCTGGGATATTACTAAACACAGTGCTGCGAGCACCAATTACAGCATTGGCTCCAATGTGGACACCGGGCGCAATGAAGCAATCAGCGGCAATCCAGGCTCCATTACCAACACTAATCTCAGATGTGATTAAACCAAAGGCTGGGTCTTTCATATCGTGGCTACCAGTACAGAGGTAACATTTTTGAGAAATAACGCAATGACTACCAATGCGAATCCGATCCAAGCTGTATAAAACCACATCATCCCCAATCCAACTGTAGTCACCAACTTCTACTTTCCAGGGGTAAGTAAAACGAGCAGTGGGTCGAATGATGACATTAGTACCAATCTTGGCTCCAAATAGTTGTAGCAGCCATCGGCGGAAGCCATTGAAGTTATGAGGACTTAAGGGAAATGCGATCGCTTGCACCAACCACCAGAGTAAGATTAACCAGCCCGGACGTCCTCGGTCAAACCAAGATTGGTCGTACTGGCGTAAATCCACTAAGGGTGGTAAATCTAACGCTGGTAGTTTACTTAAGTCATTAGTCATAATCTAGAATGTAGAATGTAGAATGGAGAATGCAGAATGGAGAATGGAGAATGCGGAATGGATAATTCTTAATTCTTAATTCTACATTCTTAATTCTTAATTCTACATTCTTAATTCTTAATTCTACATTCTTAATTCAAAATGGATTCTCAGGGATTTGGAGAGACAACTGATGGCTTTGGCGTTACTGGTGTCTGTGCTGGTTCAGTTTTTTCTACATTCAGCTTACCGCTAAACTTTTGTAACTCATAGAGTTTGACACCAATTTGATACTCATACTGACTCAACAGGCGTCCATAAATGTACCCAGCTTTTCCATCTAAAAAGCCCAGCTGGATAAAGTAAAACAAAATAAACCGCAGTATTGGTTTAAACGGTAGTCTAACCCAGATTTTTTTCAGAAACCGCTTACGCTGCACGGCGCTTCCAAACAGATTTCCCCCGATGGTGCCAGAGTCATCTTTACCTGTTAGTAGATTTAGATAGACACGAGCTTCCCAATTGGAGTAGCGATTGTGCCGTTCTAGCCAATGGTAAATGTCCTTAAAGTCAATGTGCAGCATATCATTTTGAAGATAGCCAGCTTTGCCTTGTAGGACAACGTGTTCATGAACTTCGTTGTCTCCAGTATTGGGAATTCCTTCCGTTTTTAAGTTTTCGTAGCGACCTTTTTCGTGTTTAAATAACCGTAAATTCCAGTCTGGATATTTGCCACCAAAGCGAATCCATTTCCCTAGGAAGAATACTCTACGATTGATATAGTAGCCGTTATAATCAGCATTGTCGATTGCCACAGCAATTTCATCCCAAAGTTCTGGAGTAATGCGTTCGTCACAATCAACAATTAATACCCATTGATTGCGGAATTCAAGATTGTCTAAGCTCCAGTTTTTCTTTTTGGGCCAAAACCCATCAAAATAGAATTGAACTAGGTTTGCACCATATTCTTCCACAATTTCAATGGAGCGATCGCTGCTTTGGGAATCGACAACAAACACTTCATCTGCTCTATTAACACTCTCAAGACAAGCTGGTAAATTAGCCTCTTCATTTTTGGCTGGAATTAGAACTGATACCGGAAGTTTAGTGTTAGGGGATTTCATAATTAAACACCTGCAATTGTGGACGTTTTATGAAAAGTTTATTGGCCTAGAATAACTAACAGCAAGCCTTAACTAAAATTAAGGCTTATCAGTCAACAGTTAACAGTCAACAATCAACCAAAATTATCTGTGCTATAGCAAAGGGAACCTATTATCCAGTCTCATTAATGACTGGACTGATTGTGGGATAGAGAGGAGTTGCTCCTTTTTGACATCTCCCCCGGCTGAAGCACGGAGGATTCTACAAGGTTGTTACGAGGCGGATTAAAACCGCGCCTGTTCACTTCTTGTGCGGTACGATCTATTCAGTGACTTGAAAATTTCATACCGGTGTGGGAGTGTCAAGCTCCCTCTACCCACCTTAGCTAGGTCTATATTTAGCTGTGTGGCTACTTTCCTGGCAATGTTGGCCGCACCATTGCAGTCGGCATTTACCAGGTATCCCTCAGAAGTTTTATACAAACCACGCCTTACCCGACATCCTGACGGTTTCCACCCGTTGGGTTTTTCACCATATTTTGGTAATGGATCGTCGTCAAGGAAAGACGCTTTGCTGGTGTACGATTCCTCGGTAATTGTTAGTTTAATGCCGTACTCAGGGCAAAGTTGTTTCAGCCGTTCGATTAGTCTCTTGGTCGGGATGACTACGAAATTCTGATTGCCACGTTTGCCCATATTAGAACGGCTTTTCTGTTCTTCGTTCCAGCCGATAATTAGGTTTCCAATGCGATCATTTAAGCACCGATTGATAATGAATCTAGCAGCTTTGTTGATCGCATCCCGTATCTGGTTGTTTCGTTTCCGCTGCACTCGATCTAGCTTGGAATCCCAGTAAAACTCTGGTTTCCCCTGTTTGTACTTGGCGACTAACCGGCAGTAGCCCTGATTCATTGACTTGAGTTTTCGACCGTCAATTATCAGGCTCTTGCCAAGGGTTGAAAGCCCAGTCAGCCAGTTCGTCCCGCCGTGATCAAAACTCCACGCTTGGGAATAGTCGAGGTTGGGGTTATCAGAGATTGGTTGCTTCTCGTCATCAATTACCCAGTCGATCCAAAGTTGCCCAAGGTACGGACGAACAGTTATCTGTTTTACCCAGTCCGGATCTATAAAGTCCGGCGGCTCCAGGGTAATCTCGGTGATCAACTCAGGTTTTGTTTCTTTGCTGATCGAAGGGTAGAACAACCCTGACTTATAACCAAGAGCTTGTCTAGGGAAAGTTACAGCTGCCAATCCGCCTTTCTTTCTGTATCTTGGCAGTTTTGGTCTATCGACTTTTCCCTTGTAATAATGGCCGACTAACTGATTGTAGCTATTGATTGATTCGGCTACAGTCTTGAGAGTTTGTTGTGCCGACTGAGCTGCCATCGCCTTATAGTGAGGATTCTCTTTTAGATTCTTGCAGAGTTCGGCATATTTGACACTGCATTTATAGGTTTTCCACCCATATCTAAGATCATCCTCTCGCCAGTAAGTCGTAAAAGCTTCTTCTTGCTGTTCTAACCAGGTGTAATGTTTTTGTTTGGAGTAATAGATAGCACAATTTACCAGACTATTCGCTTGTTGGCATTGAAATACCCAAAAAGCTTGCTCTTCCTCTGTCAAGTTTGCTTTTACTGGAATCGTCTTGTACATTTGATTGCCTCCTACTAGAATCGTAACATTCGTGCGCGCAAATAGTATTCCAAAAATGAAAGACGAACGATTGATGATCCGAATTAATAAATTAAAAAAAATGCAATTAAAGCAAGAAGCAGAACGGCGTGGGATGACTCCATCTGAGTTGGTCAGAAGTCTAATATCCAAATTTTATGAACCTAAGCAGAGGGACACGGCGGGTTAAAACCCGTCGCGTCCGTTTCATCTCCTCCTTAAAAGAGAGGGGATCTCACGTTCCCGGATGTTTTGGTAGCATTCCTTTAATTACTGCACTCAGATAACCGATTTGACCATAGGCATAAACGAAATTATCAAAGCGAAGAGCTGGATTGCGGAAGTGCTTGAAGGATTTGTAGATTCCTCGCATCATTCGTTCACCTCCCCGTAACAATTGGGCAGTACCAGCACGACCAACCAATTGTTCACGGTAACACTCGCTAATACCTTGCCACCAACCACGATTCAAAAACCAACGTTTATTGATTCGTTCTGGGGCAACATTGTGAGCCACTAGAGCATCAGGTAGATAAGCAACTTGCCAACCATCCTGGAGAGCTAATTCTGTCATATGTAACTCTTCATTAGATAATAAATTTTTCCCCACACGACCTAAATTGACATCAAAACCACCGATTTTCTCCAGGAAAGTCCGCCTGATCGAGTAATTTAAACCTCTGGGAGTCAAACCAGGATTTTGGATCTGAATTAGGGTTTCCCCTAGGTCATAAGCTCCCAAATTTCCTGCTAGGTCTGGTGACAACCAGGAGGGAGAGGTAATGCCATCTGGCCACAATAGGGTAACTTTACCACCAGCAATTGCCAGTTTTTCGTTACTTTGATAAGCTTCGTAAATTGTCTTAAGCCAACGGGGACTGGCAACGGCATCATCATCCAGATAAGCTAAAATACCAGCACAGGCACTGGCAGCCCCAGTGTTACGAGCCACCGATAAACCAAGTACGGGTTCATAAACATAGTTTAGTCGAGAGTTGTCCAAGCGTTGGTCAACAATGTTACGGGTGCGATCGCTTGACGCATTATCGACCACAATTACTTCATAATCGGCAAAATCCTGCTGTAGCACGCTATCAATGGCGGCACCCAAATATTGTTCGCGATTGTGGGTGCAGATGATGGCAGAAATTAGAGGCTCTGACATAGGGAACCTGATCGAGGAAGCTTCATTTTTAGTATTCCCTACTCAAGCAGTATTCTTCAACCTTCTTGATTACCGTAATTAACCCATATAGTATTAATAGGTCATAAATCAGTTGCACAGATGAGATGTAAGTATTCAGTGGTCAGCCGTCAGCCGTCAGCCGTCAGTGGTCAGCCGTCAGTGGTCAGCTTATTTTATTCAAAAACTGTTCGGTGTAGCTTGGCCACAGGCCTTTGGGTGAGAGCTGAGAGCTGAGAGCTGAGAGCTGATAGCTGAGAGCTGAGAGCTGATAGCTAACGATCACATTACACTGAAGTCAGTAGTTCACGCTTCTTTACAAAGATTTCCATAGTTCGGTTTACTTTTTTTATAAGCATCTTTGAGAATTATTAATCGGATTGACCGAAACTATTATTGGTTATGGCAGTTACTATCAAGCAGTTGAATCAATGGAAACAACAGGAGCGCCAGATTATGGTCCTGACCGCTGCAGATTATGCGATCGCTCAGCTGTTGGATGAAGCGGGAGTAGACATAATCATGGTCGGGGATTCTCTAGCAATGGTTACGCTGGGTTACTCCACAACGCTGCCAGTGACCCTTGAGGACATGATTCACCATGCCAAAGCGGTGTGTCGGGGTGTTAAACGGGCATTAGTGGTTTGTGATTTGCCGTTTTTGAGTTATCAGGAAAGTCCTCAGCAGGCAATCCACTCTGCCGGTCGAGTGTTGAAGGAAACTGGGGCAGTGGCAGTGAAGTTGGAGGGAGGATATCCTGCCATGGCTGAAACGGTGGGGAGGCTTAGCGCTGTGGGAATTCCGGTGATGGGTCATGTAGGTTTAACACCGCAGTCTATTCATCGGCTGGGTTTACGGCAACAAGGAAAAACACCGGAAACTGGGGAGCGGATTTTGCAGGATGCGATCGCATTGGAGCAAGCTGGTGCCTTTGCTATCGTTTTAGAGCATATTCCAAGCGATTTGGCAATGTCAATTACACAAAAATTAACTATTCCCACCATTGGCATTGGAGCCGGACCACACTGTGATGGCCAGGTGTTAGTGACAGCGGATTTACTAGGGCTTTCCGAGCACCAGCCACCCTTTGCTAAGTCTTATGTGAATTTGCGCCAGGTAATAACCCAAGCCGTGCAGGAGTTTACTACAGAGGTTCGTTCTGGAAAATTTCCAAAAGACCCATAATCAAGATATCATGGAAGTAAAAGCTTGACGATGAAAATAGATAGAAGATTTTTTATCGGCTGGATTAGTGCGATCGCTTATGGATTTTTTTCCAAGCTTAATGCTCAACCCTATAATCCAGCAGCTAGAGGAAAAATTGTTATCAATCAAATAGGTTATTACCCAACTGGGCCTAAGTTGGCGTTCTTAATCAATTCCCCCAATTCGGAAAACAAGCAGGTTGAACTTGTTGATTTAATCACTCACAAAACGGTTTTTGTGACCAACCTGGGAAACTCTGTAAAGGATAAAGCCAGTAATGATAAAATTACGGTTATTGATTTTACTAAATACGATAAATCAGGTAGCTATTACCTCAAATACGGCTATAGTCAGTCTTATCCGTTTGGCATTGGTAAGGAAATTTATAAGGATACCTTTACAAAGCTACTCCGGTCCTACTATTTGCAACGGTGCGGTGTTGCTGTAAATGATTCAGTATCTGGAGTCAAACATCCCCCCTGCCATCTCAAAGATGGGATTATTGCCCACAACGATGAGATTAATAAAGCTGGAGACTTCAAATCTGCCCAAGGTGGCTGGCATGATGCTGGGGATTTTGGTAAATATGTTGCGCCAATGACAGTCACCATCGGACGCTTGTTAAGCTTGTACGAGCAATATCCTAAATTATTTAGGGACAACCAATTAACTATACCAGAAAGCGGCAATGGTAGACCTGACCTACTCGATGAGGTCAAAGTAGGATTAGATTGGCTGCTGAAGATGCAGCGAGAGGATGGTGCTGTCTACCGCAAGCTGTCAGGAAAAAAATGGCCAGGGGAAATTCTACCCAATCAAGATACTCAGCCACGGTACACTTTTGGAATCTCGACACCTGAGACTGGCAAGTTTGCAGCAGTAATGGCAATGGCTGCTAGAGTTTATACTCCCTTTGACAAGCAACAGGCTCAAACCTACTTACAAGCGGCACAGAAAGCCTGGGGGTTTCTCCGAAAACAGCGATCTATGAAGGTGGATTGGCAAGAAGGAGATGACACCGGTTCAGGTAAGTATCTTTTTGGAGAGTGGGATCAGCAAGAATCCTTAAAAACAGATCAAGATGACCGCTTCTGGGCAGCCGTAGAACTGTTTATTACTACAGGGGATACTAGCTACGAGAAATACTTAGCTAAAACTATCACGGCCTTTGACTATGGTGAGTTTGGTTGGAAAGATCCGTCTCCTCTAGCAATGGTTAACTATTTGGTGCAGAAACAAAGGAAGGGGTCAGACAAACTGAAATTAGAAATCACAGCTAGGCTGATGCGAAGGGCGGATACTCTGATGGAAAAGATTAACGGTAGTGGCTACCGTTTAACTATTGATAAATTCCATTGGGCATCTAATCATAAGATAGCTGAGGAAGGAATTACTCTACTCTATGCCTACCGCATCACTGGCAATCGAGGCTACTACAAGGCAGCTGTTGAGCAGTTAGATTATTTACTGGGGCGCAATCATTTTAATCTTTGTTTTATTACCCGTGTTGGTAGCAACTCGGTGCGTCATGTTCATCACCGGATTTCCCGAGCTAAAAAAATTGTTATCCCTGGTCTGATGGTAGGGGGTCCTAATACTGATGCCCAGGATGACATTGCCCCTAAAGGCTTGGGAATGTTGAGTTATGTGGATGATGAGCGGTCTTGGGCTACTAATGAATATGCTATTGATTACAATGCTTCGGTAATTGCCTTGATGGGGATGGTGATGGCACAGACTTAATCATTGATCACACGATGTTCCTGGCCAGTCTAAAACCAGCCAGGAACTCTACTTAAATCAAAAGATTATTTAGCAGCTTCCTCACGTTCCTTCACTTCCTTAATTACCTCTTCTGCCACATTACTTGGGCAAGGGGCGTAGTGGGAGAACTCCATTGAGAACTGACCACGACCAGATGTCATAGTACGCAGGTCACCAATATAGCCAAACATCTCACTCAAAGGCGCATCTGCCTTAATGCGAGCACCAGTAAGAGTTTTCTCCTGAGACTTAATCATCCCACGGCGGCGATTGAGGTCACCAATTACATCCCCCATGTAATCTTCTGGTGTGAATACATCCACTTTCATAATTGGCTCTAACAATTGAGGTGAAGCCTTACCAAAGGATTGCCGATAAGCCGACTTGGCCGCAATTTCAAAGGCAATAGCCGATGAGTCTACGGGGTGGTAGGCACCATCAGTCAAGGTAACCTTGAAGTCCACACAAGGGAATCCAGCCAACAGACCCTTTTGAATGCTATTCTCAAAGCCCTTTTGCACAGCAGGCCAAAATTCCCTGGGGACATTACCACCAGTCACCTTGGACTCAAACTGGAAGCCAGTACCGGGTTCACCAGGCTCGATAACGTAATCGATTTTACCATATTGACCAGAACCACCGGACTGCTTCTTGTGGGTATAGCTGTCTTCGATGCGCTTGGTAATGGACTCACGATATGCAACCTGGGGCTTACCTACATCCACCTCAACGCCATGAGTCCGTTTCAGGATATCAACCTTAATGTCTAGGTGCAGCTCACCCATGCCCTTAATGATAGTTTCGCCACTTTCCTGGTCAGTTTCAACGTGGAAAGATGGGTCTTCCTGAATCATCTTGCTCAGGGCAATGCCCATTTTCTCAGAGGAACCTTTTTTCTTAGGTGCGATCGCAATGGAAATCACCGGGTCTGGGAAGACCATCGGCTCCAGAGTAGCAGGATTTTTCGGGTCACAGAGGGTATGCCCAGTCTGGACATTTTTCATCCCAACGATGGCCACAATATCACCGGCCTGGGCAGAGTTAATTTCTTCCCTAGAATCGGCATGCATCTCTACCAAACGACCAATACGCTCAGTTTTACCTGTGAAGGTATTAAGTACTGTGTCACCCTTAGATAAGGTTCCTGAGTAGATACGGGTAAAGGTCAGAGCGCCAAAGCGGTCATCCATGATCTTAAATGCCAAGGCACGCAAAGGTTTTTCTGGGTCAACATAGGCAAGTGTACCGGTTTCGTTACCTTCTAGATCGATTTCTGGTTGGGGTTTGACTTCAGTGGGATTCGGCAGGTAGTCAACTACAGCATCAAGTACCAACTGCACCCCCTTATTCTTGAAGGATGAACCGCAGTAGGTAGGGAAGAAAGCCAGCTCACGAGTTCCCTTGCGAATGCAACGCTTAAGGCTTTCGAGATCTGGTTCTTCCCCTTCTAGATACTGTTCCATCACCTCGTCATCCTGCTCCACAGCCATTTCAATTAACTGCTCGCGGTAGGTTTCCACATCATCAACCATGTTGGCGGGAACGTCTTGAATCTCATAGTTCATCGGATCCCCAGAGTCATCCCATACCCATGCCTTACGGGTTAGCAAATCCACTACACCCACAAAATCGTTCTCAGTTCCGATCGGCAGTACCATTACCAGAGGCTTAGCACCAAGTACATCTTCTACCTGCTTAACAACTCGGTAGAAATCAGCCCCCAGACGGTCAAGTTTGTTTACGTAGATAATCCGAGCAACTTTTGAGTCATTGGCATAGCGCCAGTTAGTTTCTGACTGGGGTTCTACACCACCTGAGCCACAGAAAACACCAACGCCACCATCGAGAACCTTGAGGGAACGATAAACCTCAATGGTAAAGTCTACGTGACCTGGGGTATCAATAATGTTGAGTTGGTGGTCTTTCCAGAAACAACTGGTGGCGGCAGACTGAATAGTAATACCGCGCTCTTGTTCCTGTTCCATAAAGTCCGTTGTAGCTGCACCTTCGTGAACCTCACCAATTTTGTGGATTTTCCCGGTAAGTTTTAGTATCCTCTCTGTTGTAGTTGTCTTGCCTGCGTCCACATGAGCAAAGATACCTATATTTCGATAAGCAGTGAGGTCTTTCATAGTTACTCCTTATATTTACTCCTTAATAAAATTTAAACAAAATCTATGCATATTAACAATATGCCCAGCAGCGGTGTGATGGTTGTCGTGATGGACAAGCAAGAGGAAATATCAATTCCGTGAATAACCAGTCCTCGCAATCATTGCCTGCTCAAAAAAATCAATCAGGGAACGACGGTTAGTAGGAGTATCAATTATCCCCAGTCAAGCCAGAGAGCTTGGGAAAATGCGGTAAGCTATCAGCTATCAGCTATCAGCTTTTGAATAAAACAAGTAAGCATTGGTTTAATCTCTGTTACGTCAGCTGACGGCTGACGGCTGACGGCTGAATGCTTACAAAATGCGATCGCTATTTTTTGGACTAGTTGAATAGTCTGGTTGTGTCACCTAATAGCCCTTATTTGTAAGAAAAAAACTCAATTTGAGGTACCAATGGGTCTTGAACAACACCCACACCAACAAACCCCCACCGTTCCAGCAAATTTTTCAACTGACTACCAGAAACCGACTCTACAGAAAATTGGTCAGCTAAATCAGCACCGTGGGTATTGAGATAACTCAGGGCATCAAAGTGTTCGCGAAACATCAACAGATATCCAGCTCCAGCCTCTGGGCTACCAGCTTTCGGTTGGGCAACCAGATAACGACCGTTCCTTCTAGAAAGAATTACATAATGAATTTGGGTAAACATCTTGAAAATATTCCTGAGGCGCGTCTTTACAGCAAGGCAGCTATGCTGAAGGCAGCTATGCTGAAGGCAGGATGGACAATCGTTTCAGGTTTTTTTCCTGATTTAATAAAAGGTTTTATTTTATTTAGGGGCGTTGCACATTTGTGGGATGATACCATTTTTTGCACATAACTGAAAGTGGCTTATAGTCTACAGTTCAAACTTCAGTAAATAGGTACATCATCCCGTTATTCTGCAACGCCTATTTAGGTTGTTAACAAAAATTGACGTCAAAAGTACATTTAGGACAGTAAGTATTCAGCAGTCAGCGGTCAGCGGTCAGGTTATTTTATTCAAAAACTGTCGCACCTCAAGTAGCGTGGCACAGACTTCGACGCTGTGAAGCATAGGCTTTTGGCTGATGGCTGATGGCTGATTGCTGATGGCTGATTGCTGATGGCTGATTGCTGATTGCTGATGTCTGATTGCTGATGGCTGATGGCTGATTGCTGATTGCTTACATTCTCTATTTCAAATCTTCTAGACGAATTCGAGGATCAACTACTTTTAGAAGCAAGTCTGCTAACAAATTCCCCAAAATCAGCATTGTAGCCCCCATCATCAAGCTTCCCATTACCAGATAGAGGTCTTGAGCAGTTACCGCCTGTAAAATCAAACGACCTAAACCTGGCCAGTTGAAGAAAATTTCAGCAATAAATGAGCCACTGAGTAGAGAAGCAAACTCAAAGCCAAGGATGGTAATTAGAGGATTAATAGCATTGCGCAAAGCATGGACATAGATAACTCGATTTTCTGGCAGTCCCTTAGCACGAGCTGTCTGAATATAGTCTTGCCGTAGCACATCCAGCAATTCACCCCTAGTAATTCGTTGTAGACCTGCAAAACTAGTAATGGATAGAGCTATTGTTGGCAAAATCATATGCCAGCCAATATCCAAAACCTTACCAATGGGGGATAAATCATCATGATTGATACTGGTCATACTACCGACAGGAACTAAGGGGGAAAGATTCTGGGCGAGTATGAGCAGCAACAGAGCAGTGATTAGGCTGGGGAAACCCTGACCTGTGTAGCTAATGACTTGTAGGAATCGGTCAGTGGTGCGATTCTGATTGATAGCAGCTAGGATTCCGAGAGGAATTGCGATCGTCCAAGTAATAAAGATTGAGGCTACGGCTAAGAGTAAGGTTGCTGGTATCCGTTCTAATAACAAAGACGACACCGGACGGAAGTAAGCGAAACTGGTACCAAAGTCAAACTTGGTTACAACTCGTACTAGCCAACGCCAATACTGAATAATTGCTGGCTGATCTAAACCAAATTGCTCCTTGAGTTCCTCGATTCGTTCCGGGGAAATTTTGGGATTTTGCCTGAGGGTATCCAGAAAATCTCCTGGTGCAAACTGAATAATGGCAAAACTTAGAGCAGATGCCAACAGCAAGGTCAAAAGACCTTGCAACAGTCGCTTTACCACGTACAGAAAGGTCTCACTGGTGACCAGAAGTTTTAGTCTATGCCAAGCCCCATCAAACCGATTGATAATGCTAGAATCTCTAGTAGAAGAAGTCAATCGCTTCGCTCCAATTCAAAATTATCAATTAAAAATTCAAAATTATCCCATACCTGAATTCAGGGGGTTGTTTCCGGTGGAAACAATTGCCAATTATAAAGCTAGTCATTTTGTAAGCATTCAGCCGTCAGCCGTCAGCCGTCAGCCGTCAGCCGTTGGCCTATGGCTGATAGCTGATAGCTGATAGCTGATAGCTGATAGCTGATAGCTGATAGCTGATAGCTGATAGCTGATAGCTGAATGCTTACGTCATTTTGAATTCAAAAATTGTCATTCCTTGAAAGTCCTTTATTAATTGGAAACTTTCTTTTGACCAATGACTAATAACTAATAACTAATAACTAATAGTCAACCAGGGTTATAACTGGTACATCAGGCAGTTGCTGACGTCCACCTAAATCCCGTAATTCGATGATAAAGCCAAGAGCTACCACTTGACCGCCTGCTTGTTCTACCAGGTTGACTGTAGCTGCTGCTGTTCCTCCAGTAGCAATTAAATCATCGATAATCACAACCTGGGAGTTAGGTGTGAAAGCATCTTGATGGACTTCCAACTTGTCTGTGCCGTATTCTAGGTCATACTCAGCCGAGTATACCGCTGCTGGTAGTTTACCCGGTTTGCGCACTGGGACAAACCCAGCCCCGAGTTGGTAAGCTATAGGTGGTCCAAATATAAAACCACGAGACTCCATACCCACGACATAATCAGCCCTTACTCCTGCTTCCTGAAATTTTTGAGCTAAGGTATCGATAGTGTAGCGTAGTCCTTCTGGATTGCTCAGGAGGGTAGTGATATCCCGAAATACAATCCCTGGTTTGGGAAAGTCAGGGATATCGCGAATCAGAGATTTTAAATCCATCAGTAGGTGAACTTAGTTATCAATGGGGTTTGACTCAAACTATAGCTTGCCATTCCCTTTCTGTAAAAGCGTACACTAGAAAGCTGAACCTTGTGTGATTCCTTGGAACAAATCTATTCAAAAGGTTTTCGCTGTAGGATAAGCGCTATTAGAGTGAATCTTTCGACGGACCGTAATGCTGACCAATAGTCCTGCTTCCCAGTCAAAGCCAATAATTTTAGATAGCCTACCTGATTTCAGGATTCCAGCTCAGGGCTGTCCACCACGAACTCGGCTGCATATTGACCTAATTTTACTAGCCATTGAAGCTCTCGAACTGGGAGGTTCTGAGGCGATGCTATTGGCGGCTAGAGAGCTGGAACTTCAGGACATTATTAAAAATCGTGTTGTCCTGTGGCGTATGCGCTCTACCAATCCCTGGCGGCGCTCTTACACACGACGTCCTCTAACTCCAGAGGAAGCTAAGGCTTTAGTGGTGATTGCTAGTCATATGGCACGGCGAATGACGGTTCTGATTAGGCAGTTGTTGACGGCTTATCAACAACTACTGGAAAAGCAGGTGCCTCTAGAACAACATTTTCGCTTATCTAAGTATTTGGAAAGGTTCCAGGCTCATTTTCGCAGCCGGATGAATCCCCGTCGCTCTAAAGTGGCTGCCTATAACTCTCAAGAAAAGTTGAATGAACTCGCAATTTCTCTATTGAGTCAGCTTCTGTTCTGTACAGGCACTTCTGGAAGGCAAAGATTATGGACTAGTCTGTTTGATGGGGAATTGCCTTGAATGTTGGCGTTTCTGACTATAGCCATGCCATCAAGTATCAAGTATAGTCAGCTGATTGACAAATTACCCATTATCAATTATCAATTATCCATTATCGATTACCCATTATCCATTACCAATTACCCATTCCCTCAATGCTAGTCTAAGAGGTTGAAGGGGATTTTTCAGCAGGAACAGCCGATGACAATTCGACGCCAGTACAGTCTTCCCAACTGTACCCTAATCCTGGAGGGTTGGAGTAATAGTACCACAGGGGATGGGTTACAGCCAGATGCCCGACCATTGCTGACAACTCTAAGTAATGCGGAATGCTATGTAGGGGCTATGGACAAACCCCTCAGCGGTGGGCGGGATTTTTTTGAGGACTTGGTAAATAGTGTAAGCCGCTATGCTCAGGAATTTTTGTCTAAAGTGCCTCACCCCCAACCCCATGCTGAGAAACCAGCTAAGGTGCATCTGCAGAAAGTCGAGGACAAGAATTTGCATCGACTGATACTGCTAGATACTGCTGAGTCAGGAGCAATGACTAACTCAGGCAAACCTCTCCATGTAGATTTGAACACAGTGCAGTTGTTTGACTTGGTGGAGGCGATTGACCAGTTTTTGGCTGATGGACGAACCCTACCAGATATTAGTGTTTCGTTGCAGCCTGTTTCTAAGCACTATCGCCAAGCTGAAAAACCAGTAACCGAGCGTACTGGACCTGCTGCACTGGGAATGGCAAGTTTGGCTCTAGCTGCGATCGCATTTTTCTTTGTACCGATTCCAGAAGTACGGGAACCCGAACCTTCCCGAACAGGGGAAAATACTAATGAAACCACCACCCCAACTGGGGAGAGTGACCCTCAGGCAACACCAACACCAACACCAAAGGGAACACCACTCTCCATCGACGAGCTAGAAAAAGTGCTCACAACTGCACCAGAAATTACTGATCCCACAGAGTTGCGCTATATACAAAGAAGCCTGCAAAAGCGAATTTTTCGAGCTTGGGGGAACCGGCAACAGTTTGCTGGGAATTTAAAATACCAGGTTAGTGTTGGCAGAGATGGTGCGATTTTAGGCTACAAACCCGTTAATGGCACACCCTTGGATGGGGCAGAGCAAACCCCCCTGCCTGAATTGCTCTACACCAAGACTACAGACAATATTGCTACCCAAGAACCTATTGCTCAGTTCCAGGTGTTATTTAAACCAGGGGAAAACGAAGGGATTCTCGAAATCAGTCCTTGGGATGGTTATATGGGTAAGATTACCCTAGGTCCAGAAATTACTGACATCGCTGTCATTAATGATTTGAAAGACAAAGTGTCTCAGCCAATTCGTGACAGTTGGAATAAAACCTCCAGCTATCCTCAAGATTTAACTTATCGAGTAGCTGTGACTGAAGAGGGTATCATTGCTGATTATGAAGCAATTGATAAAGAGTCTTGGGATTACTCCCAAGAAACTCCTTTAGAACGCCTAATGAAGCCAGCAGCAGCTGGAATTGGTAGCGAAGGGACTGGGTTAGTACCCCAGAAGCCCCTTGCTCATTTCCGAGTAGTCTTTAAAAATAATGGCGAGTTAGACGTTAGTCCCTACAGGAGCAACGAATAATTTACTGTGGCAAATTGAACAAAATCTCTCCCTAACCCCACCTATAATAGGTAGGGTTAGGGAGACCAAACAAAAAACACTACCTTTTCTTATTCTTTTGGCAATTCTAGATTAATGATATTGGTGTTAAGCTATATTAATAGAATATATAGCGTTTGGAGCTCGATTGTAAACACACGAATTACCAAAAAATGCCAAAGGAATCTCCCCTAAACCCTGGCTCGGAAGGGGGGCAGGTAAAAGCCAAGAGGGGAAATATCTTCTCAGTTTTATTGCCAAAAAAAAGACCATACAGGTTTACATCTCAAATACAAACGCACTTAGCTGATAGCTGATAGCTTTAGTTTTTATAGTTTTTCGGGTTTCGGTTTTAAGCTCATGCCGTCAGAATAGCGTATTTCAAGATTTTTTCAACCGGCCCTCACCTGAATTATTACCCTTTTTTCAATTCGTTTTTCCGAAAAATGCAGAATTTTTGCGTCCGCTCTTGCCCAACCAAGGAAAACCCTGCGGTTTCGAACAAGCTAAGATACTCTTTTTCATCGAAAAATATTAATCGCATTTGTTGTTGAGAAAGGATCTTGCCATTTGCTGAAAATGTATAAGTCTTCTGTAATGATTGTTCTCCAAAGTCGGTTTTTTGCGTATACACGATCCCATCTTTGATTGGCATTTCAGAATTGGTATGATCCCCTTGAATCGACATACATAAAATACCATCCTTATCTAAAATATCATACAGTTTTTTCAGGGATTTCATCTGCACATCTTTGTTAGGGCAATAACTATACAGCCGATATTGTTGTTCTTGCTCTCTGTAGGAGAAACAGAAAACTCCCCCAGTCGAAATAACAGCCTCAAAAGTCTCGCTGGTTTCATAATCTTCAATACTTGCACATACGAGCCTCACCGAATTATCCTTGAGTCTTTTTTCTGCTTGTGTAAGCATCGCAGGCGAGAAATCAATACCTGTAATATTATAATTCTCCAATAACAACATCTGCTCCGTTAATAAGCCGCTTCCCACCCCCATATCCAGAATTTTTCTTCTTTCACCCAAAATTTTCTGCAATGATGTGGCATAACCCTTATGGTCATAATAGCCAGATGTCATCAAGTTATCATAATACTTGGCGAGTTCTGTGTATGTATTGTCCACAGACACCAAATCAGAAGATTATTGTTTTCCCATAAAAATCATGCCTCTTTGAATTTATATATAATAATATCATTTAGGTGGGGATAAATAAACCTTAAAACTCATAATCAAAAAATAAACCTGAAAGCTTTTATTCAAGGGGTTTTCACGATTTGAATCTCAATTCATAACACCTGAAAACCGTTTATAATCACCCCCTTAGTGGGCAGGTATGTCAATGGGTTAAAAGGGAGGTGGGGTGCTGGGGAGAGTTTTTTTTAGGTTAAAAATACCTAAGGTGCGCTTGATCCATTAAGAATTAAATTCGCCACGGTTCCCATTTTTATTAATAAAAATTACCCCACGGTGCGCGTTCAGCACCGCTATCTCCCTATCTCCCGTTTCTCTCCACCTCCTATCCAAACGAATAATTTTTAGTGGCCAATTTAATCTTGGCTGATACCCAGTTGCGTTATTGGTTGACTGTTAACCATTGCTTGTATCTAGTCAACACTCAACACTCAATACAACTTTTTAAAATTAAAATCCCCCCGGGAGCAGGGGGGATTTTCAACGAAACATACTGCTGACAGAAGAGTCTTCATGAATACGCCAGATGGTTTCACCCAATAAGTTAGCCACTGAAAGCACTGTCAACTGTGGAAACTGTTTCGCTTCCGGAAGTGGAATAGTATTGGTAACAATTACTTCTTCAAACACCCCACTAGAGAGGCGCTCTACAGATGGTGGCGAAAACACGGCATGGGTTGCACAAGCGTAGACTTGACGAGCACCCTCTTGACGCAGTACTTTGGCCGCTTCACAAATCGTGCCAGCAGTGTCAATCATATCATCCACCAACACCGCAGTTTTACCCTTCACATCCCCAATCACATTCATGACTTGAGCGATATTGTGAGCTTGCCTGCGCTTGTCGATAATGGCAAGGGGGGCATCATATAGCTTTTTGGCAAACGCTCTGGCTCTAGCCACACCACCAACGTCCGGCGAAACTACTACCAGATCGGTTAGTTCCTTAGAAGCCAGGTATTGTCGTAATACTGGTAAACCGTAGACATGGTCGCAGGGGATATCGAAATAACCTTGAATTTGAGCGGAGTGCAAATCCATTGCCAAAATCCGATTAGCACCAGCTTCAGTAATCAGGTTAGCCACCAGTTTCGCTGTAATGGACTCACGCCCCGCCGTTTTACGGTCTGCTCGAGCATAACCATAGTAAGGAATCACAGCAGTAACTTGCCGTGCTGAGGCTCGACGGCAAGCATCGATCATAATGAGTAACTCCATCAGGTAATCATTCACCGGATAGCAAGTCGGTTGAATCAGGTAAACATCACACCCCCTGATGGATTCTTGAATTTGGACATAGAGCTCCCCATCAGCAAATCGTTTCCGTACCATCGGTCCCAAGTCGATGCCTAGATAGCGTGCCACTTCCTGAGAAAGGGAAACATTTGCCGAACCAGAAAATAGTCTTAAACGATTGTTATCGGCTATCTGGGGCAGAATAGGTTGAAGCTCTAAAGTAACTGAACTGCTCACAGCAAACCCTCGAAGCTTATTTCAACGCGATCTTAACATTCTAAGAATATCCTTTTTATAATAATTTTTATAATTATTTATTTAAATTTGATTAATATTTTATTAATTTTTATAGCATTTAACTCATACAGTACTTTCCGCAAGACACAATATATTGCAATCCGATCTGATTCGTGAAAGAAATGGGCTGCTTTAAGGCAGGAGGCAGGAGGCAGGAGGCAGGAGGCAGGAGGCAGGAGGCAGGAGGCAGGAGGCAGGAGGCAGATGGCAGAATGTAAGGGAAAAGGATCGAGTTTTTAAAAATTTCAGTGATTTTACAAATGATTTAGGATTGCTATATAGTGTAGTGTGATCAAACTAAGGTCATAAATCAAGAATTTTTTTTAAGTTTCTTAGTCAAATCCGAAAATAAACTATTGTCCCTAATTTGATGTTCAACTGTACATCTATTCAATTAAGGTAGTTATTTGAGATAATTCCACAGGAAAATAAGATAGCAATGAACATGTCGTGATGTTATAATAAACCAGAAAAACCTATATAAGCAGGTGCACAAAATTAATTGCACATTTACCGAAAATCAAAGCCATGCAATGTAAGGGTTACAGAGATCCAGAGTAGGTAATTAATTTTGTTTAGGTGCTTAGCAGTTGTGATATTGATTAACTACACAGGATTTTTTCCCTATTCCCTATTTCCTATTCCAAATTCCCTACAGGACTTACGCAATAACTATACTTGTAGGGTATAGCTTCTGACTCTACACCATAAGCGGGTTTGGAGTCCAGTCTTGGGTAAGCGCTGATTTATATGCTTATCAACTGTTACTCAAAGGAACAGTTGGAATCCATCGGTGGAGTTCCAAAGCAACCGAAATAAGTCTAAACTTCAAGAATACTCCTCCTGCCTCATTGTCCGTAACAACTGATCTACCACCGATGGAACCACCGATTGCCTCTGGAACTATTCTGCAAAATCGCTACCATCTGCTCCGTGTCCTTGACCAAGGAGAATTCAATCGGACTTACCTGGTAGAGGATCAAGGGCGTTTCAATGAACCTTGTGCCCTCAAAGAATTTATTCCCCCTCAGACAGAAACTAATAATTTAGATAAGTCAAGGCAACTGTTTCAACAAGAAGCAGGTATCCTGTATAAAATTGAACACCCCCAAATTCCTCAGTTCCGAGCTACCTTTGAAGAGCAAGGACGGCTGTTTCTGGTGCGAGACTACGTAGAGGGAAAAACCTATGGTGAACTACTAGAACAACGGAAAGCCCTTCAGAATCAAAGTGAACCTCTATCTTCTAATCCCGATGGGGAAGTCCAATCACCCCCAATGGCTAGCCCGACCAAGTTGGGAGTCGTATCAGAAACGGAAGTGCGTCAGCTATTGCAGCAATCTTTGCCAGTTTTGGACTACATCCACAGCCAAGGGATTATTCACCGAGATATCATACCGGATAACATTATCATGCGGGAGACGGACAGTATACCGGTGTTGATTAATTTGGGTGTGGTACAGGAACTGGCAACTCGTCTTCAATTGCCCGATACTCCCACACCAACAACTAGTATTGGCAAAAGCGGTTACGCTCCCAGGGAGCAAATTCAGACCGGTCAGGTGTATCCAAGTAGTGACCTATATTCCCTAGCAGTGACTGCGATAGTGCTACTGACTGGGAAAGAACCAGAAGAACTGGTGGATAATACTAATCTGACTTGGAACTGGCGTCCCTGGGCTAGGGTTAGCGATGAGTTAGCTGAGATATTAAATCGGATGCTTAGTTATCAAGCAAGCGATCGCTACCAATCCGCTAGAGAAGTCTTGTATGCCTTTCAAGCTTCTGGGTTAACTCCCCAACTTCCAAAACCCAAGCCAATACCCGGCACGACAGTGGCATCAGCTCAAGGTGGAACACCCAGGGAGGCTAGAGGTGGAGAACCGAGTGAACCGGTGATGTCTCAAGCCACGGGTCGCTCTATCTGGAATAGTCCTTGGCCGCTGCTTGGGATAGCTACAGGACTAGCAGTGCTGGCAGGAATAGGCTCTTGGGTGTGGGTGAGCAATTTTAATCAGCAGGACACTGGCAAATCTCCAAGTCCTAAGGTGTCAGTGAGTCCTAGTCCTAGTCCTAGTCCGACTCCCACTCCGAGCCCTAGCGCTAGTCCAACCCCTAGCGCTAGTCCAACCCCGAGTAAACCTCAAATCTACAGTCAGCGTCTAGAGCTTTCTGCTGGTAAAACCCTTTCAAAATCCAGGAATTTAAAGGCTAATCACACTATTAACTACATTATCCAGGGTAAACAATACCAAACCCTGAAGACATATCTCAGTGACGAAGGGGTCTTGATGACAGTGCTTGGCCCGGACGGAAAACCAGTGGACAATCGAGCTAAACGGGTACGGCAATGGGAAGGGAAATTTCCTTTCACTGGCAACTACACGATTCAACTAAGTCCAGTTAAGGGTCTACCGAATAGCGATTATCAGCTAGGATTAAGGTTAACAGAAGCACCGAAGCCGAAACCTAAACCTAAACCAACTGCTGATTATAACATAGAAAGGGTCAATTTATTGCAGGGAAGCAAGGGTTTGCAGCTACTGGGTCGCACTAGCCCCCAGAAGATTCAGCGCTACTTGGTGAAGGCTAAACAGGGTAAGCAATTGAAGCTAGAGGTGATTGAAAGTGATGTGGCTTTAACTATCCGCTATCCCAATGGGAAGTTAGTGGAACAGGCTTCAGGGGTGCAAAGGTGGCAAGGTCAGCTGCCTAGTTCTGGTGAGTATATAGTAGATGTAATTGCTAAACAGGAAAGAAAGTTTGCTTTAGATATTAGCCTTTCAGACTTAAAGTGAGTCAATCTTGAACGTATTACTAATTACTGGCACCAATACAGGCATCGGCAAAACGGTTTTGACTTCTGTGATCGCTGCTTATTGGCAGACTTACCGTCCTCAAGAGAGTCTGGGGATATTCAAGCCGATTCAAACCGGAATTGGCGATCGCGAAATTTACCAGCAACTATTTGACTTGGCTCAAACCCTGGAGGAGATCACACCCGTGGAGTTTAAAACCCCTGCAGCACCACCAGTTGCTGCAGATCTAGAAGGAAGACAGGTTGACCTCGAAAAGGTCTGGCAAGGCTTCAATACTCTGCGCAGTCAGCGGGATGTGGTCTTGGTGGAAGCTTTGGGAGGACTAGGTTCACCGGTGACTCATGAACTGATTGTGGCAGATTTGGCAAGGGATTGGCGATTGCCAACGGTATTGGTTGCGCCGGTAGAATTAGGAGCGATCGCACAAGTGGTTGCTAATGTTGCCCTGGCACGCTCATCACGAGTTGACCTCACAGGGATTGTCCTCAATTGCGTCCAACCTCGTACCTCCGAAGAAATAACTCAGTTGGCTCCGATTAGCTTAATCGAGACTCTAACCAATGTTAAGGTTTTGGGGATTTTACCTCATCTATCTGACCCAATGGACTACTCGAAACTTGCTCAAGTCGGTTCAAATTTGGATGTCAGTGGTTGGTGAGGCATGATGGTAAATGTGAGGGGAAAGGGTAACAAAGGTTAAACTATGCGATCGCGGACGATTCGAGAAGGCTCCGTTGGCTTATTAATAGTAGCAGGACTTGCTGTTTTCGGTGGACTTGTTGTATGGATTAGTGGCATTAGCTTAGGTCGAAAGAGCTATAAATTCATTGTCAATTTTGGGAACGCTGCTGGGATGCAAGTGGGGGCATCGGTCAGCTATCGCGGTGTCCAAGTTGGGAGAATCACTAAGATTGAACCCGGTACTAATGGGGTCAATGTCACCGTTGAAATTGATGACCCTGGATTGTTAATCCCCCGCAAAGTCCAGGTTGAAGCTAATCAATCGGGTTTAATTGGTGCTACCAATGTGGATATCATGCCCCTAGGACAATTACCTGCAACTGCTCAAAGTCTTACACCCTTCGGAGCACAATGTAATTCTGCCCTAGTTATTTGTGAAGAAGATCAGATTAATGGTGATGTGGGTTCCACCTTTGCTGACCTTCTACGGAACGGAAATCGCATTGCTGAACTCTTCGGTGATCCAGCCTTTTTTGACAAAATCAATAGCCTTGCGGAAAATGCCTCCAATGCAGCTAGAGACGTTTCAGAACTTAGCAAAGAGATGACCCAGTTGTCCCGCATCGTGCGGCAAGAGGTAGCAGGCTTGTCCAACGCAACGAATGCTGTGACCAGTGCGGCCAATCAAACATCTAGTCTAATCGGGTTGGCAACCAGTAGCATTTCTAGTACCTCCGAGCAATACAGCCAAACGGCAAGGGAACTCAATCAGTTGATCACCTCTGCCAATCAACTATTGGTCAGCAATCGGGGAAATTTGGTCACCACCTTGGATAGCATCTCTCAGGCCAGTGAAGATCTGCGTATACTGACCAGCAACTTAACCGTTACCGCGAATCGGGTTAACTCAGCGGTTTATCAAACGGATGTATCACAAATGCTGCGGAACTTAGAAAACCTATCAGCTAATGCTGCCCAAGCATCTGCTAACTTACGTAATGTTTCCAATACTCTCAACAGTCCCACTAATTTACTGGTATTGCAACAAACCCTCGACTCAGCACGAGTTACCTTTGAAAATGCCCAAAAGATTACCGCTGACCTAGATGATCTGACTGGGGATCCAGCGTTTCGCCGCAATGTCAAGGATTTAGTTAATGGACTCAGCGGCTTAGTGTCTTCTACCGAGCAGCTGCAACAGCAGGCTCTGATATCTCAACAACTGGAAGCTCTCAATACTGCTATAGATACAGCTTCGTCTAATGAGCTGGCTAAAACTCCTCCCATCCCTAAGTCCCCCCCTAAGATCGATCTACCTAAGATAGATCCAATAGCTCCCGCTGATCAGAACCTTAAACCGAATCAAGAAAAACAGATCTTTAAGCTTTTACCCCCAGCCCCTAGGAAATCGGTTAAATGAAATTAATCTAGTAAAGGGAGCAGGGAGCAGGGAGCAGGGAACAGTGGTAAGAGGCCGTATTCAGTAAATTTTGTTAGTTGAAGAGCCTAATTTTGTTTTTACAGTAAGCTTTCTGAGTTTTTTAACTGGAAATTTATCATAAAAGGTACTGAAAAACCAACATGATTTTTTCCCACTCCCTACTCCCTACTCCCTACTCCCTACTCCCTATTCCCGACTTCAGCAAAGAAGTCTTAAGTCCAGTCATCCTGGCTCCCACAACTGTTGTCTCGTCTATACGCGAGACCGGCTTGATGAATCTGAAGGGTTTTCTCAAAAAGCTGTTGTTCTGTCAGTTGCCATCGCTGAAGCAATAAATCCAAGTCTCTTTGAATGGCCCTAGCACCGGGAAAGCTGTCATAGCGAATCCGCAGTCGGGCTAATTCCGCCAAGTTGTATTCATTGGGTTGTTGTTGTAAAAGACGGTTAACTATTTCGCGATCGCGTTTTTCCTGAGGATGTTGCTGGTCTTGATTTCCTACCATCTCAGTCAAGGCTTCCATGCTTGCTTGAACATCAATCACTACTTATACCAAAGGGAACAGGTAACAGGTAACAGGGAATCGGGAATCGGGAATCGGGAATCGGGAATCGGGGTAAGAGTGTGGGGAGATAGGGGACAGGTAATACTGATATTTTGCACTATTTACAATTACTTAAAAATAGTATATCTAATGCTTAAAGATAATAAGTTATAGTTTTTTTAAACATTAGATATACTTGGTTGTTTTTTGAAAAAATAGCACTACGCATTAAGGTGTTTGACATTCCTAAACTCCGAAACTTAGTCATACCTGACTTGTGACTTGTGACTTCTGACTTGCGCGTAGCACTATAAACAGATGTTACTCTGACCAACAGTGCCGGGAAATCTAAGACTGAGACTAATCGGCCAGGCCTATCCATGGAACGCGATCGCATCCCCTTTGCCCACAAAGCTAATCCCTTATCTAGCTCCGACGACAGCACCAATCCCCTCATACCAAGCCGACCCAGAGAAACCATTTCACTAATGCAATTGGGCTTACTGGGATTGCTCGAAGTTAGTAGTCTATGTTTATTACTCGCCTCACCCACCCTCGCTCAAATTACCCCAGATAGTACCTTGGGGGATGAAAATTCTCAAGTTACTCCCAATCAGACTATCCGTGGTGCCGCAGCGGATTTAATCGAAGGGGGAGCAATACGAGATAGTAACTTATTCCACAGTTTGATCGAATTTAATGTTGGTAATGGTCAACGAGTGTATTTTGCTAATCCCGATGGCATTACTAATATATTGACTCGTGTCACCGGTAGCACCCTCTCTCAAATTCTGGGCACCTTGGGAGTAAACGGTAGCGCTAATTTATTCTTGCTTAATCCCAATGGTATTGCATTTGGATCTAATGCTCGCTTAGAGGTTGTCTGAGAAGTCTCATTTGCTACATCCAAGCCCCCTAAATCCCCCAATTTTGGGGGACTTTTAGAAGCAAATTGACTCTTGTTCCCCCCAAAGTTGGGGGGCTAGGGGGGCAAAATTCAGTATCAAAAAACTTTTCAGATATCCTCTTAGATGTAGCAGGCTCCTTTGTTGCTAGCACTGCTGATAGTGCGGTATTTGACAATGGTTTCAATTTTAGCGCTAGTAATCCACAGGCCCCACCATTGTTAACCATCAATATTCCCATCGGTTTGCAATATGGTAGCAATCCTGGTTCAGTAAACGTGACAGGAGCTACCTTAACGATCGAGACTGGGCAAACCATGGCCTTACTTGGGGGTGAAGTTAACCTCAATGGTGCCACCCTTCAAGTGCCAGGGGGACGGGTAGAATTAGGAGGATTATCCAGTCGAGGAACCGTTACGCTCAATGGCGCAACATCCGTAAGTTTTCCCGATGGAGTCCAACCAGCTGATATTTCCTTGACTAACAGTAGCTTAGTAGATTTGACACTCCCCGCCCTGGAAGGACGGGGATTCTTGTTTCAACGAGGTGACTTGTTATCCCTTGCCGGAGCCAGGAAAAATAGAGGTCTCCTCTCCCCAAGCGTAGTTGGTCTTTGACCTAGGTTTCGGTGTGCCGGAGACGAAACCTTAGAAGAGTGGAGCCTTAATAAAAAAGTTTTAACCAAAGGTGCGCTTTCCGTCGGCGAATTAAATTCGCCACGGGTCGCACCTCTTTTATGCATAGCCGACTAACCATAAAGGCGACCCTCTGAATACGGTAACTTCTAACCCCACCGTACCTTTTTTTTATATAGATAGATACTTTTTTTGATCTAATTTTTTCCTAGACGTTCAAGTCGTTAGACCCAATGGAGCAATATGTACGCTCTACATATTTTTTACGTTGCCTACTTATGATTAGATAGTATCTCTCTACTTTTAAAGTTTATTGTTTATGCTTTCATTATAGCACATCTCTTACAAACTTTCATTGAAAGCCGTCGAACGAAGGACGGGGCTTTAAACCCAAAATTTTCGGTAACTAATGTCAATGGCGGAAATATTGCCATCAATGGTGCTAACTTCGACATGTCAGCCAGTGAGTTACAAGCTGGATTGACCTCAGGAGAATCGATACCAGATGCAGTAGCTGGCAATATAACTATTAACGCCAAAGGCAATACCAATCTCAGTGACAGGAGTTTGATTGCTAATGATGTAGAAACTGGAGCGATTGGCAATGGCGGTTTCATAGAGCTAACCACTAGCGCCCTTACCATCACTGGTGGCTCAAGAATTCAAACCATTACCAATAGCAATGGGGCATCAGGAGATATTGAGATTAATGCCAATGGTGCCATTGAGATCTCCGGTTTTACTGAAGATGGTTTATTTAGCGGGATTCTAACTCGTTCCGCTGTTGACACTAGTGGCCCGGGAGGCAACATTACCATTAATAATTCCCAAGGGTCACTGAATCTAGCGAATCGGGGATTTATCGGTACAGTTACCAATAGTAGTAGTAATGGCGGTGCGATCGCACTCCATCTCAATAACTTAGTCCTTGACACTGGTGGACAGATTATCACCGCTACCACCAACCTAGGTAATGCTGGGGATATCACGATTAAGGCTAGCGAAAGTGTCACTATCTCTGGGGAAAGTCGGGATTTTCTCCCTAATCCTTTGTTGGAATTAGAAACCTTTGACCTAAATGCTCTGGAGTTTATTACTGAACCCAATCCCAACGTGGCGGAATCTGGACCTGGAGGAATTCCCTATGTTTCCATTGAACGGACTCCAGAACAGATTATTAATGGCACCACCGTATTGGGTGCAGCAGAAAATCAAATCGATTACTTCTCCTTCAGCATCACCACTCTTCACAGTCGAGCTATTTTCGACATCGACAATGGCTTTACAGGGGGAGACGGCAACGTAGATACCAAGATTTTCCTGTTTAATCAAGGCACAGGAGAATTATTAGAGGTCAATGAGGATTCTTTGACCGCTGATGGTGCCGGTGGAAGTTTACAAGTCTTTGGCAGTTTCACCACAGACTCCTTAATTGATACCACTATTACTGAGCCAGGGGTTTACTTAATCGGAGTCGGTGCCTTCCCCTCTGATGTTAGTAATAATGAATTGATCGAGGGCGCAACACCAGAAGTGGGGGACACTTACACCCTGCAAGTGTCTCTAGAAAACCTTGGCACAGAGGGAGTCTCGTTACCGGAAGACCGTTTCAATCCAGCTAACTTTAATCCTAATGTGGAAGCCAGGAGCGGCTTATTTTCAGAATCGATCGGCACAGGGGATGGTGGCAGCTTAACGATTAATACTGACAAATTGATACTGAACAATGGTGGTAGAATCTCCACCGATACCTTTGATGCTGGTGCTGGTGGCAATATTACCTTCAATGTCGGCTCATTGCTGGAAGTGAATGGATCAAGCTTAATCTCAAGCATTGTCCGGGGTAAGGGAAATGGGGGCAACCTCGTGATTGATACCAAAAAATTCCAGCTGAACGGGGGTATTGTAATTACCGAGACCTTGAGCTCCGGTAATGCTGGTCAGATTACCATGACTGCAAACGAATCTATGATGCTTTCAAGTACCGTTGAAGAGCGTGGGCGCATCGATAGCAACGCCACACTTGAAGCAACTGGCCAGCTTGGGAGGGTGGTTGTTGACACTCCAGTTTTGCAGTTGCGTGATGGCGCTCAAATTCGCTCCATTAATCGGGGTAATGGGGATGGGGACAGTGTAATAGTTAGAGCTAACTTAGTCGAAGCCATTGGTAGCTCACCTGATCGTCTTCTATTTGCCAGCGGCTTTTATACATCTACACAGGGCTCCGGGGATGGGGGCAATTTAACCATTGAAACTCAGCATTTGCTTGTCAGTGATCAAGCAAGATTTTCCTCTTCTACCCGTGGAGCTGGGGATGCTGGCACTATTACCATTCGGGCCAAGGCTGGTAATCTCGACATTACCGCTGAGTCGATTGTATTAGATCAATTAGGGAGCCTTTCTGCTGAAGTCAGTGCTGGGGAGCAGGGCAATATTATCCTGGATTCCCAGCTAATCCTAATGCGCGATCGCAGTAATATCAGTACCAATGCCGAAAATGCTGCCACTGGCGGTAATATTACTATTGATACTGACTTGCTAGTTGCCCTAGAAAATAGCGATATCACGGCCAATGCTGAAGATAGCTTTGGCGGACGAGTGATTATCAATAGACATCTCCAGAAACTCGGTTTTGACCCAGGCAGTGCAAGGGTTTGAGGTTAATTTTTGGAGATGTCTAATGCCTTAGGCATTTTTGGCACTGAATTTCGAGAACAAAAAACCCCAGATAGTGATATTACCGCTTCTTCCCAACTGGGAGCTTCCTTTAGCGGTACTGTGGAAATTAATGCACCTGACCCCGACCCTAGCGCTGCATTATTCCAGCTACCGGAAAATTTTGTTAATCCCAAACTGCTAGTTGCCACTGGTTGCGGTACCGATCTCGGCAATCAATTTACCCAATTTGGGCGGGGTGGCTTACCCACAGACCCCACTAAACCTCTTGTGGGTGAAACCCTGTGGATGGATTTACGGCCATTACCTCGCCACAGAACTCGCCGCCGGAAAAATCCTGATCATGCTGCTAAGCCCAATGCAGTTAACTCACGTCGGTCTAGAATTATTGAAGCTAATCGATGGATTCTTAATAAGGACGGAGTGGTAGAGTTAGTGCCTGATTCACCTCAGTCGAGTCCGTTCATTTCCTGGTTTGAACCTTATTATTGCGTAAGGTAACAGAAATGGGGCAATAACTCTACTTTTCTCTAGTTTTAGGGTTCCTTAATCATTCACCCTAATAATTATCATCTCATTGCTATTTCTAGACCAATACAATAAGTGTTACAAATAGTTAACCAGTATAATATCTGTCAGTAGTTTTTCTATAATTAAATTATAGAACCCTATCACATTGAGTAGCATCTGACTACAGCACTGACTAAACCACTGACTACAATAAATTATTCACTCAACGTCTTCAAGGTCAGGGATTATAGCTTCCAGCGAACCTCAGTATCTTACCCATCTTCCCTATCTTTACCAGACAAGGGCAACCCTTAATTTATTTTCTGGAAGTACTTAAATTCCATGTCTTCGAGCCCCCATTTGAATAATTTGAAGAGACGAGGAAAAACTAATCATGGCTTACAAAAAGATTCTGGTAGCAATGGACCGCTCATCCCAAGCAGAAGCAGTGTTTGAACAGGCTTTAGACCTAGCCGAAAAGGAACAGAGTACTCTGATGCTAGTACACTGCCTTAACTGGGAACCTCAGGAAATGATGACTCCTTACGTAGGTCTTGGCACCATAGCCGATGTAGACGTGTATGGTAGTATCCGAAAGGTTCAGCAAGAAAATCTCCAAAAACACCTTGAGGAAAACAAAGGGTGGCTAAGGAGTTATGCTCAACAGGCAAATGCTGATGGTATCGCTGCCGAAGTATCTTGTCAATTGGCAGATCCGGGTCTAGGAATTTGTGATCTAGCCCAAAAGTGGGGTGCGGATTTAATTGTTCTAGGTCGTCGAGGGCTTGGGGGTTTAAAAGAAATGGTGCTGGGTAGTGTGAGTAACTATGTTGTTCACCATGCTCCTTGCTCAGTGTTGGTAGTTCAAGGGGTAGCAACCCCAAGCATTGAGTTAAGCACTACAGCCACTCCAGTAACTAGAGATACAAAGTAGACATAGACACCCTTGACATTCTAAGGCTTTAGGGATTATGCATTTTTTACATAGATGGCTCAAATAGACTGATTAATCACTAATCATTCTTACTATCACCAGTGGTCTAGTCTCTTTTTGAGAACAGGACTTAGGCAATAACTCTACTAGTAGGGTGCGTTAATAACGCACCCTACTAGTTATAGGTTTTGGAGTCCAGTTTTGTGTAAGTTGTGGGAGTTATTTTGCCGGGAATTTCGCAACAACTGTGGCTTGTTGATGTTAGTTTGCTTGTATAGCAATCCGTGTAGGAATTGTGAGAATTTTGATCCGAAGTTCCCTGTTCCCTTTTCTATATTCATACTTAGGCATTTTTGTCAAGGCTAAGGTCATAATTAGATCTACAGAAGGCCACTTGCCATCAGAAGAAGTATCTATGATGCGGGGATATATTTGGCATTTTGGCAGTTATTTTACTTCGGCTGGGAATATTATATAAGTTTACCGTTTAATTTAGGGTTTTTAGTGTTTAACTAAGGCAGAGAGGTCGGTGGGAATCGAACTGAAAGTGGTTAGCATGGAAATTTCGTCAGGGGGAGTAACATCATCATTGTTAACGCCCACTTTATTAAAACCGTCCTTGACTTATATCAGGTCATGGTCGGAACTTCGACCCAGCTAAAATTTGCCATCACCTTCTGTGAAGCATCTGGCTCATACTTGATCCGAGCTACAGGAAATGATCCGACCCTTAAATCTAATCCAACTCATAATCCTCAAGGGATTGAGCAAAGTTCACCCTGTGCGATTGAGCTTTGCTCACGCTGTGGGAGCGCATCTGGACATAGCTTCCTGATTGTACTCAAAGAAGCATACCCAATCAACTTATTGAATCCTATCCAGCAGTGCCCAGAAGTCTGCCCTATCCATTCTTCCACCCCCCCAATCCGGTAAAGGAAATTGTAGCTGAAACCGAACAAGGGCGTAGCATCAAAGGGGTTATGGATGGGTTTTGACCACAAGGAGTAAAAGGTGCTGAGCAGGTCAAGACACCCAAGGATTTCCTGAGCCAGATCGGCAACAAGCTCTAGTACCAAGTCCAATTAATTACTGTCAAATTAATTACTGCCAAAATAGTCCCTGTATTGTTGAGAATCGATATAGCGGTTTTTAGCCTCATGAGGTACACATATTTTTTTACCTTTTCCCTCTTCTGACTTTACTGCTCCCTACTCCCTGCTCCCTGCTCCCTGCTCCCTAAAACCCCAAAAATTGTACCTTACTAGCTTAAAAAGCGCTATAATATGGGTAATAAGGGAATGGGTGACGGATGATTCTCAACTAGATTAGAAACGATAACGACCCCTTACATTACCCGTAATTAGTACACCTGACCATAAATTTGTGACCAGTTCTTTTGAAGATGAGGGTGTAAAGGGGTGAGGGGGTGATTTGTAGCGATCAGTTATTTCCTTGCCCGTTGCAGCAGAGAAGGGAAATATTAGTATAGATAAATATATGACTATTTTACCCAGCTTTTCTAGCCTATAGCAACTGCCAGAAAAATTATGTAAACTAAAATACAACTGCCAGAGAATTTATGTAAACTAAAATACAAAATTATGGGGAGCTAACCCAAATCATGAAAATTAACAAAAACTCATCCCCTTTTTTATATCTATAAAAAAAATCAATCATTTCTGGCTTATACTTAATCATTTCTGATTTATGTTTAAAAAACCTCTGTGTTGTATATAAAATAAAGTTAAGAAAGATGACCTCCTAAGAGGAAAATTGTCTAAACTAGTAGTATCAGCCCCGATAGAGTAGATAGCTCAATGAAGGGGAGCAATCAATGGCTAGGCTAGAGTTAAGACAATGGCATATTCGTGAACGTTATCATTAGGTAACGTTGAGAGTAGGTGAAGTTGTCTGCCTAAGAGGCTAAGCCTTGAGGTAATGCTAGTTCAGAAACTGCCACAACTTCAGGTGCTTCATCGGACTTTTCACAATCCCATTGAGGCAGAAAACCATTACTACTCCCCTTGGAAGTCAACCTCAGGAGAAGGATCATATGGTCACCACTGCTCCAGAAAAAGCCCCAACATCTGCCAAAGACAAAGCCTTCGTCCTCTGGTTTGAGCAAGTTGGGATTGCCGATATCCCCCTAGTGGGGGGAAAAAATGCCTCTTTGGGGGAAATGATCCGACAACTTACACCAGTAGGAGTTAGAGTACCCAGTGGCTTCGCTACCACAGCCTATGCCTATCGATATTTTATTGAGAAAGCTGGGTTAGAAGCTAAGCTACGCCAGGCATTCTTGGATCTGGATGTGGAAGATGTCAATAACTTGCGGCAACGGGGGATACAAGCGAGAAGCTTAATTCTCAATACCCCATTCCCAGAAGAACTAGCCAATGCGATCGCGCAAGGCTACCAACAACTATGCCAACGCTATGGGAATGATCCCCAGGAATTCTGTGAGCAGTTTGAGCCAGAGGATCGGGACACTTGCCTACAGTCAAATTACAATACAGATGTAGCAGTTCGTTCCAGTGCCACCGCTGAGGACTTACCTGATGCTAGCTTTGCTGGTCAACAGGAAACCTATCTCAACGTCCACGGAGTAAAAGGGGTTTTAGAAGCCTGTCACAAATGCTTTGCTTCCCTTTTTACCAACCGCGCCATCTCCTATCGAACTGTTAAAGGTTTTGACCATTTTGATGTCGCTATCTCTGTCGGTGTGCAGAAAATGGTGCGCTCAGACCTAGCGTCATCTGGTGTGATGTTCTCCATTGACACCGAAACCGGATTTAAAAATGCGGCTTTAGTAACGGCGGCTTACGGTTTGGGTGAAAACGTTGTCCAAGGAGCAGTCAATCCTGATGAATACCTGGTGTTCAAGCCGACTCTCCAAGAGGGGTATCGCCCTATCCTAGACAAACGTCTAGGCAGCAAAGAAGTCAAAATGGTCTATGATGACGGCGGTAAACTGACGAAAAATATCTCAGTTCCGCCATCAGAACGGGGAAAATACGCGATCAATGATGAGGAAATTCTCACCCTAACCAAGTGGGCTAGCATCATTGAAGACCACTATTCCCAGGTGCGGGGTAGCTACACCCCCATGGACATTGAGTGGGCTAAAGACGGGAAAACCGGTGAACTCTTTATTGTTCAAGCCCGTCCGGAAACTGTACAATCCCAGAAATCTGCCAATGTTATTTGTCATTATCAACTCAAAGGCGATGTAGAGACATTGCAAGCAACGCCTGTGCTAGCCACCGGTCGCGCTGTCGGTGAAATGATTGGTCAAGGCAAAGCAAGGGTAATTCTGGATGTTAACAAGATTGACCGTTTCCAAGCCAAAGAGGTCTTGGTCACGGACAAGACAGATCCGGATTGGGAACCTATCATGAAGAGAGCGAGTGCTATCGTAACTAACCAAGGAGGTCGCACTTGTCACGCTGCCATCATTGCCCGTGAGATGGGTATCCCCGCGATTGTGGGTTGTGGCAATGCCACTAACCAATTGAAGACAGGCCAACCAGTGACAGTTTCCTGTGCAGAAGGAGATGAAGGCAAGGTTTATCAAGGGTTGCTGCCCTTTGAGGTGCAAGAAACCCCCCTTGACAACCTACCGCGCACCCGCACCAAAATCATGATGAATGTGGGGAACCCAGAGAAAGCCTTTAGTCTGTCTTTTCTTCCCTGCGATGGGGTGGGGTTAGCCCGGTTTGAGTTCATCATTGCCAATCACATTAAGGCACACCCGATGGCGTTGATTCACTTCGATAAACTCGAAGATCCATCGGTCAAGGAAGAAATTGCTCAGCTGACAGCATTGTATGAGCATAAACCTGACTTCTTTGTGGATAAACTAGCCAACGGGATTAGCATCATTGCTGCTGCTTTCTATCCCAAACCAGTTATCGTCAGGATGTCAGATTTCAAGAGTAACGAATACGCCAATCTCTTGGGGGGTCAACAGTTTGAACCCAGGGAAGAGAACCCGATGCTAGGATGGCGAGGGGCGTCTCGTTACTGTGATGAAATCTACCGGGAAGCCTATGGTTTGGAATGTAAGGCACTCAAACGGGTACGGGATGAGATGGGACTCACAAACGTTATCCCCATGATTCCCTTCTGTCGCACCCCTGATGAAGGTCGCCGGGTGCTGGCGGAAATGGAAAAACATGGCTTGAAGCGAGGAGACAATGGGTTACAAGTCTATGTGATGTGTGAAATCCCCAGTAACGTCATCCTAGCCGACGAGTATAGCCAAATCTTTGACGGCTTCTCCATTGGTTCTAATGACCTGACTCAATTAACCCTAGGCTTAGACCGTGACTCTGCGTTAGTTGCCCATATCTTTGACGAACGCAACGAAGCAGTGAAACAGATGGTGCGGATGGTGATAGAAAAAGCCAAGAAAAATGGTCGCAAGATTGGTATCTGTGGTCAAGCACCAAGTGACTATCCCGAATTTGCCTGCTTCCTAGTGGAGTTAGGAATTGATTCGATCAGCTTGAACCCTGACTCGGTACTCAAGACACTTCTGGATATCGCCAAGGTAGAAGGAGTAAATTAGTGTCCCGGTGTTAGGTGTTAAGAGTGTTAGGTATTAAGAAATCTACATTACACCTAACCAAATACCTCAATCTTTTCCCCCATAGAGATGACTGGAATCTTGTCGCATTTAGGGGCAAGTTGCAGCTAGCTTCTAGGTTCAAAACGCCAACGATGCCGAGTTTGGTGCTTGATGTCGCCGAGTTCTTGATCAACAATCCCAGATCATCTTGGAGGAAGGATGAGTTAATAGCAAGAAATTCTCATGTAATTTCAAATCAAAAATTACATTACAAAACTTTAAGATACGCCAGGGGCGAGGGTGATTAACTGGTCCGAAACCATAGAAAACCCTTGGCTAACCATAAACTTGACGTTTCATCAAGAGTTGTTTGTTTAAGAAATATAAAATAGGAGGAATTGGGGATGATAGCTCCAGAGAAATATAAATAAAATCTAAAGATTAGAAAATAAATCAAGAATGGGTAATTAAATAGAACAAATTCCACCATTTTTGATTTTTCAAAATTTATCAAATGTAGATGAGCTGAAATCACTAGTTTTATTGCTGTCAGCTCAAGGATAAAACCATGCTAGCCACAACTATGGGAGAAACCACCCCTTGTGGTATGGCTAATCAGGCTGTCTTCAATGGCACAGCCTAGGGTAAACAGGATCCACAGACAGCAGTTGAACTAGTGCAAGTAGGCCATAGGTATAAAAGGGTGCATTTTTAGACAATTTTTTTTCGAACCATACTATAAAGGGTGTTGACATGCTAACAACAATTAACGAAACCATCAAACCAACCTTTGCCGTAGTCTGGCAAACGCTCTCATCTGTGCTCGTTGGGATTGCCCATAATCTCCAAGCTATAAAAACCAGGTTTTCAGGCATCTTTTTTAATGAGGTCAACCTAGATGTGATATCTGAGGAAGACAATTGTGAACCCAACCCAGTCATAAAGGTATCAATGTTGACTAATGCTGGCTTGGGCAGTGTGCCGTACTACTGCTTCTTTTGGAAAGGTTGAACCAGTGCAAGTAGGCCATGGGTATTAAAGGGTGCATTTTTAGACAATTTTTTTTTCAATCTATACTATAAAGGGTGTTGACATGCTAACAACAATTAACGAAACCATCAAACCAACCTTTGCCGTAGTCTGGCAAACGCTGTTATCTGTGCTCGTTGGGATTGCCCATAATTTCCAAGCTATCAAAAGCCTGGTTTCAGGCATCTTCTTTAACCAGGCCAACCTAGATGTGATATCTGAGGAAGACAATTGTGAACCCAACCCAGTCATAAAGGTATCAATTTTGACTAATGCTGGCTTGGGGAGTGTACCGTACTACTGCTTCTTGTGGGAAGAACGTAGATTGTACTGATTCCACCTAGTCCAGGCTGGCAGAAATAAGTCACCACTTTCATCTACAAAGGTCGGAGCTGGTCCTACACGCTTATTTCCGTGTCCCCTGTACTAGTACTAAGTTTCCTTGACAGTATACTACATTAAACCAATTAACGAGAATCCCTGCCTTCTGAAGGTAGGGATTCTCGTTAATTGGTGGATGAATTGCACATCAATTTCATCTGGCCATCTCCCGATCTGGCCATCCTCACTTGGGTAGGTTTTTTACCTAGCAGGGCGAGTACGTACTGGCATTGGGAATAAATTTCGCAAAATATGTGGGATTTTCTACCAGAATTTCCACCGATTACCGACCCATCTCCCCATATTCCCCGACTGGTCGGGGTAATGGACCGGTCCGAAATACAGATTACCCATTACCGATTAGCCATTACCCATTACCGATTAGCCATTACCCATTACCTATTACCTATTACCTATTACCTATTACCTATTACCTATTACCTATTACCTATTACCTATCTCCAAAGTAAAAAACCTACCCTTGTCAGATCTGGCCATCTCCCGATCTGGCCATCTGCATCTGTAGTGCTACTTTGAAGACTTGCTATAGCTTGGATAGCGCCATAGCTGATTAGGCGGTAAGCTGAGAAGGAGCTGTTGGTTTAACCAACAGTGTGTTAACTGTGGTCTACGGATTGGTCTACGGATTTGAAAACTGCGATCAAACGGCATTAACCCTTTCAGTCATGGACCAATTACTAAATCTCAGCAAACTTGATCAAATCTGGTTTTTACTGAGTCTTCAGATTGGTCAAGCTCACCTCTGTTGGTACGCTTTCACGCTTGTCGGGAAACCCGACCGGGGTCGCACCGCAAATGGTAAACGCTATCAAGGTCACGATACCCTGGGGTGCGAGCCAGCTTCAGGCTCTATCGCTTCTGATTAAACAGGTGATGAATTAAATTAGTGAAGCCAGTGTCAGGAGGTGGCAAACTAGAAGAAATGGATTTAACAAATCCGGGGAGGCAAGAGTGGTTTCGTCTCTGGGACGAAATTCCCCATTCTTCAAAAAGGTGGGGATGGATACTCCCCCTCAAGAGTTGTCAAAGCGTGTTATTTGGCACTAATTTAGTATTGGTTGTTGACCCGCCTGACTGTCTCGGAACAGATCACCGTTCGTAGCGGTAAGACGCTTGGTACAAAAAGAGCAGAGTTCAGGGAAGACTCTTGCCCCAGCTGGTTGACCATTGTTGTCATACCAAGGTGAGAGTGGCGAGTTGAGTTTAGGACTGTGGGACACGGTTCTGAGCCTGTGGAGGGACAGTAAAACCAAAAGGATTGGCCAGGGGTATGCTGGGTAAGCACTGTTTAGATGCAGGATGGGGTCAGTTTTTCCAAATACTAGAGCAGTGCTGCTTTAAACGTGGAGTTTACTTCCAAAAAGTAGACTCTAAAAAGACTAGCCAAATTTGCCCCAATTGTTTAACTGAAACTGGCAAAAAGACCTTGGCTGAGCGTGTCCATCATTGTGAAAATTGCGGTTATACCACAGATAGAGATGTGGCAGCCGCTCAAGTAGTCTGCCTACGTGGGCTTGCAGCCGTGGGACACACGGTCAAGATGCTTTCTGAGGGCAAGTTCGTCGGAATCCCTGGGAAGAAAGAATTCCCGCGCCTTAAGGCCCGGGGAGTGTCAACAACAGAGAAAGGACGTTCTGATGAAGCGTAAAAATCAAGACATGTTAGCACTGGTGTGGCGAAGCACTATTGTTTTGTCATTTTTCCTGTTGCCTGTTGGCCTTGGCAGTGCCCAATCCATCGAACCTGACCCACCAAAACAGATAGTCGCTCAGGGCTCAAGTCAAAAGCCAGTTCAAACTGACGCTAATCTTAGCTTTAAGCGGGTGACGCTCCTGTCTAATGTTTTGCTGATTGTGCTGGTGACTCTGGTACTGCTACTGGTGGCCGCGATCGCAGCGTTGTGGCTGCTAAGAAGGTCTGTGATTCGTGAGGTTGCGCAAATCGTGAGAGCTCACCTCAATGAAATGACTGACTTGGAAGATAGGATTGCCAGTGCTAATAAAAATGTTCAAAGTATCCTAGAAAAAACTGAAGAGATTGCCTTGGAGCTAGATCAGCAGGCGGCAGAGTTTAAACAAGACCTAAGTTTTAAACGAGAAAATCTATCTAAGCTGCTATCGAAATTGTCTCAGTCCCAGCAACAGGCATTAACGACAATCAAGACGCAAAAAACCGATACTCAACAAGAGCTAGAACAATTAGAGACTGACTTGGCATCAAGACTGTCTAAACTCGAGCAAGACGCTACAAAGCAACGGGATAGTTTTCTGAAGTATCTAGAAAACTTAAGCGCTGAGTTTGCCCCCCAATTATCTGAACTCAAGGGGGATGTGCAAGCCCAGAAAGAGACAATACTGAAGAAACTGAATCAATTAGAGACTGAGTTTGGCTCCGAACTGTCTGCTCTTAAGGAAACTGCGGCAAACCAAAAGGACTTAACTTTAAAAGATTTAGAAAAATTAGGGGCTGAATTTACTCCTGAATTATCGAAAATCCAGGCGGATGTGCAAGCCCAGAAAGAGATAATACTGAAGAAACTGAACCAATCAGAGACTGAGTTTGGCTCCGAACTGTCTGACTTGAAAGCCAAGACTCAAAAACAAAGCAAAGATTACCTGCAAACCATAGAAAAATCAAGTGCTGACTTTGCTCCTCAACTATCTGAACTTCAGGGGAATGTACAAGAACATAAGGATAAAGTCCTGCAGCAACTAAATCAATCAGAGTCTGAGTTTGCTGTTGAACTGTCTGAGCTTAAGGCAAAGGCTGATCAAGAAAGGAACAGTTACCTCAAGAATCTAGAAAAACTCACCTCTGATTTTGCTCCTCAACTATCTTTACTCAAAGCCAATGTCCAAGGGCATCAAGATAAAGTATTGGATAAACTGAACCAATCAGAGACAGAGTTTGCCTCAAAATTGTCTGAACTTGAAGCCAAGGCTCAACAGCAACGGGATTTAATACTAGAAAATCTAAAAAAGCTAGAGACAGAGTTTACTCCTCAGCTATCTGACATTAAGGTGGATGCTGAACAAAAAGCTCAACATAAAATCGATTTAGCTCTTCAGAAGCTAGAGCAATTAGGAAATGACATTACTGAACAACTTTCAAAATCCCAGTCGAAGATTGAAGTGCAAATTGATAAGAATCTCCAGCATCTGAAAGAGCTAGAGGCTAACTTAAACACTGAAGTTTATGACTCTCAATCAGGAATTAAAACCCAGAAGGCTCAGACCATTCAGAGTCTGGAAAAATTAGAAACAGAGGCTAAAACTCAACTTTATGATTTACAGTCGGACATTCAAAATCGAAAAGATATAATCCTTCAAAATCTGGACAAATTGGAAACAACCTTGGCTGCTCAGCTGTCTGAGGTCGAATCTGATGCTCAAACCGAGAAGGATAAGATTCTACAACAACTAGCAGAGATTTCCCCAACATCCATTGCAGAAGCTGCTCTGTCTGAAGTGCTGCAAAACACTCAAACTCTGACAGAACAATTAGAACGCCTCAAATCTAACCATCCTAAGTTGTTCTTGAATCCAGATGACTATGTGAATCAGGGCAATACTCTATTCTCTCAAGGGCAGTATCAAGATGCGATCGCTTCCTATGATCAAGTTCTTGACCTTCAACCGAATAACCCTGATATTTGGTACCAGCGAGGTATGGCATTATGGGAACTACAGCAGTATCAAGATGCGATCGCTTCCTATGACAAAGTAATTGAAATCAAGCCAGATGACCCAGATAGCTGGTATCAAAGAGGCCTGGCTTTAATGGAACTGCGGCGGTATGAAGGAGCAGTGGTTGCTTTTAATAAGGTGGTTAAATTCAAACCAGACCACTACAAAGCCTGGTTAAACCGGGGCATGACCCTAAGACGGTTGAGACGCTACGAAGATGCGATCGCTTCCTATGACAAAGCCCTAGAAATTCAGCCAAATTATCATCAAGCTTGGGTTGACCGAGGAGTCGCACTGGGAATGCTACAAAAGCATGAAGAGGCCTTTGGCTCCTTCGACCAAGCTGTTCAAGTTCAGCCAGATAATACAGTAGCCTGGTTGAATCGAGGCATGGCTCTAGATGTATTAGAAAGATACCAAGAAGCTGTTGCCTCTTTTGACAAGGCTATTGAATTAAATTCCGACTCCCATAAAGCCTGGAATTACAGAGGTTCTACCTTAGTCAAGCTAGAACAGAATGATCAGGCATTGGAAAGCATTAATCGGGCTTTGGAGATTCAACCTGAGTATGCTGCTGGTTATTATAACAAAGCAATAGTTTATTCTTCCCAGGGTCGAGTAACCTTAGCTGTGGAAAACCTAGAGCAGGCGATTGAGCTAAATCCAAGGTATCGGGAAGAAGCCAGTAATGATCCGGATTTTGAGGCTATTTCAGACGATGATCGCTTCTGGCAGTTGATTGGAGGCTAGAATGCTTTTGCTCTCCTGGGTCACCTTAGCCCAGAAGAGCAAACGATAGAAGCTGCTGCCAAATCGGTGCTAGAGTTGCCTTGACTATTATATCTGCAACCACAAAGCCAATACCAATCAGGAGATAGCGTTGAGGAAAGGGATGCTGGGAATTTGATCTGGTGATTTTAGCAACGAGATTAAGTCCCAAAGCAGTTAGAGCCACTCCGGTACAGATAAATCCCACCACTCGCAGCACAGACCAGGGCGGCCATCCCACTAGGGCAGCTAGCCACGGATTGACACTGATCTGTACTAGCTGTGCTACGTAGAAATTCATGTAATTGAGCAAGTAAGTTCCCAGCACTAGCGCTGCACTTCCAAAAGTCACTAGGGATAGAAAGCAAAAAACTGTGTACTGTTGGACATGATCTGGCAGAAACAAACGTAGGGATCCTTCTGTTCCTTCTACTGTACGAATCCAAAGAAGCTGCTCTTCGATGTAGTCAGAGCCATTTAGGATTACCTGAGCTGCGGTTTCTGGAGCCAATGCGGTTCCAATCCCAACCGCAAGACTTTGAAACAATGCCCAAAGCAGCATCCACCCTAGGGCCCTCATGTATTGACGGTGACGAACGTGAAACAAAAAGATCGGATAGGGTACTGCTGCTCCTAAAATTGGCACCAGCCAGGGCACGCCGAAAACGAAACTGGCAATCGTTGCCAGAATAGCACCGATGGCAAGAAAGCTTGCAGTCAGTAGTGGTTTATTAATAATCAATTGACAGTTTTTCCATCTTAAATGATTATCATTACTAGGGATGGCATAGTTGATTTTTTGGAGGTCCCTAAATTATTCCTATCCCATGCTTGCGATCAACTATGAACTAAAGTCTAGTTTAGTCTAGATTGAAATAGCAGGAAATCAGCTTGCGCCAAGATATTTCTAGAATCCCAGATCATACAGCATGGTAGACCTGACCCCAAATCCTAGTTTCAGTTTGACTATTTGCTTAACATACCCCAACCGTGCCGGGATGTTAGCCAGCGTAACTCAAGCGATCGCGTCTGTTGGCGGTCACTTGGGAGAAATTATGGTGGTGGAGAAAACTCGGAAAATTGCTACTCGCGAGATTACCGTAGATGCAGCTAGCACTGAACAGGCTGAACAGATTGTACAAGCGGTTAAGGAAGTGCCCGATGTCCAAATCCTAAATGTCTATGACCGTACCTTCAACCTCCATCGTGGTGGCAAAATCAGTGTAAACAGCAAAATCCCCCTTAAGCATCAATCTGAATTGGCTATGGCTTACACTCCTGGTGTGGGTCGGATTTGTAAAGCGATCGCATCTGACCCACAACAGGTCTACTCCCTTACCATTAAAAGCAACATGGTTGCTGTGGTCACCGATGGCAGTGCAGTGTTGGGGTTGGGTAACTTAGGGCCAGAAGCCGCTTTGCCAGTGATGGAAGGTAAAGCAATGCTGTTCAAAGAGTTTGCTGGTATTGATGCTTTTCCTATCTGCCTAGCTACCCAAGATACGGATCAGATCGTAGAAACCGTTAAAACTATCGCGCCGGTTTTTGGTGGTATTAACTTAGAAGATATCAGTGCTCCCCGTTGCTTTGATATTGAAGCCAGACTGCGGCAGGAGTTAGATATTCCAGTCTTTCACGATGACCAGAATGGTACCGCTATTGTCACCCTTGCTGCCTTGACCAATGCCCTCAAGCTAGTCAAGAAATCCCTAGAAGAGGTAAGAATTGTTATTAATGGAGCGGGCGCTGCCGGTATGGCAATTGCCCGGTTACTCCGTAAAGCTGGTGCAGGTGTAATTTGGATATGCGACTCCCAAGGCATTATTTCCACTAAACGCCCTAACTTGACTGAGCAAAAGCAAGAATTTGCTGTGGATGCTTCGGGTACTCTGGCTGGTGCCATTGGCAATGCTGATGTGTTTATTGGGGTGAGTGTACCTGGGGTTCTCACCCCAGACATGGTCAGGTCGATGGCAAACAAGCCCATTGTCATGGCTATGGCTAATCCTATCCCGGAAATTCAGCCAGAATTGGTAGTAGATGATGTAGCAGTAATGGCTACAGGTCGTAGTGACTATCCGAATCAGATTAATAATGTTCTGGCTTTTCCAGGGGTTTTTCGTGGCGCTATAGATTGTCGGGCGTCAACCATTACCGTGAATATGTGTCTCGAAGCAGCTTTTGCGATCGCATCCCTGATTAATCCCAGTGATTTAGATCGAGAACATATCATTCCTTCAGTATTTGATGAGCGAGTTGCTCCTGCGGTTGCTGCGGCGGTGCAAAGGGCAGCACGTCAGGATGGTGTAGCATGCCATTAAGTAATTATATTTAGATAATTCCATGATTTAGCCGTAGAAATTAGCTATTCTGGTGGCATTTGATCCATTTTTTGAGGCAGGACTGATGATTGTAACCACTACTGATGTTATTCAAGGTGCGATTGTTGAAGAGTATTTGGGCATTGTCACTGCTGAGGTGGTTTACGGCACCAATGCACTGCGGGATTTCTTTGCCGGTATTCGAGATTTAATTGGGGGACGTACTGGCAGTTATGAAAAAGTCTTTGAAAGAGGACACCAAGAAGCCCTCCAAGAATTGAAACAACGTGCCTCACAACTAGGAGCAGATGCTGTGATTGGCATTGGTATGGATACTGGAACAATTAACGTTGATGAAAAGGGGGTGCTGCTACTCATTACCGCCACTGGCACAGCCATCAAATTAAGGAATTAAGGGTTGCTTGACAGTTGAC
>NZ_GL890940.1:0-80189 GCF_000211815.1 Moorena producens 3L
TTTGATGGGACTGCCCATTTAGATTCTTGCGTTTCCAGTTGGCTGGTTTCCATCGACGTGATGAAGGTGTACAACCTGGTCGTTCAAGAATTTGGTCCGCAATGTCCACAGGAATGGTTTTGCCTTTTTAAAGCCTTGGCGGTAGCATCATCGTATAGTACGGAGTTTCGCATGCTCCAGTAGACTAAGTCTCCGTCATAAGGGGACTTGGTTCCTTTTACGTTTACGTGTTGGTTTTGTTTATACCCGACTGCTGGGAAGCTTTTCTTGCATAGTTCGTTGGCTTTGTACCGGTTTACTTTCTTTTCCTTGCGGAACTTACGGTTTGCGGTCTTATTCAAGAACCATAAACTATCTCGGGAACTGCTCATGTCACAGCTTTTGTGGTAGTTTCTCCAACCACGTACGATGGGGGCTAATTTTTGGGCTTTTATTTTGGCACCATAATTCGAGTTGTTGACCACGGTTTTTATCTTCTTCCGGAAGTTTCTATGGTTTTCCTCTGAGGGAGTGCATCGGAACTTTCCGTTTTTCTGGACTCGGAATTTCCAACCCAGGAAGTCAAACCCGTCTGTCGTATTGGTTAGTTTGGTCTTTTCTTGATTTACTTCTAAGCCGCGTTGAGCTAGGAAGTTCCTCACTTTTTCTAGAATTTTCTCAGCATTATCTTTTGGCTTAAGAATAAATACCATGTCATCCGCATATCGGATGCTAGAGTGTATATTCTCTATTCCGTCAAGTGCAATGTTGGCTAGGAGTGGGCTGACTACACCGCCTTGGGGCGTTCCTTGCTCCGGGAATTCCGGATTGATGCCTGCTTTTAGACATCTGAATATCCCCATCTTCAGACTTGCAGGAGCTAGCAATCTATCCATTATGGAGCTGTGGGAGATGCGGTCGAAACACTTTTTGATGTCTAGTTCTATTACTCTTTTTGTGATGCCGTTAGAGTTTGATTTTAGATGTAGGAACAGGCGTTTTTGTGCGTCTTGGGCACATCTGCCTGTTCTGAATCCGTAACTATCGGCACTGAACGTAGCTTCATGGGCTGGTTCGAGAGCATATTTTGCTAAACATTGCCATGCTCTATCTTGGATTGTTGGTACTTTTAACATTCTTGTACTCCCGGAGACGAAACCTTAGAATAGGGCAGCCTTTATGGTTGGTCGGCTATGGGCAAAAGGGTCAAAACTTTATGATTAAGGCTGCCCTATTCTTGCGGTAACTTCTGACCGTTTTTATTAGGTATTGGTATTTCCCTCAACCCTTGATGCGTCCAATTTTCCGCACGGTCGTTTAGTTTTCCTAGTACCTCGAACCGTTCTTTGTAGCTTAGGGACTTTTTCCCATCTACTCCGGCGGTTTTCTTTCCTTGATTAAGCTGTGTCACTTGGCGGATTGCCATTAATTGAGCTGAGCGGGATTTCAGAATCAGTTTTTGTAAAGACCGCGCCTTTCTCAGGTCACCATCTCGAACCGCTTTGTACACTCGCTTCTGTAGGCGGAAAAGGTTCCGGCGGAGTTGTTTCCACTTTTGGCTTTTCCATAGGTCACTATATCTATTTGACATGTGTCTACCCATGCTCTCCATTAGTTTTGTGTATTCTGGATACCCGCCACCAGTTTTGGGTGGCATCCTACCCGACAGTGGGGATTAAGTCGGCATAACTTACCGAGGTTCGACTATTCCTCAGACCCATACTTGCTGTCGTTTTTACTCGTTCCGTCTGTCAGATTGTTTTGGTGATTTAGGGCAGTCCAATTTGCCTACCCTCTTCTCAGAGATTACAGCTATCACGAAAAGAATGCTGTGAGAATGAGAGGGTCAAGTCGCACACTATTTACATCTCAGATTGTGGCTTCATTCTTAGACACTTTTCTAGGACTAGTTTTACCCTTGTCACCTCCCCGTTAGCGCCAGTGATACCTATCTGCTTTGGTTCTGCTTGCGCCCTGTTGCCAGCTTCACTCTGTGGAGTTGCCGCCCACTCGGTGTGGCCAGGTAGGGAGTCACTTATCTCTTCAAGGGGTGGGTTTTCACCACCATCCGAAAGACAGTTAAGAATCTTTGAGGGTGTTTCCTCGCGATTCTCCTAACTCTTACCCCTCTAGAAACTAGAGGCTCTTAGTTAGAACGAGCCGCACCTTCGTTAAATGTTGATTTGATTTTGTTGACCGTTGAGGGTTGAGAGTTGACAACCGAGGTTTTACTGCCCTAATGTAACTTAAACATAAATATGAGTTAAAATCGGATATAATCTATGTATAGAAGCTATTTCAGGTTAAAATATTCGTCTCTAAGACAGACAACTCCTGACTCAGAAGGAAGAAGGTAAATTTTAGGTAAGCATTCAGCTGACCACTGACCGCTGACCGCTGAATGCTTACTGGTCTTGAAAGTTTCCTGCATCATTCTTGGTGATTAGCCCAATAAGTATATAGATACTTAAAAATCAGCTATTAGCACTCAGCATTCAGCAGGTAGTGCCTTAGCTGAATGCTTACAATTTTAGATGGGGCCCTTATCCCCATCTAAAATGCAGCCACCCAGAATTTGTGGGGGATTCTTTCACGATCACAAACATGGAACATTTAAGGATTGAATACATCGCCAGGGTCATGAATTGGGAAGCTAATTCTATGCTTGAAGCAACGCTATGGATACTTACCACGCTTTTTATAGGAACTCTTATATCTAGTCTTTTTCATCGCTTCAGGTTTGGTGCAACAGTTGAGCAACTAATCGAGACAAGATTTTACGAGGTTTTACCAGTACGTAGCCTTTTTTGGGCTTTATTTTGTGCTTTTGGTTACGGACTAGCTTTTACCTCGTTCGCTGCTTTGACAAATATTTTTCAATTAGTTTTTAATGAATCACGATCATCTGAAACCGCATGTAAATTACTTTTAAGCGGAGGATTGGCATTTTTATTTGCTATTACACTTAAATCTTTAAAGTATGCTCTTCTGAGAATTCCAAATCAGAAGCCTCTACCTGTCAAAACAGATGGAGTATCAGTTCGTTATGGAATTCATCCTCGCTTGTTAAAAACTTTGGGTTTTGAACGATTTCCTAATGAAAAATCTCCCAAAAATGTTGAAGAGCGGATAGTTAGATATTTAATTGCTGTGATAGGTGTAACATGTATAGGATTGATCTTTTTTATCCTATTCAAAAATAATGAATACAATTTTGAAATAGATTTTACCACTTCAATACAGGATGTTTTATCGCAAATACCTTCTATTCAGACATCTTTTATATTAACCACTATTGCCATTATTCCTACGCTAATTGTGTTGATAATATTCAACAATAGGGATTACACATTCCTGAATTTAAATCAATCTTTGCTTGTTAAAGTTGGGATTGTTTTTTTGAGTATCTTTTGCCTTAGGTATTTAAATTTAAAATTCTACACGACTGTAGTTATAGTTGCAATAATCTTGTCTTTATATGGGCTGCGAATGATAGCAGACTTAATCTTAGAATCGTCGTATACAAGAGTTAAGCGAGTATATAATCCCATTGCAGAAAAAATTAAGCATTACACCTCATATCTTGAGCAAATTTATATTGACCCACAACTAAAACTAGGTTCACTACAGAAAAATCAACTGGCAGATCGTATCAGCAGGGGTTGTAAGAATTTAGAAGAGCGAGGAATCTTTGTTGTTCGGAACTTGGCAAGATTCTTGAACTTGGTTGAGGTTCAATATGAGGAATTTGCCGTTGCTATGCTACGTTACCTCACTGTACGGCGGTATATCACTCTTGGTGGTGCTTCTGGCACCTATCGCCCACTTCAGCGTCCTGCTGTACCCATGTGGGATTATGACCTATTTCCTCTTCATCCTCCCAATGGCTATGTGAATTGGATTGATCCGCTCTGGCTTCCTAGCCAATGGGACGTTGTAGAAACATGCTGGAGGTGTGGAGGAACAGGGCAAGTTATGACAACTGTTACTGAAACTGATTCAGAAGGTAATACAAAAACCCGTAGAGAATATGAAACTTGTGGTACATGTAGTGGCAGTGGGCGGTTAAAGCACACTCAAATTCTTAATACCCAATGGCAAAGGATGATGCCCCTAGTTACATATCCTAGTATTCCTATACCTGAACTGGTTGAGGATGCAGAAGAGAAAGTTTTCTACCGTCAACCAATCACAGAAAACTTTGTTGCAGCAACTGAACAGGCAAGAGCAGCAAATGCCAACAATCTTATCCTACAGAAAATGTATCAAACTGGAAGTGAGCTTAAACAGCTTCACAAGCTTCATAAATCAGAGGTAGAAAACTTGCATAATGGCTATCTCTATCGTGCAGATTTTCAAATTGCTTCTTTTCGGATGATAATGATTGAGTTTGTGAATTTAGGTAGACGTTTTGGATGGTTCTTTGGACGACGACCTGAATTTTACTTCCCTCAACTACCGCTCTCTTATAGTGCGGTTTTTACCTTGATGTTGCTGCCTCCTCTTGGGTTGGCTCTCTCGATATTTCTTTTTAGATTTTCAACAAAAATTTTTCCTTTGCTAATTTCATGTATTAAGGTAGCTTTATCTTGAATCCCCAACGTGGTTTTACCTTGGCGATCGCTACTTACCGAAAGTCTCCAAATGCCGATATGCCCTTAAATAGCATGAGCAGACCACTTATTAAGATAGCAATCGCCAGCCCACCAGCCACTAAATCCAATAAGTTAGTATTTTCCAATTAAGGAGCCTCTCACCTTGATCAAATGCTAACCCAAAAGTCCCCAGTCCAAGTCATCTCTCATGCTGTCACTGAAGCAGGCATCTACCAAGTACAGCAGGGCTACCGAGTAGAAGTCAGCAGCACCGAGACTTAGTTTTACTGGCATCCAGGTATCTTTCGGGTTGTGCAAGAACTCAGGGAGTGGTTGCGACCTCAAGTCCACGTTTGTGGAAACGTTGGAGGCTTTTCGGACAGCAATGTCTTTTGGTTTTTGGCGATGGATCCAAACACAAACGAACGTATTGGCAGCTTAAATCAAGGATTTAGGCTTTGTTTGGGGCTAATTTCTTTTAAGTCCCGCTAATGCTTAATCCCTAATTCCTACTCCCAGATCCGCTGTTACCTTTGCTATAATTCCTAATCCCTAAAAAAATTGTCTAACATTTTTAACAAATTCATTGACGTTCTCAAAATGGATGTTATGTCCACAATCAGCAATGACGTTTAAATTAGCTTCTGTACAAAGTGTTACTATTTCTGAGTTAATCGATTTAAATTTATGATCATACTCTCCAACTAGCAAAAGCAAAGGAACTTGATTATGTTGGAGTGATTCCCACAGAGATGGTTGGCATCCTGTACTGATATGACGCAGAGATTTAGCTAATTCCAGAGGATTATTTTGTTGTCGAATCTTGATCATCTGTTCAAATTTAGGATGCTGCTTGAGGGAGCTGAACAGAGGCTGATTGTACCAATTTGATAAGAAGGTCAATAAATCCCCAGTTTCCAATTTTTCGGCAATTTGCAAATCTCGCTGACGGCGCTTTAATTGTTCTGCTTGAGTCTTTAGCCCTGGAGATGCTGATTCGAGTACTACTTTACTAAAACATTCGGGGAAATGAAGGGTCATGTAGAGAGCCAATCGACCTCCCATAGAATAGCCAACTAAAAAGCATGGTTCAAAGTTTAACTGCTCTAGTAATTCCTTTAAGGCGTGAGCAGTGTTTGGCATAGTGTAGCACTCATCCCCACCTAAAACTTTGGTCTTACCATGACCAGGTAAATCAACAGCTAGACAACAAAATTCCTCACAGAGTAATGATATTGCTTCATCAAATTCCTGGCTGCTACCCATGAATCCATGGCAAAAAAGAATCCGTGGTTGCTCTCGATTTCCTCTTAACTCATAGTGAAACTTATATAGCATTTATCAAATATAAGCGCGTTAATTGCAGTTATGAGGTACGCTTTTTAACCTCAAAGTCCCCCTTTTTAAGGGGGATTTAGGGGGATCGCTTTGTACCTCATAGCTATAAGAATTGCTATAATTGTTACAATTCATGATATCGAAATTATTTTAACTGATTATCCAACAGCAACGACCAATGAACACAGGGTTAAACTAAGGCTTTAAGAAGCACCATTAGCTTCAGGTTAATTTCCGCCAGTTCTTTATTGGGATCAGAACCAGCAACAATTCCAGCACCAGCGTAGAGTCGAGCATGATTACCTGCTATCAAAGCAGACCGAATCCCAACGATAAATTCACTATTGCCTTGATAATCTATCCATCCGAGGGGAGCAGCATACAGAGAACGGTCAAAGGTTTCGTAGTGTCGGATTTGCTCACAAGCAATTTTGGTAGGAACACCAGCCACTGCTGGAGTAGGATGCAGTTTCGCTATAATCTCTAGGGGATTGACATGAGCTGGTAATGCTGCTTTAATCGGAGTCCATAAATGCTGGATATTCGACAGTTTCAGCAGTTGGGGAGATGGCGAAAAATCCAGTTCCAAACCCAGTTGACAAAGACGTTGGATAATAAATTCACTCACTGCGTTATGTTCACGTCTCTCTTTTTCACTACTAAGTAATTGGTTCGCCAAATCCGCATCTTCAGCTGGGGTTTGACCTCGTGGAGCAGACCCTGCTAAAGCATCCGTCACTAACTGATGGTCGTAAATACTAATCAGACGTTCAGGACTAGCGCCAATAAAGTTTTTGCCTTTGCCGTTACTGATCGAAAAAATATAGCAATCTGGATAGTTATGGCGCAAATTGTCCAGAGAATCTACCAGATTAAACGGTATTGGTGAGACGACATCGACGGCTTGGGAAAGGACAATTTTGCTAAATTGATTGGCTTGGATAGATTTTAAGGCTGATGAAACCGATAATTTGAAGTCTTTGGCTTTTTTTGAATCTTGCTTGAGAAATTCATGATGGTTAGCCTTACCAGTAAAACAGTAGAGCAGACGACCAGAAGAGGTGATTAGATTGAACTGCCGACCTACGCTTTCGACCAGCCAATCCAGATTAACTTGAGAGTTGATTTCAAGATTAGCCACTACTACACATCGGCTTTGACAAAGTGAAATTTGCCAGCGAGGTAGAAAAATAGTGGCAGATGGGAAAGGGTTGTTACTATTAAACTTGTCAGCAAAAAACGTAAAACTACAGAAGAAATGAGGTCCAGCCAATCGCTGCTCTATTTCACCACTAATTATGGTGTTAGCTAAACATGAGTCGATAAATTGTTGTGCTTTATAGAACCGTTGTTCACCAGCTAACTTAAGGGATACAGCCGCATCAATAGCAACAATTGATTCTTGATTACTTATATTTTCAAAATAGAAGTGTAGGGGCTCGGGGGTGGCGGCAAAAGGGGCGGCTCTATCCCGAATTGCCTGAAAAACCGCCAGTGGGTCGAGGGGTGAAATTTCTTGAGAAATACTGGCAATTTTGGCAATACCTTGTTTTTGAGATTTTTTCTGGCAGGCTAAGAGAAACTGATGTAACTCTTTAGGCTCATGAAAGAGGTTAGCAGGGCAGGGAATGACTAACATATATAGGCTTTCTTGAATTACAGGAGTGTTTACCTCAATGAACAACAACACAAACGCGATTGGCCGTAGGCCACGCTGCGCTAACGCTCTTTACTACATAGTTCTTAACTTGTTTTTACATAACTTTTTAACTTACAGAATTTATAGTTACTAATGATCAATTATCAGCATGTTTGGCAATTAAGAAAAGCAGGGTAAGGGCAAAAATCAATAAATAGGGGGTATTCTCCAAACTATTGATAATTAATTTCAATAATTATGATAATCAAGGCTTACTATGGTCATAATCCTTGCTCTATTCTTGATGCAAAGCGCGAGTGGGGGGAACCACGGCAGTCGCTCATGGGGGAAACCCCCAAGACCGCGCTGCCTCCCCAAGACCGCGCTGCATCGCTATCACATTTTGGTTTGATTTTTCTTGCGCTTACCCTAGAATTATATAATTGCTCACCATCATTTCTTGATGCAGTCGCTCATGGGGGGAACCACGGCAGTCGCTCATGGGGGAAACCCCCAAGACCGCGCTGCCTCCCCAAGACCGCGCTGCATCGCTTTTTAATTTTAATGATGAGCAATAGTTTTGGTAGTAAAAATTTTGGTTTTGATGACCAATCATTTATTTGGTCACTAATCAAGACGGAAATCAAGGGGATATTAGTATAAACAATCCCTGATTAATTTTTCCAACCTACTACAAATAAAAAGCTGCCCTTTTGAGTAGACACCACTTCAGTTTTAATGAAGCCTACTTCTCTTAAGAGGTTAACAATTTTATCGGTGGAGTAAAGCGGGGGAGCTTTGACTCCGCCAATCAATAAATCCATTATTTCTAATTCTGGCAAAAATGATGGTGAAGGAACCAAACTGTCAGTGGTAGGTTCCAGGATAATCACCATACCCTTTGGTCTTAAAACCTGAAAAGATTTTTTGATAAACTGGCTACCATAATCGCTGTAGGACAATTTTCTAAATAAGAATACAATATCATACTCTTCATTAGCACCCCACTGGTCAGACAAAGCGTTTCCCTCGGGAGATATAATAATCTCTTCCGGAGATTTAGGTAAAGGATACTTGCTTAAAAGTCGCTCTAAAAAATTAATTTGATTTTCCAAGCCTGCCAGCACAAAGTCTACATCGGGTTTGCGTTCCAGTAGCTTGCCTATAAAGGTAATACCCACTTCGCCAGTAATAATTCTCTTAACCTGATCAATAGGAATTTTAGTGAACAATTCTCGGGACGGTTCTTTCAGATATTCGTTAGCAAATGCATAGTACTCATAAAGGGTTTCATCATTACCATTAAACAAATCCATCTGCTGATTTGAGCTGCCAGTTTGGATAGTTAAATTTAATGATAACCAGGATGACCATGTCTGAGAGACTAGATTGTAATAATCACCCAAATAACTTGGACTTTCTTTAACCAAATAATTCTTAGTTATTTTGGTGTTAACATAGCCAACACCTTGATCATGATTAGTTTGGCTACTTTGGCTACTGTTGAGATAACCGAGACTCTCCAAAACCCTAAGCAATCGCTCGGTTGATATCAAATTAAGATTCAAGTCCCTGGCTACTAAATTAGCAGAAACTCCGGGATGCTTGTGCAGATAATCAAAAACACCAAGTTTCACGGCTGACATAATAATTGCAGTACGTTGGAAACTGGTAGCATCTGCCAGCATCTCTGCTCTTTCTAAGAGTCTGATTCGATTACCAATAACTTTCGTTAAGCTATTGATAGCTTCTGGGAAATACTTTTTGATCGCCAAGACTAAACCTACCAATTTAGATGGCAGTCCAAATCTTTGCTGTTTCGACTTTATCTCTAGAGTATCCCGTGCTAGCACTTTGACATTACTGGTCATACTTTTGAGTCATACTTTTTAGGATTGCTTACAAGACTTACAGGGTGCGTTAATAACGCACCCTACTACTTATATAGTTTAGGGTTCAATTTTTCGTAAGTCTTATATTAATAGTTGTTATTTTACAACTTTAGTTAATATTTTTTAAATAAAATTTACAAAATATTAACCTATAATCAATTCACGACCTTGATTGGGATTAATGGTATTCTGCTAGTCAGCCCCTTAACACCGTTGAAGACCGTTGACCCAAAGCTTGAACAGTCCCAGCAGTATTGGTTTATGGTTTGACGGTCACTCTAGCACGACTGGCATTCATATTCCGTGACTATTTTGACAACAAACACAATTAATGCTCCTAGCTCCAAACAGAAACTGTGGCTAGCAGCCATCAAGCCCCCCATGTATAGCGTGGCAATTATCTATGTTTGGGTAGCAGCTGCTGTGGCATGGTTTGAGACCAATCACCTCAATTGGACGATATTTTTGACCTTTGTCAGTGCTTCGATTCTGATTCTGGCTTGGGAGAATCTGAGTAACGATGTGTTTGACTCTGAGACTGGGATTGATAAAAACAAAGCTCACTCGATAGTGAACCTGACGGGAAACAAATCGTTAATTTTTTGGCTAGGGAACCTGTGTTTAGGACTGGCTATCCTTGGCATGCTACTGATCTGCTGGTGGCAGCAAGACTTAACATTGATGGCGTTAGTACTCCTATGCTGCAGCCTTGGCTATATGTACCAAGGACCTCCCTTCCGCCTGGGCTACCAAGGTCTAGGAGAGATTCTGGCCTTTTTGAGCTTTGGTCCGTTAGGCATGTCAGCTGCCTACTACAGTCAAACCCAGAGTTGGTCTGTGACTAACCTGGCGGCATCGATAATTGTGGGTCTTGGGACTATGTTAATTCTATTTTGCTCCCATTTTCACCAAGTAAAGGATGATATAGCAGCTGGGAAGCGATCGCCTATTGTTTGCCTTGGCACCAAACGAGGTGCTCAACTGTTGCCCTGGATTTGTGGTAGCCTATTCGCTGCTACTGGTGGGTTTGTGCTCATGGGGCTATTCCCCATATGGACATTACTCACTTTGGTGGGATTGCCCTTTGCTATCAAGCTTTGCCGCCATGTTAACGCTCATTACAACCAACCGGAAAAGGTGAGTAATTGTAAGTTTATTGCCGTAGCGCTACATTTTTGGAGTGGACTCTTGTTGGGTGTCGGTTTCGTAATTAACCTTAATTAACCTTCATTGAATGAATCATGTCAGAGCAATCCCAGGAGATTCAGGGAATTTTTGATAACATCTCTTCTAACTATGACCAGCTTAATGACTGGATCAGTTGGGGTCAGCATCGCATTTGGAAGCTGATGACGGTTAAATGGGCTGAGCCTAAGCCAGGAGATACCTGTGTTGACCTTTGTTGTGGCAGTGGAGACCTGACTCGACTATTAGCGGAGAAAGTAGGCACTCAAGGAAAGGTGTATGGAGTAGATTTTGCGCCCCAGATGTTAGCGATCGCAAAACAAAAATCCTCTGAACCACACATTGAGTGGGTAGAGGCGGATGTTTTAGATTTACCATTTGCTGACAATACCTTTGACGGAGCAACTATGGGATATGGATTACGTAATGTCGTAGATATCCCCAAAAGCCTAAAGGAGATTTACCGTATTGTTAAACCAGGCGCTAAAGCAGCAATTCTTGACTTTCACTTACCCTCTCAGCCACTGTTTCGGCAGTTTGAACAGTGGTATATGGAAACGATTGTTGTTCCCCTAGCCCGTCAGCAAGGACTTGAGGAAGAGTATGCCTATATCTGGCCGAGTATACAGCGATTTCCCCGTGGTCCGGAGCAAGAATCTTTAGCAGAGCAAGTAGGCTTTCGTGCAACTCACTACCCGATTGTTGGCGGAACATTAGGAGTATTGGTATTGACTAAACCTAGAAGTGTTGAATAGGAAATAGGGAATCGGGAATCGGGAATCGGGAATCGGGAATCGGGAATCGGGATGTAAGCATTCAGCCGTCAGCGGTCAGCCGTCAGCGGTCAGCCGTCAGTGGTTAGCTCTCAACCGTTAGCGGTCAGCTTATTTTATTCAAAAGCACCATCTGCGTGGTACAGGCTTTGGCCTTGGCCGTTGGCCACGCTACGCGAATGGCCACGCTGTGCGAACGACGCTGTGAATAACCCTGCAGGCTTCGATGCTGTGATATAGCGCTACGCGCAAGTCAGAAGTCAGAAGTAAGCTATGACTAAGTTTCGGAGTTTAGGAATTGTCTTACATCTGAATGCGTAGTGCTATAACCCATAAGCTGATCACTGAAAGCTGAAAGCTGAAAGCTGAAAGCTGATAGCTGATAGCTGATAGCTGATAGCTGATAGCTGATAGCTTACATAGGGATGCAGCGCAATAGCAATTAAAAATAGCAATTAGCAATTCATCAATGACGAACTATCAGTTCAAGTTTCACCCATACCAGCGTCCCTTTAAGCATCCGTTGTCTACTAGTCATGGCAAATGGACAGTCAGAGAAGGTATCATTCTTAGCCTTAGTGATGAAATAGGGAACATTGGCTGGGGTGAAATTGCTCCTATCCCTTGGTTTGGTTCGGAAACTCTGGAACAAGCCTTTAATTTTTGCGAGCAATTACCTCAGGAGATTACTACAGAGGAGATTTTCGCCATTCCTGCTCAACTCCCCTGCTGTCAATTTGGGTTTGAATCGGCTTGGGAGCTAGTAATTGGCAAAGGACTTTCTACAAAGGACTTTGAACAAAGTAAACAACACTACAGTTACTTGTTGCCGAGTAATCAAGCAGCCAAACAGTCCTGGAAAGCCCCCTGGAATCAGGGATACCGAACCTTTAAATGGAAAATTGGTATTGCTCCGATTGAGGATGAAATCAAGATAGTTAAGGAGTTGCTTGAAGCAATACCAGCTTCTGGCCAATTGCGTTTGGATGCCAATGGGGGATTGACTCAACCAGAAGCTGAGCAGTGGCTGATAGTATGTGAAACTATGGGAGCCGTTGAGTTTATCGAACAGCCCCTACCTCCAGAGCAGTTCGATGTGATGTTGGAGATGAGCCACAACTATTCCACTGCGATCGCATTGGATGAATCTGTGGCAACCCTTGACCAACTTGAACAGTGTTACCAGCGGGGATGGCGAGGAATTTTTGTGATTAAAGCTGCGATCGCAGGTTCTCGGAAACGACTACGGCAGTTTTGCCAAACCTATCCGATTGATACCGTGTTTTCATCCGCCTTGGAAACTACAATTGGTCAACAAGCGGTTCTCCAGTTAGCAGCAGAACTCTCTGACTTCAAGCGCGCTGTAGGTTTTGGTGTCAACCATTGGTTTAATCAAGGTTGAAAGCGATGGACGTTCGCGTAGCGTGACCTTTTGGCCAAGGTTAGATGGTTAAAGGTTGGAATGTTTAAGGTTATTGGGTGTTAAGGTGATTTGGTTAGATGGTTGAAGCGTTAAAGAGTAAATGTGGGGAAGATTCATACGTACAACAGCCCCTAAGCTATGTCCAACACCGTTCTGGTGAACAATGGCTGATTGGCTATGATAGCCAGCAAGTTCAGCAAATTATTGAGCAATACTATCAGCAATTCTCCCAACTTTACCAGGAAAAAGCACCGAAAATCCTTTTAGTAGAGCAAAATCCTCTTAAATTTATCGCCGCTTTCCTAGCTGCTGTTGCTAGTAATTGTCATATATTCTTAGGCAATCCCCACTGGGTAAAACCAGAATGGCAACAAGTCCTTAACCAAATCCATCCCGATATAATTATCGGAGAATTAGCCAGGATTATTGAGCCATCAATACTCAATAATCAATACTCAAGGCTCAATAATCAATATTCAATCATCAATATTAACCCCTCAGCACTCATTATGATTCCCACAGGGGGGTCATCTGGCAAAATCCGCTTTGCCATTCACACTTGGGAAACCTTGATGGCATCAGTAGCAGGGTTTCATCAGTATTTTGGGAACAAGCCAGTGAATTCCTTTTGTGTGTTGCCTCTGTATCATGTCAGTGGTTTGATGCAGTTTATGCGATCGCTAACCACCGGTGGACGTATGGTGATTTTGCCCTTTAAAGCCCTCAAAGCTGGCAAAGGACGAGATATTGATCCCAAAGAATTTTTTATCTCTCTGGTACCGACTCAACTAGCCAAGCTGATCAACCAAGATGCGGTTGACTGGTTATCCCGCTTTCGGACAGTGTTGTTAGGGGGTGCTCCGGCTTGGGAATCCCTATTAACACAAGCAAGACAAGATCGTATTCCTTTAGCTCTCACCTATGGCATGACCGAAACCGCTTCTGGTGTAGTGACCCTTAAACCTGAAGATTTCCTCAGTGGTAACAGTGCTAACAGTGCTAACAATAGTTGTGGTCAGGTGTTACCCCATGCCAAGGTGACAATTCGCAATGGTACTGGGGAAATCGTGGAGGCGCTCTCTACCGGTGTGATTACTATTGAGGCAAAGTCCTTATTCCATGGCTACTATAGCGCTAGTAAAAATATCGCCCTAGAGTCTGAGCTAAGTAAATTTCCCAACAGAGTCCAAACGCTACAATCCGACGATTTAGGATATTTCGATCAACAGGGTTACTTATATACTGTTGGGCGTCGCAGTAACAAAATTATTACCGGTGGTGAAAATGTGTTTCCCGCTGAGGTAGAACAGGTAATTCGTGGCACAGGGCTCGTCAGTGATGTTTGTGTGATTGGCTTACCCGATGACTATTGGGGTCAAGTAGTAACCGCTGTTTTTGTACCTAGTTCCGATCAGGTTTCTGTTGCGATGGTGCAACAGAACGTAGAGGGGAATTTGAGTAAATTCAAGTGTCCTAAGGATTGGGTGGCGGTAGAATCTTTACCGCGCAATGGTCAAGGGAAATTGAATTATGAACAGGTGAAAGTTATTGCGCGAGACTGTTTAAGTTAATCTAAATTGTTAAGCTGGGGATAAATGCGATTGGCCTACGGCCACGCTGCGCGAACGCTTCTTGATAGTATAGCACTACCCATTCAGATGTTTGACATTCATAAACTCCAAAACTTAGTCATAGCTTACTTCTGACTTCTGACTTCTAACTTCTGACTTGCGTGTAGCGCTATAACTGCCTCGACCCATGACTCCCCTGAGTAGAGCTATTTCACCCGAATCACTTCCAACGGAATCCAAAATTATTAGTAGCGGTTATCCCTTAAGTATTGCGCCAATGATGGATCGCACTGACCGCCACTATCGCTATTTCATGCGCCAGATTACAGGACGGACCTTACTCTACACCGAAATGGTCACCAGTGCAGCAATTCTTCATGGCGATCGCGAACGCTTGCTAGGGTTTTCCCCACAGGAGAAACCCCTAGTCTTACAAGTTGGTGGTGACACTCCCAGTGACTTAGCTGAATGTGCCCGAATTGCTGAAGCTATGGACTATGACCAGATTAATCTCAACGTTGGTTGTCCCAGTAGTCGGGTGCAAAATGGCAATTTTGGAGCTTGTTTGATGGCGCAGCCTGACCAGGTCGCACGCTGTGTAGAGGATATGGTTAAAGTAGTGAACATACCCGTTACTGTCAAGCACCGTATCGGTATTGATGACCTTGACCGCTATGAAGACATGGCTAACTTTGTGCGCATTGTCTCAGAGGCCGGTTGTCAGCATTTTACTGTACATGCTCGCAAGGCTTGGCTACAGGGTTTGAGTCCAAAAGAGAATCGCAACGTCCCACCCTTACGTTACAGTGACGTCCATCGTCTCAAGCAGGAGTTACCTGACTTATTCGTGGAAATTAATGGTGGATTCACTAGTCTTGAACAAGTGCGAGAACAACGGAAGTATGTCGATGGGGTAATGATTGGGCGTGCAGCTTACGACAATCCCTATCTGTTTGCCAAAGCTGATTGTGATATCTATAGCGATACAGTTATACCCCCAACTCGCCATCAGGTGGTCGAAGCCATGTTTTCCTATATTGATCACTGGGTAGGCAAAGGTATTAAGCTGAATAAAATTACCAGACATATGCTGCAATTATTTGCAGGGCAACCAGGTAGTAGAGCCTGGAAACGTCATCTAACTGAAAATTCATGCCTAGTTGGTGTTGGTTCTGATGTCGTTCGCGAAGCTTTAGCTAAAATTCCTTAGGGTAAGCATACAGCGGTCAGCGGTCAGCGATCAGCGGTCAGCTTTGTAGTAAGCATATGCTGACGGTTTTTTATTGCTATATACCCCGTTATATATTATTAAGTATATTTGTACTATTATAAGATATAATAATCATAAACATAATAGTGGTAGTGGCGAATTTAGCGAAAAAATACTGCTCTAATCCAGATTTTATGCTTCAAAAACCGCTCCCCATCATCCATCAATAATTAACCATGAGATTTATCAGCCCCAAAACCGATTTTGCTTTTAAGAAAATCTTTGGTTCTTCTGAGAGTAAAGAAGTTCTGATCAGCTTTCTAGATGCTTTAATCTATCAAGGAGAATCTAGGATAAATAACTTAGAGATTATTGACCCATACAATGCTGGCTATACTACGGAGTTAAAGGATACCTACCTGGATGTCAAGGCGATTCTAAATGACGGCTCGACAGTAATTATTGAAATGCAAGTGTTAAATGTTCCAGCTTTTGATAAACGAGTAATCTATAATCTCGCCAAAACCTATAGCACTCAATTAAAATATGGAGAAGGATATTCTAAACTGAAGCCGGTGATTGCTTTAACAATTACAGACTTCACCATGTTTGAGCAAACCGACCGATACCTAACTCGATTTGTATTTAAAGAAGACCAAGATAACTTTATCTACCGAAACCAACACCTAAGCATGGTGTTTGTGGAATTGCCGAAATTTTCCCGGTCTTTAGAAGAGTTAGAAACGGCATCGGAGAAATGGATATATTTTATGAAAGAAGCCCCAAATTTAGAAGCAATTCCCGATACCTTATCAGAAATCCCGGAAATTGCTCAGGCGCTAACCATAGCTAATCAGGCGAATATGAGTAGAAAAGACTTGGAGGAATTACACAAACGAGAAGTGTTTATGGAAGACCGTAAAGGTGAAATTCGTCAAGCTCTGGAAGAAGGGAAACAAGAAGGTCGGGAACAAGGCCGAGAAGAAGGTAAACAAGAAGGCCGGGAAGAAGCGAGATTATTAATGCAGGGATTGATATCCCGTCAACTAGAAGGCAAACTTGGTGCAATACCTTCAGAAATTCTAGATAAAATTCAACAATTATCTCTAGACCAATTAGAAGGTTTAGGAGTTGCTATGGCAGATTTTACCACCAGCGTAGATTTGTCGAATTGGTTGCGGGATAACCAATGATATAGCTATTAAGTAGGGTGGGCAAAATTATAGAATCTAGAATTATCAAAAGAACTAAACGGTTTTTGCCCACCCTACAAGCCTATTAAGTAGTAGTGTTGTACCAGTGAAATTCATTAATCAACAATCACCAATCAATAATTAACCATGAGATTTATCAGCCCCAAAACCGACTTTGCTTTTAAGAAAATCTTTGGTTCCTCTGAAAGTAAAGAAGTCCTGATTAGCTTTCTAAATGCTCTGATATATCAAGGAGAATCTCGGATAAATAACTTAGAGATTATTGACCCATATAATGCTGGCCATACTACGGAGTTAAAGGATACATACCTGGATGTCAAGGCGATTCTAAATGACGGCTCGACGGTAATTATTGAAATGCAAGTGTTAAATGTTCCAGCTTTTGATAAACGAGTAATCTATAATCTCGCCAAAACCTATAGCACTCAATTAAAATATGGAGAAGGATATTCTAAACTTAAGCCGGTGATTGCTTTAACAATTACAGACTTCACCATGTTTGAGCAAACCGACCGATACCTAACTCGATTTCTATTTCAAGAAGAGCAAGAGAAGTTTATCTACCGAAACCAACACCTAAGCATGGTGTTTGTGGAACTGCCGAAATTTTCCCGGTCTTTAGAAGAGTTAGAAACGGCATCGGAGAAATGGATATATTTTATGAAGGAAGCCCCAAATTTAGAAGCAATTCCCGATACCTTATCAGAAATCCCGGAAATTGCTCAGGCGCTAACCATAGCTAATCAAGCCAATATGAGTAGAAAAGACTTGGAAGAATTACACAAACGAGAAGTGTTTATGGAAGACCGCAAAGGTGAAATTCGTCAAGCTCTCGAACAAGGTCGGGAAGAAGGGAGATTATTAATGCAGGGATTGATATCCCGTCAACTAGAAGGCAAAATTGGTGCAATTCCCTCAGAAATTCTAGAGGAAATTCAACAATTATCTCTAGACCAATTAGAAGGTTTAGGAGTTGCTATGGCAGATTTTACCACCAGCGTCGATTTGTCGAATTGGTTGCGGGATAACCAATGATATAGCCATTAAGTAGGGTGGGCAAAATTATAGCTTCTAGAATTCTCAAAAGAACTAAACGGTTTTTGCCCACCCTACTATTCTATTCCTGTTCCCTATTCCCTGTTCCCTATTCCCTTTTTGATACCAGATTGATAATTCCATTTAAAATAAACGCAGCGATCGCACCAACTCCAACATGAAATAGCACAAACACGACACTGTAAGTCAAGCAAGGTGTAACACCAGTCTTGGGGCAATCTAAGGATTGTTTCGGGTAGATAATAGACTCTAGCGGTTTACCAGCGGTTTGGGAAGAAATACCACTGACCGCTAAACCAGTACCCACCAGGGCAATCCAACGTTCTAATCTTTTCTCCCTTTCTGCCTGGTCAATGTCTACTCGGGCTCGGATCGCACTTAGGGCTTGTTCCAGTAGTGCAGCACCATTCCCAAAATAGCCCAAATCTGATTGGATTTGTTCTTGAAAGAGGCGGCAATCATTGAAAAATGTTTGTAGAAAGCTCAGGTCATCTTGGGGGAGTTTGCCAGATATATCCCTCAGTTCTCGCTTATAGTTTTCAGCGTTAATAGTAATTGTTAGTCGATAATGGTCTAAATCTCGGAGTAAGCGAGAGTAGTCTAATGCCTTTTGGGAAACTGATTTGATATCTTCCTTGAATTTATTTAACTCTGCTTGACTCAAGCTTTGACTAGCTGGCCAGTGTTTAAAGGTTTCGTCAAAATACTGCTCAATGGTTTGATACTCCTTTTTAATTACCTGATAAATCTGACGATTAAGCTCATAAGCACGGATGACTTTATTTCGATAACAAAATAAGTTAATAAAATTGGAATAGTAATCGATAAACTTATCACTGGCTTCTGGTTCCCAAAAAATCCAAACCAGGATATGACAGTATTTTTCTGGTTGATTAGGAACTCCGTATTCAAAAATCGGACTGCCGAATAATTCCCCTTCTTGATTGAAGTTAGGACAGGGAATTTGAGCAGGAATGAAGGCTCGCAAACACTCGTCAGCCAGTTGTCTTAATTCCTGGCGATTTTGCAGTAACTTCCAGGGAATAAAGCGTTTTTGTTCTGTATACCAAACTGTTAAGACCAGAGTTTGACCAATGGAACTGCCGATTTGGTCAGGCATCAAGCAGCCTGCTGGGTTCAATTGTTCTAGAAAGCTGGAGGGGACTGGTTGGGTGCGTTGGGTCTGATTTTGCTCTAGTTCAGGACGGCGGAGGTTTAGGGCTAAGGCATAGGTATCTTGAATTCTGAGGGGAGTTGCAACTCCGCTAACATCCAGAGAAGTATTATCTAGGGTAACATTAAGCTGTTCGGCATTTAAATTGGTATAATAAAAATTAATAAATAACCCAATAATAGGAAATATGCCAGCAAAAAATTATCTGACACAAGAGCAAAAAACAATACTTCAAAAAGCCTTAAAAATAGAAGAAAATGGAAATATTAGAGAACGTATTTTAATTTTGCTGTTGTTGAATAGTGGAAAAACACAGTTAGAAATTGCTGAAGTTTTGGGTTGTTCAAAGAACACAGTCTGTTATTGGTGTGTCCACGGAGATCCAGATGACTTAGAGAGTCTTAAAGATAAAAGAATGAAAGGCAATCACCAAAAAGCAACAAAACAATATATAGAAGTATTATTAGAATTAGTCGAAAAAGAACCCGAAGAATTAGGATATGAATTTGGTCGATGGACAGCTCAAAAATTAGCCGTTAATTTAGAAGATACAACAGGCATCAAGTTAAGTGGGTCTCAAGTTCGTAGGATACTAGTCAAGAAAAAATATGTTTACCTTTGGTCAAAGTATAGCTTAGATTCTAAAAAAGACCCTAAAAAAAGGGAAGCATTTAAAAAGAAACTAGATGAGTATTTAAAAATAGAAAAAGAAAGCCCAGAGCGTCTTCAGGTATGGTTTTGGGATGAAAGCGGATTTAGTTTGAGAGTCATCAGAAGAAAAAACTGGTGTAAAAGAGGAAAGCGAAAAAAAGTTAGAGGAGACCGTTCGCGCAGCGTCGGGCTTTGCCCGAAAGGCAAGGGAGAGTTAATGTGATGGGAGCTTTGCGATATTCAGATAAAAAAAGATTTGTAGATTTCCTCAAAAAAAGCAATAGTCAAACTTTTTATGAAGTTTTAAAAACCTTTTATAAAGAGCTAGAAAATGAATGGATGGAAGCGGGTAATCAACTAGAAGACTTTGCTAATAAAGGACCGAAAATCGTCATTATTTTAGACAATGCTAGTTTTCACAAAAAAGCCGAATATATTCATAAAATAGAAGAAGATATGCCGAATATTTATTTAGAATATCTTCCCGAGTATAGTCCTGATTATAACTTAATTGAATTGGTTTGGCATTCAGCAAAAGAATATATTGCCAATCGAGTTTTCAAATCAATTGAAGAATTAGAATGTTTGTTAAATCATCTTTTAAATGAAGGAGGGTTAATTATAAAATGGGTACGAAAAATAAAAAACAAAGGCAATGCTGTTATCACAGTTTAAATGCGCAACAGCTTACTCCCAAAGTGAAAAGCCACATCATCAGTAGTTTTATCCTTGAGCAGGTCTACTCGATATCCTGACTCTTCTTCAATTTCAAGCTGCTTAGTCACTCCAAATTTTTGAGAGATAATCTGGTTGCACTTGTCCCAGAGTAAGGTAGTTGGCTGACTAGTTTTTAGATGAAAGGCAAATAAATGGACATTAGGGGCATAGACTTTAGAGGTCAATCGCTTCGCTCCAATTCAAAATTATCAATTCAAAATTAAAAAATATCCCACGAATTAATTCGGGGCTTGAAACAGCGCTGCATCGCTACTCCCTACTCCCTAATCCCTATTCCCTATTCCCTTTTCCCTACTTCCTGTTCCCTTTTCCCTGTTCCCCGTTCCCTTTACTATTGAGTTGATCCTTCACCTGCTCACGCAGTTCCTGAAACCAATTATTAAGGCGATCGGGCTGGATAGGTGGAGTGGGCGGAACTTTGCCAAGCTCCTTTCTTTGTTTCTCAAATTTTCTGAATTCATCCCTAATTGTAAGCCGTGCCTTGAACCAATTTCTGATAATTTTATCAACATTTTTTGGTGGGTTACTCTGCAAATCTGCTAAGGTCTGATCTAAGTCCTGTAAGTCTTCCATAGAAAACACTTCCGGTTTGGTGTCCAGGAAGTAAGGAAATACTAGAATTTGAGGGTCAGAAATCATAATGTTACTCTCCAATTACACAGAATGCTGCCCAATAGTAGGGGTTTTGGAACGGTTGTTCATCGGGGTTAAACCAATCCAGTGCTTGTTCAATCTTTTTCATCAAAGAGTTGTCTAGGGGTAACTGCCTACTCCAGGCTAGCAACTGAGACTGGGTGCTATCCCGCAGCCAGAATTGCGATTTATTCAGGGCAACTGCTAAAGCCATTTGCTGTCGTAGATTCTGATAAAATTTAATCATCAACAACGCTGTCGATAAATCGTTTACCTTCCACAAGCTACTAACCACTGCTGGACTTCCGGCAACTAGGAAACCACTGGGTAACCCAATGTATTCATCGCTGGTGTTAGTGTAATCAATCAATCCCGTTTCACAAGCGGAAAGAGTGACCAAACGACATTGTTCTAATTGTAGGCCAAAAACTTCTTCTATGGTCAGACACTTATCTAGGTCAAATACTTCCTCTTCACTTATCCGTAAATAGCGCTCCGAATTTGGTTCAGCAGATGCCGGTTTGTGGGCATTGGCCAGGATTAGAGCCGACTTACGGGGTTCTTGGTAATTAAAGTAACCGTGACAGCTAAAATGGGCACAGTGGAATGTGTTGAGAGCTTTGCTATCGAGAGCGGCTTTGGTAGCAGCCTTTTCCACAAGAACCTCTGTATCTGGTGGTGGATTGAAGTAGCTTTTGATTACGTCTACTTCGATAGTAGTGTAAACTAAATCAGCACTGGGATTTTGAACCGCAAACAGGTGGGTAAAATCTTTTGGGCGTTTTCTGGTTTTGGCAAGTTGCAGTAGTTGACAGCTAGGGGCGTAACTTACCCCTGCTGGAAACCGATCCATCAGAATTTCAGATTTACCTTCTCTGTGCTTACTGGTAATTGGTAAAGCATGAATGGGCAACAAATGTAAATACCGATGGGGGATTAAAATTAAGCGATCGCACTTTTCTGGAATCTGCTTAATGATGTCATTAATGGATAGAATATCAGCTAGCTCATCTAGGCGGTTACTCAGGTCGTTTTGCCAATCAGATTTTTCGGTGTCGTAGCTTTCGAGATATTCATCTACCCAATTTCCCAATTTGTCTAAGTCTTGGGGCTGAGATTGCCAAACTATGGGCTGTTGAGTTTCACTGGTAAAGATAAAAGTGAGCAGCTTATCCCATGTAATGTAAAACTCTACAATAGCAGTGTGGTCATCCAGTTTCTGCTGAAATTGTTTAAAGTTAAAGCTAGAACCGATCGGTAAATAGTGGTCTTGTAAATTATTGCGCTGCTGTCGCCACTTTTGGAGATGTTGTGCCAGGGCGGTGGGATTGTCAGCTTTGCCATTCTGGATTTGATATTGACCTATGGCTATTTCATCCCTGTATTGTTCTAGTTGAGTAACAACATCTACAGGAAAGATCGTTTTCAGGTCACGGCTGAGAATCTCTTCAACTAAATTGCGGGTTTTGCTCCGTTCAACATATTCAATGGCTGCGGTGATATTAGTTAAGTCTAGGCAGACTTCCACCATAGCTCGATAGCTTCTGTTGTACCTTTCAGCTAGTTTAGTCTTGTATTCTTCTACTCCAGAACCAGAAATAATTTCATCTCGCAGGAATTCCACTGTTTTAATGGCAGCATCAAAAGCCTGGTAAGCTTCCGGGAAATTTTGAGCATCTCGGCAAACCAAACCAAGGTTATTGTTAGTATCTAGATAGTTTTGGGGCAATGCCTCAAAGGTTAATACTCTTAGAGCTTCTTGGTAACAAGCGATGGCTTTTTCAATATTCTGTGCTTTTTCACCTTTTATTCGGTCACCGTAAGCAATACCGAGATTATTTTGTGTTTGTGCCCACTCAATAGGAAATGCCTCAAAGGTTCTAACTCTAAGAGCTTCTTGGTAACAAGCGATGGCCTCTTCACTATTCTGTGTTTTCTCCCCTTTTATTCGGTCACCGTAAGCAGCACCGAGATTGTATTGTGTATTTGCCCAATCATAAGGAAATACTTCAAAGGTCAAAACTCTAAGAGCCTGTTGGAAACAAAGGATGGCTTTTTCAATATTCTGTGCTTTCTCCCCTTTTATTCGGTTACCGTAAGCAGCACCGAGATTAGTTTTTGTCAATGCCCACTCAATCGGAAATGCCTCAAAGGTTCTAACTCTAAGAGCTTCTTGGAAACAAGTGATGGCTTGTTCTATATTCTGTAATTTCTCCCCTTTTATTCGGTTATTGTAAGCATTGCCGAGATTATTTTGTGTAGTTGCCCACTCAATCAGAAATGCCTCAAAGGTAAAAACTCTAAGAGCCTTTTGGAAACAAGGGATGGCTTCTTCTATATTCTGTGATTTCTCCCCTTTTATTCGGTTATTGTAAGCAGCACCGAGATTAGTTTTTGTCAATGCCCACTCAATCGGAAATGCCTCAAAGGTAAAAACTCTAAGAGCCTGTTGGAAACAAGTGATGCCTTGTTCTATATTCTGTGATTTCTCCCCTTTTATTCGGTTATTGTAAGCAGCACCGAGATTAGTTTTTGTCGATGCCCAATCATAAGGAAATGCCTCAAAGGTTCTGACTCTTAGAGCCTGTTCTAAACAAGTTATCGCTTCTTCTATATTCTGTGATTTCTCCCCTTTTATTCGGTTATTGTAAGCAGCACCGAGATTAGTTTGTGTCCATGCCCACTCAATCGGAAATGCCTCAAAGGTTCTTACTCTTAGAGCTTGTTGGAAACAAGCAATCGCTTGTTCTATATTCTGTGCTTTCTCCCCTTTTATTCGGTTACAGTAAGCAGCACCGAGACTAGTTTGTGTCCATGCCCACTCAATCGGAAATGCCTCAAAGGTTCTTACTCTTAGAGCTTCTTGGTGACAAGCGATCGCTTGTTCTATATTCTGTGCCTTCTGACCTATGACTCTGTAATAGTAAGCAGTACCGAGATTGTGTTGAGTCTGTGCCCAATCAATCGGAAACCTTTCACGGGTGTGTACTTCTAAAGCCAATTTGTAGCAACCAATCGCTTCTTCTAGGTTTTCTGCTTTTTCCCCTGTGATTCGGTTACGGTAAGCATTACCGAGATTGTATTGAGTCTTTGCCCAATCAAACGGAAAAGCTTCACGGGTGTAAACACTTAGGGCGACTTCATAGCCAGTGATGGCAATTTCTATAGTGCTGGCTTTGTCACCCAAAGGTAATTTTGCTACTATTTTGCTAAATTCAACAATATCTGCGCTTAGGGATTTGGCTTCACCTGCTTCCGCTTCCGCCAGCTTACTTGTTGCCCAATCCCGCAATTTATCTGCTAAGGTCTGATTAAATTTGTCGATATTTGCTTCGAGTAATTTCTCAACTACCTGCTGATCACCATTACTGTCTGCAATTGCTTGTAGCACCTCTAAGAGAAAGTCTAGTTGGCCATCAGATGTATTGTCAGCCATTGCCATCAACTGCTCTACAATAGTTTTTTAACTATTATACTACTTTAATTTAAAGGGAACCGGGAGTAGGGAGCAGGGAACAGGGAACAGAGAACAGGCAATAAACGCTATAGATATAAATGATATTTTTTTGAAAAACTATCTCAAGAATTGATGCTATTTAATAGCACTTTTCTGAAATGTAAATTTAGGTAATTGCTTTTTTTATCAACTCTAAAACTCTCAAAAAAAACTTTTAAAACCCCTTGACAAATTAAATTATAATCATTACAATAATCATTATAAACTAAAGTTGAATTTTTGCACTATGTCAAAAGAATTTACTCGGAACTTCAAAAAACAACCAACTCAGCACACTCTCAAAGGTCCTCGCCAATCAGTCATTTATAGTATGCAAATGTTTTATTCCCTGGGCTATGCCGAGATTGCTGAATGGACTCCTCTGGAGCCTACTGAAGTGCCCGGTGAAGTGATAACTACCATGACCAAGTATTGGTTGTTGCCATAACACCTTGTCTTGATGCAGTCGCTCATGGGGAGGGGCTGTGTGCGGAACCTGCGTCCGCACCTTGTAAGCCCCGTGGAAACCCCCAAGACCGCGCTGCATCGCTAACTTTCTGGGGGGGTTTCCCCCCCGGTGGCTTTGGATTTGGTCTGATAGTATAGGATCACATCCGAAAGTTTCGGGTATTTTTGTGACATAAATCAAAAGTTGAACTCGCTAGCCGTAGATAGTATTTCTACGGCTATTTTTTGTTTAAGCGGTCAGCTGTCAGCGGTCAGCTGTCAGCTATATCATAAGAGATGATAAAATTAGTAAAGAGTTTTTCAGAGCTATCAGGTAAACAGGATTTTTTCCCTATTGCCTATTGCCTATTGCCTATTACCTATTACCTATTACCTATTACCTATTACCTATTACCTATTACCTAGCCATTGCACGATTTCTTCAGGTAAGGGAATTTTGGTTCTAGTCATTGCATTAATACAAACGTGCTTGGTAATTGCCTTTGCCAGTAACTGTTGCGATGACGAAGCTTTAACAACTTGATAAGCAATTTCAAACTTACTTTCACTCAACTGCTCAGGCATCACATGAATCAGCAGTGGATCCCCACAAAACATAGGACGCAAGAAATCCACACTGGCATGAACAATCGGAATTGCCACAGCGGGCTTAGTGAAAAAGGACTTGAGATTAATGCCCGATGCATCTAGAGAGGCTTCATAGGCTTCATGGCAGATAGATAAAACATTAGCAAAATAGACCACACCAGCCGCATCGGTATCTGAAAACCGAACAGTGCGATTATAAGTAAAAGAGATCATACCATTTCAGTTATCAGCTATCAGCTATCAGCTATCAGCTAATTCGCTACGCGCACGCTACGCGAACAGCTATCAGCTGAATGCTTACAAAGTTTCTGCCCATAGCGTAACCTCCTTGAGGTGCTATTGAATAAAATAAGCTGACGGCTGTTCGCGTAGCGTGGCCTAAGGCCAACGGCTGATGGCTGTTCGCGTAGCGTGAGCTTTTAGCTCACGGCTGAATGCTTACACAACTAACAATTAACAATTAACATGAATGGGATCAAAAAAACCTCTCAAGCAGCAGTATATCTCAACACTGACCTCCAGGGGTCAGGATTCCCAATTCTCTGCCTTCACGGTCATCCAGCCTCAAGTCAGTGCCTTTCAGTTTTTACCCAACATCTATCCCAGAGGTTCTGGACTATCAGCCCTGATTTGCGAGGATATGGTAAAAGTCCAGCTGATCGGGATTTTCAGATGACCGACCACTTGACTGACTTGGAATCCCTGCTCGACTATTACAAAATTGACCGCTGTTTGATACTAGGTTGGTCTTTAGGGGGAATTTTGGCAATGGAGCTTGCCCTGACGCTACCTCAGAGAGTCACGGGTTTAATTTTAATCGCCACAGCCGCTCGACCTTGGGGTAATCATCCCCCCATTAGTTGGCAGGATAATCTCTATACCGGCATCGCTGGTGTCTTAAATTGGTTACAACCAGGATGGCAATGGAATATTGACACATTTGGTAAGCGATCGCTTTTTCGGTACCTGATCCAACAACACACAACCAGCACCTACCAGTATATTGCCAAGCACGCCATATCAGCCTACTTACAGACCTCCCAAGCCGCTACACAAGCACTCAACACTGCCATTAGGGCTGGGTATAACCGTTTGCCAGACTTAAACCAGATTCAATGTCCCTCCCTGGTCTTAGCAGGAGCTGCTGATCGCCATATTACCGCAGCATCCAGTCGAGAAACCGCTAAACATCTCAAGGATAGCCAATGGCAATGCTATGACAATACTGCTCACTTGTTTCCTTGGGAAATTCCCGATCAGGTTTTAAAAGATATCGACAGCTGGATTAGCAATAATCCCCAAGTTGTGAGGTGATCAGAATGTATAATTTAGAATTTAGAATGCAGAATTTAGAATGTATAATTTAAAATGTAGAATTAATAATTTATAATTTAAAATGTAGAATTTTGAATTAATTCAAAGCTGATAGCTGTTGGCGTAGCCTGCCCGTAGCGCATATTATGACAATTCTTAATTCTTAATTGAAAGCTGAAAGCTGATAGCTGATAGCTGATAGCTTACAAGTCTCAATTCTCAAGTCTCAAGTCTCAATTCTCAAGTCTCAAGTCTCAATTCTCAATTCTCAATTCTCAAGTCTCAATTCTCAAGTCTCAAGTCTCAAGTCTCAAGTCTCAATTCTCAAGTCTCAAGTCTCAATTCTCAATTCTCAAGTCTCAAGTCTCAAGTCTCAATTCTCAATTCTCAATTCTCAATTCTCAATTCTACATTCTCAATTCTACATTCTCAATTCTACATTCTACATTCTACATTCTACATTCTACATTCTAAATATGGTTAAGCATGATGACGACAATTGAAGTACGTCCTGTTAAAACTAAACAAGAGTTAGAGGATATGTACCACCAGCGGTGGCTTGTGCTCAGAGAGCCTATGGGCATGGAAAAAGGAACAGAACAAGACAAGTACGATAGTAGTGCTTTTCATCTCGTTGCTGTCTGTAATAATCAGGTAATTGGTTCAGCAAGATTAAGAGAATTGTCTCCCGGATTGGGCAGTATTGCCTACGTTGCACTATTACCTGAATTTCGTCACCAAGGAATCGGCACCAAACTGATGGAAACATTAATTGAAAAAGCCAAAGCAAACAATTTCAATGCTTTAAGACTACTGAGTAGAATTAATGCCCTAGGTTTCTATAGTCGCCTTGGTTTTATAGCCGACGGTGACCAATTTGATTATGTTGGCATCAGCCACCAATTCATGTATCTTAATATATCTAGTCAAGGGAATAGGGAACAGGGAGTAGGGAGTAGGGAGTAGGGAGTAGGGAGTAGGGAGCGGTGCGACCCCGCGCTTTTTCAAAGCTAAGCGTGAACGCGCACCGTAGGGAATATGCCATCAAAAATTATCACAATTCCTACACGGACTCTATACCAATGACTAAGTAAATTACTAACACCAGTAACTCTATATTTAAGGTGCGTTGATAACGCACCCTACTAGTTGAGCTGACGGCTGACCGCTGACGGCTGACTGCTGACTGCTGACGGCTGACTGCTAAATGCTTACCTCTTAGCTTGCCATCTGCGGTTGATAAACTGGAAGAATTTCCAGCAATTCCGAGTAAAGGCAGAGATTCTTAATAGTATATTTAACAAATAGTGACTCTTTCTGAGCACCACAAGATCCTTTCAGCTGCAATGTCTTACTTTCATCTTTAACTAATTCAGCACGACAATGGTAAATCAAGCCATTAGGTTTTTCAAAGCTGATCTCAGCTTGAATAGAATCCTGATTCACATCTTCCTTAATAATTGAACCACCAACTTTGTGCTTAAACCAATCCCATCCGTAGCGGAGGATAAGTTCCCTTTCCAATACCTGAATTTTAGTCGGTAGAATTCCCCAACCTCGATAAACCCGATTGAAGCATTCAATATCACCACTACGGATTAAAATTGATTTAAATGAATCTTGATCTAAGACACCATAGTATCTTCCATCTGGCAAGTCAATGGCAGTGGGAGCAAACCGATGACCACCAAAGTGGCTGGCTTTCCAGAGTCTGACATTGCTTAAAGATAACTCAGCAACAGTAGCTAAGGCTTTGCAGTAAAAAGGATTACCATACCTGGCGCAACACACATCATGGCTACCATGGGTACAAACTAAAATGTCTCTAGTATCACTGTCTTGTGTGACACAGTTTGGCGTTTCTCCAGCTAAGAATTGTCTGACAATCCCAGCTACCTCACCAAGATTAGTCACATCAAACTCTAGCTTGCTGTACCCTTTTAACCTGGCTTCACCGTTGTGACTATAAATCAAAAGCTTAGTCTGATCTGCTTTTAGAGTTTTATTATTAGCAATCAGTAGGAATCTTACTGGCAGCTTACGCTGCTTTACCTCATCCACCAATTTCCTAAGATTGTCTGGAATATACTTAGAATCCATGGCATTAGACAGCCACGGTTGGCGGCATTATACTAAAACATACACTTGGTAATTAGTACCACTACCGATAATGTCTTCGGCTAACTGCTGTGAATGGTCAGAACAAAAAAAAGTGTTCATCGTTTTATCTCCTTAATTGTCATTTTATAAAAAAATATAAATATTTTTTCTAGCATTTTTAATAGCTATGATATACAGATAATTGGTTTCTTGATTCCCGATTCCCGATTCCCGTTCCCCTCCTGGGAGGGGTTAGGGGTGGGTTCCGATTCCCGATTCCCGTTCCCCTCCTGGGAGGGGTTAGGGGTGGGTTCCGATTCCCGATTCCCTATTACTTATACTCTGGTATCAACAAAAATTATTCCTTCAGTAACTAAATGGGTTAAAAGAGGAACAACATCAACCTCCCAATCGAAACCTGGTAACCATGTCATGACATTACTACCGGTAAACCTCTCTCTGGTGAATAAATTTTCCACCAAGGATTCAGTTACTCCTCCTAAAATGATTTCTTTACCTGAAACGATAACTTGGTAGCCATTGTTATCTGGCAGCTGTGAAATTTTGAGGCGCTTAAATTTGGGATTACTAAACCTAGTCTTTACACCATTGGGAAATATATTAAATCCTGCTTGCGCAGGTAGAGAGTATCTAGCTAGTGGCTTGACTAAGCCATCAAGATAACGGTTATATCGTTCCTGGATATCACTGTTAGTAAGGTATTCTTTGAAATTTTGGATTAAGTTATCAATCGACTGATCTAATGGCTCAGCATCGAACCGCAGTGGTAAACTTTTACGCCAGGCTTCATTCTGCCGTAACTCACCTACTAACCAGTCTAAAAAATCTACACCAGTCTGGCAATGAATCCCTAGGGTTAAATGTAGTGAAGGTTGATCTAGAGCAACAGCATAGTGCCAATGTCCACGGGGTATATACAACACATCACCAGGGGTAAGGGTACACTTCAAGTAAGGGTCTCCTTCCGGAGGTGTTTCAGAGGCTGATTTTTGCTCAGTCAAGGGGTATTTTAGAGTATCGCTAAATACATACCATTCCTTGTTTCCCTCTATTTGCAAGATAAAGACTTCGTGAGTATCGTAGTGACAGGAAAATCCCTGTTTACTGGGCCATGAACAATAGGAATTGACTTGAGCACTATAGCCTAAATCTTGTCTAACTTCTGAGGTGAAGTTAGTAATTTCTGGTACTAGTTTATGTACCTTGTCGATGATTAGAGTTGCCCCTGACTGGCACCACTTGATCAGATTCGCGTTTTCCTTTTCCTCCAAAACTTTGCCATCTAAGGCTAAGCGCAGCTCCGGATACTTGAATTGATGGAAATTCAGCAGATCGGTGAGTTTTTGCCAAGAAAATAGATCAGCAAACTTCCTTTCGTCCTCACTTGGAATAAATAGTGCTTTACTCGTCCAATGGTATTCTAGGAATTTATGCTCACTGTATGGCTTGAGGATTTTTGCGAGCACTGACATAACTATTTGATAAAAATTAGCAACAAATAATTTATACTAAGCAAATAGCTTGCACCAGAAATATAATTGAGAAAATTTCTCTAATTTCTGATACAAGCTCGGATTAAGCCAACACTATTAGCAACTAATTATTGCTAACAATTCTGGGCTCATAAGCAATAGCTACCTGATCAGGCCAGATAGTTTCAGGATTCCTCGCTTCTAAGATCACCACCGTCAGCGTCAGTATTTAGGCAAGATTCAGTAGTCTTATGGGAATTATTAGGAACGATTTCCTTGATTTCGAGTGTAATTTTGCTAGCAGGGCGCTTTTCAGCAGTAAATCCTTTGATTTGCTCTAACATACTGTGTCTCCATCTAGTGTAGATTCACCCTTTTGCTGCTTAACCTTTCGGCTATTGCTGGAAAGGCTCAGTGATCGGGTCTATTTTATAAGCTGTTCGGCATTTAAATTGGTATAATAAAAATTAATAAATAACCCAATAATAGGAAATATGCCAGCAAAAAATTATCTGACACAAGAGCAAAAAACAATACTTCAAAAAGCCTTAAAAATAGAAGAAAATGGAAATATTAGAGAACGTATTTTAATTTTGCTGTTGTTGAATAGTGGAAAAACACAGTTAGAAATTGCTGAAGTTTTGGGTTGTTCAAAGAACACAGTCTGTTATTGGTGTGTCCACGGAGATCCAGATGACTTAGAGAGTCTTAAAGATAAAAGAATGAAAGGCAATCACCAAAAAGCAACAAAACAATATATAGAAGTATTATTAGAATTAGTCGAAAAAGAACCCGAAGAATTAGGATATGAATTTGGTCGATGGACAGCTCAAAAATTAGCCGTTAATTTAGAAGATACAACAGGCATCAAGTTAAGTGGGTCTCAAGTTCGTAGGATACTAGTCAAGAAAAAATATGTTTACCTTTGGTCAAAGTATAGCTTAGATTCTAAAAAAGACCCTAAAAAAAGGGAAGCATTTAAAAAGAAACTAGATGAGTATTTAAAAATAGAAAAAGAAAGCCCAGAGCGTCTTCAGGTATGGTTTTGGGATGAAAGCGGATTTAGTTTGAGAGTCATCAGAAGAAAAAACTGGTGTAAAAGAGGAAAGCGAAAAAAAGTTAGAGGAGACCGTTCGCGCAGCGTCGGGCTTTGCCCGAAAGGCAAGGGAGAGTTAATGTGATGGGAGCTTTGCGATATTCAGATAAAAAAAGATTTGTAGATTTCCTCAAAAAAAGCAATAGTCAAACTTTTTATGAAGTTTTAAAAACCTTTTATAAAGAGCTAGAAAATGAATGGATGGAAGCGGGTAATCAACTAGAAGACTTTGCTAAGAAAGGACCGAAAATCGTCATTATTTTAGACAATGCTAGTTTTCACAAAAAAGCCGAATATATTCATAAAATAGAAGAAGATATGCCGAATATTTATTTAGAATATCTTCCCGAGTATAGTCCTGATTATAACTTAATTGAATTGGTTTGGCATTCAGCAAAAGAATATATTGCCAATCGAGTTTTCAAATCAATTGAAGAATTAGAATGTTTGTTAAATCATCTTTTAAATGAAGGAGGGTTAATTATAAAATGGGTACGAAAAATAAAAAACAAAGGCAATGCTGTTATCACAGTTTAAATGCGCAACAGCTTACACTGTAACTCAAAGGCAACGCGGCAGTCAATAGTTGAGAAATTATTTTGATAAATTTTACTAAAGCTATCCTAAGCCTATAAGCTAAGAGTTAGCCTTAGAGAAGATCAAGCTTGTATAGTAAGGCTTGCTATGGTTTGCTTAGCAATAATTATTATTAATGAACTCTCTAGAGTTAAGTGGACTATAGAGAATCAGCAGTCGTCAGCTGTCAGCCGTCAGCTGTCAGCCGTGAGCATTAGGCTCACGCTATGGGAACAGCCTAATGCTTTACATAAACCTGGAACCAAAAAATTTAAGAGTTGGAGATTTTATCAAATTGAAAGTCTGGGTAAAAGCCCATCTAAGCATTCAGCAGTAAACCATTGGCCTTTGGCCAAGCGTGCCCATAAGCTAGCACCTCAAGTAGCGTGCGGATAGCGCTAATCGCTGATAGCTGATAGCTGAGAGCTGATAGCTGATAGCTGAGAGCTGATACGCGACACGCTGATAGCTTACCAGCACTCTGCTCTTAAGGAAGTGCTAAGCTGTCACAGCAAGGTGGATAGACTCAGAAGTAGTACAGGAATCAAGAAGAAAACGCTTGCAATATAGACAAAGGCTAAATACTTCCGCTCAGTGGCAACAGCGGCTAAGGTTTCTGCACCCAGGATTGGCATTTGTCTCAACACAGGAATGCTGTAGATGATCACAACTGCGAGGCTGTTGTAAAGTAGATGCACTGTAGCTATTTCTAGAGCAGGGATTGGGTTTTCCGTTATTCCGGTCGCCGCAAGTAAAGCAGTGATACAGGTTCCGATATTTGCCCCTAGGGTGAAGGGATAAATTTCTTGTAAGCTCAATAAACCTGTACCAGCTAGGGGAACGATCAGGCTGGTGGTAGTTGAGGAAGATTGCACGATTACAGTGACTAGTGTCCCAGAAGCAATCCCAGCAATGGGACCGTTACCGATAGCAGTGTGCAACATCTGATTCGCTCGTCCTACCATTAGGGTTTTGAGCAGTTTGCCAATGAAAAAGATGGATAGGAAAATAACACTGATACCTAGGACAATCAGGGCAATACCATTAAATGGTTCTGGGAAAATGTTACTGATAGTTTTAATCCTATCAGTGACTGGAGCAGTGGCAAATTTAATCAGATTAACGTTGTTTAAGCTGAGCGAGTTTTCCCCCACAACCAGGCTTGTTAAAAACAGACTAATCTTTTCCAGGAAGTGAGTGGTAATTTCCAAAGGTAGGAAGATAACGACACTAATCAGATTGAATAAGTCGTGGATGGTTGCAGCAGCAAAAGCCTGTTTAAATTCGTCCTTATTTTGAATATGTCCTAAACTAACCAGTGTATTAGTGATGGTGGTGCCAATGTTAGCGCCCATAACCATAGGAACAGCCGTTGCCACTGGCAAACCACCAGCTACTAGACCTACAATAATCGAGGTTACTGTACTTGAAGATTGGATTAAAGCAGTTGCTAGGGTACCGACAATTAAAGCAGCAAAGGGATTAGTAGCAAACTCGAACAATTCCTTAGCTTGCTCCCCAGTAGCTGACCTAAAGCCTGTACCAATTATCCCTACTGCCAAAATTAGTAGGTAAACCAAAACCAGAATACCTACCCATTTGTAGAAGCTAATAACAAGCTTGTCTGAGTTCTGAACCCTTTCCATTACTTTATTATTACTGTATTAGTTTATTCAGCAACTACCAAGTCAAACTGTAAGCTATCAGCTATCAGCTTTCAGCTATCAGCTATCAGCTATCAGCTATCAGCTATCAGCTTTCAGCTATCAGCTATCAGCTATCAGTTATCAGCTATCAGTTATCAGCTTTCAGCTTATGCGCTACGCGCACGCTACTTGAGGTGCTTATGCGCTACGCGCACCCTAAGCGAACAGCCAAAGGCTGACGGCTGACGGCTGACGGCTGAAGGCTGAAGGCTGAAGGCTGAAGGCTGACCGCTGACCGCTGTTCGCGTAGCGTGCGCGTAGCGCATATGCTTAAAATCAAGGTAACCAAAAATTAGTGAATAACGTCTGACCAAACTCCCGTACAGTTTTGTTAATATTCCGTGTTATCTGAATATGGAATTCATCTGCATCAACAGGAATAATCTTAGCTAGATTCCCTTGTCTAAAGCGCCTAATTACCAAATTTGCTGCCTCTAAACCGGTAACATACGCTTTTTCCTGAGACCAAGAACCGTGGCGAGTGACAATCCAATCCCCGCTCATAAATACATTTTGAATACTAGTGGTTCGCTGCATCATATACTGATAGCTACCGGGAGCAAAGTGAGTCACCCCTTGGGGTACTCGAATCACAGTACTGTCAATCAGATTTGCCTCTCTAAAACCAGAAACACAGGTGCCTAAGTCACGCTGAACTTTCTGGATAATTTGCTCATCACTCAGGGGTAGCAACTGGTTAGCATGGTAAAAGTCTGCTTCAATCACGCTACCAGGTTCATCCCGGTACTCATCGTGCAAGGCATTAAGGTCAAAAAATGTCCAACCCGTGGTTGCATCAAAGCCAAAACAAGCATTAGAGGGATGACGAATCTCAACTTTGCGGTCAAACCATAGCCTGGTTGATAGCACATCAATTGCCCCTAAATTCATCAGGTTGCGGAATTCCTTGCGGCTTTGGAGCATGGTGCTACTCTGAAGGATTTTCTTCATACCATTGATACTGACAGCAAAAATCACCGCGTCAGCCTCAAAGCATTCATCACCACACATCACCCCTTTGGCCTTGCCTGTGTGGTCTAAAATAATGTCATTAACCCGTTTATTGGTAAGTACCTTTCCCCCGGCTTTTTCAATCTGTTCCACCCAGGGTTTAAATATCATTTGTGCTACCGTTCCTCGGCACCAGACCACATCAAAGTCCGGTTGGTGAGCCAAAATGAAGTAATACAGCATTCCTAGGGCGGCTGCGGCTGAACATTGCTCTCCTGGAGCAAATAAACCCACTAACAGCATGGGCTCAAAGGAATCCTTGTAGAGTCGAGCCGAAACCCCAAACTGTTTAAATAATTCACGGGCGGTTACCGAGTCGTACCTAGCCCACGCCTGGTGGGAATTATCGAAGTCAATAACGGCATAGAGCAGGGGTAAGGCAGAGAGTCGATCAATCAGGGGTAAGCGTTTGAAATCAGTGTAGAGGAAGGTTCCTAGAGGGGTGGGAAGTCGTGGTTCATTTTGAAATATAGGGGATTCGACTTCTAATCCAGCAGGAGAATACTGGGAAGAACGGGTGAAAGGAGTGAAAGGATTGAGTCGGAGTTCCTTTACGAGGTTGAAAATGTTGTGATAGGGATACCAGAAACCATGAATTCCCCCTTCTACAGAACGTCCACCGGTCGTTTTCCATCCTGCCACTAAACCACCGGGAGAGGAACTTGCTTCTAGGAGAGTGACATCGTAACCTTGTTTGGCTAAGTGGTGAGTTGCGCCTAAGCCTGCCCATCCAGCACCGACTACAACTACTCGTTTTCTTTCTGAGAGTTCTGACATTGGCCTTTTCTTGAGTCTATTTACAACTCTTTTCTCAGGATGACATAACTATGAAGTTATGTTAAGGTCACTGCGTAATCGGTGATGCGATGCTCCTTTGGAGCCGCTACGCGAACGCATTCGGCAAATCCTCAATACAGCAGTGGCTATTACCCATTACCCATTACCCATTACCCATTACCCATTACCCATTACCCATTACTCTCCAAAAAAAAAAGCGGCTGCAACCATTGCTACAACCGCCACTGTACATCAACTGGGAGGAAATCCTAGAGGCATATGTCAAAAACTGTCCAAGATGTTTGACAAGCTCTAGTAAAGCTACGTTACTTACTTAATACAAGGTGTCTTCCACAGATTCCCGAAAATTTGATCAGAAATTTCTGGCAATTGGGAAACATCACTGCTTGCCTTAGGTGTTAGGAGTTAGGTGTTAGGTGTTAGGTGTTAGGTGTTAGGTGTTAGGTATTAGGTATCAGGTATTAGGTGTTAGGTCTTACAACTTAACTTAAAATCTTGTATTTTAACCGCCAAGTAATTATTTAGTGATATTTTATATTAACTGTTAGATATTAACTGTTAGATATTAACTGTTAGATAGTTAATCAAAGTTTCTAGTCCCTAGTAATTAACACATAATACCTAGACTGTCAACAGCTGAATACTGGGTTAGTCTTAACCAAAACTCCGAGTATCCTGGAGTAGTTGAGCTAGCTTAGCAGGAGCCTCACACCATAATCTTTGATTTGGTGTGAGAGGAATGCGCGGCTGTTAAAGGGGTTCAATACCCCTTTAACAGCAAATTACACTTTCAAAGAATCCTGAGATTTAATATATCTTCGTAATAATTTAATCATCTTTCATGGCAACCTTTCCAAAATCTATACACTAATTAGTGTATTATTAACTATAGTGACCAACACCAGGGGATGAAATACACTTACCAGTATAAAGCACTTCCAAGCACCGACCAAAAGCTAGAGATAAATCTTTGGCTAAGGATTTGCCAGTACTGGTATAATCGTCAGCTTGGTGAAAGGTTTGATTGGTGGGAACGTAACAGAACTTCGGTTAACTCTTGCCCCTTGGTCTGTCATCTTCCTGAACTGCGCGATCGCCCCAACTACTACAGCCAAAAGAAACTTTTACCAGGACTCAAAAAGGGTAAGGTAACAGTGGAATGGTCAGGATATGATTTAGATTTTTCACGGGTTCCAGCTAATACTCTGCAGCAGGTCTGTAAACGTGTAGATAAGGCGTTTGATCGGTTTATTTATGGGGACAATAACGGCAATAGGAGTGGTAAGCCTCGCTTCAAATCTCAACCTCGTTATCGCTCATTTATTGTTGAAGGAGCAGGTTTAACCCTGCATTCATGTTCGACTGGGGGAAAGTTCCTTTACCTGAAAATACCCAAGATCGGCTTGCTAAAAATTCGCTCTCACCGCCATCTACCGGATGGTGCAATCCTCAAACAAGTGCAATTCATCAAAAAAAGTGATGGATGGTTTGTAAACCTTAAACTTGATGATCCTACTGTTCCTGGTATTACACCTGATGTAATCGTGCCGAATTGGGAGAACTCCCTAGGAATGGATGCAGTACTTCACCAGGAGTACTATCTGGCGACATCTTTAGGGGGAAAGCTACCATCCGCCAAGTTTTTGAGGCGAAATCAATCTAAATTAGCCAAAATTTCCAAAAAGAAAAATGCTCGCACCTCAAGGCAGTAAAGCACGCCGAAAACTAGCGAAAAAAGAGGGGTTGCAACACCAAAAAATTGCTCGCGCCAGAAAAGATTTCCAATACAAGACTGCCCACAGCTTAGTAAGTACAGGCAAGAAAGTATTCTTTCATGAAAACCTCAACCTTAAAGGTTTAAGTAAGCGTAATGCACCATTACAAGACAAAGAAGGGAAATACCTACCAAATGGTCAATCGGCCAAGTCCGGGCTCAACCTAAGTTGGGCGGATGCCGCTTTTGGAGAATTCTTTGTAATCCTTGGTCACATAGCTGCGAAAGCTGGAGCCGTTGTGGTTGCCAAGAATCCTGCTTATACCTCTCAATTGTTATCCTATCGAGATCAAGTGATTTTTACTGATTGCGGTATCCGGAAATATTGGGATGAAATAGAAAACCTCTGGGTTGATAGAGATATTAATGCTGCTATCAACATCAAGAGAGTGGGGCTGGACGTGTTCCCCACTATAAAACGCCTTAAAGGTAGCATCAAAATAGTTGATTCTATTACTGATGATACCTCCAAGGAAGTTCTACGCACTCTTCGGGGTGCCTGAGAAGCCTACACCATACCTTTAAGGTTGGTGTAGGAGCGTCACATTACAGACCTGAGGCTGACCCTGCATAACATATACATACCTGTGTGAACATAGTATTTTCGGAGAAAGGCAATATCAGCAAAGGCGGAGCGATCGCATTATGACTCAACTATATGAGCAGCTCAACCAGCTAGTGACGGAAGCATGTAGTCATCCACCTGGAAGCGCTCACCGTCAAAAAAACTTAACAAAAATTATTCGTTTAGTCACTAAGAAACTTTGGCAAGAACATACTCCCTACTATCAAGACGCACTCCAACAAACCTGGATTTACTTTTGCCAGAATATTTGCGAAGGCAAAACCGGTAATCCCTACGACTCTAGCCGTGGCAGTGTGGTCACTTGGCTCAATTTCTACTTGAAGAAACGACTCCAAGACTTTCGCATCAAGAACATAGACGGACAACGTCAGACAGTCTCTCCTATCAAGGCTCAAAATGGTGAAAACCTTGACCCGATCAATAGTGTGGCAGCTCCACCTGAGGTGCCTAGGTTACTCGAAGATGTTAGGGAATGGGTGGAAACGGCGGGTGTTGATAGTGATCTACGCACTACCCATGTTAAAGGTCATCCAGAGGTCACCTGCCAAGTCTTAATTTTACGACGCTTGCCTCCAGAAACTAGCTGGAAAACTCTCTCAGAAGAGTTTAATGTATCAATTTCTACATTAAGTAGCTTTTATCAGCGACAATGTTTGCCCCGTTTGCGTAAATTTGGAGAATCGGAAGGATATCTATAATAGGAGGTTCCTTAAAAAGACTTACCTTAACCTTAACCTGGTTCAGTCAAGGTGTTCACATCAGTACAGAAACACAATTCCTATGACCTACAACACCCATAACCTAGAACAATTTGCCCTTCCTCTGCCCATTACTGACAATGCACGCAGGAGTGCTGAGCAATTTGCTAGGCAGCAGCCTACCTCTGAAAAAGCTGAGCAAGTTCGACTCAACACCTTGGCTGTGTTGGTTGTCAATGATTACATGCAAATGCTGGGGATGCCTACAGATTTAAAAGCCTCAGACAGCTGGAATCCTATTATACGCCTGTTAGCTAATGTGGCCGACTTGGAAATATCCGATATCGGTCGTATCGAATGCCGACCGATCAAAGCCCAAGATTCCCTTTGCCATATTCCCCCCGAAGTTTGGTGTGATCGGATTGGCTATGTAGTTGTTCAGATTGATGAACAATCGTCCCAGGGAACAGTGTTGGGATTTACTCCAACTGCTGATACCGAAGAATTACCCATTAGCCAACTACGACCCGTTGACGATTTAATCGATCAGTTCCATCAACCCATCTCAGAGCTAGCCCAGAGAACTAGGGTAAACTTGAGTCAGTGGTTAGACAATGTGGTTGAAACCGGTTGGCAAACTCTCGAAAGCTTGGAAAACTTGTTAAACCCACCCGAACCAATTTTCGCTTTCCGCTCTTCTGGTCTAGAGTCAACTGAGGCGTTACCCCTAGAGGAAAATCTTGATGTGGGGATTAGGCGGGCTAAGTTAATCGACTTAGGCCTATTGCTAGCGGGTTCCCCCGTGGCTTTGGTGGTGGAACTTTTACCAGAATCTGAACTCAAGCAAAATATTTGCCTCAAGGTATATCCCACCGGTAGTAAAACCTATTTGCCTCCCAACCTCACACTCACTGTGCTGGATGGATCGGGAACAGTGTTTCTTGAAGCCCAAGCCAGACAAATCGATAATTACATTCAATTGCAGTTCAGTGGTTTACCAGGAGAGCAATTTAGTGTCGAAGTTGCCCTTGGCGATGCCAGGATTATTGAGGATTTTGCAATCTGATCCCGTAGCGTGGCCTACGGCCAATCTAGGAATTCCTGAATTTAGCCATCGACACACCACCGAAAGCGTTATAATTCAAAGTCCTTCGGGGATAGATCGGTTATCTGGTGTCTTGTTTGATATCAGTTTTGATATCAGTCAGTGGTCAATCCTAAGGCACCGATACACCTTCTATAAACCTCTATAAACCTCTATAAATAAGTAAAATGAGGGTAGAAATCACATCTGCAACACCAGTGATCCATGACCAATGACAAATAACACGCGCAGCATTGGTAAATTAGTTGTCTTAAAGATAGGAGATGGTTGCTTTGACCAAGGGTTTCCAGTCACTTTACAGATTTTGGAAGAGGGCAAAAGCCCTTTGTTGGAAATCACTGGCAGGTTACCTCCTGCTCCGGAAATTATGCAATCGTGCCAAAGTTGGACAACGAGTTATCACAGTTTGGGGTTACGTTCCCGTCTAGAAGCATCTGTGGTACAAGTGACCAATGTATCTAAACTGGAACGGTGCTACAATGCAGCCCAAGTCTTAGGCGATCGCTTAAATGCTTGGCTATCCTCAGAGCCATTTCGACCGATTAAGGAGAAATTACTCGAACAACTATTACCCTCCGATGAAATTCGTCTCATTATTCAAACCGAGAACAGTTGTTTACGGCGACTGCCCTGGCATCTGTGGGATTTTTGGGAACGCTATTCCAAGGCAGAAATTGCTTTAAGTGCCTTAAAGTTTGAACCAGTCACTCTAAATCCCAAGCCCCACCAGAAGGTGAAAATTTTAGCAATTATTGGCAATAGTATTGGTATTGATACCGAAGCGGATCAGAAGTTGCTAGAGAAATTACCTGATGCTCAGCTCACGTTCCTTATAGAACCCAAGCGCCAGCAAGTCCATGAAGCCCTTTGGGAGCAATCCTGGGATATCCTCTTTTTTGCTGGTCATAGTTCCAGTAAAAACGATGGTAAAACGGGTCACATTTATATTAATAAAACCGATAGTTTAACCATTAATCAGTTAAAGTTTGGCTTAAAAAGAGCAATTGGAAAAGGCTTAAAAATCGCTATTTTTAATTCTTGTGATGGATTGGGTTTAGCCTCGAATCTGGCTAATTTACAGATTCCCCAAATTATTGTGATGCGAGAACCGGTACCCGACCGGGTTTCACAGGAATTTTTGAAATATTTTTTAACCGCTTTTGCTGGGGGGCAGTCCTTCTATTTAGCAGTGCGGGAAGCTAGGGAACGATTACAAGGGATAGAAGACGAGTTTCCTTGTGCAACTTGGTTACCGATAATTTGTCAGAATCCTGCCGCAAAGCCACCGACTTGGCCAGGGTTGAGGGACAGTTTTGATGGAAAATATCCACTTCCACCTCCACCTCCACCTCCACCTCCACCTCCACGCCCTGAGCCTCTAAGCTTCGTCAAGGTATTAGTGAGCAGTTTAGTAATTACATGCTTCTTGATAGTTATACAGCAGCTCGGTTTACTGCAAGGTTTGGAGTTGAAAGCCTTCGACCACCTGATCAATAGAAGACCAGCGGAGTTTCCCGATTCCCGTCTGATAGTGGTAGAGGTGACTGAAGAAGATATTGAAGCTCAGCAGTCGGATTTAAGACCAGCTACCTCCTTATCAGACCGATCACTCCAACAACTGTTAGAAATACTTAATTCCTCTCAAGCCAAAGTCATTGGCCTAGATATTCATCGTGATTTTCCTGTAGCCCCAGATTATCAGGATTTGGGAAGGCTCCTAGAGCAAAGCGAGAATTTGGTTACGGTCTGCAAAGCCAGTAACGAAGAGGATAAAGGAATTTCACCGCCCCCAGAAGTTCCGAAACAAAACTTGGGCTTTAGTGATGTTGTAGTTGACCCAGACGGGGTGATCCGTCGCCATCTGTTGGCGTTTAACCCTGATCCAAAATCAGTGTGTAGTGCTTCTTATGCTCTGAGTACCCAGTTGGCCATGCGGTATCTAGTGGCAGAGGGAATCTTTCCCAAATACACAGAAGCTCAAAAACAAGATAAACAATACTTACAGCTAGGTGATGTAGTCTTTAAACCCTTAACCCATCATACTGGCAGTTATCATAAGCTTCATGCCTGGGGACACCAAATCATGCTGAATTACCGTTTTCACCAATCTCCAGAGGATTTTGTGCCCCAAGTCACTCTCTCTCAAGTTCTAAAGGGTAAGATCAATCCTGATGCTTTCAAGGGAAAAATTGTTCTGATTGGGGTTACTGCTCCCAGCCGTAAGGATTATTTGTTTACACCCTATAGTAAAGGTAATGACATAGAGGATCAAACACCAGGGGTAATTATTCATGCCCACATGGTAAGTCAGATTCTCAGTGCTGTTTTAGATGAGCGACCCCTGATACGGCATTGGCCTGCATGGCGTGAAGTAGTGTGGATTTGGGGTTGGGGCCTAACGGTTGGTCTGGTTTGTTGGCGCTGTAAATCCTCCCTACGTTTGGGTGTGTTGCTGTTGGCTCTATCGATTCTCTACGGGTCCTGCTTAGGTCTTTTGAAACAAGGGTATTGGGTACCATTAGTCCCCTCAGCATTGGCTGTGGTGGTTATTGGTAGTTTTATTGTTCTCTATGATCAACCTTCACCATATCCTCTAAAATTGATCAAGTAATCTCAGAATTGAGAATTGAGAATTAAGAATTGAGAATTGAGAATTGAGAATTGAGAATTGAGAATTGAGAATTGAGAATTGAGAATTGAGAATTGAGAATTGAGAATTGAGAATTGAGAATTTAGTAAGCCTGTTTCTTATATTGATCAGGTACATTCAAGTTTCTTACCCCGACTCCCGATTCCCGATTCCCGATTCCCGACTTCCTACTCCCTCGGTGCGCTTTCCGTAGGCGAATTAAATTCGCCACGGGTCGCACCGCTCCCGACTCCCTCGGTGCGCTTTCCGTAGGCGAATTAAATTCGCCACGGGTCGCACCGCTCCCGACTCCCTACTGCTATGGAACTGCAAGCATTACCCGTAACCTACACTGACATAGAAGCCGCCGCTAAACGCCTATTGGGCAATGCCCATCAAACTCCAGTCCATACCTCCAGGACTGTCAACCAGCTCACCAAGGCTCAAGTCTTCTTCAAATGCGAAAACTTCCAACGTATTGGTGCCTTTAAGTTTCGAGGGGCTTATAACGCTCTGTCACAACTATCTGAAGAACAAAAACAGCGAGGGGTTCTCACCTTTTCTTCTGGTAATCATGGCCAAGCGATCGCATTATCTGGCACTCTCCTCGGTATTCCCACCACTGTAGTCATGCCCAAAGATGCCCCAGCTGTCAAGCAAGCCGCTACCCGTGGCTATGGTGCTGAAGTAATTTTATATGATCGGGCTGAATTGAGACGAGAAGCATTAGCGGAAGAGTTATCACGCGATCGCAAACTCACTATCATTCCTCCCTACGATCACCCCCACATTATTGCTGGACAGGGTACTACGGCCAAAGAACTCCTAGAACAAGTTGGTTCACTGGATCTGTTACTGGTGTGTTGTGGTGGTGGTGGCTTACTCTCCGGATGTGCGATCGCAACCAAAACCCTATATCCTAATTGCCGTGTGATTGGTGTAGAACCAGCACAGGCCGATGATGCCACCCGTTCCTTCCATAGCAAAATCCTCCAAACTGTTGACAATCCCAATACCATTGCTGACGGAGCCAGAACTCCCAGCCTGGGTAAACTTACCTTTCCCCTAGTCCTTAATTACGTCGATGACATGGTAACTGTATCGGAAGCTGCGATTATCCGTACCATGTTTTTCCTCTGGGAACGGCTCAAAATTGTAGTTGAACCCACTGGTGCCTTAGCTGCTGCTGCCCTACTTGAAGGTATCATTAACATGCCCAATGCTCGGATTGGTGTCATTATCAGCGGTGGCAATGTGGATTTGAAGCAAATTGCTCAATTGACTGGAAACTAGGTATTAGAAGTATTAAGTTTTAAGGATTAAATATTAAGGATGAGGTATTTTTAGGATGGTACGAAGTATCCACCGTAGGCGATCGCGTTTTGGTTAGAATTGGAAGATATTGTAAGAAGGAGTGGGATTGCTTGCGTGTATTATAGAAGTTGTGCTCGCAACTCAAACTTCAGCAACGTTTAACAAATGCCACAAATTGTCTGGTCAAATTATCTACAGTATCGAGCCGAACTCAGGGGATTTGACCTAGCTAAGATCGAGGAAATCCTGAGATTTTCTGGATAGAGATATTATGATACCGTCACAGGCAGACAGATCGCAGTTGGCAAGCACGACAATCAGTTAGTCATAATTCCTTATGAACGCAGTGGTGATTTGATAACTCCAGTAACCATCCATAGCACCACCCGTCAACAACTATAGTTGTTTCAATTAAGGATAAGACGGTGATGAGGTAAAATGAAAAGGGTATATTTTCAATAACTGACAGCAATGCCATACAGTCTAGATTTCAGAAAAAAAGTAATAAACTATATAGAAAAAGGTGGAAAAATTACAGAGGCAGCGAAAGTATTTGGGATAGGAAGAGCGACAATATACAAGTGGTTGAATCGTTCCGAACTAAAGGCTAATAAAGTAGAACGTCGTCAAAGAAAGCTAGATTGGAAAGCCTTAGAACAAGATGTCAAAGAAAATCCAGATGCTAAATTAATAGAGAGAGCCAAAAAATTTGGAGTGCGCCCAAGTGCAATATTATACGCACTCAAAAAAATGAAAATAACTCGTAAAAAAAAAGAACTTCGTTATCGGGAAAGAGATAGGAAAGAAAGAATAAAGTATTTAAGAGCATTAAGAGAATTAATAAAAATATCTGGAATTAAAAGCCTTGTATTCATTGATGAGTCGGGGTTTGACAAAATACAGTCATGCCTTTATGGATGGTCAAAAAAAGGGAAAAAACTGTATGGTGAACAAACAGGAAAACGAATAAAAAGAGAAAATTTAGTAGCAGGAAGAAGGAAGAAATCAAAAGATTTAATAGCCCCTTGTTTAGTGGTAGTCTTAATGCAGAAGTATTTGAAGGATGGTTAAGCCAATATTTATTAGCCTCATTAACAATTCCTTCAGTATTAATTATGGATAATGCACCAATTCATAGAAAAAATGCAATTAGAGAATTAGTAGAGTCAGCCGGTCATCAAGTATTATTTTTGCCGAAATACTCTCCAGATTTCAATGATATAGAGCATGATTTTAGTGCTTTAAAGAGAGCCAGAATGTATACTTCTATAGACACTTCTCTGGATGAAGTAATTCGTGAATATTGTGCTTCTTAGTGTCTCCTCCTTATTTAAAATAACTATACGATTCCGCTTAAGAACTGGGAGATTTACAATTAATGAATAATGCCAAGATGACATACTTTGAACAAGAGGATATCCTTCACCTTACCCTGTCTGATGAACCAGAAGCAGGTAGTGTCGAGATTAGTCCTAACATTACGGCCGAACTCAATGAAGCAGGAGACTTAATTGGAATAGAGATTATCCAAGCAAGTGCCTTCATCCGAGACGCCATTGTAGAATCAGCCCAGGGGAAGCTCTTGAATCTTTCGGGTAAGCATTCAGCTTAGGGACTTGGGTGTAAAAAAAATACCAATTAAAGTAGGGTGGGCAAAGTTATCTGATCGAGAAGACTGATTTTAACCAAAAGGTTTTTGCCTGATAGTAGGGTGGGCAAAGTTATCTGATCTAGAAGAATGATTTTAACCAAAAGGTTTTTGCCTGATAGTAGGCTGGGCAAAGTTATCTGATCGAGAAGACTGATTTTAACCAAAAGGTTTTTGCCTGATAGTAGGGTGGGCAAAGTTATCTGATCTAGAAGAATGATTTTAACCAAAAGGTTTTTGCCTGATAGTAGGGTGGGCAAAGTTATCTGATCTAGAAGAATGATTTTAACCAAAAGGTTTTTGCCTGATAGTAGGGTGGGCAAAGTTATCTGATCTAGAAGAATGATTTTAACCAAAAGGTTTTTGCCCACCCTACTTCTTACCAAACCACACTAAGTATAGGAAAATTACTTACTCGCTATCTCAGATTTTTGGTTTAAATCTTCCACTAACTTGACTAGATCACCATTAGTCTCTGCCCATGACTCCCGCTCATTCCTAACTTTACCGAGGTGGGATTCAATATTTGCTGGTGTAATTAGAACACCAAAATCCTCTGGAACAGTCTGAACTTGATAACTGAACAGGCGATTCAGGATTAGATCACCTACTTCCTCGCGATAATGAGAGCTATCCCAATAGTTTTTCATCCCTTCCCTAATCGATTCTGTGGTAATGCTGTTATAACCAGAAAAATCCCACAATGGTGTAATCTCCACTAACCGACGTTTCCATTCTTCAAACACTGGCCAAAGTCCAGTAACCCTAAGACTTTCCCATTGAGTAGCATGGGATGGTGATATAAATACTTTTAGCTCTATCCCTTTTTCCTTACAGGTATCAACAATGTCTTGAAGATCATCCAAAAAACTATCGGAAAGTCGATACTCTTTATAATATCCATCACTTGTCATTAAGCCCTTGAGCGTGTCCTTAAACCTTCCTAGTGAAGGTTGATCGGGCTTATTGTTATAAACAAAACGCATACCATGGGCATCATAAAGATAGTAAGCCTTTGACTTGATACTAGAACTTACGGTTGATTTGGTAGCATTCAGCGCGTTTAGGGATAGGGTCGAATTAATCAACTCTTGCAGGGGAATAGTTTCTTGATTAAGAAGACTTTCCTTAAAATCTGGAGCATTAGTTTTCAAGTCATTGAACATGAAAAAATCAATACCAATCACAACGGTTTTTAAATCCGGTTGATTAGTTATAGCATGGTCAAAATAACGTTTAACTTCATACATATTTGGACCAACTAGTGCCAAATTGTATCCGGAGTTTCCTGGTTTCAGTCCTGGGTGGTTTGGGTTAAGTCCCAGGTCAGTTCGTGATGAACCTAACAAAACGATTTTGGGTTCATTACGAATAACATCTATAGCCTTGAATAGTCTGACATGGTTAAATTGTTCAGGTTTTAACTGATTTAGACCGGGTAACTCTGGGCTATTTATGACTCCGTAAGGGTCAACAGCAGCGTTCAATAAGCCAAACCCAAATAAACTGGGAAAGGTAACTGCTGCCAAGGTTAGGTTAAATCGACGATAGGAGTTCATATATATAGGATGGTAGATGGGATGGGATTGCTATAGTGCTATTCGATTTTTAATTTTACCAGTGAAAATATTCGATGAAACAAAAAAAAACCTCAGCTGATACTGAGGCTTGTAGGGTATATTTGCTTGAGGTAAGCATTCAGCGGTCAGCGGTCAGCGGTCAGGGGTCAGCGGTGAGCAGACTTATAGCGCTACGCGCAAGTCCGCAAGTCCGCAAGTCCGCAAGTCAGAAGTAAGCGATTACTTACGTTTCGGAGTTTAGGAGCGATGCAGAGGTGCGACCCGTGGCGAATTTAATTCGCCAAGGTCAAACGCACCATTACGGTCTTGGGGAGGCAGCGCGGTCTTGGGGGTTCCCCCCATGAGCGACTGCCGTGGTTTCCCCCACTCGCTATTGCATCAAGACAATGTCAAACATCTGAATGCGTAGTGCTATAACTCAGATTAAACTTTTGCTTACCTCTTTTATTCAAAAGCACCGATTGCGCTACAGGCACGCTGCGCGAACAGTAGCGTGCCTGTAGCGCATTAGCTGATACGCGACACGCTGATAGCTTTAGTCCAAAATCTAGAGTAATTGTAAGGTGCGTTATTAACGCACCCTACTACTAGGAAAAAGCGTCCGCAGTGTGCTTAGGCAACACTTAAGTTAACCTGTACTACCACATCGTTGTAGTCTTGGTCACCACCACCAAACAGATCCTCGAAACCAAAGGTGTTATCCCCTAGCAGGCGAACGTGGTCAACTCCATCTGGGTTAGCCCCCACGAAAGCAAAGAAGGCATTCAGGTCGGAATCCTCTTGATCTGCATTAGAAGGATTATCAGCTAGGAACTCCGCTACTGTACCATCCGAAATCAGGAATGGAGCCAGTAGTACCCCACCGGATACTCCAGCACTTAAGTCTACCTGATTGGATAGTGCAGCTTGTGCATAACCAGCATTACCAACATTGATACCGTTAACTGTGCCACTTTCATCATCAATCCGATACCAGCCAATGGTATTATTGAAAGAAGCTTCACTGTTGACCACAAGACTACCAGTAACTGTACCAGTCACATCGGTCAAATCCAGCAGTTCCCGTTGCCCTTGAATCTGGGTAGTGCCTGTTCCCACTGGCGGAGTCGAACCTGAACCGTCTGAGACAATCACAGTTGCATCATTGAAGTCTCCGTCATTGCCATCTTCAAAGCCCAAGGTTAACTGACCATTGCCATTGTCAGTTACCTGTACATGGTTCTGACCATCGCTATTAAATGAAGCACCACTGAAGAATACGTTGGAGGTAGGATCCTGTCCCCCTAGCACCCCATCTTTAGAGCCACCTTGGATTACGTAGAATACCAGGTTATCGTTGACGTCAAAACTGTCGATGGTGCGGGTGGCTTGAGCAGTACCTAAACCGTCAGGGAGAACAGAGAAAATTGTCTTAGCCTGAGATAGAGCAGCTTGTACATAACCACTCTGACCAGGGGCAATGCCATTGATTGTACCTTCGGCACTATCAACAGCAAATACTCCAATTTCACTGACCTCACCAGCCTCGCGACCTGTAAGAGTGAATTGGAGTTGGGATTGTCCAGCAGTGTCGCCGGTAATGGTGAAGGTATTATTGGCATTCTGAGTCAGAGTCGAGGATACCGGACCACTCTCTTCAATGGTGATGTTAACAGTGCCTGTGCTAGTACCGCCACTGCCATCGCTTACCTCAAAAGTCAAGCTATCAGTGCCAGTGAAGTCCGCATTTGGCGTATAGATAATAAAGTCATCTGTCGGATTATCCGGAGTGCCATTATCATTGACTGCTGCCGTACCGTTGGTTGGCTCCGTGACAATTGCAAAACTTAGCGGATCGCCATCAGGATCAGAGTAGTTAGCTAGAACATCAATGGTAACTTGAGTGTTTGGCTCAGTGGTAGCAGTATTGTTATTGTTTGTCGCTACTGGAGATTGATTATTAGTGACATTAACGTTAACGGTAGCTGTGACCGTAGCATTAGTGCCATCACTGACCTGGTAGGTGAAGCTATCAGCCCCAGTGAAGTCCGCATTTGGCGTATAGGTAATGGTGCCATCAACGTCATTGACTACTGCTGTGCCATTAAATTCCTGCGGTTCAATGGTTACAGTCAGCCCATCCCCATCAGCATCAGTGTCATTACCTAGGACATCAATGGTAACTGCGGTGTTTGAAGTAGTGGTAGCAGTATCGTCTACCGGTACTGGAGGTTGATTAGGATTAGTTACCTCAACGTTAACCGTAGCTGTGACTGGAGGATTAGTGCCATCACTGACCTGGTAGGTGAAGCTATCAGCCCCAGTGAAGTCCGCATTTGGCGTATAGGTAATGGTGCCATCAACGTCATTGACTACTGCTGTGCCATTAAATTCCTGCGGTTCAATGGTTACAGTCAGCCCATCCCCATCAGCATCAGTGTCATTACCTAGGACATTGATATTAACTGCAGTGTTTGAAGTAGTGGTAGCAGTATCGTTGTCTGCTACTGGAGGTTGATTAACATTAACACTAACCGTAGCTTTGACCGGAGGATTGATGCCATCACTAAGCTGATAAGTGAAGGTATCAGTGCCAGTGAAACCATCAACAGGAGTATAGGTAATGGTGCCATCAACGTCATTGACTACTGCTGTGCCATTACCGCCCTGCTGGTCAAGGGTTACAGTCAGGGGATCTCCCTCAGGATCAACGTCATTAGCTAGGACATCGATAGTAACTGCAGTGTTTAAATCAGTGCTTGCAGTATCGTCTTCCGCTACTGGAGGTTTATTAGGGACATCAACGGTAACCGTAGCTGTGACCCCAGGATTGATGCCATCACTGACCTGGTAGGTGAAGGTATCAGTCCCAGTGAAACCATCATTAGGAGTGTAGGTAATGGTGTTATCTTGATTGACTACTGCTGTACCATTAAATTGCTGCGCTTCAATGTTTACAGTCAGGGGATCCCCTTCAGGATCAGAGTCATTACCTAGGACATCAATGATAACTTCGGTACTTTGATCAGTAGTAGCAGTGTCATCTACTGGAACAGGAGCTTCATTAAGTAGGTTGAAGTCAATATAATCAAGTCGAATACGTTCATCATCGTCACTTTCCCCACTAATGGTGATTTGAGTCCCCTCGGGAATAAATATGCTATTGCTAACGGTCAGATCCTTGAACGCATCAGCATCAGGAAAAATACCAGCATTAGGATTGGGATCATCGAGAGTGAATGAAAATGTCTGATTACCAATGGTGACACCGACTGTGCTATTCCCGTCTGTCTCATCAGCAACTTTCAGGATGACCTGGTAAGTGCCACTGGGCAAATCAAAGGTTGTAGTAGCAGTGCCAGTGCTATTACCGTCAGGTAAATCGATCAGTTTATTATTTGAAGCAGCGTTATTATCACTAACTTGAAAAGTATTTAGAGTAAAGCGGGGGTCATCAAATTCAAATCTCGGCATAATATTTTGTCTTACAAAACTCCTCAGTTGCTAAGGCTGTGGGCACTTAACATTGACAATAATCCTAAGCATATGCGCTACGCGCAGGCTACGCCAACAGCTATTAGCTATCAGCCATCAGTGCTCAGCGGTCAGCTGATAGCTGATAGCGTTTTAAATCAAGAGAGTAAGTCCATTAAGCATTCAGCCGTCAGTCCTCAGCCGTCAGCCTTGGCCAAAAGGCCACGCTACGCGAATGGCTGACGCTATTGGCTGATAGCACCTCAAGTAGCACCATCTGTAGCGCATTAGCTGATAGCTGATAGCTTAGCAGGTCATAGCAAGATTGCTGTTGAACTTATCATTAATAGCTGATAGCATATATTGGATAGCACGACGCTGAATGCTTATCTAATGATCTACCAATAAATAAATACCTACTTACCTCCAGATATCCGGATTTATTTTCCAGATTCATGGCCAAATGTAAGATAAACTAGTAAAGATTAACCGATGCTATAATATAATATATAAATATATTTTTGCTTCATAAACATGAATAAATTATCGGTTTAGCATTATTTATATTTGGGAAGGATAATATTAATTGTAATGAAGCGATCGCTTCATTACAATTTCTCACGTAATATCCCCTATAAAAAGGAAAGAGCCTTGCCATTCATGCTCTTTCCTTGCCGTCAAAAAATCACCTTATTCATTGATGCCATGAGTTTTTTTTTATGTCACTAGTATTCGGATAAATTCATCAAGTCTTTATAGTAGTAATTTTCTATTTCTGCTAAATAAGGGAATCGGGAATCGGGAGCGGTGCGACCCGTGGCGAATTAAATTCGCCTACGGAAAGCGCACCGAGGGAATCGGGAATCGGGAGTCGGGAGCGGTGCGACCCGTGGCGAATTTAATTACGGGTCAAGCGCACCGATGGAGTCGGGAGTGAAGTGTGGGAAGTGTGGGGAGATGGGGAGTCAGATCAGCAACGGTTTGTCCCCCCCTTATTAAGGGTTTGTCCCCCCCTTATTAAGGGGGGTTAGGGGGGATCCCCACTTTCCACGGGGCTTTCAGCGATGCAGTTGCGTAGGGTGGGTTAGGGACGGGCTAGCCCTGATTTTCTGCCTGTTCGCGGTTAGGTTGCTGCCCGTAACGCACCACTGTATTGATTATGCGATCGCTAATTTCCCAGCTAAACCCCAACTGGAGATCCCCCCTAACCCCCTTAACAAGGGGGGGACACTCACCACACTTACCACACTTACCACACTCCCTGCTCCCTGCTCCCTGCTCCCTCAAAAAGAATTTGTTACAAAACTTTTTAAAATATGCTATAATTTGCTATTTTTTGTGTTAAACTAAAAGTGTGGACAAAAAAATCCACGGGAAGAGCCAGCCTTAGAGTTTTCGCAGGCTGCAGGCTGGCTCTGGGTTCCCCTTACAGGAGATAACTTAATAATATGTCCCATACTCAACACCTATACCCATGGGTAGTGGTGCGCCTATTGCCACCAATGCCACCAGTCGTTTTTGCTCGGTTCGACAACCCTGCTGATGCCAAGGGCTATGTGCAGGTCCTGAAACTGCTGATGCCTGATGCCAAGTTTCTACTTTTTTTGGATCACGGAGTAGTGGTGTAGCACAGGCATCTTGCCTGTGACATAGGGAATCGGGAATCGGGAATCGGGAATCGGGAGTAGTTGTGTAGAATAGGCTTCGATGCTGTGAGGAAAATATTGATCACAGGCAAGATGCCTGTTCTACCAAAATCTTGTCCACAGGCAAGATGCCTGTTCTACCAAAATAGTACACAGGCAAGATGCCTGTTCTACCAAAATAGTACACAGGCAAGATGCCTGTTCTACCAAGACCCCAATTCCACCGAGTGGGTCAAACAGCTGGGAATCCCCCCCTCATAAGGGTAGGTTTTTTACAAAGACCTCAGGTGTGGGGTGAGCGGGCGTGGGGTGACCGGGTGTGGGGGATAAGAAAGCGATCCAGCGCGGTCTTGGGGAGGCAGAGGTGCGACCCGTGGCGAATTTAATTACGGGTCAAACGCACCATTACGGTCTTGGGGGTCTCCACGGGGCAAACAGCGGTGCGGACGCAGGTTCCGCACACAGCCCCTCCCCACTCGCTATTGCCGTGGTTTCCCCCGGAGACAAAACCTTAGATAGGGTCGCCTTTATAGTTAGCAGGTTATGCAGAAAAGGGTTAAATATTTTTTAATAAGGCGACCCGATCTTACGGTAAATTCAAACCACTCGCTATTGCATCAAGACAATGTACTTAATTTGTCGTTAAAAATCATCATTTATTCGTTGTTTTCCTTTTCCTCTCCCTCTGGGTCGCCCCATGTTTTACCCTAATGTAAAAAACCTACCCTTATCAGCCCTTAATAAGGGGGGCTGGCAGAAGGCAGAAGGCAGAAGTAAGGTTTTATCGGTAATGGTTTTTGATAACTAATTATCCGGACATGATCTAACAATTAGCATCATTTAGCTGATACAGCGTTCTTCATAACTATCAGATACACAGTATTTTTTCCTTCTTACTTCTTACTTCTTACCTGTTCCCTGTTCCCTGCTCCCTAAAAACCTCACCCCATTGAAAATTGCTGTAGTTAAATTCCTGATACATTGAACGTCTGTTTTGTCAAGTAAACTTTATACAAAATAGCTAGAATTACCCCGCAAAAATAAAGTTATTTGGTAGTTGATCCTTTACTGTTTGCCAGCCGCTACAATTAACGAGGAACAAAAACATCTACTCAATAAACTGTGCAAACTCCTGTTCTCTTAGATCGGCAAGTCTATGATCCACAAGCCCTCCTGGATCATTTAAGCCAGCTCACTCAGGAAGAGTTTGCCCCTAGGGCGGCTCAATACGACCAGACAGCAAGCTTCCCAGCAGAAAACTTTGAGACTCTGTTTGATGCAGGTCTTCATGCCCCAGCTGTACCGATTAAGTATGGTGGTTTAGGCTTAGGTCACAGCAGTGATATCCTCACCCTCTGGATGATGACACGAGAATTAGCAAAGGTAGATTTAGCTTTCACCCGTTGCTGGGAAGGCCATACTAATATACAAGTATTATTGACTGCCAACGCTAATGAAGCTCAAAAGCAACGTTGGTTTGAAGGGATTGTGCAACGAGGGGAAAAATGGGCGGGTTGGAGTGGCGAACCTCTTTCTAAAGTCCCTGGGCAAACCAGTGGTATTGGGACAACAGTTAAGGTTGTAGAGGGGGGCTATATTGTTGATGGTTGCAAGGTCTTTGCCACAGGAGCGGATGGGCTACAATGGGCGATATTGTTTGTGAGTACTGCCGGAACAGGAGCTGTTCGTCATCACGATGGACCAGCGAATTCCGTGTTGATGTTAGCCTGTGATTTATCAGACCCAAGTGTAAGCTTTGATTCAACCTGGTGGAAACCGATTGGAATGCGGGGAAGTGTAAGTTATCGCGTACAATTCGATCACACCTTTATTCCTAAAGAAAATCTGATTGGCTATCCAGGGCAATACTTGCTTGAAGAGTGGCAAACTCGCTTTACTCCTCAGTATGGAGCGGCATTTTTGGGGGCGGCAGAAGGGGCTTATGGTTATGCCCACGCTCATATCAAAAAGCAAGGCAGAGAACAGGATGCTTATGTGCAGCATCGGATTGCTAAATCAACCATGAACATTGAAACCATGGACTTGTGGCTACGAAAAGTGGCTTTGTTGTGGGAAACAGGTCAACACCAGCAGGCCAAAGAAGCTGGTAACCGCTTTCGTTATTTGTCAGAAAAATTGGCACTGGAGACTTTGGAACACTGTACTCGCATGTGTGGCGCTCGTGCTATGATTCAACCCAGTCCTTTGGAACGGATTTATCGCGATTTATCCTTCTATACTCTCCATGATAATTGCGATCGCGTTTTGGCCTCCATTGGTCAGGAAATACTGGGGCAAGAAAGCGATCGGGCGTTTTTTAATTCTTCACAGAAGTAAGCATTCAGCTTAAGCGCTACAGATGGTGCTACTTGAGGTGCTTATGCGCTACAGATGGTGCTACTTGAGGTGCTTTGGGTCTGTGGCCACGCTACACCGAACAGTTTATGCCCAAGCACACGCTACTGTTTGCGCAGCACCTCAAGTAGCGCAATCGGTGCTTTTGAATAAAATAAGCGGCGTTGCTGAATTAAGGAATGAATGCGCGATCATCTGGTTTTGTTAAAGCCCCCGTGGGTCCCCCGAGCGAGGGATTGCTCGCCCAGAATTGGGGGGCTAGGGCGTGTTTTCAAAGTTTTCCGCAAGATATTAGATCCCCCCCAGCCCCCCTTATTAAGGGGGGAGCCATACTCAAAGTCCCCCTTTTTTAAGGGAAACGGGGGTACTCGGAGTTTGAAGACACGCCCTAGGGGCAGGGCTAATTCATTGTGATCAGAGAAAATTAGGGCAGCCAGAAACTCGCGTAAACTATCAAAGTGAGCTCAATATGGAACTGTCCTACTTTTCCGATCAAGATCTTTCAATCATGCTGTCATACCAAATCCGTTTGTCACAACCCCTTTATAAAAATCGACCAAATCTTTGTATGCCAGGAATCTATGGTTATGCGGATCAGGGGGGTTAGGTAACAGGATTTGGGAAATGTCGTTGTCAGTCAATGGTTGGTGAGCACTCAATCGCTAAAAACCTGCACCGGTTCTAGGGAGCGAACCTATAAGTCATAGCTTATGAGTGAGACAGCGATTGCTTTGGCACACCGTCAAATGGCTACGACACGACCTTTTGGGTTCCAATCAACCGCAAAATCTTCTCTATATCATCAGCAATCGACCGGAGTGCCGTGGTGATAGAAGAATAACCGTGGTAGCGTAAGATAGCGATGACTAAACTACGGTACATTGAGAGATTGCCAGGAGCATTACCAAATTGTATCCTGGAACTATCCTGATCAAGTACCACGTCCTTAACCCAATGTAAACGATTTTCAATTCCCCAATCACCACGAATGCCTTGGGCAAATTGTGCGGCATCGAGACATTTACTACTAATATAATAAGCGAGTTGTTGGTAGGGCTTACCTGCTCTTGTACCGATGCGTTCTAGTTTGACAAGACTAGCTAGACCTTGCCACTCGTCACTTATGCATATGATGTCATCAAAAACAGATACAGTTAATGTGGTGAGACGGTCACTTCTTTTTTCCCGGCTTATGTCAACACTTATGGGTTGAGTTTTTTGAGTGTTGAGTTTGATTTGTTTGTAGAGATTTTTGGGATTACCTTTCACAGCCATTACATAGTCGTTTCCACTTTCGACAATTAGTTTGACAGTTTTTTTTGACAGTGTAAAGCCTCAAAGCTCAATATTACTCCTTCTATCCCTAAATTGGCTAAAAGCAACGGCACAACGTCAATTTCACTACTTTTTTTATTACGAAATTGTTCTAGGGCTAGGGCTACTCCACAGCGACTACTGAAAACAGAAACTACCGAAACGAAGTCTTGATAAGCTTGAGCATAATTATTCACTGTCCCTTTGATACTTTTGCCATCAACTCAAGCACCAATCACCCTCTTGGGTAGGCACACCATCCCTAATCCAGTTGGTCAAAACTTGGGCTAATTGAGTAAAATCAATACTCATCATTACTCTCCGAAAAGTCGAGTAATAGGAAAACCCATTGGTGGTAAATCTAAGTTTTCGAGCAAGGCTTGGTGATGACGACGAGCAAAATCTTCCAAGGCTCGATAACCATAGCAATCGCTCATCGTTGCCATAATCACCAACAGCCAAATTAACCGCGTTTTCCTCTGGGAGCACGAAAATCTGGGAGCTGGGCTAACGCTTCGATCAGATTAGTTTTCATCAGGGAGAGGAACGAGAGTTCCATATTGAGTTCACTTTGATAGTTTACACTAGTTTCTGGCTACTCTAATTTTCTGTGATCACAATGAATTAGCCCTGCTTTTTTAAGGGGGATTTAGGGGGATCTCCGAGTTTGAAGACACGCCCTAGGGGTGGGTTCCTCTTACCTGCTCCCTGCTCCCTAAAACCCACGATTTTGTACAGCAACAGGCCGTCAGCCTTTGGCCAGGCTACGCGAATGGCTGACGGCTGACGGCTGACGGCTCACCGCTGAATGCTTAGCTAAGCTTGTGGTTCGGCAACTATTGAGCTAGCTGTACTAAAGTGAAAGTTAGTGTAATCACTGCTAACTTTCACCATGGCTAGAATTCGAGGTATAGGGTTGATTATCCAAGCCCTGATACCAGTTATTTACCTATTAGTAGTTATTCTAACCTTAGCCACGATTGTGCTGGATATCAACAGTCTTGTGGGTGGACCAGTACAAGAAATCGATAGCGCTCTGGTGACTATCAGTGGCAAATTCGAGCAAACGGGAAATGTTATTGGTAGTGCCATAGCACCGATTGGTGATCTAGATAAAAAACTGGCTAAAACGGTCGAAACAATTGATAGTATTCCTGAAGAAATAGAGCTTCCGACTATTCCGATTCCTGATGCTGAACTGCCGATTAAACCAAAAGTTAAATTGAGCAGCAGGGAGTTAAACAAGCCAGTTGTGTTCGTATTTGATATTCCCAAGATTCCTAAAGAACCTATTCTTAAGATTCCTAAGGTGCGAGTTGAGATTGAAAAGGTACCTGTTGCTTTACCTGATATTCCTGGAGTGAAGGTTAGTGTATCAGGACTAAAAGAAACGAAAGCCCTTTTAACTAAGAATGTTGAAATTATTGGCACTTTAAATAAAGTTATTGGCATTCTTCCCAATCTTGAGGTGATTAGAGACCATTACCAAAGACTAATTGTTGGGGAGCAGGGCTTACTAGTAATCATTCAAAAAATTTGCCGTAATCTATTCATTATGATCATCCTGTTGGCAGGGACTGTCATGCTTTCACTACCCTGGTTGGTTGTGAAATATATCAAGTGGGCTTCCCCTCAGGTAACTGCTGGATGGCAATTAATCAGGGGAGTATCTCAATAGGGAGCTTCGGAGCAGGTAAGATATAGCAATTATATATCCCATAAGGTACAAAGTGATCCCCCTAAATCCCCCTTAATAAGGGGGACTTTGAGGTTTAAAACCGTACCTCATAACTGCGATAAACGCTATAATAGAGGTAAGACGATGAGAGTTGATCAAAGCAGTGGTTTAAGGCAACGACTTAATGGTATAGTCATGATTATCTATGCCTTAATCCCGATTATCATAGTAGTGGTATTTTTGATTACTTTTTTAACAATTTTAAATGACATCAAGAGTCTGGTTACTGGCCCTTTAGTGGAAATCAATAACACTCTAGTGGAAGTGAAGGAAAGTACTCAAAAAGCCAAAGAAGAAATTGCTAATATCATAGAACCGATCAAAACAGTAAAGGCAGAGGTGCAAGAAGCCTTAGAGATAGTTGAACAGATTCCTACAGGAGTAACTTTGCCTAATCTTGGCATCCCAGATGTTAATCTTCCGGTGAAACCAGATGTCAACTTGGGGGGTGGATTTCCGCCTAAGGTGAATATCGAAATGAAAGAGGTTTCAGTGGCTATGCCTACTATTCCTGGGTTTGAAGTACCAGTGGTTGGTTTGCAACAGGTCAAGGCAGTTTTAAAGGATAATTTGGAAATACTTAGGGTTTTTAATACTATTGTCAGCGGTATTCCTAACCTCGATTCCCTTAGAGAAGATTCCCAAAAAATTGTAGCAGGGGTGCAGGAATTGGTGAACGGAATTCATAAAATCGGGAGCAAGGTATTAGGGCTGATGATATTTAGCGCAATCATGGTGATACCCTGGTTAATTAAGTTATGTATAGTTCCCTACGCTACCTGGGCTTACGGTCAGGTCACCACAGGATGGGCATTAGTTAGTGGTCAAGTGACTGAATAAATCAGATGGGGAAATCTAAAGGAAAAATGCGATGCTCTAAAGAGCCGCTAAGCGAACGCTTTGGGTGCATCTCATTTTTGCCGTTTGACCAGATGGTGCGTTAGGGACGGACGCTGCTGGCGAATTCGTGAAACCCTTATTCTGCCGTAATCTGCTCCCCTCTCCCAAGGTTGGGAGAGGGGCTGGGGGTGAGGGCTGATCGGGCTTCTTGGTAAGTTCGCGAAATATTTCGCCAGCAGCATCGGGACGGAAAGCCTCTGATTTTCCGCCTCTTTGCGCCTTGAACAGTCCGTCCCGTAACGCACCACCAGGCTACTCCCTACTAGACCCTAATAAAACACTAATCAATCGATAAATATTTTAAAAAATAGTAAACAGTCAGCACTCAGCGGTCAGCCTTCAGCCTTCAGCCTTCAGCCGTCAGCTGATTTTATTCAAAAGCTGTTATCCTAGCGTGACCATAGGCTGATAGCTGATAGCTGATACGCGACAGGCTGATAGCTAAGAGCTTACGGTAAAATAACCAATTTAAATTGCAATTAACAAGTTTAAACTAACTAAGATGCGCATCGCTAAACGGACTAGACCTAGACAATTAGACGTAATTATCAAAGGGTCATCCCATAACCATTGGCGTGACCCTTATCATATAATGCTGACCGTTAATTGGCCAATGTTTTTCGGACTAATTGCGGTTTGTTATTTAGCTATAAACATCGTCTTTGCCCTATTGTACCTAGCTGGAGGAAATTGTATTGAAAACGCCCGTCCAGGTTCTTTTTTCGATGTCTTTTTCTTCAGCGTTCAGACCATGGCATCCATTGGTTATGGTGCCATGTATCCCGTGACCTCCTATGCTAATATCATTGTTACCATAGAAGCTCTAGTGGGTTTGATGGCTCTAGCTATGGCAACGGGACTAATGTTTGCCCGCTTCTCTCGCCCTACTGCCAGAGTCATCTTCAGTCGTAGGGCAGTGATTACGCCCCATAATGGAGTACCTACTCTCATGTTCCGCACGGCCAATGAACGGGATAATCGGATTCTGGAAGCTCAGCTCAGGGTAAGTTTGCTGCGCTATGAAGTGACCTTAGAAGGGGAATCCATGCGTCGATTCTACGACATGAAACTGTTGCGTAGCCAAACCCCTAGCTTTGGTCTAACTTGGACAGTGATGCATCCGATTGATCAAAGTAGTCCGTTATATGGGGAAACACCAGAGTCTCTCGCTGAAATGGAAGCTACACTTATTATCACCCTAGTCGGTATTGATGAAACGGTTTCCCAGACTATTCACGCTCGTCACTCCTACACCGCATCAGAAATTTTGTGGGATAGGCGTTTTGTCGATATGTTTCATAGGAAATCAGACGGCAGTAGAATTATTGATTATAGCCACTTTCATGATATTAAGTAATAGAAATTTATAGGGTTTTAGAACTGCTACATAATTAATAGCTCTGAAATACCAACCTGACGTATCTTCTCTAACTCGATCAGCCTGCGATTAGCTTCTTGACATTCCTGCCAATAGTATTGCTTACGTTGCCAATCATTACTAAGGTCAATTTTTTGCCATTGCTCTAAACAATAGCGCCGATGTTTTTCCAAGGCTACTATTTCTAGAGAAGCTGCTGCTGCCTGTATTACCATCGGGGCTCGCAAAATATCTTCTGTACAGGTTTCGTCAAGATGAAATAGATGGGCGACTTGAGTCATTTCCCTAGGAAATTGTAAACTCCGGTCTTGTAAACGGGAGATTAGCTGTTCAGGGGTGGTAGTGTAAAATTGTGTCCCTATCCCTTGCAGTTCAATAATTTGTTGCCACAAGAATCGATGATGAGAAAGACTAAACAGTAAATCTCCCTGGTCTAGAGTATCAATAATTGTTTGTCGATACTCCGGACAATGTAAATAAATCCGTAATAGTAAGGCTTCGGCTCGTTCTAAAAGGGTACGTTCTTTACCAACAGGTAGGTTTGAGTCTTGATTACCCTGTTGTTTGGTTTTCTTTAACCGAGGTGGGGATTTCTTAAAGGCAGCTCTCAGGGGTTTTTGGAGTTGAGTTTGGAAATTTTCGATGTATAGAGATACTAGTTTCCCTTGTCCTTGACTGAGAATTTGAGCACAGTAGTTAATATAATAAGTGAGCTGATTAATGTCCTCCAGTTGCTTGAGTAACTTAACCATAGCTTGGGCGACTTGCTGAAATTGATCGGCTTGTTGGAGGTCTTTGCCAATCAGGAGTTGATTAATCTGCCAATCCAGCCACAAGGGAGCATTGAGCAACAGTTGTCGGTATTGTTCCGTAGCGTCAGGAGCAGATTTTAGGAATTCATCGGCATCTTTGCCATCAGGTAGGTTGAGTACCCGTAGCTGGACAAGCCCTTGGTAAGCTAGGTTAGCAATTTCTCCAATAGCTCTTTGGGCAGCAGTGGTACCAGCAGCATCCGCATCAAAGTTGAGCACAATTTGCTTCGATTCAGTATAGCGCGATAGTTGCCGGACTTGATCTAAACTAAAAGCGGTACCAAGGGAGGCGACTATATTAGTAATTCCTGTAGCATGGAGTGCGATCGCATCAAAATATCCTTCCACCACTACAGCTTGGTCTTGCTTGGTAATGGAATTACGAGCTTTATCTAGGGCAAAGAGGGTTTTACTTTTATCAAACAGGGGAGTTTCTGGGGAGTTGAGGTATTTCGGTTGCTCATCCCCGAGACTTCTAGCCCCAAAGCCAATCACTCGACCTTGGGTGTCGTGGATGGGAATCATAATGCGATCGCGAAAGCCATCATAATACCCACCATTGTCCCTAGGCTTAATCAATCCCGCTTGCTCAACTAGCTTAACTGGCTTCCGTTTGTGTTCCACCAGATAACGGTAGATGGTTTGCCAACTAGCTGGAGCATACCCTAGCTCGAAAGTAATGATGGTTTCCTCACTCAGACCCCTTTGACCGCGCAAGTACTCTAGGGCCTGCTGTCCTTGGGGTTGTCTGAGGGCATGTTGATAGAAAGCTGTGGCTAAGGCCAGAATCTCGTAGAGTTGCTCTTGTAGAGAAAGTTGCCGTTGTAATTGCTCCCGCTGTTCCGGTTGCAGGGTTTGGACTGGCACCTGGTAGCGCTGTGCCAAATCCAGCACCACATCCGAGAAGGAGTGCTTGCCAATCTCCATCAGGAATTTAATCGCATTCCCTCCAGCTTGGCAGCCGAAGCAGTAATAGAGTTGTTTAGAGGGACTGACAGTGAAACTGGGAGTTTTTTCCTCATGGAAGGGACAGAGACCGACATGGTCTCTGCCACGCTTACGCAATACCACATGCTCCGAGATCACATCCACAATGTCAGACCGTTCCTTAACTGCTTCAATAGTGTTTGGGTGTAGCCGTGGAATGTTCATTGCTGGATTACGTGGTTACAATCGGTCAGGGTGTTCTTTATTGTCCCACCATACTCAAACCCTAAAAAACATGCCTGAGGTTTAGTGCCATTGCAGTATGACGACTGTGGGCAAGACTTGACACAAGATGCTGTTTCAGATCTTGGTCAAAAAGTCAAGATCCATGGGATCTGTTTTTAGCCAGTTGATCGGTGAAAGGCTACTAACACTACCCCCAAAGAATTAGGATTAATGACCCGACAGCCACACGACCAATTTGCGAAACAGTATCTCACGGAGTTGCTAACACCTCATGGTCAGGTGCAAATCAGCCGGGAAGTAACCAGTGAAGTTCGTCAAGTCGATATTTGGTTTCTACCAGCACCTTCGACATCCACACCACCCCAGGTTTTAGGATTGCTCGGTCAGATGGCATCAACTGCCTGTTTATTGGAACCGTTCCGCAATGCCACAGGGATCATGGCGGTGCGTAATTGTCTGCTAAAGTTGTTTGCCCTGTATGGTGAGCTGCAGCGCCAGGCACGACGAGAGGTGCGACCCGTGGCGAATTTAATTCGCCAACGGAAAGCGCACCTAAGAAAAATTCTGTCAGTGAAACCGACTTGACCTGTTTATGGATTCTGTCTCCTTACTGTTCAACCAAGCTGTTGAATGGTTTTGCTGCCAAACTTAATGATTCCGGTAATTGGATTGAGGGAGTCTATTTTTTGCCTGAGTTGTTCAAGACAGCCCTGGTGGCCATTAACCAGCTACCGGTTACAGAAGAAACCCTCTGGTTGAGAGTTTTGGGACGCGATCGCGTAGCGTGCGCGTAGCGCAATCGCACTCAAACCCAAGCCATTAATGAGTTGGTAGCACTACCGGTCGGACACCCTTTACTAGGGGACGCGCAAGTCGAAAGCCCCGCGTTTTTAAACCGGGTCAGAAGTTACCGCAAGAATAGGGCAGCCTTTACGGTTGGTCGGCTATGAGCAAAAGGGTTAAAACTTTATAATTAAGGCTGCCCTATTCTAAGGTTTCGTCTCCGGGATGAAGACTCGCAGCGACTTTAGTCGCCGAGTTGACAATACTTTAGCGCTATAGTATAATTCAAGCATAGGGTACAGGCTGAAAAACCGAGGCTGAGCCGGGAGAGAAACCCGTAACTTATTGACCTTAAAGTAGTAATGCCCGGAGGGTAGGGAAAGTCCTCCTTAAAAACCCAACCATCAACTAACAATTGGTGTGTGAACCCAGCAAGAAAGATAACACTTTGAAAAAAAATGGTACGGCGGGGCACGCCGAAACCAAGTGAAACAGGGAAGCAAGGGACTTTATAAGGCACTTCTCAAAAAGTAACTAAACGCTATCGCGAGACCAGCCCGCTGGGTCTTTCGTAAACTGAACTAGAATCTTGGTCTTGACGGGATATTGGTTTAGGTATTGCCGCAAGGATACGGAGGTTTAAGGCCGGTCGTAGATCTAGGAATCCCCGCGTCTTTAGACCGGGGAGTGTCAAGAGGCAACATCTTAGAGATTCTGGCCAACTGGCGCATCGCTTTCTTATCCCCCACACCCCACACCCGGTCAACCCACACCCCACACCTGAGGTCTTTGTTAAAAACCTACCCCTGTGAGGGGGTTAGGGGTGGGTGCCAATGCCCTTGCGCGTAGCGCTATAAAAGCTGACTGCTCAGAAGCTGATCGCTGAATTATTACAGCTAGAGTGTATCTGTTTAACCATTTAAAGGTAACTTGTCAACTGCTATTTCTTCCTGATTAAATTAATTTTTTTTAAAAGTTTTGCTAGATCAATAAAAATCTAGTAAATCCCCAAATTGTTCACAAAATATTAACAAAATTAAAGTACCATTATAAGTGGATACTTACTTTATTTTTAGATATTTTTGGCTCCTTACTATTTCTAGCGTTTATCGCAGTTATGAGGTACAGTATTTTTTGACGTTGATTCCCTGTTTTGATGCAGCGCATCCCGATTACCGATTACCGATTACCGATTACCGATTACCGATTACCGATTACCGATTACCGATTACCGATTACCGATTACCGATTACCGATTACCGATTACCGATTACCGATTACCGATTACCGATTACCGATTACCGATTACCGATTACCGATTACCGATTACCGATTACCGATTACCGATTACCGATTACCGATTACCTAAAATCCCGAAATTGTGTACCTCATAGCTATGATAATTGCTATCCACGACACAATATAAGTAATTAACACAAGCATTGCTCACGAAAAAAAAAGCCTCTGTAGAGATGTTATGAATAACGTCTCTACAGAATATATAAGACTAGATAAAGTCTCTACTCTGTTTATTAATCAGGGATTGCATACATTCTATGAATGCTGATGTTACCGCTGACCGCTGATAGCTAATAGCTAAATATTCGTTGGTTTTAAAACCAATACAAAACCCTGATATGACTATAGCAATCCTAAATCATTTTAAAAATAACTGGACTTCTGAAAAACTAGCTCATTCTCCATTAAAATCTGCCTTATGCCTTCTGCATACTGCCTGAAAGCAGCCCATTTATTTCACGAATAAGATAGGATTACTAGGCTCTCCTAGAGTGGCTAGGATAAATTAGTACAAAATAATCGCCATAGTTTTTGCTTAGTAAGCTCTTGAGTAATTTAAAAATGCAATTTTAATAAAAGCGATGCAGAGGTGCGACCCGTGGCGAATTTAATTCGACGACTGTAAGGGCACCTAAGCGGTCTTGGGGGTTTACCCCGGAGACGAAACCTTAGACAGGGGAGCCTTTATGGTTGGTAGGCTATGCAGATGCATGATTAAAACTTATTGATTAAGGCTCCCCTGTCTTACGGTAACTTCAAACCACTCGCTATTCCATCAAGAAAATGTATTTTTAGTTGATTGAATCCCTTGCTATTTAAGGGGTTAAGCTCATTTAAACTACTAATTTACTATAATCAGTCTAGGAGAGCCGATTACTATAGTTATTTTTAAAGAGAAACGTAGGTATATGACAAATCTAATCATACGTCCCATATACGACATCCAAGGTAAAGGTCATATCTCACCATTTGTTGGTCAGTCTGTCACAACTACAGGTATTGTGACTGGGGTAGCGAGCAACGGCTTCTACCTACAAGACCCTTATGGAGATAATAATAATGCTACCTCAGATGGAATTTTTGTATTTACTAATTCTACTCCTACGGTCAGAATCCGTGACAAGGTGCAAGTGAGTGGTGATGTCCAAGAATTTCGGCGTAGTAACCGTTCCGATGACTTAACCCTGACTGAAATTACTAACCTGACTAATATTAGGGTCTTATCATCGAACAACCCTTTACCTACTGCGGTGGTTATCGGTGAAGACCGTACAGTACCTACAGAAATTATTGATGATGATGGTTTAACTGACTTCAATGAAGCTACTGATAGCATTGACTTTTACGAAAGCCTAGAAGGGATGCGGGTGCAAATCAATAATGCTGTAGCGGTTGCTCCCACTAATAGGTTTGGTGAAATTTGGACGGTTCCAGGTGATGTCAATCCTACTGGTGTTAATAATCGTGGTGGCATTACCATTAGTGACGGTGACTTCAATCCAGAGCGAATTCAGATTGATGACACTCTATTCAATGGCATTTCTCCTACAGTTAATGTCGGTGACCAGCTCGGTACTGTAACAGGGGTACTTAGCTACAGTTTCGGTAACTTTGAACTCCAGTCTACTGAACCAATTAGTGCTACATCAGGTAACCTAACGCCAGAGATAACGAATTTAGTCAGTAGTGCCAATCAACTTACCATTGCTAGCTTCAATGTCGAAAACCTCGACCCCAATAGTCAAGATGGGGATGATGATATCGGTGATGGTAAATTTAATGCGATCGCATTTCAACTGATCAATAATCTCCAATCCCCCGATATCATTGCTCTGCAAGAGGTTCAAGACAATAACGGAACTATAGACAATGGTAATGTGGATGCTAGGGAAACCTACGAAACTCTGATTAATGCCATAGTTGCTGCTGGTGGACCTCAGTACTCCTTCTTTGATATCCCCCCTGTGGACCGTCAGGATGGGGGTCAACCTGGTGGTAATATCCGCGTCGGTTACCTCTACAACCCTAACCGAGTTACCATCAACACTGATTCTGCTCAACGTATTGGTGTTGGTGAGACGGCTTTCGATAATACCCGCAAGTCTTTGTTGACGGAGTTTGAGTTTAACGGTGAAACCATCTCTGTTATTAATAATCACTTTTCTTCCAAGGGTGGTAGTGACCCTCTCTTTGGTGAGAATCAACCACCACAAAACGGTCAGGAGCAGAAACGGAATCAGCAAGCTCAAATCGTTAACGATTTTGTCGATACCATTCTGACTAATGACCCTGATGCCAATGTCCTAGTGCTGGGAGACTTCAATACGTTTGATTTTGAAGAACCACTGGAAACTCTAAAAGGATATCACAATTCAGTGCTGACCAATCTGACGGAAACGTTACCAGAGGATGAGCGTTACACATTTATTTTTGAAGGGAACTCTCAGGCACTTGACCATATTTTGGTCAGTGATCACCTAGTTGATGCTGGTGCTGAGTATGACATTGTCCACGTCAACAGTGAGTTTGCTGACCAAGCTAGCGACCATGACCCAATTTTAGCTCGCTTTACCTTACCTGAGCCAACTATTATCAATGGCACCGCAGGTAGTGATCAGCTGACTGGTACTGATAACAATGACATTATCACTGGTTTCCAAGCTCGAGATTTGCTCACTGGTGGTGGTGGTAATGATCAGTTTGTCTACACCTCACACCGAGATGCTGGCGATCAGATCACCGACTTTGAAGTGGGAAGTGACAAAATTGTTCTTACTGAGTTATTTAATAATAACGGAATTACAGTTGCTAATTATGATGATGCGATTAATCGGGGCTTTCTGAGTTTTGCTTTACAGGATAATTTTGCTGTTGTTTTGTTTGACCAAGATGGCTCTGATGACAGCAATTATCAAGGGGTATTCAGGGAATTAAAACAAGAATTTCCGTTCCCTTTTTTAAATACTAATTCAGATGGAAGTCAGATATTTCTCCTTCTGGAAAATGTTGATGTTGTTGAGCTACATGATTCTAGTAATTTTGTGATATAAAAGGTTGAAGGTTAGTTTGTTGAAGGTTAGTTTGTTGAAGGTTGGGAGGTTGAAGGTTGGGAGGTTGAAGGTGAGTTGCTTGAAGGTTAAAGGTTAAAGGTTAGCAGGTTGAAGGTTAGGAGGTTGTTCGCGTAGCGTGGCCAAAGGCCAAGGTTATTTGGTTGAATAATCTTTATCCTGTTCCAAATAATGTTTAAGATTTTTGAGCTGATTTTCGGTGCTTATCAAGGGCTACAATAAATCCCGCTACTGTTAGATTTGGTGTTAGCATTCAGCTATAGCGCGTGTCGCGTATCAGCTTATGGGTTAGGTCCGATGGGTCGAAGCCTGTGCCACGCTACTGTTCCCACCTCAAGCAGCGTGGCCACAGGCCAAGGGTGCCCGTAGCGCAATCGCTGCTTTTCAATAAAAGAGGTAAGCATTCGTTTAATCTTGAGTTATGGGAAGCTGACGGTTGACAGCTGACGGCTGAATGCTTACGATTTGGTAGTCTACTCAAAAGACCTCTTGCAAAACTCCAAAACTATTGCCGACTCCCGACTCCCGACTCCCGACTCCCGACTCCCGACTCCCGACTCCCTACTCCCTACTCCCTAAAACCTAAAACCTATCATTTGCGCCAAGACAAACGAACAGGCATTTCCGAGCGTGGCATCAATTCTGGGATCTCATTGGTAGCTTTAAACCTTGCCATGCACTTACCATACCAGTTAGCTCCTGGAAAAGCCGTTAAACCATGAGCAAACACACTAATCAACACAGTTACTACCATAGTACTAAACATCACTTCAGTACCCTGAATTCCATCCCCCTCTAAAATTAGTAAACCATACAATATTGAAGCCACTCCCCTCGGTCCAAACCAGCCCAAAAATAAAATAGTATACCAACGCAACTTCATACCAATCACACTAATAGCAACCCCTACCATCCGAGCAATGGTCAGAGTAGCAATGGCGTACAATCCCATCTGCCAACTAACCCCATCCAGAGCAGGAAATACCATCATTGAGCCATAAATCATAAAAATCAGCAGCACCAGCAACTGTCCCTCTGCTTCTCCAAACTCATACAAACAATCACAAATTGATGGAGCTGTATTCCCTAGGGTCAAGCCAGCACAAAACGCGGCAATAAAACCATTTCCCCCCACTAATTCTGCGATCGCATAAGCGCATAACGAGAGTCCTAATACCGATAAATCTTCAAAACTATGAGTAATCCACTTGCGGCGAACACTCTGTGACACCAACCAACCGCCAATATAGCCAACTGCTACCCCAACGATTGGCCCGAGAATCACTTGCATAGCAGCAAAGCGAAACCAAAAGCTTGCTGTTCCCGTCCCTTCCATTGTTCCAGCTAAGGAAAGGAAAATTAATAGAATCGGTAAACAAATACCATCATTCAAACCACTTTCAACATTGAGGGATTGACGAATACAAATTGGCACACGAGGACTGCTGACCACCGCTTGTCCTAAAGCAGCATCAGTGGGAGCCAGAATTGTTGCCAACCCTGCTGCTTCCCAGAATTCTAAGCTACCTCCAAGCAACAGTACTGCCAAAATTGTTCCTAGGATAATTGTCAGCGGTAGACCAATACCTAACAGACGTACCGGTAAATTGTAGTCTCGACGCAACAGTTTAAGATTAATCCGAGAAGCATCAGTGAACAAAACCAGAATCAACGTAAATTCAGCAATTATCCGAACAAGCTCATGCTCTACCTCCAGATTCAATAAACCCAACAATTGCGGACTCAATAAAACTCCAAATATCACAAAAGCCATCGGTGGCGTAATCACACTTTTCTCAATGCGCCCAGAAATTAAACCAAAGCCGAGGATAAATAGAGCAATAATCGCAAATAGTTCAGTGTTCATGGAATTTATCTAAATCCTGAGTGTGTCAGTGCTATACCAAAGGGAACAGGGAACAGGGAACAGGGAACAGGGAATAGGAAAAAAATTCTGTGTACCTGATAGTTATGAAAAGTACTGATAGCTGATAGCTGATAGCTGATAGCTGATAGCTGATAGCTGATAGCTGAATGCTGATAGCTGAATGCTGATAGCTGAATGCTGATAGCTGAATGCTGATAGCTGAATGCTGATAGCTGAATGCTGAATGCTGATAGCTGAATGCTTAAGTTACAAAAGTCTGCTTTTGCCACCCAAGCCAATCAGCCAGATCACAACAAACAACCAGTGAATGACTACAGCTGTCCAGATGGAGCCACTTTGAAGATAAGCAATAGTACAAATAATTCCCAAAAGTGTAGCTAGGAATAGAAAAATAGGTTTAAAAAATGTTTCCATTGCCGCCGGATAGAAGGTGATAGCATTCAGTGGATGATAGATAACAAAAATGACTAAACTGACTGTAGACCAAGCGGATAGTGAAATTAAGGAAGGGTTTTCTGAGGGATGAGGTAATAATAAAACCCGGAAAAATATTTCTTCAAGTATTGCTGGGGTAAACAGAGCAGTTATCATAATCTTTCCCACTAAATACCAAGAGGTTTTGACATTAACAGCACTTACATCAGTTTTCCTGAATAAAGGAGATAATGGGGGATTATCAATAGTAAGTAAGTTCTGATCTAGTTTTAGAAAGCCGTTCCGGAAACCAATCGGTAAAGCAATTAAACCATAAATCACGATTAAGATAACTACAATTACCCAAGCTTGACCATCAGGAAACGTTAATATCCCAGCCATCAAGCGCTCGGTAACTCTTTCAGCAAATTTGGCTAACATCTCCATACTGACATCTCTAGAACTAGTAACATCCTTATGTTACTAGGTAAGCATTAGCTGAATGCTTACATTCATACTCCTTTAAACCCAAATTCCATTTCTTTCATCGATTCTGCCACAATGATAGTATCAGTTTTAGGAAGTTTGCGAGAAATACCAATTTGATTCAGGACAATGCCGCCAATAATTACAGCACCACCAATATACTGAGCTATTGTTGGTACTTCTGATAGAATCAAGTAAGCTGCTAAAATGCCCGCTACCGGACTAAAGGAACTCGCCAGAGAAACATCGGATGCAGTAGTAGTCTTCAAACCCTTAAACCAACAGAGTTGACCTCCTACTACAATCACAGCCCCATAGAGCAGCATCCATTGCCAGACAAATGGTGATAAAGCATCCATAAAATGACCTACTCCAAATAACTTAATCACCGCAACCAAGAAAATGACCGTACCTGTAGCAGTTCTGAACACGGTAAAGATTCCCAGAGGGATTTGGCGCAGCTTGACTTTACTAATAATGGTAGAAATTGCTAATGCGATCGCTCCTGCTGCTGCCATCAATTCACCGACACCAATCCTAAAGCCTCCACCCATATTAATCATGTTTTCCTGGGGAGGCTGAAGCACAATAGTCAGGATTACACCAATAAATGAAATAATCGCACCAGCTATCACCCAACGATTTACCCGTTCTTTGAGAAGTAAAACCGACAAAGCCAAAGCAAGAGGAGGCTCAATGCGTCCAATCAGCACTACATTATTAACAGCAGTGCGCTCAAGAGCGATAAATATCAGAGATGGTGCCAGTGCTCCTGACAAAACTGCAACACCTAGTAACCCTAACCAATCTGTTCCAGAGAGTTGTCTGAGGGCTCGAAAATTCCACTGTCGTCCATAAATAGCAATCAACGCTAGCAACGCGCAGAGATTGCCAACAAACAACACATTACAGAAGGAAATAGGATTTCTACCATCAATTAAATTATCTGCACCCAGGTCAGTGAGCTTACGAATGACCGAATTCGCTGCTGCAAAAATCAGGATAGCGATCAATAAGTAACCACGCCCTGGAATCCGATTCAACCAATCTGTTGTTTTAGCAATGAAACTTGACATAGACGTTGACAATAGCAAAGTTTCAATGAATCATATCATGTCCAGTGGTGCGCGGTAGTTTTATAGTCGAAGGTTTTTTGGGTAATAGGTAATAGGTAAGCATTCAGCCGTTTGGAAGATCTGAACTACGGTCAAATACTCCAATATTGTCTAAGCCTAAAAATCCCCCTTCAAATACATTGTTGCCGTCGAAATCTTTGCGGTTAACCCACCAAGTAAAGTTCAGCAGAAGTTTTTGAAAGACCCGTTCTAAAAACTGGCGATCGCCTGTGCCATGGAACTGTTTTTCCAGCTTATAAACTTGCCAGGTTGCCCACCCATGCACGGGAGGATTAACATCTGAAAAGTTCCATTCATAGGCGGGAATTTGCCCATTGGGATGCATATACCACTCCCGCGTCATTAAGTCAAGTTGATTCTTAGCAAAATCTGGATCAATCATTGCTAAGGGGATGCAGTGGAATGCCAAATCCCAGGCTGCAAACCAGGGATATTCCCATTTATCGGGCATCGAAATAATATCTGCATTGTTGAGATGATTCCATTGCTGATTCCTGACTTTGAGACGTTCTGGTGGAGGTGGCGGTTGATTGGGGTCACCCTTGAGCCAGGTTTCTACGTTGTAGTAATAATACTGTTTACTCCACAACAGTCCTGCGAAGGCTTGACGCTGAATATTACGCTGATCATCATTAATTCCGGGTGGTGCGATCGCATGGTAAAACTGATCCGCTTCTGAGCGACGGGTGGCAATAATCCGTGAAAACTCACTGCCAAAGGGTTGGGGGATATTGGGAGCATCACTCAGCCACAGCTTAATCACCCGAGTCTCCCCAGCACCAATAGTAAATCGGTAATGAGGAGCCACTTTTGTGCCGACTTTGCTAGGATTGACAGCATTCTTTTGACACTCCCCGCCCTATAAGAGCGGGGATTCTTAGTTCTACGACATGCCTTAAAATTAGTTATCCTGAAATGCCTTACTTAAGCCAAATATTCGTCCAGAAGAACCAAATATTGAGCCTAATTTAACTAACCCCAGTGGGCTTGTCTCCCTAAGCGTTGGGATTGCCCGTTCCCGTGTGCCCCACGGTACGTTATATACTTTAAATTTGTACTTTACTGGTTTTCGGTGTCTGTTAAGACCCATGGGTTTTGGCGAGGTTTTTCGCTCCTCGTGTACTAGTATCGCAAAACGCTCGTTGTTTTTAAATTGGCAGTACCGACTTTTCCTGCCTGTACTAGGCTACATGTTTATTCTATCACACTCTACTTAAAAGCCGTCGAAGGAAGGACGGGGCTTGAAACCCATTTTTTTTGGTCAATCCTGGCAAACTAATCATGGTATCTGGCCCCCAATCCCCAAACCAAGGGTAGCCTGCGATAATCGTTTTATCATCAGGTGCATCTGCTAAAGGGCGGTTGACAATAAATTGGTCAGCCGCCCATACTAATTGCCGGATCCAACTGGGGGTAGTTTTGAGATTGTGGGCAGCATCCCAACGGTTGATTAACTGCTGCTGGTATTGATAATGAGCGTCTAAGGCTGTGTTGCCATCAAGTTCAGGATGTTCTTCAGTGCTGACCACCAGAGTCAGGGATTCCCCAACTTTAAGTTGGGTCTCAAAGGTTGCGACATGGAGATGATCTTCGCGATCGCTTAATCCACGATTACGATTCAAGGGGAGCTTGAGAGCAGCAATCAGCAATCCATGATAACGTCGGGTAACTAGACCAGCTATCGTCCCTGATGCGTAGCCTCCAATTCCATTGGTAACTAGCCATTCCCGTGATTCTCCTGTGGGTAGATTACCGCAAATTTCTCGTCCCAAGTCATTACTCATTAGTCATTGGTCATTGGTACTTGGTAAGTAAGCATTCAGCTATCAGCGTGTCGCGTATCAGCTATCAGCTAGAAGTAAAGGCTTGTGGCCACGCTACGGGAAAAGTTTATGCCCATAGCGTACGCTACTAATGGTGATTTTGAATAAAATAAGCTGACGGCACCTCAAGTGTAAGCATTCAGCTATCAGCGTGTCGCGTATCAGCTTATGGGCTATGGGCAAGCTACGGAACTTTTGAATAAGTGATGCACCAAGGTCTTCGGGGAAAACCCCACTCGCTATTGCATCAAGACAACTGGTAAGCATTCGCTTAATCTCTTTTACGGAAAGCTGTTCGCGCAGCGTGGGCCAAAAGCCCACGGCTGACCGCTGACCGCTGAATGCTTACCCTCAAGTAGCGTGAACCATTCGCGTAGCGTGGCCTTTTGGCCAAGGCTGACCGCTGACCGCTGACCGCTGAATGCTTACCTTGGTAATTTTGGGAATTGTTAAGAGGATATCTCCCAAGTTTTTTGATACTGAATTTTGCCCCCCTAGCCCCCCAACTTTGGGGGGAACAAGAGTCAATTTGCTTCTAAAAGTCCCCCAAAATTGGGGGACCAACGGGGGCTTGGATGTAGCAAATGAGACTTCTCAGACAACCTCTAAGTTAAAATTGGTACTTGGTAAGTACCAATTTTAACTTAGTTTAAGTGAATTTAAATTAGTTTAAATTAATTTAAAGTTATTTGTTCATGGCAACAATTTCCGCAATATCCATAGAGCAAATCATCACAGCAGTGTCCTCAAAACTGACTAAGTTAAGATGATCCGGATTATCTATCAACTGTTGTGCTGCTAAAAAGCCAGCAATTGTCCAGGTTTGAAATTTCCTAGCTTTCTTGCCAATCAGGCGACCATCTTTACCATCATAGTACTCTGGCCAGTTATCCTGAAGCAGGCATTGGGAAGCAATTGTTAATGCTTGACGGGCCAGTTCAGATTTCCCAGTTTTTTGTGCTGCTGCTGCCAATTCCCACAACAAGAAGGGCCAACTCCCCCCATTATGGTAAGACCAAGGAGTATTTTTGGGATCACAACCTGTGATAATTTGCCAATCGCGACCTTCCAAAGCCGGAAAACAAACTTTCATGGGCATTTCTCCCACTAAATCCTGCCACTGTTGCTCGATCAAGTTCATAATGGCTTGGGATTGTTCTTCAGTAGCTAGGGACGTAATAATTGCCATTAAATTACCTTGGGCAAAAAAGCGAAAATCCATCCGTCCTGGTCCAAGGTTACCAACAAAATATCCCCCTGAATCTGGCAACCATTGCATTAGCCAATCAGGAATAGTATCAGCATAGATATTAAACTTATTGATTGCCGATTCACCGAACTCTTCCACATTGTAGCGATAGATTTCCTTGAGGCGGTCTAAATTCAACCAATAGTAATTCCGAATATGATAAGTTAGATGACCCAAGCGCTCCTTGACCACAGGAACATAATCATCCTCTGGCAACAACAACTCACTGGCCGCCTGCAAGGCAGTGTAGAATAGGGCTTGAATATCCAACGGATAGCCATCAACTCCCATGCGTCGGTCAATCATGAAGGCACCATCGGGAACCAACATCGTGGGAAACAGATCAAATCGCTTAGTCAGACACAGATCTAGAACTAATTTGATTCCCCGTTGGAACCTTGTCTGGTGGGCAAGGGCTTGATCACCAGTTGCCTTAACATAAGCCCTTAACACCAGCAGCCACCACAAGCCAGAATCTACTGGAGCAACTCGTGCGATCGCATGTTCCCCAAAATCCGCCCCTAAATACTCCTGTTCCTTCTTATGTATCACTTTAAAGCTAGCTGGCATCAATCCAAGACCCGCCTTAAAGCAATCCATATGCTTTTCACGGCTTTGAAGCCCTAGGGTTTCGATCAGGAAATTGCGCACAATTTCTCCTTTGCCCCTCATCAGCAATGCCATAGCCGACACCGCGAAATCCCGCGTAAAGCACTGGTCATAATTCAGGGCTTCCATATCCGAGTCTTTCGACGCTACTGTGCCCACGGGATGACCTTGATAATCGATAATCGAATCTTCCAGCGCTTGCCAAGCTGCATCGATCAGATTACCTTCGCTTACCATATAAAACTTCTCCTTTAAGTTGTCCATGTGGTTGATGCTAGCTTAACTGCATCATGAATCTTACACAAACCTAGACATTTGGTCTGATGTTCAATTCCTGTTTCATCCTAGGTAGTCGGCTACTTCTAGTCCACAGGCGTTTGATCGATTGCCATCGACAGTGTTCTGTTACCGGGTTCCCAACGCTCTATGTTAATCGCTGCGTTCAAATCCCGGTCTTCAATGTTTCCACAACTGCCACACACATAAACTCGTTCCCTCAACGGCATATCCTGTATGTGGTCACACTTGTGGCATGTTTTTGAACTGGGAAACCACCTGTCTACCAGGGTTAGTTTGAACCCGTGGAATTCTTGCTTGTAGGTCAGCAACTCTGAGAACCGATAGAATCCCAGTAAGGCGATGGCTTCAGCTAACTTGTGATTAGCCAGCATCCCAGACAGGTTCAAGTCCTCAATCTTGATTTCTTGATAGGTCTGCGCTAACCTGGTGGTTTCCTTTTGCAAAAAGTCCTCTCTGATGTTCCCAATGTGTTTGTGTTGCTTCCTCAGTCTTTGATAGTATTTCTGAGCATTCTGACTGGGTTGGGTCTTGGTCTGACCGTTGCCTAACACCTTTTTACGATTGCGCCACTGTAGCAACGATTGCTTGATTTTCGCTTTCTTGATCGATTTGGGCATTTCAATCTTGGTGCGATCGGACAAAGTCGCAAAACACTTAACACCTAGGTCAATTCCGACTTTTTGCTGAGTGTGTTTCATCGCTGGCATTGGGCAAGCATCGACAAAGAACGATACGAACCAGTTATCTGCTTCTCTTGAAATGGTAAATGTTTGGGAAATGCAATCGTAAGGAATAGCCTCCTTTAATCTGAACGTCCCCATTGTTGGGATGTTGATGGTCTTCCCAGCTTTTACCAGCCGTTTTCCGTTTGAATCATCAACGGTAAAACTGCACTGATGGCGTTTCTTCTTGAATGTAGGCATTTGAGCTTTAATCTTTGGGTCACGCCACCAACTAAAGGCTTTAGCTAGATTCCGAAACGCATTTTGGTAAATCCGAGCTGGATACTTATTGCACCAAGCAAAATCAGGATTCTTCTTAGTCACATTGGTGAACACCTTCTTAATTGTGTTCAACCTCTTGGAATCGGAAGCTCTGATGTCTTCAAACTCCCATGATGATTTCATAATTCCCAGTCCGTAGTTATAAACGAACCGAGAGAACCCCGCACATTGAGATAGCCAGTTGGCTTCGGAGTTGTTGACTTTGAGTTCGCGCTTGATTCCAAACATGGGAGTTTCGACCTAAACTTGTACTTCCATTTCTACTTTCGCACAATCGTCGGGACTATCAAGGTTTTTGTTGATTTTTTCTTGAATCGCTTGGAGATACCGACGCAAACCGTACAGCCGACAACAGAAGCAGTGGATGATAGCCATGAGGTCTTCCAGCATCTCCTGCTGGGGACTAAGGAATTCATTGTTGGTCACGATCATCTCGCCATCGGAGTACTTGGCTAACTGAAGAATCAGGTCAAACGCAAACCTACATAATCGGTCTTTGTGAGCGACGATGATGGTAGAGACCTGCCCGGAAAGCATACGGAATAGTAGATTGAGGAATTTCTTACGTTTGAAGTTCATACTCCCACCAATTTCTGGGATGACTTGATCGATTTTGAGACCAGAGGCATTACAGAAGGTATCCATAGCTTTAACTTGGTTTTCCAGGTCTGGTCTTTGAGAAGGAGATGATACCCGGCAGTAAACGACAATAGACCGTTTCATATAATCGGGTAACAACCCTTTCAATTCGTTGATATGTTTCTGGGTGTAAACTCGGTGGTTTCCTAGTGTCCTGTCTGCAACCAATTTTCCCGATGCATCCCATCGTTGAAGGGTTCTAACCGAGACACCAGCGATTTTGGCAAATTGGTGAGGTCTGTAATGCATAATACTAGACAAGTATGTAGAAGTTTGTCTAGTATTGTCAATAATTTAACGACTAAATCTCAACTCCTTTGACAACATCCTCAAGTACTTGGGTCAGATATCGAAAGACACAGAAATTCGGGGACTTTGGATCAAGGAACTTGGGTTAAAGGAACAGGGAATAGGTCAGAATAATTGACGCAAGCAATATCATAAAAATACTAATGGTGCAAGGTCTAACCAAACAACCTTTAACAAAAAAACCTTCAACTTTCAACCAAACAACCTTCAACCTTCAACCTTCAACCTTGGCCTATTGGCCACGCTACGCGAACAACCCTATTGACTCTAGTCATTCAAGACCGGCTCCAGCAACATTGCCGTACCCACAGGAAAGGGATAGGATATATTTTCGGTCAGAGCAGACACTCGATAAAGCATCGCTCCCCCTTCTCGATTTTGTTCTACCCCATCCATCACAATGCGCAGGACATTGCCTGGTTTAACAGGTTCATTCAAGGTCACCGTAAGAGCCATACCACCTTCAGGACTCTTAGACACTGCTGTGGTTGCTGCCACTCTCTCACCAAACTGATTAGTAACCGTTGCTTTACGAACACCAGCCAGATTGGTGCATTCAATCACAACAGCATTTATTGGAAACACAGCCACACCAACGGTAATAAAATGCCTATCCCCTGCAGCTCCAGCAATTCCAGCGCTGGCAACATAGGGAGCATTCGGCACAAAACCGGCTTGAGCCTGAGCCACTGGTACCAGACTAGGGATGGCAATAGGCAGCACAGATGCAGCGAATGCTAGGGCTGAAACTGCTCCGAAAACTTGTTTTTTCATCACTCAATCGTCTTGGGATACCAGACTTAAACAACGTTGAGTTGATTTTAAAGAAGACCTATGGAAATTGTCTGCCTGAAAAAATCGGGAATTTGACCTAGATTGGAGTGGGCCATCTGCTGGTCAGAGTCGTAAAAAATTGGAAAAAATTGCTTGATTGCACGGAAATTTTGGCAATTCTATGTCAAAGTAAAGCTAGTGTTTGGTGTGTTGGCTTTCAACCTAGTCAATGATGGCAGACGAAGCCCTAGCTGTTTTGGACACAATTTTGCCCGATTACTCCTTCAGTAACCTTCAAGAGACCGTCTTCTGTGAAGTTTGGGAAGGGAAGACTTACGCTGAGATTGCGGAAAGCTGCGGGTATGAGCATAGTTACATTAGAGATGTAGGATTCAAACTTTGGCAACGTCTCTCTGTGGCTCTCAAACAAAAAGTTACCAAAAGTAATGTCCGGTCAGTTTTGAGGCGGTACTCCCGAGCTCAGCTATCCTCTCTAGGGATTTATAGCTATCACGACAGGATCAAAAGCAGTTTCGGTAATTCCCTATACCCTGCTCTGGTACCAGAGCTAGACTTTCCTAGTGGTCCGGTACCACTAAACTCCAATTTATACATCGAACGTCCTCCTATTGAAGCGCTTACCTACGCAGAAGTTAGCAAACCAGGTAGCCTGATTCATATTAAAGGCCCCAGACAGAAAGGAAAGACTTCCCTAGTGCGAAGGATTGTGGCTTATGCCAAGAAGCAGGGCTTTCGTACTGTTACTTTAAGTTTACACCGAGCTGATTCCCAAGTTTTCACCAACCTGGATAAGTTCTTACGTTGGTTTTGTGCCAACGTCAGTCGGCAATTGGGTTTATCCCTCCAACTCGATCACTATTGGGATTCTGACATTGGCTCTAAGGTCAGTTGCACCACTTACTTTGAAGACTATTTGCTAGAGGAAGTCGATAGGCCAATTGTTATTGCTTTAGATGAAGTCAATCAAATTTTTGAGTATCCAGAACTTTCTAGGGATTTTCTGTCTTTGCTACGCTCTTGGTATGAGGATGCTAGGGAACTGGAAATTTGGCAAAACGTAAGATGGGTGATAGCTCATGCTACAGATGTATATGTGCCACTAAAACTTAATCAGTCTCCCTTTAATGTTGGCCTAGCCATTAAACTCCCAGAATTTACCAATGAGCAAGTGCTAGAGTTAGCCCAGCGTCATGGTTTGGATTGGGCAAAAGGTGACGAAGCTGTGAAACGTCTTGATCCTTTAGTGACTATGGTAGGTCGTTGTCCTAGTTTAATTCGTCTTGCCCTGTATCATCTCACCAAACAGGATGTTAGCTTAGAACAATTACTAGAGGAAGCCCCAACTCAAACTGGAATTTATAGTAACTATTTGCGTTACTATCTAGCCGCTTTGTTACCCCATCCTGACCTAGTCGCTGCCTTTAAGGAAGTAGTCATGGCGACAGAAAGTGTGGAATTAGAAGCGCTCACTGCCTATAAATTGGAAAGCTTGGGTTTGATCAAAATTCGCGGGAATCGAGCCACAGCTAGTTGCGAACTATATCGTCTATTTTTTAGAAATCAATTTCTCAATGGAATCAGAGTTAGTGGTAATTAGTGATTAGTTATGGTAAGCATTAAGCTATCAGCTATCAGCTATCAGCTATCAGCCATTAGCCTTTATTTTGTTTCTACTCTAAAGCCTACCCTAGCCACCAATCTACCAATAGATACATTTAGTGGAGGTAAGCGGACTCGAACCGCTGACATCCTGCTTGCAAAGCAGGCGCTCTACCAACTGAGCTATACCCCCAGGTAAATACAACTTAAGCTAAATCAAGCTTAGTTTATCAATCGCACTTTTGTTATTATACAACATCCAAGTGGAAAGTCAAGCAAGATAGCCAAAAAATTTTCCCATAGCACGATTTATCTGGCATGATTGTCAGGGGGGTAATGGCTAAAACCCTGATCCAATCAAGATTTTAGATTTAGCGATCGCGTAGCGTGGGCGTAGCGCAATCGCAATCGAGCATTTCTGCCATCCATTCAGATCAAAGCACCATTTACAACTGTCAGTTCAGGTAATCAGGTCATAGAGTAATCGGGTGATGGGCTATCACCAGTGACCGCAACAGTAAACCACAACAGTAATCTGACCATAGCAGGTTAGTGCGGGGTCTTACCATACGCCAATATAGTAAATAGTGAGGCACTTTACGACTCAGGACTCAAAACTCAGCACTCTTTTCACCCCTTAACCGGATCATGACCCAGGTAGTTGCAACATTTTACAAATTTGTCAGATTGCCAGACTTTGCCGATAAACGACCCTCCTTACTAGCCCATTGTCAAGCTCAAGGCATCACAGGAACGATTCTCCTCGCAGCAGAAGGCATAAATAGCACAATCGCAGGCTCCCGTCAAGCCATTGATTCAGTCCTAGCCTTTCTCCGTTCCGATCCCCGTCTGGCCGACCTAGAGCATAAAGAATCCTACACTGACTCCCCCCCATTCAACCGCCTCAAAGTCCGGTTAAAGAAAGAAATTGTCACCATCGGTTTGCCAGAGGTTGACCCCAATCAGAA
>NZ_GL890940.1:81560-99372 GCF_000211815.1 Moorena producens 3L
GGCCCACGCAAGACGAGTCGTTGATCCAAGAATCCCCGTTCTTACAGGACGGGGAGTGTCAATTCTTTAGTGCTAGGGTCAATCCATCAGCAATTGGTACCAAACTAAGGTTTACCCGTTGGTCTTGATAGAGCTTTTGATTAAATGCTCGAATTGCCTTAGTTATGTTATCGACTACCTCAGGATCCGCTACTCGCCCCGACCATAAAACATTATCCACAGCAATTAGTCCACCATTACGCACCAGTTTCAGTGCCTGCTCGTAATAGTTTTCGTAGTTCCGTTTATCGGCATCAATGAAGGCAAAATCAAATGTACCTGCCTGTCCCTCTTTCAGCAACCTATCCAGAGTGTCCAGTGCTGGCGCAATTCGCAGGTCAATTTTGTCAGCTACTCCAGCTTGTTGCCAGTAGCGACGTGCGATCGCAGTATACTCCTCACTGATATCACAAGCAACCACCAGGCCCTCTGGTGGCAAAGCTAAGGCTACAGCTAAAGCACTATAGCCTGTAAATACCCCCACCTCTAGAGTTTTCTTGGCTCCCATCAACTGCACGAGTAAGGCCATAAACTGCCCCTGTTCAGGAGCTATTTGCATCCTAGCCATAGAATGCTGTGCTGTTTCCAGCCTAAGCTGGGTCAAAACTTCTGGCTCTCTTACAGAAACACATTTCAAGTAGTCGTAAAGCTGGTTGTCTAGTCCAAAGGTTTGATTCGCCATTGATATATAGTTTGCTAAAAGCTATGATTTTCCGGGTGTTGCTCAAGCTAAGCAATCATACTATTCATTGTTTATTATTCGTAAGCACTCAGCCGTCAGCTGTCAGCCGTCAGCTTATTTTATTCAAAAGCATCAATCACTGTGCCCACAGGCTTTTGGCTAATAGCTGATACGCGACACGCTGATGCCTGAATGCTTACTATTATTCATCCATCCATTTTGCTGTGGTTATTGCTTGCTATTGCCTATTGGTGGGATGATTTGTCCAGTCCAACTTCCCCTAGCCATAGGGAAACTAAATCCTTATCCTGGAGAGAGCAAGTGCTCAATTAAGGGCTAAGGGCAAAAAGCAAGACATGGGACGTATATTTATTTCAGCAGGTCACGGTGGCATGGAACGTGGTGGTCGTGACCCAGGGGCGATTGCCGGTGGGACAACGGAAGCCGAAGAAATGATTCGGCTGCGAGATCTGGTGGTGCCAGAATTGCGATCGCGTCGGTTTGAAGTATTATCTGTTCCTGATGAATTGAGTTTAAAGCAGACAATTCAATGGATTAATGACCGTGCTCGTTTTGGTGATGTAGCGTTAGAGATTCATGCTGACGCCTTTTCCAATCCTAACATCCGAGGTGCCTCTGCCTTCTACATTTTCAATAACACTGAGCGCAAGAAGCATGCTGAACTAATGCTGCGCTATTTGATCACACGCCTTCCTGAACTGCCGAATCGAGGAGCAAAGCCTGATACGGACTCAGGTGTTGGCCGTCTTGCCTTTTGCCGTGATGTTATCCTTCCCTCCCTACTGCTCGAAGTTGGCTTTTTGACTAATCCCCAAGACCGTGCTCTGCTCCAGAATCGACGTCGTGACATGGCCAGAGGCATAGCTGATGGACTTGCCCAATGGAGTAGTTTGATTTCTGGTGAACAACCACCCGATGAATTCAATCCCGTTTATCCCATCATTGATATTAAAATCAATAATCAGACTTACGATGATCGAGGTGTTCTAATCAATAGCAATTCTTACATTCCCATTGACCTAGCCGATCGCCTAGGAGTGGATTTGACCACCGCCGAGAATGTCCGTCGTGTGCAATATCGGGGAGTCGTTTATGTTAAGGCCATTGAACTAAGGGATTATGACATCTTTGTCGGTTGGGATACTGCCACCCGCACTGTGATTTTGCGCTCAATTTCCCAGAAAATCTGTCCAGGTCTGATTGACCGGATCATGGGTCATGGTAGCACCTCCGAAGTCCAGTTACAGATATTTCTTAAAAACAATAATCAGAACGCCCTGACTGAGTTTCCTGACCTACCTAGGCTCTATCGAGAAGAAGCCTCCGTAGAGGGAGTCAACTATGACATTGCCTTTTCCCAAGCTTGTGTAGAAACTAACTTCCTACGCTTTAGCGATCGCCTTAGACCTGAGCAGAATAATTTTGGTGGTTTGGGAGCAGTGACTAGTGATGAAGAAGCGACTTTTCCTAGCGCTAGAATTGGAGTACGTGCCCATATCCAACACTTGAAAGCCTACGCCAGTCAGGAACCCCTAGTCCAACCCTTGGTCGATCCCCGGTTTCGCTTCGTTACCCGAGGGATTGCTCCCTTAGTTGGGCAGCTCAGTGGACGCTGGTCAGCTGATTTAGATTACGGTAAGCGAATTATCGCCGTTGTCAGGCGTTTATATGAAGCATCTAACTTGGTTTAATCCCGATTCCCGATTACCGATTCCCGATTCCCGATTCCCTGCCCGTAGCGCTATAACTGCTAAGCTGTCTTGAAAAACCGAATAATTTCTCGGACATTATCCAGAAATTGACTATCTGTAGTTAATTGTGCGATCGCATTTTCAGAATCCCGAGCTAAACGTTGGTGTTCCGCATTGTTATTAGCTTCCAGTTGTGCCATGGATGCTTCAAGTTGGGCTAAGCCTTTACGAGTCTCTTCCCAGTAACGCTGATGGGTTGCCACCCAAGAGTAAGGTTCTTGTGGGTCTAGTTGCTCTTGTAGACCTTTGACACTTCTTTCGAGAGCTTCAAAACGATTCTGTAGTTCCATTACATCTCGGCGAGGATAGGTAAACTCTTGCCGGATCATCCTTAATCGAGCTGCTAAATACTGGTAAAAACGTACCGCTGGACGCAAAGCAGTTAAAAGCAAAGCTGCTCCCGAACTGACGTAGCCCACAGCACTAATCCCAGTAGCAGCAAGCATGTAAAGACCCACAGCAGATAACACGTGAAGGGCGATTGCTACGGTTAGCGATCGCTTAGCTATCATTTTCACATAGTCTAATTGCTTCGGGTCAACCGCAATCTCATTTTCCCTGGAAGCCGACCCCTCTGCTAAAACTTCCCTAGCTTCCAAGTGGACATTCCATGGCACTGTCACAATCACCAACAGCCACCAAAAGCTAGCCACACCAATCACCCAATCCAGGAAATGACCAGTACTGATGTGCAACCATTGCAACAGCCCAAATACCAATAGGGTTAGAATTCCTAACCCAGTCCCTACACCAGCAATATTAAATAACATTCTAGCGACCTCCGACGGATTTTCAGCCTTGATCCCATCATGCTTAGAGATAACCCTCAGGCTCGAAAACCTTGTGATAGTTTCGCCAGCTTCACACTGATATTAGTGTCCTTAGCTACTTTTGCTCAAATTTTATTAATCAAAAATAAAACTTAAACCATTAGAACCAGAAACATTTAATCTGAAAGTTAATCATTATAGCTTGAAGCAGTTGTCTTAAAATTGACAAATCCTAAAAGCTCAGTACAGATGCTGAAATACACAGGTAAGTAGTGTCAATAACCCCAACCTACTGCGTTGTTCGCGTAGCGTGGCCTACGGCCAGGTTGGGGCTTGGAGAGACAACTAACTCTCCCAGGTTTGACTAGGTCATCGAGCCTCATTCTGGTACGCACGTACGGATACTTCCCCAGTCCGTACCACTGTAAGACTGTGTTGTCAGTCGCTTGCTGAAAGGACATCTTGAATGAGGTGACCGAAGGGACGGGTAACCCCCAAACACTTTACTCGTGAGGATTATCTCCATGTTACGAGTCCCAGTAATTTCACCAAATGGACAACCCTTAATGCCGACAAAAGCCTCTAGAGCGAGACGTTGGGTTAAAGAAGGTAAAGCCATCATCTACCCTAACGCCCTCGACATCTTTGCGATTCAACTAGTAGCTGAACCATCAGGGGAGGAAACTCAGTCGATTGCTGTGGGGATTGACCCCGGCAAAATGTTCACTGGCTTGGCTGTCCAGTCAGCCCAAGCCACCCTCTGGACGGGTCATCTGGTACTACCCTATCCCAAGGTCAGAGACCGGATCGATACCCGAGGCATGATGCGGCGAACTCGCCGTAGCCGTCGGATTAACCACAAAATTCCCTACGACCAACGCGCTCACAGACAGAAGCGCTTTGAGAATCGGCTAGCCAAAAAGCTTCCCCCATCCATCAAAGCCAACCGTGATTTAGAGTTTCGTGTGGTCAGTGAGTTATTCGAGCTTTATCCCATTAGCCAGATCGTCTATGAAGTGGTCAAAGCCAAAGGGACAAAAGCTTTCTCTCCAGTGATGGTGGGGCAATACCAATCCATCCAACGCCTTGAGGCAACATTCACGGTCCCCGTCACCCAAAAGATGGGATGGGAGACCTCAATGGCACGAAAAGGGTTGGGGTTAACCAAAGACAAGACCGATAAGAGTCGTCAGACGGCTGAGACTCACGCCAACGACGGTATAGCCTTGGCATCCTTCCCCTTCCGAAAGGTCAAGACCCAGTACTACCGCAACGGTAAAGTCGTGACCCCCACCGTGGCTGTGGTCACCCTTGCACCTTTCGCCGTGGTTTCCCGACCGCCAATTAGCCGTCGTCAACTCCACCTACTCCAATTTTCCAAGGGCGGTAAACGCCGAAAGTACGGAGGAACCACCACTCGCCACGGTTTCCGTAAAGGCGACTACGTGGAAGCTGTAAAAGCGGGTCAGACCTACCGAGGGTGGATCAGTGGCGATACGGCAACACAAGTTTCAGTGAGCAATAGCAACTGGAAAAGAATCGGACAATTCTCAGCCCGGAAAGTCCGATTACTCAAACGCTCCACGGGCTTACTTGTCAACTACTAAAAGGAGGCGCGAAAATTCGATGAAAAATTCTTTAAGACAAAAATTACCACAAAAACTAGCCACCTTCGCCACCGTTGCCCTAGCCACTGCCTTCTCAACAATCAGTCTTGGCAACCAGACCTCCGCCGCTACCTTCGAGCAAAAACAAGTTGAACAAGGCAAGTTTATTGCTGTAGCTCAACCCTTTGGTGCAAATTCCCATCAACTGCTGATCATAGAGCAAAAATCCAACAAGCGAGCCTGTTGGAGCGAGAGTGGTACTAACCCAGTGATCGTAGACCCACTGCTGTTGAACTTTGACTTTACTGGCATTTGCGGACGTAGTACTGATAGCAATGGCTATTCCATGCGCATGGCGGGTGAAGACTTAGGACTCGATTACATCCTCAGCATTGTTGAGCGTAATGGTGAACTGTTGCTAGTGGGTAAGCACCGCCTTGATCGTAAAGCTCCTGAAGTAATCATCGGCAGAACTGGTGGTATTAGCCAGGGCTTTATGAAAATTTTTCTCCAGCCCGGTTGGGAATTTGCCAAGAGAATGTTCAATGGCAAAGAGCTAGGTCACGTCTACCTTGCTACTAATACACCCCTAGGTAACACAGGAAGTACTGATCCATCCAAGCTTCCCCCACTTCCGCCACGGGAAACCTCTAAATTTCGGGATATTGCTAATGATGTCTATGGCTCAGAAATTGAAAAAGCTGTAGCAATGGGATTTATTGCTGGATTTCAGGACAATACCTTCAGACCCCAAGGGTTTCTCACCAGAGAACAACTCGTGTCTATGGTGATTGAAGGCTTAGGTAAACTGCCAGGTGCTACTATTACTGTCCCCACTCAAGCATCAGGACGGCCCTATCGGGATGTTGAGGCTGGGCGCTGGAGTGCTGCCAAAATTCAATGGGCGAGGGACAACAACATTGTTAGTGGCTATCCTGATGGCACCTTCCGACCAAATAAGTCCGTAACTCGCGCCGAATTGATGGCAGTACAAAAAAAAGCTGCTGAATTTGCCAAAAGCCTGCAAGGGCAGCCAGGGGTACTCGTTTCTACTGAGTCAGTCACACAATTTTCCGACACCGAAGGTCACTGGGCTGTTGCTCTGATTTCTGAAATGTCTGCCTACTGCCAAGTGGCATCTCCCCTCAACGAAAGGGGTAACGCTTTCTTGCCCGATTCTCAAGCACGCCGGAACTATGCCGCTGCTGCTACTCTGCGTATGCTCAACTGTGTCCAGCAGCCCATTACTCAGAAGTAGCACATTATCCTTTAAGAAGCCCACAACAAACGTCTGTTGATCAGACCTCAAGTAAACAACCTCAGCTATCAGCGTGTCGCGTATCAGCTGATAGCTTACATCACCTGATGATATCAATTCCGGTACCCTGGGATTGATCACAAACCCGATTGAATACTGCCCCAAAGTCTCTATTTTATTCCTCCCTCCCTGAACTCTGTCTGTTGGCCGTTTTCCGTCGCTTCTCACCAACAAATAGAGATGTAAACCAGAGATACGGCGGTTTGCATAACTATCAGGTACACAGGATTTTTTCCCCTCTTCCCTCTTCCCTCTTCCCTCTTCCCTCTTCCGAACGCGCCCCGCGTGGCCCACGGCCTCAGTCCCTGCTCCCTGCTCCGAAGTCCCTAAAAACCGAGAAGTTTGTACCTTGAATTGCAAACCGCTGTATAAACGTGAAGACTAGAAATTAATCCGGAAAAAAAACTGTAAAGATTTGATGAAGTAAGTGATTTTTTAGTGACATCGAATCATAATTATGTCATCTATAGTAATGGTAATTGATAAAAAAATTCCCATTATAGCAGTCGAAGTAAAGCTTAAGACATCTTCTGCTCCCTGCTCCGAAGTCCCTTTCAACTAAAAGACGATGTCCTAAACTATACTTCCCTTGCTATACTATAGCGAGTAGGAATACATACTTTTAGCTATTATCCAATAATCAGCCATTATTTAGTTAAGTAAAAGTTAAAAATATTTCGATTTAAAAAAGTTTCATATCCAATCTAGCAATCGTTATTATATAACTTTTGAAAATATTTCATGTACTCCAATAGGGATTTATCATAACACCAAAAACTACTCGGAGCTCTTTCCTACTATTCCCTATTCCCTGTTCCCTATTCCCTAAAAAGGAGAGGATAATAGTAATTATGCCAACATTTGAGGCAGAAGACACAACTAGGCTGAGTCTAGAGAACTACATAGTTTTTGATAGTGACATTGCTTCCGGTGGCCAAGCTATCGAGATTCCCAAAACCAATACTAGTGAACCAGCATTCATTCGTTTAACCTGGACAGAAGCTGACGGTCCTGCTGGTAACTATAATTTTAATATTGCCCATTTTGATGAATCAGATGGCAGAGCTACCCTGACACTTCGTGTCAACAGTATCCCAATTAGTAGATATATTTTCAATAAAAACCCAGGAGAAAAGGGCAATCCACCCATAGACACACCCAATTCTGGTAATTATATCGGGTTGACTGGTTCTATATTTGATGGTTTATCCAATCCTAATCCCATCTTTGAAGACGTAGCACTGACTCCAGGGGATCAGATTGAAATCTCTGCCGTGGCGGATAGTTTGGGGAATCAAACCGATGAACTAGCGCGGATCGACGTTATTGAAATAACACCAGCAGTGGAAGCTGGCCCAGTTATTACTTTTCCTGAACTTACCATTACCCCTACTGATGGCACATTAGCCGAAACTGTGCCAAAAAGTGGTGGTATTACCATCACCCGTACCGGAGACATTAGTCAAAGCCTAGAGGTAACTTACACGGTCAGTGGCACCGCTAGCCCCTCAGATTACAAGCCCATCCTAACTGGTACCGTTACTATTCCAGAAGGTCAGGAGTCAGTAGATCTCAAGCTTACCCCAATTGCCGATGGTATAGCAGAAGGGGAAGAAACTGTCATTATTACCCTTGAGAATAGTCCCGACTATCAATTAGGTGAGACTCCCAGTGCCACTTTCACCATTACCGACAATGACCAATCCACTATCAGCGAGAGTGTGACTATTTTCTGGCGTAATGACGAGACCGGAGTCAATGGTGCTTGGCTGATGGATGGTCTCGACTTAGCTCAAGCCGTAACAATTCATTCACCAACAGAAGCAGCGGACAGTCCTTGGCAAATGCAGGGTGCAGGGGATTTCAACGCTGATCAACAACAGGATCTTCTCTGGCGTAATACCTCTACTGGTGAAACTGGCATCTGGTTGATGGCAGGATCGGTGTTTCAGAATGCAGTGTCCATCACCCCAACTCCAGACCTGGACTGGGAAATTCGTGGCACCGAAGATTTTAACAGTGATAATCAAGAGGATATTCTCTGGCGCAATACTTCCACTGGGGAAAATAAAGTCTGGCTCATGAATGGCACTACTGTGGCTCAGGAGGTGTTCATTCAATCGGAACCAGTCACTAGTATTTGGGAAATGAGGGCAGCGGGAGACTTGGATGGAGATGGTGATGGGGATATTATCTGGCGCAATACTCAAGAGCAAACTATTTACTATTGGAGGATGGAAGGGACTCAGTACATTGAATCAGTGTTGATCTCCTCACCAATCAGTAGTGGTCAGGAGGTAATCCATGGTACCCTCGACATCGATGATAATGGTGTCGATGATATCCTCTGGCGCAATCTCGACGATGGACAAAATAGTGTCTGGCTGATGAATGCTAATGGGTTCGATCGCCTGGAGAGGCTTGAGCCAGTAACTGATCCCAGTTGGCAAAGTTATGTTTAAATACGTAATTTCAATTACCTAAGTATTTAGCCAAGGGCAATCAGCTAAAGCCCTTGGTGCGTTAGCTGATTGCTTACATGTAGAGACGTTATATAGCGTTTACAAATGAGATGTAAACCTGTATGGTCTTTTTTTTATTGGACAATAAAACTCCGGAGCTGTTTCCCCTCTAGCATGGATGCCTCTTGCCTCTTGCCTCTTGGCCTTTGGGAGTATGTTCACAACTCAAATATAAAGGCTATATAGCTATCAATTTTCAAGATTTATAAAAGTTCAAGATTTATAAAATAATCATTTTTGCTTAGGACTTACCCAAAACTGGACTCGAAACCCTATCACTCTAAAGGCTATCACTCCAAATGCCATAAGTAGTAGGTTACGTTATTAAGGCACCTTACCAGTATAATTACTGCCTAAGCCATGTTTATAATAAAACCTATGGTTCGATTACCTAATGGATTAGTTTTCGATGAAAGATAAACTCAATATTTTTATATTAGTTATTTTATGGATAGTTATATGTATGTTGTGATATCTAGCATTTTTTAATTAGGTGAGGTACATAATTTTGGGATTTTCGGTAACAGGTAACAGCGGCTCTGGGAATAGGTAACAGCGGCTCTGGGAATAGGGAATCGGGAATCGGGAATCGGGAATCGGGAATCGGGAATCGGGAATCGGGAATAGGTAATAGGGAATCGGGAATAGGGAATAGGGAATCGGGAATAGGTAATAGGTAATAGGGAATAGGGAATCGGGAATAGGGAATAGGAAAAAAACTCTGTACATCATGACTATGAGAAACGCTATAAAAAAAATCATAATAGTTATATAAAGTATATATAAAGTAGATTTTGGGTATTGTTTATACCCGTATAATTATTAAAAATGCGTGTAATGGTGTTTACAAATTCAAGGGACGAAAGAATGCAGCGCCGTTTTGGGCAGCCAGTTGCTGATATCAATCCCCATCTCCCCATCTCCCCATCTCCCCATCTCCCCATCTCCCCACACTTCCCACACCTCCCTCTCTTTCCCTGATCAGAAGTTCCCTATTCCCTGTTTCCTATTCCCTACCTGCAGCGCGATGAAGCGAAGCTTCCGCTAAGAGCGATCGCATTAATTATTCTCTAGTCATCGAAAATATTGACCAATTCTCATATCCGTAACAATAGGATAAAGTTTTGATAAAATTACTACATTCCATGGTGACATAATATCCAATTCATGTCATGAATGAATAAAGGAATTGTTTGACCGCAAAAACTCAAGCTCTTGGGGGAAGACTATAGTATAGTTATGAGACTATGTCAGCAAAAGAATTTTGGTGGAGCATCTACGGAATTTAGATAGGTTTTGAAACACGGAAAATCAAAACCATGTAACTAATACAGCGGCCGATTTATCAGATTTTTGATTAGCTGTAATAATCGGTGCTTTTGTGAAGGTTTAGCATAGTATTATACTCTTTCCCATGACTCTAGACATCTCCAGAAACTCGGTTTTGACCCAGGCATTGCAAGGGTTTGAGGTTAATTTTTGGAGATGTCTTCTGTAAAGGGTATCCATATCCTGGGGATTGAGTGGATATAAACTTGCTAGGGTATTACTTGCTGCCAAAATAAAATTACCAAATAAAATTACCAGAGCTTGAAACACAGATAAAGGTTGGAGACTACAACACTATGACGAGAATTGAAGCCGAAAATTTATCTAGTATAACTAACTTTGTAACTACTCCTAATCCTGATGCCTCCGGGGGCGCACTAATCAGTCTATTTGATGCTGTTAATAATACTGCTTTCCCCCCTGGTACTGCTAGCACAAGCTTTAATCAGCCCACTGGTAGCTATGAAGTAATCATTGGCATCTTTGACGAAATAGATGGAGAAAGCACAATCGATGTCAGGATTGGCAGTACCGTCTTTCCCACAATCACTCTTAATAATCCTGCCTCTACTGCTAGCGGTATCCCCGAAGCCTCCACTTTCGTCCCTTTGCAGATTAGCTCTAGCACGTTTATCCGTAATGGAGACCTGATCGAGGTTAAAGGTACCGCTGATGGTGATGAATTCATCCGATTTGACTATATTGAATTCAACCTGACCAACGAACTCCCGATAGCTGTAGATGATACGGCCACGACTACTGAAGATACAACCGTTAACATTAACGTCTTAGATAATGACACCGATACTGAGGGAGATAGCACTCTAACGGTTATTAGTGATCCCAGTAATGGTAGTGCAGTAGTAGATGACAATGGTACTCCTGATGATCTAACCGATGACGTTATTACTTACACTCCGAATCCCGACTACAATGGACCGGATAGTTTTACTTATCAGTTAAACGATGGGGTTAACCCTGCTGACACCGCTACCGTTAACATTACTGTTACTCCTGTAAATGATGCACCAGATGGTACTGCTGTGGTTAACAATAACGGTACCTTGGATAATACTAATGATGACGTTATTACTGATACTCCTGATCCAGATTTCAGTGGGAATGATAGCTTGATCGATCAGGTATCTGATGGCAACGGCGGCCTTGATACAGCGACTGTTGATATTACTGTTAACTCGATCCCTACCTTTGTTCCTTCGACTCTGACTCAGAACCCTAACAATACTTTTACTATCACTAGTGACACCACTGGCAACGCTCAACTCCTATTCACCTTTATTAGTCGAAACGCTACTAATGTCAATGAAATTGGGGTGTTTGTCACGGATAATGACCAAGGTACAGTTAATGGTATTGCTCCTGGTCAGGAAGGCTATGTGGAAGCGGCTCTATCTAATGCTCAGACTATTTTCTCTGTGCTGCTAAATCCGGAAGATAGTGGTCAAACTAGTCGTCTAATTAATAATTTTGATGTAGGGGATCAATTAGGATTTTACCTAGTACAAAATAGCACCAGAGAGGCCGTGCTAGCAGGAGAAAATGTTTCTGTATTCTTCGGTGATGCTGCTTTCAATAGCGATGGTTTAGACCATATCCAAACCGAGACCAATAGCGACGGTGTCTTGACGTTAAACTTTGAAGATGCTGATGACCAAGACTTTGATGATTTAGTGGTAACGGTTCAAGACGCTTCGGCTTTAACTCCTACTGTAGGGATAGGGAGTCCCCAGATTCAAGGGCAAGTGGAGCTGTTGGATTTAACCGATGTGACTGGAACAGTAACACCTGAGTTTGTGGTTAGTAGTCAAGCAGTGTTTGAGAATAGCTTTGGCTTTTATCAGGTTGATGATGCTAGTGGTAAAATTGGTAATCTCAACCCCGGTGATGCCGGTTATGCAGAGCTTGCAGTCTCCAATCAGGTAGATTTAGCCAGTGGGCTATCCGGTGGGGTACTGTTAGCTCCGTTCCTAATTGCTAATGGCACTGTTGAGGAGTTCCTGACTCAGAATCCAACGAATCAGCAGGGTTCCGGTCTGAATGCCTACTTTAGTTTCTTGCCTGCTAACCCTGATCAATTTGATCACGTCCGCTTACTAGGGGACAATCAGTTTAGCTTCGAGGATACCTTTGGTGGTGGTGACTTAGACTATGACGACTTGGTAGTGGAGGTTATCTTCTGAGTTTGATTGGGAGTGGGGAGTAGGGAATCGGGAGTAGGGAGTCGGGAGGGTGGGAAGTGTGGGAAGTGTGGGAAGTGTGGGGAGGGTGGCTCACAGGGGTAGGTTTTTTAAATTAGGGTAAAACATGGGGCGACCCAGAGGGAGAGGAAAAGGAAAACAACTTAGGTGCGCTTGACCTTGGCGAATTAAATTCGCCACGGGTCGCACCTGAAGAAGCGATGATTTTGAACGACAAATTAAGTACATTGTCTTATCCCCCACACCCCACACCTGAGGTCTTTGTAAAAAACCTACCCTGATGAGGGGGAGATGGGGAGATGGGGAGATGGGGAGATGGGGAGATGGGGACTATTGCCTATTGCCTCTTGCCTCTTGCCTCTTACCTGCTCCCTAAAACCCAAGAATTTGTACCTCACCTAATTGAAAACCGCTATATTAAGGGTAATGTCATAACATGATATTATACTTCTATTGCCGAAGAGTGTTTGTGGATGCATTGAGATGCACCCACAATGGTGTTGGCAGTCTACAACATCCAGAATTATGCAATATATAGCCGAGATTATGATTTAATTAATCTAGCGGTTTTTAGCCTAATGAGGTACAAAAAATTTTTACCTTCTTCCCGATTCCCGATTCCCGATTCCCGATTCCCGATTCCCGATTCCCTGTTCCATAAAAAAATGTACCTCACCTAATTAAAAACCGCTATACTTAAATTATATTATGAAACCAGTCACCAAAATAGCTGTTTTTACAGTACATAAAGCAGGTTCAATGTTATTGCACAGAATAACTTTAGAAGCTTGTGCTTTGGCTCAACTGAAATACTATTCTCCCAATAATAAAGAGTTAAGTGATAGTTTATTATATTTTCAAGACTTTAAAGTAAATTGTTGCCAGTCAGCTCTTGCTGAGTTTAATTATATAGATACAGGGTGTATTGGCCCTATACGTCGTCCCCTAGAGATAGACTTAGATAGCTGTTTTGTAAACCTACACCTACGAGATCCCAGAGATGGTCTGAATTCAATGTTCTTTTCTTGGACAAAAACTCACGGAGGCATAAAGAAATCGATTCGAGACGAGTGGCTTTCTTGGGGAATAGACAAGTTTGTGATTTCCTTCAGTGATGATTACTTTGAGAGATATGAAAAATATCTAAATCACTTCATTGGTCATCCTGGTGTTAATCTACTCAAGTATGAAGATATGGTAGATAACTTTGATAGTTGGTTCACCTCGTTTGTTCAACCGTTTCAACTTTCTTCAGAAGATATAAACGGCTTGTCTAAGCAATTATCTGATCAAGTAGATCCCAAAAATGCCAAGCCCAATACTCACATACGTAAAATCACTCCTGGAGATTTCAGAAATAATCTTAAACCTGAAACTATAGATACTCTAAATCAAAAGTTTGGCCATATCCTCTCGGCATTAGACTATTTGTAAGCATTCAGCTATTAGCTATCAGCTATCAGCATTCAGCTATCAGCATTCAGCATTCAGCATTCAGCTTTTGAATAAAATAAGCTGACCGCTGACCGCTCACTGCTGAATGCTTACATATTCCCTACTCCCTACTATGGATTCTGCCATCCTTCCACAATCGCCATGCCCACATTCACATAGGGATTATCTAATAATTCTCTAAGGGCTTCTTTGCCACCACTTTCTAAGGCACTAAGCAACCGTTGTTTAGTACTTGCTGGAATGGCGATATTTACAAAGGCTGTCTTTTCTAAATCCGTGGCGTTGGGATTACTTTGCTCTAATTGTTTTAATAATTGTTGAATTTCGGCTGCGGCTTCACTTAGAGTTTGCTTTTGCTCCGGGGCATAATTATTATTTTGAATCGGTTTAAATTCTTGTTGACTGCCACTTTGAGCGGTATCGACAAAGCTATTTTGATACTGAGATTGATCGTATTGAAACTGATACTTGGAGTGATAATTGGAGTGATTGGAGTCTGACGTTGATTCACTCATGGCGTTGTTTTCAACAGTGATAAGTCGGCTTGCTTGTAGTCTAGCAATTTCGATCAGGTCTTGGTAATGCTTCTGGTAAAGGGCAAGCACGCCATCCTTGTTGGTGGTTTGGGTGAGCTCTTGCCGAGAATTAAACCGCTGGATGAACTGGTCACTGACGGCATGGTCTTTAGTTTCCGCAGCAGATTGAATCAGGACTTCCCGTAATACCAGAGCTTGGTTAACCTCCAACAGGGTCGCCAGCAGCAGGTAGACACCGCGAAATCGGGGGTCACTCAGATGCTCGTGCTGACGTTCTCGATTCTCGGTTTTCAGGAAGGTCTGGACGATAAAGTATTCCTGGATTTTATCGTGGCGAAAGTACCATTCTCGATAGGTACGACCAAACCCATCCTTCTGCTGACGAGTCAGTACCATTTTATAGCGTTCCATACACTGCAACTCATCCAAGCAGTCGTTTTCTGGGATGGTAATTTGATCATGGAGGCGCATCTGGTAGACGGTTTCAGCAAATTCAGCCAGGGGAAAGGGACAAAGGTGAATCTGTTGATAGTCCTCTGCCATGATTTCATACTGCTGCTGTTGCAAGTTGAGCAAATCCGGGTCTTTGCCCTGGGCCAACAGTTGCGCCACCAAGGTCAAATCCATGGGATTGGACAGAAACCGACGTACTGCCGTTAACTCCTGTTTCGATTGGGTTTGGTGGAGTTGGCTGGCCAGATAGTCGTCACAGGCTTGCTCGTACTCCACACCCGATACCGGGACATCCTCCGGCAAAATCCCTTGACGAGAGGTGAGGAACTCTGCGATTTGCTGGCGCTTCAGGGGTTGCAGCACGTAGGTTTTAGCCGTGGCTGGGGGTTTCCATTCCAAGGGTTGGGTAGTGAGGATAATATGCCCATGGACGTGATGCTCCACAAAAGTATTAATAGTAGCCCTGGTGTCTGGGCTGACTTCATTGAGTCCGTCAATGCAGATATCTAGGGTATTGTAGTTAATCAGGCTTTGTAGGAATAATGGGTCATGGGCAGCGATGGGCAATTTAGCTTGAATCGCTTCCACCACACCACCGGCACATTGGCTAGCTGGCAGGTACACCGACAGCCGCCCGGAGGTTTTGACTAAATTCCGCAGAAACATGGATTTACCCAGTCCCGATTCCCCTTCCAGAACGATGGGAGACTGGAGTTGGCCAATGGCGGTTTGAATCGGTTGGGTATGGGTGGCTCGTCTTATTTTAACGTAAGAGTTGGGAAAGTAAGCCTGGGGATCGAAGCTATCTAAGCTAGCATCGGCCACCAGCACTTCACGGAAGGGAGCCAGTAATCGGTAGCGCAACCAGGGAATCCAGGTTAGAGCCACGCTGATATAGCCTAAGCCCACAATAGTGCGGAATTTCCGGTCCCAGATTAGAGCTTGGACTTGGGAAGAACGGGGATAAATGATGATCAGCAACAACCAGCCACTGACATGGATTAACCAAAGCTTAAAGGCAATCAGAAACCAGTGCTTTCCTTCTAGGGCGATAATTTGAGCATTGACGGCGGCAGCAAGTTGGGAGTCTATAGACTTAAGATTATCGTGGTGTTCCTTGAGCAGCTCCATGTCTGCTTGTTCCCAGTTGACCTTGTCAACAACTATGGCAATCTGCCTTTCCAAGTCTTTGCGCAGTTTAGACAGAGATTGAGTATCTTCCCAGATTTCGGCAAATAGGTTGAGAACTTCTAACCCTTCTTGGTGATTGATGGTCTGATCTTTATTTTGATGGGGATATTGCTCGGGTGAGCCCAGCCACTTGATTAAGACCAGTGAGTTTTCTTCCCCGCCACTGAGGAAATAGGCCAGAAAACGGAGGCTTGGTGCTTCTCGCTGGTACCAGTAAACTTGATTTAATACCGAAAGTAAGTGTTTTACCTCTAATGGTGCCATCCGCTCCAGAGCTTCTGCTACACTTTCACGAACCCAGCTTTCTGACTCGGTTAAAAGTGGAATGATTTGGGGAGCATACTCAGAGGGTGCTCCTCCCATCTTCCCCAGAGCTTCTGCTGCACTACGACGAACCCAGCTATTTGAGTCGGTTAAACGTTTAGCAATTTGGGGAGCGTACTCAGATGCGGCAGCTCCCATTTGTCCTAGAGCCGATGCTGCACTATCACGGACATTACTATCTGAGTGGGTTAAAAGCTTTGCGATTTGGTGACTGTACTTATAGGCAGGGGCTCCCATTTGACCCAGAGCCGATGCCGCACTAGCACTTACCGAGTTTTTTGAGTGGGTTAAAAGTGGCAGGATTTGGTCAACGTAATCAGAAGCGGCTGTTCCCATCGCCCCCAGAGCTGATGCTGCACTAGCACGGACATTACTATCTGAGTGGGTTAAAAGTGGAAGGATTTGGGGAGTGTACTTAGAGGCCACTGTTCCCATCTCATGGAGAGCCCATGCTGCATTAGAACTGACATTACTATCTGAGTCGGTTAAACGTTCAATGATTTGGGGAATGTGCTCAGAGGCTGCTGCTCCGATCTCCCCCAGAACTTCGATGGCATTATAACGGACATCACTATCTGAGTCGGTTAAAAGTTCTAAGATTTGAGGAAAGTATTCAGAGGCGGCTGCTCCCATCTGACCCAGAGCCCATGCTGCACTATAACCGACATTCGAATCTGAGTCGGTTAAAAGTGGAAGGATTCGAGAAGCGTAGTCTTTAGCTACTCCCATCTGCCCCAGAGCCGATGCCGCACTAGCACGGATATCACTATCAGTATCTGAGTTGGTTAAAAGTTTGGCAATTTGGGGAGCGTAGTCCTTAGCTACTCCCATCTGCCCCAGAGCTTTTGCCGCACTACGACTGACATTACCATCTGAGTCGATTAAAAGTTTGGCAATTTTGGAAATGTACTCAGAGGCGGTTGCTCCCATCTTCCCCAGAGTCAATACCGCACTATCATGGACATCACTATCTTCGTCGGTTAACAGTTCAGCAATTTGGGGAGCATACTTATAGGCCGCTGGTCCTATCTCACCCAGAGCTTTTACTGCACTAGCATGGACTTTGGACTCAACCGACTTTCTCTCATTCTCGGTCTCATCACTCTCATGCTTATAGGTCAATAACTTTGCAATCTTGTCAATTCTGTCTTTAGGAATCTCAACGGAGTGCTTGAGTTGATCCAATTTATAGGTAGACAATTTGTTCAAAGCTTCAGCCCATACCAAGGGATCATGGTCATCCAGTGCTGCCACAATCCCCTTGAGCTGCCAGGATTCTAGCTCAGGCTTCTTTTCTTCAGCGTGACTCCCGTTGACAATCAAAAGTACCGCTACTAGCAGTGCTAACAGAAAACAGAGGGACTGGGTAACACTGGTCTTAAAGGTAGGGAAAAGCTTTGGGCAGTCGGCATGGCCTCTATGGGGCATGGTGGTAGTTTCCCAAGGAGTTAGTCAGCTAATAGGGATCCCCCCTAACCTTAATCAGGGGGGAAAAGAGCACAGAATAGGGAACAGCGGATCTGGTAAACAATCCTGTGTACCCCATAGTTATGAAAAACGCTGTAACTATAATTATGCTGATGTTGGTGCTAGAC
>NZ_GL890940.1:99392-99942 GCF_000211815.1 Moorena producens 3L
TCCTCAACTTTTTGACCCAATGGGTGGACTTGAGATCTTTGTAGAACAGGCATCTTGCCTGTGATCACTATTTTAGGACGAGCTGTCCCAACCATGGCTACCGCGAAAATGAGGGTGAAACCTTGGGTGGTGCGTTACGGCGCGGGCTTTCCCAACACTTGCTATGAGGTTGAACATGATGGCAAGCCCGCCCCTAACACACCCTACAGAATTACTCGGTAATCCAAAAAAAGTAGAAACTTGGCACCAGGCATGAGCAGTTTCAGCACCTGCACATAGCTCTTCGCATCAGCAGGGCTGTCGAACCGAGCGAAAACCACTGGTGGCATCGGTGGCAATAAGCGCACCATTACCCATGGGTATAAGCGTCGATGGGACATATTATTAAGTTATCTCCTGTAAGGGGAACCCAGAGCCAGCCTGCAGCCTGCGAAAACTCTTAGGCTGGCTCTTCCCGTGGATTTTCTTGTCCACACTTTAAGTGTAGCACAAAAATTTGCATATTATAGCATATTTTGAAAAATTTTGTAACAAATTCTTTTTGAGGGAG
>NZ_GL890940.1:100121-184539 GCF_000211815.1 Moorena producens 3L
CCAGTTGGGGTTTAGCTGGGAAATTAGCGATCGCTGTGGGAAAGCGCGATCGCATAATCAATACAGTAAATTATCGTAGGGTGGGCAGTTCCTAAGAGCAATTCCAACGCTTTTAATCGGTTGAATCGGCACTGCCCACCGACAGGGATATATTATCGAGAAAATTAATCGTAAATTATCCTAGGCTGGGCAGTGCATAACAGCAATTCCAACGCTTTTGATCGGTTGAATCGGCACTGCCCACCGACAGGGATATATTGGGTGCTAACCCACCACCGATGTAAACTTATAATTTATGATTATTTACTTGGTCTGACACCTTGCTACTCAATAACAAATTGATGAAATTTAGACTAGGTTCGTTTATCCTGCTTCTGTGCCTATATTTGCAGAGTTGTACTCAATCTCCTGAGGTTGGGTCTGGGCAACAAAAGCTAATCTTAACAGGAGCAAGTACTGTTGCTCCTTTAGTTTCAGCTTTGGGTAAAAGATTTGAAGAGCAAAATCCAGGGATTCGTATTGATGTACAAACGGGTGGTTCGTCTCGTGGACTAGCAGATGTGCAACAAGGACTTTCTGATATTGGTATGGTTTCTCGGACTCTGACAGAAGATGAAGCCGTTGGGATGGAAGTTTTTGTGCTTGGACGGGATGGAATTAGCATCATTGTTCATGGTGATAACCCCTTAACAGAAATCACTAGGAAACAGGTTAAGGCCATCAGCACTGGTCAAATCAAAAATTGGCAAAGCTTAAATAAAAATGATGCCCCGATCACCTTTGTCCACAGAGCAGAAGGACACTCAACACTAAAGAAATTTCTGGAATACTTTGGAGTGAATAACTCACAGGTGAAGGCGGATGTGGTAATTGGGGATAATCAACAAGGCATAAAAACTGTTGCAGGTAATCCCAATGCTATTGGATACGTCTCCATTGGTGCTGCGGAATATAGTATGCAGGAGGGTATATCCATCAAGCTTCTGGCACTGGATGGCGTTGAAGCAACCAGTGAAGCAGTCGCTAATGGCAGTTTTCCCTTGCTTCGGCAATTAACTCTGGTGACAAAAGGAAACCCCACTGGACTAGCAAAGCAGTTCATCACATTTGTTCAGGGTGAAGAAAATTATGATATCGTTCGGCTACAAAAATTTGTGCCCCCGAAAAATTGATCGGTTTTTAGGGTGGACTGTACGAGGAATTGCCTCTGTGGTAGGTATACTCGTTGTGATTATTACAGGGTTCTTGATCATTGAATCCTTACCGATTCTTGATGAAATCGGGATATTAGCCTTTTTGACCGATGCTAGCTGGAGTCCCGCTCAAGGATTCTATAACCTCACCCCAATGTTGGTGGGTACCCTATTGGTGGTAACAGGAGCAGTAGTGCTAGCGGCTCCCGTTGGGATTTTGTCGGCTTTGTTCTGCCACTATTACGCTCCTCCTTTCCTCGCTAGTTTCTACCGTCGCTTACTGGAGTTAATGGCGGGATTTCCGGGAGTAATTTATGGACTATGGGGACTGGTCGTGTTAGTGCCACTGATTAATCGCCTCCATCCACCAGGAACCAGTTTACTAGCAGGAGTACTAATGTTAGCTCTACTGATTATTCCTACTATTGCCCTGACCGTGGACGCGACGTTAGCAGAGATGAACCAAGTTTATTGGCAGGGAGCCGCTTCCCTAGGATTGTCCCGTTGGGGGACGATTTTGGGCATCATGCTACCGGCTGCGCGACTGGGGGTATTTACTGGCATTATCCTAGGCATTGGACGAGCCCTTGGGGAAACGATGCTGGTGTTAATGGTCTGTGGTAATGTGCCTCAGATTCCAGATACACTGTTCGCTCCGATTCGCACCTTACCCGCTAACATTGCTTTGGAAATGGCTTTTGCCCTGGGCAATCATCGTTCATCCCTGTTTGTAACTGGATTGTTGTTGCTGGCAGTTAGTCTGTTTCTGGCGCTCTTGGCAGAAGCGATCGCAGAAGAAAAACACATTTACTAGTATAATTGCCCCTGAGTTGGGTAACCATCCACTACAGAGTTATTGCAGTGTCAGCTTCCATGGCTCTCTTTTCTTCTCACTCTCATGCAACACATCCTTCTAAAGGCTCTAAAAAACGGAAATTTTTGAGTGACTCTCGCAATCATCGGCATCGGAGCAAGATTGCTTATCGAGACCGAGTGTTGAGCATCATTGTCTGGTTCGTTGCTTTGTCCGTCGCCGCTAGTTTAGCGATAATTCTGGGGCATTTGGTTTGGTATGGATCTAGCCATTTATCTTGGGAATTCCTGACCACAGACCCTGAAAATGCTGGTCGCGAAGGAGGTATTGCCTCCATATTGGTTTCAACGGCATTGATTTTAGGGGTTTGCCTGGCAGTAGCCCTGCCCCTGGGGTTGGGAACTGCCATCCTGTTAGCTGAATTTACCGCCACCAATAACTTATTTAGTCGGTTGGTGCGACGCAGTTTGGATATGTTGGCAGGAGTTCCTTCGATTGTCTTTGGTTTGTTTGGCAATGCCTTCTTCTGTGTTACCCTTGGTCTTGGCTTCTCTATCCTGTCTGGAGGATTGACCTTAGCCTGTATGGTGCTGCCGATCTTGATTCGTTCTATTGAAGAAGGGCTGCGGGCTGTTCCTGAAGAATACCGTTTGGGGGCTGCATCCTTGGGAATCTCACGCACTAGCACCCTCACAAATCTGTTGTTACCTGCTGCTGTTCCCAGTTTAGTAGCAGGCTTAATTTTGGGAATTGGGAGGGTAATCGCTGAAACAGCGGCGTTGATTTACACCAGTGGCTATGTCGATCGCACACCTACCTCTTTATTTGATTCTGGAAGGGCTTTGTCGTTGCATATTTATGAGCTATCCATGAATGTCCCTGGCGGGGATGATAATGCCTATGCCTCGGCTGTGATATTAGTTATAGTTATCCTGTTGATCAATACCACAGCGATTTACCTAGGGAAGCAATGGCATGATCGCAGTCTTCAGGAGTAAAAATGTATCGTAACTAACATTAATGAGTCAGTTTTCATCCCAGGCAAAACCAGTCATCTCTCCTCCTATGGACAACTGGGGCTTTCCTACCCTATGCACGGATCGGCTCAATTTATTCTATGGCTCTAAACAGGCCCTAGACGATATCACTTTGTCAATTCCCCAGGGTTCTATCACTGCCTTGATTGGCCCATCTGGTTGTGGCAAGACCAGCTTTTTGTATTGTCTTAATCGCTTAACCGATCTCATCCCCAAGTGCCTAGTTTATGGTAATGTTTGGTTGGGTGATTCAAATATTCTTCACCCTAAAACTGATACTATCGCTCTCCGCCGTCGGATTGGTATGGTTTTGCAGAAACCAAATCCTTTCCCATTCTCAATCTGGAAAAATATTGCTTTTCCGTTGAAAGAGCATGGTATTATAGAGCGTCGGAAAATTAATGGAATTGTTGAGAGGGTGCTCACAAATGTTAAGCTCTGGGACGAAGTCAAGGATAGGCTTACAGCCTCGGCATTGCGCCTCTCTGGAGGCCAAAAACAACGTCTTTGCATTGCCCGTACCCTCGCCTTGGCTCCAGAAATTATTTTGATGGATGAGCCTTGTAGTGCCCTAGACCCCATTTCTAGTGGGGTTGTCGAAGACTTGATTGCTAGTTTGCGGGGGAAATACACTGTGGTGATTGTCACCCACAACCTGGCTCAAGCTCGACGGATTGCAGACTATGTGGGGTTATTTTGGGTTCAGTCTGGCTGTGGACGCTTAATTGAATTTGGCCCAGCTCAGCAAATCTTCCAGAATCCCCAACATCCCATTACAGCAGAATACATCAATGGTCAGCGTGGATAAGGGAATCCGTAAGTATTCAGCTCACAGCAATCAGCTATCAGCAATCAGCAATCAGCAATCAGCAATCAGCTCTCAGCTATCAGCTCACAGCTCTCAGCTCTCAGCTTATGGGCAATGGGCTTTTACCCAGACTTTCAATTCTCATGCTTCTCTATCAATATTAAATTCTCCCGTTCCCTTAGCGTGGCCATAGGCCTGCATAGGTTTATTTTAAGCTGACGGCTGACCGCTGACCGCTGACCGCTGACCGCTGACCGCTGACCGCTGACCGCTGACCGCTGACCGCTGACCGCTGACGCCTGAATGCTTACGGGAAGCCTAGCACATACTAAGAATCCCAAAGGAAGATGAACCAAAATTTACAGCTATCCACAGACAATTACTATTCCCAGCTCCGGGAGCAAGGTAAAAGTATTTACACTATCTGGGAAGAAGGAAACGCCTATAAAGACTCGATCACACCAACAATTTACGACACCAACTACCGAGAATTCATTACCAAAAAAATTGAATCTTTGGTTAACTACAAACTCACAAGCAATATCTTGAGTATTGGCACGGGTAACGCTTTTGTGGAAAGTGATTTACATAAAAAAGGGTATAACGTCATAGCCAATGATGTGAATGAAGATGCCATTGAAATTGCGCGAAACAAAGGATTGACCGTGGTTTTTGCTGATATAAATCAGTGGGAACCGGAACACAAAAATTTTGATTTAATTTACTGTGATGGGGTAGTTGGACACTTATATAAACCAGGAGTGGGTTTAACCAAGCTCTTCAGTCGTTTACGAGATTGGTTAGTGTCTAACCAGGGTATTCTGCTGATTTCTAATGATGCAGCGGTGATCAACGCTCCTGTACATCCTCACCCAAGGGTCAAAGACTTTTATTGGTTTTCGGCAGATTATTTGCGTTCGGAGTTACTTAGCGCTGGTTTTGAAGCCGTTGAGAACGAAAGTTTTATCTATCACCGTCCCCTGACAGGAGACAAAGAACGGTTGATTTTAGAAGCGCAAGTCACCTAGTAAAAGCCTTGGTAATTTCCGGCAAGACTCGGAAATTTACCTAACTAGGTTGCAGACCAAGGATTAATTTCCTACGTTGTTTTGGTCATGATACCTGGGAGTGAACTCCAGCTCCCAGCTCTATCGTCAACCATTAAGGTGAAGGCAAAATGTGTGGTTGACACGACAAGCCATTACAACATGGTCGAGGAAAACATTACCGATTTGAGACGCACTAAAAATGCAGAATTATGTATTAGTTATTGACACAGACAAACAACCATTAAACCCCATATCCCCCAAGAAAGCGCGTCGATTGTTAGATAAAGGAAAAGCTGCGGTTTTTAGGATGTATCCATTCACGATTATCCTCAAGGCTGCAATCGCAAATCCGACTATCTCCCCTTGTCAAATCAAAATAGATCCAGGCAGTAAGGTGACTGGGTTTGCTCTAGTCCAGGACGACCAAGTTATTTGGGGAATGGAGCTAGAACACAGAGGAGGATTGATCAAGAAAAAACTAGAATCTAGAAGTGCCGTTAGGGGTGGGAGGCGTAATCGCAATACCCGTTACAGGAAGCCAAGATTTCTTAATCGTAAGCGTCCAGAGGGTTGGATTGCTCCCAGCCTAGAACACAGGGTTTTGACTATTGAAACCTGGGTAAGACGACTAACTAAGTTTTGTCCAGTCAATGAGATTTGGATTGAAATAGTCAAGTTTGACACTCAAAAAATGCAGGATCCTGAAATCAATGGGGTGGAATACCAACAAGGTGAACTAGCCGGGTATGAGGTGAGGGAATATTTACTTGAGAAGTGGGGGAGGGAGTGCGCCTATTGTGGCAAGCCAAATATTCCCCTACAGATTGAGCACATTCACCCAAAATCCAAAGGAGGGAGTGATTCGGCAAAGCCGACGCTACGCGAACGGGTCAGCAATCTTTGTCTAGCTTGTGAAAAATGTAATCAACGAAAAGGCAATAGACCTATTGAAGAATTCCTAAAAAAGAAACCAGGCTTGCTACAAAAAATCAAAAACAAGGCGCTTTCGCCATTGAGAGATGCAGCAGCGGTCAATACAACTCGGAACAAAGTAGTAAAGGTACTCAAGGAAATAAAACCTGTGGTTACTGGCACGGGTGCTCAGACCAAATACAACCGGACTAAGTTGGGACTACCCAAGCAGCATTGGATTGATGCAGCTTGTGTTGGAGACGTTGAAGCTTTGGTGTTGAGAACCTCTCAACCGCTACTAGTTACCTGCAAAGGACAGGGAGGCAGGCAAAAAGCTGCGCTCAATAAATATGGCTACCCCATTAGACATAACCCATTGAAACCCATCAAAGGTTGGAAAGCGTGGTGATATAGCTAAAAACCTTTTGACGGGGGAGTTTGGGAGGGTTAATCCCAGAAGCAAAAGCAACTCCTTTAATTACACGGTTCCCGGAAAAAAGGCGATAAGCTTGCACGTCAAGAATTTACTCAGAGTTCACAGAAAGGATGGTTATACTTATGGGTTTTGCCGATAAATACCAAGAATTACCTGGAAATAGTCCTCCTATTACATACAGAAGTTAGAAGTCAGAAGTCAAAAGTAAGCTATGACTAAGAGGATATCTCCCAAGTTTTTTGATACTGAATTTTGCCCCCCTAGGGCGTGTTTTCAAAGTTTTCCGCAAGATTATGATCCCCCCCAGCCCCCCTTAATAAGGGGGGAGCCATACTCAAAGTCCCCCTTTTTTAAGGGAAACGGGGGATCTCCGAGGCAATAAAACACGCCCTAGCCCCCCGAGCGAGGGATTGCTCGCTTGGGGGATTTAGGGGGCTGCGTAGTGGTGTAATTATGCTGGATTAGTTCAGTTATGGATTTAGGACTAAAAGGCAAAATCGCTTTAGTGACGGCATCGAGTCGAGGCATGGGTAGAGCGATCGCAGAGGGCTTGGCCGCTGAAGGGTGTCAAGTGATAATTTGCAGTAGAGATAAGGATAATTTACTCAAGGCTGCCCAGGACATAGAAGCCAAGACGGGACAAGTCATTACACCTATCCCAGTGGATCTTGAGCAAAAAGAGAGTATCTCCCAATTGCTAACGGGCATTACCAATCAATTTTCCACCATTGATATTGTCGTCAATAACGTGGGTGGGATGCCCTACAAGCGCCACTATGAACTAAACCAGGAGGATTGGCAGCAATCATTCGATCTGACCTTTATGAGTCAGGTGACTATAGCTGAAGCGTTGCTGCCTTTGATGAAAAAACAGTCTTGGGGTAGGATAATTTTTGTGACTTCAGTAGCCGCCAAACAGCCAGGGATGCTGATTGCCCATTCCCAACGAGCAAGTGTTGTGGCTTATGCTAAAACCCTTGCTAATGAATTGGGGCAGCATAACATTCTGGTTAATAGTATCTGCCCTTCCTTTGCTGTCACGGATAAGTTCTATGAAGTGGCTGATGAAGTGGCGAAAAGACAGGGTAGTTCTCGGGAACAAGTGATCCAGCAATGGATGAAAAGTGTTCCCCTCCGTCGCCCAGCTTCCGCAGAAGAAGTCGCTAATTTAGCAGTATTTCTGGCTTCGGAAAAAGCGAGTTATATCACAGGAACCTGTATTCAAGTTGATGGGGGATTTGTGAAAAGTTTGTTTTAGATAAGGGTAAGCGGTCAGCGGTCAGCGGTCAGCGGTCAGCGGTCAGCGGTCAGCGGTCAGCGGTCAGCGGTCAGCGGTCAGCGGTCAGCATTCAGCCGTGGCAGAGGCTTCAACGCTGTGATGTAACTCAGATTAAACAAAGGAGGTCTGGTTTTATTGTCCAATAAAACTTAGGATTTATTGCCTCTTGCCTCTTGCCTTCCCCTCCTGGGAGGGGTTAGGGGTGGGTTCCTCTTGCCTCTTGCCTCTTGCCTCTTGCCTTCCCCTCCTGGGAGGGGTTAGGGGTGGGTTCCTCTTGCTAGCTTGCCTCTTGCCTTCCCCTCCTGGGAGGGGTTAGGGGTGGGTTCCTCTTGCCTCTTGCCTCTTGCCTCTTGCCTCTTCTATGTTCCCTGCTCCCTGCTCCCTGCTCCCTGCTCCCTGTTAAACACAAATCACAATTAATACTATGGAAAGTACCAAGCAATTTGCCAAATATATGAAAGCCGATGAACGGCCATCTGTGGATGACTCTATAGATCTTTCATCTTTGCTGGGAGAATGGTTTAATACCAAACGGGATACTAACTATATCAAGAAAGTAATTCTGAGCGATCGCAATGGTAGTTTAATCATCAATGCTTATGGAGCTAGTGATGGGGGGTTAATTGATTGGGGAGAAGCGGAAGCTATACCCTACGGAGCTGGTAAATCACCCCTGATAGCAGCAGGATTCCATGCCCTTTATAGTCTCGATGGAATAGAAAGTCTTCTTGTCTCCAATCACAAACTAGGTATAATCGTGATTCAATCCTATACTCGCTACTTAGATGGTAGCGGTCGTCCTAAGCACTTTGGTCGTGAATTTTTCCACCGTTTTTAGTAAAGAACGTAATAGTCTTCTGGTGTCAACCCCAAAAACAAGAGACGTAAGCATTCAGCTATCAGCTCTCAGCTATCAGCTCTCAGCTATCAGCTCTCAGCTATCAGCTCTCAGCTCACAGCTATCAGCTCTTGAATAAAATAAGCTGACGGCTGACAGCTGACGGCTGAATGCTTACCAAGAGACAAAAACAATCTTAGGAGATGTGAATAGGATGAAATCCCAGGAAGTTTACGGTGAAACTCAGAATTCTCAAGCCGAGGGCAATGCTCAAATTGACTTAAGTACCATACTCGGTACATGGATCAATTCTAATCAACAAACCGAGTGGATTAAAAAATTTACCATAACTCAGCAGGGCGAGCAGGTGTTTATCGATGCTTATGGTGGTAATTCCCCAGAATATTGGGGCAAAATTGAGGTAACAACCTATGTAGACAATCTCGGTCAAACAGGCTTCAGTGCCCAATACAATCTTGATGGAGTGGAAGCATTATTAGCATCTAATACTAATAAAGGTTTGTGCATTATTGCTACTTTTCTCAAGTTTAAGAATGGCGAACGCCCTAATTTTCTCAGTCGCGAGTTTTACTACAAAGTAGATGAATAGTTGGTCAGCGGTCAGCGGTCAGCCGTCAGCCGTCAGCCGTCAGCGGTCAGCCGTCAGCTGACGTAACAGAGATTAAACTAATGCTTACTTGTTTTATTCAAAAGTACTTCAAGTAGCGTGCCCATAGCCCATAAGCTGAGAGCTGATAGCTGAGAGCTGAGAGCTGATAGCTGATAGCTGATAGCTTAGAATAGTTATAATGGGAGTATACTCCCTAATTTAAAATGGAAGAATTAAGCAAAATCAAGCTAAAAATTCCTATGGTTTTAGGGAGTTGCCGCATTGGTCGGGAAAGCCTCAAAGTAGCGCAATTTATTTTAGGAGAACTTATTGAGCAAGACCGAATAGATACTGAACTGATTGACCTGGGTGAGTATAAATTACCCATGTTAGAAGAGCGATTACAGGATAGCTCAAATCCTCCTGATAATGTCCTACGGTTTTGCGCCAAGCTGGGTCAAGCAGATGGGATATTACTGGTTACTCCTGAATACAAAAATGGCTATCCTGGAGTATTAAAAAATGCCCTGGATTATCTGGAACCCCAGGCTTTAAAGTATAAACCTATTGGTATTTGTACCGTGTCTTCTGGGAGATTTGGAGGACTTGATTGTTTGGCGCAGTTACGATTAGTCTGCCTGGCTTTAGGTGGGTTACCGATTCCAGATAAATTGCCTGTTGCTAAGGTGAAGGAATTATTTGATGACAATGGTAATTTGTCTGACTTGAGATTTAAAGCCAGGCTGGAATCTTTTATGAATGAACTGGCTTGGTATACCGAGGCGATGGTTAATCAAAAGGGGTGCATTTCTTTGTAAAAAAGAAGGAAAGTGTGGGGGGCGGGGATTGTGGGAATTGTGGGAAGCTAAGAAGAGATAAAAGAAGATAAGAGAAGATAATAGCTCACAGCGGTCATTTTTTTGTTGTATCAGCGCGATTTGGCTAAATATCCCGACTCCCGACTCCCGACTCCCGACTCCCGATTCCCGACTCCCGACTCCCGTTCCCCTCCTGGGAGGGGTTAGGGGTGGGTTCCGATTCCCGACTCCCGACTCCCGATTCCCGATTCCCGATTCCCGATTCCCGATTCCCGATTCCCGATTCCCGCTAATGTAAACTTTTATAACAAAAACTTGATTTCAATACTGACAGGCTGTCATACTCACTTTTGTGAACTATTCTTTCGGTAATGAATTTATGAACCATTTATTCCTGTTCCTACGCAGGGTACTGATTGTGTTCTTAGTGAGCACGCTTATGGCTGTCAGTACCTTTACAGGGAAAGCTGTCGCTGAGGCTGAGGATGTTGTTGATCTGGTTGATTCATGTTCAGTAATAACTTCAGACTACCTGAATGAGGTAAGTCAGCCTGATTTTAAAAATCCACCCTTTGCATACACAAATGATACGGATACTCAATATCCTAGACAGGGAGTTACTTTAAATGCAGTTCAGGACGAATTATACCTGGATGTAGATAGAACTCGACTCAATGGTTATAAATACGATGGCTACCTCTACAAGACTACTTTCTATGACAAAGATGGCAATCGAAAAACTATTGTTAGAGATACTGGTAAACCTGCACAAATTGAAATAGCAGACTATAATCCAACAAGTCCTCCTGGCAATATGGTTGGAACCTATAACCCACCAACTATAGTGACATCTCCTGGTGAATTTGTTCAGAGTGGTACTTTCGATAACAGCAATGTTACTCTTAACTCCTTTGACCTAGAACTGACAAATAATTTACCAGTAAGAGTTCCATTGGCGGGGAGTCTACCACAAACAAAAGAAAATTTAGAGAACCAATCTCAATACACTAACCTTCATTATCATGGCTTCAACGTATCACCTTTACTAGGTTCTGATGATGTTTTAGTGGATGTTCATTCTAATATAACTCCTGGTTCTACTGAAGGCGGTTATTATCCGGGAGATAATCCACAGGAGCCTCAATATGGTGGTCCAATAAGTGAGTACAAAATGACAGTCAAGATGCCAGTCGTTCATCAGTCAGGACTGTTTTGGTACCATTCCCACGCCCACTCAATGAGCCAGCAACAGGTTCAGGGTGGTCTCTCCGGTGGAATAATTATCAAGGGGATGGATGATTATTACAACTTTCTAAATCTAGGGAACCCGCAAGGATTGATTGGTGTGGTTATAACTCCGGACAATGAACCTGAGGATTTTACTGTCAATCAAAAGGTGATGATGTTCAAGGATTTTAATAATGTTTTAAATGGAAATAATCCGAAGTGTTTCACTCTCAATGGTCAAGTCAACCCTAAAATAACAATTAGACCTGGAGAGGTTCAATTATGGCGCATTGCTAATTCAGGCTCCAATCAATACATGAACATTGCCCTAGAAAAAGGTACTAGGCAATGGCAAGATGGTCACTATGTTCTAGAAACTCCTAGTTTTGCTGAACCCAATGGGGAAGCAAATTTTATTGTTTTGGCCCGTGATGGTGATGTTGTTGAAAAACCATTCCAAACTAACTCAGTTCTATTGCCACCTGCTGCTCGGGTCGAACTTCTTGTAGTAGGAGGTGAAGTAAGTAGTGAATATTATCTTGTTTCAGACTTTAGCACCAATTTGACTGAAGGTCAAAAGTGGGCTGGCGGAAAAAGCCAATTGTTAGCAACTGTTGAGGTAGAGGGCGACAAAGTTTGCTATGATAATTTAAATCTATCGTCGGTAGTATGCACAGGCGGTAGTGATTTATACACTTACCTCCAAGGACCGCCAAATTATCAAGACAAGATATTGCCACCTTCTGAAGCAATAATGGCAGACACTCTAGAAAATTGTCCAGATAAGTATGATCATTATGCTTATAGAATTGATGAAAATGGTAATAAAATTGTGTATGATAGTCAGGTTCCTTACGATGGGAAAGAAAATGATGGAAAAAAAAGGTGCATAACTCCACCGGCTGATATGTACAGAGACCCACTTACCAAGAAACGTTACTTCTATTTCAGCAGAGAAGGTGGGAGTAAGTATTTTCTAAAAGGATTTGAGACAGAAGCAGAAGCACATGTTGATGGCGAGATAAGCCAAGCAATTGATACAAACAAAATCAAAGAATTATTTGATGGAATCCGGATTGATAAAATTTCCCGGACAGGAGATTTAGAAGAGTGGCATTTGGTCAATGCAGATACTTTAGCCCACGTTTTCCACATACACCAGCTTGATTTCGTAGTTACTAAGGTGACGCTCGCTCAAGATCTTACAGCAGATGCTTTTAATGGAAAGTATAATAACTACGACGTAGAAAGTTGTCAAGAAGCAAAAGATCCTCTTCCTAATGGTGAGCCAGGAAAAGAATATAAACTAAAACCCCAAGGATATCGAGATGTAATTAACTTACCTGCAAACAGCGTAACTACAGTTCGTATTCCCTTTGTAAATCCATTCATTACTGGTGTATTTGTTTATCACTGCCATATACTAGGACATGAAGATCGTGGCATGATGAATAATATCAAAGTGGTAAATCCAGACGGGTATGAGAAAGCAGGTATTATGCCAACAGTAGATAAACAGTAGAAGAAGTAAATGACTAAGAAATGGAGGTAGGAAATAGATAACTCCAAAAATGAGGTTGAAACCCCTGTAAAATAAGGGCAAACATTTAATTTCTGGAGAGGTGATTACTTAACCTCTAAATCTTCAGAGATTACAGCATTCTAGGGACTTTGGATCCAAAGTCCCTAGGTTTTTTTTCGGATGTCTGTTAATATATAGCAAGTCTTATACCCATGAGGTACAAATCTCTGGGTTTTAGGGAGCAGGGAGCAGGGAGCAGGGAGCAGGGAGCAGGGAAGAGGGAAGAGGAACCCACCCCTAACCCCTCATAAGGGTAGGTTTTTACTTTGACCTCAGGTGTGGGGTGTGGGGCGTGGGGTGACCGGGTGTGGCGGATAAGAAAGCGATGCAGCTTCGGAACAGGGGGTTTCCCCCACTCGCGCTTTGCATGGCTGACAATGTACTTAATTTGTCGTTATTAATCATCATTGTCTTGATGGAACTGCCGTGGTTTCCCCCACTCGCGCTCTGGATCTTGACAATATTTCCCCCACTCGTGCTCTGGATCTTGACAATAAAAGTACTTACTCGCCCCTTTGTAAAAAACCTACCCCTGTGAGGTTCCCCCCACTCGCCCTTGCCATCAAGACAGTGAGATGTACCCGGTGCCTAGAAGCCGGGGAATTTTTTTGTGGATGAGTCTTGACTTGAAACTTTCCAATTTTGATGTATCATCTTTTTTAGGAACCAATTTTATGGAGCAGCTAAGTGTTTCCAGCCCAGTCCAGTGGAGTGTCAGCGCCCTCTTCTGGACTACCAAACCCATATCCCAATTAAACGGGCAAGGGGTCTCCCGTTATAATCTCCGATTTAACGGGAGGGGAATTGCCCGACAGCGTCTGGAAGTTCTCAACAGATTGGCCAGAGGCCACGCTTCGCGAACGTAAGTGGTACAATAGCATTGTGATATTAACGTACTGCTACAAAATCAAACCAAGTCCCGAACAGATAGCCATCATGGAAAGGTGGCTTGAATTGTTGCGTCGTCACTGGAACTATGCTCTAGGGCAACGACTTGATTGGCTCAATCGGACTCGCTCACCGATTGATAGATGTAGCTTGATTAGTGAGCCGATCGGTGTTATTCCAGAAGTGGTCAACTATTACACTCAACAAGCGGCTCTCAAGGAAACTAAGCGACTGTTTCCTGAGTACAAGCAAATCTATGCAGAAACTCAGCAAGTCAACTTGCAACGACTCAATAAAGCGTGGGATAGATGGAGGAAGCCTGACGCTAATGGTAAACGTGGTGGTAGACCTCGATTCAAGAAAGCGGGAGAACTTCGATCATTCGTTTTTCCTAGGATCAATAGTTCAAAGGCGGGAGCACACCTGGCTGATGGGATTTTAAAACTAAGCAGAATTGGATCAATACCTGTCGTAATGCATCGGTCATTACCCATTGGCTTTACCCTTAAGCAATGCACTATTGTCAAGAAGGCCGATGGCTGGTACGGCTGTATCTCAATGAAAGATGATACAGTTCCCGAACTTTTGCCTATTGGCTCTGTCAAGTCTGCCGTCGGAATTGATGTTGGCTTAGAGAAGTTTTTGACCACGTCTGACGGTGAAGCAGTACCTATCCCGCAGTTTTATAGGAATGCTCAAGACAGACTGGCTAAAGCTCAAAAAGTAATGTCGCGTCGTGTTAAGGGCTCTAATAACTGGAAAAAAGCCAAGCACAAAGTAGCCTTAATGCACCTTTATCTGACTCGTTGTCGGAAAGAGTTTCATTATCAGGTGGCTCATTGGTTGTGCGGTAAGTACGACCTAATTTCTCACGAAAATTTAAACATCAAAGGGCTGGCTCGAACTAGGTTAGCAAAGTCAATAAATGATGCAGCTTGGGGAGCTTTTTTGGAGATATTACAAGCAGTGGCGGTCAAACGCGGTTTGTTAGTCCAGGAAGTCAACCCACGAGGTACAAGCATTGAGTGTTTTAATTGCGGTTCCAGGGTCGAGAAAAGTTTAAGCGATCGCGTTCATTGTTGTTCGAGCTGTAATATCAAAATCGATTCGGCGAAGCCGACGCTGCGCGAACGTGATTGGAACAGTGGTATCAACATTTTGAATCGTGGATTATTGGCGGTTGGACTGCCGCTCAATGGCTGCGGTAAATCAATACAGGATATTGAGGAACAGCAAGTCTCATTTGTGAATTTGAGAAGCCCACATCATAATCTTTGATTTGATGTGGGAGTAGTCACTTAATGCCCATCGGCTTCAGATAGTGTGGAGGAGTTTATAAAAAAATAAATCAAAACAAATTCTAGCCTGGATTATGATTTAATCAATAATTTAAAAGATTTAAATTAAAGGGGTTTATCACTTTTCATAAGCAGTTAAATTATCGTCTAAATGATTAAACCAATCACAAAAATAGCTGTTTTTACAGTACATAAAGCCGCTTCAATGTTCTTGCACCAAATAACTATAGAAGCCAGTGCTTTGGCTAAAATTAATTACTATTCTCCCAATAATAAACAGTTAAGTGATAGTTTATTCTATTTTCGACCACCTAGGGAAAATTTTTGCCAGGAAGCCCTTGCTAAGTTTAATTCTATAGATACAGGGTGTATTGGCCCTATGCGTTATCCCCTAGAGATAGACTTAGATAGCTGTTTTGTAAACCTACACCTACGAGACCCCAGAGATGGTCTGAATTCAATGTTCTTTTCTTGGACAAAAATTCACAAAGGGTTCGATCAATCGAAGCGAGACGAGTGGCTTTCTTGGGGAATAGATAAGTTTGTTATTTCATTCAGTGATGAGTACCTTGACAGATATGAAAAATATCTAAATCACTTTATTGGTCATCCTAATGTTAACCTACTCAAGTATGAAGATATGGTATATAATTTTGATAGTTGGTTAACCTTGTTTGTTCAACCTTTTCAACTTTATTCACAAGATATAAGCGGCTTGTCTAAGCAATTATCTGATGAAGTAAATCCCCAAAATGCAGACCCCAATACTCACAGACGTAAAATGATTTCTGGAGATTTCAAAAATAATCTTAAACCTGAAACTATAGATACTCTAAACCAAAAGTTTGGCCATATCCTCTCTGCCTTGGACTATTTATAATACCTATAATTTACTTTGCTATGATAATTGAATCGAAAAAAATGACAAATAATTTTTATTTTGAACAAGGCGATCGATTAAAAGAGCAAGGTAAAATAGCAGAGGCATTACAGGCTTACCAAAAAAGCATTGATTTGACATCTAATGTTAGTACATTAGATGCTGCTAAGTATATTAGAGAAGCGGTCTATCAAGCTGCCTCTATTGCCACAATTAATCAACCGCCCTATAAAAAAATTATTTTCTATGCAGCAATAGGCGGTCTTTGCAACCGCTTGCGTGCTTTATGCGCCTACCTTTGTTTGAGCTACTTTTGGGATATTCCCCTACTGATGTGCTGGCATCCAGAGGAAGCTTGTAACTGTTATTTTGAAGACATTTGTGAAACTGTATGTGAAACTATATCTCCTCAATCAATCCTAAAATTGTTGAGAAATGAAGATTCTTGCAACATCTTGTATGTAACTGAACACAAATGGCATTCAATTCACCAGAGGTATCTTGAGGATAGTATAGATCATGAAACATTTAGAAAACATTACTTAAAATTTGTCAGGCAAATGAAACTTAAAGATAACTTGCTTCAGGAAATAGAAAAATTTGTGGAAAAGTATTGGCAAAACGACATGATTGGGATACATATTAGACGCACAGACCTATGGAAGCACCTAAAGTCTAGAGGATTAGAGTCACACTTTTCTTCAGATGATAAGTTTATCAGAGCTATAGAAAAAGAAATAGCTAATGGATGCTCTAACTTTTTCTTAGCTACAGATAACGAAGGGACAAAAACGTTAATCTCCGAGCAATTTCCAGACCAAATAATTAGCTATTGTCAAACTTTCGATGATTCACAAAAGCGCCAAACTTCTGTAGAAAATTCTCTGATAGATTTATATTTGCTTTCTAAATGCCAAAAAATTCTCGGCTCTTATTATTCAAGCTTTAGTGAATATGCTGCCGCTCTGGGAAATATTCCTTTAGTTTATCCGTAAGTATTCTTGACGCTTACAAGGTTTTTCATAACTATGAGCTACACCGGTGCCCTTGACCCATTAAGAATTAAATTCGCCTGGTGCATCTCATTAAAGCTGTTTGACCCGGTGGTGCGTTACGGGCAGCAACCTAACCCTGGCTACGAGGCGGAAAATGAGGAACCCCCTAACGCACCCGGGTGCATCTCATTAAAGCTGTTTGACCCGGTGGTGCGTTACGGGCAGCAACCTAACCCTGGCTACGAGGCGGAAAATGAGGAACCCCCTAACGCACCCTACGCAAAATTTTGTATTATAGCAGTCGCCAGGGCAGTTAGGACATCGACATTAGTCTCACACCCAAAGTAAGCGCAAGAGTTTGACTTCTGACTTCTGACTTCTGACTTCTGTTTGACCCGGTGGTGCGTTACGGGCAGCAACCTAACCCTGGCTACGAGGCGGAAAATGAGGAACCCCCTAACGCACCCTACGCAAAATTTTGTATTATAGCAGTCGCCAGGGCAGTTAGGACATCGACATTAGTCTCACACCCAAAGTAAGCGTAAGAGTTTGACTTCTGACTTCTGACTTCTGACTTCTGACTTCTGACTTCTGACTTCTGACTTCTGTTTGACCCGGTGGTGCGTTACGGGCAGCAACCTAACCCTGGCTACGAGGCGGAAAATGAGGAACCCCCTAACGCACCCTACGCAAAATTTTGTATTATAGCAGTCGCCAGGGCAGTTAGGACATCGACATTAGTCTCACACCCAAAGTAAGCGCAAGAGTTTGACTTCTGACTTCTGACTTCTGACTTCTGACTTCTGACTTCTGACTTCTGACTTCTGACTTCTGACTTCTGACTTCTGACTTCTGCTATACCTGTTCCCAGATCCGCTGTTCCCATTAATCCTATGTTCACAAATCAAATACAAAACCTATAGGAGATTAAAATTATGCCAATTAAGTTTGATTTAGCCAAGTATATCAATCCTGTATTTGTTGAAACAGGAACCTATAAAGGTGACGGAATTGCTCTTGCTTTAGCATCAGGTTTCCAAAAAATATATAGTATTGAAGTTGCCGAAGAGTTTTATAATAATGCAGTACAAAGATTTAAGACAGAAATCGATAGAGGAACTGTAGAAATAATTTTAGGTGACTCATTGTATTGTTTACCAAAGGTGATTAGTAACATAGATTCTAATATTACTTTTTGGCTAGATGCTCATACTATACTTGGTTATGAGGGAGAAAAGTCTTGTCCTCTATATGAAGAACTTGACGCGATCGCTAATCATCCAATCAAAACACACACCATATTAATTGACGATCTACGTCTATTTTCCCAAGATGGTTGGGGTAAATCAGTTCTTAAAGATAACATCATCAACAAAATTAAAAAAATAAATAGTGATTACTCGCTTATTTATGAAGATGGAAAAATAGAAAATGATGTTCTAGTAGCTTTTCCTTGATCTGAGAGAACAATAAATTAAAGAAACTAAGAAAGTTGCAGGTAATGATATCACACGATAATAAATTTATTTTCATACACATACCAAAATGTGCTGGTAAGTCTATGCAAGTTTTTTTCAAAGAAGAAGTAAAGGCATTGGGATGGCAAAAAGAAGCAGGACTAGAATACACGATGAGGATGGATGGTTTAGCTAAGACGCTCAACCTATATCCTGATTACTTTACCTTGACGTTTATTAGAAATCCATTTGATAGATTTGTATCTATATGGAAACATAGCGAAAGAGTAATAAAACATACCGATAATAGGCCAAATACTTACTTCCACAGACCTCAGAGAAATCTGAGCTTTAATGAATACGCCAAGTTAATTAGAGAGGGAGAGCCAAAACAGCTAAGTGGTTTTGACCAATATCATTCAAAAAAACAAGTAGATTTCATCCTAGACTACAATCAGGAATATTTGTTTGGTATCCCGAGAAAAACAAAAGATAATTGTAATTTTATAGGCAGATTTGAAAATTTAAAGCAGGATTTTGCAGCAGTTTGTGAGTTACTAGGTATAAAAAATAAAACTCTACCTCATGTTAACAATAGTCAAGATACAAAACACTATAGTGACTATTATGACGAGGAAACAGTGGAAATTGTTCGAGAACTATATGCTGAAGATCTTGAATACTTAGGCTACAGCTTTAACAGTGACTAGCTCGTAAGCATATGCGCTACGCGCACGCTGCTTGAGGTGCCGTCAGCCGTCAGCTGACGTAACAGAGATTAAAGCAATGCTTACTTGTTTTATTCAAAAGCACCTCAAGTAGCGTGCGTGGCACAGGCTTTGGCCTTGGCCGTTGGCCACGCTACGCGAATGGCCACGCTGTGCGAACGACGCTGGGAGGTAGCGCATTAGCTGATAGCTGATAGCTGATAGCTGATAGCTGATAGCTGTTCGCGTAGCGTGCGCGTAGCGCATTAGCTGAATACTTACACTAGCTCTCTTTATGTCATGTTACTGGTTAACCAGTAATGCTGAGTTTAAATTTTCAACTCTGTTGCTCTCCATCTCGATTTTATATTGCTTTGCTTGCATGTTCCAAAGGGTAGCATATTCTCCATTTTGCCGTAACAGTTCTTCGTGAGTACCCACCTCAACTAACTTGCCAGCTTTCAGCACCATAATTCGATCTGCTAGACGTACAGAAGCTAGTCTATGGGTTACTAGAATGGCAGTCTTTCCCTTGACTAATTCAGCAAAACTACTATATATTTCGTATTCACTGCGGGGGTCTAGAGCTGCTGTTGGCTCATCTAAGATCATGATTTGGGCTTCGTTTTCCCGCACAAAAGCGCGGGCGATCGCTATTTTTTGCCATTCTCCTCCAGACAGTTCAGTACCATTAAATTGCTTGCCTAAAAGCGTTGCATATCCTTCTGGAAGCTTTTCCACTTTAGCTGCAATTTCTGATTTTTCACTGGCACATTTTAATTTCTCTAAGTCATCCATTGCTGAAGTATCCCCCAAGGCAATATTTTCGCCAATGGTGAGAGCATAGCGACAAAAATCTTGAAATACCACAGCAATTTGCTGCCGCCATTGTTCAATATTAAAATCTTTGAGATTTTCCTCATCTACAAAAATATTTCCTTTAGTTGGGTCATACAAGCGAGCTAAAAGCTTAACTAAGGTACTTTTACCAGCACCATTTTCACCCACTATAGCGACAGTTTCACCAGGATTTAACCTCAAAGAAATGTTGCTTAAAGCAATTCTGCCGTCTGAATAAGCAAACTCTACATCATCAAAGACAATACCTGACTTAATTGGTTTAGGTGTGGGCTTCCCTGGAATACAGATTGGCATAATAGATTGATAATCCATAAATTTGAAAAATAGCTCCATAAACAACATCGATCTTCGCATAATCCTTGAAAGCATGAGCAATTGGTTGATATTACTTTGAACATAACCAAGGGATTGAATTAACAACAAGATACTTCCTGGAGTTAATTTACCAGCTAAAGCTTGCAGAATCACCCAACAAAAGCAAAATCCATTGCCCAAAACACTTAATATTCCCAGGGCACTTAAAATCAAAGCTTGTTTACTTTGCAGATTATGAATTAGCTGATGCCTATCTTCAAAAGCTTCTAAATAACGCTGACTAAACAAAGATTCCAGTCCGAAAAGACGTACCTCTTTAGCATAGGTATCTGTTAGCATCAATCCAGAGTAATACTTCATGCGGCGAGCTTGAGGACTTTTATGAAAAATTGCTGCCCAAATCCCTGACTCAAGTTTTAAAGAAGCATAAGTTTGCGGTAGGTATGTTAGTAAAATTAATAGGGGAATCCACCAGTCTACAGTAAACAATAAAGCAAACATAGTTGTGAGGGTGACCAGTATTTTTAAACTGGTTGAAAAAACCCTTAAAAGGCTGATTGGCTCCTGGCCTACTTGTCCTTGAAGCATTTCTAATTCATCGTAAAACTCCGGATTCTCAAAATTATTAATATCAGCAAAGCTATTAGCTTTCTCTATTAATTTCAGGTTGAGACTAGCCATGAGCTGATCTGAGAGTTTCATAAAGGCAATGTTAACCCAAGGGCTGATCAGATTATCTAAGAACAGTGCTGCCACCCAAAGCAACACAAGAATGGCAATTATTTTGAAGTCATAGTCTCCTCCCGGAACTAGGGAAGCCACCGTGTCCACCACTTGTTTTTGAATTCCTACTGTGATAGCAGGAATTAAACTTTGCAACAACAAAACGATAACTACAAATGCCGTTGCTTTTGGTGCAGTTGCCCACAATAAAACTAGGGAAAAACGAATACTTTGGATAAAAACTGTAATAGATTGCTTGAATTTAGCGATTAATTTTTCCTCGTTATCTTGATTAGTCGTTTCCTCATTATTATTGTTTTCACTAGCTGTTGTCGCTTCTTCAGAATTATCTTGATTATTATTTTCGTTATTAGCTGTTATCTGTTCGCTGGATTGACTCATTAGGCTCCCTTATAATTAACCTTGTTTCAAAACAATTTCCGAATTGCTGACTCCACCTTATCTCCCACCGCTGACCAAGAGTATTCGGCTTTTACCAGTTCATAGGCATAATTACCAAGTCTTGCTTCTAAAGAAGCATCTGACCAAAGTTGGCATATCCCTTCAACAATTTATTGAATTGTGTTTCTCCTTGTTAGGGCAATTAATTGACAGATTGACTTTCGGTAAATAATATTTCTTTTTCATATTCCTTAACGTAATTAGCCGCCATTGTTAGATAATGAAAGTCTTTCATGGCTTTTTCCCGACAAGCTTGAGGCGAAATCTCTTTAAGTTTCTCCACAGCAGCAATATATTCGTTCTGTTTGCGACAAATGAAGCCAACATCAGGTGAAACTATTTCCCGAAAAGCTCCGCGATCGCTACAAATTACTGGAGTTCCGGAAATTAAGGCTTCAGGAACAACTAAGCCAAAAGGTTCGTGGATCAGGGTTGGGGCAAGGAGTGCTTTAGCACCAGCGATTAATTCGGCTTTCTGTTGTCCCCGTATTTCACCAACAAATTCAACCCCTTGCTCCCGGCACATGGCAGCAAATTGACGTTGATAAAACTCATTTTTACTGGAACCTGCCACAACCAGCTTGATACCTAGTTCTTGGACTAAGAGCAAGGCGAGACCAAATCCTTTCAACACGGCTCTTTCTAAACCGCATACCAAAAAAATGAAATAATCAGATTTGGTTTCAGAATAGATGAATTCAGCCGGATCGATGCTATTGTGAACATAGCGATCGCAACCATAGCTTTGGGCATGGGAGCGTGAAACAAAAATCCAATTCTCTTTTGACAAACCTGAAACATCATGATTCCCAAAAGGAGCCTGGAATGTTCTTACCCAAGGCTTACCAGAGGAATCAAAGGAAGCATATGGGGAAACATCTTGAGGCTGTAGAATATCAACATCAAACCTTCGTTCCCTGACCTGATTAACGGTTTCTGGCAAAGGTTCTAGGATTTCCTTCTCTCCAAGATTGTAGAAAACATCATGTCCTAGTTCTCCCAACCCTTTAGCCAGCAGGTCTGTGGTATGTTGAGATGCAGTTCCAGTCAATTTAGCTGGATATTGATGATTACTCGATAGGTAGATACGCATTTTCTGCTTGATAAAACTGATACAAAGCGCCACTAATTGTGACATTTTGAAGTTTACTTATTGGTTCAACTGAGTAAGTCGCCAATCCGACGGCTCCCCTAGTCAGCAACACCTCATCCACAGGCATTCACGGTCGATGCAACCGCAGCATTTATATTACCGCACTGCTAGAAAAGTTGTCAACCAGGTTCGGGCTGTCCTAGAGTGACCAGTAGGAGGTTCAACTCTCACACATTGGTAAAATAAATAGCATAAAAATCCTGTATACTGATGTATACTTATTCAGGCCAAGAAAAACCGCTATGATCAAACGTGGCAGTAAATCTTGTCAACTGGAACAATAATAGACAATCAATCGTATAATTCTAAAGTTTACTCATTGTTGTAGCTTCCAGGGCTAACTACGGAACAGTTACTCCCCTGCCTCGTAAAGGAACTGCAACTAAAGTCGCCGAGACATTTGTCCGACCGTAGCTAAAGCTGAATAGTTTCCAAACTACCGATTTTTTTGAAGATGAACTCATTGAGATTCCACTGGCGATTAGCCGCACAAGCAAATAGGTTAGGCGTTGTTTCACAAGATGCTAAACTCCAGGCAAGTAATTCACCTGAGCAACAAGTGAATTTACCAGATATCGAGAATAATCTTTTCTTCTGCCGCCGTGCCGAAGAAATTGGTATTGATTCCCTGTTGACTGCCTTCGGCTATTACAGACCAGATCCAATTCTACTTTCCACTGCTTTAGCAATGGCAACAGAAAGGATCAAATTTATGGTTGCCTATCGACCCGGAGCAATTTCACCTACCTTGTTTGTCCAACAAATTAATACGCTTTCTGCCTTAAGCAATGGCAGAGTGAGCTTAAATGTAATTATGGGTCATTCCCAAAAAGAGCAAGGCTACTATGGTGATTTTCTCGAACACGATCAACGTTATCAGCGAGCCGAGGAGTTTTTAGAGATTTGTCAAGGGTTTTGGCAAAAAAATGGCGGGTTTACTTTTAAAGGCACCTACTACCATATTGAAGAAGGGCAAGTAGGTACTCCTTTCGTGGCACCAGAGAGGAATTCCCCAGAAATTTACATCGGTGGCGGTTCGCCTCCGGCACAGGAACTCGCTGTAAAGCAAGGTAATTGTTGGTTACTTCTTTTCGATACCCCAGATAAACTGCGACCACGTGTTAAAACCATAATTGACCAAGGAATAGAGGTGGGTCTACGTGGTTCTATAATTGCTAGACCTACTCGTGAAGAAGCCATAGAAGCTGCTTACTCTTTGATTAATACTGGCAACAAACAATGGATTGAGGAAGTATTTGTTAAGAACTCTGATTTCCAATCGATAAAATTTGCTTATCAAGAAGAAGCTGATGGTAATTGGCTTACCCCTTGGTTATGGAAGGGTGCTGTACCTGCCCATGGACCGTCTTCTATGGCCCTTGTCGGAAGCCCGATTGATATTGCTGAAGCAATCATGGAATATAAAAAGATGGGCTGCTCTCAGTTCATTTTTTCTGGTTGGCCTGAACTGGAAACAATGACCTACTTTGGTAAGGAAATTTTACCCCTGGTTAGGGAGATGGAAAAGATATAGTCGTGAAGTACATCATGCCAGCCATCAGCCTGCCGTAACAGAGACTAAACGGATAGTTTACCTGTTTATTCAAAAGCTGTTACTGTAGTGCATTAGCTGATAACTGAATGCTTCTATCACAACCAGTTTTTTTTAATTGTATTGAAATTAACCGGAAACTGCTAAAATTAAACACAAATTACAATCAAGAAGATGGAAAGTGTCAAGCAATTTACTAAATACATGAGAGCTGATGAACCTGGTTGACTGACAAAAGTTTACGAGCGAAGCCCTGAAACTCTCTATATACAAGGGTTCTAGGGCTTACAGCAAATGCACTTATGGATTGATCGTTTTGGGCTTCAGATTTTAAGCTTGATCATTTGCCTTCAAGCCTTTTGCCACTAAAGGGCTTCGCCGGGTTCGCTTGGAGAGTGCGGAAACCCTTATTGAGCAGTCGATCTGAAATGTTTTGTCAGTCAACCAGACTACAAATCTCCGTAACCCTTACAGTGTAAGGATTACGGAGATTTTTGAATTGTGTAATTAATTTTGTGCACCTGCTTAGCAATTTCCTGGTTTTTGATGTACAGTAAGTAGGAGAGTAGAATAAAAGGAAAAAGAGAGGATGAGAGTATATTCATTAGATGTTAGAAAAAAGATAATAGAGGCAAATGAAAAGGGAAGAGTATCAATTAGATAAAGTAGCCGATAATTTCAATCTAGGAAATATCACAAAATTGTTTACCAATTAGCGAAATTAGAACAAAAATTGAAACCGTTCCACAGAATAATGGCTTCATATAAATTTAGAATAAATGATGATTTATGACACAATTTAGTATCTGGAAAAATTGTAAATATCATAATTTGTTTACAGCAACTGCTTACAGTATTATTTTCACAATTACGTTAACAATATTTTTTGTTCTTGCCAATATAATATTTCCTTATCCTAACATTCTTAATTCTCCTAATAATGTTAATCTTAAGCTAAAATACTTTGCCGAACACAAAGATGAATATAATGCTATTTTTATCGGTCCTAGTACAACTGAACACGGTATAGTACCTAATTTATTCGATAAATTAATGGCAGAGCAAAACAGAGAAATTAAATCTTTTAATGGGGCAATTGGTGGAGCAACAGTAGCAGAGATAGACTTTTATTTAAGAGATATAATTGCTTTAAAACCGGCTAATTTAAACTGGTTATTTATAGAATACCCCGATGCTATGGATGAGAAACTACGTAATTCAGGTTCTGCCAGAAGTATATATTGGCATACTCCTAAGCAAACCATCTTAGCTTTACGTATAATGTTGGAAAAAAAACATCCCCTCCGATTAAAATTTATTATTGCTTATGGCAACTTAAAAAGTTTCTTATATAGAATTTTATCGATGGGTAGATTTTCTAATTTTTGGCAACAAAAAGTATTACACTCCAACCCATTAAAGATTGCAAAACAACAATTATTGATAGAAGAATCTGGATATATTTCCTTAGATCGGTTAGCTAAATATACTAGCAAATGGGACAATGTTAGACGAAAGCTTTTAAATAATTTAGATGATTATTATCAAAATGTAGATAAAGAAATATATAAGTTTAAGCAAAGGAACACTGCATCAATTAATCTCTTTAAACCTTATACTTTAAAAGTTATCAAAAATATGTGCGATCTGATCGAAGAACAGGGAATTAAGCCCATTGTTTTTATATCTCCAACTGTGGGATATGAAGAAACAACAGCAATGGAATTGTATAAAAGCCGCAATACATCAGTAGTTTTTGCTTTAAACAATCCGGAAGCTTTCCCTACTTTATATCAAGTTGACAACAGATGGGATTTTGTGCACTTAAATGACAGAGGTGCAAGGGAATTTACTCGTTCTATGGCAGAACAATTTACTAAATATCTTGAAACAGAAAAATCAGGAATCTATCCTTTATAAAAATTAGAAATGATTTTTACCGAATTTCGCTTCCTATTTTTTTTCCTTACAGTTTTCTGTATCTATTGGACATTAAGCGAACACCAGCATCGTAAAATTTGGTTACTCATTTGTAGCTATATTTTTTATGCCGCTTGGAATTGGCGCTTCTTATCTTTAATGTTGGCTTCCACAATCATTGATTATATCATTGGTTTGATGATATCAAGACCTATAATTGATGATGCTAATCCAGATTGGGAAACTAAGGAAACTGATAGGACAAAAAACTTTGATTGGAACAACCTTGCGTCAAAACCTATAGACTTCCGACAACGCCAACTATGGCTAGTATTGAGTTTAATAGGCAATCTTAGTATCTTAGGATTTTTTAAGTATTATAACTTTTTTACTGATTCAGCGGCTAATTTTCTCAATTTACTTGGCTTACCTATAAGTTTTCCCATTCTACAAATTATTCTACCTGTAGGAATTAGCTTTTATACCTTTCAAACCCTCAGCTACTCTTTAGATATTTACCGAGGTAAACTCAAACCAACTAAAAACTTTTGGGATTTTGCCTTGTTTGTCAGCTTTTTTCCCCAATTGGTTGCTGGGCCTATTGTTCGTGCTGCCATCTTTTTACCTCAGTTATTGACACCGAAAACATTTAGTCAAGTTGAGGTTAGGAGTTGTTTGATGCTGTTTCTGGTAGGATATTTTAAGAAAGCCTGTATTGCAGATAATCTTTCTCTTATAGTCGATGAGTATTTTGCTAATCCAGAGATTTATACAGTAGCGAGTGCTTGGATAAGTGTAATCTCTTTGAGCATCCAAGTTTACTGCGACTTTTCTGGATATTCAGATATGGCGATCGCATCTGCTGGTTTACTAGGCTATAAATTACCTTTAAACTTCAACTTTCCTTACTTTGCCAGTAACATCACAGAACTGTGGAAACGCTGGCATATTACTATGTCTATTTGGTTCCGAGACTATCTTTATATTCCTTTGATGAGAAGACGGGAAAAAAAAGATAGAACCAGTATATTCTCTTATAGTAATCTTATCTATACTATGCTGGTAACGGGACTATGGCATGGTGCAGCTTGGCACTTTGTTGTTTGGGGAGGATTACATGGTATAGCTTTAGCTGTACATAAAGAATGGTCAACACGGCTATCTCCCTACAAGAAATTACTACCTGTTAGAAATGCTCTAGGTGTCCCTTTAACGTTTTACTGGTTTTGTGCTTCTGGAATCTTTTTTCGCAGTGAAGATTTTTTTAGTGGCTTAACTATTGTCAAATCTTTTGTCTTGTTTAATTCTCCTGGTACTGAAAACTTAGAACTTCAAGCTGCATGGATCTTTATTCCTTTAGTATTACTACATTGGGCAGCATACAAAAACTGGTTTAGTAACTGGTGGCGTATAATTCCCAATTGGAGTTTTGCGGCTATTTATGGACTTTGTGTTTCAGCTATTTTACCTTTGGTTAGAGTTGCTTATCAACCTTTCATCTACTTCCAATTCTAAGTTTAAAAGTAACAGACAATTCATTCTTTGGTTCAGCAACCCCGAAAATCGGGATAGATTCTATTTCATTCTGCCATTTTTGATAAATCACTTCTTCTTTTGAGTGGAATCATACTTGTGCTTTGGTGATTAGTTTTTGCTCGGCAAAGGTTGGTCAGGAATGCTATCGGGCAATTCCTCTTCCAGTAATCTGAGGCGAGGATACTGATAAGCCGCAATGGTTCCAACAACTACTACTAAACCGATAACAATGTCTAGAAGACCAATTCCACGACCTTGGCCAACGCCAATTATTTTTCCTAGATTTCCTGCTAAAATACTATCAGGAGCCATCAGAGGTTCAAAAATCAGATCGTCTAGAGGGCCAGCGATCCCATAACCAAGGGTTAAACCCACAGTAGCAATGGGATCTTTCAAACCAAAAACCCTTCCCTGTATCTCTGGAGGTACTTTCTTTTGAAACATGACTTGCACTAAACCGCTAATAACCGGATATATAGCTAACAAACAAAAGTCAGAAACCGTGAATAGAGACAGGGAAGGGCGTAAACCTGCCAAAAATATGAAAAGACCTGCTAGGAGGGTAAAGCCAAATATAGTTTTGATGTAATGCTCCTGAGCTTTCCAGATACTCATCATCAGGCTACCTAATACTATTCCAGAACTGCCAATGGATAAAACAATCCCAAGACCAGTAGGGGAGGTGAGAGATAAAACTAGGGGAGTAGTAAGGACATTAAATATTCCTGTAAATAAGTTATTGCTAGCAAATAAAATTAATAATGCTAGCAATCCAGGTTTGGTAGTTAGAAAATTCCAGCCAAAGATAACCTCCTTCCAAAAAGATTTGTTCCCTGTCTGTTCATCTAGATTATTTAATTCCTGAAATGTAACTACCATCAAGGGAACAATGGCACAAAATAAAGTCGCAAAGTCAATGACAATGATGCCTGGGATGTGAACAATGGGCAGCAATATACCTGCTAAAACTGGTGCAATCAGTTTAGATACACCCCGCCCCAAACTGGTTAAGCCACTGGCACGAGGTAGGTTTTCTTTTGGTACTAGCAGAGTAGTGGCAGCAGCATAAGCATTAGCCTGAAAAGTGCTGAAGCAAGAACTAAGAGCTTCGATGATGTACAAGTGCCAAATTTCTAGGTTTCCTGTGATGAATAACCAAGCTATGCTTAAGGTGCAAAGACCAGCACAAAAATCAGCGATAATCATCGTCCAGCGACGGCTCCAGCGGTCTACAAATCCCCCTGCGATTGGGGAAATGAGTAGACTAGGCAAGCTACCACACAAAACCAGTAAGCCGAACTGGGTAACTGAGCCGGTTTCTTGAAACAACCAGACATTGAAGGCAAACTGAGTTAAGCGAGAACCTACTAGGGAGAGAAATTGTCCAATCCAGATGATCAGAAAAATTATCATCTAGTTATACACCATTGTCATCTTTTGTGTAACAAAACGTAAGCATTCAGCCGTCAGCCGTCAGCCGTCAGCTTATTTGGCGTTGCTGATTCTGGGTATGGTTTAGCCCCCCTAGGGCGTGTTTTCAAACTCGGAGATCCCCTAAGTCCCCTTAAAAGGGGGACTTTGAGTATGGCTCCCCCCTTTTTAAGGGGGGCTGGGGGGGATCTAAATCTTGCGGAAAACTTTGAAAACACGCCCTAGCCCCAGGGCTAATTCATTGTGATCAGAGAAAATTAGGGCAGCCAGAAACTCGCGTAAACTATCAAAGTGAGCTCAATATGGAACTGTCCTACTTTTCCGATCAAGATCTTTCAATCATGCTGTCATACCAAATCCGTTTGTCACAACCCCTTTATAAAAATCGACCAAATCTTTGTATGCCAGGAATCTATGGTTATGCGGATCAGGGGGGTTAGGTAACAGGATTTGGGAAATGTCGTTGTCAGTCAATGGTTGGTGAGCACTCAATCGCTAAAAACCTGCACCGGTTCTAGGGAGCGAACCTATAAGTCATAGCTTATAACGACTGATGCCCGATGCTGAATTTATTATTATTTTTGATTTAGGGAAGCCGATGGAACCAGACTCTGAAGACTCTTAGGGATTTGGGTGATTCGTGATTCCATAGCGCTGCACCCAAGTAAGAATTAAGCTATCAGCAGACAGCTGATAGCTTAATTCTTACTAATTTACGACAAAAATTTCAAGCCTAAAAACAAAGCAGCAATTGTTCCAGAAACACAAATTTCTCCTTGTTCAATTTTTTTCATAACCTCGTCTACAGGTACCAAAAAAATTTCAACCTCTTCGGTAATATCTAGATTTTGAGTACCCGATGGTTGAGCTTCTTGCGCCATAATTAAATTAATTTTATTGGTATCTTTTACCGGATTATCATATAAAGTTGCTAAGGAAACCATATGCTCGGAAACATAACCAGTCTCTTCTTCTAATTCCCTAGCAGCTGCTTTTATACTATCTTCTTCCATTGAGTTGAAACCACCCCCAGGGAGTTCCAATAAAATTTCTCCCACTCCATGGCGATATTGACGGACAAAAACAACATTGCGATCGCATGTAATTGCCATGATCAGCACAATATCCGGTCTAACATTAATGAAGTAGTCATCAACAACTTGACCACTGGGTAATTCCACTTCATCTTGCCTGACTCGACACCATTGGTTGTCAAAAACCAACTTTGATTTAAGGGTTTTCCATGGCTTTATTGAAATCATTAAATTACTGAATAATTACAAAACTATAAGTTAAAGTATGAAGGATAAAGGTTTAAGGTTACCGGTTGATTTAGAGGTTTAAGGTTACAGGTTGAAGGTTGAAGGTTGAAGGTTACAGGTTGAAGGTTACAGGTTGTAGGTTGTAGGTTATAGGTTACACCTTATAGGCGGCAGATGATCGGGCACACCTATTCCTCACCATCGTCCTAGTAGAGTATAACCTTGGCCAATAGGCCACGCTACGCGAACAAGCTACCCTACAAGGGAAGCCTCAGGCGAACAACCAAATAACTTTCAAACCTACCCTACGGGAACGCCAAAGGCGAACAACCAACTAACCTTCAACCTTCAACCAACTAACCTTCAACCTTCAACCAAATAATCTTGGCCTTTGGCCACGCTACGCGAACAACCTTCAACCAAATAACCATTACTAAATAAACAATGCGTATTGGCGTTGAAACCTTCACGGTACATAAGCGGTTCCCTTTAACCATCAGTCGTGGCACCACGTCTGAAACCACCAATGTCTGGGTCAGGATAGAACAGGAGGGTATTGAAGCGTGGGGCGAAGGGTCTCCGTTTTCCCTAGGAAAGGCAACTAGCCTCAGCAGTAGCTCGTCAGATCCAGGCACAGAGGGTTTCCTGCCCCCTACACCCCATAAGCAAACCACTGAGATTCTGCTAGAAGCTCTAGAGGTGGTTATCCCGATGCTGGAGGCATTTAGTCCTTGGGAACACCAACAAATTGAACGGGTCTTGGAGGAGGTACAGGTGCCATCAGCGGCTTGGGCGTCCATTGATTTGGCAATACATGACTGGCTAGGGAAGCGGGTGGGATTGCCCCTCTGGCGGCTGTGGGGATTGAACCGCCGCCGAATTGTGCCAATTTCCTCTACGGTAGGCATTAGTGACCCAGACAAGGCCAGGCAACGGGTCCAGGACTGGATTCCCATTACTGGTGCTCATGTACTCAAAATTAAATTAGGTTCCCCGGATGGGATTGCTGCTGATCAACAGATGCTACTGGCCATCCGAGATGAAGCACCAGAAGCCGAGTTGAGTGTAGATGCCAATGGAGGTTGGAGTTTGGAGGAAGGGATAGAGATGTGTAACTGGCTGGCGAGTCAGGGCGTCAGGCATGTGGAACAACCCCTCGCTCCTGGAAAAGAGGTTGATTTACCCCAGTTGTATAAGCAATCCCCTTTACCAATTTTTGTGGATGAAAGTTGCAAGACTAGCCAAGATATTCCGCCGTTGGCAAACTGTGTCCATGGTATTAACATCAAACTAATGAAATCCGGTGGTTTAACTGAGGCAATACGGATGGTGCATACCGCAAAAGCTTGTGGGTTGCAGGTGATGTTTGGTTGCTATTCTGACAGTACTCTGGCCAATACAGCAGCTTCTCATCTCTCACCACTGGCAGATTATCTAGATTTAGACAGCCACTTAAACCTAGTAGATGACCCCTTCTTAGGGGCAACCCTACAAAATGGGCATTTGATACCGAATAATTTACCAGGACTGGGGGTGAAACGCCGTGAATTTAACCACTAATCGGCGTATTGCGATTCTACTCCATGAAGGGTTTCTTGGTTCAAAAGGCAAAACCGGACTGACTCTGTTACGGTATTGCCCAACGGAGATTGTGGTAGTGATTGACCACCAGTGTGCTGGGGAATCTTTGTCTAAATTAACTGGAATTAAGGTTAATGTCCCGATTGTAGATTCTGTGTCTGCTGCCCTAGCTTATCAACCGGATATCCTAGCCATTGGTATTGCGCCATCTGGGGGAGCATTACCAGAGCCTTGGTGGCAGGAGGTGAAAGTAGGGGTTGGAGCAGGGTTATCGATTATCAATGGTTTGCATACTCCCATGGCATCTGACCCAGAGTTACAGAAATTACTGCAAGACGGTCAGGTAATTTGGGATATTCGTCGGGAACCGAAGGGATTAGGCATAGCAAGTGCTCAAGCGCGATCGCTACCTTGTCAGCGCATCTTGACAGTAGGTACAGATATGGCAGTGGGCAAAATGTCAGCAGCTCTAGAGTTATATCTGTGCGCCCAACGTCAGGGCATATCATCGAAGTTCCTAGCAACTGGTCAAGCTGGCATTATGATTTCTGGGGATGGCATTCCCTTGGATGGGATTCGGGTAGACTTTGCGGCTGGTGCTGTGGAACAAATGGTATTGCGCTATGGTAATGACCACGACTTATTGATCGTAGAAGGGCAAGGTTCTCTGTTGCATCCTGGTTCTACAGCTACTCTACCGCTAATTCGAGGAACTCAGCCGACGGGATTACTATTGGTGCATCGAGCCGGACAGAAGTCTGTTCGTAATCATGACCATGTGTCGATTCCCCCATTAACCAAGGTGATTGAGCTTTACGAGACCGTTGCTAGTGCTGGTGGGGCATTTGGTCAGGTCAAGGTGATTGCGATCGCACTTAATACTGGCCACTTGGATGATCAAGCTGCCCGGTCGGCAATTGAACAGGTACAAACAGAGACTGGCCTACCTTGTACCGATGCCGTGCGATTTGGAGCAGATGTATTGTTGAAAGCAGCAATTGGTGATAATGAGTCGGGTTAAGACAAAACTATCCTGTACCTCGTCAGTATGATAAACGCTATAAAAATGTTTCCCAGCTTCCCAGCTCCCCATCTCCGGATTAATCTTGGCGTACCTGGCATACTGAAAGAAGGGGGCAAGTAGCAACTACTCCCAGGAAATCTTGACCCAGCAAATTCTAAACGTTAATTCAAACGTTAATTCAATCCAATGAAACGTGAATCCAACAGTTCTAATGGGATACCTGAACTTAATTACACAACCTTAGCGATTCTTGGTGGGGTTTTTGTCTTGGGACTTGGAGTTGGTATTGCTTTTAGCTCTGGTGCCACTCTCAACCCAGAAAATGTTGCCTCTCGTGAAGTGATTGACCGCAGCGCACCCAACCCAGAGCTTTGTATTCAGTATGGTGCCAGTGCGATGGTGACAGATATGCAAGTTTTCGTGACTCTCAATCCCTTTAATGTGTATGTGACTCAGCCCAAGATGCGACCTGGGTGTGTTTTACGTCGGAATAACTGGTCAATTCTAGAACAGAGGAGGCTGATCTCATCGGAACAGGTACGGGAATGCAAAAACAGGATGAATACTTTTGGTTTCACTGGTGTGCTTGAAGGTTCACCGGAAATCCGCTGTATCTATCAAAACGATGCAACCGGTAACTTGTTCCTCAACCAAGGTGGTGCCACCGGACCACGGGAAACCGATCAGTTTTAAAGGTTGAACAAGATGAGTGACGCATTCCCCCACCACGAGAACGCAGGTGGGGGTCAAGGAACTGCCTATTGTGTTATAGTTAATTTAGCTTGAGCGGTACGGCAAAGGACAGAACAAGATTCTGAGCAACCTAGAGGCACGAGGTGTAAATCCTTTGTAGTCGGTTTATATACGTCAGACTCTAGGTAAAAGTTTATAATACAAGCCCCATAGCGGAAGCGATGCAGCGCGGTCTTGGGGAGCCAGTGCGGTCTTCGGGGTTTCCCCCATGAGCAACTGGCGTGGTTTCCCCCACTCGCTATTGCATCAAGACAACGACTTGGGGGAATAGTAAGCGCAAAAGTTCTGGCAACAGGCGCGAGAATGCCGCCTGTCGCGAGGGATAAAACCTTGTAATTAAGACGGACACCCCCACCACGAGAACGCAGGTGGGGGAAGCATTCATGGGTGTTTGGTTGTTTGCCCTTGGGTGCATCAGTTGTTAAGCTTTTGCTACCACAGAAGCTAACATAAATTGCTTCGACTTGATGGAGATAGGGGAAGCGAGAGATAGTAAACGCGATGTTCCTTTGGAACCGCTTCGCGAACGCATCCCAATCAATCTCAGGACAATCGAAGTAATAATCCCCTACCATGGGGATAGCGATCGCAAGGGGAGAAAGCTCAGGGGATGACGGCTCACAGGGGTTAGGGGACCGGTCCCCATTACCGATTAGCCATTACCGATTAGCCATTACCCATTACCGATTAGCCATTACCCATTACCTATTACCTATTACCTATTACCTATCTCCAAAGTAAAAAACCTACCCTTGTCAGGGGGTGTGGGTTCCCTGTTTCAGAGCATCTAGAGCAGTTTTTAATCCCGGTTCCGGTTGATGAAATGTCAGCTTACGGCTTGAAGATTGGATCACAATATTTCCCTCAACAGGGGTGAGGGTAATTTCGGGTTTAAGGGAAACAGTTAAGGATGAGAAATTCATTAGTAAGGCTGCATTTAACCTTAACCCAAGCTGACAACAGATAACGAGAATAATTGTTGCGCGTTAGCAACACCCTATGTTAAATTTCATCGGGATTAATGCCCAGCTGTCGTAACCGTTCTGGGAGTTGTTCAGCTCGTTGGTGTTCGAGTTGAGCTTTTTCTTGTATTTCCTAGGTTGCAAAAGCAAGTTCTGATCACAGGCAGCAATCAGTCCAACTTTTGATGCACTGAGGAAACAGATCACAAAACATGATCATGTGCAATTTACGGATATCACCTATTTAAAATTGTTAAATTTCCGCTGAAATTTCAGTAATTATATCGAGGCCACAGCAGCTTAAATCAGGAAATCCTAGATTAGGTCAATAACAAGAGTTTAACTAGATGAGTTAAAACCAGCGGAAAATCAGGGTGCGATCGCTTAGCTGAATAAATTACACTAATTAAATAAAAAGCTATAGCACTACCCATTAAGATGTTTGACATTCCATAACTCCGAAACGTAAGTAATCGCTTACTTTTAGGTGCGACCCGTGGCGAATTTAATTCGCCGAACGCGCCCCGCGTCTCCTACGGAGAACGGAAAGCGCACCTTTGACTTCTGACCCAAGAACCTTGCTGACTTGCGCGTAGCGCTATATGTTCTCACTCGGGAGATTGACTGACTAACTATGGCGGGTTTTCACTTGGCCTTTAGCACAATCAAGTTTAGGGGCACACACCGTGCGCCCTTAAACTTGATTGGTGTTTCAGTTGATTTGTATTTAACTCCCTATCGTCTGAGAGGTTGTCTGAGAAGTCTCATTTGCTACATCCAAGCCCCCGTTGGTCCCCCAATTCTGGGGGACTTTTAGAAGCAAATTGACTCTTGTTCCCCCCAAGCGAGGGATTGCTCGCTTGGGGGGTCAGGGGGGCAAAATTCAGTATCAAAAAACTTGGGAGATATCCTCTGAGTAATCTCTCTATACCCGATTTGTTCTTAAAAACGTGTTTAGCTTAATTTCCCGATTCCAATTATTCATCCCGGCCAGTCATGAAATCTTTATTGAACTATCTCCAAGCGATCGCAGCCAATGTGGGTTCAGAAAGCCTACCCTATCCTCTAGGGAAAATTTTCCCTTCCCAGTTTCCTCGCCATACACTGATTGGCAGTGTGATGTTAGTCAGTGCGATCGCCGGTTACGCTACTCCAGTATGGGCTGATGCCCAACTCCAGTTGGTAAAAGTCGCTAATGATGCCGATGGTCAGATCGTGACAGAAGTTCCATCAGGACAAGAATTTATCTACACCATCCGCGTCTCCTGTAGTGGGGATGAGGACTGCCAGGATGTGGTGATTACTGACCAACTCCCTCCTCAAATTGATTGGTCTTCTAACAATGTCAGCATCCTTCCTGGACGTCCTGCTACTGTCAACTATGACGAGGATACAGGACTGGCTACCGTTGAGTATAATTCACCGATTCCAGCAGGTTCCCCTGTCAACTTGGAGATTCGAGTCCAGTTTCCCCCCGGTACGACTGTAGACAATACACCAGCGATTAACCAAGCCCAAGGGACGAGTGCTAATGCAGGGAATGCCACCTCCAATGCTCTAACGGTTACCTCTGATGTCGATTCAAACGCTGCTTTAAATAAGTGGACATTGGAGAAAAATCGGGTGATTCCTAGCAATGGTGATCCGGCTCTTGATTCACCAGTGACCTATGAGCTTGAGCTTTGCCATGCCCAGAATCTTGAGAGTGGTATCAACCTACAAAATGTAGTTGTGCAAGATACTCTTCCGGTTGGGTCAAGTTTTGTTAGTGCTACCGATGGGGGTACCCATAACTCCGGGGTTGTCACTTGGAATGTCGGTAACCTCAGTATTCAGAGTGGCAGAAATTGTTTCAACGCACAAGTCTCTGTTGAGTATCCTAGTGCTACCTTCAACACTACTGGTGCCAATAGTACTGTGATTAACCCAGCTACCGCAACAGGAGAACTGATTGATGGCACCGAGTTGAACTTAAATGGTGAGGCTGAACATGGTTTTACAGACGCGAACTATCAAGGCACATTGAATTCTAAATCATTCTCGGGTCAGGTGGCTATTGGCAATGAATTTGAGTTTCGGCTTGACCCAAGAAATACCGGTAATGTACCGATGACTACTCTAACAGTCACTGACGACCTAGATCAAGTCAATGACGATGGGATTAACCTCTTAGATCAGGTGCGGGTCACTAAAATTAGCACAGGCAGATACAACAATTACACCGGGGATGTGATTGTCCGCTACAAAACTAATCTCAACCCCTTGACAGCCGGTACCTCACACCCTCAGAACACCACCCTCACCATTGGGACGGACATCACCTTAGGAGCAGGGGAATACATTACAGGGGTTGAGTTCGAGTACACCAATGTACCAGTAGGTTTTCAAGCTACAGCAAGCAGTAATCGACCAAAACTGTTTGTAGAGGTTCAGCCTGACCGCTCGATGGGGGAGACGATCAAAAACTGTGCCCAACTGACTTGGAAGCCCAATTCACCAACAGACCCCCTGGAAAAGTGCCAACAGACAGAAATCTCGGCATTACAAGCCATCGTAAATCCAAACAAAAGAGACGAAACTCAGAGTGGTCCCTATGCTCCTGGTGACACCATAGAATTTCGGCTACAGTTTCGCAACGAGTCGAGCGCTACCGCAGATTATGTCAATCCCATTATTGCCGATTTACTGCCAGCAGGGCTTGACTATGGGGGTGCCTGGAGGTTTGATAGTGTGGGATCAAGTACTGTGCCCGATAACGCTGAGATCAACTTCGAGGCGATTCCGAACTACAACGGCACCGGTCGCACCTTGCTGCGTTGGCAAATTACAGGAACCCAAATACCAGAGAATAAGTGGCTCAGAATCTATGTCGATACAGTAGTTGAGCAGGGGGTGAGTACAGGTTCGTTGACTAATGAATTATTCATCATGTCCAACGATAGTGTGTTCGATTGCAACAGTAGTAACCGCAGAAGTCAGGATACGGTTGATGTGGATGGGGATGGCATCACCGATGAGACTATTTGTCGAAGAACAGCAAACGTTGAAGTAGCTGCGATCGCAACCCTCGATTCACAAAAGGTAGTTCAGGGTGAGGTCGATACCAGTTTCTCCACTAGTGGCACCACGGTTCCGGGGGGACAGGTAGATTACCAGCTCACTATCACCAATCAAGGCACGGTGCCGATGACTAATATACTTGTAGTCGATATGTTGCCTGCCATCGGCGATACTCAAGTGCTCAATACTAGTTCAGCCAGGGGTTCCCAATGGCGTCCTAATCTCGCTGGTCCGGTTACCGTGGCGATTCCTGGTGTCACTGTTGAATACACCACCAACTCCAATCCTTGCCGTCCCAATCCTAGTGATGGTCAAGACCTCAATTGGCCTAGTGGCTGCGTCGATGACTGGAGTACTACCTTTCCCAGTGACCCCAGTGCGGTTACCGCTCTGAGGTTTAACTTGGGTAACCTGGTTCTCGACCCCCTAGAGTCGGTGATGCTGAACTGGCCGATGCGAGCACCGGCTGGAGCACCAACCAACGGCGAGATTGCCTGGAATTCCTTTGCTTTCGTCTCTACACGAACGGATCAATCCGGTGCCGCAGCTACCCTGTTACCCGCAGAACCCCCCAAAGTCGGAATTCAAATTCAACCCCCCACCCCTGCAATCATTGGAGACTTGGTCTGGGATGACCAAAACGGTAATGGGATTCAAGATAATAGTGAACCAGGTATCAATGGGGTGCTGGTTGAGTTGTGGCAAGACGGGGGTGATGGTCAACCTGGTACCAGTGACGATAGTTTCTATGGTTTTACCTTAACTGCTCCGGATGGTACCGGTAATGATGGCGCTTACCTTTTCTCGGAAGTGCCAGCCGGAGATTACTTCGTTAAATTCATTCCCCCAGACAACCTAAATCTCTCTCCTCAAGACCAGGGTGGTGATGAGACCGCTGACTCCGATGCTGATCCCAATACTGGACAGACAAACGTCTTTAGTGTCAACCAGACTACAGACACCCGTGATTTCGATGCTGGACTAACCTCTGTAGACCCAACTACCGCTAGCTTAGGTGATTTCGTTTGGTTGGATACCGATGACAATGGTACTCAAGATGGGGGTGAAGTTGGTGTCAATGGCGTCACTGTTGAACTCTATGATACTGGTAACACTCTGATCGACTCGACCCAAACCAGTAATGACTTCAATGATAATCCTGGTTTCTATCGCTTCCGGGACTTGACACCAGGCACCTATTATCTAAAGTTCATTGCACCCCCTGGTCATGCTTTCTCTCCCCAAGACCAGGGTGATGACACTCTCGACTCGGATGCTGACGCTACTGGACAAACGGCTAACATTACCTTGAATGCTGGAGACAGTAACCAGGATGTAGATGCAGGAATAGTACCTCAGCCGATCTTAGGGGATTTTGTCTGGATTGATAATAATGGTGATGGACTCCAAAACATTGGTGAATTGGGTCTCAATGGTGTGACGGTGAACCTTTATAACCCGGGTGCCGATGGTCAACCGGGTGGCGGGGATGATAGTCTACTCGCCACTACAGTGACTACCAACGATGTGGCTGGCAATCCTGGTTTCTACTCCTTCTCTAGTTTAGCAGCAGGAAACTATTTCTTAGAGTTTATTGCCCCATCTGGCTATGAGATTGGTTTCCAAAATGTGGGCAATGATGACACGATTGATTCTGATGCTGACCCAACTACGGGATATACCGAAGTCTTTGCTCTGGGTGCATCGGAAGACAAACGAGACCTGGATGTGGGGATGATTGCCCTTCCAGTTACATCTACTGGTGAAGTATCGGGTACTCTCTACCAAGACGATAATCCCCAAAACGATAGTTTCGACAATGGTGAATCTACTTTACCTGCCAACATTAGGGTAGTACTATACCTTGACGTTAACAGTAATGATGTTATCGATGCTGGTGATACTGAACAAGCCACTACTGATACTGATAATAGTGGGAATTACAGCTTCACCAGCTTAGAGCCAGGGAAATACATTGTGCAAGTCGATACCAACGATACTGAGATACCAGATGAGTTGATGTTAGGAACCTCTAATGATATACCGATTGAGGTGACTACTACTGCTGTGACTGATATTAACTTTGGGTTTGATGTTGAAAGTCTCCCCAACGTGATACTGGTCAAACGTATTACCGCTATTAAGCGCAAAGACAGTAATGTTTGGGAATCGTTACCTACATCTGGCTCACCTTTTGTTGATGGTATTGATAGTCCTGGTACTGACAATCATGTTGGAAGCGATCGCGCTCCTGAGGATAATGACCCTAACTGGCCTAATCCCAATGTATATCTGCGGGGATTAATTAACTCTGGCACAGTCATGCCAGGGGATGAGTTGGAATATACTGTGTACTTCCTCTCCAATGGCAGCAATTACGCTAAGAGCCTGCGTATCTGTGACCGAGTTCCGGCAGAAACTACTTTTATTCCGGATGCCTTCAATCAAACTGCTGGTTTCCCAGCTAGTGATGTCGGGATTGCCTTGTTCGAGACTACCGATCCTTTACCCACCAGTGGTTCAGCTGAACCGAATATCTATCTAACTAATATCCCCGATAGCGATCGCGGTCGCTATTACTCACCAGGGACCTCAGTGCCCGCAGGATGTAATGTATCTGTCAACCAAAATGGAGTTGTGGTGGTCGAAGTCGGAGATGTGCCCGAAGCTACTGCACCAGGAGAACCGCCAAATTCCTATGGGTTTATCCGATTCCGGGGTCGAGTGAAGTAAACTGTTACCCCGTCAGTTCTCTGGAATTCGCTAACTTATGATAATAAGAGCAGGCTCCGAGAGGAACTAATTATGATAGCTAGCACAGCTACTTACCAAGTTACCTGGGAAAAGTTACCAAAAAATTTGGGTAATCGCGCCCCGTCCTTATAGGACGGTTTTTTTTGAAATTAAGACTTGACGGTTTTCTAACATCGTGTTATTATAGATGCCTAACGAAAAAAAATTAATGGTCTAGATAAACATGATCTTAAAATAAGTAGATGATGTAAAAAATAAGCTAAGAGATAAGCTTATTGCATAATCAAATCTAACGATTTGGATATCTACGAAAACCCTATGATCAAGAAAAAGTTTATCTAACTTGTTAACTAGATTAGGTACGGTGGGGCACACCGAAACCTGGGTCATAGACCAAGTACGCTTGTGAAGAGGAGACCTCTATTTTTTCTGGCTCCGGCCTGGTTAAACAAGTCACCCCGTGGAAGCAAGAATCCCCGTCCTTCCAGGGCGGGGAGTGTCAACTGATGATTTCCTTCTTGACGACGAACCAGTGGATGATATCAATCAACCTCCCTGGCTGCTGCTCTGACACAAAGTTTGGAAATTGCTGGCAAACTACCAGCTAATGCCCTGACTACTACCAATTATGGCATCTGTGCCACTTTGAATCGCAAAATCGTGGTAAAAGCCCCAGATTGGGGATATGTGCCATCAATTCGGGTGTCAAGAGAAGAACTTAAACGTAATTATACCCCAAGACTTCAAGGGGATATTCCTGCTATTGTCATGGAATTTCTCTGTGATACTGAAGCTGGGGAGTATTCCAACAAGCCAACCTATCCTCCGGGCAAGTGGTTTTACTATGAGCAAGTGTTACAGGTTCCCAACTATGTAATTTTTGAGCCAGACACTGGAGTAATAGAAGCCTATCGGTTAGATGATTCAGGACGTTATCAACTCGAACCACCCGATGCCAATAACCGTTACTGGATTGATCAAATGAGCTTATTTCTGGGTATCTGGCAAGGAACTAGGGAAAACCGAACTGGTTACTGGTTACGTTGGTGGGATCAGCAAGGAGAACTGTTGCTGTGGGGTTCAGAGTTGGTCATCCAGGAACAGCAACGAGCTGAACAGGAACGGCAACGAGCTGAACAGGAACGGCAACGAGCTGAGCAATTGGCAGCGCAGCTAAGAGCAGCAGGCATCGAGCCAGAGGGATAATTCCTCAACTGGAATATCATATCGATTCCGGTAGGATTGCTCTTTTCAAGCTTGGGTAATTGGTAATTGGTCATTGATCATTGGTAAGCTATCAGCTATCAGCTTATGCGCTACGCGCACGCTACGCGAACAGCTTTCAGCTTATGCGCCTTTGCCAAAGGCCACGCTATGGGAATGGCTGATGGCACCTCAAGCAGCGTGAGCTTTTAGCTCACGGCTGACGGCACCTCAAGCAGCGTGCGCGTAGCGCATATGCTTACGATCATTGATATTTGATCTCTTACTCAGTTCAATGGAAAAAAGAAACGCCAACCAAAAATTATTTAACACTTAACCAACTAAACATTTCGGCAACAGATAATTTCCAATCTTTAATACTATCTAACACAGGTAAAATTTCTTGATCTGATTTTATTTCTGGCAATTGATTCGGTTGAAATATCATCACTGATTCATCTTCAGGATCAATTAACCAGCCTAACTCTGTTCTCTGGTTCAGACAAAACAGAATTTTTTTGATAACTTTATTCGCAGATTGTTCAGGAGAAAGAATTTCGATTACCCAATCAGGATAAAGCTCAAATTTATTGGCTATTCTTCCTTTTTCTGTTTTCGGAATACGATTCCAACTAAATACTGTAATATCTGGAACAATAGAACGTCCCCCAAAAGTACATCTTAATTCAGTAAAAGCATGAGCAATTTTTTTCGGTAAAATAAGTTCATTAATCGCTGTAGCAAGACGAGTTTGTAAGGTACTATGTTCTCCTTGAGGAATAGGTTTTTGTTTAATTTGTCCATTGACATATTCAGTAGCAGGTTTGGTTTCAGGAAGTTCTAAAAATTCCGCCAGGGTTAACGTTTGTCTAATTTGATTTACAGCAACCATTGATGACCTCCTGTTTCTTAGATTTTAACTGTTGCTGGATTCAGTTCCAGTCATGCTCACCAAAAAAGCGATGCTCGGTACGAGCCGCTACGCGAACGCATTCTCCAAAACGCGATGCTCGGTACGAGCCGCTACGCGAACGCATCTTTCATTCACTACAACCATCGCACTACAAAAGCTATATTTGCTTTAAGATATCATCGTACTTGCTGTTTGGGCCTATCCAGAACCATAGAACTCCCTCTGGTTCATCAGAACCTAAAGCTCTATAATTTCTACCTACTCTTACCGACCACAAACTTTTGATCTTTTTAAATTTCAAAGATGGATGTTTGGGTTCTTGCTTAAGCAACTCATAGTTTTTATCTGCTAATTCTTGAATTTCCTGTGGCAACTGACGGTAGTATTACCAAAACTGTGAAGTAGTGAAATGCTTTAAATTTCCTGGCACTTCCCCTCTCTGAATTCTTGCCTTGCTTGTTTAATTAGATGATCTAGCTTGCCAGATTCAAAGTCTTCCTCAATTTGCTTATCCCATAGAGATTCATAGAATTCATCAAGCCATTGAACCAGATCTGTTAACTCTCCCGTAGAGAGTTTCATTACTGCTTCTTTGATTTCGGCAACACTCATAAAATGCCATCGCCTTTATCTACTGCATCTATAATTATAATAGTGAGATCCCATAACGCCAAATTGGGTAAGGGATGCAGGGTAAACGCAATAATCAATAATGCGGCATTCTTCTTAACACTATTAATATAAATTGCAATAGCGCTAATAATCAAGGCTTAATATTATCATAATCCTTGCCCTATATTACATTTTGGCTCAATTTTCATGGCGCTTACCCTGATAACTATAGCAGTCATAAATGACAATAATTACCTAAGTACAAATAATTTTACATTCACTACTAACGACACACCCTAGCTTTGAACGACAACCAAAGTTCTAGTCACCATTAGCAACTTCATGATTATGGGGTCCAAACAGTTTGATCCCCTTGCCCCCAAAAGCCATCATATTTGGTAACACAAACATCACCTAAAACCTTAGTCTGACAGGCTAAGCGGCGATTTGCTGTCGGAGAATGGGGCGGAAGCGATCGCCTAGCTTTATCTTTCCAATTTGGCTCGGATACTTCCCCGTCTAGCTCAACCGCACAGGTACCACAGCTGCCTAATCCTCTACAGTTAATTACTTTAGCGTTGCCGTTGTATAGGGCAACCCCATGCTCTAGTAAGACCTTGCGCAGATTACTGCCCTGGTCAGATTCAAAGCTTTTTCCTTGTGCTGTTACTTTAGGCATTATTCAAGATTACTCCTTATCTGTAGCTTATTTTTTAATACAATTGGATGCAGCTATGTTTAATGTTGTTAACAGAGCCAATCTGGCAATACACCAAGGTGGTCTTATTGTTTGATGGTTCTAGATAAGCTGCGTTTATAAATATCTAGATTTTAGATAGTTTGGTCGAGTCCTCTGTCTTGATGCAGTCGCTCATGGGGGAAACCCCCAAGACCGTAATGGTGCGTTTTCCGTCGGCGAATTAAATTCGCCACGGGTCGCACCTCTGCATCGCTTGATACCCTTGATCTATCAAGGGTTAAGAGTACGGTAACCTTCCTACACTGCTAAGCGCGGGTAAATGTCGGAAGGTTATCTGCGTGCCTTGCCTTTGACTAAGCTTTAGTCCATCAAAGCTTACCCTTAACTACAATTTACATTTCTTTACGATCAACTCAACTATTCTAACTGCCCATGAGTTCAACAGCTTCTCACCCGATCTGGATTTACGATACAACGCTGCGGGATGGTGCCCAGCGTGAGGGAATCTCATTGTCTCTAGAAGATAAGTTACGCATTGCTCGGCAACTGGATGAGTTAGGTATTCCCTTCATTGAAGGAGGATGGCCAGGGGCAAATCCGAAAGATGTGCAATTTTTCTGGAAGCTCAAAGAAGAACCTCTCAAACAAGCAGAAGTAGTAGCCTTTTGCTCAACTCGACGCCCAAACATGATTGCTGCAGAAGACCGGATGCTGCAAGCTATTTTAGCTGCAGGAACGCGCTGGGTGACTATTTTTGGTAAATCCTGGGATCTTCATGTCACCGAAGGGCTGAAAACTAGCCTAGAGGAAAACCTAGCCATGATTCGGGATACCATAGAATACCTCCGTAGTCAAGGGCGTCGGGTGATTTACGATGCAGAACACTGGTTTGATGGCTATAAAGCCAATCGAGAGTATGCCCTCAAAACCCTGAGAGCTGCTAGAGATGCGGGTGCAGAATGGCTAGTACTGTGTGACACCAACGGTGGCACCCTACCCGAGGAAATTGCTCAGATTGTTAGAGATGTAGCTAAAGAGTTGAAAGTTGGAAGGTTGAATGTTGAAAATGAGTTGAACGTTGGAAGGTTGAATGTTGACAATGAGTTGAAGGTTGGAAGGTTGAATGTTGACAATGAGTTGAAGGTTGGAAGGTTGAATGTTGACAATGAGTTGAAGGTTGGAAGGTTGAATGTTGAAGGTTCTAACCTACCCTGCGGGAACGCCAAAGGCGAACAACCTGCTAACCTGCAACCTGCAACCGAAACTAACCTACCCTACGGGAACGCCAAAGGCGAACAACCTGCTAACCTTCAACCTGCGAACCTTCAACCTGGAACCGAAACTAACCTACCCTACGGGAACGCCAAAGGCGAACAACCTGCTAACCTTCAACCGGCTAACCTTCAACCGGCTAACCTTCAACCGGCTAACCTTCAACCGCCTAACCTCCAACCCATGTTAGGAATCCATACCCATAATGATTCAGATACAGCGGTTGCTAATGCCTTAGCTGCGGTATCTGAGGGAGCCTGTATGGTTCAGGGAACGATTAATGGTTATGGTGAACGTTGTGGTAATGCCAATCTCTGTTCTGTGATTCCTAACTTACAGTTGAAGCTAGGGTTACGCTGTATTGAAGATAACCAGCTGGCCAGACTGACCCAAGCTAGTCGTTTAATTAGCGAGATTGTCAATCTTGCTCCCAATGACCATGCTGCCTTTGTGGGTCGTTCAGCCTTTGCTCACAAAGGTGGCATCCATGTGTCAGCGGTGGCAAAGAATCCTCTGACCTATGAACATATTCAGCCAGAACAGATTGGTAACCAGCGTCGGATCGTAATTTCTGACCAGTCGGGATTGAGCAATGTATTAGCAAAAGCCCGTAGTTTCGGTCATGACCTGGATAAAAAAGACCCCGCCTGTCGCGAAATCCTGGAACGGCTCAAAGATCTGGAAAATGAAGGGTATCAATTTGAAGCAGCGGAAGCCAGTTTTGATTTGTTGATGCGAGATGCTTTGGGATATCGAGAACATCCCTTTGAACTCAAAGGCTGTCAGATACATTGCGATATGCTACAAGGGGTCAGTAAACCCTACAGTAATTCTGTGGCAACCATTAAAGTATCTGTTAACAACCAGGATATTTTGGAAGTAGCAGAAGGCAATGGACCAGTGTCAGCCCTTGATGCCGCCTTGCGCAAAGCCTTGGTGAAGTTTTACCCAGAGATTGCTGATTTCCATCTAACTGACTACAAAGTGCGGATTCTCGATGGTGCTGCTGGCACATCGGCTAAGACACGAGTGCTAGTGGAATCGAGCAATGGAGAACAGCGCTGGACAACTGTGGGGGTTTCCAGTAATATTCTCGAAGCGTCCTATGAAGCTGTGGTGGAAGGCATTGAGTATGGTTTGCTGTTGGAATCTTCAGCAAAAACACCATTGAGCCATTCCCCAGCCCTGAAAGAGCGGTAATTAGAGCGCTAATTAGTAATTAGTATTTGCTATTTGCTCACTAGCGTGCTACCCAAAGTAGACTATCTAGCTTAGCCTTGGTCAGAACCTCAAGGGGAGGCAACTTATCATAAGGTCCTTCCCAGTTAAGGGGTTGATAGACGTATATGATCGAGGCATTTTCCTCAAACCAACAAATAACTTGCCCAGTGGACCCTTCCTCACCTGGGAAGCAGTCTAGTTTCTCGTGTCCAGGAGTGTCTGAGTAGGCTATTCCTACTTTCACATCCTTTGGACCAGGGATGCGATCGCTTAGCACTTCAATCCTGCCGATTTTCTGCTGGGAGGAGTCGGCATCGATTTCCACTACCGGGCTATCTTGCCAGTAGGCTCTGAAAATATCGTAAGTTTCCCCTTCAGCAGAGGTGGTTTCTTTTTTTACGGTATAAGTGGGCAAAGCACTCTTGATGGTATCAGCATCAAAATTGCTAGTTTTGTTGAGTTTACCCAAACCTTCTGGAGTCAGCCTGAGACTGGACTTAGTTTCAGGGGGGGAAGGTTCCTTGGCGCAAGCGCCCAGGATACTCGTGAGTAGGACTATGCTGGTTAGGGTAAACAGTGTTTTTCTATACAATCTTGTTACAGAGTTTATCTTAACTACTAATTAGATTAGCAAGAAGGTTAAACTTAAATAATAATACTTGTTCTACTTAGCCCAAGACACTACTATCGCACTTTGACCCCAGCAACTCTTTTTGAGCGCACCCGTTGTCCAGGGACAAGGCGATGGGTTCCGCCGACGATGACTTGATCCCCTGGTCGGAGAGTACCACGAACCAGAATGCGGTTACTCTGTGTCTGCAAAATTTCCACATCCCGCCGTTTGACACTGAAGACGTGAGTTGCACCAGAAAGATCCGATTCAGCCAATTCCCCCAAGACGTAGCAAGACCACAAACCACGTACTCCTTGCACTAGAGCGGTGGTGGGCAGCCAGTAACCAGCAGTAGGAATAGTTTCAGCTAATTTCCACCTCGCTACCTGTCCAGGGGACACTTCCCTTACTGCCGAGGGTCCAGGGTGAGGACAACGGTTAAGGTACGGGTGCTAGAGTCCAGTTCCGGCAGAATTGAGGAAACTCTTGCTGGATAAGTTTTCTGTCCCTCAAAGGGTGACGGTAGTGATAAACATGTAGTGATGGCCTGATCAACCCAGGGTAAACGCATCTAAATTTGTATCAAAACTTACAGTTAAAAAGTAAACAATAGTATAAAAAATATAGAATCACCCTGGTTATTATCAATAAGCCCAATTTCTTCTCAATTATTGGCCGTGTTATCCAAGGTCGATTTGAGAGTACTCTACATTCTGGTTGCGTACGCAAATCCGACTTTGATTTTTGTTCAAAGTCAACGAATTTTCCGCTGACTTTGAACAAAAAAACTGATTTAGGATGGGATTTATGGGAATTTACCCAAAAAATGGAGTTAATGATATTTTTGTCTGTTACCATTTATACCAAATTAGATGCGTTTACCCTGATATTTTTTTGATTTTAGGAAATAGGCAATAGGTAATAGGGAATCTCAGAATAGGTAACTCATAATAGGGAACATAGAAAAAATCCTGTGTACCTCATGAATATGAATAGCGCTATATATCAAGAATTAGATATAGCATTTCTAAGAGGATATCTCCCAAGTTTTTTGATACTGAATTTTGCCCCCCTAGCCCCCCAATTCTGGGGGGAACAAGAATCAATTTGCTGGTAGAAGTCCCCCAAAATTGGGGGACCAACGGGGGCTTGGATGTAGCAAATGAGACTTTTCAGACAACCTCTAAATAGATAATGAAAACCAATCCTGTGTCTTGATGCAAAGCGCGACTGGGGGCAACCCCCTTTGGCATCGCTGCATCCCTTGATCAGAAAACCAAAAATTCCTCGGATATCTTGACACTCTTCCGTGATCCGAAGTTCCCTGATAAGAAGTCTTGATGCAAAGTGCGACTGGGGGAAACCCCGGTATTAAGGCGCTGCATTGCTTTTTATATCAATCCTAGGTTTACATATAAACTAAAAATGCTAGAGCAGTATTGAAATAGTTTTTTTACTGTTGATTAAAAAAAACCTGGACTAAATCTTACTGAAACAGTATAGCCTGATTACCGCTGGGTTTGTTGATAAAGTCTCTGTTTCTAGACTCTACAAGAGCGCAAAGCATAAAAAAGGATTATAATTCAATTACTAATCACCAAGATTTGCTGATGGCTGACATCACACTAGGAGATTTAATCACATTGATTTTCCGAGAGATCACTGACACATTGGAAGAAACAAGTGATCGGGGTGCTGAACCATTGAAGTTACAGGTCAGTGATGTGGATGTTGAAATTCCTGCCCATCTACGCCTGCAAACTGACCCCCAGTCTTTACCAGAAAAGTCAACTAGAGTGATAGTTACAATGCCATCAGCTCGTGAAACACGGCCAGTTGGTAGATTAGGTCGTATCCGAATCACTATCACTACTGAAGAGAAAAGGTAAAGGGTAAACTATTGCATGTACATAAGCATTCAGCCTAATGCTAATGCGCTACTTGAGGTGCTACTTGAGGTGCTAATGCGCTACTTGAGGTGCTACTTGAGGTGCTAGCAGGCGCTTTAACTGCACGGGGTCGGATCAGTAAAACGAGCAGGGATTTTCAACCAGCCGTACCAGCACCCCCCAGCTTGTTTACTACCTCCCGTTGATTAGCTGACGGCTGACGGCTGATAGCTGGAGGTACCTCGCCCTTGGGGTTAATGGGAGTAGGGAAGTCAGAAGAGGGAACTTCGGATCGATGAGTAATGATGAGTCAGTAACAGAGGATAACCAAGAATGGCAGCTGGCAGAATTGGTGGATGCGATCGCATCGGAAATTGACTATGCGGAAGATACTCTCTCCCTCAAATCCTATGCTCGTGGTAAGTCTTTGGCTATCAAACAGCTAAACCTGGATTTGGAAGTAACAGTGCGCCGTGGTCAAGATCGAGAAATTTGGTTTCGGACGGTTGTTGATCCCAAGGAAAATGGTGGTACTGTTCTCAAATTGGATTTTACCCAAGTACTACAGAGTCAGTTGCATGGGGTACGTAAGCCCCTAGATCGACCAGTAGATAACCGTCCTCTGGCTACGTTACCAGATATTACTGATGCTGAGATCAAACAACTAAATGCGATCGCAATTTACTCCGTTGATGACCTAGATCGCTACACCCAAACCCCAGCAATGATCGCCGAAGTTAGCCGCAAAACTGATCTTCGAGAAGCACGGATTCGGATGTGGCGACAACTGCCATTTTTGACTGAAGTGAAACCAGCCAAATCACCGCCAGGGAGTAGTGTGGTGATTGAAGGGGGTAATTTCGGTTCTGTGCCTTCACCCGATGCTCTAGTTTTGTTTCAGGGTCAGCCAGCCCAAATCATCAGTTGGAGTGAGTCCCGCCTGAGTGTGATTATGCCCCAAGTCACGGGTGTTGGTGTGCTATTTGCTGTGATTAATGGTCAAACGACCAATACTCTTCCTTGGGAAGCCACTACCATTGATTTATTGGTGCGTGACATTATCCTAAATCCGCCATTACCAGTAGCAGGGGATTTAATTACATTAGAAGCAGATCTAATTAATCAAGGAAGTAGCCCTTCCGGTTCTTTCCAAGTTGAGTGGACTATTAATAATCTATCTGACCTTAGTCCCCATGGCACCTTACAACCAAATCAGCGATCGCAAGACAGCAGCATTCGTCATCAACTTAGGTTTAAGGCTGGCTTCCATATGATCCGCTTCACGGCTGATCCACAACAACAACTCGCCGATATCAACCCAAGCAACAGCACCTTTACCAAAAAGATTTGGGTCAAATCGCGCCAAGAGCTTACCATTGCTGATTTTCGTCCGATTAAGACCCTTGACCCTTTGCTCAACCCAAACCTAGGACCAGCAGATGTATTGAGTCTGGTGTTCCGGGGTTTATGTCGTTTTAATTCCTTACGTGGGTTGCTGGTTCCCGATCTTGCTGTCAAGTGGAAGCTAGAAACTGTAGACAAAATCACTAAAATTCTTTATTTCCAGCTTCATGACAACCTACGTTTCCACGATGGCACCCCTCTAACGGTTGCTGATGTTGAGTTCACTTATCAGGTACTACGGAAAATTGACTCACCCTGGCGCAAACTGGTTTTGACAAGCATCAGGGATATCAAAAGTGGTAGATCAAAAAACCATTGCGTTTACATTACAGTCTGCCTCTCAAAGGTTACCCTCTCAATCCCATCCCCTCAGGGAAATTGATTCCATTGAGCCTAGGGATTCCCATCCCTTAGCAATCGACCCAGGCCCGGTAGCTAAACCTCCTATTCATCCCCAACTTTTAACTTTGGGAATTGTACCGCGCCATTGTTATGGTACAAAACACTTTGGGATAAAGCCGATTGGGACTGGACCATTCCAAGTTGAGACCTTCGGTTCTAGTGGCATCCAGTTGAGTGCTTTTCCAGACTATTGGCAAGGCACACCACGATTTGATCAAATTGTCATTCCCGTCATCTGTGATCACAAACAGCTGCTCGATATGGTGCTAGGCCATAAAGTCACTGCAGCGGTGCTCCCTTACTCAAAAGACCTGGCACAGACCTTGAGGGAAAACAAAGAATGGACTGTCGTGCCTCTTACCCAATCTCAGCCACAGTTACTACAAGTACAATCGACTAGGATTCAGGAACGGATGCCCAACCCTTTCAATACAAACTGGAATGCTCATCTGTGGTACAGCACTTCTCCATCGGGTGAGGTACAAAGTTCTGGGTTGGAGGGAGTAGGGAGTAGGGAGTAGGGAGTAGGGAGTAGGGAGTAGGGAGTAGGGAGTAGCAATGCAGTATGCTCTTGGGAACCCAGATAACTATGAGTAACGCTATATAAAGTTACAGATTATTATTGCTCCCGCTTGGATTTAGATAACGTACAAAATAAAATTTAACACAAGTCAAGTCTACCGGATTTCACTTGAAAATTTGCTAATCTGTTGAGGTGCAAATCACCTAAAAAACGATCCGAGTGTCTAAGAGCTGTATTATTTTGTAATGTTGCTTGACCTTGAGCTTATTTTGATGGGAATACCATGACTAACTTGCCTGAGCCTGTGCCACCCAATCAGCCTGAACATAGTAACAACGGTACCGCCAAGAACTCAGCCAATGGTAATTCACCACCATCTCCTCCCCAAACTCAAGAGGAGCAACATTTATCTACCCTGCCGTTGTCAAACCTACCCAATAAACCAACTATTGGATCAGTTAGTCCTGCCAATCGCTCCCTAAGCCTAATTATTCTCAGTGCGATCGCTATCATGATTTTTGGGGTAGTGATTGATAACCTCTGGATTGGGATATCCGGAGCTATTGTGGCGTTGCTGGTTTCACTGCCAGTGATTTTACCGGTTCTCAAACAATGGCTTACTGATTTGTTGCCACCACCACAAAGAATCAAAGTTATTGCCTCGATCGGAGTGGTAGCAGCAATAAGTGGCTTACTGAAATTTCTTGGTGTTTACCAAAACATCAGCAATTGGTTAGTTCAAATTAAATGGGATGAATTTGGGTCATGGGCTGAGTGGGTTGGTGCTTTGGGACAGATTTTGATTGCCGTCCTAGCAGTATTCATTGCTTGGCGACAATATGTCATTTCCAAAGACTTGACCATCCAGCAAAATATGATTACTCAGCAGCAAACCATTGATGCTTACTTTCAGGGAGTTTCAGATCTAGCCTTAGATGATCAGGGATTGCTAGAAGATTGGCCCCAAGAGAGGGCATTTTGCGAAGGAAGAACTGCTGCGATTCTCAGTAGTGTGGATGCCCATGGGAAAGCCAAAGTGCTCAGATTTTTGTCCCAAGCCCGTTTACTAACTCCCCTCAGACGGGATAATCATTTAGGACGCCCCATGTTGGATGGGTATGGAGGATACCAAGAAGACCGAGTTTATGGTATAAGAGTTATTGACCTGAATGTAATGTTAGCTGGATCAGACCTGAGTGGTACAGATTTGCGTTGGACAGAACTCGGTGAAGCTAATATGGTCAGAGCGAATCTGAGTTTCTGTGACTTAGTGCAAGCGAATCTATCCCGCACTGTTTTATATGAAGCCAACCTCACTGGTGCTGACCTCAAGGGAGTCCGCCTATTTTATGGTTCAGTAGAAACTGCCAGTCCCCGCAGTCGTACCCATCCCCCTGACTATCGCACTGGAGTTTACACCGGTGCAGTAGTCGAAAATGTTAACTTCACCGGTGTCCAGCGGATGGATGAAAAGCAGCACTACTATTGCTGTGCTTGGTGCGGTGAAAAGTCAAGAAAAACAATCCCCGGTGGTTGTCAGGGAATTCCTAATAAATTAGGGCGTTAGAAGGTCGTCTGTCAGAATGCAGAATGTAGAATGCGCGAATGTAGAATTCTACATTCTGCATTCTACATTCTTAATTCAAAAATGTTGAAGAACGATGAACCCAACCTATTCCCTGGTTATTCCTGTATATAACGAGGAAAACAGTATTTTAGAACTGTACCGACGCATCAGTACAGTAATGGATCAGTTGGGGGAGGCGGAGTTAATTCTAGTGAATGATGGCAGTTGCGATCGCTCTCTAGAGCTGATGCGAGACCTTCATCAAAAAGACCCAAGGGTATGTTACCTAAGTCTTTCCCGTAACTTTGGTCATCAAATTGCTGTCACTGCCGGTCTAAATTTTGTGCGGGGTCAAGGGATTATTGTCCTAGATGCTGATTTACAAGACCCACCAGAGATCATCCCAGTGCTAGTCGAAAAATGGCAGCAGGGTTATCAAATTGTTTATGCTCAGCGCACCCAGAGACGTCGTGAAAGTTGGTTAAAGCGCTTTCCGGCTTACCTATTTTATCGCTTACTGCGCCGTCTGGCCAATGTCGAGATTCCCATAGATACGGGGGACTTTTGTTTAATGGATCGACGGGTGGTTGATGTACTCAATGCCATGCCAGAACGGAACCGTTACGTGCGGGGATTGCGTTCTTGGGTAGGGTTGCGGCAAACCTCTGTTTCCTATGTACGTGACCCCCGCTTTGCTGGTGATATCAAGTACACCATTCGTAAATCCTTAGCCCTAGCAGTAGATGCACTGGTTTCTTTTTCTAAAGTGCCATTGCGAATCGCTACTTATTTGGGATTATTAGCAACAGCGATAGCGCTATTGATGGCAGGGTTAGTGCTTTACTGGCGGATTTTTGAACCTAATTCTCCTGTGACTGGGTTTGCCACTATTATGATTGCAATTTTCTTTTTGGGAGCAGTGCAGTTAGTATCTATTGGTATTTTGGGGGAATATGTAGGACGGATTTATGAAGAAGTTAAAGGCAGACCATTGTATGTTTTATCAGAAGTGAGGGGGTTTGTGGAAGAAGGAAGATCAAAGTAAGGAATCAGCTGACAGCAATCAGCTATCAGCTAATGCGCTACGCGCACGCGATCGCGTTCAGCATATGTTTTTTTTTTGGCGTTGCTGAATCAAGGAATGAATAGGAGTAGAGTAGGCATCCTGCCCGCCCGAAAATAATTAATAGGAGTAGAGTGGGCATCCTGCCCGCCCGAAAATAATTAATAGGAGTAGAGTGGGCATCCTGCCCGCCCGAAAATAATTAATAGGAGTAGAGTGGGCATCCTGCCCGCCCGAAAATAATTAATAGGAGTAGAGTGGGCATCCTGCCCGCCCGAAAATAAGCATGAAACTGGCAAGATGCCAGTTCCACCAAGATGCCCATTCCACAGGTGCGACCCAAGGGCGATTTACTCGCCCATTGGAAAGCGCACCTACTCTTAAAATCATTCCATTATTCTTAAAATCATTCCATTATTAAGCAACGCCAGTTTTTTTTATACCCTTGGAGAAGATGCTATCTTTCTCTTTGAGAGCCAGCCTAAACCTAAAAGACTAAGTCCTATAACTGTCCCAGGTTCAGGTACACTTGCTGGTTCATCTTCAACCAGCCCAAAACTCGCTGTCTCTACAAATTCTCCATCTATCTCGAACACAGTAAAAAACTCTGGAAAACTCGGAGCCGGACCAGTAGCAGGGCTAAAACTAAAATCTTCTGTACTCCAACGTAATTGCTGGCCAGCTCCAGCTCCTTCGAAGATTAACCACACAGGCTCTGTAGTAGAATCGGCCTTGGTATAGGTTCTATTGTCGAAAAAAAACTCAATCTTATCTACCGGATAACTTATCTCGATCACTGGAAAATCCGGTATAGAAGCAAAAAATTTCCTCCGGGTTTCATTGGCGTCATCATAGCTGAACTTACCAGAAAATTCTTCTGTTCCAAACTCATAGGTAATAGTAATAGCTTGGGCAGGATTAATTTCAATCACTGCTAGGCTTAAAGCCGCACCAGTAGTGATTATTGCTAATTTTTGGCAGATCCTTTGTCCCTTAAACATTAATTTAAACCTGTCTCTTATTTGTTGATATTACTGATTTTTCACTCATCTAATTAAGTCTATACCAAGGGTCATTATAGTTGACCAACATTACAGAAGCTTTACAGAAAATTTAATTAAAAATTATAAAATACCATTGTGGATAACGGTTGAGACTATAGCAATAGGGGTAGGGAGTAGGGAATAGGGAATAGGGAACAAAAAGGGGTTGATAAACTTTAAATTTATTAACACAGTTAACAGAATTGATGTCTAAGTAGTTACTTGAAAACTTGTTGATAAATCCCAACTACATTCTGGTAAACTAATCCGTCAGCCTTCAGCCGTCAGCCTTCAGCCTTCAGCCTTCAGCCATTTGCTTAGCGTGGGCAATGCGCAATGCGCAATGGCAAAACGAGAGCATTTAATAGTTCGAGATTAATGAGAATTGAAAGTTTCGGTAAAAGCTGATAGCTGATACGCGACACCCTGATCGCTGGTATTTCAAGTAACAGTAAGGAGAAACTAATTAATACTAAACTCTAGCGTTTATCAGAGTTATCAGGTACATTAAATTTTATTATCCCTACTCCCTACTCCCTACTCCCTACTCCCTGTTCCCTTTGCTATATGATTGAATTTGCGTCTTTCAAAACTCAACTAGCTGCTTCAGCTCCCCGTTTGTTTGAGCTAATTGATGGTTTTAAGCAATCTAAGGTACTGGTGGTTGGTGATTTAACTCTTGATGAGTTTCTCACAGGTGAAGTGGAACGAATTTCACGAGAGGCTCCAGTATTAATAATACGTCATGAAACCACTCGTCAAACTCCTGGTGGTGGGGCAAATGCTGTTTATAATCTCGCTAAGCTGGGAGCAGAGGTAAAGGTAGCTGGGTTTTTGAGTAAGGATCCTCAAGGGCAAGTGCTGCGGACGATGTTTGAGGAGGTGGGGATTGATACGAGTACGATCGTGATTGATCCAGACCGACCAACTGTGACCAAAAGCCGGATTGCTGGTCATGCCCGTCAGTCGGTGACTCAGCAGATTGTGCGAATAGACCGCAAGTCGGATGAATTGCCAGACCGGGATAAGCAGTTAGAGTTGGCAGCACAAATACAACAGCATTTAGGTCAGGTGGATGCTGTGGTTTGTTCTGATTACGGAGATGGTGTATTTACACCACCAGTGATTGAAGCCGTTTTGTCTCACGACCGCACCATTGTAGATACTCAGAAGAATCTGGAGCGTTATCATGGCGCTAGAGTTTTTACTCCTAATCTGCCAGAAGCGGAGCGAGCAGTGGGGTATGGGATTAAGAGTTTTGAGGATTTGTTGAGAGCTGGTAGAGATTTGTTGGCACTGACTCAAGGGGAAGAAATTCTGATTACTCGTGGTGAACAGGGGATGAGTTTGTTTGCTCGTGATGGTAAGGTTGAGCATATCCCAGCGTTTAATCGCACCGATGTATTTGATGTAACTGGTGCTGGGGATACGGTGGTAGCAGCCCTGACCTTGAGCTTGTGTCTGGGGGCTTCCTACTGGGAAGCAGCGGTTTTGGGTAATTTAGCCGCTAGCATTGTGGTGCGTCAGTTTGGTACAGCAACTACTAGTCAGGATGAGATGAAAGAGGCTTTACAGGGATTGTTGGAGGTTGAAGCATAAACGTAAGCATATGCGCTACGCGCACGCGATCGCGTTCAGCCGTCAGCCCTCAGCTATCAGCCCTCAGCTATCAGCCCTCAGCTATCAGCCAAAGGCCTATGGCCAACGGCTGACCCCTAACTACTGTTCGCTTAGCCTGTGCGTAGGGCATATGGTTAGATGGGATTTTCCTCAGACTTTCAACTCTGATTCATCTCGAACTATTAGGTGCGACCCGTGGCGAATTTAATAATTAGATGCGGAAAGCGCACCTTTAAATTCTCCTGAGGTTTATTTTAAGCATTAGGCTGACAGCTGACAGCTGACGGCTGAATGCTTAAGTTTTTTCTTTCATCATTAGTTTTTACTTTCATCATTTAATCTTTTAGCTAACTTTACTGACTCTTCAAAATCAAATCCAGGAATGTTTGATTAACTATTGATAGTAGTTTTTTAGGTCAATCCTGATGAAATTAACTGACATTAGTGCTTCTTTAGTACTCCTGGGAGCGATCGCAGTTACTCCAGCTTATGGAGCCTCCGTATCATTCAGTCCGACTGGGTCACAATTAGACAAGGATGCCATCAATGACCTTCAAGTCAATGTTGATGACACCATTGATTTCTCTTTCGTGTTAGATACTAGCGGTCTCACCGCTAATTTACAATCATTAGACATTCTTGTACAACAAGATTCTACTGAGCTTGTTACTCTAGAAGGATTTAGGACAGATGCAGATCAAGCTGCCTTTTCAGAGTTTACATTCAGCCCAGTAGAAAACCCACCCTTGGGGATATCTACAGCACTTTTTCAACGTAGTGATTCAATTGGAGTTTCTCCAGACTCTATCCTAGAGATAGTTGGGACAACTGACCAAGTACTGCCTGGGTTTAAGAATGATGGATTGCCTGACTTAGTAGTTACCGTTACCTCGGCAATTGATGCTAATGGTATAGACGTAACCAGTCTATTTCAACCAGCTAGCCAAGGTCTTGATCTTCAGCCCGCCCCTGTTCCTGAAACCACATCAATTTTAGGTTTATTAGGATTAGCTGCTTTGGGGACTAGTTCATTATTAAAGAACTGTTCAAAACGGGTTTAATTGTTTCAGTAGTATTCATAGTTTCAGGTTTTGTGGATGTAAACATTTAGCTGTCAGCGGTCAGCCGTCAGTAGTCAGCCGTCAGTTTATTTTATTCAAAAGCTGTTCGGTGTAGCTTGGCCTAGGGCTAATGGCTGAACGCGATCGCGTGCGCGTAGCGCTTAAGCTGATAGCTGAACGCGATCGCGTGCGCGTAGCGCATTAGCTGATAGCTTACAATCACTCCCGACTCCCGACTCCCTCGGTGCGCTTACAGTCGTCGAATTAAATTCGCCACGGGTCGCACCGCTCCCGACTCCCTAGAATTAATTAGATGATGCTACGGATTTATTAGCAGCGTGAGCTTCTACCATCCGGGAAATATCAGGATTATAGAGTCGCAAATAATTCCAATAATTACCAAACACTGTTTTCACGTAACCTTTGGTTTCTCGAAAGGGGATTTTTTCAATAAAGGCGTCGGGGTCACTAAAACCGTATCTATTCACCCATTTGGAGACATTACCGGGACCAGCATTGTAACTGGCAACGGCTAATAAAGAGTTGTTACTGTTCTGTTGGTGGGTAAAGCTGAGATACCATGTCCCCAATTTAATGTTGTCATCAGGATTTTTAAGATTGTATTGTTTCAACTGGATTTTTTGGGCAACCCAACTACCTGTTCCTGGCATCACTTGCATTAAACCCATGGCACCAGCAACGGAACGGATTTCTGGTTCAAATCTAGACTCTTGGCGAATTAAGGCAGTTACTAGTAAGGGATTAAGCTGCCGTTGACCAGACCAGTTAAGAATTGAATTTTGGAAAGGGAAGGGAAATAGAGCATGCCAGTATTTTGGTTCGTCACGCAGTGCTGCCCATTCGGCTTTTTCTTGGGGAGTCTCTCGTCGTTTTAGGCTCCAGACTTGGTTAATGCCTTTGAGATTATCCCCAATCCCTAGCCGCAATAAACCATCAGTAAATTGCTCTGAGACACTTAGTTCCTTACGATTTCCTAATTCCACTTGCCACAGAGCCCAAGCATCGTAATCTTGACCAAGTTGGTACAGTTCTTTTAGGGTTGCAGAACCGTCTTTTAGTAATGGTCTAGCTTGGGGTCTGACAACTTTGGGCATTAAGTAGCGCACGGAGGTGAAGTCCCCTACATTCCAGCCTAAATAGTTGGCCGACCGCCATGCATAGTAGGATTCTGGATAACGAGCTATTACATGCTCAAAGGCAGCTTTGGCATCATTAGGACGCCCCAGCTGACTTGCCCATCGACCTACCCAGAAGCCAGCTTGGGCAGCGATGTCACTATCGGGATTTTTGGTGGTAATCGGTTGCGCCCATTGCCATGCTTCTTGTAGCTTGCCCTTTGCTGCTTTTTTTTGAGCCATTTGCCAACGATAATTAGCTGCAGCATCAGAACTACCATATTGGGTTAGTACCGACTTACGAGCTTGGCCAGCAGAAACTTTGCTGTTGAGCTTTTCTAGGATTTTGGCTTTGTCGAGCAAGGCTTGAGGAGCTTCATCGGGATAATTCTGGATGACTTGATCCAGATAAGCTAAGGCTTCTGTTCGCTTAGAGATACTGGCAAGACGCCTTAAGGCTAATCCGGTTTCTTTAGCATTGGGATAGGCGCTGATTAACTGTTCATAAAAGATTTTGCCTTTGCTGGCTTTGGTATCTAAATGAAGTCCTCGACCTGCCCGGTAGAGATTGCGGGGAGTGCGGGGGGCTTGGGCGTAGGCTTTACCAGCTTTGCCATATTTCCAGGTTTCCCAGTAACCAGTGCCAATCATTTCCCAGTCTTCGGGGGTGAGTTGCTCAGGGTACTTGTCAACGATCCGGTCTCGGATCTCCTGCATTCCTAAGGCTTTAGGAGTGTGCTTGGCTAAGATTAATAGTAATGGGAGTTGGTTGGGATTGTTTTTGAGGCGCTGTCGAACAATTTCTAGAGTACGGGGATGGCTAGGAAATTTTGCGATCGCATCGTCCCAGTGCTTGGGATTAGATTTGCCTAGATGATAAAGGGCTTCTGCTGCCACTGCTTGGTTGGGGTACTTTTTCAGGATAGTTTGCCAAACTCCTGTAGCCGATTCCCTATCCCCCATGGCTTGGTAAGCTTGAGCACGTTTGAGGGCAACGTGGGATGCTAAAACCGGATAATCTGACTCAAGCCCTTCGAGATGCTTTAGGGCTTGTTCTGGCTGATTTTGTTGAATTAAATCCGATGCCAACAGATAACGGGCGCGATACTGTTCCCGAGACTTCGGACCTGAGGCAAAGGCATCTAGGTTAGTTGCTCGTTGTTGGGGTGGCAGAGAAACCAGCCGTGCTACAGCGGATTTGCCTGTTGACTCCGTTAACCCTTGGCTAGCAGTCTTGTTTTCCTCCTTTTCCTCTAGTTGATTTGCTACGGTGACACCTAAGAATACTGCTCCCAGGCACACTGATACCAATAACACTATGGCTCCAGCCAATAACCGAAATTGCTGTCTACGCTCTTTTAACATAAATCCTCACCCAACAAAGTTCAGCAGTTGAAAGTCTCTCAGCATATGACCCATAACCAGGGTAATCTGGTTTCCCTCTTGAGTTATGAACCATTATAAAAAGTTCTTGGCTACGAACCTGGAACCGAACTTAGTCAAAGTTGGTCAGATTTGGTCATAATTAACAGAGCACGAAGCCAGCAATAACTAGATAATTATAATAACTATTATGATAACTATATTTTTATCACCCTGATGAGGCACATTTTTCTTACCCTGAGCACGCTCTATTCCATATCTTAGAACTAGGTTACCTTTAAATTGTGACGATTTATGGTAAGATTGCCTATATTTTTGTTATTTCAGGAAACTGGCAAGATGCCAGTTCTACGCCTGATGCCAGTTTTACCAAGATACCTGTTCTACCTACCGGGTCAAACTGAACTTGAAAAGAAGTCATGGCTGACACCACCACAATTAATCAGATTCGATTCACCACTGCAGACCTAGATCTGTTAACAGACGACGGCCATAGATATGAAGTTATTGATGGAGACCTGCTTGTGACCAGATCCCCCCATTGGAATCACAACAAGGTGGTGGGAAGACTATATAGTGCCGTTGATTCCTGGTCTTTAAGTGATAAGGGTTATGGTGAAGCTGTTCTAGTTCCAGGTATTGTTTTTGACCAAGAAAATGCTGTGGAACCGGATGCTGTCTGGGTTTCCGACAAGAATCGCTTGCCAGAGATGCTTGATCAAGCAGGTCATTTAACCGAAGCGCCAGACCTGATCATAGAATCTTTATCACCAGGAAGTCAAAACGAGCGTCGTGACCGAGAAGTCAAACTGAAACTCTATTCAGTGCGCGGGGTTCGTGAATACTGGATTGTGGATTGGCGCACTACTAAACTTGAGGTTTATCGACGACAAAATGCCAAGCTTACCCTAGTCGAGACTTTGTTTCCTGGAGATATACTGCGATCGCATTTGCTTCCTGGTTTTGAGTTGCAGCTCCAGATTGTGTTTTTGTAACCATCCTAAACTACCCTATGCTATTTAATTATAGTTTATTTTGTCATTCTATAATACTATTTTTTTTAGCCAATACAGCTAAACTAAGGAATACTATTAATCCACCAATCAAAATACTCAGAGTAAACCAAGCCAAACCACCAGTTGGTTGGATAACTAATAAGGCTCCAATAAATTGAGCTAGCAAAATAAAATAGAGAACATTAGTAATAAAATTTCGAGAGCGATTGCTAATGAAATATGCTCCTAGGGGAGCACCTAAAATAACCACAGGGATGCCAACTAACCAGTAGTGAAATTCTTGAATTCCAAAATCATGAAGAAAGAAAAGATGCCAAACAAATCCTACAATACTATTTCCCGCCATGAGGCAGACGCTTGTAGGAGTAGCAACTTTTTCTGACAGGCGATATCGAATTGTCACCACTGAAAAAGTTAAAATGTCAATTCCACTTCCCACAATTGAAACTACTATTCCCCCTAGGAAGCCCAAAAAAATAAAAAGTTTTCTTTCTCCTGATGAAAGAGGTGGAAGTTTCTCGACAACTGAGCGAGATCTGTTCATATTTAAATAAAAAAGAGCTATGCCAAAACTTAACCATAGAGAAACAAAGAACATTTTGGCATAGGGAGGGGAAATCAGAGGAGCAATATAGTAACTTCCTAAAATAACTCCGCCAACTCCTCCCCAACTACATAATAATAAATAGTTTTTTTGAATGGGTATTTTTCTCGTCAAAATCAGATAGGTGGCTGAGGTCATGCCAATACTTTGAATCGCCAAACTGAAATTACGCGCTACTTCTGGTTCAATCTGAAAAATTAGGGTCATAATGGGGAAAGCAACAGCCCCACCTCCCTCCGCTGTAGCACCAGCGATAAAAGAGGCAAACATCATGGTCACGGACATGAACCAATTTTGGATAAATAAATCCCATTGATTGGTATGTACCATATAGGTTAGCCAGACAGTAAAAATTGCTGCCATTGGAGCTATTTGATGGGATTTAAAATTTAGATTTTTCATAAATAAAATTGTGATTATTTTATTATCGATCTAGCAGTTTTAAATTGGGTGAGGTACAAATTATTTGGTTTTAGGGAACAGGGAAGACAGATAAGAAACCCACCCCTAAGGCCTCCCAGGAGGGGAAGAGGGAGCAGGGAAAAAATCCTGTGTACCTCAGCTGCGAGCCATGGCGAATTTAATTATTAATGGGTAAAGGGCACCTAATAGTTAGGAAAAACGTTGCCAACAAAGCCTTATTTACAGACATAAAAAAATTGATTTTAAACGTCGATTTTAAATATCCTTTAATCAATGATATCACAATTACCATCCCACTCTTTGGGACAAAATATTTTTTATTTATTGATTCAGTTAATGTCTTGATAATTAGTGTAGACTATTGTTCAGCAATATTTGCAATTAAGTCAGTTTCAAGTTCTGGTAGCTCTTCTTGTAATGACTCTTGAATAATCTGATTCAAACGAGAGTTAAATATGTCTAATACTTCTGAAGTATAAATGTATTTTAGCAATAAATCCATGACCTATTCCTACTTAATAATAAGGGGTTTACAACTGGCTAATTAGGTTCACATTTGACTAATTAATTGCTATTAATTGAAGCTTCTGGGATAAAGTATTATGCTTTTTGAGAGTCCTAAGAGCGTGTTTAATAATCCAACTTGTTTCCTTGGTTGGAGATTCTTTTCGCCACCGCAAACAGGTATTGATTACCCAATCTGGACTAGATTTGCTGGCATCATTCAACCAGTTACCAACCGAACGCTGCACATAATTACTGGGGTCTGAACGAACAAATTCTAATATGGTCAAACCTGGATCGGGGTTTTTCTTCAAAGTCGGAATATGTTTACACCAAACCCCACGAGGACGGGTAGCTTCTACCGCACAGCGTCGAATATTGGGGTCTTCATCTTTAACCCACTCTGTTAGTAACTCGAAGCTATAAGCTAAATCATCCACAAGATAAGAGCGAAGAGCATCCCAAGCGCATTCTCTGACAGAGAAACTACCATCAGTGGCGAACCTACGCATTATTTCCAACCTCTCGGGTAACGAGATAGTTTGGTCAGCGGCTATACTAAAAGCAGCCCAAGCTCTAACCATGTCAGAAGTATGACTAGCCAACGTTTCAAAAATTTCTGTTCGGTTTTCTTCTTCTTCTAGAGCATGAAAGAGTATTGTGCCAATGCCTTTGAGTCGTTTGGTAATGCCTTGGTCTTGAAGTTTCAAGCTCTGATTATACAAGTTTTCAATTTGTTCTTCCCAACCTATTTCTGTAAGACTATTCCGAAGCAGAAAAGGCATATCAATGGCTAACCATTCGACAAGATTGACGGTCTCAATTTTTCCGTGATTGAGTGCCGATAAAACTTCATTAGGAATTTCAGAACGCTTCCTTGCTCCTTTTCTCGCTTTTAGCCTTTCAAGTTCAACTGTGTGCATAAAAAAAAGTTGCTTTTTTCATATCTTGTACCACAAGATTATTGAAAAGATTATAGCTTGAACAGCCTTATGTTTTGTAGTAGTAGGGTGGGCAGTGCCCACCCAGGCCTTGTTGAGAACGTGCAAGATATGTGTTATAGGAATATAGTGGCTTGTTGGAGCCACATCCTGTTACCTTACTTAATTATTTTTTGATTGGCGTTTCAAAAGGGTATAGCCACTAATGACTCCTAAAATAATTAAAGTTGTATTAGAAGAAGATTCAGGAACACTTTGTGTGGCTAAAATTCCCTCAATTCTTGCTACTCTCCCATCAACAATATCAGTAAATAGAAGATCGTCTCCATCAATAGCCAATCCTGATGGGTTACCAATATCACTTAATAATGTTTCTACTTGCCCTGTTTTGGATACTCTTAAAATTCTTCCCTTTCCTGGAGTATCGAACCCATTAGCAAAGTCAGTAATTAAGAAAGATTGACCATCAAATTCAATATCTAAAGGTTGTCCCAATTCCGTTGCAATTTCTGTAACATCACCATTGGCAGTCACAAATAACAAACGTCCAAACGTAAAATCTGTGACCCAGAAATTTTCACCATCTACGAAAACTTCTGCTGCACCACCAAGATTTGATGAGGCAATTACTGACAAGTTTTTCATTTGGTTAGAATATCGAAGTAAACGACCATCGCCAATAAAAGGATCGTTATTTACACGATTAAAATCAGTAATAATTAAATCTTGATTTTGGATAGCTAAACCAATGGGATCGCCAAATCCTATTGGATCGCTGGTATTTTCCGTGATTTCGCTAATCTCTCCAGTCGGTGTAACTCGTAATAGAGAAGTAGGTGCAGGAGGCTCGGCTGGTTCTATAACAACATAATCGGAACCAAAGACAATGGCATCAGAGGGGACACCGGGGGCTAAAGATGTTAGTGTCGAAATATTTCCAGACTGATCAATTTTAATCAATGCACCATCAACTGTCACAATTAGATTATCATTATCTATAGCGACAGCATAGGGAGTAGCAAGTCCAGTAGTGATTGTTTCAATATTAAATGAATTCGATGAAAAACTAGCTGCTTTAGCTTTTTCAGTATTAATTAGTGGGGAAACAACGCCAATTAATAATACCGTTAATGATGATATTGTTTTGAGTTTTAACATTTTTTTAGTTTTTTAATTATTTAATACCAATTACCATATGTTTTTCGCCATATGAGCGAATTATTTGACAGTCATGAAAGCCTATTTTTTGTAGCCATTGGATATACTCATAACCAGAATAATGTTGACCAAAAGTTTCTAATAGCATAGCAATATTCATCATAGCCGTTTCTAGCGGTCCATTTTTATCGTCACTAAAAAGCTTTTCTAAAATGATCAATAACCCCCCTTTAGGCAAGCTATTATAAATTTTATTTAATATTTTATTTCCATCTTGTTGATTCCAATCAGAAAGAATATAACCTAATACATAAAGATCACCTTTCGGTAATTCATTTTTAAAAAAGTCACCAGAAATAAACTGTATTCTTTCTGATACTCTATGCTGAGTTGCCTTGTTTTCCAAATATTGGCGCACCTTGGGTAAATCAAAAACAATGGCTTTAAGATTAGGGGAACTTTCTAGGGCTGCAATGGCAAATGAACCACTTCCGCCTCCAACATCGACTAGAACATTATGTTGATTGAAAGGATACTTTTGGACTAGCTCTTGAGCTGGAGCATAACCTAAGCCCCACATACTATCCAAAAAATTTTCAAGACGTTTTGGATCATTATATAATTCCGTAAAAGGCGATTCCCCTTGAGTATCATTAAAAATTGGTTGCCACTGTGGTCTATTTTCTTTGAGTGCTTCTTTTAAATTGATAAAAGTGCGAACTGATACTTCTCTAAAATGTGAGAAAGCATCCCCACAGTATTGATAAGAATTTTTGGCTAAAAATGGTTGCAAATCTTCTGGAATATTATACTCTCCATCTTTAAATTCAAGCAAACCAATTGAAACTGCCCCTAAGACTAAACGTTTGAGAGCATCAGGATGGACATCTGCCAATTTTGCTAGTTCAGAAATAGTCTTAGCTTTTCCTTGAGCGATATAATCAAATATACCCAGTTCATCTCCCACAAAAAGTGTCTGACTCATCATGAAGCCATACATGGCTCGTTTAATTTCAATGGGTATCATCGGTGTTAGACCTTTTACTTTTATTGATGATTTTATAAGTGATTCAGTTGTTCCATTATCGCGGATATTAAGCTATTAACGTGATGCTTATTGCTTGTAAAATTATTAAGAGAAACCCGAAAAAATGTTTGCTCTTGCCAATCTAGCATTGTGAAATAATGCTGGCCTTTTTCTACTACTAATTTTTGTACAAGATGATTAACTGTATCCAGTGGCAATGATTGAGTTGATTTACCGATGCGAAAACAGCAGACCGGTAAAGTTGGTTCCTGTAAGAGTTCTAAACTACTGTGTTCTTTAACAGCTTGGGCGAGATGGCAAGCAACAGAAAGCAGATTTCTCAGCAACTTGCTATAACCGTTATAACCGAGATGTTTAAACGCCATCCAAAGCCCTAGAGATCGCCACTGGCGAGTTCCTGGCAATCCCATCTGGAACAAATCTGGCTCAGAAAGGTCTTCCCAATAGTGGCTAGTTGCTTGAAAGCTTTTTAGTAACTCTAAACCATTTTTGGTGAGTAAACAACCAATACCAAAAGGAACAAATAACCACTTACAAGGATCGAGGGTTACTGAGTCAGCTAGATTCATCCCTTGGAAGTGTTGGCGGGTTTCTGGAATATTCGCAAATACTCCCCCAGCGGCAGCATCAACATGAAACCACATGTCATAATCTTTAGCTACCTGAGCCAGAGAATCAAGAGGATCGACTGAAGCGGTTGCACTGGTTCCAGCGGTGCCAACCAAACAAATCGGTTTATAGCCCTTTTGACGATCTTTTTGGATTTGTTCTTCTAACTTATTGAGATCGATCCGTGCGTCTTCTCCAACTTCGATGCGACGCAAACAAGTTCTTCCCAGTCCTAAAAAATCTAGAGCTTTCCAAATGGAAAAGTGACCCTCTTGTGAGATATAAACAGTGGGTTTAAACTTACTGTCTACTAGACCATCATCCTGTACCTCCCGACCTAGAATAGTATCGCGGGCAAGTTTCAGTGCGCTAGCATTAGCCATTGATCCACCACTGGTGAATATTCCATTAGGAACTTTACCAACATCTTGCTTATAGCCGATAAACTGACTGAGCCAACATAAAGTTTCTGCCTCAATCACAGTTGCAGCAGGACCAGCACGCCACGCTCCTGGTGTTTGGTTTAATCCCTCTGCTAAAAGATCTCCCAGCACACTGATAGGCAAAGGTTTGGGAGAGATGTACCCATAGTATTGAGGATGACTAACATTACAGTAGCCGCTAAAAATTGTTTTAATGGCTTCGTCTACAATATCTGATAGGTCACAACCATCTTGGGGCAGGTTTTGAGGCTGAGGCCATCTCTGCTTTAATTCAAGGGGACTTGATAAAACTGGATGATTTTCTGGATGAGTATAGGCTGTTTCAAGGGATGTGATAATTTTCAGCCCATTCTCAAGAAAATCTGACTGAACTTCCTTGGGACCATTGATAGTAAATTCTGTGCTATCAGTTTTCATTTTACAACGCCATCTCCATTGTTTTATTTTCTGCCAGGAAATCAGAAATTTCAAGACGAATACTTTCCTGAATCAGACGATGCTTGTCTAAAACCTCCTCTCTAGATACTCCTCCAATTAGGTAATAAGCAAAATGGGGTTGAGCTGATTCTGGCAGACAATAAACTCGTTCACCTGGTTGATTCAAGATTTTAACATCCAATAACTCTGATATGCTCTCGAATATGTCTAACCCCTGAACACTTGTCAGAACTCCACTTTTAGGAATGACTATTCCACCATATAAAATCGCTTTTTCGTTAGAGCGAACAACACTGAGTTCGTTACCTAGCAAAACGTTTAAAAGTTCTACATAGGGATTGATTCCTGTTAGGTATTCAACTGCCGCAACGGTGTAAGCACCACCCGGACGGAGACCAGCTTCTAATACTTTGGGTCCTTCCCTCGTAAACCGAATTTCCACATGACCAGCACTACTTTGCTCAGCAGTTAAAGCCAAAACAGCATCAGCTGCAATTTGACTAACTTTTTCTACCTCTTCTTTGCTCAGAGACGTGGGAGAAATTGACATCTTTTCGGCAAAGTAGGGACCTGTAGCCGGGGCTTTTTCAAAAATTCCCAAAATCTGAGATTTGCCCTGAGTGACGATACAATCAACTGCTACTTCAGTTCCCGGACAGTATTCTTGGGCAATGATTTTGATTTGGGAGGTTCCATAGGCTAATCGATTGCGGTCAGTTTGTAAATCCAAATCTACCGGTCTTTCTAACATCCTTAAAAGATGTTGTATCCCATCTAGATAGTCGTCTTTAGAGGTTACTTTAATAACACCTTGACTATTCATAGAGTCAGCCAATTTAATCATGGCAGGATAACCAATATGGGTTTCTATGTCCTGCCATCCCTGATCAGGATCCCGAATAGGAACAGTAATAGGAACAGGAATTCCCTGTTCAGACCACCTTTGATAAGCGAGGTATTTATTACGACTGGCTTGAGCGCCACTGAATTTAACCCCTGGTAATCCCAATACTTCAGCTGCTTTTGCTGTAATTGCTGTCGCTCCTTCATAAACTGGTAGGAGTACATCGAGTGGTTTTTGCTGATGGTAATCCGCGACTTTTTCCACTACCACAGAAGGTTCATGTAGAGGAACTTCGATCACTGCCTCTAGATTGCTACAGTCAAAAGCAGGTCGCTGGGGGACGAATAGAACAAGCTTACAACCAACTTTTTGTAGACTCTTAATTAGATAAGTATTGGGATAGGCATGAATAATACCAACTCGCACCTTACTTTTTTCCATCTCAAACTTCCTTTAAATTCCGGTTTAGAAACTGCCAGTCCGAACCCCTGGTCTGTCTTCGACAAAGCCCAAGGAAGTCATGGCAGCTTCCCGTTGATGAGGTTCAAAGGTATCGAGCATCATGTTAGTTGTCCATAGCTTGCCTACTTCACTTAATTTCCAGCTTTGGGCAGTTTCGTAAATTAACCCATTTTGCCGCCAAAAATCCCAGACATTTTGGGGAATCGACTGAATCGCTTTTTCATGAGCTTTATCAATTTCAAAGAACTTGACGAAGAAAGCAGCCCCTCGGTTTTCTGGTGTAGGTAGGGATAAGGAGAGTTTTTCTAAGGGAAGTTGTCCCGCTTCAACGGTTTTAAGGTACTGTTCAGTATTACCAAGATTCATGTAGCAATAACCATTGACGTAGCCTCTTGCTGATGAACCCAAGGCAATCATCTCGGCGGAATGATCCCCTTTACCACCGCCCCAAATCAATCGGAAATATTCACAGACTTGAGGTTTTTTCGCAAAGATGGGGTCAGCAACATCATAATAGCCCATCTCTTTGAGAGTAGTTCGCACTTGTTGCTGCAAAGCGAAGTGCATTTGTTGGCTAGGTTTAGACGGAATTGTTCCATCTTTCATACCCATTTTGATTTTTTTAGGAAAAGCGAAGTAGTGAAGGTTATAGTAATCTAGACTATCGAAGTCGTGGTCTTTGAGATGAGCTAAATCATAGTTGAGAGCGGTAATGTCTTGCCCAGGCAAGTCATACATCATATCGACATTAATGTCTTCAAACCCTCGTTCCCGAGCATTTTTGGTACAATTATCTACATCTTGGAGGGTGGCAGCGATATTAAATAATTCTCGCATTCTTTCGTCATAAGTTTGGAGACCAAAGCTAATTCTTTTAACATTGTATTCTTTAAGTAAATCGAGTCGTGCTGGATCTGAAAGAGTTTTTGGTTCCCCTTCAAAAGAAATTTCAGCATTTGGCTCTATCTGAAAGCACTTGGAGAGATGAGCAAATATTTTTCGTAAGTTATTGACGGAAAATATAGAAGGAGAACCACCTCCAAAATAAACCGCCTTGAAGGACATATCTGAAACATAAGGAAGCTTGGCTACTAGTTCCATTTCCTTACAAAGAACTTCTGTATAGCGATCATAAATTTCGCTTCCCTTATCAACTCGGACATGAAAAGGGCAGAACCGACACATATCGTGACAGTAGGGAATGTGGAGATAAAGTAAATTTTCGGTTGCTGCTGGTTTCGGACTGTTCAAAATTTGCCGAAAAGTATCCCGATGAGAGCTATCAGTGAATTTATCTTCTAACAAGGGATAGAAGTAATAGGTCATTGGGTATAATTTTGTATACATTGAATTCTCCTAGTTCATAATTGTGGTTACGACAGTAATTGCTGAGCTACCAGCTTAAATTAATAGCAAATTTTTGATTGTTTTTAGTTTTTTTCCTAGACGGACAGAGCTAGAAGTGCTTCAGGGACAGAATCTTCCTGTTTTTTGAAAGCATCCTTCAATATCCTTTCTGCATTTTGATAAAAGATAGCAGACATAATTGACTCAGGAATATTGGCTTGTTTGTATTTGTCTAGCAAGGCTGAGTAACTACCAGCTACCGGCCAGTCTGAGCCAAAAATAATTTTTTGAGATACTTTTTCTAGGTCAGGAAAGACTTCTTGTAAAGACAAGGGGTCTACCAAAGCAGTATCTATGTAGACGTTAGGAAAACTCAAAGCCATAGTCATAGCTTCGTCATACCAGTAGGGTTTTCCTCCATGAGCTAATATTAATAATAAATCGGGATATTTTTTTGCTATGGGCTGAAAATCAAGGGGTTTAATAAATTTCTGTTCTGTGTCTCTTTGGGCTGTTAAACCTGTATGAAACATTACGGGTAACCCCAATGATTCACACATTTTATAGACGAATTGCATATCGTCTCTGAGAGCATTAAAGCTGTGGTCTGCTGGATAAAACTTAAACCCTTTTATCCCTAATTTGATACTTTTCCAAAATTCATCTTCCGTGTCATGGTAATTGGGATTGATGCTGCCAAAGGGAATAAACATATCCTTATTTTTGGCAAATTCGGCAATCATTTTACTGTCAATCGTGTAATTGGTTCCAGGACCACATTCCGCTAGTAAGACAGCACGGTTAATACCATTGGTAGTTAGATAATTTTCTAGGATTTCTGGTTCAGAAAATACTTCGGCTACGTTGACATTAGATTCCATCGGTCTCCGGGTCAACAGTTCTTGAATGTCATCTCGCAAAATATCAAATTTTCCTGCGTGGACATGAAAGTCAATAATCTTCATTTTTTTTCTATTTTATTTCAGATTTACTTAGGTTTATTTAAACGGAAATTGCTTCTGGATATAACTGTGTTTCAAAATATTTTTCCAGGGGGATTTCATGTTCTTCCTGGTGATATTGTCTCATATTTCGTCCTGAACGCTTGACAACAGAACCCCTTTCTCCAGAAGAAGAGTATATGCCAAATAAGTCTTCCAATATGTGATGTTCGTTGAGTAATTTTCCATAACTGTATCTACGCAGTATTGGGTGTAAGAATACGTTGGTATAAGCTTGAGACGATTTAGGATGTCGCTCAATAGACATAACATCTCCGTTCCATTCTCCCCATTCAAATGTTAAGGAATAATAGTGATATTCTCGAGAAAATTGACCTTCCTGCAAGGCTTGTATTGGTAACTCCTCATACCAAGTAACTTCATGGGTAGGGTGAACGACAAAAACATCACAAAGATATCCAAACTGAGTCCACAAACCAGAAGTTCGGCAGGCTCTTTCTAAAATAGCCTTTCTCATAGTCACTGGTGTTGCTTGTAGTTTTCTTTCTCCTCTTTTGATTCCTTCATATCGTTCCTTAAGATATCGATACAAGGAGCGAATATTATATCGAAAACCATCAATGAATGCTGATGAAGAACGCTTGAAATCCCTTCCTTGCATGAGAGTTCCGGCAAAGAACAGATCGGAAACATTTGTTGACTCCCAATAGGGCGTGATCTCAGGGAGCCTCCCATTTAAGAGGGTATCAGGTCGGCATTCTGGGGCGTAGAGACTATTATCAAACCTGAAGCCAGTACAGCGGATTACCCGGTCATAGACTAACTCTTCAACTTCTCCATCGGCATGGACATAAGATACTGTGACGACAAAAGTCCCATCAGCATTCTGGGTAATATTGTTGACATGACAGTCAAGAGTACCATTGAGAAGCTTGAGTTGGTAGGTATCTAGTAATCTGGTGTGATTGGCTCTTACATGTCCAGGGTGGCGAGACTTCCAAGCCAGTGTCAGTGAATTGGGACTAGCAATATGGACTTGTGCTGCCGTCTCCATAGCGATGTCAGCTATCTCGAAAGCAGAGTTTCCTTTTCCTAGAATCAGGACACGCTGCCCTGTAAAGGTATTACAATCAAGTGACACTGTTTCGTAGTTTTCAGTCAGTTCAATGCCGGGAATATCAGGAATGTAAGGCTTACTAAATCCTGTTGCTACAATTAATACCCGACATTGGTATATTGTTCCCTGAGCGTCACAAATTTCAAAAAATCGATCGTTATCTCGCCGGATTTCTCTGATATTTGTGTTGTAGCGGATGTTGAGATTGTAGGTGTGAGCAAATGACTCTAAGTAATTGACTAGTTCGTCAGCTAGCGGATAAAGACGCTTGCTAAAATTCCGAAAAGGAAAACTGTAGTCATCAGTCAGGAGTGAATTCCAGTCCCACCGCAGTAAGATTTCCGGGTCATCAAATATGGAGTGAACTTTATTAAATGAAATCAATTCTCGGCGACGAGGCAAGACTCTAAAAAATGAAGCGGCACTTTCGGCTTTATCAAGAACAATATATTGGCTTTTACTTTGCTGAAGAAAATATCCCATTTGTAAGCCAGCCGGTCCAGCTCCAATTATTAAGTAATCATACCAATTTTTCATGTCTAATAATTTTCCTATAATCAACTATTTTTTTTAAAATCGCATCTAACCATAACTATGATTTTTATGCAAATAAAAAAAATCTAGTTTTTATATCCCTAAGTATTACTATTGTAGTATATTTCAATTGACGCGGTAATAAGTTATTTTTTGGGTAAAAATTAAAAATCATTTAATGATTTACCTATCTCTCTTTTTTCAAAGATCAGTTATCAATTAATTGAGGTACTTTTATTCTTGGTTTTAGAAGGGAAAAGGAATCCTGCCTACTGCTTAATAAGGGGGGCAGCAAGCCAGAAAATTTAAATGTACCTCACGCTTACTAGGAAATGCTATTATGCTAGAAAGCATTAACTGAAAGCTTGACAGGGCTTTCGGTTTAAAATTTGGAGTTGAATTTTCAGTTTTTTTATCAAATAAATACTCAAACCTATATGAAATAAAGGTTTCAGTATTTTGCTGATATTATTGGTTTCCGAAAGTGACCTAAAAAGGCTATAGATTTTATGAACGATTTGTGAAAATCCCTAAACCCAAAGTCATTGATATTTCGGGTAAATTGCCCCTGTGATAGTTCACAATCTATTTAGAATTGCTATATGGATTCACTATTGATTTGTGACCTAATTTAAGCTTCATAGCTACGCTTTTGGTGTTGTGAATATCACTATAAACTAAGTTCTTTTTCTGATGGAGCCAAATTGCCACAAATTAAACTGAGCCCCCCGGCGCACCTCTGCCCGCCTTCGAGAGCGGCATCAGGGAAATCCATTACTCCGGTTTAGGTATCTGGGTTTTGCAGTGGTGCCGAAATTTTGACGGCGATAGACCAGGGTGGCGGGTAAAATAACCCAAGGTAAGTGCTTCACAAACGCTTAAAAACCTTCAGCTAAAGAGCTTTTATGATCTGACGATATCTAACTAGTTATCCTTGCTGAACTAATTTGAATTGTAAAAGCAGGCTGTTAGATAAATCAAGGCTTTTCTGTATTGCATACAGTCTTGTAAAAATCGACCTAACGTAATAATTATGATGAGCTATTCCGGTTATAAGAGACTCAATACTGTTCGGATACCCAGTGCTACTCTATTGTTCCCGCTCCAAAAGTCTCAGCAATAACCCTTCATCGAGTCCAGCCAAGCTCGTAGCGAGCACCCTGAGGGTGTCAACATAGCCAAGATACATTTCGTACTGCTGTCGTTTATCTGGAGAGATTTTGTCAAACTCAACTCCTTTTCCCCAGCGGTGAATAGTATTGGCTTTAATCTTTAATACTCTGGCAATCAAGTTGATGCATTTCTCCCGATAACCATGCTCCGATTCGAGGATTAAGATATCTGACTCTGTGTAGCACCGCTGTCCGTATTGATTGACGGCTTCTAGTCCGAACCAGCGGCGACAAAATCTCCTTGGGTGCATGCCTTGTCCATTAAGAACACGGGTTTTCAGAATCTTGGTAGCTACCTGATCAGCTTGATGCTTTTTAGTGTTACTGGCAGAATACTTCCAGTTCTGGAGATCCTCCTGAGAACTAGGACTGGCTTGAGCTATCCTGATTCTTTTTATCTGATTCATATAGTCGCGAATGCCTGTCTGAACATTTGTTGGGTATGACATAACTACGCACTCAATGATTATCAAGGAACTTTTGTATCGACAATTTGGAAAATGGGGGTAGCTCTCAAGGCGTTGCTTAACAATGGAATGATTTTAGGAGTGAGGTGGAATGGGCATCTGGCCGTGGAATGGGCATCTTGCGTGGAACTGGCATCTTGCCAGTTTCAATATATTTTCGGGCGGGCAGGATGCCCACTCTACTCCTATTCAGCGCGAAGATTCAGCAACGCCCATCCCTTTGGAAAATAAACTCACGGTAGTCTGCTAGGTCATCAACTTCCAGGAAGTTGAGTAAAATCCCAGGGACTAACCAAACTACCATTTTGGCCAGTAAGTTTAGTTTCCATTTGATCTGCATTACCTTAACTCCTGGATAGAAACCAACAGACAAGTAAGTATTCAGCGATCAGCCCCTCAGGTATAGCGCTACGCGCAATGGCATTGGCAAGAGGCAAGAGGCAAAAGTTGACTACAACAGCGTTTCAGCTTTTATAAATGTCAAACACCTTAATGGGTAGTGCTATATCAACTCATGTAAGACAAGGGCTGATCAATCAAGATAGTCAGTCATTGTAACTGTTTAAAGTATGCGAACTTGACTTGAACTGATGTAGAGTAGGTTTTTGGGATTAGGGCTTGATCAAGAGCTGATAGCTGGCAAGGGTAGCTTTTCAACTAGCCCGTTAGCCCTAGGCTGAATCATTACATTGCTGTAGTTGAGAACTATCCAACTGACTAGCTTTAATCAACTTCTCTAGTTTCGTTGTTTTTTGAGGTTTTGACAGTACCCTTGTGGGTACCCGAGCAGGACTTACACACCAAAACTGTGATCACCCCCTCAGGTATCAACTCATGTCAGACAACGGCTGATCAATCAAGATAGTCAGTCATTGTAACTGTTTAAAGTATGGGAACTTGACTTGAACTGATGTAGAGTAGGTTTTTGGGATTAGGGCTTTATCAAGAGCTGATAGCTGGCAAGGGTAGCTTTTCAAGTAGCCCGTTAGCCCTAGGCTGAATCCTTGGGCTCAATCTTAGTGAGAGCTTGCTCTGACTGACTGCAGAGACCATGCTCAACTAAATAATCGAAAATCTGATCAGAGTTCAACAGCATCATAAGTCATAAAGGTGTGAACACCCTTTCAAAAAAAACTAGGTAGGTCGAGTCGGCACAATTAACTTGTTCCGCTATTGACTTATCAGACCGAATTCGGGAACTTATGCGAAACTTAACAAAAGTTAACGATATCTTCGGGAGTCGGGAGTCGGGAGTCGGGAGTCGGGAGTCGGGAAAAATAGAGGTGCGGGTAGCACGTTGGTAGCGATGCAGCGCCCTTGATGAAGGGATTTCTGCCAAGACCTGGCTGCATCGCCTTTAGCTTTGTGGTAAGCATTCAGGGGTCAGCCATCAGCGGTCAGCGGTCAGCCTTGGCCATTGGCGAATGGCTAACGGGAATTGAGGTGCTTATTTTATTCAAAAGCTGTTCGCACCTCAATTCCGGTGGCCACAGGCCCAAAGCTGATACGCGACACGCTGATAGCTGATAGCTGAATGCTTACGCTATGTGGTCAGTCCCTCACCAACATTTGACTATTACAACAGGACTGTAACCCCAAGCAGGATGCCAGGAATCACAAAAAAGACGCCAATGATATAGGCAAATGCGATCGCTTTTCCTTCACTAGCCACAGCAGCGAGGGTTTCTGCACTGACAATTGGCAAGCGACAGAGGAAGGGAATGCCATAGATGATAACCACCCCAAGCACGTTGTAGAGCAAGTGAACCATGGCAATTTCTAGGGCAGGAACCGCTTCCGCGCCAGAAACAGCGGTCGCTGCTAGCAAGGCAGTAATACAAGTGCCGATGTTGGCACCGAGGGTGAAGGGATAGATTTGCGCTAGGCCAAATAGCCCTGCACCGGCCAAGGGTACCATCAAGCTGGTGGTAGTGGAGGAAGATTGAACCAGAACTGTCATAAAGGTACCAGCAGCAATACCCGCGATTGGCCCTTTACCAATGGCTGTATGAAGAATATCTTTGGCACGACCGACCATTAGGACTTTAAGCAGTTTGCCAATAAAGCTAATGGTCAAGAAAATCATCGCGATTCCTAAAATAATCAAAGCAATACCGTCAAAGGGCGCTGGTAAAATGTGAGTTATTGTTTTAAACAAACCCACCACTGGCTTAGTAGCAGCCTTGACAAAGTTCAAATCCTTGACACTTAGAGAACCGCCTCCTACCAAATTTTGAGCTAAGAAATAGGCAATCTTCTCTAGGGGATGAAAGATAATCTCAACGGGCAGAAAAATGACTACACTAAGTAAGTTAAAAAAGTCATGGATTGTAGCCGCAGCAAAGGCTCGCTTAAATTCGGTTTTATCCCCAATATGACCTAAACTCACTAAGGTATTGGTAATACTGGTACCGATATTTGCCCCCATCACCATTGGTACAGCAGTGGTTACCGGTAAGCCTCCAGCCACTAAACCAACAATAATTGAGGTTACGGTACTTGATGATTGAATTAATGCTGTGGCAACGGTACCAACGATTAGTCCTAAGAAAGGATTAGTGGCAAAGGCAAAGAGTTCTTTAGCTTGTGATCCGGTTGCGGATTTAAAACCCGAACCAATCATGCAAACTGCTACAATTAGCAGATATACTAATAGTATAACACTAATCCATTGCCGAATATTGTTACCTTGGTTTGACCCTTGGCTTCTTTCTATCGGTTGCTCTGAAATGTTACTAATAATTCATGTGCTGCTATAGCTTTTCCTAATCCGGTGAGGTACACGCTAGGGGGGTCAATGGTTTGTAACGATTGCTTATAAATAAGCAATCATTCTTAACACGATTAAGCTGTACCTCACTACCATAGGAAAGCCTGTATACTTGATTCCAGAGCTAACCGTATATCACAAAGTTTAACTTTGAGTTATAAATTCGTTATCAAAATAATAAAATTATAGGTAAGCTATCAGCTATCAGCGTGTCGCGTATCAGCTTTAGCAAAGGGAACAGGGAATAGGGAATAGAACAGAACAGGGAATAGAAAGTAGGGTGGGCAAAATTCTATTATCTAGAATTATCAAAAGAACTAAACGGTTTTTGCCCACCAACAGAAAGGGTGTGCAAAGTTCTATTATCTAGAATTATCAAAAGAACTAAACGGTCTTTGCCCACCCTACAACCTTATCATTTTGATAACCGATGAATAATGCGATACACAATTAACCCAGGGATCGCACCAAATACAACACCGACCAAAACATGAAATAGCACAAACCAGAACATGTAACTCAAGCAAGACTGGAGTTCAGCTTTAGGGCATTTTTCTATCGATACATTCGGGTTTAGTTTGATCAAAATCGCTTCTAGAGGTTTAGCATCGGTTTGGGAAGAAATACCACTAACCCCTAAACCAATACCGACAGAGGCAATCCAACGTTCTAAACTTTTTTCTCGGGCTTGATCAGCCTTCTCCTTATCTCTCAGGGCTTTTTCCAAAGCGCGATCGCGTTCTGCCTGCTCAATCTCTACAATGCCTCGGATACTACCAAGCATCTGGTCAAATAGTTGCTGACCGGGTTTAAGATAATTGAGGTTGGTTTGAATCTGACGTTGAAACAGCTTGGTTCTTTGGTTGAGGAAGTCTGCTAAAAACTCGATATTATCGTCTTCGAGACTAGATTCACGGATTTTTTCCAACCATGTGTCATAGTTGGCGGCATTGGTAGCGATCGCAGTTTTGTGATCCTCCATGTCTCGCAGATAACCAGCATAGTCAAAGGTCTTGGATGGCATCTCCGTCAGTTTTTGCTTCAGTTGCTCTAGCCGTGTTTCTCGCTCTGTTGGCAATTCCTTGAAGCCTTCAACCTCTTGTTCCAGTTGCCCATAGAGTCCTCTAGTTTGGCGATAACACCAACGAGATTCATGATAAGCAAACAGGATTTTACTGCGACAGCACAATAGATTGAAAAATGACAAAGACGTCTTTTCAATCAGCTTTAAGGTTTCTGGGTGACGGTTTAACCAGACCAGAAGGTGACATTGCTCCGTTGGTTTCTCCTTACCATTGTCATAGGCAAAAATTGGGCTACCAAATAACTGCCCAGATGCAGTAAATTGGGGTTTTTGGTCGGTTCTCTGGAAAAAACCATCCACACAGGCATCGGCTAACTTTCTATCCTCCTCGGGAGTGCCCACTGGTTCGCCATAGAGCACCAAGGTTTGTCCTAAAGAAGGTTGAATATTGCTGGCTAGGAGGCACCCTTGGGGATTTAACCGACTAAATTGACTGGCTGCAACGGTGACATTTTGGTAGTACAGGGTTAGGTCAAGGGCATAGGTGTCATGAATTTGTCGGGGATAGACCTCTACTGTTAGGGCAGAGCCTTCTATTTGCAATGGTGGCGTATATGTTAAGCGACCATTCCCTGGGAGTAAGTCTATGTGATCGCTTGTGATCGCTGTTTGGCTTGCAGGGGATTGTAATTTTTCAGGTAAAGATTTCAGCTCTGGGATAGCTAGGGGTTGGCTGAGATTAGCACAGTGTTGCCACAACTGATCCGCATCCGGTCGCAACTGTCCCAGTTCTTGGCTTAAGTCTTGCCAGAGATGGAAGGCATAAAGGGTGACGCTGGGGTTTTTGATTGGCAAGGCGGTGTCAGTCATCAGCCTTTGGGAGTGTTGGGTTTTTGGGTTTCTGGGGGATAACTCTTGCGGAGCTCATTAATCAGGGTTTCCCGTTGGTTTTTTTCGTCTTCAGCTTTAGTTTCATCAGTGGGGAAAGTGCCTCCAGGTCCCTGCTCCACGATTGGTTTGCTAGCAATTAGAGCCATCAAAGCATTATTAATGTCTGAGTGAGAAATACACCAGCGAGTGATCGCATCGGCTAGCTGTTTAGTATCATTTGGTAATGAGGTAATTAATGCTTCTAGTTCCCTTTTTTCTGAGTCTTTAAACAACTCAGCTTGGGTGTCCAGCAGTTGTTCAAAAGCAGATATAAATAGATAATTTTCAGCTTTCATAGTCTTAACTCCTATTGACCAATTGCACAGAATGCCGCCCAATGAAATGGTTGCTTAAAGGGTTTATCGGTAGAATTAAAATTGTGAAACTTAGCCTTAATTATGTATTGCTGAACAACAGTCAAAGGTAACTTGTCAATGTACTCCTCTAATTTTTCTTTTGTGATATCCCGCAGCCAAATTTGCGCTTGGTTGAGGGCAACTGCCAACGATATCATCTTTCGATGATTCTCATAAAATTTAATCATCAACAACGCTGTAGACAACTCGTTCACTCTCCACAGGCTACTAACTACTGCTGGACTACCCGCAACTAGGAAACCACTGGGTAAACCAATGTATTCATCGCTGCTATTCTTGAAGTCGATTAATCCTGTTTCGCAAGCTGAGAGGGTGACAAGACGACATTGTTCTAATTTCTGTTCTAATTTCAGGGCAAAGACTGCATCTAAGGTGAGGCATTTGTCTAAGTCAATTACTTCACCGTCATCCAAAGGTAGATGTTGTTCTGGATTGAGTTCAGCCGGTGCAGGGTTGAGGTGGGCATCTGCCAAAATCAGAGCTGATTTACGTGGTTTGTCGTAGTTAAAGTAACCGTGACAGCTAAAATGGACACAGTGGTAAGTGTTGAGAGGCTTGCTATCTATGGCGGCTTTGGTGGCAGCTTTTTCCACGAGGACTTCTGTATCTGGTGGTGGATTGAAGTAGCCTTTAATCACTTCTACTCCGATATTAGTGTAAACTAAATCATCAGTGGGGTTTTGAACGGCAAACAGGTGGGTAAAGTTCGGGCGTTTTCTGGTTTTAGCAAGTTCCAGTAATTGACAGCTAGGGGCATAACTTACCCCTGCTGGAAAGCGATCCATCAGAATTTCAGATTTACCTTCTCCCTGCTGACTGTTGATAGGTAAAGCATGAAGGGGGAACAAATGTAAATACTGATGGGGGATTAAAATTAAGCGATCGCACTCTGGGGTTATTTGCTGAATGATTTCATCAATGTCCAGAATTTGCGCCAGGGAATGTAGACGGGTAGTCAGGCGACGTTGCCAATGGGATTTTTTGTTGTAGTAGGCTCTGAGATACCCATTTACCCATTTTTGAAATTTTTTGAAGTCTTTCGGATCAGATTCCCAAACGATAGGCTGCTGAGTTTGGTGGGTAAAGATGAAAGTGAGCAGCTTATCCCGTGTAATGTAAAATTCTACAATGGCAGTGTGGTCATCTAAATTGTTCTGAAATTTATCAAACTGAAAGCTAGAACCGATACGTAAATATTGGCCTTGTAAATCATTCCGCTGCTGTCGCAATTCTTGGAGATGTTGTGCTAATACTTTTAGATTTTCAGCTTTGCAATTCTGGATTTGATATTGACCTATGGCTATTTCATCCCTGTATTGTTCTAGTTGAGTGGCAACATCTACAGGAAAGATGGTTTTTAAGTCACGGCTGAGAATCTTGTCAACTAAATTGCGGGTTTTGCTCCGTTCAACATATTCAATGGCTTCGGTGATATTAGTTAAGTCTAGGCAAGTTTCTACCATGTTTATATAAGTTCCATTCCATTCTTCTGCGTGTTTAAGTTTTGTCTCATCACCAGAAAGAATTTCACTCCGCAAAGAGTCAACTGTTTCTATGACAGATTTAAAGGTGGTGTAAGCTTTTTCGATATTTTCGGCTTTCTCTCCTGTGATTCTTTTACGGTAAGCATTACCGAGATTATTTTGTGTTGTTGCCCAATCAATAGGAAATGCCTCAAAGGTATAAACTCGAAGAGCCTGTTGGTAACAAGCGATCGCTTCTTCTATATTCTGTGATTTCTCACCTTTGATTCTGTCAGCGTAAGCAATACCGAGATTATATTGAGTTATTGCCCAATCAATAGGAAATGCCTCAAAGGTATAAACTCGAAGAGCCTGTTGGTAACAAGCGATCGCTTCTTCTATATTCTGTGCTTTCTCACCTGTGATTCGGTAAACGTAAGCAATACCGAGATTATTTTGTGTGGTTGCCCATTTTTCGGGAAATGCCTCAAAGGTATAAACTCTAAAAGCTTGTTGGTAACAAGCGATCGCTTCTTCTATATTCTGTACTTTCTGACCTTTGATTTGGTTACGGTAACCATTACCGAGATTATTTTGTGTCCTTGCCCATTTTTCGGGAAATGCCTCAAAGGTATAAACTCTAAAAGCCTTTTGGTAACAAGCGATCGCTTCTTCTATATTCTGTACTTTCTGACCTTTGATTTGGTTACGGTAACCATTACCGAGATTATTTTGTGTCCTTGCCCATTTTTCGGGAAATGCCTCAAAGGTATAAACTCTAAAAGCCTTTTGGTAACAAGCGATCGCTTCTTCTATATTCTGTGCTTTCTCACCTTTGATTCGGTTACGGTAAGCAATACCGAGATTATATTGTGTCGATGCCCAATCAATAGGAAATGCTTCAAAGGTATAAACTCTAAGAGCCTGTTGGTAACAAGCGATGGCCTCTTCTATATTCTGTGCTTTCTCACATTTGATTCGGTCACCGTAAGCAATACCGAGATGATTTTGTGTCGTTGCCCAATCAATAGGAAATGCCTCAAAGGTATAAACTCTAAGAGCTTGTTGGTAACAAGCGATCGCTTCTTCTATATTCTGTGCTTTCTGACCTTTGATTCGGTTACGGTAAGCAATACCAAGATTAGTTTTTGCCATTGCCCAATATTCGGGAAATGCTTCACGGGTGAAAACAGTTAGTGCGATTTCATAGCCAGTGATGGCAATTTCTATATTGCTGGCTTTGTCCCCCAAAGGAAATTGCTGAATTATACTGCTAAAATTTCCAATAACTGATCCTACATTTTTTGCTTCATCTGCTTCCGCTTCCGCCAGCCTAGTTGTTCCCCAAACCCGCAATTTTTCTGCTAACTTATCATTAAGTTTGTCTGTATTTGCTGCCAGTAATGGGTAAACTACCTGCGGGTCAACACTACTGTATTCAGTTGCTTGCAGAACCTGCCTGAGAAAGTTGAGTTGAGCATCAGATGTGTGGCGATGCACCCCCATCAACTCCCCTACAATATTCATTAAAAAATTAGACTTATCTAAATCGCCCTGGATTCGCAAATCTTCCGCCACTGCCAGCATTGTCTGCTGCAATCCCGTATCAACCAAATCCCGGTAGCTATTCAAAATATGAGAGACTTCTTGATCATTAGACTCCGCGAGTAGTTGGTCAATCAACTTTCGATAGGCTTGGAGGCGTTCTTCGTTCATGGGAGTGACAGGTCAGTCAATATACTATTTCTATTTGAGTTGTGAACGGAATCTCTTAGGGAAAGCCAAGAGGCAAGAGGCAAGAAGCAAGATTTAATAATTTATAGCATTTATCAATAAATCATGACAATCAATCTTAATTTATCGTAACACCAAACACTCCTCGGATATCTTGACACTGCTCCGAAGTCCCTACTCCCTACGGTGCGCTTTCCGTAGGCGAATTAAATTCGCCACGGGTCGCACCGCTCCCTAAACACTAAGAGACAAAATTTCACCCACTTTATAATCCCAAATATCAGATACCTCAATCTTCAGTTGATAATTAGAATCAAAGTAACTATCGATATACTCAGCAGGTATAATTATTTTCGTCTTATACTCACTTACTGTTGGATGATACCCAAAGGGAATACACTCAAAATGAGTTTTATCCCGGTCAAGGTTATCCAATTTTTTGGTTTTCGTTGGATCCATTCCCTCCCGGAGAGTTAAATCAACAACGTGAGATTTAACCGCCATTTCCGTACTACGATCAATAATCTTAATTTCAACTCGATTAAGCAGAGGTTGCTCCCGGTGTATTGCATATTCCAGCACCACAGGATTTCCTGGTACACAGCTACCAACCTGAGTTAACGATGGTGAAGCAGCTGGAGCGTGGGGTTGGTAGAGTAGCATTGGGTGAATATGTGGATCGAAGCCCCATTGAGTCACCTGAGGATTTGCTAATTGATATTCTAAAGAATTATTAGTACCTATCCTAATCTCAAAATGCAAATGAACCACATTAGTTTCTCCACTTTTTCCCATTTTGCCGATTAACTGACCAGCACTAATCGCTTCTCCATGTTTTCCTTGTTTCCAATCACTAACAATCGGCAAACTGCTGTCTTTGTCGAGATGACAATACCACGTATAAAAATACTTGACTGTTTTGCCATGGTAAGTAAACGGTGTCGGAAACTGATGACTGAGCATCACCGTAAAACCAGCACCAGAGTATTCCCGGTATCCCCAAAAAACCCCGTCATAGGCAGCAATAATATCATCATCACCAGCCTGACCATCCATTTCTCCAATATCAATACCACGGTGAAAGTCTGAGGAGACAGAATCGATTTCTGTACGACACATAAACGTCGATCCAATATGACGGAAATCTTTACCAGCCACAGGAAATACTGTCTGGTCGTGCAAAGATTTCATTGCTGCCTTAAGAGCATCATAGTTAGGATTGTTGGACATAATTTTAACATTAAATAAGGAACAGGGAACAGGGAACAGGGAGTAGGGAGTAGGGAGTAGGGAGTAGGTAAAAAATCCTGTGTACCTGATTAAATTGTAAACCGCTGTAGCTGTAAAATTATTAGTAAGTATTCAGCTTAAGCGCTACGCGAACAGCTTTTGAATAAGCGATGCAGCAAGGGAACAGGGGGTTTCCCCACTCGCTATTGCATCAAGACAACAAGTAACCATTGGTTTAATCTGAGTGAAGTCCCAGCGTCGTTCGCACAGCTTTTTGGCCAAAGCCTGTGCCAAAAAGCTGTTCGCGTAGCGTGAGCCTTTAGCTGACGGCTGACGGCTGACGGCTGAATGCTTACAATTATTATACCAAAAAAAATGATATTAAAAAATAAAATTATCTAGCCTATTATCGGTCAAATAACTTTTTTAATTAACCCTAAAACTTCCCAAAAAAACTTTCTTAAAAACCTTGACAAATAATTTTATAATCATTACAATAATCAATATAAACCAAGTTGAACTTTTTCACTATGTCAGACAACTTTACTCGCAACTTCAAGAAACAACCTACTCAGCACACTCTCAAAGGTCCTCGTCAATCAGTAATCCATAGTATGCAGATGCTTTATGCCCTAGGCTATGCGGAGATTGCGGAGTGGACGCCTCTAGAACCGACCGATATTCCAGGTGAAGTGATGACTACTATGACCAAGTATTGGTTGTTGCCATAACACCTTGTCTTGATGCAGTCGCTCATGGGGGAAACCCCCAAGACCGCGCTGCATCGCTAAAATTCTGGGGGTTTTCCCCCCGGGGGCTTGGGTTTCGGAAATTTCTGACATATGTGATTGACATAGCCGTGGATAGTATTTCTACGGCTATTTTTTTAGGAAATTAAGAATTTAGAATTTAGAATTGGGAATTAAGAATTGAGAATTGGGAATCGGGAATCGGGAATCGGGAATCGGGAATCGGGAATCGGGAATTGGGAATCGGGAA
>NZ_GL890941.1 GCF_000211815.1 Moorena producens 3L
CGGGAAAAACTCCTGTATAGCTAGCTTTGGGTAGAAATTGTAATTTTAAGTAATGACAGTCCTAAAGCTTACAGTTCCAGGATTAAGAGTACCCACAAGGGTACTGTTAAAACCTAGAAAAAGCAACGAAACTAGAGGAAGTTGAAGAGTTCTAAACTACAGCAATTTCAGGATTCAGTCTAGGTCTAACGGGCTAGTTGAAAAGCTACCCTTGCCAGCTATCAGCTATCAGCTGTCAGCTATCAGCTATCAGCTAATGCGCTATAGGCATAAGCTGACGGCACCTCAAGTAGCGTAGCCTACGGCCAAAGGCTGACAGCTGACAGCTGAATGCTTACAGTCAATCACTAAGTCAATCACTAACTAATCTGAGGAAATTAGAAATGAAAGAGTTCAATACATTAAGCCTAATGCTAATTATTTATCTGGTTATTTTTGTTAGTATCAGTCCTAGAGAAGCCAATAATTTTATTCAATTTATCCATGAAGCTTGGTAATTGGTAATAGGCAGAAGTGTTGCCTAGGGAACAGAAGATTGTCGGGATAGGGGTAAGATGGGGACTTAAGAGTCTTGGTGGGTAAATCCTGTGGGAGAGCCACCATTGAAAATTTGCTGCATAATTCTTGGTGGTTAGCCAGATAAGTTTATAGGTAAGCATTCCGCTATCAGCCATTAGCCATCAGCATTCAGCTATCAGTTATTGGCCAAGGCCAAGGGTGAGCCTTGGCCGTTGGCCACGCTACGCGAACGGCTGACGGCTGACGGCTGACGGCTGACGGCTGAATGCTTACGTTTATAGATACTTAAAAATCGGCTATTAGCCCTCAGGATTCAGCAGGTATTGCCTTAGAGGATATCTCCCAAGTTTTTTGATACTGAATTTTGCCCCCCTAGCCCCCCAAGCGAGCAATCCCTCGCTTGGGGGGAACAAGAGTCAATTTGCTTCTAAAAGTCCCCCAAAATTGGGGGACCAACGGGGGCTTGGATGTAGCAAATGAGACTTCTCAGACAACCTCTTAGCTAAATGCTTACGAATTTTGAAACATATCTGCCCCTTAATAAGGGGTTATTCCTATTTCATAAAAAAAAACATAATTTGACACTTAACTTAATAAAATAGCCAACTGCTATATGTTCTCCCGCAACCTCGCATTTATCATCGGTATTAATAACTATACAAACGGCATTTCCACCCTGAACACCGCCGTCAACGATGCTAAACAACTAGCAGAAATTCTCCGCGAGAAGCATGATTACGAAGTCTGGGAATGCCTAGACGAAGTGGCAACTCTGTCTAAGTTTAACAAATTTTTATCCCATACCTTACCCGAACAAGTCACTGAAAATGACCGCTTATTATTTTACTTTGCTGGTCATGGAGTCGCTCTCAATGGGGATGATGGCCCGGCTGGTTACTTAATTCCTCAAGATGCCAAACTGGGGGATACTAATAGTTATCTGCCCATGACGAAGTTACACGATGCTTTAAGTCAATTACCCTGTCGTCATTTTTTGGGTATCCTCGACTGCTGTTTTGCTGGTGCTTTTAAATGGTCGAATACTAGGGATTTACTCACATCGCCAGAAGTAATTCACCAAGAACGATACGACCGTTTTATTAGTGACCCAGCCTGGCAAATTATTACTTCTTCAGCTTCTGACCAAAAGGCTTTAGATAACTTTAATTTAGATAGCGAACGCAGTCAAGTCGGCAATCATTCCCCTTTTGCGGCGGCATTATTAGAAGCCCTCGAAGGGGAAGCAGATATCTATCCTCCTGCTACGAATGGTAAACCAGCTGGAGATGGGGTAATTACAGCCACAGAATTATATTTACATTTACGGGATCGAGTAGAAATTCCCACAGAAAAATACCGTCTACGACAAACCCCTGGTATTTGGTGTTTAAATAAGCACGATAAGGGAGAATATATCTTTCTTTCTCCGGGACATGAACTTAACTTACCGCCAGCACCACCATTGGATGAGTCACAAAATCCCTATCAGGGTTTAAACTCCTTTGACGAGAAACATAGTTCACTGTTTTTCGGTAGAACATTACTAATAGAAAAGTTAGACTATTTTGTCAAAGCTAATCCCCTGACAGTGGTGTTGGGTGCTTCTGGTTCGGGTAAATCTAGCTTGGTCAAGGCCGGATTAATTCCCAAACTACGGCAAGATAATACCGAGAAATGGTGTATTTTGCCAACCATCCGTCCTGGTGAGACTCCCTTGGAAGCATTAAATAATGTGCTGACTGATGCTAAGTTACCAGGGGTAGAGCCACAAAACCCCCAGCATAACCTGGCAATGAGCATTGATGTTTGGGCGAAAAATAACCCCAACTCTAAGTTATTACTGTTTATTGACCAAAGCGAAGAAATTATTACACTCTGTCAAAACTTAGATGAGCGTAAGGAGTTTTTCCAACAGATACTCACAGCCATCAATGCCCATCGGGATAAATTACGGGTAGTATTAACCCTACGTTCTGATTTTGAACCCCAAGTCAGGGATGCTGGCTTAAAGTTGGCACCGGAAGTACTAAATCAATTGGGAACTAAGGTACTGATAAATCTTTGGCAAAGTGGACGATTTATTGTACCGGCGATGACACGAGGGGAACTAAGGGAAGCGATAGAAAAACCGGCTCAAGCACGGGTAATGTATGTTCAACCCCACGAATTAGTAGAACAATTGATTGATGAAGTGGCGGATATGCCCGGAGCATTGCCCCTGCTGTCTTTTGCCTTAAGTGAACTGTATCTCAAGTATTTAAGGCGGCAACGGCAGGCACAATACAGCGGTATTACTATTGACCGAGCGTTGACTCAAGCCGATTATATGGAATTGGGGGGAGTAATGCGATCGCTAACTCAAAGGGCTGATAAAGAGTATCATTTGCTAGTTCAAGAAAATCCCGCTTATGACCAAGTAATCCGTGATGTGATGCTGCGGATGGTGGCACTAGGTGGGGGTGAGTTAGCCCGTAGGCGGGTACCGTTATCGGAACTAGAATATCCACCACCGAAAAATGGTTTAGTGAAGGAAGTAATTGAGCGCTTTAGCAATGCACGGTTACTGGTTATTGGAGAAGATGCTGAGGGGAATCCCTATGTGGAACCTGCCCATGATGCTTTGGTGCGGGGTTGGCAAAGGTTGCTGGAGTGGAAGCTTGAGAATGAGGAAAATTTACTTCTACAACGGCGGTTGACTCCCGCAGCCCAGGAGTGGGAAAGCCAGCAACAGGCAAGGTTTCTTTGGAATGCTAACCCTCGTCTTGATTTGTTGAAAAAGGTATATTTATCCGATGATAACTGGCTTAACCAAGTAGAAGCTGAGTTTGTGCGGCGCAGTATTGGGCGAAAAAGCTTTAATACTCGTCGGAATTGGGGTGTTGCGATCGCAGTTATGCTAGGGTTAGGTACGGGTTTGGTCTTTTCTTTGATTGGACAGAGAGAGGTACTGATAGGTCAAGTCAGAACTAATATAAAATCTGCAGAATCGACCTTACCAAACCAAGAGTTGGATGCGTTGCTTAACAGTTTACGGGCAGGGAAAGTTCTTAAAGATTGGCCTGGATACTTATCCCTATTCAAGCCAGAAAGTGAGCTACCGTTTTTAATGGAGCCAGAAAGTGAGCTTCAACATCAATTGTTACGAACTTTGCAAAAGGTATTCTATTTAGCGAAAGAACGTAACCGCATAGAAGTGCCTCAAAACTTTAAGAAGATGTTTTTTAAGGATGGTGAGTTACTGATTGCTACAGCAGGATATGATGGTATTGTCCGCTTACAAGAGTTGATGGGACAACCACTAGCCCAAGTATTTTCAGGACATAAAGGTGAAGTCAATCTTGATATTAATAAGGATGGTCGCTTATTAGCAACCATTGACAAGCAATGTACTGTTCGCCTGTGGAACTTGGAAGAAAAACAGGAAGAGCCACCAAAGCTTATAGCTTCTATCTCACAGTCTAAAGATTGCGAAGTGAGCGGTGAGGTGAGCGGTGAGATCATTTTCAGTCCTGATGGCAAGAAGCTTGTAGCCTATAAAGACCGAACAAGCACTATCTACCTGTGGGACTTAACGGGAAATGAACCGAAGCTATTAAAAAAGGATCAAGACAATTTCAGTAGTATTAGCTTTAACTCCAAGAACCAGCTAGTTGTAGCTGTAGCTAACGAATCTGACTATACCCTCCGCTTGTCAGACTTTGTGTCTGGCAGTCAGTTAGCAGAGTTTAAAGATTTTTATGGGTGTTATTCGTGTGAGAGTCAACTCTTTGGGAACCTCGTTTTTAGCCCTGATGGTACATACTTGGCAGCCGCCTATGGCACTGATAACAGCATTGCCTATGTTGTTAGTTTAGATCATGAATCGTGGGAGAGTTTTAAACCCCTAAGCAGAGCTGCAAGCATCAGTTTTGATGCCAATAGTCGTCTGATTATCGGTCAACAGAATAATGGTATTATTAGTGTTCATGATTCATCTGGGTTTCATTCTTTACAATTTGAACTGAAAGGGCATCAAGGTAGTATTGGTGAGGTTATTTCTAGCTCGAATGGCAGAAAAATTGCTAGTATAGGTGATGACAAGACTATTCGCTTGTGGGAAACAGAGAACAAGCAAGTGGAAGAGTTAATCCCAATTGAGGGGAAGTTTAAAAGTCTCAGCATCAGCCCCGATAGCAAGCAACTAGCTGCTGTAAAAGAAGATGGGAGTGTCCATTTGTTAGATTTGAATGCTAATAATAATAAGTGGGAGCAATTTGCAGATATTCAAGGCATAAGTCAAATCATTTTTAGCCCTGATCGTAAGCAATTGGCTGCTGTAGACAAAGATAATACGATTAGCCTATTAGATCTAAATGGAAAGGAATTGTATCCACCCCGAAAATTCAAAAAACCAATTAGCCAGCTTATTTTTAGCCCTGATAGCAAGCGTCTGGCTGTTATAGAAAATGATGATGGTATAATCCATCTGTTGGATTTGAACAAAAAAAACTGGAAAACCTTGCCCTTCAAATTACCTCTTCGTATCGCTTTTAGCTCGGATGGCAGGCTGTTGGTGGTGGATTTACTAGATGACGAACATGTAGATAAACCCACTATCGTCTTAAAGGAATTGAAGCCTGGTAATGAATTGGATTCTGGGAAGGAATTAGTTCGGTTTAAGGGTGCTGAGAACCCCAGATTCAATAAGAATAGTATTGTTCTTAATACTCAGGGTAACTTATTAGCAGCTATTGCGGACAGCGATTATATCCATGTATGGGATATATCAGGAAAATTATTGACTGCTTTCAAAGGGCAGCAAAAAAACAAATTAACCAGTATAAGTCAAAGTGCTGATGGTAGCTTAATAGCTACCCTTGACCAGAATGGTACTGCAAAGTTGTGGCAGTTTGGAGGATTGGATGAACTCCTATCCAAGAGTTGTGATAGGGTGCGTGACTATCTTGAGAATAACCCCAATGTTGACAAGAGCGATCGCAATCTCTGCGAGAATGTACCAAAATTGGCGATCACCGAAGACTAATCGCACTCCAAAAACTCTTGGCACACAAGTGCGATCACTTGTAGGCAGATTTACTACGGTTGCTTGGGAAGTGCGATTGGCCGTAGGCCACGCTACGCGAGTCACGCTTCGCTTCCGCTAAAAGCGATCGCACTCTCGTTAATCTTGGTTGAGAAGTCGTGCGCTAAACGTAGCTATGCCTCTAGGGCTTATCCCACCGAAAGCATTACCTACGAGTTCGATTTGCTATCAGCAACAGATAGTGAACGCATCCATTCATCCAAATCGTCAGGTTTCGTAAAGTCCAACAACGCTTCCCCCAAAGCTTCAAGCTGAGGGAGGGATAAGGCTTGAACCTGCGCTCGTATTTCTGGGGACACTTCGCCAATGCGACGCAAGAGTTGGCGGAGTATAAGAGATTGTTCCCCTTCGTAACGGCCTTCATCCTTAATGTCTTGATAAATTACAGACTGCTCCATGATATCTCTGCGTAAAACCTGGTTAATGAAGTTCCTCTTTAATAATAGCCCTGCTAGAATCCCAGCGGACGCAGCCACATTGGTCTGTATCCTCATTTCTGGAATCGCCTCAACTCTTGCAGCCACCTGACGCAAGGTTTGAGCAGCGTCGGGGGTTTGTGTCAGCACAGCCAAGGGCAATAACCCCGTCGATTCCAGAAACGGCTGAGTTGGTTGTTCCCATAGCCGAATCACCTCAAATTCGTGACGAGTACCAGGAATCTCAAACGCTGTCTGATAAACGAGTGCAGAAGTTGAACGGGTTAAGTAAATGACCACTTGGCGCATCTGCTTATTGGGAAAACGGCGGAAAACTCTTAGGCGGTAATCTGCCATTCTGAAGGCCATAGTTGAGTCAGGTTTAGTCTGAAACTCGACGTGAAGGACAAAATCATCAGAATTCAGCAAAATCAAAGCATCCGCTCGAATGGGTTCAAGGGACAGTTCAGATGGACTGAGTTGGGTCATGGTGATGGGTTCACCAAGTAACCAGGAGGCAAAATCTTCCGAAAAGCTTTCAGCGAGGAACTTGCAGGTATTATCGAACATTAAACGATTATATCAGAGTGCCCGTCTCAGGGATTCTGCTGGATCCCGACTCCCGACTCCCTCGGTGCGCTTTCCGTAGGCGAATTAAATTCGCCACGGGTCGCACCGCTCCCGACTCCCGACTCCCTACTCCCTCAAACCCGGATTATTCAACTGCTTCATAAAAAACTCTTCCAAAGAAGGACGATTTAAAGTCATATTCATCAATTGGGCATCCATCAGCCGGAGGGAAGCCATAAACTCTTGGGGTTCCCCTCGCAATTGACCGTACCAGCAATCATCCTCAAATTCCAATTCCATCAACCACCGTTTGATAATCTCTATATTCCCACCTTTGCCTTTAACTCGGTAGGTGTTATCGGTACCCAAAAGTTCATCTAACGCTCCCATACAAATTAATTCCCCATTAGCGAGAATAGCGATGCGATCGCATATTTTCTCCACATCTGACAACACATGGCTGTTGAAGAAAATAGTCTTGCCTTGAGCTTTCAGAGACATAATAATTTCCCGGATTTGGTAGCGTCCCATGGGGTCAAGACCGGACATGGGTTCATCGAGAAATACTACTTCTGGGTTATTAATCAGTGCCTGGGCCATACCGATGCGCTGGAGCATCCCTTTAGAATACTGACGTAGTTGTTTCTTGCGTGCTGCTGATTGGGACAATCCTACTAGTTCTAACAGCCGAGGAATGCGTTTACGTTTTACCTCATGGGGAATTTCAAATAGTCCAGCCGTAAAGTGCAAAAATTCCCAGCCAGTGAGATAGTCATAGAAGTAGGGGTTTTCTGGTAAGTAACCAATGCGCTGCTTGACCTTTACATTACCAAGGGGATGTCCCAGTAACCATCCTTCTCCGCCAGTAGGACGGACAATTCCTAGTAAGGTTTTTAAGAGGGTAGTTTTCCCGGCTCCATTTGGACCGAGTAATCCAAAGGTTTCTCCCTGATAGACCGTTAGGGAGCAATTTTTCAGGGATTCAATTTTTTGATTGAGCCAGAAGCCAGTGCGGTAGACTTTGCGCAGTTGGGAGGTCTGAACCACTGGGATTGCTTCAGAGGTGGTGAGTTGGGGGGGGAAAGTGAGAGTAGATTGCTCCATCCTGTTGCTCAGAAATGAGGGATATAATCTATATTTATTTATTCCCTATTTTGGGGGTGTTTGTGTCTATTCTTAATAAAATTCCTGATAGCTGATCGGGTAAGGTCTGGCTGAATGTTTACGGTCAGTCTTGCTGGATTACTCTTGAGCGAAAAAGTCTACTAACTGCTGACCAACCTCAGGATTGTATAAGCGTAAGTAATTCCAGTAATTACCCAAAACTTGCTTGACATAGTTTCTGGTTTCACTAAAGGGTATAGTTTCCACAAATTCATCTAAATCAATGGGTTCATTTTCCTTTAGCCATTTCCCTACATTACCTTGACCAGCATTGTAACTAGCAATGGCGAATGCGGAGTTATCCTTATACACGCGATGGCTATGGGCAAGAAACCAGGTTCCTAGTTTAATATTATCGTTGGGATTATCGAGTTTATAGTCGTTAAAATTGATGGATTTCCCTACCCAAGCTGCAGTACTGGGCAACATTTGCATTAAGCCCATGGCACCAGCAACTGATGTAATGTTTGCCTCAAATCGGGACTCTTGACGAATTAAGGATATAACCAGTAGAGGATTAATGTTACGCTGTTTTGACTCGGTTTCGATTATCTCTAGATAGGGAAAGGGATAGAGGGCTTGCCAGTAAGCCGGTTTTTTCCTGATTTTCTGGTACTGCTCCTGTTCTTGGGAGGTTTCTCGGTCTTCGAGAGTCTCTACCTCGGAAATTCCTTTGAGGTATTCTCCCATCGCCAGCCTGAACAAGCCATCAGTAAACTGTTGTGGCACAGTCGGCTTGAGGCGAGTTTGAAATTCCCCTTGCCATAGGCTCCAAGCATCCTGGTCTTGACCAAGCTGATACAATTCCTTCAAAGCTGCTGAGCCCACAGGTAACTCGGGTCGCACCGTTGGCCAGTTTAACGTAAGGGATGACTGGCGCAGTGTGGTAAAGTCTCCCACATCCCAACCCAACTGTACCGCTGAGCGCCAAGCATAGTATGATTGAATATGATTGGTAATTACCTGCTTAAACGCTGCTTCGGCTTCCTGCTTCCGTCCTAGCTGAGTTGCCCATTTTCCCGACCAAAACCCTGCCCGACGGGCGATCAGACTGTGGGGATTATCCTTAAGGATCGGCTGAACGTTATGCCAAGCTGTCAGGATGTCTCCGTTTTGTGCCGCCTCTTGAGCCATCTGCCAGCGATAGTCCGCTGCTGCATCAGAATTGCTATAGTTGTCGATTAACAATTGATAGGCTTGCTCAGCAGCGTTGGGACTTTTGAGTTGCTCTAGAGTTTTGGCTTTGGCCAAAAGTGCCTCAGCAGCTCGGTCGGGAAAGCGATCGATAACTTGGTCTAAATACGGGATCTTGTCAATGGGTGGTTCTAGTTCAGCTAGTTGGAGATAAGCCAAGGCAGTTTCCTTGGCATCGGGAAATTCCTCGACCATCTTTTTATAAGCCAGTTTAGCTGCTCTGGGCTTTTGAGCATACTGAAGTGCTCTAGCCCCTAAGTAGCTATGCTTAGGTAATGGTTTAGCATTGCCATAAGCAGCACTGGCTTGAGCATATTTGCGGTCTTTCCAATAGGCTAATGCGATCGCTTCCCAATCTTTCGGCTGGATTATAGCACGATTTTTATCATCGACAGATTTTCCGTAATTACTAACTAGTTGATCTAGCACTAGGGTAACCCCTGGTTGGTCAAAGGTATACCTGGCTAATAACAGCATCAGTTCAGGTTGATTGGGCTGATCCTTAAGCTTTTGCTGGATTAATTCAATGATGCGAGGATGAGAAGGATAGTTTTTCAGTGCTCGTTCCCAGTATTTTGGCTCTTCCGCAGAAAAGTCATACATCTGCTGTATTTTTGCCAACCAGGGCTGCTCAAAACTCCAGATGGTGCTGGCATATTTCGGAGCAATAGATTCCTTTTCTGGTTTGCGGTAGGGTGAATCATCTGACAAGAAGGCATACAAGGCTTCAGCTGCCACTGGCTGATTACCATAGCGTTGGAGCAACTCCTGCCAAGCTTGTTGGGCTTGAGCTTTGTCCCCAGTGAATTGGTAAGCCTGTGCTCGTTTGAGCACAATATGTCCTGCTAATACTGGATATTCCCACTCTAATTTATCTAACCAACGCAGTGCCTCCCTTCCCTGCTGCCCAGCTATAGCATCAACGGCCAATAGGTAACGAGCACGACCACGATTGAGGGATTTTGGTCCAATTGCGATCGCTTCGAGTTGTGCCACCCGCTCCTCGGGGGATTGAGATGCTAGTTTTAGTACTGTAGTGTCCTTGGGATTTCTGCGCCCCATGATTTGCTGGGGGAGCAACACTACCCAACTGGTTAATCCTAGCGGGTTCTTGGGATCAATCAACACTAAGATGCTGATCGAGATCAGCAGTAGGCTCAATCCCACACTAGACGCTAGTAGGATTTGTCGTCTGGTACGCTGCCGCAATTGCTGGCGCAATAAAGGATAGTAGCGGGAGAATTTCAAACGTGACCGTTTCATAGAGCCTCCTTCTGATGCACGTCCATATTAGGATGAGATTTTGGGAATAGAAAGCTCTGTGACATCATCTCCGGCAGCATTGGTATTGTTAAGCTTGAGTAATTGGTGATTATGATCACTCAACGAGCCATTACCAATGCACCATTACTCTGACCCAAAAACACCTTTAACTATAAACACTACTGAAAGAACCGGACAGGATCTGACATTCCAACCTCTATTCCTTTAACCATATTTAGGAACCCCACAACCGTGCTGTGATTTGATAGAAGACTTATGGAACGCGGAAAAATAGTTGCTATTATAACTGGAGCTATATCGATATTGCTAGCGATCGCTTACTTAATTATTGTCCAGCTGCTGGATTTTCGAGGAGAGATGATCCCTGCTCCAGTCAGCCAATCATTAAACTGGGGATATTGGATTGGGTATTTCCCACCAATTGTTGCGCAATGGTTAATCCCTTAATAAAGCGATAAGTGTGAATGAAACTCCCCGCGCGTTTACGCGCGGGGATGCTTGGGCAAGAGAAATACTATTCCCTTGCCGGATCGTTGCCCTAGGTTCTGATCTGCCCTGTGCTTTAGCTGTTTCTAGTTAGCTGTATCCCGCAGTGCTGCCAACACCGTCTCATGAATCACACCATTGCTGACAACCACACCCTGATTTTCAACTAGCTTAGAACCGATCGAAAAGTTCAGGGGCTTGCCATGCATATCTGTAACAAGCCCACCAGCTTCCTCCACAACAATGGTGCCTGCAGCATGGTCCCAAATTTTCTCACGGTAGTTGGGATACTTCGATGACGGTAAACGTAGGTAAAGGGCTGCTTGACCAGAGGCAACCGCACCATACTTAGCCTGAGAATCCATCCGCAGGGAATCTGCAGTAATTCCCACCGCCTTAGCTACCAAATCTTGCCGAGAATGGTCACCATGACCAGACTCCACGCTTTCGACGAACCGGAGTTCTGCTGTATTGTCAGCATCAGTGACTTGAATCGATTCGGGTTCCCCACCACTAATCGGTACCATGGTTGCTCCCTGACCCCGTACTGCCACAAATAGCACACCCCGTTCACCATCTGGTTGTGCTAGGTTGACGGGTAAAGCTGGGCAAGCTAGCACTCCTACTTTCACTTCACCTTGTTCTACCAAAGCCAAGGCAACAGCATATTGATCATTACGCAGAAACCCTTTGGTGCCATCAATCGGGTCTAAGGTCCAGTAGCGAGGTCCAATCTCTCCATTGCCTAGATTAATCCAACTAACCACTGCCTCAGGAGTAGCATCATTAGTTACAGATTGCACATAACTGGTTACCTGTGCCAACTGATTCGCCATGGTTGGTTCCACCAAATCAGCAGCATCTTCTTCACCCACTACTGGATCATTAGGAAAGCCTTGGGCAAGTAAGCGGCAAATCACTGCCTGAGACCCATAATCGGCAACAGTGACAGGGCTTTTGTCACTTTTTTCCATAGCTTGAGTCACCCGTTCACTCCGGACTTGCTCACAAATTTTGGCAGCGGCTAAGGCTGCCTCAATCGCAACCTGTTTCTCTTGTTGATAAGACATTGTAAATAACTGCTCCTAAGGGCGAAAAGGTTTTTTGAAGTTTTTTTGGTCATGGGTAATAGGTATAGCTAATAGGTAATAGTCCCTTGAGTAATCACAAATCCCAATTAGGGATTACCTATTACTGACTACGAACTGCCTGGTTTTAAAGGCTTGTGGCCTAGCAGCATGTTTTTCCCTGACCTTAGGGACAGAGCTAGGAACTGGCAGTCATTCATAGGTGTCATAACCATTACAAAGGGGGAACTAATCTCCATTGCTGGCATCTTAGCTAGGAAATTCCGGATTAAGAGGAAATTACCAGGGAATTAACTAAGAGCAGTAATCGAGGTACAACAATAATGTATTTCATCCGGATCATCTGTGCCATTTTCCTGCCACCACTTGGTGTGTTCTTGCAAGTGAGTTTTGGCAAGTCATTTTGGCTTAATATTCTGTTAATGGTATTGGGTTTCATTGTAGGCACTCAACTTGGTTTTCCCAAATATGGTGTAGTGCCTGCCATACTCCATGCCGTATGGGTGACTGCTAATCAATATCAGGATTAAACTGTTTACTAGGGACTCTGCCCTAACCGAACACAGAACAGGGATTATAGGTCCGGTAACCCGGCTCTAAAACTAGAAGAATTTGGCACAATGGAAGTGAGTACGCAAACGCAGTGCTTAAGGCAATCAGCCTTGTCCTAACAAACACCAAAGGTATACCAGAATGGATTTAATTCGGATTTTATGTGCTATTTTCCTGCCACCACTGGGAGTATTTTTGCAAGTGGGTATTGGCTGGCCCTTTTGGATAAATATTCTTTTAACCCTATTGGGGTACATTCCAGGTATTATCCATGCCGTTTGGGTGATTGCCAAGAGATAAAATAAAGGATTAGACTGACTACAAATGTACAGTTCAAAACAATCATCCCAACCTGTGAAGTATAAGGCTTTGAACTATCAGGGAGTCTACCCCTGCCCAGTCTGTCGTGTGGGTCAGATTCAAAATTTATCGTTAATGGAAGCTTTTGCCTGTCACGAGTGCCGCCACATTTTCACTGCTGATCTCGAAAGGCAAATACTCAAAATAACCGATCGGCAGCCCCCAATGACCTGGCACTGGAATGGCAAAAAGTGGACAGGGGCCCATCTAGAGGGGGTTGAATGGGGATGGGTGAATTGGTTCTTAGCCTTGGCATTTGTAGTTTGTCCAACGACCTTAATTGGGGCAGCCGTTTATATGTTTCCCCCTGCCCCAGATAGTCCTGTATCTTGGCTTCCAGCTGCTTGGGTAGGGTTAACGTTTTTATGCCATCTGGCAATCGTTGTCTGGTTGGTGATGGAATTTTATCAATTTCCAGTTTGGGAGTACTTGAGAATTGGACGGCAGCGAATTATGGGTCGTTAGTTCTGTTAATTAACTTGAAAATAGTGCTGAGTATTGTTAAGAATAACACCCTTATATTTTCATCCTTTATAGTTTATAATTACTAATTCATACTTGCTCAGGCTCACAGCTCTAGCCGTTTACGTGTAAATTAAGTATAATTGGTTACAAAATTGAGTAATCCTGCTATAAGATAGGGGGTTGCTAAGCTGATGTGCATTTAAAGTTGGTTATTACCTGTTCCCAGATCCCCGCTATCCGAAGTTCCCTTCGAGTAATTTAGGTCTCCCAATCTAAATTCTGAACAGCTTAGTGCTAATTATGCTCGCGTAGCGGCTCGGAAAGAGCATCGCAACCCATGGCACTAAAACCTTTTGGCTGAGCTGATTTCCTAGAGCAACACATTCTTCTGCTCATGTTAAGTCCCACTGATTAGTTATACTTATAGGTTGCTAACAACACTTTTTTGCAACTGATTGACCGTAGGTCACGCTACGCGAACGCTATGATTGAAGAATGTGCAATTTTTAGCCATACCATAGTCAACTAATGCTTATGCTCACAGAAAGCCCATCATTGTATAAATAGTATAGACTAACCCATTCAAAGACAACTGCTGGAACTATCGTACTTGGTTTTGGTGCTATCCTGATGGGAAGCAGTCTACACTTGAGCGTACTGTCGCTTACTGTCAAAGCGTACTGTCGCGTACTGTCAAAGCGTACTGTCAAAAGGGAGGTTGGATTTCTTTCCACGACCACTTGACCACTAATAGACACATTAAGTGCCATGTTTTCATCTCAATCCCCCCAAGAAAATGGGGAATCTCCAAAAGGGGACATTACGCTGAAGGACGCTAACGGTAAAACTCTCGAATGTTACATTGAGCATTCCCTAGAGCTGGAGGGTTGTGAATACCTTCTGCTGTTACCTGTGGACTCACCCATAGAAATTGTTGCTTGGGATGATGATGAAGACTTAGCTGATGCCTCTCTAGTTGAAGATGAAGCTGAGCTTGACTTGATCTTCCCTGACGCCCAAGCTGTTCTGGCTGAGCAAAATCTTCAGCTCAAGCGCACCGCTTTTACCTTAACTGTTGCTGGTGAGTTGCCACCAGTGGACGAAGATGACATTCTCACCCTGGAAATTGAAGACGATAATGTTCCGATGGAAGCAGAGGAACTACAGGAGCTAGCGAGCTTTTATTACAAAGAACAAGAGTATGGCATTTATACGCCTGTAGAACCACTCCTGTTTTTTGCTCGCTCCAACCAATCTGGTCAACCCGAGTTACTGTCTACAGAGGAAATTAAACAAGTTCAGCCATTGCTCGAAGAACTGCTATTCGATGATCTTGATTAGGAGACAAGAACTCGGGTTGACCCCTTAAACGATTCAGGGGAAACTAGTGTTTTGGTGTATAAGAGTATGAAAACTCTCAAAAGCATCTCCAATAGGTTTTTTTATTTCGTTCTGTTGCCAACGACCCTTGGTCTTTGTGCATGGCAGGGCTGGGAGTGGTGGAGTTGGGTGGTATCCCCACCTGTTAAAGCACAATCTTCCGAAGATGTAGCTCCAACCCTCATAAAAATTGAGATTCCCCCAGGAACCCCAGGTCAGCAAATAGGCAGAGATCTTGAAGCTTCTGGTTTAATTCGCTCAGCCGATGCTTGGAAACTCTGGACTCATTGGCGTCAGCTGCTAGACCGAGATGGTGAGTTTAAAGCTGGAACTTACGAACTATCACCAACTCAACCCCTGCCAAAAATCGCCGAAACGATTTGGAAAGGGAAGGTGATGCAGCTGTCTTTCACCATACCGGAAGGGTGGTCGATTCAGCAAATGGCGGATTATTTTGAATCTCTAGGATTTTTCTCGGCTTATGACTTTATCGCTGCTAGTAGCAAAATCCCCTGGGATAAGTACCCTTGGTTGCCCAGTGAGCTCCCTCATCTAGAAGGTTATTTATACCCAGATACCTATAAGTTACCCAGTGATGGCATCTCGCCACAAGCAGTCATCCAACAAATGCTTAATCGATTTGAACAGGTAGCCTTACCAGTATACGAAAAAGGTCAGTACAAAACCCAGCTTAGTATCAATGATTGGGTAACATTAGGGAGCATTGTCGAGAAGGAAGCAGTAGTTGCTGAAGAACGCGATCGCATTGCTGGTGTCTTTACTGAACGGTTGCGGCGAGGGATGAGATTAGAAACCGATCCCACGGTTGAATATGGATTGGGGATTCGACAAACTGCTGATCAGCCCCTGACCTACAAGCAAGTGCGGCAACCCTCCCCTTACAATACCTATCTCAACCCAGGACTACCTCCGACCCCGATTGCCAGTCCTGGAATAGGGAGTTTGAAAGCAACCCTTGATCCCGAAGACACCGAATACCTGTTTTTCGTGGCTCGTTACGATGGCACTCATGTTTTTAGTAAAACCCTAACAGAACATGAAGCAGCTAAAAATGCTATCCGTAGAGAACGGCGAGCAAAGCAATAAACTACAACAACCACTGATCACAGAAGCTTTATCTACTGGGGAGGTTGAGAGAAAAGAATACCCCGTCCTCTTAGGTCTTAAAGTTACCGTAAGGAGAGGGTCGCATTAATCAATGGAGGCGCGCTTTCCGTTTGAAGAATTAAATTCTTCAAACGGAAAGCGCCTCAAGTTTTAACCTTTTTCTGCATTTGAAGTTACCTTAAGAATAAGGCAGCCTTAATCAAACAGTTTTAACCCTTTTTCCCATAGCCGACCAACCAGAAAGGCTGCCTTATTCTAAGGTTTCGTCTTTGAGCCTGCCTCAAAGTTACCGTAAGGATGGTGGAGCCTTAATCAACAAGTTTTAACCTTTTCCGCATAGCCGACTAACCATAAAGGCTCCACCATCCTAAGGTTTCGTCTTTAACCATAAAGGCGACCCTCACAATCAGGTTTCGTCTCCAGGGATGAATTTTCGACAATGTTAATATTAGGAGATAAGGGTGTCAAAAAACTGGGTATTGACCCTACTCAGCTACCGACCGTGCGGGGGAAAGTTACGCCAATGGAGATAACAGCCAATTAGGTTGTGCAAAGGATACCCCATTCCTGCGACGGATGGGGAAGTTCAAAGGTTCAATAGAACTGAATCACTTAACCGTTGCCCGCTGCCATCATCAGGCTGAGCGGGCTTAGTGTATTGACAATTGACGGGTAAGCATCAAAAATCAACAGAGTTACCAACCTTAAATTTATCAGTTAACTAAATATGTCTTGGGTCTCAAAGTTACAACCTGACTTAATCCTTGGTGGCTCCATCTTAGACCTGACACCAGAGATTCTCCAGCAATATCAGCTCTCAGGTCTAGTATTGGATGTTGACCAGACTTTAATACCAGTGACGAAATCCTGTGTTTCTGGAGAAATTGAACGGTGGGTAGAGCAAACTAGAGCGATGGTTTCCCTGTGGCTGGTTAGTAATAACCTCAGTGAACATCGCATTAGCCGTATTGCTTCCTCCCTCGATTTGCCTTACATATATGGAGCTCGCAAACCTTCGCGACGCAAGCTGAAAATAGCTGTAGATGCGATGAACCTACCTATAGACCAAGTGGCAATGGTAGGCGATCGCTTATTTACTGATGTCTTAGCTGGGAATCGACTGGGAATGTTCACCATTCTTGTAGAGCCCATAAGGGATCCGGCTATGAGTAAGTCTTTATACCCAATGCGTGATTTGGAAGTGTGGTTTTCTCAAGCCTTAGGGGTTTCGCTGACCACCATGCAACAAAACTTCAACAAACCTGACAAATCACAATAAACGGAAATATAAAGAAAATATTATAAAAATTACTAAACCAAGATTTGTCGGAAATAATAAGGGGGAGTTGGAAATTGGGTCAGCTTATATAAAGACCCTAGATATGACCAACCTTTTAAATGGGGTCAGCCTATATAAAGACCCTAGCTATAATAAGCGCCTATAACTAATAGACAGCCCAGCCTTGAGGTAATCAGGAGCTGGGCTGTCTATGATTTGGCATTACGTTACTGAGCTGGTGCGCCAAGCTAAACCACTAGTTAAAATTTAAGAAACATTACTTAACAACACGCTACCGCCAACTATGAGCCCAAACGTTGAAATCTACACCTGGAGCAGTTGCCCCTTCTGTATCCGTGCTAAAGGTCTACTAAACAAGAAGGGAGTTGAATTTACTGAATACTCTATTGATGGTGATAACCAGGCACGGGAGAAGATGGCTCAAAGGGCAAATGGAGCACGCTCTTTACCACAGATTTTTATTAATGACCAGCATATCGGTGGCTGTGATGAGCTTCACACTCTGGAATTTCAGGGTAAGTTAGACAACCTCCTCAAGGCAAGCTAACCACTAGGTGATTGAGCATCTAGTCTGTAGGATCGCTAATGGTTATCGGCAATATCCCTGTTACCCGTTCCCCGTTCAAGATCTTGACCAGTATATTCCCCAATCAAATAGTATTGCTGTAGCATAGGGGAATTGGCTGACAGGGGAATTCAACCGTGAAATTTGCGTTTATCATAGACCCTCTCCCGAAACTTGATCCCGGTCACGATACTAGTGTGGCACTGATGGAAGCCGCACAAGAATTAGGTCATGAGGTTTGGGTCACTCAGGCTCAACAATTGAGTGTTATTCAGGGTCAGGCTTGGGGGCTTCTAGAACCTGTGCAACTAACTCCAGCCAAACTCGATGACGGGCATTGGGTCGTCAGTGAGCAGTGGTACCAGACTGGTAAGGCTCTGTTGAAACCTCTAGAGGAGATGGATGCTGTCTGGATGCGGACAGACCCGCCCGTTACCATACCTTACCTCTATGCCACCTATATCTTGGATTACATCAATCCAGATAAAACCTTGGTGATTAATGCACCAACTGGCATCAGGACAGCTAACGAAAAAATGTATGCCCTCCAGTTTCAGGAAGTGATTCCACAGACCATTGTCAGTCAGGATAAATCGGTGATTCGGCAATTCGTTGAGGAAAAAGAGGCAGCAGTACTGAAACCTCTAGGAGGCAAAGCTGGTGAGGGGATTATATTTCTACAGGCAAGCGATCGCAATTTTAACTCCTTGGTGGAAATTAGCACTAAACAGGGTAGTGAGCCAGTGATGGTTCAGGCTTATCTGCCTGCGGCGAAAGATGGAGATAAGCGGATTATCCTCTTGAATGGTGAACCGATTGGAGCAGTAAATCGCATTCCCACAGGTAAGGAATTTCGGGGTAACATGGCTGTGGGTGGTCGAGTAGCGGCTACGGAAATTACTCCCCGAGAGGAAGAAATCTGTGCCCGGCTCTTGCCAAAACTGCAGCAAGATGGCTTATATTTTGTTGGCATAGACGTTATCGGCGGCTACCTCACCGAAGTTAATGTCACCAGTCCTACTGGCATCCGGGAAATTGACCGCTTAGACGGTACTCACCTGGCTAAAGAGGTAATTACCTGGGTTGAGGCAGTGAAAAACAACGGCGGTTAAACAATATAATGGCTTAACCAGACTCTTGAGCAAAGTCATGGGATGTAATGTCGGTTTTGGGTCAGTTTTATGGATCAAGTAACAGTGCCACGGAACGATAGGAAAGCTCGAATCTGGGGGATGCTGTGTCATCTATCCTCCCTGCTATGGATTCCCCTATTGATTATGGGTCTACCTATCCCTTTGGCTAACCTGGCAGGCCCGTTGATGATCTGGTTAAACAAGAGAAATAAATACCGCTTTGTCAAGGTTCACGGTCAAGAATCTATTAATTTTCAAATCTCGATTACCCTGTACGCTACCATTATCCTGACCATATTTACGGCCTTTGCCTGGGCGTTTTTCATCCTGATTGGTGCAATAAAGGGTTTTGACCGTAACTCTTGGTTGGAGCTGTTTAAGCTGATAGAATTCTGGCTATGGTGTCTAGCTAGTATCCTGGGAATCATTGATTCGCTGCTGGTGACTATGGCCTCAATCGCTGCTCAATATGGTAGGGTTTACCGTTACCCATTTACCCTGCGATTTTTAAGATAAGCACTAATAATATAAGTCACGAGATAGTCTAGAATGGCTGAGTTTTCTGCAACAGGTGCAACTGAACAGCTACCTACAATTGGTGTAGCGGTAGTGGGAACTGGATTTGGACAAAAAATCCACATCCCTGGCTTTAAAGCTCATTCCCGGACGGAAGTGGTGGCTGTCTATCACCGAGACCCGGATCAGGCAAATGCGATCGCAAACCAATATGATATTCCCCATGGATGCGATCGCTTAGAAGATATCCTAGCTTTACCGGAAGTAGAAGCAGTTAGCATCTGTACTCCCCCGTTTCTGCACTACGAAATGGCCAAAAGGGTTCTAGAAGCAGGGAAACATCTGCTACTAGAGAAACCGATGACTTTAAGGGCAACCGAAACCGAGGAGCTTTACCAACTCGCTACAGAAAAGGGTGTTGTCGCTATACCTGATTTTGAATTCCGCTTCATCCCCTCATGGCAGCTATTAGCGGAATATCTCGAAAAAGACTATGTCGGTAAAAAGCGTCTGATTAAAATTGACTGCTTATTCTCTAGCCGAGCCAATCCTGAACGCCCCTGGAACTGGTATGCTCAAAAGGATAAGGGTGGCGGAGTACTAGGCGCAATTGGTTCTCACGTTTTTGATTATATTCATTGGCTATTTGGACCAGTGCAGCGGTTGTGTGCTCAAGTGAGTACTGCAATTCCAGCACGACCAGACCCCAATGCTAGCAATTTACTTAAGCCAGTAGATGCTGATGACACCTGTCTGTTATTACTGGAATTGGCAGATGGTACCCCTTGTCAACTCAGTATTAGTTCCGTAACCTATGAAGGGCGAGGTCACTTTGTAGAGGTTTATGGCGATCGCGGCACCTTAGTTTTAGGCAGTAACAATCTCAAAGACTACGTTCATGGATTTCGTCTGTGGGCAGCTACCGCAGGTCAATCCTTGATGGAAGTAGAAATTCCCCAGCGACTAGCATTTCCTGAAACCTATCTCGATGGTCGTTTAGCCCCATTTATCCGGGTGGTTGACCATTGGGTGCAAGCCATTGACAATGGTAGCGTCACTACACTATCTCTCAAAGAAGGAGTGTACTCCCAGATGTTAATGGATTTAACCCATGAGTCCCATGAAACTAGAAGTTGGGTTGAGGTAGATAAGCACAAGTATTAAGCATCAAGTATGAAAGAATAGAGACGAGGTACTTTAGCCAATCGATAACTGCTATATAACAACATAGCAGTTGCTTACAAGCAATCGCTCCATAGAATTGTTAATCAGGCTATTCGGTACCTATTATGCTAGTCTTTTAACTTGAATCAATCGCCTAAAACTAGGTGTATAGGTTTGATATTTTTATAATAGATTTTTTACACTAAATATAATTTAGTTATTCTTATATAATAGCATAGATTGAGAATAACTAACTGTTAATAATTAAAGTTCATAATTCCTGACGATAATTTTTAAGGTAAACAAAAATGAAAAGTCAGCATCAAAAGCATCAGTTACTTAGCATTATCTCTAGTATACCTAGAGGTTTGATTTTGATGAGCACAGGGGGCATGATAATCACGACGCTAATTATAGGAGTGGTGATGTGGCGCACTAGCTCCCGCTTGTTTGAACAAGTTAATGGTCTATTCGACTTATCACAATTAAACTTATCACAGCCAGAACCAGATGTGGATGTCAGAAACGTTGTGGTTAATAAAGTTCGTGATGTTAGTGAATTGACCACTGCTGTGTTTAGCATGGAGGCGGTGGTCCCAACTCGTCAAGATAGAAACTTAGGACAATATCGCTTAGCGTCAACGACATTACTCTATATTGCTTATGGGGAAGTGCGAGCTGGGGTTGATTTAGGGAAATTAAGCGTCGATGATGTCAAAGTCAGCAATGACTCGATCCAAGTGCAGTTACCAGCGCCCCAATTACTGGATAGCAAGATTGATGTTACCCGTTCCCAGATTTACGACTACAACCGAGGATTTTTGGGTCTCGGACCTGATGTTGCTCCTCAATTACAGATGCTAGCTCAACAGCAAACCCTCCGGAAAATTCAGGCTACTGCTTGTCAGCAAGGTGTGCTAGAGCAAGCTAATCAAAGGGCGCAATTAGTGGTTACTAATTTATTGATGACAGCTGGTTACAAAACCGTAGATGTAAAGCTTCAACCTTCATCACCATCGATGTGTATGGCAGCTTCGTCTCTAGCATCTTAGTATAGTCTTTGGTAAGTATTCAGCAGTCAGCTCTCAGCAGTCAGCTCTCAGCAGTCAGCTCTCAGCTAAAAAAAAATTATTTACCGTAGCGTGGCACAGGCTTCGACTATTAAAAAGCTGATAACTGATAGCTGAATGCTGAACGCGCACGCGTGCGCGTAGCGCATTAGCTGAATGCTGACCACTGATAGCTAATAGCTTACAACAAAATACCAACATTATTGGCTTAAATAAAGTTTACTATTTATCATGAACAATGATGCCAAAAACGTCCTTGGCGGAACACTAAAAGTGTGCTGCACATTTCCGATGACGGGATTTTTTCGGAATGGAAAATGTGATACAGGACCATCTGACGTTGGTGTACATATCGTTTGTGCAGAAATGACTGCAGAGTTTCTCTCCTTTACTCAGTTAAGGGGCAATGATTTGAGTACACCATCCCCTATATATAATTTTCCTGGTCTTAAACCCGGAGATCAATGGTGTTTGTGTATCAGTCGTTGGAAGGAGGCGCTGGATGCTGGAGTTGCGCCACCGGTGATTTTGTCAGCAACCCATGAAGCAGCGCTTGATTACATTCCTTTAGAGGTATTTAAGGAACACGCTATTATTAACCGCTAACCGTCGATGGTTGACTGGAAAGGGTGCATATCATTAAAGCTGTTTGACTCTGTGGTGCGTTACGGGGCGGACTATCCCAGCGCTGGCTACGAGGCGAAAAATAAGGGCAAGTCCGCCCCTAACGCACCCTACGCACCTAACCCTAAATTTTGATGAGAAAAAAACTCTTAGTCACAGGAGCTAGCGGTTTTCTAGGATGGAACCTTTGTCAGCTCGCCAAAGAACAATGGGATATTTATGGAACGTATTTTTCCCAAACGATAGATATTCCGGGAATAACCTTGGTAAAGGCTGACTTGAGAGAATTTCAGGAGATAAAGCATCTGTTTGCTGAGATTCAACCAGCAGGAGTAATTCATACCGCAGCTCAATCTAAACCTAATTTTTGCCAGACCCATCGAGAGGAATCATACTCGATTAATGTTACAGCTTCTATCAATATTGCTCGACTAAGTGCAGATTATGATATCCCTTGCGTGTTTACCTCTACTGACTTGGTCTTCGATGGTTTAAATCCTCCTTATCTGGAAACTGATCCGGTATCGCCTATCAGCTATTACGGTGAGCAAAAAGTGATGGCAGAAGAAGGGATGCGATCGCATTATCCTAAAGTCGCGATTTGCCGCATGCCCTTAATGTTTGGTATAGTTCCCCCTACTGCTAGTAGCTTTATCCAACCCTTTCTCAAAATCATCAGAGAAGGGCGACCCTTGAGCTTATTTACCGATGAAATTAGAACCCCTGTCAGTGGCACAACAGCAGCCAAGGGATTGTTATTAGCTCTAGAGAAAGTCCAAGGTCTAGTTAATCTGGGCGGAAAAGAACGGATCTCCCGCTATGACTTTGGTTGCCTGATGGCTGAGGTGTTTGAACTTTCCCAAGATAACTTAGGACGCTGTCTACAAAAAGATGTACCGATGGCTGCTCCTAGATCTCCCGATACTTCATTGGATAGTTCATTAGGATTTAGTTTGGGATATCAACCGTTATCAGTGCGGGAGCAATTGGAAGGGTTAAGGGGGAAAGTGTAATTATGTAAGCGGTCAGCGGTCAGTGGTCAGCCATCAGTGGTTAGCAGTCAGCGGTCAGCTTTGTGGTAAAGGCTTCGACGCTATGACTTTCGTGAGTATTAAACTAATACTTACCTATTTTATTCAACAACTGATTACTGATAGCTAACCGTTGATAGCTGAATGCTTAGGGGGTGATTTCCCTACCCGTAGTTGCAGTAGCCTGCGCCAATGCGCAATGCAAAAACAGTAGAATCTAATATTGATAGATTAATGAGAATTGAAAGTCTTCATCAAAGTTCTTGGCCTTGGCCAATTGCTATCAGCTTAAGCTGATAGCAAAATTAATTAGCAGATTCTACTGGGAGCAGTCAATATGGCAGAAGCAAATTTCATGTATGACTACATTGTGATTGGTGGAGGTTCTGCGGGAAGCATAGTAGCTTCAAAGCTTGCTGCTTCTGACTCAAATTCACAAATTCTCCTGATCGAAGCTGGAAAGCTCCTACTCAATCCCAAGATGTACAACCCAAGTGATTGGTTTGAAGTCCTACAACAACATCCAGAGATTGATTGGGGTTATAAGTCAGTACCTCAAACAAATTTAAACAACCGTGTAATCATGCTGCCCCAAGCAAAAGCCCTAGGTGGGTGTGCATTACATAATGCCATGGTTTATGTCAGAGGTGGACGCTCTGACTTTGATGAGTGGGGTAAGGTAGCACCCGGTTGGTCATGGAATGATGTACTACCGCACTTTGAAAGTGTAGAGCAAATCATTAAGGTTTTGGTGGCTCAGACAGATAATTTGAATTTCATTAACGATTTATTCGCTGCTGCTAACCAGTACGGTTTACCTGAAAATCCTAATTATAATACCAGCGAGAGTCAATATGGATACGCTCCATTTCAGTTCAACAATATCAAAACACTTTCAAAGCTTTTTCGTGAAACCACATTTAACACTTTTTTACCAGCGGTTCATACAAATGTAACTATAATAGCTGAAGCTTTGGTAACCAAGATCCGATTTAATAATACCAAAGCAATTGGTGTTGAATATGTTCAGAAGAACGAAAAATACTTTGCAGGGGTGCGACATGAGGTTGTGCTGAGTGCTGGTGCGATTGCGAGTCCAAAAATCTTGATGCTTTCAGGCATTGGCGACGAAACTGAGTTGGCGAAATTTGATATTCCAGTAGTTGTGAATGTTCCAGAAGTAGGGAAGAATTTACATGATGATCTTTTTGTTAGTGCCGGATTTTCTATTCCCGAAGATAAAGATGTACCAGTGTATTCCTATAGCCTAGCTCCAGCTGTGATTTTCGGCTCTACGGAAAATAGTAGTTCAGTTGTTGATATAGAGTGTTCAGTGGGAGTGGGAACACTCAAAGGTTTCCCTGGCCCAAAAAATTCTTTTTGGTTATGGCCAAATGTCATGCACTTGAAGAGTAAGGGAACTATTACGCTGGGTTCAAGTTCTCCTGATCAAGCTCCTGTTGTTGATCCAAAGTATCTGACAGTGCCAGGAGATCTCCAGTCATGTATAACAGCGCTTCAGTTAGGTATCGATATTGGCAATCAATCCAGCTTGGGGCAATGGCGGGAAAAACAAATTGCTCCAGAACCGGGAACAGATTTCGAGAGTTACATCAGAGAAACAGCTAATACAACACAGCACTATTGCGGAACTTGCAGAATGGGGATTGATCAGAATTCTGTGGTGGATACAGAACTTAACGTTCGAGGAGTATCAGGTCTGCGTGTGATTGATGCTTCTGTCTTCCCATTACCGATAACTGCAAACACAGCAGCAGCAACAATGATGATTGCTGATAAGGGAGGTGACATTTTGACCTGACGGGGTGACAAGGAGCATTCCGCGCCTTACTGGGTGAAGAATGAAGAATGCAGAATGCAGAATGCAGAATGCAAAAAACTTCCAATTCTTAATTCTTAATTCTTAATTCTTCATTCCTTAAAGATGTCTTAGTGTAAGTCCTGAGTTATTTCTTTGTGATGCCCTGAATCTTGGAATACTCCTGAACCTTAGAGATGAACATTGTGCCGACATCCCCTTCACACTTGGACTCAGAAGTGTTGAAGTTGTAGACCACACTGATAGCATTGCGGTCCCTGGTTATCGCCCCCCAATTTTTAGCTATTGTGGTGTCCGGCTTTCCCTCAGGAGATATTTCCAATTCAATAAAGTTGTTAAACTTGCCTGACAATGTACCTTTGAAAAGTCGTTCAGGAGAACATTTTGTGTTGCCCACCACTGAGGTACCGAATACGTTATCCCCCTCTTGATTTATATACATCTCGATCACACCGTTATAGGTGGTAGCATTCAAACTAGTCCAAGTTCCTATCCACTCACCCTCGAGACTTCCTGGGTTTGAGACAGAAGCCTCCGCCGCGCTAACATTGGCGAAGAGCAGGAATATTGAAGCAACCAACATGATCACTATACGCATTATTATCTCCTTAATAGAAGGTTATGAAAGATCAGCTTACCTGTCAAAAGACCTAATATAACAACTATAGCATTATTGCCAACAATCTCGACTAAATTAACAAAACTTAATATTTTAAAAAAATCAAGGACATTGCTATTTAAGGTCACTTAAAATTAGTACTCATAACCTATAGCGCTTTCAAACTATTTTTCAATTCATAAATCATGGAAAAAGTCAAGAGGCAATAGTAGCAATAGAACCATATCTTTATAGTAAATTAAAAAAAATACTTTCTCAGTTTACATCTCAAATGAAAATACTATATAGCGTTTTCAAACTATCTATTTGTAAATTCATAAATTATCGAAAAAGTCAAGAGGCAATAGGCAAGAGCTCCAGAGTTTTTTCTTAAAATACAAGAAGACCTGATCGCTTTTAGCGGCTCCAAAGAAAGGAGCATCGCGAAGCGTGGCTCACGGCCTTTCAGTTTACATCTCAAATGAAAATGCTATAGCTGATAAGCAGGCACACAAAATTAATTGCACATTTTTTAAAATTCAAAGCCTTGCAGGGTAAGGGTCACAGAGATTTAGAGTAGGCAATTAATTCTGTGTAGGTGCTTAGCACCTCAAGTAGCGTGCGCGTAGCGCATAAGCTGACGGAGTGATTTCCCTACCGATAGTTCGGTAGTCAGCACGAAACAAAACAAATCTCCCAAAAGTCAATAGTCTTAAGTAAAGAGGCAAACACCAGCAATTGGTCTTGATACTGCTGGTAAGTTCTCTACCTTGGCCTATGGGTACACCTTCAACTAATCAAGGGAATCAGATGAAAAACTTGCGTGCAATCACTCCATCTTCTTATATTATTGCTGCCTGTGCATTAACCGGGATTGTATCCTTTAGTGCAGTAACTAGCCAAGCTGGTCAAATGAAGTTCTTACCATCAGGTAACTCTACCGCAAGCGCTCAGGTTGAATCAGTAGACAATCAAGACCTACTGGCAGCAGTACCGATTCCCAGCAGTGAATTACCACCAGCCCTAGAGAAGAATACCGTATTTCGTGCGATCGCAAGTGGTGGTTTCTTTGGTCAAACCGTTGAAACCCGTCTGCTCAAGAATGGACAAGTGATTCAGCAGTACATAAGGATCAATGGGAATAGCACTCCCACTGAGATTGCTCGCATTTCCCGTCAAGATGTCAAAGGCTTTAAGAAGTTTCTCAACAAAGAGGTAGACTTTGGTCAGTTTGATCAGTTGAGTTACCCTGCTGCTATTGGTGCTGCTGATTATATCAGTGTTACTCTGAGCAGCAATGCTGGTACCACACGTTATGCCGATATTGGTCATGACCAGCTCCCAGAAGCTTTGCAGCAAGTGATTCAGAATTGGGAGACTATCGTGAGTAGTAAGTGATGTGTCAGCGGTTAGTGGTCAGCGGTCAGTGGTCAGCAGTCAGTAGTCAGTAGTCAGTGGTTAGCTACAATAACACAGATTAAACCAATGCATACCAAAAACTTAATGCTGAAAGCTGATTGCTGAAAGCTGATTGCTGATAGCTTAAGCTCCCTACTCCATCTCCTCAGATTCTCCCTCTATATCCTGGCCAATATCAAAGATAATGATAAATTCAGCATCAGGCATTAACCGCTTCAGAGCCTGCATGTGACCTTCTGCATCCGAGCGATTGCGGAAACGACCAACAACCACTCTTTGCATCATGGGCAATAACCGAACTACCGCCCATGGATAGAGGCGCTGAGAGTACGTCATAATATTAAGTTATCTCCTTAACTGGGGGACGAGAGCCAGCCTGAGAGGGTGGAAAATCTGGGGCTGGCTCTTACCGTGGAACGTTTTAGCGCCCACGGTAATTTTATTATAGCATAAATAATCTTATATTATAACATATTTTGAAAAATTTTGTAACGAACAGGGAATAGGGAGCAGGGAGCAGGGAATAGGGAGTAGTGGAGTGGGGAAAAATCCTGTGTAATAAATTAATTAATGTGTTAGATAACTATGTATGATGCGACCTTAGAGCCGCTTCCGATTCCCAATTTCCTAACTATTCCGATATTGACGTAATCGCTAATAGTGGAAACCACAGCAGTTGACTTGCTACCCACCCTTTCCACGCTTAACACACTTTTATACCTATTACCTGCTCCCTGCTCCCTCACATGGCCAATTTTTATTTTTTCTATTAAACTAGTATTATAGGAAGAGTTAAAAGAGACCCCACTCATGAACAAGTGCGTTGGAACTACTGAAGCAGCATCTCTATTAGGAATTTCTTCTCGACGATTGCGCCAACTTCTAGAGAAGGGTCGGGTGCGGGGTGCCTATAAAACTGGGAAATTCTGGATTATTCCCCTGTTCAACCATTTGCCACAAATTACCAAAGGTACTCGTGGACCGAAGGGGAAATGGCGCACTAGTCGTCCTCCCGCTCTAGCTAAGATTAATGTTAATCGCAATCACATAGGATCTAATATCAAGAAAAGCCCTCAAGACCGCAAGCCAGTGATTTCAGTAAAACGCAGTGGTAGCAATATCTACGGCAACGAAGTGGAAATCCTTGGTCCATGTAAGATTGTCTATAACCCAGATAATCCACTCGATTGTGGTGCTCGTTTGTGGATTGAAACCTTTAGTGATATTCACTTTGTGGGTGGTAGTTTTCCTGCTACTCGCTGAGGGGGTTAAGGGCTTGGTGACTATTCAAAATTATCAATTTAATTATTGGGCGTTCCAGCAGTTGAAGATTGATGATTAGCCTGTTTTATTTGCTCTAGAAACTCGGGGTATCAGTTTGCCATGAGTAATAAGTTGCGCCAGAAATACCTCCAGCATGATATCCAATATGGTTTAATAAATAGTTTTTGATGGCTGTAATAATATAATTTACTCGTTATTGAGTGTATTTTGAGCAAGCCATTGATGTCAGTAATAAGGAATATGAATTTTTACCTGGTAACATTCCTAGGTTCAAGCATATAAACAAACCGGCTGCGATCGCAAAAACCCTCACTCTCCCCCGCCCATTTCTTCCCTCACTACCAACCCCCTATGCTCCTACAGATAACATCAGTCTAAATCTCAAGCAACCAACTATATAGTTGTCATTTAATCCCTCATCCCCACTAGTTTCAAACTATTATAAGCAGGTGCACAAAATTAATTGCACATTTTACAAAAATCAAAGCCTTACAATGTAAGGGTTACAGAGATTCAGAGTAGGTAATTTATTTTGTGTAGGTGCTTATAGTGGTTACATGTGATCGCATTCCCACATCAGTTCCAGCGTTCCCCTAGTGCTCCTATTGGATAATTGCAAAACTCCTCTACTCTATGACTGAGTAGCAGGCATCGGGCATGCTCACAAAATTTATTAAATTTTATTGCGATATGTCAGTTATGAACATTTATAAAAAAATATTGTTATAAAATTAAACTAAAGAAGCTTCAATTACTCTTATGAAATGGGAATGGGATACAGAAGAATTAAATTATTTCAATGGAACTATACCTTGGTTTTTTGGTAAAAAGCTTGGAATTCTTGGTGTTGATGATAGTGGTAAATCAACTTTACGTAAACTTATGCTAGATTGTGAGTTGGTAAAAGATGTCAAACCTACATCAAAACGTGAACGACACCGAAGAGTAGTAATCAAAGAAAATAGAGCTAACAAAAAAATTGCCTTTTCTTATATTGATGATATTGCTGGAGACAGGAATAACTATAATGTTAAAAAAGAGGTTTTTAAAAAAGTAGAATATATTATTTATGTTGTCAGAAGTGAATATATTTTGGTGGTTGATCAGTTTGATAATTTTGTTAATAAATCAAAAAAACAACGATATATAGCTGCTATTAAGCATGATTTTAAACATTTTGATGATTGGGGAAAAAAAAATAATTTTATTATAGTAGGTAATTATTTTGGTGTTTTACCAGGAAAAGATATGGTGAACGTTAATCCAATAGAATGCGGAGTACCTAGTTTCTCAGATAGTGACTTCAGCAATTCGTATTTGAGAAATTTTAAAGATAGACTAAACACAGTTATCAATAATGCTCAAATTGTCAAAAACGCGGATTGGATTGTGGGTAGTCTTGTTTCAGGGAAATTGGCTAATCAATTAATCATAGATATACTTCAGAAGTTAATGTAAACCAGTTAATCAATATGATATCACTCTACTACTTTGTACCTAACTACCAAAAAGATACTTCAGATTTACTTGTTAAAGATACTCCTGGTATACTTGTAACAAACTTAAGAGAAATTAAACTATTTGATACTGAAGGTAAATTAGTTATGAATCGTATTGATAAATTAAAATTGTCTAACTTTAAAGTATTTAACAAAGAGAGGATTGATTTTTTTTACAGTAATTTTGAGTTTTATATTGAAACTGTTACTCAAGAATTTGATATTACCAATCGTCCTGCAATTATTGGTATTTATGGAAAAATTCCTGTTTTTAAAAATGGATATACAGTTCAAGACTGGCTATTTTATATTTCTAATAGAGTTGAAGAATTTTCAAAAAACCTTGATCGTACAATTTATGATTTACAGCTTAACACCATAAAAAAACAACTACTTGGTATATACTTACAAACAAAATGGAAAAGATTTGTATTTCCCATAATTCAATCTATTATTTTTTTACTTAATCCAATATTTATTGCTTGGTTAATCAGCTCATTTTTGAATACAACTAATCTCATTTTACCAAGTTGTATTATTTCTATAAGCAATGGTATATTGATTATTTTAAACGAGGAAGATTGGTAATGCCAGTTGGATATGAACCATACCCAAAAAAAATTCCTTCCGCAAACGAACGGCGAGTTATTATTGTTTTACCTGGCGATAAAATCGAACAGATCAGGAATGATAAAAACTATGATAAATTCTACCAATCAATTCAAACAAATGATCAAACTTGGCTAATGGATAACTTAATAGAAAACTATCAAGATCCAGAAACAATTAGTTTTTTGAAAAAGCTAGATCATGAGAATATTCTTGATAATGGAAATATTCTTGTTCAAAGTTCTGAAGATCCGATGAAATACTTTTTGGCAGATAAAGTTGAAAATAAGGTAGTTCTTCCCAAGTGGTATCACTATATAACAATCTGTAATTATTTAGGTGCTACAAGTATTGATTTAAAGATTACTGATGTTACGAATTTTGCAGAAGAGACTAATGTTAAAGCAAAGATTTTGGGTCTTATTTATAATTTATATTTAAGTGCAAAAATTTCTAGAGACAAGAAAAAGGAATTAGAAAATCATGCTAAAATGGAGCTTAAAAAGGAACCTCCTAATCTAGATCTTGTTAAAGAATATGTCAAGAAATACTCTTTAGAAAAAGACGCAGATATTAGCTTTATAATCAATAATCGCCAGTTCAATAAAGACTTAAAATTTAAACAAAATATAAATTTGTTTAGTCAAGTAGAAACAAGCCTGAATGTAGCAGCAAGTTTAGTAATACCGGAAAGTTTTACGCAGCTCAAAGCATCTTTAAAAAAATCAATTAAAGAAACTAGGAAATATACTGTCACTATAGCTTTAGATTTTGGCTATAAAAGCTAAAGCGATCGCACTCCATCCGGAACCCCGCCTCATCCGATCCATCCCCGACGGTGAAAATCCCTAACCTGCCAATCTCATTTCTGCGATTGACCTTTGGTCACTCTATGGAACGCATTCATGATATCTCCAATATCAGCAGCAGCTCGCGAACAGAAAATTCCAACTAATCAATACAGTTACCGGAATAGTTTTACTTCAGGGATTCAAACAATTGTCAGGAGCAGGTCACACAATAAAATGGGAGCGCATTTATATGTGATCCCATACAAGATTGACTGTAGGCTAGACTCTTCCGCTTGTTCCAAAGTTAGGATATTTGCGATCGCATTCCCGATTCTCGATTTCCTAACTATTCCGATATTGACGCAGTCGCTAATACTCGAAACCACACCACTTAACTTGACCCCCACCCTCTCCACACTTACCACACTTTAGCTGCTTTCATCCCTATTCCCTGTTCCCTCGCTCCAAAGTTAGGTTATTTGCGATCGCATTCCCGATTCCCCATTTTCTAACTATTCCGATATTGACGCAGTCGCTAATACTCCAAACCACACCACTTGACTTGACACCCACCCTCTCCACACTTACCACACTTTAATCCCTACTCTCTTTCTGCCTGATTTCCTAACTATTCTGATATTGACGTAATCGCTAATAGTGGAAACCACAGCAGTTGACTTGCTACCCACCCTTTCCACGCTTAACACACTTTTATACCTATTACCTGCTCCCTGCTCCCTCACATGGCCAATTTTTATTTTTTCTATTAAACTAGTATTATAGGAAGAGTTAAAAGAGACCCCACTCATGAACAAGTGCGTTGGAACTACTGAAGCAGCATCTCTATTAGGAATTTCTTCTCGACGATTGCGCCAACTCCTAGAGAAGGGTCGGGTGCGGGGTGCCTATAAAACTGGGAAATTCTGGATTATTCCCCTGTTCAACCATTTGCCACAAATTACCAAAGGTACTCGTGGACCGAAGGGGAAATGGCGCACTAGTCGTCCTCCCGCTCTAGCTAAGATTAATGTTAATCGCAATCACATAGGATCTAATATCAAGAAAAGCCCTCAAGACCGCAAGCCAGTGATTTCAGTAAAACGCAGTGGTAGCAATATCTACGGCAACGAAGTGGAAATCCTTGGTCCATGTAAGATTGTCTATAACCCAGATAATCCACTCGATTGTGGTGCTCGTTTGTGGATTGAAACCTTTAGTGATATTCACTTTGTGGGTGGTAGTTTTCCTGCTACTCGCTGAATTGAAGTATGAATGCGCGATCCTCTGATTTTGGGCCAGCCCCCTAAATCCCCCAACTTTGCGGTGCGACCCAAGGGCGATTTACTCGCCCATTGGAAAGCGCACCGGGGGGGACTTTAAGAGTTTTGTTCCCCCCAAAATTGGGGGGCTAGGGGGGCTCAATGATCGAGTGGGGACTTTAAGAGTTTTGTTCCCCCCAAAATTGGGGGGCTAGGGGGGCTCAATGATCGAGTGGGGACTTTAAGAGTTTTGTTCCCCCCAAAATTGAGGGGCTAGGGGGGCTCAATGATCGAGTGGGGAACAGGGAACAGTGGACAAGAGCTGATTGCTAGAGCGATTAGAATGGTTCCAGAAGCACCCAAGCCAATCGCTTATCGCTGACAACCATGAGTTCTCAACCACCCTCCAAACCACCAAAGACCATACTTAGTCAGCTAACTCAGGTAGTACAGACCATTCATGCGAAGGTCAATCTTCAAGCAGTAGCACTAAAGCCTAATGCTAGAGTGCCGGAACTTTGGGTGCAAGACGCTAATACCAACAAATCCGATGTCTATCCCCTGGTTGGGGACCGTTACGTACTGGGGCGCAGTTCCAAATCCTGTGACATAATCGTTCGCAACCCAGTAGTCAGTCAAGTTCATCTCTCCCTAGAACGGTATGGTAGACGTGGCCGTAGGTTTATCATAAAAGACCAAAACTCTACCAATGGTATCTATCGTGGCAGACGCCGACTTTCTTCCTTGCTTCTGTATCACGGAGACACCCTGACCATCGGCCCACCAGAACTCGCTGCATCAGTTCAGCTACAGTACGTCTATCCTCCCCCCTGGTATATCCAAGGAATTCGTTACTTTCTCTATGGCATCGGTGGGATAATTGCCTTAGTGGTATTACTGATTGGATTTGAAACCCTGAAAGCACCATCAGTCAGACCATTGCCCGAGGGAGTCACAGGCCCTGTGATTGTTTACTCTCGTGACCAAATTCCCCTACGGCAACCCCGGACCGATGCTCACCGAGAACTTAGGAGGTTATCGGATTTTTCCCCATATTTGCCGAAAGCAGTGATTGCTTCAGAAGACAGCCGCTTTTACTGGCACTTCGGAGTAGACCCCTATGGGATTATGCGAGCTGTAGTGCGGAATCTTCAAGGGGGAGGTATTCGCGAAGGTGCTAGTACGATCACTCAGCAGGTAGCAAGAAGCCTATTTCCCGAGTATGTCGGTCGAGCCAATACCGCAGACCGGAAAGTGCGGGAAGCAATTATTGCCCTAAAGTTAGAGACAGTTTACAGTAAGGACGCGATCTTAAAGGCTTACTTAAACCGAGTTTACTTAGGTATAGAAGCATTTGGTTTTGAAGATGCTGCTCAGTTTTACTTCGACAAATCAGCAGCTAATGTGAATATCCAAGAAGCCGCTACTTTGGTAGCAAGTTTGCCAGCACCCAATAGCTATAACCCAATCCAAAATTATGATACCTCATTACAATTACGGAATCGGGTGATTGACCGCATGCACGCTTTGGGAATGATTGGTCGAGAGGAAGCCAATCGAGCTAGGCGATCGCGGATTGAAGTTAGCCCCAAAGCCCGAGAAATGCTTTCTAGCACCAAGGCACCCTATTTCTATAACTACGTTTTCCAGCAATTGAGGAGGTTACTGGGCAAAGAGTTGGCTAAGGAAGGTAATTTTATTGTAGAAACTACTGTAGATACTGAGTCTCAGGCCAAAGCTGAAGCTGCTCTACGGGACTATGTCAAGAACACTGGTAGCCGCTTAGGATTTTCCCAGGGAGCGATCGCAAGCCTGAATACCAGTAATGGCGAGATTCTAGCCATGGTTGGAGGAGCCGATTACCAAAAAAGCCAGTTTAATCGCGTTATCCAAGCCAAGCGTCAACCAGGCTCAACCTTTAAACTCTTTGCCTATGCTGCTGCCTTAGAAAAAGGGATTTCACCAACCGAAACCTACTCCTGCTCTGGGATTAAACGGATTAGACGTTGTGAGCGGTCTGGAGATGCTACTGAAATTGATATGTATGCTGGTTTGGCTCAATCGGAAAATGCGGTAGCGATCAGGGTAGCTCAAGATGCTGGTTTAGATAGAGTAGTACGGATGGCGCAACGGTTGGGTATTAGCTCAAAACTGGATCCTGTGTTTGGTTTAGCCTTAGGTCAAAGTGAAGTTAGTCTATTGGAAATGACTGGAGCCTATGGTGCGATCGCAAATCAAGGGATGTGGTATCGTCCCCATGGCATTATCAGAATTCTCGACAGTAGTGATTGCACGGATAACCAAGACTACCAAACCTGTCGAGTAATCTACAACTTCGCTGATCAGCCAAATATCAGCAAGCAAGCGGTTTCACCAGCCGTAGCCAACACCATGACAGAAATGCTTCAGGGTGTAGTAACCAGTGGCACCGGTCGCAGTGCCCGGATTGGTCAAGGAGAAGGGGGAAAAACCGGTACTACTGATAAAAATGTAGACTTGTGGTTTATCGGTTTTATTCCCAAGCATCAGATCGTTACAGGGATTTGGTTCGGCAATGATAATAATTCTCCTACTAGTGGCAGTAGTAGCCAAGCTGCCCAGTTGTGGGGTAAATATATGGCTCAGGTGGTACCGAAAGAGAGTTGATACCGATACTTTTTAGCTACCAAAGTCTACCAATATCGACCCCTTTTCGAGGTTGAAAGTTATCGCTATCTTGACACTCCCTGGTCATTAGACGCGGGGATTCCTAGATCGACGAACCACCGTAAACCGACGTGTCCTCGGGAAGAGGCAGTACTTAACCAAGAATCCGTAGTAACCTACCAAATTCCCAGTCAATTCACGACAGACCTAGAGGGCAGTTCTCCTTAGGCGTTTGGGTACTTACTTGAGAGTGCCTTAAAAACTGTTTTCCTCCCTTTTCCCATGTTCCGGTGTGCCCCACCGTACATTGAGGTACGACCCAAGGGAGATTTACTTGCCCTAGGAGGCGCGCACCGTGTTTTTTCAAAAGTGTTTTTTCTAGGTTCACACGCCAATTGTTGGTTGACGATTGGGTTTTTAAAGAGGACTTTCCCTACCCTCTGAGCATTACTACTTTATAGGCGGTCAGACATGGTTTCCTTCCAGCTGTCTATCACGGTTTTTCAGCCTGTACTCTATACTTAATTATACATGAATTGCGACGACGATACCGGAATTCCAGAAATATTTTTTCGCGGTGGCTAAAGCCACTATATAATAGTTAAATTTCCTAGACCTGACTGGTGACATGTTAGCAGTTTCACTAATTACCATTATCTTGCCGATAAATAAGATTAGGTTGATGGCCAGTTTCATAGTATTTTAGGGACAAGCCTATTTTGAGAGAGTCAACGTCTTTTTTGTCAGCTTTGTTATGAAACAGCTCCTCAACCAACTACAAAACCAACACAAATACATAAAATCCCTAATTATCCCTGTTTTAGCTATCCTGTTAGCAAGCGGAATAATTGCAGCACCAGCCAATGCCATCAATCTCTATCAAATGCCTAACATTAGCGCTGGAGAACCGACTTGGGTAATTGACAAGTCAGAAGTTCTCTCTCGCTTTACAGAAGGCAAGTTGACTCAATCCTTAGAGGATTTAGCGAAAGCAACGGGCAATCAAGTTAGACTTGTCACTGTCCATGGCCTAGATTATGGTGAAACAGCAGCAACCTTTGCCCAAGGGTTGTTTGAAAAATGGTATACTACTCCAGAGGAGCAAGCTAATCAAACCTTGATAGTGCTGAATACTGTGACCAATAACAGTGCTATCGTTACTGGCAATGCCGTTAAGGAAATTATGTCCGATGACATTGCTGAAAGTGTGGCTTCTGAAACCCTAAAGGTGCCGCTGCGGGATGGTAACAAGTATAATCAGGGTTTCTTAGATGTAAGCGATCGCATAGTAGCTGTTTTATCTGGCGAACCTGATCCTGGTCCTCCTGTAGTTGAAGAAGAAATCAACATTGCTGGCAACTTTAAGAGTGCAGAAGAAACTAAAAACAGCAATGCCACCCTTTGGGTTGTAGTTATTTTGGTTGTTGCTACAGTTGTGCCGATGGTTACCTACTTTTTCTACCAAGGTTTTTCTTGACACTCCCCGGTCTAAAGACGCGGGGATTCTTCACTCAACGATCCGACTTGCTGAACCTTGCCGGAGCCAAGAACAGTAGAGGCCAAATCTCCTGAAGCGTTGGGGTCTAAGACCCAGGTTCCGGTGTGCCCCACCGTACCTAAGGCTCTATTAAGAATGTTGATTGCGGCATTATGGTCTCTGTCTAATTTGCAACCACATTTGCACACGTGAGTTCTAGTTGACAGGGACTTTTTCACCGTTTCGCCGCATTCAGAGCAGTTCTGACTAGTATAGGCGGGATTCACTGCTACAGTGACTCGGCCAAACTTAGTTCCAAAATACTCCAACCATTTCCTGAATTGATACCAACCAGCATCATTAATAGACTTAGCTAGACAATGATTCTTGACCAAATTTTTGACTCTTAAGTCTTCGTAGGCGACCAGGTCGTTAGACCGGATTACGCAACGTGCCGGAGACGAAACCTTAGAAGAGTGCAGCCTTACAACAAAACCTGCCACCTTTGATGCATAGCCTATCAACTATAAAGGCTGCACTCTTCTTGCGGTAACTTCTAACCAGTCTCTTGGCGTGTTCTTCACGTTGCCTACTTATGTTAAGATGATGCCTGCCTAGTCTATTAATAGCTTTTCTGCGATTGGATGAGCCTTTCTTTTTGCGAGAAACTCGACGTTGATAAAACTTTAGACGCTTTTCTCCAGCCCTGTAAAATCTAGGATTAGGCTCAGCGTTTCCATCAGAGTCAGTATAGAACTCTTTTAGACCTACATCTAATCCTATGGTTCTTTTGGAGGGGGTTAATTCCTCTTTTACCTCAACTGCAACACAGAATTGTACATAGTAGCCATCAGCTCTTTTTACGATGCGAACCCGTTTAATTTGCTTCAAATCAAAGCGCCACAAGTCCCATGTCCCTTTGAGCTTCAGCTTACCTATGCCTTTTTTGTCCCTGAAAGTTATAGCTTTTTTGTTAGGTGAAAGCTTCCATCCAGATTGTTTGTACTCAACAGAGCGACAGTGCTTTTGGAATCTGGGGAAACCTTTCTTTCCTAGCACCTTCTTTTTGCAGTTGTCATAAAATCGGACAATCGATGACCATGCACGCTCAGACGCTGCTTGTCGTGCTGTTGAATTCAATTCATTAGCGAAAGGGAACTGTTTAGCTAGTATCTTGCAGTATTTACTAAGATCATATTTTCCAGTCCCTTTATTGTCCATCCACAATCTAATGCAAGAATTACGAATAAACTTGACCGTCCGAATAGCCTCGTCTATTGCAGTGTACTGACTATCTTTCCCGTACGCTTTGAATTCAAGTATGATCACCGGATATCGACCTCCTCCGTTACTATTTTAGTCTACACTATATGGCGACAAATACCCGGACAGATTCAAATATTCACGGCGACTAAAGTCGCTACTAGCTTTCATCCCGGAGACGAAACCTGATTAATAGTGCAGCCTTACAACAAAACCTGTCACCTTTAATGCATAGCCTACCAACTTGCTTTGGCTGCACTATTCTTGCGGTAACTTCTGACCCGGTTTAAAAACACGGGGCTTTCAGCTTTGGTTGTTCCGTAAATAACCAGCTATCAGCTGTCAGCTGATAGCACCTCAAGTAGCGTGCACGCAGCTGACAGCTGATAGCTGACAGCTGATAGATTACAAAGTCAAAGAGATGATATATATCTCATCACTTCTGGAGTCGCATCAAACCATTCCCCAGAAATCCTAAGATGTTGGAACTTTCTGTGAAATTCGGTTTCCATCTTAGCACTTCCTGGGATAATTTTTATTAGTTCTAAAGTCTTTACACTCTTAGTTTCAAGCCCTCTAATATTACCATTGGGGTTAGTAGTGTAACCGATCCGAATCGCATTGCGTCCCTTGTCTAAGATAAAGTAAAGCCTAGCTGGATTTTCTTCCTCAGGGCTGGAGAGGCAGCTTTGTACTAAAGTCCCTGTGGCTTTGTGCAACCGAATAAAGGTTTGAGCGTCACTAGCGTATTCTGGAAGCTTAGAACGCTCTACAGCCATGGTCATATAACGCAATGCGGCTGCGTGTCTTCCCTCCGACGCTTCATCGACAGCCAGGGCTAGCAGGTCATAGGGTGAGCATTGGCGAAAATTACTCATTATTGTTGTACTTGGGCTGAGCAATACCTGATTTGTATGCTAGGAATTGGTAATATTAGCACACCTAATGACCTTATGTAAAGACCTGATCTCAATTCAGATCCGGGAAATCTGATCTGTGCTTTGGTAAGCTATCAGCTATCACCTAATAGACATCTCCAAAAATTAACCTCAAACCCTTGCACTGCCTGGGTCAAAACCGAGTTTCTGGAGATGTCTAATGCGATCGCGCACCCTACTTGATGTGCTATCAGCTAATGTGCTAAGCGCACCCTACTTGATGTGCTTATGGGCTATTAGGAAGCTACGGAACTTTTGAATAAAATAAGTAAGCATTCTTTTAATATTAGTTATGGCAAGCTGACGGCTGACCGCTGACCGCTGAATGCTTACGTGCTTTGTGCAAAAGCCACGTTTATTCAAAATACTCCTCAACTGCTAATCAATCCGGAATCTGAAAGTTAATCTCGCGCTTAGTAAAGGGCAAATCTTGATTAATAGCCTCAATTTCCTCACGTTCCATTAAATTAACCTCATCGATATAGTTTTGAAAAATCCGGTCAAAGCGTTTATCGTAGAATCGATGAACACTATAGTTAGCAGTTGCTGGGAAACCACGACGCTTCTTGTGACGCCCACCAGCACCAGGGTCAAACATGGTGATTCCTTGGCCGATTGCCCACTCAATCGGTGCATAGTAACAGGCTTCAAAATGTAGGCAGTCAAATTCTTGAAAACAGCCCCAATAACGACCATACAAATGATTGCCCTTATTTATACAAAAGGACATTCCTACTGGTTTTTGGTCATCCTCCTCCCGATAAGCAGCAATTAGTACCACTCGCTGACGGTAGTTAGGATACAACTGTTTAAAAAACTGGCGCGTGAGATATTTGCTACCCCACATAAATTTATCGCAGGTGCTGCTGTAGAAGCTGTAGATTAAGGGAAACAAGGATTTTTGAATGTCATCCCCCGTTAAGATTTTCAGGGTCAGACCTGCTTTGGCTACAGCCTTACGTTCTCGTTTAATATTGCGGCGTTGATTGGCATTAAAGACCTTTAGGTAATCCTCAAAACTACTAAAGCCTTGGTTTTGCCAAATATAGCTGTGATGTAGCCAGCCCTTAAAACCATTGCGTTCAATTACTGGTCGCCAATCCGGGTCAACAAAGAGGAAGTGACAACCAGACAGATGATTGCGATCGCAAAAATTATCAATAGCACTTACCATGATTTGTGTCAACTGATCTTCATCTTCTCCCGGTGCGATCAAAAACCGATAGCCTACCGCTGGGGTAAATGGTGTCATACCCAACAACTTCGGATAATAGGAAATGCCCAAGCGATAGGATAAATCCGCCCACTGTTGGTCAAAGACAAACTCTCCGTAACTGTGACCTTTGACATACATAGGTGCAGCAGCGATCAGCTGTCTATCTCGCCACACCGTTAAGTGATTGGGCAACCAACCGGTTTTAGCAGTAGCACTGCCAGATGTTTCAATAGTATTCAACCACTCCCACTCCAGAAAAGGGGTTTTTAGGGGTTGGGCAAGGTGATCCCAAGGGGATTGGGGAATATCTGCCATGCGGTTGACCCAGATAACGGAATAGTCAAGCTTGGGTTGTTGAACCATTGGGGTAATCTAGGATTAGGGGAACTTGAGATTGGTCAAGTCAGCAAGTCTGTTCGCGTAGCGTGGCCATTCGCGTAGCGTGGCCAATAGGCCAAGGCCAAGTCTGAAACAATTCCTTCGATCAATTACTCAGAAACTGGCATGTTTGTTACCTTGAGCCTTAACGTTTTTACAGTTTACTTCAAGTATGTAACTTCAAGTTTTATTTTATCGATCGAGGGAGTTATCAGACGAGATATGACCAGATATCCTGTCTCTTAGTTTAAGTTAAATTAACTTGACACCATAGGCTGGCATTGTACCTGCACCAAACAAGACCCCATCAGCGAGAGCCACTTGTTTTTCCAGATGGGCTAGAAAGGTTAGTAAATCTTTTACATAACACATCTAGTCACAGACTTCAAACCCTGAAGGTCTTGATAGTCAAGGAAAATCCTTGGCAGATCTACTCGCATCCGATCAGGTCAACGGCAGTTTGCCCTGATCATCAAGTCAGCTCTGCTACAGACACCAGCCTCACAACGGCAGATATTGTCGAGCTATCCGGTAGTGATTAACCAACAAGGGAAAGTTTTGACTGATCACTATCAAGAGCCCAGTGAGCTGATAACCTTCAATTGTTTCTCACCAAAAGCGTCTGCTTCTGAACTAGCAATGGTAATTAGACCCTTGATTTTACGGTCATCAATCACTGGCACGCTCAGAAATGACCGCACTCCTGCCAAATCCAAACCCCCAGATACTATCCCCACTACCTGCCCATCATTTCCAATCACTGGTAAAGAAACCACGGCAACCCACAGGTTACTCTTCGCCCGAAAAACTGTTGATATATAGGTGCGTCCCTTGATAGCTTGTTGAAAATAGCGGCGATCGGAATAGTATTTATCAATTAAATCTAATTCCGGGGCTTCTGGGTAGCGATAAATCATCACCCCCTGACGATTGATTAGATTCCAGCCCGCCAATCCAGCCATCGCGTTTTGCATCAGGGTGCTCTCTCGTAGTGCTTGCCCTAAGGCAGCAACATTTAGCGATCGCGTTTCCGAACAAAATGCTAGAAAACTTAGAGTAACAAACAGTCGCTTCAGGTCATTTTGGGCTAAATAAGCCACGGTTTTTGGGGCATCAGTTTCCTGTGATGCCACTAACTCCATCTGAATTTGGTCTGGTTGGAGGTCTAGGTCAGTTAAGCTAGCCAAGGTAATCAGTGCCAAAGCTAGCAATTGCTCAGCCGCAGTAGTAGTTGACTGCTGACCTAGCACAATAAGCAACCGAGTCTTTTGCTCTTCTAGAAGAAGCATACCACAAATTGGTGGGTCAATAGTTGCCTTGATTTGGTCAAAGATTGTTTGCCACACCGCTTGGTTGCCTGTCATAATTTTTAAACATAAATGTTTTTATATTAAGGGGCAATGATAGTGTAAAGGCTATTTAGCATCAGAATCTAGACCGTATTTCTCAAACAAACTCATAAATATAAGACTAACGGCTGAGAATAGTTGATCAGTTCATAAATTTTGGTATTTTGCGCGCGTCTTTCTGGAGTGGTCGATAGCAAAAGTTTGTTCCGACACGCTGATTTCGCTAGATGTTATGGAAGCGTCGAGAGATTTTCTACTGTTTGGGAAATGAATCGTGATCGAGAATCGTTGATTAAGATGGGGTGCTCTCAATCACAATCCCGTTAGTGGGGGAGATACTGTAAGGGTAGGGACGCTGATCTGCCTTAGCGCCACGAATTTTACTAATTCGCAGCCAATTTTTGTAGCCAATGTCTGCTCCGTTATTCATTTCATCCCAGTCAGGTGAATAAAGGTCTATTACCAGATCATAAAGGTTCAGTAAATTGTAGCGATCGCTTTTTTCGATTCCGTCCTGAGCAAAAATATCTAACACTGCCACATCAGGCTGACGGAGTTGGCGATTTTTGCGGTAGACCAGCTTAATAAATTCTCTAGGGGTACAGCTGATTAGTAGAGGCGTGAGGGAGTCAAAGATTACTCGACAGGGTTTAGGCATTTGCTCGAGCTGTTGCGCAATCCTGAGCAAAAGCATCTCCGGGTCATTGAGATTCAGGTGTACAGAATTTGCTGGCAATGTCTCTACCATGGGACTAAAGGTATCGAGGATCACCAACTGCCCTGCTTCCAGGTAGGGGTCAGGGAGTAATCCCCAACTTGGGAGGGTTTGATAAACTTGCTGCCTAGGAATATCGGCACTAATATATAGCACTGATTCTTGGCGATGCAAGCCTGAGAGCAAAAACTGATAGGCTAGGGTACTCTTACCCAGTCCGGGAGCGCCCTCCACCAAGCAAGCGGTGTTATAGGGGATTTTGCCTGGGAGCAATTGTTGCAGTGACCCAAACACTAAATAGGTCGTATCCCCAAGAAATTTTAATGATTCGGTGGTTGAGGGGGGGGATATTTGGCTGGGACTGTAAAATATCTCAATACCGTTTTCTGTGATTGCCATGGGGTGAGAACCACAGACATGGTCAGATGCTCGCATTTTAAACACTTCTAGATAGCGATCGCGTCTACGACCAACCAGTTCTTTTGATAGCACAATCATGCCATCGACAATGGTTTCTTCCACACCAAAGCTGGATAGGTGTCCAGTTTCATGAGCAGGGATACCTGAGATCAAGATACCCACTCCACCGATTTGTTGCATCAGGGTTGCCAATTGGAAGGTCTTTTCTCGCTGGATGGCTCGGTTATTGACTTTGTAGAGCAAGACTGATATTGAATCCACCACAAAACGTTGAGGCTGGAAGGAGGCGATTTCCTGAGCAATTTGATCTAGGTGTTCTTCAACCCGGATGTTAGTTTGGGTAACAAAGACAATGCGCAGCATTTCCTGTTGAATCAGAAGTTCTAAGTCCCAACCAAAACCGGCTGCCATCTGGGACAGATGAGAGGGGGTTTCCTCAAAAGAAAAGAGCAAACCTTTTTCCCCTCGGTCAACTCCAGCCATGAGAAACTGTAGGCCAAAGGTAGTTTTACCAGTGCCAGCAACTCCCGAGAGGATGATTGAACGACCGTAGGGGATACCTCCCCGCAACAGTTTATCCAAACCCGGAATTCCCATCACCATAAGCCCTGCTGGCACTGACCAACTCACCGACTTTTGCCTGAGGGTTAGGGTAGGGCTGAGAATCCGCACCCCCACATTAGTGATCACAAACGGAAATGGTTCCATATAGGGTGCCAGACCCCGTAATTTATGAACCTGTAACCAACGGCGTTGCTCCCCTGCCTCCTCATGGGTCGAAAGGTAAATAATGCCATCAGCCAAAGCAAATTCTGCACTGTTGCTAATCTGGGAGCGATCGGATTCACTCACTAAAAAAGTAGTGCAACGAGCACTGGCGAGGCGAACCGATAGTTCGTAGCAAAAACGGCGGAATTCACCACTTTTTTCGGTCAGGTCAGCAATGGCCTTAAAAGAGTCAATAACTATAACTTCTGCTTGATGTTGATTGACCAAACCCACTATATGATCCGCCAACCTAGGCATCGGTTGTTCAATTAAGAATGAACCGAGATCACTATAGATCACCTGCTCACCAAATACTTGAGCATCGAAGAATTGGAAGTGCTGCATATAACGCACCACCTTGAGGGTTGGCTCGGAAAGGGTACTGAGATAAAGAGCTCTCTTATGGGGTTGGTTCTTGATAGTGTTAAACAGAATCTGCTGCACCAAAATGGTTTTGCCAGTGCCAGGAGCCCCTGCCAAGATATTCAATGAGTAGATGGGAAAGCCACCGCCCAAAACGGCATCCAGATTTGGCACTCCTGTGGACATTAATTTGATTGTGGGCTTAGTCATTAGCCATTAGTGATTAGTCATTAGTGGTAATTTAACTAATAATCAATCCAAATAATCAATCAAATCGTAGCTTTGTAATAGGTTGTATTCTGATGTTCCCAGGTAATTACCATACCCTGCTGCTTGAGATTCTCTAACTCATGGAGCAAGTCTTGAGGGCTGAATCCAGTGCGATTGGCTAATTCATTGATGTCCATCTCCTCCACCCCCTGCAAGATTTTCATGATATTACGACTCTGGTTAAGCAACTCCTTAAAGCCATTGTCATTCGAGTAAGTATTATTAAAGACAGGCATTCCAGTCAGCACACCAGTTTGAGCTTGAATCACCTCGTCGATGCGAATTCCATCTGAGGTAATTTCAAAAAACCGGATTTCTTTGCTGTGGGGCGCTCCCCTGACCTTCATAATGTTTATGGCTCGTCCAATGCGACCGGATAGTTCTACATAGCGCAAGAGGATAACATTATCCACCACAAAGGATACGCCATGTTCACTCAACTGAAACGGTCCGAATAGCTCCCCAATTTCGTTGGTTACTATGGTGGTCACACCTTGAAGTTTAAACTGGTTCACTAAGGAGTAAATATAGTCTTTGTAGCGAACCTTATTTGGGGTGGCAATCTCAATATCCTTGAGAGAATCAAGCATAATCCGGCGAGCCTTAACCCTTTCTACAACAGCTTTAACTTTAGCAGCATGGATATCCGGCTGTAGTTCTACGGGAGAATCATACAGATGCACTAGCATTCGCTGCTTTTCCATGGCCTCTAAATCCCAACCTAAGGACAGGGCAATGGCTTTGAGCTGTTGGGGATTTTCTTGAAAGGTAACAATTACTCCAGGCTCCCCTTGGAGAATTCCAGCCACAATGAAGTGAAGTCCCATCAAGGTTTTACCAGTGCCTGCGCCTCCAGCAACCATAGTTGCCGTGCTATGCTGCAATCCCCCATCTAACATCCTATCCAGTTCAGGGATGCCAGTGGAAAGTTTTTGTTGGCTGGTCTTCTGCTTCGATGATAAGTTTTTCAGCATCTTAATCCGGGGATAGACTTCTATGCCAGTCTGACTGATTTCAAAGGGATGCAAGCCGGTAAAATAATTTTCCCCTCTGAGTTTGAGCACATCTAAATAACGCTGGTAGTGTAACCCCAGAGGCTGATTTTGCAGACGAATAATCCCATCGGCGATGGCAAAGATGGGTTGATGTTTAATTTCTTCGTCAGTGTATTCCCCTACTAAAAAAGCTGTTACTCCCCAAGTAGTCAGACGCACTGAGAGGTCGTAGCCAAACTTACGTACTTCTACGGGATCCGTTGCCAAATCATGAATAGCTTTAAAGCTATCAATGCCGATCAGCCCAGGTCGGTACTCCTTTACGTAATTAATAATGGCAGCGATCGCTTCTGTTAGACCCTGCTCTCGGATAATCTCGCCGATGTCGAGATAAATTACCGCAGTACCTACCTTACTGGGGTCAAAAAAATCAAACTTTTGTAGGTAGTGCAGTAATTTTACTGAAGGTTCCGATAGGGTAACGAGATAAAGGGCTTTGTGCTGTGTACTAGCATTGGTGTATAGTATTTGCTGGGTAAAGATTGTCTTACCAGATCCGGGTGGCCCAGTGATGATGTTAATGGACAATTCCGGAATACCACCAGCCAGAATCGAGTCTAGACCAGGAATACTAGTAGGCAGTTTACCTAAGGGCTTTGTCCGAGGCCTGATCATATAAGTTTTTTCCCTTCAATTTCCTTGAGTAATTGTCTGACTAGAATGTCGCCCGTCAAGATGGCTAGAATATCGATTAACGTTGTGACTAACTCTTTGAGGGCCTCAGGAATTAGTAACCGTTGTTCTGGTGAAACCTTTTGGCGAAACACCTCAAACGAAATTCCCTCGGCACTCGATTCTAAATAGCCAATCAGGGGATATTTTTCCGTTGTCAAAGCTAGAGCTCTTTCCATAATCGACACTACTGTCACTCTACCTAAGGTCGGCATAATCCGGCTCCAGATCGTGGTGAGCAAATCTTCGTAAATGTCGATAACTTCTTCTTTACGGGCCTCGGTCTTCGCCTGGTCAACTTGCTCCTGGACTTGCTGTTGAAGTAGTTGTGGCGATCGCATCTCCATTTCTCTATCAGGATCGCTCATAGCATTATCCTCAAATTTTCGTTCCCACTTAAGGTTAAGAAAACTATTAGTTGTAGTCATGGGTATCTATGGATAATTCCCAATGTATCCCATCAATTTACAAAGCTTATTCTACTTTTTAATTTAATGGATTTGGTTATATATTTTTTTAAATTTTGTTAATTTTATTTTTAATTTTGAATTAAAAATAACGAAACTTATTTTATTAAAATAAGTTTTATTAACAAATAATAGGGTTTATCATAGCTATGAGGTACACATAATTTTTTACCTTTTCCCTCTTACCTGCTAGTTGCTAACAAGTTGCTGCCCCCTAAAACTCAGGAATCTGTACCTCATCTAAATAAGAATTGCTATAAACACAGGCTTTAAAGACAGGGCAAACGCATCTCACTTAGATTGACAAATAAGCAAGAGTGTGATATAATAACCAGGTTAAGTTGATCAACAAATATAAAATAATGAATTCATGACTAATTTTTAAGAACTCGTTGGCGTGTCTGACAAATGAAAAACGGCGTGTTGATGCAATAGCCACTCGCTATTTCATCAACACGCTGATTATATTTTGGTTGTAAAAGCTAATCAAAAACTTCTTTATTAAGAAGTAAAAAATTGGTTTAATTCAGCAATATAATATGAATTGATATTAAACTAATATAGTTATGATAATCAAATATAATAACTAAAACTAAAAATATATATAATTAATGTCAATGTGTATAGTTAACTGTATGCTAACACCCAATAATTCTAGTAAATTGATTTTACTTATTTAAAAATTTCAACTATTCGATTTATAATCGAATAGTCTGCTCAATGCAATACCAGGGTAAGCGCAAGAAAAAATTGCCCATAATGTGCATTGGCTGGATATCGGTTGATCGTGGCTCGAAACCCCTATAATCTCGTAGAACTGTACTCGCAATAGAGTTAAGTTGTTGAGAATGACGCGGTCTTTTTCGAGGGTAAGCCACGGTTTATTGATTCTTGCGCTTACCCTGAATGCAATACCAATCAAATTAAGTCATAATCAGGACTATCTTTGGGAATATCCTGTAATAGTTAAAATTCAAAAATATATATTTTATAAAACTTGCTTAAGTTAGATGCGTTTACCCTGCCTTTAAGGATAGCAATACAATACTGAACTAAACCAATCAAAAAATTCAGTTGTTTTTATCTCGATTAACTGCTGAGATTAGCTAGTATAAACCACGGGTGCGTTCACTCAAAAACAAAAAGAAACTATGAAAAACCTAAGCTCCCGCATGCAGGCGGTGCAGTTGCCAGTCATTCCGATGGTTGCGGAACTGATCCGTAAATATCCTGAGACCATATCCTTAGGACAGGGGGTGGTCTATTATGATCCCCCCCCAGAGGCAATGGCAATGTTGCGTGAATTCTACAGCTTACCAGACAATCATAAGTACAAACCCGTACATGGAATTGCGGCCTTGCGAGAGGCAATTGAGGCAAAACTGCAAAGTGATAACGACATTGAGATCAACTCCGCCAACCGCATCGTTGTCACCGCAGGAAGCAACATGGCGTTCATGAACGCGATTCTAGCAATTACCACTCCTGGGGACGAGATTATTCTTCAAACGCCTTACTATTTCAACCACGAAATGGCGATTCAGATGGCTAGCTGTCATCCAGTGCTGGTGGCAACCGATGAAAATTACCAGCTACGTCCGTCCGCGATCGCACAGGCTATTACCGACAGAACCAAGGCAGTAGTTACCATATCACCTAATAATCCTACTGGGGCGGTATATTCCGAAGAGGCATTGCGTCAGGTAAATCAACTCTGTGGGGATCACGGAATTTACCACATCAGTGATGAAGCTTATGAGTACTTTACTTACAACGGGGTGAAACACTTTTCCCCTGGTGCCTTTCCCGAAAGTAGTCAACACACTATTTCTCTCTACAGCCTCTCCAAAGCCTACGGTTTTGCCAGTTGGCGGATTGGCTACATGATTATTCCAGAACACTTGTTTGAAGCAATTCAAAAGGTTCAGGATACAATCCTAATTTGTCCCCCAGTCATTTCTCAGTATGCGGCTTTAGGGGCATTGAATACTCGAAAAGATTACTGTCAACCTCATATTAATGCGATCGCGTCTGTACGACAGGTGGTATTGAACTCCCTGAAACGTCTAGAGGGTTTGTGTACCATTGGTTCTGCGGATGGAGCGTTCTATGTTTTCCTAAAAGTGGATACTCAGTTGGATGCTTTTGAGTTGGTAGAGAGACTGATTCGGGAACATCGGGCAGCTGTGATGCCAGGTAGCGCCTTTGGTATTGAGGACGGGTGTTACCTCAGGCTTGCTTATGGTGCTTTGCAAAAAGAAACTGTAGCAGAGGGTATTGAAAGATTCGTTGCGGGTCTTAACGAAATTTTACAAAAAGTTTGACCCAAGGGCAGGAGATGCAAAAAATATTTTGTATAAAAATTGACTCACAAATTGCCTACAAGGGGTGAGGTATCAGACCAGTTTTTTTTCTAGTGAACCCACCAAGCAGGGGTGGGTTCATAATACATGCTATTGAGACTGATGTCATCTAAACCTGCTTACTGGCTTGGTTTTGGCAAAGTCTGGTTAGGCGTTATTGATGCTTCTGTCTGGCAGAATCCACCATAACACCGGAGACAAAATCATACAGGAAATAGAAAAAATCAACACCAGTAATAGAACTTGGCTCAGTTCGCTATCCATAGGTCTTACCTCTTTACTATCGACTCAGGCTTTTTAAAGCCTCTAGATTTATACTTCAATCTGAGTTAAGTGTATTCCGGATAACAAATTCTGGGTAGTTCTTATGGTAAAGATTTGTCTACTCTGGTGATACTTATAGTTAACTTATAATAAGTTTTATTGCAAAGTCGCTGAAAGTAAAGAAATATCATCCCAAATACAGTTGACTAATTATCATTACCTTCTCAGGTAATCGGTAATTGGTCATGGGTAATTGACGGTTACCAACTCAACAAATTAGTGTTGAACATCTAATTACTAGAGTCAAACTCTTTAGAGTAATTTAATAAAGTCAACCTTTCTTAAATTAATAGATACAAAGCTGTAATTTTGGAGGTTTATCAACAGTAAATAACTCAACACCATATCTTTCCTTAGATACGATCGACTTTTCACCGATTGGCTTATTCTTGCTCAAAGCAATTTTCAATAGTGTTTTAGCACTTTCCTCCAGATGTCTATTGAAGAAGTTTGGTATTTTGTGCATCACAACAATGCAATGCTTTCGTCCTGAACATTACGATTTAGCACTACCTCGCACTCAACTTATCAACAATACCAATCACTGCCTCACGACTCAGTTTAGCTTGTCCGAGAGCTAAAACATCAAGTGTTGCATGAGCCAAAGCAAGAGGAATTTGACAAAAATTTCTAGCTGGACCTTTGGGAAGATCGTTAGTATAGGCATCAGCTAAAGAAAGATTTATACGGGCATACCTTTGCATAGTTTCTGAACTCCATCCCTGAGGAAAGAAATCCACGTGACGTGTCAAATCATCAGTTCGATTACGTAGAATGTTAACTGCCTGTAAGCCTCGACCAAAACCAATTGCCTGGTGACGATTTGTTTGGGTTCCATCATACCAAGCCCACAAATCAGAAAGTAATAATCCTACAGAACCAGCAACGCTGAAAGTATAGCCATTCAAATCACCCTCTGTACGAATCTTCCAACCGCACTCAACCCAGTAAGCCATTCTATCTGCCATTGCTGAAGTTGCTTCCCAAATTCGAGGTGCAATGGTTTCTGGTGCTAGAATTGCCCATTCACCAATACGAGTTGTTACCTCTGGAAGTGTTTCGTATTTACTTAAAACTGCAAGAAGTTCATCAGTAGTAGAACTAGCAGTATAGCTGTCGCCCATTGTTTGTAGGTTTAAGCTAATTGTTCTTAACAGCGCTGCTTTGGTAGACTTACCAAGTTGAGGATGATCTTCAATTTCATCAATTGCACGCATGCATAAGTAGGCAGAAGCGACAGCTTCTTGAAGGTCTTTGGGGAGAGTACTAATTGGAATATAAAAAGTCCGACTAGTCTCTTTGAGAATCTCTAAGCTACCTTTATAGGTCATCTTTACCAATCCATATTCGATATGGGGCAAATTTGAACAAGTTTTTTGGATGTGACTGAAATTTCAAGATATTATACCACTGTTATTTTGGATTTTATCCAGAATGTTGAATTTTGATACAAAATTTTACAAATTTAACGTAAGTTGCTAGTTACCGCTGTGGAATAGAAACGATAAAAATGCGCAACCTTATGCCAGTTAACTGGTTAAAAAGCTATAGCGCTGGTTCAGGTGGAATAGGGAATAGCGCTATAGCTTTTTTAGATTAATCCACCCTGCGCGCCTCCTAGGGCGAGTAAATCCCCCTTGGGAGCATGTCACAAATGCCTAACATTTGTACGCTTATCTGGGTAATGGGTAATAGGTAATGGGTAATAGGTAATGGGTAATAGGTAATAGGGGGAGCATGTCAGAAATGCCGAATATTTTTACCATTACTATAGCCCCCGGGTAAAAGCCAAGCTCTAATGGTACATAGTTGATCTGTTCTGCAACTAAGACCGGCTCAATAACAGAATTTTTGGTGTTTTGTCAAGTAGTTCATTTGTTCGGCAAATTTGACCTGCTCCCATCCCCCTTGGGTCGCACCGCTATGTTTACATCTAAAATCAAAATGCTACATAGCATTTCCAAATAGAACATGAAACCAAATTTTGATTGCTCATAACATCAAAAAATACTTGTATTTCTTTCCTACTGATCCGAAGTTACCTTTATCCATCAATCGTAATTTCACATATCGTTTAAAAACGCTATAGATAATATCTCTTCAGGTTGACTGGGTTGTCAAAAAGCCCACCTACTTCATGCTTGATACTTTATCCTTGATACTTCATGCTTGATACTTCATCTTTTATTCTTTTATATAATGCCCAGAAGATACTTTGTGCTCTCTTACCAAAGTAAGACTAACCCATTGCCCTTTATCGTTAAAAGAGCGAATCAGCCGCTGACGTTGGTTAGTTTGCCACAACCAACCTACTTCTAGGAAGAAAGAATGACCTGGCTTAACCGTTATTGGACAAGTAGATGATGCCCCATCGGGCAATAATAAAACTTGAGTAGAAACAGCACCCTTCTCTTGGTGCGCGTTCCCTAGGTCGGGAAACCCGACCGGGGTCGCACCGCCGTCAAAATACAGAATTGACCCATCAATCTTAGCGCTAGAGGTGATGGTACGTAATGATTCTCCTGTGCCAAATGTGAGTTGTTGTACTAAGCGGTTACTTTCATGATGCTGAAGTTTAAGGTGAGTAGGATAGATGTTAGGCGATCGCAAATCAGAATAAAGGGTTACTGCCTCTCCACGCCACTCTCCGAGCAACTGTTCCAAGGTTAATGCTGGACGTTCTGGTGTATCCGTACCCGCCAGTTTTTCTCGAATTAAGGTCAACTGCTTCAGCTGACTCTCCCTGTTATACAGTTGCACCATCCGCAGACGACGGTTACCCTCAATCAAGCCAAATTCTGCCCCAAATTCGGGATAAGGAGCCCACTGTAGTGCGCCTTGGGAAAATGCACCAGTGTCAAAGAACATAAGATAGCGATCTACATGGGTGTATTCCAGAACTCGGTTGAATATAGCTTGTTCAGGTGGCAGATAGCGAAGAGTCAAACGAATTTTGTGGTTATCGTCGAGTCCTTCTATAGTGAGCACAGAGGGAATATCTTTTAACTGTTGCCCTTTTGGTGAGAATGTGGTAAAGGAACCATGCCAACTCCCTTGATTTTGCAAAAAACATTCCCATTGCGATCGCATAAGTAGTCCTTAGTGATTAGCTCTTAGTCATTAGTATCATTAGTTGTTAGTCGTGGGTCATGAGTCTGTCTACCAACCTCCATTCCATCATTGCTCTGTTGGTCTAACCACTTGCCATGACACTAACCACTGACAAAATACCAGAATTAGACCAAATTTTGGTAACCTCATTTTCCGATAGCGATGCTTTCGAGACTAACAGCTAAGCAGCTACCGAGCAAACCCACTGAACCCCCGAGAATCAACAGCAGTAAGGGTAACACCACAATTTTAAGTGGGTCAGGTGGCACCACTGTAGCGATAAATTCGATAAAATCAGGTCCAGTCGCGAGCAGATTAGTCAGAAATTGCCGCAGACCGATCAACAAAACCCAGGCTAGGGCTGCCCCAGCTACACCAAAAGTAATTCCTTGCAACATGAATGGCAGATAAATCCAGGATCTGGTTGCCCCAACTAGCTGCATAATCTCAATTTCCTGGCGTCTTGCGATCACAATCAGGCGCATTGTGGTGGTAACAACTGCCACTGCCGTCAGACTGAGAATGGTAGTAATGATCAGACTCACCCAGCCTAAACCATGATGAAGCTGTCGCATTTGTTTGAGAGTCTGATCCATATACTGCACCTGATCTATTCCTGGCAACTGTGACAACTGCTGGGCAAGAATTAGCACATCCTTTGGTTTGCTTACCTTTACCTTCAGTTCATCCACTAGGGGATTCCCTTCCAACTGTTCCGTAGCAGCAGCAATGTCCGAAATTCCCAGTTCCTCAACCAAGGATGCCCAAGCTTTTTCTTTGGAAATAGTTTGAACCGCCATCACCTTGGGCAATTTCTCAACTGCTGGTAAGACCATTTCTGCCTCAGCCCCTGGTTCGAGATAAACAGCCACTTCTAGTTGACTCCCCAACTGATTGAGTAGCCCACCTAACTGCCAGGAGGCTTGCCAGCTTATACCAAACAGAAACAATAGGACAGTGACTGTGCTAACTGCCGCCCAGTTGCTCCAGCCGCCACGTTGTAGACCTAAGAAAGTTTCCCGCAGCAGGTAGTCCAGTTGAGTGAGAAATTTAAACATCCGTCCCTGACTTGGTGTTACTGTTGGGTTCTAACCGATAGAGCTGCTAGTTTCCAGGAAAATCAAAAGCTGTAAAAGAATTTTGGGATAGCAATAAATCACAACAAACGTACGATTTTGACATAATACCCACCTATGGGCGACCAGGGATAATCAATGAAATCATTGGGGCGCAGTCCCCATCCCCTCTCTTGGTGCGCGTTCCCTTGAGGAGGTTCAGGCAGCGCCTTGTCGCACCGCAGCGCGAAGGCTCTTGGGGCGTGGGGCATGATAAACTAAGAAAGCGAGGCAAGACTATAATAATAGACCAACTTAGGCACTCTGTCTTAGGCACTCTGTTGAAGAATGTGTATGTTGAGTGTTCTAATCCTTTAGCAGCTAAGCGTCTAACCCTAAGCATACCCTGACTCACAAGTCGATAACCCCATGACTGCTGAACTTATCGTTGAAAAGAAAAAATTAGAGAATCCACCATTAACAATTCATTATCTAGGCGATCGCGTCCTGCGTCAGCCTGCTAAGCGGGTTGCTAAAGTAGACCAGAACATCCGGAAATTAGCTGAGCAAATGCTGCAAACCATGTACAGTGCAGATGGTATCGGTTTGGCAGCCCCTCAGGTCGGGATTAATAAGCAAATGATTGTGGTTGACTGTGAACCTAATAACCAAGATAACCAACCACTGGTGTTAATTAACCCAGAAATCAAGAGTTTTGGTAGCACCCCGTGTGATGGCCAGGAAGGTTGTTTGAGCATTCCCGGTGTATATTTAGATGTCACCCGTCCAGACGAAATTGAAGTAGCTTACAAGGATCAAAACGGACGCCCTAGAACCTTAAAGGCGAATGGATTACTATCTCGCGTCATTCAGCATGAGATAGACCACCTTAAAGGAGTGATGTTTGTTGATCGGGTGCAAAATGGTCTAGCCTTGACTGAAGAATTGAATAAGCACGGGTTCTCACCCCAAGCGGTGAAACCAATTAAATAACTATACCAATCTGAGTTTATTTGTGAAACCTCTGGTGAGGTGGTGATGGGGTGATGGGAAAGACTATAACGACCTGTTCTTGTTAACTTTTCAATTACGATGGCTATAGTCACAGTAATCTTTCTACTCCCTTAACCTTCTACAACTTACTGAACTGTGACTGCTCTTATAAATTTGATCTGAAGTGCGGTTAATCACTTATAATAGGGTTTATCTAATGGGTATAAATTAAAAATTGGGAATTGTTAATATTGAATTTTAAATTAACTAACACCCAAGCATCATAAATAGTAAAACGGGCTAGATATGACCTATTACTTAGCGGTTAGGTTTAATTGATTGCCCCACAGCTAATTTCAATCTTATGATTTCTGATAATAATATTTCACAAAAAAGCTTATGATGACCCCAAAAAGTGCTCTGTTTTTGATGATTGCCTGTGTTGCTGGGATTGCGGCTGTGGGTTCAATTTTTGAACTTTCCTATGGTGACCCCGAGTTAGGGAATTTGGTGACTGGAATTATCCTCGCTGCTAGTATTCCTATCGGTGGTCTCTCTTTCTACCTAGCGGTGCTTGATGCCAGAGCGAATATAAAGGGCTAAGGACATTATTAAAATATAGTAGTGCAATTCGTTTGGTGGTGCAATTCCTTTGCTAGAAACCATTGAAAACGGTGGATGATTAGGATCCAAGGATATACAAAAACGTTGGACAACTGATTACTATGCTGGTGATGTTAATGCAGCCAAAGTAATCCAAAGCCTCTGCTAAGGGGACTGTTGGGCATTTGGGAAGTATGCGAGCGATGCAGCGCGGTCTTGGGGAAAACCCCCACTCGCGCTCTCCATCAAGACAGGAGGGTCGATGTTTCTTCTATCTGTGTTGATCGAGAGATCTGCAAACCAAAGAAACGTTCTTGAAACTAGAATCCCCTGCCGGATTAGCATGGGGAGTATGAATAACCAATAACGACCAAAGTAGCAATGACTGGTCAAGTTTACAGTGGATTTCTGCGCCAGCTTTCCACTAGCGATAACAAAGAGATACTCGCCCTACTACCCCTTTCTGAATTAGAGGATAACGTCATTGGACGTGACCCTAACTGTAAAATTTCCTTAGATCCCTATCGCTACGTCAGCGTATCGCGCCGTCATGCGGTAATTAGCCCTCTGACCCCTCTAAAAAATGGCTGTCCCCGCTGGGAAATTTGTGACCTTGATAGTGTGAATGGTACCTATGTGAATGGCGAATATTTGCAGGGTTGTCAGCAATTGCACTCCGGGGATCGGATTGAGTTGGGTCACGATGGTCCAAAATTCATCTTTGAGTGCGAGGTAACGACATCCCTTAATTTACCATCTATCCCATCCCAAACTATTGCCATAGAAAAACCCCTAAAACCGATTAGCAAGATACCAAAGCCTCAGACCGATTATGTCACCTTTACCCAACTGTTTCCCATCTTTTCAACAGGACGGGATTTAAATCAAAAAGCTTTTTTGGCTCCTGGTATCGTGACTGTACTCTTTGTGGTATCAATGTTTGCTGCAGTTGGTCAACCAGTAGTTTTTAATCTTTTGCTAGCTGCCTACTTGGCAGGATTAGCCTATTACTTTGTTTACCAACTTTGTGGCAAACCTAAACCTTGGTGGGTTCTGCTGGGTAGTACTCTATCCACCAGTTTAATTTTGGTCAGCCCGCTGCTGCCCCTATTTATCAAAATTTTTCGGGGAATTTTACCTGGCGACATACCACAACTAGGTGAAGTTGTCAACTTGACTACTTTATTCATCCGGATGTTTTTTGGTGCTGGGTTAATGGAAGAGTTGCTCAAGGCTATACCTATGCTGGGACTATATGCTTTGGGACATTTCCTGCGTACCCCTTGGCGAGAAAGAATTGGTGTCTGGGAACCCCTCGATGGAATTTTATTGGGGACAGCATCGGGGGTGGGATTTACCTTGGTAGAAACCTTAGGGCAATATGTGCCGAATATTATAGAGGGTGTGATACTGCCAACTACTGAATTGGAGGGTGACCTGTTAGGATTGCAGTTGCTGATTCCTCGGGTTCTTGGCTCAGTGGCAGGACACATGGCTTATAGTGGATACTTCGGGTATTTTGTTGGGTTAAGCGTCCTCAAACCCCGTAAGCGTTGGCAGATCATAGGCATTGGCTATCTGAATGCTTCTGCTCTGCATGCCTTGTGGAATGCGATGGGATATGTTAATAGTATACTCTTGGCAATAGTTGGGGTTGTGTCCTACGTCTTTTTAACAGCGGCAATTCTCAAAGCAAGGGCACTATCACCAACGCGATCGCAAAACTTCGCTACCCAATTTTTTAAAAATTAGGGATACTTATGAAAGTTTAAGGTTTAAAGTTTAAGGTTTAAAGTTTAAACTTTAAAGGGGTTTAGAAGTTTAGCCTATCACATTAACTAAAAACTTTAACCACAACTAGGATTTACACTTCATAATTCATAATTGCTAATTTACACTTCATAATTCATAATTACTAATTCATAATTAGCAGCTGTTTTAAAAACAATGAATTCTATGAACATCAAACTCACCATTTTAACCACTGCGGCTTTACTAACCACGACCAGCCTCAGCACCATTGCTAAAGCTGAAAATCTAGCTCATACTCAACAGTTACTGTCAACCAAACAGTGTCAAGGGTGTGATTTAACTAGGGTAGGTTTGATTATGGCTGACTTAGTGGGTGCTAATCTCGCTGGGGCTGACTTGAGTCGTGCTAATCTCAGCCGTGCTAATTTGACAGGAGCTGACCTGAGTGGTGCCAATCTCAGTGGTGCTTCTCTCAATGGTGCTAATCTTGCTGGTGCTAATCTTGCTGGTGCTAACTTATTCAGTACTGACCTGAGGGAAGCGTTTTTAGTTAATGCCCAATTGTATGGTGTGAGCTTGAGTAATGCTTATATACAAGGAACCATCGGTATTCCAGATTATGCAGGTACCGCAGAAGATTTCTATGCGTGGGGAGTAGTAGAAGCCAAAAGAGGTAACTACAAAACTGCCATTGAGTATTACGACAAAACCTTGAGCATGAAGCCTGACTTTGCTCCAGCTTTTTTGGCTCGTGGTATGGCTCGTTTCAGACTGGGAGAGGAAGTAGCAGCGACCCAAGATGGTACTATCGCTAGTGAACTCTTTAAAGAACAAGGAAATATTCCTGGATACCAGGCGTCACAGAGTTTAGTTAAAGGCATAGAAATTGCCCAAAATTCTGCAACCTCTAAAGGAGGTTCTAATTTAGGCAACGCCCTGGCATCGGTTGGTAGCATACTCTTGAGATTTCTTTCTCCCTTTTAAGTGGCTATTTTAAGTGGCTAAATTTTAGGTGTGGCCTGATGGGGAAGTACAATTATCCCTAAAACCAAAACCTCCTCAGGTCAAGGTTACCTAAGGAGGTTTTAGTCTAAATTAATTATCCTGGCACTGAGCTATTTTAGCAGGCAGCTACCCACCAACTATCTTCGCCGCAGCTACGTTTCACCTCCGAGTTCGGGATGGGGTCGGTGTGGTTCCGTAGCGCTATAAGCACCAGGAAGTGGTTAGAACCATTAAGATTGCATAGCTAGTGTTTCAAATCCAAATTGTCGTGGTTATTGTGGTCAAGCCCTCGGTCAGTTAGTACGTCTCGGCTTCATCTATTACTAAACTTCCACCTAACGCCTATCAACAGCTGTTCTTACTGTGACCTTACCTCCTTAACAGAGTGAGAGTACTCATCTTGAGGTGGGCTTCCCACTTAGATGCTTTCAGCGGTTATCCTCTCCGCACTTGGCTACCCAGCGTTTACCGTTGGCACGATAACTGGTACACCAGCGGTGCGTCCCTCCCGGTCCTCTCGTACTAAGGAGGGCTCCTCTCAATACTCTTACGCCTGC
>NZ_GL890942.1:0-61041 GCF_000211815.1 Moorena producens 3L
GCAGGGGACAGTAGACAAAAATTGAAGCTGGATCGCAAAAAAAAATTTTCTGATCTACTTGCAAATCCAGACTAGATTTGTTAGCCTTAATAAGGCGTCAAAAAAAGCAAGCCGGGATAGCTCAGCTGGTAGAGCAGAGGACTGAAAATCCTCGTGTCGGCGGTTCAAGTCCGCCTCCTGGCATACAATATGAAACCACTTGGGAGCAAGCCTTTTATTGTTGATACATCAATTTAGTGTCTTGCTTTAGGCTGAAACAAACCAGATAATGCTAAAGATTTTTAGCAGAAATCACCTCATTTAGCAGGACGTACCACACGAATTAGTTTGCCTTGTAAAGTTTCCTCTGCTTTTACAGCTTCATCTATCCGTTCTGCAAACTGTTCCCAATTACGATTATTGGTACAAACAACAATGCCGAAATGGTCAGAGTTTCGGCGATGCAAGCGGATAAAATCATCTCTGTTGATAGTCAAAACCGAGCGTTCTTGGCTAATGGCAAATGCGAGTACTTCATTATCAGGTGTACCTCTATCTGCATTACCTGCTTCTTGGACAGTCAGAACATCATGCCCCAAAGTGCGTAATAATCCTACTACAGGAAAAGGGAACTGCTCATCTGCGTAAAAACGTGCCATCTACTAGGCTACCTCATTGCGCTCAATCGCTATTTCGATTTCATCGGGGTGAGCTTTTGCGTATACCCAAGCATTCGCTAAATCAGCAGCTGTAATTGTTGGATAACTTGTTAAAAGGTCACTATCACTGTATCCAAGACGACGAGCTTCTACAAGTAACCAGACGGGAATACGAGTATTGGCAATGCAAGCTTCTCCCCCACAAACTCTAGGGTTTTTCTCAATTCCTTGCCAATTGCTTGTGAGACTTTGAGCGAGTAACTGAATAACCTGCACTTTTTCACTAGGGCTAAGGGCAAGAAGTTGTTGCTCTAAGTCTTTAAGTACCACGGATGTCAATCCTTTGATGCGCGGGAAAGCTATATTTATAATTGTACCAGAAATCGGGAATCGGGAATCGGGAATCGGGAATCGAGGCAAAATCTTGTGTGGCTGATAGCTGAATGCTTAAATACAGTTCAATCCCACCAATAGCAAACAACAACCGCATCCCGATCACGTTGAATATCGTCTCCCCATAATGCTCCTTCGTATCGATATCTCAATCGGCGTTTGAGTCGGTAACTGTACTCTTCATTGGTGCCATCAGTTACCTCTACCGAGTCAGCTCGCCATTTTTTACCCAAATCTATTAGTTGGGAAACTTTAGTATCTTGATTTTCTGCAAGTATGTATAAGGTATCTGCTGGATAGGCCACAAAATGAATAATGCTGCTATCTGGCATGGGACGATAGTTTGCCATTGCCAGCAGGGTATCTACCAGACCACCAAAACTTAAGCCATTTTCATCTGGTGCAAAGACTGGTTTGGTAAACAGAAAGCTTGCCCATAAATCTCTGTGCTTGGAAAGGTCAGTAATAACTTCTGGGCCATCAAACTCATTGAATCGTCGCTGCAAAACCAAAGCAGCAAATAGTTCTTGGGGAGAATAGGATTCAGCAAGGGATTGGATTTTAGTTAAGTCAAGCATTGTTGTTATCAGGATTTTTACCTCGCCTAACTTCTTCTGTGTAAAAACGTGCCATCTACTAGGCGCGCTCAATGTCAGCAGTCAGCCGTCAGCGGTCAGCAGTCAGCTGAAAATAAACCTCATTCGCCTAAGGTAGGGCGTTCCCTTAGAGGATATCTGAAAAGTTTTTTGATACTGAATTTTGCCCCCCTGACCCCCCAACTTTGGGGGAAGAGTCAATTTGCTTCTAAAAGTCCCCCAGAATTGGGGGACCAACGGGGGCTTGGATGTAGCAAATGAGACTTCTCAGACAACCTCTTAGCGTGGGCAATGCGCAATGCGCAAACGGTCGAATTTAATAGTTCGAGATTAATGAAAATTGAAAGTATGGAGAAAAGCCCATCTAAGCATATGCTGAATGCTGAATGCTAAATGCTGAATGCTGAATGCTGAATGCTGAATGTTGATAGCTTAAGTAATAGAAATAATCGGGTGAACCTAACAGCTCACCCGAAAACTCAGCTAAGCTAAACTAAAACTAATCTACTTGAGCGTTCCCGCTGGGATGCCCAAAATATCTTCAATCTTGGGCATTTCTTCGATAGGAATCACCCGTCCTTCATCTTCAAATCCAGCGATTTTATCAAAGTTCAAATACTTATACAAATCACTAGCAAAGGGATTAATTTTCTCGGCTACAATTGACTGATACTCTTCAGCACTGGGAATCCGACCTAATAAGGCACAAGCTGCTGCTAATTCAGCAGAACCCAAGTAGACTTGGGCACCTTTACCCATACGATTATTAAAATTACGAGTAGAGGTGGAGAATACTGTGGCTTTATCAGCAACCCGAGCTTGATTTCCCATGCACAGGGAACATCCAGGCATTTCAGTCCGGGCACCAGCTATGCCAAAGATACCGTAAACCCCTTCTTCTTTGAGTTGTTTCTCATCCATCCGGGTAGGGGGACAAATCCACAACCGAGTGCTAACAGGGGGTTCCCCTTCTAGGACTTTGGCTGCAGCACGGTAATGTCCAATATTGGTCATGCAAGACCCAATGAATACTTCATCGATGCGATCGCTTGCGACTTCAGACAACAATTTTACATTATCTGGGTCATTGGGAGCAGCTACAATTGGCTCAGTGATTTCATTCAAGTCAATCTCGATAATTTCAGCATATTCTGCATCCTTGTCCGCTGCCATCAGTACGGGATTTGCCAACCATTCTTCCATCTTGGCCACTCGACGCATGATCGTACGGGCATCTTGATAGCCTCGCCCTACCATATTTTTCAGTAGGGCGATATTGGAACGCAAATACTCAGATACTGTTTCTACTCCGAGCTTAATGGTACAGCCAGAACAAGACCGTTCTGCACTAGCGTCAGTAAGTTCAAAGGCTTGCTCAACTTTCAAATCGGGCAATCCTTCTATTTCCATAATCCGTCCCGAGAAGACATTTTTCTTATTGGTCTTCTCTACTGTCAGCAATCCTTTTTGAATAGCTACATAGGGAATAGCATTGACAATATCCCGCAAGGTTACCCCTGGCTGCAATTCACCTTTGAACCGCACTAACACAGATTCGGGCATATCTAAGGGCATGACTCCCAAAGCAGCACCAAAGGCCACTAATCCGGAACCGGCGGGGAAGGAAATGCCTAGGGGGAAACGGGTGTGAGAGTCTCCACCAGTGCCTACGGTATCAGGTAATAACATCCGGTTCAACCAAGAGTGGATAATGCCATCCCCAGGACGCAAGGCTACACCAGCACGAGAGGCAAAGAAGTCGGGCAATTTTTTATGGACTTTGACATCAACGGGCTTGGGATAAGCAGCAGTATGGCAGAAGCTTTGCATGACTAAGTCCGCACTGAAACCAAGACAAGCCAGTTCTTTCAATTCATCCCTAGTCATGGGTCCTGTGGTATCTTGGGAACCAACTGTAGTCATGATCGGTTCGCAAGAGCTACCTGGACGAACACCGGGTAAGCCACAGGCTTTACCGACCATTTTCTGGGCTAAGGTGAAGCCTTTGCCTGTATCTTCTGGCATGGTTGGACGGGCAAACAGGGGACTCGGTTCTAATCCCAAGGCTTCCCGGGTTTTATCCGTAAGCGATCGCCCAATCAGTAACGGAATCCGTCCACCAGCACGGACTTCATCGAGGATGGTATCGGGTTTGAGGGTAAAGGTGGAAATAACTTCCCCAGCTTGGTTAGTGATTTCACCCTTGTAGGGATGGATGGTAATCACATCCCCAGTTTCCATTGTTGAAACATCGCACTCAATGGGCAATGCACCAGAATCTTCAGCCGTGTTGAAGAAGATCGGGGCAATTTTGCCACCTAAGATATATCCCCCAGCCCGTTTATTAGGAACATAGGGGATATCTTCACCAATATGCCAAAGTAAGGAATTAATTGCCGATTTCCGGGATGAACCAGTACCAACAACATCCCCAACATAAGCCACAGGGTACCCATTTTCTTTTAATTTAGCAATAGTTTCTAAACCCGACTCTATCCGAGATTCCAACATGGCCAAGGCGTGTAACGGAATATCTGGGCGAGTGGTGGCGTGAGTGGCGGGGGATAAGTCATCGGTATTGGTTTCTCCAGGTACCTTAAATACAGTTACAGTAACTGCTTCGGGGAGTTTGGGACGCTGGATGAACCACGCAGCATTGGCCCAAGCATCGATGACTTGCTTGGCGTAAGGATTGACATCGGAAATTTCTAGAACATCATTGAACGCATCAAAGACAAGTAATGTCTTACTTAGGGCAGTAGCGGCTTCGGCTGCTAAGGTGGTTTGATCAGACTGGAGTAACTCAACCAAGGATTGGACATTGTAGCCTCCGACCATAGTACCCAAGAGGTCTACAGCACCCTGGGGGTAAATCAGAGGACTAGTGAGTTCTGCTTTTGCGATCGCAGTTAAAAACCCGGCTTTGACATAAGCTGCTTCATCAACTCCAGGGGGAATGCGATCGCGTAACATAGCCATTAATGCTTCTTCTTCCCCAGCTGGTGGATTTTGCAGCAGTTCACAAAGTTGGGATGTTTGCTCAGCACTTAGGGGTAGGGGAGGAATTCCTTGAGCTCCCCGTTCAGCTAGGTGTTCACGATAAGATTTCAGCATGATAGATTTACCTGTGCGCGGGCTTCATGTATGACCAATAATAATAGGTTTCAAGAATCCCCGCGTCTAATGACCGGGGAGTGTCAAATTTGTTACAAATATTGCCCTACCAGAGTGTCGCAAGTCATCAAAGCATGAAAAATCAAAGCATCAAAAAAGCGATCGCTGTGGATCGCTCTGTCTTGTGTTAGAGAGTTGTGGATACGTGAAAAAGTTTGAATAAGGTTTGGTCAATCTATATCGCAATGGCTGGGGTTGGCGATAATCCCAAACTGACTCGTCACCAGACTTGTGAGAGTATCTGTGTTAACTCACTAGATAGGTTGCATCTGCTTTGACTCCTCTTCTAGAAGCCTGACCAGATTCTGATCACCGTTAGCTTTAGCTACCTCTAGACGATGTTCCAAAGTTTGGCGCATAGTAGCCAGATGCGCTTTTCTGCTCTCATTCAAGACTTTTTGCAGCCGGTGGCGAGCAATCGATGTCTTTGCAGCCACAGTAGAAATCGATTTAGCCACTGGTTGAGAATTAGTTACATCAGAATTAGTTACAGTTGGATTACCAGTGCAGTAAGAAACACCACGCCATTTCAGATGATTTACTGGTGGGGGTTCAGGCATGTGTCTGGGATAGTGAACTCTCCAATTCTGAGCCCGATAAGTGCCACCAATTTCACCCTCTCTCACTTCTAGTAAAGAGGGTTCAGCGTCGTAACTTACACCACGATACCTAAGTTTCATATCTATTACCCCTCCGATTGACTAATAATAATATCAGACCACTTTTTTCAATAGTCTTGAGTGCTTTTAATGTAAGCTAACAGCTGACAGCTGAAGGCTGTTAGCTTAAAATCCGATGTTGCTTAATAATGGAATGGTTTGAAGAGTTTTGTGGAATAAGCATCTTGCCCCTTCCACCAAGATGGCCATTCCACCCACCAGGTCAAACAGCTTTAGTGAAAAATTTAAAATTGAAAGTCTGGGGAAAAGCCCATCAGCTGATAGCTGATAGCTCAATGCTTACCTCAGCACTTTTTGACTCAAACAAAACTAGTGATACTAATAGCTACCCTCTTTTATAGGTAACACCACGATAGGTCATGTTAGCGGGTGATTTACGCCAAGGATTATGCTTAATTCGGTGAACTTTCCAGCTATGACCCCGGTAAGTGCCACCAATTTCACCTTCAGATACTTCTAGGGTAGATGGTTCACTTTGATAACTGACACCTCGGTAAGAAAGTTTCATTGCTCGAATACCTCCGATTGGATTGCTTAATCGAATTACTTAATGGAATTGCTTAATAAGTTGCTTGGCCAGGAATTGTTTAATAAGTTGGTTGGCCAGGTGAGGAATTCTGTCTAAGGGTTAGGCAAGCTTGCCCTAGGTATCACTTTCTTGGGTTCTCTACGGCTTATCTACTTCAGGATATCTGAGTGGAGAGCCACTGATCCGACAGAGACCTCAATGCTTATTCAATTCCAATTTTTATTTCTGTATCTATTTTGACACTTTTTTCGACAAAAGTCAAATGTTAAGAAAAAAAAACAAATCAGATCCTTTCCGATGGTTAAGGTTATACACTCTAGGCTCTAGGCTCTAGATTTTAGGCATGAGGCTCTAAACATCTAGACTAAGGGGATTTTGACAAAGTTTGCTAAGTCTTCCGAAAGCAAAGAAGCCTTCAACTACGCCTCTTGTCCCTAATACTCAAGAATTAATACCTAAGAATTAATACCTAAGAATTAATACCTAAAACTTAATATTTCTAAAACTTAATCGTCCTAAAACTTAATATTTAAAACTGTAAACATATGCGCTACGGGCACGCTACGCGAACAGCAGTCAGCCTTTAGCTGATAGCTGATAGCTGATAGCTGATAGCTGATAGCTGATAGCTGATGGCTGATAGCTGATAGCTTACCTAAAACTTAATACCTAAGACTTAATACCTAGGCGACCGGACTGGATATAGCACTACGCGCTACTGTTAGGACATTGTCTTGATGCAGTCGCTCATGGGGGAAACCACGGCAGTCGCTCATGGGGGGAACCACGGCAGTCGCTCATGGTTTGAAGTTACCGTAAGACAGTTGAGCCTTAATCAATAAGTTTTAACCCTTTTTTGCATAACCTACCAACCATAAAGGCTCAACTGTCTAAGGTTTCGTCTCCGGGGGACCCCCAAGACCGCGCTGCCTCCCCAAGACCGCGCTGCCTCCCCAAGACCGCGCTGCATCGCTCCTAAACTCCGAAACGTAAGTCATAGCTTACTTTTAGGTGCGACCCGTGGCGAATTTAATTCGCCTACGGAAAGCGCACCTTTGACTTCTGACTTCTAACTTCTGACGCTAAGCGTAGCGCTATATCAGGGAGTGGGGAATCCTCAAGAGTACCCCCAAGGGTACTTTTATAGCCCCTCAGAGAGATAAAACTGGATTTGTGAAGAGATTGCTTGTATCTATACTCACGAAACCTTGGAGAACTTCTATGATTAGGTGCATCAAACAACCCACTTCCTCAGTGCTCAAGGTGTTTTTACTGGGCTGCTCATTGCTACTGCTGCCCTGTAGTCCTGCCTTAGCTCAAGGGTGTACTCAAGCAGAGATTAAGACTAATATCGCCAAATTCGACGATATAGACAATACAACCGCTAAACAAGCAATAGTCCAATGTGGTTCAAAATCTGTCTATTTACTGATTGAAGCCCTGAAGACAGATAAATCTGCTGCAGTTCGGGAGGGAGCTGCTGTTGCTCTGTGGAGTATGGGAGAGGAAGCGTATCAAGCTGTCCCTGGGTTGATTAAAGCCCTAAGGAACGATGACTCGGCGACAGTTCGTTCCAAAGCTGCTTCTGCTCTGGGATTGATGGGAGAAGCATCTTATGAAGCTATCCCTGATCTGATTGATGCACTTAAGGATAAATCTGCTGAAGTTCGTGCCAATGGTGCTTATGCTCTAGGCAACTTAGGCAAGAAAGCCAATAAGGCTGTACCTCACCTAATTGAAGCCTTGAGGAATGATAAATCTGCTGAGGTTCGTGCTAACGCTGCTTATGCCCTAGGGAATAAAAAAGAGGCAGCCAAGTCAGCTGTACCTTACCTGATTGAAGCCCTAAAGGATGAAACATCCTTGTTGGTTCGCATAACTAGCGTCAATGCCCTAGAGCAGATTGCCGAGAAAACCAAAGATGTTGCTCCCCAGCTGATTGAGCGACTCAGGAAGGATAAATCTATCCTGATCCGGATTCGCGCTACCGAGGTACTAGGGGAAATTGGAGAGCCAGCTAAGGATGCTTTGCCTCTATTAATTGAGTTGCTTAAGGATAGCTCAGTCTATGTTCGTTATTATGCTGCCTCTGCTTTAGGAAAGATGGGAACGGAAGGGATTCAGGCTGTGCCTAACCTAATAGAAGTCTTGTTGACAGATGAATCGATCGATGTTCACGATTCCGCCGCCTCTGCCCTTGTCGAAATTGCTTCTAAGCTTGGTAAACAGAAGAAGCAGCTCACCAAAGTGCAATTGGAACAATCGATACTGGAATTTGAAACAGTTATCCAAAGGCTAGAGCAAGACACGGAGAAAATTTTCCAGGATAGATGGATAGAAAGCGTTCGTGGTGGTCTTTATGATCTCCAGGAAGAACAGGACTCTCGTAGTTATCAGAAAATTTTTAGGGAAGGGGTGATTATCTGGCTAACTCATATGCTATTTTGGTTGGGACTGATACTGCTTTATCCCAAATCCCCCCAAGTCCAAGCTATCTTCTTTTGGAATCCCTGGGTGCGGAAGTTTTTTGGACTGGGGTATGTGGGCATAGCCCTAACTTGGATTCCCTTTCTACGCTCCAAGTTATTTGCGCCCTTCCAGGAATCCTTGCTGTCAGATGCGGATTTAGAAAACTTTGATGAGCAAGCTTACTTTCCTAACTTGGAAGTCGAGCGGAAGGGAAAAAATATAACCCAACCCATTCAAGAAGCAATACCAGATCTGGAATTACCCATTGTCCTGGAAGGAGAATCAGGATTAGGGAAATCCATGTTTCTACGCCACTTAGTGAAATCATCTAAGCGAATCATCGTCTATTTACCTGCAGAGAAATGCGCTAATGGCGTGATCGAAGCGATTCAAGCAAAACTTCATGGATTCGCCCAAGACTCTGGTTTCTTGCGAGACCTGATTTACAGTGATGCCATTGATATCTGTATTGATGGACTCAATGAAGTCACTCCAGACACACGAGCCTTGATTACCAGTTTTGTGGAAAGTTACTTCAAGGGCAATATTATCATAGGGACCCAATCCATGGAGTGGCAGACCCCCTCTTGCGCTACGACCTATGTACTGCAACCATTGAAACCTAAGCAGATTGAGAAATTTTTACTATCGCGCTATAAAATTATGCCCCCAGATGCTCCCATCTCGGGTATAAAGTACAAACAAGCCTGCGAAAAGTATATTGACACCGTTTTACCTCAGTACCAATCAGAAGAAGAACAGAGAACTGTGCGTCGGATGCTGTCCAACCCGATGGACCTGACCATAGTGGCTCAGATGATAGCCCATGGGCAGAAACCAGACTTGCTGAATTTGCAGCAACAGCAGTATCAATATATGGCTCAGGAGTATGAACAACTCTATCTCAGACAATTTCCCCTAGAGGCATTTGCTGAGACAGTTTACCAGATGCGCTTGCAAGATGAGGTAGCGATACCAGCTGACAAATGGTTTGAAGAACTGATTTGCATGGAACGCCACAAAATGGTATTTTGCCGTCTATTTGTTGACCATGCAGGCAATGATCGAAAAGAATGGTATTTCCGCCACGACAAAATCCAGGACTTTTTCATCGTGCAGACGTTCCTAGGTGAAGGAAATGATTTGCCAAACAAGCAGATCAGTGACCCTAGGTTTCGCGGCGTGTACTTCCTCTTGGCAACCTTACTGCCTTGGGATGCTGCTTGGCGCTTGCGGGAAACCTTAATTCAATACGCAGCGAATACTAAAGACCATACAGTTAGTGATAACTTTGTTCAACTGTTGTTGTCCCGACAAGCGGCATGATCTGTTGAAGGTTGAGGGTTGTTGGTCAGAATGAAGAATGAAGAATGAAGAATGAAGAATGAAGAATGTAGAATGAAGAATGTAGAATGTAGAATGTAGAATGTAGAATGTAGAAGGCAGAATGTAGAATTCTAAATTCTCAATTCTAAATTCTCAATTCTCAATTCTAAATTCTAAATTCTAAATTCTCAATTCTCAATTCTCAATTCTCAATTCTAAATTCTGCATTCTAAATTCTAAATTCTAAGAAGCCTGAAGGTTAAGGGTCAACAGCGACTAGAATTTCCAGGCTAGTGGCACTACTGCTTGACTGGACCTATGCTGCTGATAAAAGCCGAGTACTCTCTGGACATAGTCAGCAGTTGCGCCACTGTTGCAGCCAGAGGGTTTTCCTGTCATCCACCAACAGGCGGTACGGCGAACAGCAATCATTTCATTGTTGCCACTATCTGTCAATTCAATATCCAGTTCCCGTCTGATGATACAAGCCACCACACTGCGTGCTGTGGTCGGGTCGGCTTCAAATTGTGCAGGTGTCATTGCCTGTCCTGCACATTGGGATGTCCAGCTAGGGATAATCCCCGGTAAAACTTGCCAGTCACTGTACATGCCATCATTCGGGCGATTGGGTGGTGCCGAAAGCCGCAGTGCTTCTACAAGAGCGTTGACTTGCGGATCAAGAGGGTTGACTTGCGGATCAAGAGTGTTGACTTGCTGATCCTCTACTTGTGCGAATACTGGTGTTGACCTATGGGGCTGCTGATAAAAGCCGAGTACTCTCTGGACATAGTCAGCAGTTGCGCCACTGTTGCAGCCAGAGGGTTTTCCTGTCATCCACCAACAGGCGGTACGGCGAACAGCAATCATTTCATTGTTGCCACTATCTCTAAATTCAATCTCTAGTTCCCGTCTGATGATACAAGCCACCACACTACGTGCTGTGGTCGGGTCGGCTTCAAATTGTGCAGGTGTCATTGCCTGTCCTGCACATTGAGATGTCCAGCTAGGGATAATGGCAGGTTTTACTTGCCAGTCGCTGTACATGCCATCATTCCGGCGATTGGGTGGTGCCGAAAGCCGCAGTGCTTCTACAAGATCGTTGACTTGCTCATCCTCCACTTGTGCTGATACTGGTATTGCCCACAACCCCACACTCACTATTATTCCGGTCAAGACCAGATTTTGAAATTTATTGATTACTTTCATTGATCATTTTCAGATTTATTTTATATCTAAAATTAACTGAACTAGGAATGCCACTGATCCCGACAGTGATCAGGGAATGATGAAGATGAATGATTAATAATGAATTACCCCATGCTAGGTGTTAGGGGCTTGTACTCGAAAAACGATTAATGCAAAACTATGTGCTGATAGCGTTTTTATATGAGTTGTAAACACAGGTATGGCAGTAATTTGCTTGCCTACAATAGGCAAAAGGCAATAGGATAAAGAGATCCAGAGTTTTATTTAAAAATCAAAAAACACCTCTTAGGTTTACATCTCATTTGGAAACGCTATATTATGTGCCGATACATCATTGATCATTCCTAAGACATACTTCCTTGGACTTAAGGAATTTTTGAGAATAATTGGATAATGATGGGGACTGTGAACAATAGGGCAATATCTAAAATCGTGATGGCTGCGAAGCGAATTTGTTGAGTATTCATGATGCACCATTTCCTTGAGTATTAACAGCTGACCTAAGAATGCTAGCGGTAACTTATATCCATTTCATCGGTTTAGATCACGCAAGACTGTGATTTAGGACAACGCATCTATGTGATCTTGATCAATAATTTTACCCAAAATCCTCTAAACCGTCATTTATAAAGTAAAGGATTAAATGGCTGTAGGGCGCTTGATAGCTACACTATTGGTAAGTTTTGACTAGTGACAAAACTAAAATTAGCCCCAAAAGCACTAGATTAAATAAGTGCGTTACGATTTATTAACGCACCCCAAAAAAAATTAATATTTATTTTATAAATAAGCTCTAAATTGCTGATTTTTGATTAGGTTTTGTTGAGGTTTGTTTGTTAACAGTACTATGCAGTAAACTGTCAATAATTAACCGATTATATCAAGTCCAGTGAATCACATCCAACATAATCCCTGGATAGTTGGTGATGGAGAATCGTTAACTACCAATTACCAACTACCAAGGTAAGCTATCAGCTAATGCGCTACGCGCACGCTGCGCGAAGCGCATTAGCTGATAGCTTATGCCCACGCTACTTGAGGTACTTTTTAAGAAAACAGGTAAGCATTGGTTTAATCTATGTTACGTCTGCTGACACCTGACCGCTGACGGCTGAATGCTGAGAGCTGAATGCTTACTTACCAACTACCAACTATCACTTACCAACTGCAAGTAATAATTAGTGAAGGGGACAATATTACCTGTTTATTGGCTTACCATTTCAAAAAAGCGGCTTCTACCCCTTGTTCTCGCCGAATCTTACTGTCCTTCTCAAACCAATCGATGATCTGCTGATGGGTCAACTCTTCCATGGGCACCCCAGTATCTTGTGAAATATGCTTCAACAGTCTGAGGGAGGAAATAGTTAAACGAGTTAAAAATTTCTCTGGGGAAGAGAGCAATGCTTGGTCTACATCAGCGGATTCTTCCGGAGTTAAGAATTGGATTGAGGATTGCTGGGAATCAGCCATAAGGGTTTTCAAGGTTTACTACATAATTTGTAAGCTATCAGCTATCAGCTATCAGCTATCAGCTATCAGCTATCAGCTATCAGCTATCAGCTATCAGCTATCAGCTATCAGCTATCAGCTATCAGCTATCAGCTATCAGCTATCAGCTATCAGCTATCAGCTATCAGCTATCAGCTATCAGCTATCAGCTATCAGCTATCAGCTATCAGCTATCAGCTATCAGCTATCAGCTAATGGAGTATGTAACAGGCTAGAAGCCTGTGCCACGCTATAAGCCTTTACCATGCAAGCTACTTGAGGTGGTATTAACTTGGGGCCTGTGGTTAACGGCTGACAGCTGATAGCTGAATGCTTACAGCCTTAGTTACTGGCATGTTAGTTATTTGCTGGCCCTTTGATTAAATAGCCGCACTGATGCTCTCCATTATTGAGCCAGTGAGTACGCTCCACTGTACAATCTGGCAATACGGCGGCAAACATTTCCAGTTCATGACCACACACACTGGGGTAAGATTCGGCAACGTTGGAAATAGCACAATTGTATTCGGTTAAAATATACTGCTCGCTAACGCCATTATTTAAATTACCTGATTCTAGGGTGTGCCACTCTGCCATATAACCTTCTAGTCTACGCAGTTCTACTAACTTGCCTACTCGCTCTCGCACTGTACCATTTCCTATACACTCCCGGTATTCTTGAGCTTTACGTTGCCATTGCTTTTGTAGAATCGTGCTAGTCTGTTCACGACCCAAGGTTTCTGTCATGGTATCGAGCAGGGAAACGGAAAACTCTCCGTAATGATGGGGAAAGCGATCGCGTCCTTTGTGAGAGAGGTGATAGATATGTTGAGGACGCCCCATGCCAATTGAACAGATTTGTACTCAATTAGCCCTTCTGCCTCCAATTCTTTGAGATGACGTCGAATAGCTTGGGGGCTAACCCCTATGGCTGTGGCTAACTCCTGGGCTCTTGCTCGATCCTGTTTGAGGAGATATTGTAAGATGTCTCGCTTGGTGGAAGTTTGCTGAGTAGGCATCATGGGCTTAGGAGTTGGGGATTGGGTAACAGGGGAAGGGCACTCAGGCTTCCCTTTGGTGCTTGTCGGTACCGTTATTTCTATTAAATCTAAATTCTCTTGACTTTAACAACATGTTTGTTGTTAATATAACCTACAATAGAGTTAAACAACAAAAACGTTGTTTTAATCCACCCAGTCACCAGATAATATCCCGTGGGCATGAGGAAGCTGTATATCATAGTTGTAACCGGCGATAAAAGCAAGCCGCTGTCTTGATGCAGTCGCTACCCGCAGTCTACAACCTCTAACCTTCCAACCTGCCAACCTACTCTACGGGAAAGTCAAAGGCGAACAAACTATCACTGTGTTTGTAACTCTGTTGAATCCTTAATGATAAGAGAGCACTAAATCGATGACTGCCACTGTCAAGACATTAGTCAACCAGCCCTATAAGTACGGCTTTGTCACAGATATTGAAGCGGATACCATTCCTCGTGGACTCAATGAGGATATTATCCGTCTGATTTCGGCTAAGAAAAACGAACCTGAGTTCATGCTGGAGTTTCGCCTGAAGGCGTATCGACAATGGCAGAAAATGACAGAGCCAACCTGGCCCCATGTTACCTATCCTCCCATTGACTACCAAAAGATTATCTACTACTCAGCACCCAAACAGACGAAGGAAAAACTCAATAGCCTGGACGAAGTTGACCCAGCTTTACTGGAAACCTTTGATAAATTAGGCATTTCCCTATCTGAGCAAAAGCGGCTGGCTAATGTAGCAGTGGATGCCATCTTTGATAGTGTCTCGATCGCCACTACCTTCAAAGAGAAGCTGGCTGAGTCGGGGGTAATTTTCTGCTCGATTTCGGAAGCTTTGCAAGAACACCCGGAGTTAGTGCGGAAATACCTGGGTAGTGTTGTTCCTGTGGCAGATAATTACTTTGCTGCTCTCAATTCAGCTGTTTTCAGTGATGGTTCCTTTGTCTATATTCCCAAAGGAGTCAAGTGCCCGATGGAACTGTCCACCTATTTCCGGATTAATAATGGAGATACTGGACAGTTCGAGCGTACCCTAATTGTGGCGGAAGAAGGGAGCAATGTTAGTTACCTAGAAGGCTGCACTGCACCGATGTACGATAGTAACCAGCTGCACGCAGCGGTGGTGGAACTGGTTGCCCTGGACAATGCTGAGATTAAATACTCCACGGTGCAAAACTGGTTCGCTGGGGATAAAAATGGTAAAGGTGGGATTTACAACTTTGTTACCAAGCGGGGATTGTGCAAAGGAGTAAATTCGAAGATTTCCTGGACTCAGGTAGAAACTGGTTCTGCTATTACTTGGAAGTATCCCAGTTGTGTTCTAGTCGGTGACAATTCCATTGGTGAATTCTACTCTGTTGCTCTAACCAACAATCTCCAACAAGCGGACACAGGTACCAAGATGGTGCATATCGGTAAAAATACTCGCAGCACGATTATTTCTAAAGGGATTTCTGCTGGTAAGTCCAAAAATAGCTACCGGGGTCTAGTCAAAATTGGTCCGAAGGCAAAGGGAGCACGGAACTACTCCCAGTGTGATTCTATGTTGATTGGGGATACAGCTGAGGCGAATACGTTTCCCTACATTCAAGTCCAGAACAACATGGGCAAAGTCGAACACGAAGCCTCCACTTCCAAAATCGGTGAAGACCAGCTATTTTTCTTCGCTCAACGAGGGATTTCAGAAGAAGATGCGATCTCCATGATGGTGAGTGGCTTCTGTAAAGATGTCTTCAATGAACTTCCCATGGAATTTGCTGCCGAAGCAGATAAACTTTTAAGCCTGAAGCTGGAAGGCACAGTCGGATAAGTAAGGTTAGCAGGTAGTTAGCAGGTAGTTAGCAGGTAGTTAGCAGGTTGTTAGCAGGTTGTTAGCAGGTTGAAGGTTGGGAGGTTGAAGGTTGGGAGGTTGTTAGCAGGTTGAAGGTTGGGAGGTTGAAGGTTGAAGGTTGAAGGTTGAAGGTTAGTTTGTTGAAAGTTAGTTGCGTAGGGTGTGTTAGGGACGGGCTCGCCCTCATTTTATCGGTAGCCACTGTTGGGAAAGTCCGTCCCGTAACGCACCACCTGGTCTAATATTTATTACACCTGCTAACATTCAACATTAAACCTGATGACCTTAAACATTAAACCTGATGACCTTAAACATTAAACCTGATGACCTTAAACATTAAACCTGATGACCTTAAACATTAAACCTAATAACATTCAACATTCAACATTAAACCTGCTAACCTTAAACCTTAAACCTGATAACAATACTTCTGGGATAAAGCATTTAATTTCAAGTCAAAATGATTAGTGAAACTAGTGAAATAATATTGTCTGTTCGGGATTTGACGGCAGATGTGGATGGTAACCAGATTCTGAAGGGATTGAATCTGGAAGTGAAAGCTGGGGAAATCCACGCGATTATGGGACCGAATGGTTCTGGTAAGAGTACTTTGTCTAAGGTATTAGCAGGTCATCCAGCCTATGATGTAACGGGAGGCGAGGTAAGTTTTTTAGGGCAAAATCTCTTAGAAATGGAGCCGGAGGAACGCTCTTTGGCTGGGGTATTTCTGGCGTTTCAGTATCCATTGGAAATTCCTGGTGTCAGTAATTTAGATTTCTTGCGGGTGGCTTACAATTCCCGTCGCAAGCACAAGGGATTGGAAGAAATTGATACATTTGATTTTGAGGATTTAGTTGAAGAAAAGCTGGAAATTGTTAAAATGAATCCCAGCTTTCTAGAGCGTAGTCTTAATGAAGGCTTCTCTGGAGGAGAAAAGAAGCGGAATGAGATTCTGCAAATGGCACTTCTAGAACCGAAACTGGGGATTTTGGATGAAACAGATTCTGGCTTGGATATCGATGCTCTCAAGATTGTAGCCAATGGGGTGAATCAATTGGCAAGTGCTGACAATGCCATGATTTTGATTACTCACTACCAACGTTTACTGAATTATATTGAGCCGGATTTTGTTCATGTAATGGCAGATGGCCGTATCCTCAGAACTGGTAGTAAGGAGTTGGCTCTAGAGTTGGAATCCCGTGGTTATGACTGGGTGCTGGAAGACGAGACTGCTGAGGTGAGTGTCTGATGACTATGGAAGTTTCTGTAAAACGGGAGGTTTCTTATTTGTCGGCACTGCTAGAGCAATGTCGCCAGGATAATCCCGTTGATATGGATTGGTTACAAGAGCTAAGTAACCACGCTAGGGGGATTGCTCAGGAGTTGGCGATTCCTACCACTAAAGATGAGGAATGGCGGTTTACGGATTTGTCGCCACTGTTGCAGGAGACCTTTGAGGCTGCTTTAGCTGTTGATACAAGCACCTTGGATATTAGTCCGGTAGTTTTGCCAGAGGCGATGAACAGCCGATTAGTATTTGTTAATGGGATTTATGCCCCTGAGCAATCCTCTGTGGCTGGATTGCCTGAAGGGGTGTTTGTCGGGAATTTGGCCGAGTTGCCATCAGAGTATCAGAGCCGAATTGCTGATTATTTGGGCAACCAGCAGGGCGTAAGCGATGTGTTTACCCTGCTCAATACCGCTGGTTTGACTGATGTGGCGGTGATCTGGTTGCCTAGGAATACTGAGGTGACGGCTCCCATTCATCTGCTGTTTGTTTCCATGGCTGATGGGGTGCCTAGGCTATTTCAGCCCCGTTGTTTGGTAGTGGCAGAGCCTGGTAGTCAGCTGAGTTTAGTTGAAGAGTATTGGCAAGGCCAAGAGGCAAATAGCGCTCAGGGTGTTTATTTGACCAATTCCGTGACCGAGCTATGGGTTGGTGAGAATGCCAGGGTGACTCATATCCGGGTTGATGGGGAAAGTAATCAGGCTTTCCATGTGGGCAAGAGTGCGATCGCGCAATCTCGGAATAGTTTTTATAGTTGCCATGGGGTAGCCTTTGGGGGGAAGTTGTCTCGCCATACTCTAGAAGTGTTTCAGATGGGTGAGGGGACCGAAACGATTCTAAATGGCTTAACCGCGATTAGTGAGCAACAGTTGGCAGATACTCATAGTGCGGTGATGTTGAATCATCCCAATGGGATCAGTAATCAGCTGCAAAAGTGCATTATAGATGGTAGTGCTCATGCAGTGTTTAATGGTAAGGTTTCTGTTCCTCAAGCAGCCCAGTTGACTAATGCAGCTCAGTTAAATCGCAATTTGTTGCTATCGCCGAAGGCTAGAGTTGATACCAAGCCTCAGTTGGAGATTACAGCTGATAATGTGAAATGTTCCCACGGTGCTACAGTCAGTCAGCTGGAAGCAGATGAAGTCTTCTATTTGCAAAGTCGTGGACTAAAGGAAACCGATGCCCGTAACCTCTTGATTGATGCGTTTGTAGCAGAAATAATCAATCAAATTCCCCTAGCTTCTCTTAGGCAAAGACTTTCGGAAACAGTCATCAGTTCAAAACGGGAACGGAATAACGTTCAACAGTAACATGACCTTAACTCAAGAAAAAACCATTGCTGATCAAGTCCGGGCTGACTTCCCTATTTTGCACCAGGACGTTAACGGTAAACCGCTGATTTACTTTGATAATGCGGCTACCGCCCAGAAACCGGTAGCAGTACTGGATGCACTGCGCCACTACTACGAAATGGACAATGCGAATGTTCACCGAGGTGTCCATACCCTTAGCACTAGAGCGACAGACGGTTATGAGGGGGCACGGGATAAGGTAGCTAGTTTTGTAAATGCCCAGTCACGACAAGAGATTGTTTTTACCCGCAATGCTTCGGAAGCGATTAACTTAGTAGCTTACAGCTGGGGTTTGGAAAATCTGCGCCAGGGAGATGAAATTATTCTCTCGGTTATGGAACACCACAGCAATCTGGTGCCTTGGCAAATTATTGCTCAGAAAACTGGAGCCGTACTAAAGTATGTGGGATTGACCGAGACTCAGGAGTTTGATTTACAACAGTTCCGACAGCTAATTTCTGAGAAAACCAAACTGGTAAGTGTGGTTCATGTTTCCAATACCTTGGGATGTATTAATCCCGTAGACGAAATTATTGCGATCGCACACAACTATGGCGCTATGGTAATGATTGATGCTTGCCAAAGTATCCCCCATATGCCCATTGATGTCCAAGCTATGAATTGTGATTGGCTAGTGGCATCGGGTCATAAAATGTGTGCTTCCACCGGGATTGGCTTTCTGTATGGGAAACTGGACTTACTGCAAGGGATGCCTCCATTTTTAGGTGGTGGTGAAATGATTGCCGAGGTATTTCTGGATCACTCCACCTATGGGGATTTACCCCATAAATTTGAAGCAGGGACACCAGCCATTGCTCAAGCGATCGCACTTGGTGCTGCAGTAGACTATTTGACTGGCTTGGGTATGGATACTATCCATAGCTATGAAGAAGAATTAACCGCTTATTTGTTTAAGCAGTTGCAGGAAATTCCCGATCTAATCATGTATGGTCCCCAACCAACAATAGATGGTAAAGGTAGGGCAGCCTTAGCAACATTTAATGTTAAAGGATTGGATGCTAGTGATGTATCTACCCTGTTGGATCAAGACGGTGTAGCAATTCGTTCTGGACATCATTGTACTCAACCCTTGCACCATCGTTTAGGAGTAACTGGTACAGCACGAGCCAGTTTGTATTTTTATAATACTTTTGAAGAGATTGATCGATTTATTGTGGCGTTGAAAGAAACAATTGAGTTTTTCAGAAGTGCTATGGAGTGAATCTAGCAATTTGGGTCAGGTACAAATTTTTGGGTTTTAGGGAATCGGGAATCGGGAATCGGGAATCGGGAATCGGGAATCGGGAATCGGGGAAAAATTATGGGCGTTGCTGAATTAAGGAATGAATGCGCGATCATCTAGTTTTATTAAAGCCCCCGTTGGTCCCCCAATTCTGGGGGACTTTGAGAGTTTTTCCCCCCAGAATTGGGGGGCTAGGGGGGCGAAACCATACTGAGAATCAGCAACGCCAAATTATGTGTACCTCATAGCTATGAGAAGCGCTATAAATAGGGTGGGCAATGCCTACCCTGTTTAATTTTTAAGCTTCTTAAGTATATATAGCGATCGCAAACAAAGATCATAACATTTGATGGTAAAATCACATCCCTTAGCGACTTCTTGTATTAAAGCCCATGCTGCAAATACAAATCACAACATTGCCTAGTTTGTACCCTTTTAGGCAATGTTATGGAAATCTATAGTTAGAATTTATAGGGATTTCCATAAAGTTATTTAAAACCTATCACCACCAATTTGAATATCATCTATACAAATTTTAGTTTGTACTGAAAATAAGCCAGATTTCATATATACTTTGACTATTTTATACATACCATTTCCTAGATCAATTTTTCCTTGCATGATTGGTTCTTTTCCCATAACTAGCATATGGTTACATTCATCTTGTTTTTCACCATTTATATAAAGTTTTGCCTCACTTGTTTTTAGACTAAAATTTATTATTCCCCAAGTGTTTAAAACTGATATTATATTTCCCTCATACTCTGTATTCCATTGTTTATTAAACATTTTAGTTACTTATTTATTTTAAAATTTAATATTTATAATCAATCTCAAAATATTCATCTTGATCTAAGCAATCTTGTAATTCTTGAATTATTTCATCTTGTATCCTTTTATCTAGTCTATCAAGTCGAGCTTTTACTTGGTTAGATATTTTTTTTTCAGTATCTAGAGCTAATATTTCTTCCCTGGTTAATCCTAATTTCGATAATATTGGTTCAATTTTATCAAGTTCCTCATCACTAACTTTTTCTTCAATTTTTTCCTTGATTTCCAAACCCTTATTAATAAGAATTGGTGTTGCTACTGCAACTACTATGGCTGCGATCGGTAATGGCATTTTGACCTCCTAAAACTCACCACAGTAAATGCATCTTATTTTGAAATGCCTACTGGATATGAGATTAATACGATAAGTATTTATGCTTATTAATTGTCAAATCTCTGTCTTGATGCAGTTGCTCATGGGGGAAACCCCAAAGACCGCACTGCATCGCTTCTGAGTAAGGCTTCTATAATTTAGATGCGTTTGGTATATAGTATAGCAATCCCTGTAGGAATTGTTATAATTTCTAATCAGAAGTTCCCGACTCACGACTCCCGACTCCCGACTCCCGACTCCCGACTCCCGACTCCCGACTCCCTATCAAAGCATTTTAATATGGTTTTCCCGCTGCCAGATAAATACATTGACCTGCTCACAGATTTCGGGTTTAAACGTGTCTTTGGCACTGAGCCAAATAAGGCACTGCTAATCGACTTCTTGAATACTCTGTTGCCTCCCCATCATCAGCTGAAGGATGTCACCTTTAAAAATCCCGAGTTTTTGGGCAATACCTTAGTGGATCGAAGGGCTATTTTTGATATTTATTGTCAGAGCGAGACTGGTGAACGGTTCATCGTAGAAATGCAGAAGGCCAAGCAAAATTTGTTTAAGGATAGAAGTGTCTATTATTCTACTTTCCCGATCCAAGAACAGGCACAACAGGGATTTTGGAACTATGAGCTTACAGCAGTTTATACGGTTGGCATCCTAGATTTTGTATTTGATGACCACAAGCACGATTCGGAACTGCTACATGTGGTGGAGTTGAAAAATCAGCACTGTGAAGTGTTCTACGATAAGCTCAAATTTATTTATGTTGAGCTACCGAAATTTACCAAGTCTCTTGATGAGTTGGAGTCCCATTTTGACAAGTGGTTATTTCTATTTAAACACCTAGCCCAGTTGAATGAACCCCCATTACCGTTGCAAGACGATGTGTTTGCCCAGCTATTTGATGTGGCAGAGATTGCCAATTTCTCATCTAGGGAGCAAGCGCTGTATCAGGATAGCCTGAAGGTCTACCGGGATATGTACAATGTTACCCAAACCTTAATTGATGAAACTCTGGAACAAGGTATAGAACAAGGTATAAAACAAGGTATAAAACAAGGTAGACAACAAGGTAGACAACAAGGTAGACAGGAAGAAAAACAGCAGATTGCTAAGCAGATGAAGGCGGCAGGGTTATCCGCTCAGGATATTGCCCAATATACGGGGTTGAGTATGGATGAGATTGATCGGTTGTAGGTTTAAATTGCTTCAAGAGCTACAAATTCCTGGGTTTTTGCGAAAAATTGTTGCTTAGATAGGCGAACTGAAATACTGGTAATTTTCCTTGTCAGAAGCCACAAAAGTAAAGATTAACGAGACAATCACTCACTTTCCAGTTACTGCCATCCCGGTAACGGCGCTAGGGCGAGCATAAGACCTGTTTGTTACAAGCAAAATACTTAATTCATTAAGGATCCAGCTGGCGGCATCTGGGGTGATATGTCCTTTGCCATGCCTCCCAGGGAATAGATAGTTTGCCCATTTCGGAGGGTGGTAGTCCGTTAAGTGTTTCCGCAGATCTTCTAGTACCGGGATGGTTCGGGTGGCAAGCTTACCCTTTGTATTCCCTTTCCTGAATAGAACCACGGGGCGCACGGAACCAAAGCGATCTAAGACATCCCTTATTCTTAAGGTCACGGCTTCGTTGACCCGACAGGCGGTGTAAAGCATCACAGCAAACAGCGCCCGGTCTCGTGGCGGGTTAAGGGTTGCCCCTTCATTAAACAACAGTTGGATTTCCTCTGCGGTTAAAATCTTTGCCTGGCCATGGCGGTCGATTTTCATACCCCACGCCTCAATACACCCATGCCTATTTATTGAACAGTTTGGGTGTACCCGAGTCAATACAATGTGGGTGCGATTTGGCTAGGGATAGCGTCTTGGTAACGGGATCTAAAATCACAAAGTGAAAAAATCTGCACAAAAAATCCCGCATGGGCGTACGGGAAGAGGTAATGGAGTGTGATGGGTTGTCTTGAGGCTAATCGATTTTAAATATAATTTTCGGGAGCCTCAGGGTCGATGCAGTTAAGACGCAGGATTCGCCGCAGTCGTTTGATTTCTACATCTTTGTGGTCATCCTGGGCATAATCTTCACTCAACCACTGCAAGTCCGTCTTGAGCCGCTTGTTCTCGGCTTCAACTGCTTCCAGTCGTTCTACATACTGAGTCATTTCTTTATTTCGCTCAGCTATCGTGATTACTTGATCACCGAAGGCCAGTCGAAACCGATCCTTCAAAGAGTCACCTGCCAAAGCAGAGGTTAACTTCAATGCTTCTTTGTTTCCTTTGGATGTCCGGTACGTCCAGTACAAGACATTGATATCCAACGGAATTCCATTAATGCGACTTTGTCCCCTCCATCGACTAGAGGGATCTATTTCAAAAATCGCGGGCGTGAATTCCTCTCCCCATATATCTTTGAACCATTTTGATTTCAAGAATTCGCGGAAGTTCCTTTCATTTTCCCCAATGGTTTCAGCCGCCTGAGTTTGGGAAAGTACATATAGCCAGTTATCAGTAGCTCGAAATCCATCAAGAGTTTTCTTGCCCACTGGAACTAGGGCATGTTTCACAAATCTTTTGACCATGTTACGATCTTGTTACATTTCGGTTCACTTTTTCAGCGATCGCAGCCCTTTCGCACAAAAACAGCTGCGGTCGCTTATCGTATTCATTCTACCCTAGTTGTAGCCGGACGACAACCGCTATAAACCTTTATTATCAGTAGCTTCAGGGATTTCGTCGGCCAATTGTGAATCTACTAATACGTGTATCATTTTGTTCCGCCCCCGCACTGTTAAAGCCCCTCTAGGCAACGCTTTTGGTTTGTAGGCTTATAGGCGCGATCGCAGTCACTTCTACAAACCTATAATCTGTGAAGCAGCAGCAGCACCGAACCAATCTGCCACTTTAAGAAGGATAGGCTTAGCTTTGTCCCAGAGAGTTTTACCTGCATCAAGTTTTCTACTAGCTGTTTCGAGGGTTTCTGTCGCACTTTCGAGGTTGGCGAGTACGGTTTCTTTCTTCGGTTCTTCTTTTTCCATTGCTTTTTTTGAAGCACCGAGATACGTGGTTATTTCTTCTTTGGTATCTTCTGGCATTTCTGACTGTTGTACCAACTTACTTAGAGGTTGTCTGAGAAGTCTCATTTGCTACATTCAAGCCCCCTAAATCCCCCAATTTTGGGGGACTTTTACCAACAAATGGATTCTTGTTCCCCCCAGAATTGGGGGGCTAGGGGGGCAAAATTCAGTATCAAAAAACTTTTCAGATATCCTCTTAGTTCTGCTAATAACTCAGTCACCTGTTCTTTGGTTAGCGGTTCTTCGGTTGATGCAGTACCTTGACTTTGGGTTACTTGGTTGTTATCGCCAATAACGCCTTGGTTATTGTCAGCTTTAATGGTGCGGTTATTGTTACCTTGAACATTATTGATGTTGCCATCAACAGAACCACCAACGGAAAATCCACCGGGATTGTTTGTCATAATACCTACCTGTTCTACTTGTGTACTTGTATAATAGTTAGGCTTTTTTAAAGCCGTATTTACCATAGTTTCTAAACTAATAATTCTGCTATCTTTTTCTGCCATTAAATCTTGAAATTGATTTTCTGCTAGAGCTTTAAGTTGATTATAAATTTCAAAATATTCTGCACTTAATTCTGATTTGTTAGCTTCCCGTGCAGTTTGAGCACGGAGTAAAAACTTATCTTCTCCCTTTACTTCCATTCCCGCAATGCTCAGTTCTGCCTCTGGATTTTTCTCTGCTAACTGCTTAAAGGAAATAGCGATCGCGCGGGGGTCAACGCCTTGATTGTGGTATAGGTCAAGGGTATCAACTATGGGTTTGATGAAATCACCAAATTCTCCATCCTTAAATACCTCATTCTTATTATCCGGTTTGCGCCAAGGTTCAGGATCTTCTTTGGTGGGTAATCGCATAAACACATACTCACACCTTACCCCATTAAATTTAGTTTGGTTGGTAATCCCCCAATCTTCAATAAATGCCCCTGTTAAGGTTGCGCCAGTAAAATCTGTTGCGTCTAGTTGGGTTTGGACTAATTTTGCCCTGGATAGGTCAACATCCTGCAAGTTGGCTTCACTGAGATCTGCCCCAATAAAGTTAGCACCTACAAGATTGGCTCTGGCTAAGTTGACTCCCCTTAGGTTACCGTGGTCAAAGTTTTTCTCTTTTCCTTCTCCTGTAACCACCAATTGTCGTACATCAGGATTTTTCAAGTAAGTCTCTCCGACTTTGGCTTGATCAAGTTTTCGGGTGTTATTAAAGCGAGTGCGAGTCAGATTTGCTACAAAATTTGTACTTTTGAGCACAGCTTGAGTAAAGTCGGCATCCGTTAAATCAGAACCCAGGAAGCTGGTGCCTCTGATAGCAGCAAAGGTAATAGCAATCGAACGAATAAAACAAATCTATTGTCTTCGCTTAAGGCTAGCCTAGTATTGTATCCACCCAATAAAGTCCCAACTAGGGCTAGATATACGGAAACAGCTATATATGAATCCTTAGGCTGGACAATAGGCTGGGCAGTATTCACATCTAACCCTACTTTGCATCCAGCCACAGTCCCAGCCATGTATGTAACCAAAGTCAAAACTGCGGCAGTAGGTTTAGTCAAAATTATAATCAAATTTAGGGATATAGCTAAGACAAAAGATAAAGCAATTGTCACTGCTGTAAAAACCCCAGCAACAGCCCCAGCTATAATCCCGTTAATCATATCCAAAACAGCAGTAATAGCTATAGTTGTTGCACCGACTACAGCACTAACTCCTAAAGCCCATACTAGATTTTGGAAGTGCGTAACAATCAGGAATACTCCGACTAGAACGAGGGATATCAAACTAGCACCAACAGTGTATTCATTACTTTTAACTGTAAAAACCAGAAAATCGACTGCAATAATACCAGAAAAAGCTGAGCCAAATGCGGCTATTGCTGATAATACCAATGAAAAACCTATTAGAATAAGTTTCCAGTGAAGTTGTAGTCCTGTCTTAACTTTACTGAAGTTTGTTCCTTTCAATTTAGCCTGTGTAAAATTTGTCCCTCGAATATCTGCACCACTAAAATTAGCCCCGGATAAATTTTTCCTCTTAAAAGACAAACCCCGGAGATTTGCACCCTGGAAATTCCTTTACCCATGGGCATATTTATTGACAATTTCACTGGCTTTCATTGCACCTCGGCGTTAATATATTAACTGCACATATATTTTGTTTGATACACATTTTGTTTAGATGATAAATATATTTATTCACTTTTTTTAAAACTTAAAAAAAATAAACATTAACTATAATAACTATTATTTTAACCAATAAAAATAACTTAAATTATGTATTGATTATTTTATGTTTATAACTATTACTAATATATTGTATAGTTTACAAAACATGTGTTATGTGGCTATAAATATTTATCACCTTCTCTTTAAAGATTTATGACTGGAGAGGGACATGCAAGCTGAAATCCTCACTAGGTAATAATTTCAGCCCATAAGTTACAAAAATATACATTCTGTTTTAGGCTGACATTGGACTATGTTATAAGGGTTTGAGCGTCCAGAAAATGAATCGAGGGTTAATTTGGGGCTGTATCTTCCATAAGCTCATTGGCATCAAAGCCTTATATACTGAGTTTTTTAGGGCTCATGTCACCCCCTCAGGTCACCGACACACGAGCCAGTTCTAATTCCAGGACTCGACCGTGTTCTGTTACCTGAATTCCGGCTACGGAATTACTTTCCATCACAGGCAACTGCATCCATGAAACTATTGCTTACAACTCTTGCGGTTATAGGCAATTTGTAGTGCCGATAATCCCCCTTATGGGTATTAACAACACTTTTTGTTATCTTTTTTTTATACTGTTAGGAAATAACAAAAAGATAACGGCACTTAATATTAGTTTTAATCTGTTAATTCTTGTGTTGGAAGTAGGGGTCTGTATAGTAGACAGGACGCTACACCAAATAGAACTTGTTTGTTTTTGTGCTGAGAGTGAGAAGTGAAACCAGGGACTGTGGTCGATTAACCGCAGGGACAGTGGCCGACTGGTCACGCTATTAAACCGGGAGATTTTCCACGTTTGCATCGATGGTAGAAGTCGAAAGGGAAAATGTGCGGCTAATCTCAAAGGGCTGATGTTACCCCCAAAACCTTTGTTTGCCAAGGCTTGTAAGGGTAATCTCGGGCGAAATATGTGACCCTTTTACATCGTTGTAGGGCTAACCTCCAGTAAGGGATATTAGCCCTACAAACATTGCACAGCGAGGGTCTCAGGGCTAACCCGAACAAAAGATGTTAGCTGTACTGCGGTGACCTGCGGTGACACAAAACCGACCTATTGATTTTCCATAATTGAAGCGATGAGGCTTGCGCCTCCGCCAAAGGCGATCGCTTCAATTATGGAAAAAGTATAATTCCTGTCCGGTGAATTGTACTTAAGATGAAAGTGCGAGCGATAGAGGCAAAAAGGTACGTTCTGATTGTATTTGCCTCGATTTTGGGTATACATTATTGCCCACATCTCCTTCAATAGTCACGACCAAGTACGGGAGTTTTCCACAGTTGCATCGATGGAGGAAAGAGAAAGTACACTTACCCAAGCCATGTTTCAGGCAGTCTGATTTAACCAGCAGACATGTCTGATTTAGCAGTTCAGACATGAAGGCAACTTAGACTCTAGTGTACTTTGCCTAGAAGGACACATTTTCGGCAATGTTGAGATTTGTATTTCTTATTAATCAAGGTTCTAAAAGAGGGCAAGTTTACAAAACTTTACAAGGTTGCCCCTCGTTACACCAACCCTAGGTTTACGCCTTGTAATATTACTTTACATCATGTCCGATTTTACACGTATGTCGGCTGTACGCTATTATATGTTAAATTTATTGTATATTTTATTGACCAATCTTGAAAGATGACGAACTGGTGGGAAAAAGTTAATGTTTCGGCAGCAGTAGCAGGTGTAATCATTGCGGCGACAGGAGTAGCTGTAGGAGTGTGGAATCAAGAGATTAGATGCTTGGTGAATTCATCAGGAAATAATTGTTCAAAAAATATTTTCTGTATGAAAAATACTAGAACACAGGCTGGGAGTAGTGAGTTTTATGATAGTGGTTGGAAATGTGCAAAATAATCTACGGAAAGCGACTGGGTAGAGCTAGGAAACGACTACCTGTGGCAAAGTTACTTAAAATTTAAACCTGAAAGTAACCTTAAATCTCGCGACACTAAAATCTGTGCTTTTTACAGTAGATATAGTCCTGATTCTGGTAATACAATAGAGGAAAATGAGTGCAGTGAAAATTCCAGTAATTATTCAAATCAGATATATTTAGGAGATGATACGGGTTGGATCAATCAGAAATTGGCTTTTACTATTTCTAGTTCAAAGAATTATAAAATCTGTTTACAGTTACTAAAACAAGAGAAAAAGGGAAATCCCAACTTAGGAAGAAGACCTTTAACTGACTGGATATGTAATAGTGAGTCCCCTGATAATCATATTGATTTAGGTGACGATAAAAAATACTATAATCAACAGTTAAGATTTAAAATCATCAAGCAGTAAGTAGATAGTATAAAGTGAATGTGAGTTGAGGATCGTTCCTGTCCCTGTGACCTCCTCTAAGTCTATATATTAAATTGAGCTTAATTAGAAAATTAGGACATTTCTAATACCATTAGAACAAAAAATATTGTCTTGAGTTAAAGTCTTAAAAATCATGTCCCATTAAGGTTAAAACCCTTATGGGCGATGGTGGTGATGATAAACTGAGAGCGTCTGAATCATCTGCGTCTCTTACTGGTCGAGGGTCAGAAGATGATAAGGAAAAATGATTCTCACTGCGATCGCTGTACCAATGAAAAACCCCAGCGACTGCCGGGGTGTGGAGTGCAATGGTAGGATGCGATTGATTAAATGTAGTTCTGCGGGGAATATGGATCGATTCCATGTTCTCGCAATATTCGCAACAGGCGAGCATTTTCTGCCTCTAGATGGTCTGGTTCAGCCATACCTTCCGAAAGGTCTTCTAATTGCTGATTCAGTTCCTGGTTGATATACTTCCAGCATTCGCTATTGTTTCTTAGATCGGTGTTCTCAGCTTCTAAGAGACTCACGTATTCAGAAAGTTTTTCGTTTCTTTGTTTGATCGTAGCTGTATCACCAAAAGCTTCACGGATTCTTTCCTCCAACGCATCGATAATCAATCCATTAGTTAAAGCAAAAGCCCTCTTATTACCCTTGTTCCCCCTGCTGTTCCAGTAAAGGCCAACTATGACCGGGGGAATTCCCTTGATACGAGTCTGACCCTTCAGCTGCTTGGGGTTTAAAACCTCGAAAGTGCCGGGCGTAAAACCCTTGCCCCATATATCTTTGAAGGCTTTTGACTGCAAAAAACGCCGGGCGTAAGACTCATCTTCTCCGATGGTTTCAGCAGAGCCGGTTTGAGACATCAAGTAATCTCCAGACTCCGTCTTGAAACCATCAGCCTTGATATCTCCAATGTAGAAAGGACAGTGAGTTACGTATTGCTTATTTTCCATGGTTAGAATGAATATGACATTGAACTGGAGTAATCCTCCACTTAGCGATCGCACCATTGACGGGGAATGCGATCGCTTATTAATAAGTATACCTATTTTATCGTCATCGGCAAATATGGCTTTTGTTATCTTTGTCGCCTCAAAAAGTTAACAAGAGACGACAGGAAAATCAATGATCACTGCAAGCCAGTAATGTATAGTGCCCCGCCTACGGCCAATCGCTTTTAGCTGTTCCGTTCATAAAAACGCTGAATTAATCGATTTTTATCGTCTTTATTTACGAGTACAAATAGCGTACTTTGCCCAACGAACGAATCACACCTTACCATTGCAGTCAGTCTTTAACTTCCTGTTATTTTTATCGACAAAATCACAAACAATAAAAAGTGAATTTCAAAGGGAATTAGAGGTAAAAATTAAATACCAATAACTCTGATTGCTGCCATTTCCACTAATAGAACTACTTCCCACCAGAGTTAAAACTATTGCTTAAAACTATTGCGGATATAGATAATTTAAAATACCAATAAGTCCGATTATGTTAATTAGTCGGGAGATAATAATAACCTACAGTATAATTTGATGTCAGTTTGGGTGAAATACTTGCGCGCCACTTCCTTGTGAGAAGATGGGCGATAGACTACCCGAATCACCGTTCAATTACGTTTGGTAGGTAAGGAATACCCTCATGACAAGTCCCCAGGTGATCTGTGCTGGTGAAATGTTGTTTGACCGTTTGTCTAATCAGCCAGGAAAACCCCTAGAACAGGTGGAGTCTTGGACAGACTATCCCGGTGGCGCACCAGCGAATACTGCTTGTGCTTTAGTAAAGCTGGGTATACCCACTGCATTTATCGGTTGTATTGGTCAAGATCAGCCAGGAGACATACTGGTAGAGTTGTTAAAGGATGTTGGTGTCGATGGCACGGGAGTACAGCGTCATGGTACAGCTCCCACACGGATCGTCTATGTAGTCCGAGATGCCTCAGGCGATCGCAGTTTTGCAGGATTTGGTGATATCGATACCACAGAATTCGCTGATACACGACTTCAAGCCGATCACTTGCCTACTGAACTATTTAAGGAAGCGAAGTTTCTAGTATTGGGGACTCTGGAATTAGCTTATCCCGAGAGTAAGGCAGCAATTAACCAAGCAGTTAAGTTAGCACAACAACACCAGGTCTCTATATTTATAGATGTGAACTGGCGACCGGTCTTTTGGAATGATGCCAATACTGCCATTGAAATTATTCAAGACATGATCCAGCAAGCGGACTTCCTGAAACTGACTGATGAGGAGGGAGAGTTTCTGTTTGGCACTGCTGATCCAAAAGCGATCGCACAACGGTTGGATAAAGTCAAAGGGGTATTAGTCACAGCCGGGGAACGAGGCTGCGCCTACTATCTGGGAGGAAACGAAGGTAAATTACCAGCATTTTATGTAGCAGTCCAGGATACAACCGGTGCCGGGGATGGCTTTACTGGTGGCATTATTTATCAACTATGCCACCGTGACTGGTCGAGTCTGAGTGATCCAACCGTTGCCAAAGATATTGTCACCTATGCCAGTGCAGTAGGCGCACTGACCACTCTCAAGCCTGGTGCGATCGCAGCTCAACCTACATTAGCTGAGGTGGAAGCATTTCTCTCTAGTTAGGGCTTGCTGAAAAAGTTTTGGTGAGGAGAGGCAATAGGCAATAGGCAATAGGCAATAGGTAAAAAATTATGTGTACCTCATAGCTATGATAAAAGCTCGCTATAGTTAGTTTTTGTACACTGAAGTTACCCTCTCCACACTTGCCACACTCTTCACCCGACTCCCGACTCCCGACTCCCGACTCCCGACTCCCGACTCCCGACTCCCGACTCCCGACTCCCGACTCCCGACTCCCGACTCCCTACTCCCTACTTCCTAAAACATGGATAATTCCAACTACTATTCCAACTACTATAGTTACCTTGGGCAGGATAAGGAACTAACTCCACAATGCCCTGCTGATTAATTATCCATCCTTGGGCTTCAATGATAGGTGATTTCTTTTTAGTCATTGGTTGTGCCTGATCTGGGCTGTTATACCCTAATTTCCTTCTCCTCCAACTCCGGCTTCTTCTCCTATTGCTTAATTGTGTACTGCTTTGATCAACCATCAGCCGCAAATCCGGTACCACCACTTGACCCCGCAACACCCCAGCTGGGTTAGCGGGGATTCCTCCTTTTCCGGTAACTAAAAAACTATTGCCGCTGTTTGCTGCACAATCGGTGATGATTTGATTGCTGGTATCTACTACATCTACAGGTAGCTTGTCTAAGGCTTGGGCGGGGTTAACCTCTGGAGTATTGAGAGTAACGCTGCCATCAATACCAAGTTGGGAGGACGCAGTAATCTTACTAGTGCGATCGCTAAAAATTCCAATGGCCGAAATCGTGATATTTCCCCCACGGCCTAAAATGGCATTGGCACTGATTTTACTACCCTTTGATGTCAGTAAAAAGTCAGTAGTAATAGTAATATTGCCACCAGTAGCAGTATCCCTGGCATTAGTCGTTATCTCACTGTTGTTCCGTAATACAATGAGTTTCGCATTAGAGAGGGTAATATTCCCTTGGTCTCCAGCAGAGGTTTTAGCATTGAGGAAACCATTGTCGAGTTGGATGGTATCAGCAGAGATGTCCAAAGTTCCAGCAACACCGGTACCTGTACTGCTGACCGTTACCAATGCGCGATCGCTAGCGCTAAATGTCTTGGTATTCAGGTTAAGGGAACCCGCTTTGCCTGTTTGGGTTGCCTGAGATGCGATCGCACTAGCTGGCCCATCTGGGTCAATCCTGTTTCGTCCAACTCTCGCTAATCGCTTGTTGTAGGTAGGGTCAATACCAGAGAGAGTGATGTTTTCAGAAGCATTGATAGTAATATAGCAGTCGCCAGGGCAGTTAGGACATCGACATTAGTCTCACACCCTTTGTAAGCGCAAGAGTTTGACTTCTGACAAATGACTTCTGACTTTTGACTTCTGCTATACTACCGGCATCACCACCCTTGAAGCTAGAGGTAAAAATCTGAGCACCATTGGTTAATGCTAGGGTGTCCACATCTAAGCTAATTTCACCAGCTGAAGCATCACTCTGACTTTTAGCAGTGATCACTGCCCCATTATCCAGACTGAGGGTCGGAGTTTGAATGAAAATTTCACCACCAACCTAAACAGTCCTATCGGGAATTATAAAAACAACATAAACTCTTGCGAGAAGCTCACCAGCAATTAGAAAAAACCAATACGTCCTATAGCCGATTTGTTCCCTTTGAATATCTTAACTTTCTTAAAAAAGAAACTATTCTTGATGTAGAGCTGGGGAATCACGTCAGTAAAGAAATGGCGATCATGTTCTCAGATATTCGCTCTTTCACTACCCTTTCAGAAACCATGAACCCCAAGGAAAACTTCGACTTTGTTAATGCTTACCTCAAGGGTGTTATAGCGGTTTTTAATCTAGTAAGGTACAATTTTTTTGGTTTTAGGGAGCAGGGACTGAGGCCGTAGGCCACGCGGGGCGCGTTCGGAGCAGGGACTTCGGAAGAGGGAACAGGGAACAGGGAACAGGGAACAGGGAAGAGGTAAAAAAATATGTGTACCTCATGAGGATAAAAAGCGCTATATAATTTTTTCTGCAAAAGCTAGATGCACCCAAACTTGGAAACCCAGCTGTAAAATCAATTCCAACAACCCTGTCAAATCCCAAAGAGCGATTGAAGGCGTTGGCGAATCTGATTGGTACCAGTCTGTTTTTCCTGTGTTCCACCTACCTTTATTCCTAATTGCTCTAGGGTCTCCTTACGTGTGAATAATTCTTCGGAAATTTGGTCAGCTAAATCTTTGTGCTTTGCTAAAAGACTCTTTAAATTTTCCCGGTCTACCACAAACAGAATCGTGTCTTCTAGGGCGCGAAGGGTAGCCGTACGGGGGGTACCCAGAAGCAAAGACATCTCTCCAATAAATTCCCCTGGCTTGCGGGTGGCAACCCGTTTTCCGATCGATTCCACAAAAACTTCAACTAAGCCAGATAGAATAATATAAAATGAATCCCCTGGGTCGTTTTCTTCACAGATTATATCCCCTGCTTTGAGCATTTGACGATATCCTTGCTGAATTATATGTCGTAGATCGCTATCGCTACACTTTTCAAAGTAACTCACCTTCCGCAAGAGATCTCGCAGGGTCAATTTTCCTCTAGAGTTAGTTTTTACTTTGTTTTTTTTGGCAGCGGGTACAGCTTTGTTAGAAAGGGATTCTTCCTGAGAATATGAGCCGTTACCAGCACCAGTTTGTTGAGGTTTTTGTAGCAGAAATTCTAAGTCCTTCAGATTTCGGATATACAGGTCTCTCTGAGGCTCGGCGTGCTCGATTCCCTGCTCACGAAGTTGCTCTTCTATCAGATAATACAAACTACTCTGAATTGATTCCATATTTGGGGGATTGTCGATCCATACTAAGAGTTCAAAATCCATGCCGTCTCCAAACCCTTTAAAATATACTTCAGGAGCAGGAGATGGTAAAACTTCTGGTTCTTTGCGAGCCGCTTCTAACAGTACTTCTGTCACGATGACTGGATCGCTTTCATCGGGAACGTCAACAGGAATTCTGAGCCGAGCTCTGGGGTCTTCATAACTCCAGTTAACCACATTGTTTTCCAGGAAACTAGTATTTGGAACAATAACAAACACCCCATCATTGGTGCGGATAGTGGTGGAGCGAATCGAGATTTTTTCTACAGTTCCTGACAGGTCATCAACTTTGACATAGTCTCCCACCTTAATTGGTTTTTCAAACAGAATCGCCAGACCACTGATAAAGTTGGCGGTTAAATTCTGAAGTCCGAAGCCTAAACCAATACCCATTGCCCCGGCAAAAACAGTCAGGGAACTGAGGTTAATCCCAGCCGTTTGCAGAACAATCAAAAATCCTAAGACAGTTAGAACATAGCCGATCAGGGAGGACAATGCTTCGCGAGTCCCACGATCTAACCCGAAGCGAGTTAGCACCCGACGCTTAATCACGTCCTGAAGTTTACGAGATATATATAAGGTAACGATAGCCATCACTATGAGTTGGACTATCATAATCAGAGACAACTCTTGGGTGCCCAGCTGAAACAGCTTGGTGGTAAACACCTTTAAGACGATGTTCCAGACTTTGCTCAGCCATTCAAAAACCAACTTCATAATTCAGTTATTTATTAGTCAATCAAATTGTCAGCTATCAGCTATCAGCTATCAGCTATCAGCTATCAGCTATCAGCTGTTAAGTTTAATATAATTAAAGCACTTAAGAGCTAATTTATAAAGTGATTAATCTTAGGGTGGGCAGTGCCTACCAACGCGCTTTGCAAGCTTCATTATCTGTCTGGTGCACTGCCCACCCTACATGAACCAAGCTGATTGAGAATGGTGCAAGATGTGAGTAAGAGCTAATTTATAAAGTAAATCTTAAGTGCTCAAATCCCTTGACAGATATGGATTTCAGGTAAGAGGGGGCAAACGATGGCGAACTCCTGAAACCATTGCAACGCAATAGTTATAGCCCCTAGAAGCGTGAACTAAGAGTGAAGGTCTTGAATTCTGAGGGTAATTGCGTGTAGAAGGCTAGGGTCAATCTGCTTGCTCCAAGTCCAACGGAAGCATGGGTAGAAAAACTCGCTAATTTGAGGGACATATCCCAGTACAAATGCTTTCTTTGCGCCTAGATCATATTTTGGACACAAGTAGAGACACTCTACCTAGGAGCGATACTAAGGTAGATGGGGAAGTATTAGGCTGGTTTAGTTCACATTTTTTTCATAACTTTTTCATAACTTTTTCATAAATAGCAGATTATTTTCACATTTTGACCATTATTTCACATTTACTTCATAATCTAGTTCAGAAAAGCTAATTAGGGGTTTGAGCACTCAGAAATTTAGAGGCTCAATGATGTTAAATAAAGAAGAAAAGACTATCCCCTATCACTTAAAAACAATACTCTTAGCAAGATCGTTATATAAATTCCCACCAATTAACCGATGTTAATGTTGATTTTTTATGTAGGAAATGACCTTTATGCCCTGGATAGTTCTCAGGTCGTGGAGGTAATTCCCAGAGTCAGCCTCCGAAAAATACACCAAGCTCCTGACTATGTGGCTGGTTTGTTTAACTACCGAGGTGCAATTGTGCCAGTCATCGATCTGTGCCATTTAATTCAAGGTACTCCCAGCCGCTCCCACTTAAGCACGCGGATTATAATGGTCAATTACGTTGCTAAGAATAATACTCATTACTGCTTCGGTTTGATGTCAGAACGAATCACAGAAACCTTAAAGAAACCAGATACTGAGTTGGTCGATGCCGGAGTTCAAATGAATGACGCTCCTTATTTAGGAGAAATGATTATGGATGAAAAAGGCATGATCCAACGAATCCGGCTAGAGTATTTGTTATCGGAGTCCCAACAGATATACTTATTACCTCCTAGCCAAAGCCTAGGCAATTCCCGGTAATCTCCGGGAACTGTCAGCTAGGATGCAGACTAAGGTGCGATTTGTTCCTACGTTGTTTTGGTCATGATACCCGGGAGTGACCTCCAGCTCCCGGCTCTATCGCTAACTATTAAAACAAAGGCAAATGTGTAGTTAGCCCAACAAGCCATTACAACCTTGTCAAGGAAAACATTACCAGTTTTGAGGCATTTAACAATGCAAAATTACGTACTTGTTATTGACACAAACAAACGACCACTAAACCCGATTTCCCCAAAGAAGGCTCGTCGGTTACTAGACAAAGGTAAGGCGGCGGTTTTTAGGATGTATCCCTTCACGATCATATTAAAAACTGCGATCTATAATCCAGTGGTATTACCATGTCACATTAAAATTGATCCTGGTAGCAAGACAACTGGATTTGCCTTAGTCCAAAACAATCAGGTGATCTGGGGAATGGAATTAGAGCACAGAGGAGAATTGATCAAGAAAAAACTAGAGTATAGAAAGGCTGTAAGGCGCGGAAGACGTAATCGTCACACCCGTTACAGAAAACCAAGATTCCTTAACCGTAGACGAAAAGACGGCTGGCTCCCACCTAGTTTAGAACACAGGATTTTGACTATTCATACTTGGGTAAAACGATTGATAAAATTTTGCCCGGTCAATGAGATTTGGGTCGAAAGAGTTAAGTTTGACACTCAAAAAATGCCAAACCCTGAAATTAATGGCATTCAGTACCAGCAAGGAGAGCTAGCTGGCTATGAAGTTAGAGAGTACTTGCTAGAGAAATGGGGAAGAGAATGCACCTATTGTGGCAAGCAGTCCATCCCGTTACAAATTGAACATATTCACCCAAAATCTAAAGGGGGAAGTAATTCGGCAAAGCCGACGCTACGCGAACGAGTAAGTAATCTCTGCTTAGCCTGTGAAAAATGTAATCAACGGAAAGGTAATAAATCTATAGAAGATTTTCTGAAAAAGAAACCAAATTTACTTCAGAAAATCAAAACTAAAGCCAAGCAACCATTACCGGATGCAGCAGCGGTGAATACGACTCGCAACAAGTTAGTGAAGGTACTTCGATCAATCAAGCTTGTGGTCACAGGAACGGGAGCGCAAACCAAATACAACCGGACGAAACTAGGACTGCCTAAGCAGCACTGGATTGATGCCGCTTGTGTTGGGGATATTGAGACCTTGGTCTTGAGAACCTCTCAACCCCTGTTAGTCACTTGCAAGGGACCCGGAGGAAGACAGAAAGCAGCACTTAACAAATACGGTTACCCCATCAGACACAACCCATTGAAACCAATCAAAGGCGCTTGTTACTGGGGACATAGCCAAGCATAAAAAACTAGGAATAGGCAAAGTTACCCCTAGAAGCAAAGGAAGCTTTGGATTCACCCCGCTAGGAACCAAGGGCTACAAAAGTTGCAAATCTCAAGATATATCAGCAATACACCGAAAAGATGGATACACTTAGGGACTTGCATGTAAAAAAAATACCAATTAAAGTAGGGTGGGCAAAGTTATCTTATCTATAAGACTCATTTGAACCAAAATGTTTTTGCCCACCCTACAAGCTAAAATCTGGTATTTTATTTTTTGGCTACTCCCTTACAGGTTTTGCTAGTACATGCCGGATTTTACCAGGAAATAATAGTCCTAGGCATGACTGGAGCAGAAAATCAAAAACTACCAACTAACTAACAACTAAGAACTAATAGTAATGATTCAGGCGACTATCGAGGCTTTGCTGAGAAAGAAAATCGGTTTGGATGGCAGTACTATTGGGTCTAGACAGATTGCTAGAGCGATAGAAACCAGAAGATTGGCTTGTGGCTTACCGGATCAGCAAACGTATCTGCAGCAACTGCAAACCTCACCTCAAGAACTCGAAGCACTGATTGAAACGGTCGTTGTCCTAGAGACTTGGTTTTTCCGGGACAGAAAACCCTTTGCGTTTCTGAGTCGTTACGTCATATCTGAGTGGTTGCCCAAACCCAACCACCCCATCCTGCGGGTGTTAAGTATACCCTGTTCTACTGGAGAAGAACCTTACTCCATTGCTATGACCTTGCTGGATGCGGGTTTGACTCCTAATCAGTTTCGGGTCGATGCCATTGATATCAACAAGGAAGCATTGCGCAAAGCTCGACGTGCTCTCTACAGCAGGAATTCCTTTCGGGGCAACCAGCTACAGCAACGAAAACGCTATTTTAAGCAAACAGCAGATGGTTATGAATTATGTCAGTTGGTGCGGAATACGGTTAATTTCAAGCATGGTAACATCCTAGAGCCCTTGGGCAAGCCTCAGAGCAACTATGACATTATATTCTGCCGCAATTTATTGATTTATTTAGATAAATCTGCCCGCTTCCGTGCTATAGAACTCTTAGATCGCTTATTAATGCCTAAAGGTTTGCTGTTTGTGGGGTCTGCTGAAACAGGAGTAATAACTACCAATCGATTTGTGTCCGTTCGCTATCCCTTTGCTTTTGCCTATCAGAAGGTGAAACATCTTGGAGAAGGCCAGACCAGGGACTCTCAACAGGGGCGCAGGAGAAATTGGGAAACCTCATCGTCACTCCCGACTCATAAGTCCCCAGTGACGCTGATCCATTCTCTGTATCCAATACAGGAAAAGCACAAGGGGCAAAACCAGGAAGACCAAACAACATCATCTTCCCCTTCTGCCCTGGTTAATCGACAGTCTAAAGCAATCAAACAGTCCTGTTTACAAAGGGAGCTTGAAAAGGGACAAGAATCCTTGCTTGAAAAAGCCAGGAGATTAGCCAATCAAGGAAGTTTGGAGGAAGCGGCGACACTGTGCCAAACTTACCTAAGTCAAAATTTGACTAGTGCTGAGGCTTATGTGTTACTCGGAGAAGTCCATCAGGCCTTGGGCAATGACGAGCAGGCTGAGCAATGCTTCCAGAAAGCGGTTTACCTGAAACCGAATTACTACGAAGCACTCTTTCATCTGGCTTTACTTCAAGAACATCGTGGGGAGCTGGCTAAAGCTACTCTAATCCGACAGCGAATTCAACGACTACAAAACCTGAAGAGTAAATAGCAACGGGGGCTACCTGGAATTAAATGAAAATTGCAACTAAACTACTAGGTCTACTAATATTTTCTAGTTTTACCATACTTTTAGGAGGGGGAATTACCTGGATAGAACTGTCAAAATTAGCGGCTGAAATCGGTAAGATAGCTGAAGAAGATCTCCCCCTAATTCAGCACATGACAGAAATGCAAGAAAGTCAACTTGCTCAGGCGGTTAATTTTGAACGGGCCTTTCGATTTAATTCCCGATATGCAGAAAGCGCCACTGCTAGAAACACCTTTAGTGAAGCCAGAGGGGAGTTCAAGCGAAGGGATGGATTAGTAGACGACGCTCTTAGAAAAGTTGATAACATCCTCAAACGTGAAATCCAAAAAGCCTTAAGTAATCAGCAAAAAGAATACTGGTCAGATTTAAAATCTGAATTAGATTTATATAAAATAATGCATGATATTTATGGCAATAAATCTGAGGAAGCGTTCAGTTTAATTGTTAAAAATCAACCCGATCAAGCGGAATTTGCTGCAGAACGGATGCAAAAGTCCGCAGAAGAACTTAAAGCAGAAATGAGGAGTCTATTGCGGCAAGCCATTACATTATCTCAAAACTCAGCCAATATTGCTAAAGAAGACCAACAACGTACCATCAACATCGTACTGATTGCTTTCATTTTTATCATTGGGGCTACTCTAGGTTTTGGAATTTTTGTCACCCGGGATATCGTTAATTCGTTAAACAAAGCAGTAGATATAGCAGAAGAAGTTTCGGCTGGTAATCTGAGTACCAAGGTGGAAATTACCTCAACGGATGAGATTGGACAATTACTGGCATCTCTCAAAAAGATGACTGAAAACCTCAATTCATTGATCTATAAGGTGCAACAGTCTGGTATCCAAATGACTAGCTCCACCACCCAAATTGCTGCCTCTGGTAAGCAATTAGAAGCAACCATGACCGAACAATTAGCCTCCACCAACGAGGTGACAAGCACAGCTCAAGAAATTGCCAATACCTCTGGGGAATTAGTTAAAACTATGGAGCAAGTCGCTCAGCTGTCTCAAATTACTGCTGATAGCGCTAGCCATGGTCAACAAGACCTGATGCGTATGGAAAGTACCATGCGTCACTTAGCCAATGCTACTAGTTCTATTTCTGCCAAACTGGGGGTGATGAATGAAAAAGCCAATAATATCAGTAGCGTTGTAACCACTATTACTAAAGTAGCGGATCAGACTAATTTACTATCCCTCAACGCTGCCATTGAAGCGGAGAAAGCAGGAGAGTATGGGGCGGGTTTTGCGGTTGTGGCTAGGGAAATTCGGCGGCTAGCTGACCAAACGGCAGTGGCTACTCTAGAAATTGAGACCATGGTAAAAGAGATGCAATCAGCGGTGTCAACTGGGGTGATGGAAATGGATAAATTTAGCAAAGATGTCAGTACTAGTGTAGAAAATGTCGGCAAGATTAGTGAACAAATTGCTAAAGTAATTGAGCAAGTGCAGAGCCTGACTCCCCAGTTTGAGATGGCAAATAAACGTGTGGAAAACCAATCGGAAAGTGCTCAACAAATCAGCGAGGCGATGGTTCAATTAAGCGAAGCATCACAACAAACGGCTGACTCTCTAAGAGATACGAATAATGCTCTGGAACGATTGGATGATACTGCCCAAGGATTACAAACAGAAGTTTCGGTTTTCCAAGTTTAGAAAAGCCGAGTAGTAGGATCGGAAGCGAGACCCTACAATTATATTTGCTCCGTCATGGCAATCCTAAATTATAGGTTTAAACTATATATCATTGAAACTAGTTTATAAGTAATTAACCGGACTTGATATATTTTTTAGTATGGGCAATGTAAGGAACATGATATAATTCATATGATTTTTTTACGATGGACGAAAATAATTTAGATTTTATAATTTCCAAGTCAACCAGTATAAATTATAGAGTATATCGAGATGTTTACCAAAATTAATCACCGAATTTTTTTAGGCTCTTCAATTCCGATTATTTGTATGATTGGATTAGGAGCAATTGTTTATTCAAGCGCGATGAGAACGTTTGAATTTGAATCTCAAATTGCGACCACTTCTTCAATCCTAGGACAAAGAGGCTGCCCCATAGAAGTCAACCTGATTGCTCATGGGCTTACGAAAATGGTGCGCAGTGTCCGAGCCTATGTTATTTCTCCTGCAGAGGTACGTTATAAGCAATCCTATCAAGAGGGCTATCAAAGTTTCCGTCAATATAGTTCAGCGCTCAAGGAGCAAACTCAAGACACTCTACAACGACAACTTTTGGAGAATTACATTGCAGAAGGGGAGAAAATACATCAATTATCTCAACAGGTTTTCCGACTCGTAGATTCAGCCAATATGCCTGATGCGACTGCTTTAGTTAAGTCAATTAATGCTGAAAATGTTGATAAGAACAGGGTGCAGATGATCCAACGGGCAGAAGCTCTCATGACGGAAGGGGTCAGACAATTCCAGGAACAACAGCGCTGGCTAATGAATGTGGTTTTGGTTGGCACTACATTATCGATAATACTGACTATCCTTATGGGTATATGGGTTACTTTGCCGCTACGAAGCAAGATAACTAGATTGCTAGGAGCAACCGAAAGGCTGTCTGCTGGGGATTTAACCCAGGCAATTGAAGTCTCTAAAGATCAAGATGAGATTGGACAAGTACTTGGTGCCTTGCAGACCATGACTGAAAACCTCAATTCATTAATCTATAAGGTGCAGCAGTCTGGGATCCAAATGACTAGCTCCACCACCCAAATTGCGGCCTCTGGTAAGCAATTAGAAGCAACCATGACCGAACAATTAGCCTCCACCAACGAGGTGACAACCACAGCTCAAGAAATTGCCAATACCTCTGGGGAATTAGTTAGAACTATGGAGCAAGTCGCTCAGCTGTCTCAAATTACTGCTGATAGCGCTAGCCATGGTCAACAAGACCTGATGCGTATGGAAAATACCATGCGTCACTTGGCCAATGCTACTAGTTCTATTTCTGCGAAACTGGGGGTGATGAATGAAAAAGCCAATAATATCAGTAGCGTTGTCACCACTATTACTAAAGTGGCGGATCAGACTAATTTACTATCCCTCAACGCTGCCATTGAAGCGGAGAAAGCGGGAGAGTATGGGGCGGGTTTTGCGGTTGTGGCTCGGGAAATTCGGCGGCTAGCTGACCAAACGGCAGTAGCTACCTTAGAAATTGAGACCATGGTAAAAGAGATGCAAGCGGCGGTGTCAACTGGGGTGATGGAAATGGATAAATTTAGCAAAGATGTCAGCAATAGTGTCGAAAATGTCGGCAAGATTAGTGAACAAATTGCTAAAGTGATTGAGCAAGTGCAGAGCCTGACCCCCCAGTTTGAGATGGTAAACCAACGTGTGGAAAACCAATCGAAAAGTGCTCAACAAATCAGCGAGGCGATGGTTCAATTAAGTGAAGCATCACAACAAACGGCTGATTCTCTAAGAGATACGAATCATGCTCTGGAACGATTAGATAATACTGCCCAAGGATTACAAACAGAAGTTTCGGCGTTCCAAGTTTAGAAGTAAGCCGTCAGCCTTGGCCTTGGCCAAAAGGCCACGCTACGCGAATGGCCACGCTACTTGAGGTGCCTTCAGCTTTTTAATCACGGAAAACTGGCTCTGCCGAACTTACTATGTCAAACTCAAAACCTTCAACGATAACTATCCCGTGATTTTCTACCTCAATATCCTAAACTAACGGTCAATAGCGGTGCGACCCCGCGCTTTCGTGGGAGCGCTAGGGAATTCGCACCAAGAGGTTGACATTACCTAGCCAATCAAGAATGAAGGATGAAATTGGAATTGGAGGGATAGTATTGGAAATACTGTATCTTCCTAGAAGACTATCGTAAATATAGCGTTGCTCAACTGTTCATTAACTAAGGAAATTACTCAATTAGAGTTAGATAATATCCAATTTTTTAATTATTAATTTTAGATGCTTAAACTAGCATAATAATTTTTGTTTATAAACTATACTAAAAACAAACATAATGTCAATTTATACAAGTAATAAACCAAGTTTTAACGATTGTTGGAACCAAATCGGAGTGACAGGCGATCGCTCCTGCCCAGAACTAAAAACCTTCATTCATTGCCGCAACTGTCCGGTTTATTCTTTAGCAGGGCGCGGCTTGCTTGAACGTGAACCGCCTCCAGGTTACATTAATGAATGGACTAACTTACTGGTTTCCCAATCTGTCCCACAAGGTGAAAGTGCTCTGACACAACTAGGGGAAACCATATCGGTAATTATCTTTAGGCTAGGAGTAGAATGGTTGGCATTGTCGGCAAAGTTATTCAAAGAAGTAACCCAGCCTTGTGTTATCCACACCATCCCCCACCGCAGCAACGAGATATTACTGGGAATCGTGAATATTCGTGGGGAAATCCTAATGTGCGTTTCCCTCAGCAATCTCCTGGGTTTGGAAGATAATCCTGCTAACTCAGGTTCCGAGCAATCCAAAATCCAACAGCCCCTAACTCGAAAATCCAAAACGAATGTGAGTCCTGTCATGTATCAACGGATGGTGGTTGTGGAAATTGAGAGCAACCGATGGGTCTTTCCCGTTGATGAAATTTTTAGTGTTCAACGGTTTCATACTAATGAATTACTCGATGCACCAGCGGTTATTTCTAAAGCTACAGATACTTATACAAAATGGATAATTATCTGGCAGGATAAAAAGGTGAATTACTTGGACGATGAGTTATTGTTTTACACCCTCAATCGGAAGATTATGTAATCCAATGGGGTGATGGGGGTCAAGTGCTATCTATGTAGGTATTCAGGCGTCAGCTATCAGCTATGAGCTATCAGCTATCAGCTATCAGCTATGAGCTATCAGCTATCAGCTATCAGCTATCAGCTATCAGCTATCAGCTATCAGCTTTGGGTCTATGGCCACGCTACTTGAGGTGCGAACAGCTTTTGAATAAAATAAACTGACGGCTGACCGCTGACCGCTGACCGCTGAATGCTTAAAAAATATCATAAATCCAAACTCTAAACTCTAAAATCCTATGACAGACAGCGGACAAGATATGAGCAATTTCTCCATGTTGGATTTATTCCGCATGGAGGTGGAAAGCCAAGCAACGATATTAAATGACAATTTATTGGCTCTGGAAAGTAATCCTTCCTCCAGCCAAGAACTGGAATCCCTAATGCGTGCAGCCCATTCCATTAAAGGTGCTGCCCGGATTGTCCAAATTGATGCTGCCGTTAACATCGCTCATACTATGGAGGATTGCTTTGTGGCAGCTATGAATAAAACCATTACCCTCAAGGCAGATCACATTGATGTCTTGCTGCAAGGTGTCGATTTCCTCCAACAAATCAGCCAAGTTGATGAAGTGAATTTAGACCAATGGTTGTCTGAACATGGGCAAGCCATTGAAGGTCAGAGTATTGCGATCGCTAAAATTCTCGCACCAGAATCTGCACCCTCCTCCCCACAACAGCCATCTCCATCTCCTGCCCCTAGTACCTCCGGGCCACAGAAGTCGGAAAAACTAAGCGCTATAGATGATCCTTCCGAAGTTTCCACTCTCGATACTACGAATACAGCCATAGAGACTCATCAGCAAACTGTTGATCAGCACCATCTAGATCAACAAAATATTGATCAGGTAGTAACTCACCAGGCTCAAACCGATTCTCCCCCTCAAGTACCTAGTCAGGAGTCTGACAAGACCACGATAGAGATTGAAAGTCAACCCTTGGAGCAGACTGTTAGCCACAAGCCTCAAACCCCAGTGGCTGCCAAAGACAATCAATCCTCATCTACCCCAAAAAATGATTTAACTGAGCAACCATCGATGGCTTTGGATAGTGCCAAAAAGCCGGAAGCTAAAGAGAGAGTTGTGCGAGTCAGTGCTGAAAACTTAAATAGCTTAATGGGTTTAGCTGGTGAATCCCTAGTGGAGGCGAATTGGCTACAACCGTTTGCTGATTCTTTGATGACCCTCAAGAAACATCAAATGGAATTATCGAAGATCCTGGAAAAATTACAGGATGCTTTAGCAATATCCCAGGTCAATCAAGTGGGGGAGGAATATCTGAAAGTCGCTCGACAAAAGGAACAGGAATGTCGAGAAATTTTAGGCGATCGCATGAGTGAACTGGAACTGTATGCTCGTCGCACTGCTAATCTTTCGGATCGTCTTTACCGAGAAGTGATTGCGTCTCATATGCGTCCTTTTGCTGATGGGGTACAGAGTTTTCCTCGCATGATTAGGGATATAGCCAGAAAGCTGAATAAAAAAGTTAAATTAGACATTACTGGCAAATCTACGGCAGTAGATCGAGATATTTTACAGAAACTAGAAGCACCACTGACTCATATTTTGCGTAACTCTGTAGACCATGGTATTGAACCTCCCCAAGAGCGTGTAGCAATGGGGAAACCAGCCCAAGGCACAGTGCGACTGGAAGCTGTTCATCGTGGTGGGATGTTATCGATTACTGTTGCTGACGATGGCAAAGGCATAGATCCAGAGAAATTGCGGGAAAAAATTGTCCGCAAAAAAATGATCACCCCAGAGATGGCAAGCCAGCTAGCTGAACATGAGCTGATGGAGTTTCTATTTTTGCCGGGATTTTCTACTGCTAAGCAGGTAACCGAAATTTCTGGTCGTGGGGTTGGTTTAGATATTGCCAAGAGTATGGCACAAGAGGTAGGTGGCACCCTGCGAGCTACCTCTAAGCTAGGACAAGGAACGAGTTTCCACTTCCAATTGCCTCTGACTCTATCAGTTATTCGTACCCTATTAGTGGATATATATGGTGAACCTTATGCGTTTCCGCTAGCACGAATTGACCAAATTTTCATGGTAGATAAAAAAGAAATTTCTGTAGTAGAAAACCGGCAATATTTTACCCTTAATGATGAAAACATTGGACTGGTAGCTGCCCACCAAGTCTTGGAGTTAGATGACTCTTATATCAAATCTGAAACCCTACCAGTCGTGATCATCAGTGACCAATCGAATCGTTTTGGATTAGTAGTTGATAAATTTTTAGGTGAACGGGATTTGGTGGTTCGACCATTAGATCCGAGGCTGGGCAAAGTTCAGGATATCAATGCTGCTGCTTTGATGGGAGACGGTTCGCCGATTCTAATTGTGGATGTGTCAGATTTAGTGCGCTCCATTGATAATCTACTCAATAGCCGCCAGTTGAACCAAGTCAGTGCTGATACTGATGATACTGATATCCAACAGCGGAAACGAATTCTAGTAGTTGATGATTCCATTACCGTGCGGCAAATGGAACGTAAGTTACTGGAAAACCAAGGTTATGAGGTGGAAATAGCTGTTAATGGCATGGATGGTTGGAACGCTGTTCGTACCAACCCTTATGATTTAGTTATTAGTGATATTGATATGCCCCGCATGAACGGCATTGAGCTAGTCAGCCATATTAAAAGCCATGATAAATTAAAATCAATCCCTGTGATTATTATTTCCTATAAAGACCGGGAACAAGACCGTATTCAAGGTTTGGAAGCTGGCGCAGATTATTATCTAACCAAGAGTAGTTTCCATGATGATTCTTTGTTAAATGCCGTGATTGATTTAATTGGGGAGTAGGGATTATTAATTGGTTAGTTTGGATGGCTTGCTTGTTAATTGTAAATAGTCAACTTGGAATCCAAGCTTATTAATTAATAAGGTTTGATTAATAAGTGGGAAAAAACAAATGAATAAAATAGACTATAGCGTTGATCATACTTATGAGGTACATTCAATTTTCTTAGGCTTACTCCCGACTCCCGACTCCCGACTCCCGACTCCCGACTCCCGACTCCCGACTCCCTTATAAAAAAGTAATCAGCATTTTTATGACATGAAAATAGCAATTGTTAATGATTCAATGATGGCAGTAGAAACCCTGCGGCGTGTCTTGATGGGGGTTCAAGACTATCAAGTAGCTTGGGTGGCTAGTGATGGTGCCGAAGCTATTGCCAAATGTACCAAAGACCTCCCAGACTTAATTTTGATGAATTTGACCATGCCAGTAATAGATGGGGTTGAGGCAACTCGCCAGATCATGAAACATTGTCCCTGTGCGATTTTAGTGGTAACCGCTAGCATCCAGCAGAATTCATCGAAAGTATTTGAAGCCCTTGGATATGGAGCCTTAGATGCTGTCAGTCTGCCAGTTTTGGGCACTCGCGGTAACCCAGATGCTGCCCAGGAACTACTTACTAAAATTGCTACCATTGGTAAACTGATCGGAAAATCCACCCCAAATTCAAAATCCCCAGCCCGAAATTCCCAACTCCATCTTCCGCCGTTAATCGCAATTGGTGCTTCGACTGGAGGACCAAAGGCTCTAGCAACGATTCTCTCCAGCATACCAGCAAGTTTCAGTGCAGCAATTGTGATTGTCCAGCATGTGGATCTGCAGTTTGCTTCAGGATTAGTGCAGTGGTTGAATAATCAGACACCCTTGGTAGTCCAGCTAGCGTCTGACCGTAGCCGTCCAGAAGTAGGGAAAGTATTGATTGCTGGAACCAAAGACCACCTGTGTTTAACATCGAATTTGAGGTTAACCTACACCAGCAAACCCAGTAATTATCCCTACCGCCCCTCCGTGGATGTTTTTTTCAAAAGTTTAGCCGAGTACTGGAAGCGCAAGGGCACGGCTGTGTTGTTAACTGGCATGGGTAGAGATGGAGCTGAAGGGCTAAAACTGTTGCGCTCTAAAGGTTGGCATACTATTGCCCAAGATAAAAGCAGTTGCGTGGTTTATGGGATGCCGAAAGCAGCAGCAGAGTTGAAGGCGGCGGTGGAAATTTTGCCCCTAGACGCGATCGCACCTGCCCTAATCAAAGGATTCGCTTTTAAGCCTTAGGTAAATTCCTATAGCTCAATTCCAATATCATTTTTATTGCACAACATTGATCTCTTATAATAATTCTTAACAATAACTGACTATTAATCACAATTGGCATGACATAGTTTTCCCAGTTTGCCCAGAGTATTGAACAAAATTTGATAAACTGCTAAACAAATTAGCTAACCCCAAGTTATTTATCGATGCTGTACCTGATCTGATTGATAGCCGCTTAACCAAGCCCAATCAGATCGGGATATATTAGGATGTAACGGTACAATACGGACAAATATGTATCTTACTCCAACCGAAGCTCAAAAACGATATGGTTATAATCCCAAAACCCTAGCTAGATGGGCAGATGCAGGAAAAATCCAATGCATTAGGTCTCCTGGAGGTCACCGCCGCTATCTAGCTAGTTCCATAGATCGACTAATAGTTTGCGTTGACACTCGCCCTGTAGTCCTTTATGCCAGGGTTTCAACCAAGTCTCAATCGGAGGATCTAAATTCCCAGATTGAGTATTTGGGCAGGAACTACCCAAATTGCCGATGCTATTCAGAATATGGATCCGGATTGAACTTCAAACGCCGGAAATTTATTGGGCTAATGGAAAAAGTAGCGAACTCTGAAATCAAAACTATTGTCGTGGCTCACAAAGACAGACTGTGCAGATTTGGGTTCGATTTTGTCGAGTGGTTTTGCCATTTACATAACTGTCAAATAGTGGTGCTCAATAACACTTACAAGACCCCCCAGCAAGAGTTGATGGATGATTTTATGTCGATAATGCACTGCTTTAGTTCTAAGCTTTACTTTCTTCGTCGCTATGAAAAAGAAATTAAATCTACTGTCACCAAACTGGACAATACAGACAAAAAGCTATAAGATAGACACAAATAGCAAAGATCAAGCAATGACAGCAAAAGTAGGTATCAACAAAAAGATCTCAACTCAAGTCGTCCCGGTTGTCGGGATGGCAAAGTCGGTTGAGATTGAGCTGTTGTCTACGATGAAAAAGCTAGGAATCGTCAGGTCTGAGTCTTACCACAAACTAGGCAGCATAAAGCACTGGGGCTTAGACTGGAAAAAAGCTTACCCAGAAGTTAGAACTTTCAGAACTCCTGAGTCTCTGGGATTACCTTCAAAACTAATGGAATGGACTGTTAGTGATGTAGCGAAAGCTGTTAGGGCTCAACAGGCAGCTTGTGCTGATGCAGTAATCAAAAAAATTTACAAAAAGTTTCCTGGAAAAGATAACCAAAAGACAAGAAAAGAGTATGCCACGCAGCTGAAGACCTTAGCTCTTTTAGATAGTCCACTACTCCACAGGCTTGTAAGGATTGAGTTTCAGCGAGGACATTCTTGGGTCAAAAATCAGATAGTTTATCAGCAAGGAGGCTATAAGTGTAAGCGTATATCGCGAAACACCTACCAATTAGAAATAGCTGGACTCAGGAGAGGAAAAAGAAACAGGATATTAGTTAGGTCTAACCGAAAAATAAAAGGGCAAATCAGACTGATATACAACCAATTAGTGCAGCGCTTTGAAGTTCACTTCCTAGTTGACCATGGGAAAGTGTGTATCCCAGTTGACCGCCGCTCTGTTGGCGTAGATAAGGGATACACAGAAGCTTTCTTTGATTCAGAAGGGAAAGCTCATGGCAAAGGGTTGGGTAAGTTAGCGTCCAAGAAGTCAGATCGGATATGCGCTAAGAATCGGAACAGAGGAAAACTTTGGGCAATTCACAGGAAACTAGAAAAGATAGACCCGGCTAAGTCAGCTAGGATTTTAAAAAACAACCTTTCTAGGAAAACAGAGAACCGCCGTTATAGAAAAGACCAAACTGAAATATTATCAGTTATTGGTCAAGCCTCTAAGTCTTTATTTGGAGGAAAGGCATTAAAGGTTTTTGCAGAAGATTTAACACAACCAATTAAAAATAAGCGCCAGTCCAAGGCCATGTCTCGCAAGCTTAATAGCTGGATGAAAGGTCAAATGCGAGACTCTTTACAAAAATGGGCTGATTGGACTGGCTCCTTTGTAACAGAAGTCCAGCCGAGCTACACGTCGCCAGTTGACTCCATAACTGGAACCCTATTAGGGAAAAGGAGTGGGGACAGCGAACCCATATTTAATGGGGTCGTGTTGCCGGCTGACTGCAATGCTGCTAAGAACATCTTGGATCGGGGTATAGACTTCGAAATTTCTCGGTACTCTTCTAGAGCCGAGGTTCAGGCAGTATTGTTGCGCCGTACCGCGCGTTTCTTAAAAGGTATGGGACTGAGTCTTGCTGATGCAGTTGAGCTTGGATGGCTTGACTCTAAGCATAGTAAGACTCGGGCTTTTAAGGAACTCCTGAACGGGATTTCAGGAGCGCCCAAATAGATGAGTGGGAGGCTTAACTCCGATTGCTGCTTGACCACTCCTCACTTGGGCAACAATAAAATTTACCTTAACCGATTTGTAGGGACTTGTCCTAATAATCCCGGTTTAAGAGTATCCCAAAGCTGGACAAGGACATTACAAATAAAATGGTGACCCAAGAGCCGATTAAAGTCCTACTTATCGATGATCAGCCCATGATCGGCGAAGCCATCCGCCGCATGTTGGCTCCGGAAAAGGATATTATCTTCCGCTATTGTCAGGATCCAACTCAAACCTTAAAAGTAGCTAAGGAGTACCAACCAACGGTCATTCTACAAGACTTGGTCATGCCGGAGATGGATGGCTTGTTGTTAGTGCGTTTTCTGCGCTCTAAGGATTCGCCGACTAGACCTATTCCCCTGATTGTACTCTCAAGTAAAGAAGAACCAGTAATTAAAGCCAAAGCCTTTGGATTTGGAGCAAATGATTACTTAGTAAAACTGCCAGATCGGGTAGAACTAATTGCTCGGATTCGTTACCATTCCAAAGCCTATCTTAACTTCCTGAAACGAACCGAAGCTGAAGAGCAGCTTAAAGCTGAAAATCTGCGCCAGTCAAAGTATATAAAACAGGTAGAAAAGGTAACAGTAGCAGCCGCCGCTGTGGAAAATGATACCTTTGAGCCTGAAAATCTGGAGGAAGTAGCTGCTCGGAGCGACGAGTTAGGACGACTAGCACGGGTTTTCCGGCAAATGGTTCAAACGGTAAAAGCCCGTGAGCAAGAATTGACTCAAGCCAATGAAACTCTGGAAACCCTAAAAAATTCCTTTGCTCGGTTTTTCCCATTTGAATATCTGAATTTTCTGCACAAAGACAATGTGATTCATGTCCAATTAGGCGACCACGTTAGTAAAGAAATGGCGGTGATGTTCAGTGATATTCGCTCCTTTACTACCATTTCTGAGAGTATGACACCAAAGGAAAACTTTGACTTCGTCAATGCCTATCTTAAGCGTGTTAGTCCTGAAATTCGCAATCACGATGGCTTTATTGTCAAATTTCTTGGGGATGGCATGATGGCAATTTTCCCTGATGGCGCTGATAATGCTGTCTGTGCTGGAATTGCCAAGCTCAAAAAAGTCCACCAATACAATCAAAAGCGTGAAGCCAACGGTTATTTACCGATTCAAGTAGGGATTGGTATCCACTATGGTCACATGATGGTGGGGATGGTTGGAGAGACATTCCGAATGCAGGGGGATGCTTTTTCTGATAATGTTAACTTGACCGCTCGTTTGGAAGGCTTGACCAAGTTCTATGGGGTTTCTTTCTTAATTTCCCAGCAAACCTTAGAGAAATTGAGCAATCCAAATCACTATCAAATTCGGTTTCTAGATCGAGCAATTGTTAAAGGTAGAAATGAACCCCTTGCCATCTATGAAGTGCTGGATGGTGAGACGGAGGCAGTTAGGGAATTGAAGTTAAAAACGCAACTGGAATTTGAACAAGGTTTAGAGTGTTATCGCACTCAAGGATTTGACAAGGCTTTAGAATATTTTAATCACGTGTTAATGGTGAATCCTTTGGATAAGACCGCTGCCTTATATATGGAGCGAATTAATCAGTTGATGGCCCAAGGGGTGCCACAGGATTGGGATGGAGTTTGGCGGTTTACCAAGAAGTAAGCTATCTGGATTAATGGGAGTAGGGAGTAGGGAGTAGGGAGTAGGGAGTAGCTGACAAGGGTAGGTTTTTTAGTTTGGAGATAGGTAATAGGTAATAGGTAATAGGTAATAGGTAATGGGTAATGGGTAATGGGTAATGGGTAATGGGTGATGGGTAATAGGTAATGGGTAATAGGTAATGGGTAATAGGGGGAGCATGTCACTTATGCCTAATATTTGTACATTATCTATAGCCCCCTCATGGGTAATTGCTTGCTCTAATGGTACATAGTTCATCTGTTCGGCAACTAAGACCGGCTCCCTAACAGGATTTTTGTTGTTTTGTCAAGTAGTTCATTTGTTCGGGAAATTTGACCTGCTCCCATCATGTTTAATCGATTTTAGGAGTTTTTAGGTGATTCGGCAACACTATCATTGATTGCATTTTTGCTCTTGATTTTAAGCTGATATCACCTAATTTTTCAGATACTTATCGAGCTGGAAAAACTCAATCAATTCCTCAAAATTGGTGTCATTAGCGGTAGGAGTTGAGAATTCAATAGCTTTAATTATGGCTGGATTCAAATACTTAAAAACATCATGGGTTAAAACTGCAATTGCTTCGGCGGTAAACCCTTTAAGTTCACGAGCCAATCTAGCCATTCGTCCCTTAGCAAAATTGACTTGAAAGCGAGTCCTTTTCAGCAGCCGTTGTCTAAGATTTTCATAAATAGTTTGTTTATCGATAGCTTCGGAATCAGGAATATCTTGATTCAAAATTATGGGGATAATATCAGGATTTTCTTCTAGAAATAGCAGACTGCCTTCCTCGTTAAATGCTTCAATCCCTTCCATTCCCAAAGTGCCTAAATCAGCCAAAGCAATAATCCGAGCTACCAGAGATAGGTTTTTATCATAAGAGTAGAGGTCAGGTTGGTAAATTGTATTGTCTGAAGTATCATACCAACAAATGGTAGCGTTAATCGCTTCTGTAATGATTTGTAAATCTGAATCGGTAAACAAGGCCAGATGGTTAGGAGTTTGCTTACTTATCCATTCATTCTGATTTTTGATGTAATCCAAAAGCTTAGTAATTGTAGCGGCTTCGCTCACACCACTTTCTCGCCGTCTAGAGGTATAGGGTTGGATTTGAGGGAGAAACTCTTGCACCATATCGTGAGCAATGGCGCACAGATCGATTAACTGTTTGATTCTGCTCAGATAGTCTGGTGCTATATCATTGTCCAGACCGGCTTCCCAATCGGGTCTGATGGCTTGGAAAATCCGATCAGCTCTACGCTGAACTCCATTAACATGGTCACAAGTATGATAGTAAAGCTGTTTTCGCTCCGTTTCTTTTTCCATTTCCAACAGAGCAAAGGTTTTCACCCTAGTGACTGCTTCCACAAAGGAGCTAGGAAGCTGATCTGACTCATCAATTGAGGGGTGTGATAGATACTGATTATCCTGATTACGTTGATTCATGATAACTATCGGTTTTAAATACCAAAAATTGATTTAATACGTTTGCGAACTGCGGCGAAAGGAGTTTCGTCTTGCTCTGTGGAACTGACGGTTATTCCTAAGCGTTCCAATGTCTCTTGACGTTTGGATAATTCTTCAGAAATTCGGTCAGCTAATGCTTCGTGCTTAGCCAATAGACTTTGTAAATTGTCTCGATCCACCACAAACAGCATTGTCTCTTCTAGGGTACGAAGAGTAGCAGTACGGGGAGTACCCATCAGCAGAGACATCTCCCCGATAAACTCCCCAGACTTACGGGTAGCGACTCGTTTTCCAATGGATTCCACGAACACTTCCACTGTTCCAGATAGGATAATATAAAATGAGTCCCCTGGATCGTTTTCCCGACAGATGGTTTGGTCAGCTGGGAGAGTTTTCCGATAGCCCTCCTCAATGATATGTCGCAGTTCCATATCGCTACAGTTTTTAAAATAACTTACTTGCCGCAATAGATCCGCCAGCTTCCAGGTATAAGGGGATTCAGACTTGGGTTTGGGTTTGTCTGGAGCTGATTGGTTGTGGATTGAGGAGGAGCCATTAGTCACCCCGGGGGTTTGTAATTGTCGAAACAGGGACACTAAGGTTTCTGGATTGTGCATACGCAAGCTTAGCTCAGGGCGGCCGGGTTCGATTTGGCGCGATCGCAATTCCGTATCAATCAGATAATACAAAGCGCTTTTAATTGCTTCGATCTCTGCTGGTTGATCGATCCAAACCAAAAGCTCAAAATCCATTCCTTCCTCTCCATAGCCCTTGAACCAAACCTGGGGAGAGGGAGAGGATAAAACGCGGGGTTCTTGGCGGGCAGCCGCTAACAGCAGCTCTGTGACGACAAGGGAATCCAATTCATCGGGAAAGTTCATGGGAATTTGGAGACGACTCGTCGGGTCTTGGTAGCTCCAGTTTATGACATTATTTTGGACAAAACTGTTATTCGGAATAATCACACAAACGTTGTGGATGGTTCGTACTACTGTAGAGCGAATCGATATTTTTTCCACAGTTCCTGACAGATTATCTATTTCTATATAGTCTCCCACTTTAATCGGTTGATCTAGCAGGATAGTCAGACCACTGATAAAATTGCTAGCTAGATCTTGTAGTCCAATTCCAAAGCCAATACCGAGAGCACCAGCAAAGATGGCTAAGGAACTTAGGTTAATCCCCGACGTTTGCAGAACGATTAAAAACCCTAAGATGGTTAGAATGTAACCGATAATAGAAGCGAGGGCTTCGCGAGTACCCCGATCCATCCTGAAACGGCTCAGTAACCAATGTTTAATCAGGGCTTTGATGGTACGGGAGATAATAATAGCGATGATACATAAAAACAGGAATTTGCCTAAGAAACTCAGAGAAAAGGCTTGGTCACCAAATTCAAATAGCTTGGCGGTAAATACCTTAGAGATGGCATTCCAGATTTTCTGTAGCGGTGTAATAATCCAAGTCATCAGAAGTTTTTAAAAGGGAACAGGGGAAGAGTGTGGGGCTCACAGGGGTAGGTTTTTTACTTTGGAGATAGGTAATAGGTAATAGGTAATAGGTAATAGGTAATAGGTAATGGGTAATGGGTAATGGGGAATGGCTGCTCGCCTTCAGATGCTTGGGGTTTGGTGGGCAAATGTACAAGGTTTGACCAATTGATCAGTTATCATCGACCAATGCCCACCCTACTGCTCGCCTTGGGGTTTGGTGGGCAAATGTACAAGGTTTGACCAATTGATCAGTTATCATCGACCAATGCCCACCCTACTGCTCGCCTTGGGGTTTGGTGGGCAAATGTACAAGGTTTGACCAATTGATCAGTTATCATCGACCAATGCCCACCCAACTACAAGAGCGATCGCACTATTTTATCAAAATCCACTGATTGTGGTGTTTGGTGGGCAAATTCTAAACGGAAGTGCGATCGCATTCGGAGCGGGTAGGGTGGGCAAATACTAAAACGGAAGGCAATTTCATCTCTAACCCAAGACCATTTGCCCACCAAACAACCCACGACAGTAGGGTGGGCAAATACTAAACCGAAGGCAATTTCATCTCGAACCCAAGACCATTTGCCCACCAAACAAGATCAGCGATTGGCCTACGGCCACGCTACTGAATGCTTACTTTGTGCCATAGCCTGAGTATTGGCGCATAGAAGGTGGCTGAAACCCAATAACAATATCATTTTTGGGAACGTTCATATTAACCAGATCTTGACCAATATCCCATTCAGTATTGTTATTCTGAATCCAGATCTTGCCATTTTTAATCTCTAAATGAACTGAACAGCCATAAACTCTTTCTTTCTTGTCCCAGCCGATGGCCATTACTTGATAATGGTCGTTTTCCGTATCAAAAATGTTATGAATTTCCATGTCACCATGAGAGGGTTTGTAACTGGCATATTGACTCAGTAGTTGCTTGATTATACTGCGATAAGTTTGAAGCTTTTCTAGCTTTTCCATGATACAATTACCTCATTATCAATGTCATAACTTAATAGTTTAAGTTGGTAATCTTGAATAACCATTTGAGGAAATTCCTTCTGAAAAAACCTTCGGTAGGTGGTATCGGGAATCGCCAGAAATAATTGTCGTTCTGGATCTTTTACCTTTAAGGCTACTCGATAGTTAATGAATTGACCAATGGCAAGGTGGAAGTCTGTAATTGAGGAGGGATTAATAAAACTTTTGATTTACCACTGCCTTCCGCTGACCATTTCTTTCTGCCGCTATTAGCTTTTCGGCACCCAGATCAATAAAAAATTCTACTCCGCCTACTTTCAAAAAAAACGGATCATCGGTAATTTGCCAACCATCTTTAATTAAGGCATTTTTGACAACATCATGAAATAAGTCTTTTGCCATTACTCTTGCTTCCTTGCATCACAGGACCTTTGGTATTGAAAGTGTTGGCGGAGGTAACGAATAAAGTAGGGGGTAAAGCGAGCATTCCGTAGGGTAGGGTCGGCAAATTCTGATAGCTTGGCAATTTCATCAGTGCGATCGCACTCAGTGGCGTAGGGTGGGCAAATAATCATATTAATACCATTTGATCTCGAATCATGTCCATTTGCCCACCCTACAAGAGCGATCGCACTTCCAAATTCATGATCATTTAGAATAAATCTGCATGGGAACCGGAACGAACCAGAAAAAGATTGGTTTCTGAGGTTTTGTAGATTAAAATCCAGTCTGGTTCGATATGACAATCTCGGTATCCACTCCAATTTCCTGTTAAGGCATGATCTTTGTATTTGGGTTCTAGTTCTTTTCTCTCTAATAATTTATCAATAACTGATTTAAGCTTTTCCATATTTTTGCCACGCTTCTGTAGCCGTTTGACGTCTTTCTTAAAGCGGTTTTCAAAAACAGGTGATAGCATTAAATTCCCAGTTCATTGTAGAGAGATTCTTTATTGGCACAAACGGTCAAGTTTTTTTGTTCTTCAATATTTATAATCGCTTGTTGGGTCTCTTCATTGAAGTCGTTAATTGTATAAGTGTTCTCTTCAATTCGTTTCTCTCTTTCAGCTTGCTGCAAAATAAGCGCGAGGTGTTTTTGTAAAAAAATGGCTAGGGCGTTTTGTTGTTCTTCCGAAAGCTGTGCGATCTGCTCAAAGGTTTCTTGGATTAATTTAGTCATGGGTGGTTTTTGCGAAACCGTATTGATCGAAATTGTAGCACTTTGACATCCTCCCACCGCTAAATCAAAGATTATAGTGCGATCGCACTCCATGGCGTAGGGTGGGCAAATCATCAACCATTAACCATTTGATCACCAATCATGTCCATTTGCCCACCCTACTACTGATATAATATGTCACATGTTGATAGTTCCCTGTTCCCTGTTCCCAGGCGTAGGGTGGGCAAATCATCAAAGTAATACCATTTGTATACCAATCATGTCCATTTGCCCACCCTACTATTTGATCAAAATCAACAGGGAGTAGGGTGGGCAAATTATGATTGTGGCGTAGGGTGGGCATATAATCAATGTAATACATATGTCCACCAATCATCGACCTTTGCCCACCCTACTACAAGAGCGATCGCACTTTGCCCCGTCCGCCATCGATAATGCTTTCGAGCCAAGAGCATCGACCCTTGCACCGCTTCTTCTCCGATTTTCGGTTATTCATTCGCGGTCACTTTGCTTCTTGATGATGGGTTCGTTCCTTTCTTGATTTACTACGTAAACGTAGTGCTGCCAGATATATGTGCAGATAATGATAGCCATTCCAATCCACAAGCCGGGCTTTTTCATGTAATGTAAACCTCCATACAACGGCAATAAGTTACCAGACCCTAACGCCCCAGACTAGAGTTGCTTACAGTAGGGTGGGCAAATTATGTAGGGAAAGGCAATTTCATCTTTGTGTCATGTCCATTTGCCCACCCTACTACTGATATAATAATATGTCTACATCATTGGTGTTACGAGCGCGATTAATATAGCCTTTATCGTAGCTATGAGGTACACATTATTTTTGCCCTCTTCCCTCACTTCCCCTCCTGGGAGGGGTTAGGGGTGGGTTCCTCTTACCTGCTCCCTGCTCCCTGCTCCCGTCTTGATGCAGTCGCTCATGGGGGAAACCACGCCAGTTGCTCATGGGGGGAACCCCCAAGACCGCACTGGCTCCCCAAGACCGCGCTGCATCGCTGCTCCCTAAAAACCAGAAATTTGTACCTCACAAGTCGTAGAATTGCTATTATTAAGATAATTGCGGCAATCGTTGTCAAAACCAAAAGAAAGGCCAATTCAAAATAAGGCCAATTCAAAATTCAAAATTCAAAATTCAAAATTCAAAATTCAAAATTCAAAATTCAAAATTCAAAATTAGAAATTAGGGCTCTCCTAGACTGATTATACTAAATTAGTAGTTTAAATTAGCTTAACCCCCTCAGCATAGCAACCTTAGGAGAGCCGAAATTATAAATTCAAAAGCATTTTGAATTTTGAACTCATAATTTTGAATTGGCCTTATTTTGAATTTTGAATTGATTGGGTTGGGGGTGGCGAAAAAGACGGTGGAACGCATGGTGGATAAGGTGTCTCGGCTTTACGAGCAGGGTGCGGATGAGCAACGCATTGAGACTTACCTTAACCATTGGTGGCGGTGGGTGAGAAGTGGAGTGGATGGGGTGAGTCTGTTTGGGTTTGGGTTGGTGGTTTACAAGGCTTTAACCCAACCAACCACAGAGGCGTACGCATTCGGAGCGGGTAGGGTGGGCAAATTCTGAGAGTTTGGCATTTTATTCGGGAATCCTGACCATTTGCGCACCCGACCTATTCTGCGTACGCACTATATTCTTCCCAAAGCGATCAGTTCGGGGTGCAATTTCCCTTCAGGGGTTAACCATTTGACACACACCTTGCAATATGACATTGTTGCTTCTAAGTCGTCTCCCTGATAGGCTTTGGGGTCTAATCTTATACTCTCCAAAAATGCACGGGTTGGCACCCACTTCTCGTCCGGTTTGATTATTCCTAATTGCAACTCTCTTTTGTATTCCTGTTCTAATAATTTGGCCAATGCGTTGGGCTCCGCACAGCTACACCACAAACGGTTATAATGTTGTCCCGTTTGCTTGTCAACGAATCTTTCAGATGTAACTTTTTGTTCAAACCAGTCGAATATCTTGGGGGCTCTCCCTATATTAGCCCTTGTGGCTGCCAATTTGCCACTTTCGCCTTGCACCCTTGCCAAACCAGCCCTCCCCCATATGTGCGTCCTCACCAAAAGTTGATATGTCGTTCTTAACGGTGTACGATACACCTTTTCACTGCCACTGTTACCTCGATTTTTTCCTCGCCAAACACTCTTCAAGCCACTTGCATTAAAGGAATCGTCTGGTTGGGGAACCCGGTGATAAATCGCTCTGGACCTGTTATCTTCCCTTCTTCGTTCGCCATTACTTTCTTTTTTCTGTTGTGATGGGTTAACCGACTCTTTCTGTTGCATCACATGGGTCAACTCATGAGCCAGCAAGTGTAGCCCCCCTCTTCTCCCTGGCTGATACTCTCCCTTCCGAAAAAACACATCCTGCCCCGTCGTAAACGCCTTCGCCTGAATCGATTGATTCAACTTGTCCGACTGAGCATCCCTATGCACCCGCACGCCACTAAAATCCGCCCCCATCGCCTGCTCAAGGGGATGTCTAATCGTTTCCGACAGTGGCTTTCCCCTTCCTCTTGCTTCTTTTATGCCACCTTCTAAATTGTTCGGTGCATTTAATCCCCCTGTTAACGCTTTCCTCTGTATTTCTTGTTGTGGCCTACCCAACACATCGTCTTCAACAATCCGTGGAGAATTAATCTGCTGTACTACCTGACGCGCTACTCGATCTGCCTCTTGCTCGTATTTATCACCCGGCTTTCCTATAGTTAGCTTTGCTTGCAGCCCCATTTCATACCATCCTGTGTCGGGCACGTATTGTCCCGTTTCAAGGGCATGCATCACCTTCGCACTGATACTTCCCCATTCCCCCACCGCCTCTTCCGCGTTCCACTCCCTTTCCTCTGCTTCCAAAATTTCTCTATAACCTTTCCCTCTGGAGTCTTTCTTATTTTGATCAAATGACACTGAAGTAGAGTGAGAATATTTCGGTTGATAGGTATGAGTAGTGCGCATAGCTATTTCCTTTTACCTTGTACCCTATTAGAAAACCAGATCAGTCGATCCATCCGTCTTCCAGGAGCGCGACATGGCACCCCTTTCTCAAACCAACTGGTATCACTCTAATATTAGTTCTCTGTTACAAGAAATCGAGCGAGTTCGTAACTATTTAGATAAATACATAGAAGGTAAAGAAAATCTACAAATCGTAACTGAATTTGTTGACGATACTTCTGCCCTGGCTCAACTTTGTATCCTTTTCAATCTAACCCCAATTGAAAGGGATATCCTGCTAATGTGCGTGGGCCAGGAAATAGAACCTATGTTCCATTCTTTGGTGGCCATTGCCCAAAAAAATAGTCCTCACAAAAACTATCCTACTCTTAGTTTAGCTCTTGACGCCCTGCCCGGACCCAGTTGGCATGTCCTTTCTCCCCAAAGCCCTTTACAATACTGGCAACTGCTCCACATAGAACCAGGAAGAATCTTAACCAAGTCCCCCCTAATAATTGACCAGCGTATCCTCTGCTTTCTGTTAGGAGAAAATGCCACAGACCAGCAATTAGCTTGCATTATCACTCCCCAACCGCCTCAGACCAAGCAACATCATTTGCCTCCCTCTCAGTTAAGTATAGGGTCGCAATTGATCACCATTTGGTCTGGCAGCGAGGGGAGAAATAGCTATCCCGTGGTGCAATTATCTGGCTCGGATCGAAGCACTAAATACCAAATTGCCTCCGCCACTTGTCAGGGTTTGGGGTTAAAGTTACATACTCTCGAACCTGCGGCTCTGACCACCAAGCCCCAGTTGGTCTATCAACTCGCGAAGCGTTGGCAAAGGGAAGCAATACTAAGCAATAGTGTCCTGTTTATTGACTGCGATAGTTATAATTTTACCGAGCCAGGGCGGGAGTATGCTCTGAGCCAATTTATTGATAGTAACAATACTCGTTTAATCCTCAGCTGCAATCACCGAAAAATTGACTGTCAGCGGACTGTTGTTAACCTAGACATCCCCCCATTGAGCCACCAGGAACAATATGACCTGTGGGAATGCCATATAGGGTCAGCAGCAGCCGAACTTAACGGTCAAATTGAGCGCATCGCCGTACAGTTTAACCTCAGTAGTGCTAGTATTCAAGCCGCCTGTGATCAATTCAAAATTCAAAATTCAAATGTTCAATTATGGGATTTCTGCCGCCAAATCAGCCGTAATCAATTAGAACACTTAGCGCAACCGATAAATGCTACGGCTACCTGGGATGATCTGGTATTACCAACCCCAAAACGGCTGCTTCTTAGCGATATTGCCACTCATCTCAGATACAAGTATAAAGTCTATCAGGAATGGGGTTTCGCCCAAAAAGGCCATCGGGGTTTGGGCATCAGCGCCCTTTTTTACGGTGCTAGCGG
>NZ_GL890942.1:61994-63924 GCF_000211815.1 Moorena producens 3L
TCGAAAAGATCAGTAGGCGTAGGGTGGGCAAATGCTGACCCTCTGACAACAAGATCTCGAATCGGGTCGATTTGCCCACCCTACAATAACTACTTCAATGTCTTGATGCAGCACCAAATAATGAAATAGTGGGGTAGTAGGGTGGGCAAATTCATAGCCAATCACCATATAATCTGGAATTCTGTCATTTGCCCACCCTACAATAACTATAGCTTTTGAATAAAATAAGCTGACGGCTGACAGCTGACGGCTGACAGCTGACGGCTGAATGCTTACTAGCGATCGCGCTTTCATACTTCAATGTCTTGGGTGCATCTCATATTTGAAAATTTTGCGTAGGGTGCGTTAGGGGGGTCTTCATTTTTCGCCTCGTAGTCAGGGTTTGGATAGCCCGCCCCGTAACGCACCACCGTGTCAAACAGCAAAAATGAGATGCACCCAATGTCTTGATGCAGGACTAAATGAAATAGATAATTTGGAATAGTTGCAAAGCCTTGACCGACTTAGCTAATAGCCGGAAAACTACCACCAGCGATGCAGCGCGGTCTTGGGGGTTTCCCCCATGAGCGACTGCATCAAGAAATAAAGTGAATATCACTGAAGGTTTCGATCCACAAACGAGCACCACAATCAAGGGGATTATCCGGCTGATAAACAATCTTACAAGGACCAAGGATTTCCACCTCATTACCGTAGAGATTAGTGCCCTTTCGTTTAACTGAAATCACTGGCTTCCGGTCTTTGGGGCTTTTCTTCATATTCGAGCCAATGTGATTGCGATTGACATTAATCTTCGCTAAAGCGGTTGTACGACTAGTGCGCCATTTCCCCTTTGGTCCACGATTACCTTTAGTAATTTGTGGCAAATGGTTGAACAGAGGAATAATCCAGAATTTCCCGCTTTTATAGGCACCCCGGACCCGACCCTTCTCTAGGAGTTGGCGCAATCGTCGAGAAGAAATTCCTAATAGAGATGCTGCTTCAGTAGTTCCAACGCACTTGTTCATCAGTGGACTCCGTTTTAACTATTCCGATAATACTAGTTTAAGGGATAAAAGGAAAATTGACAATTTATTTTTTTAGGGAACAGGGAATAGGGAACAGGGAATAGGGAGGAAAGCGTGGTAAAAGTGGTAGAAATGCTAAGGGTGGAGAGCAAGTCAACTGCTGTGGTTTCCACTATTAGCGACTGCGTCAATATCGGAATAGTTAGGAAATCGGGAATCGGGAATTAACGGAAGTTTAGGGTGTGGTATTGAAATGCGATCGCGTCGGTCCTGGCCCAAGGTTCTATCCAACATAGTTAATAAACGAATATAGTTTGACCCGGTGGTGCATTGCGGGATGGGTGCCAACACTGGCGACCGTGAAAATCAGGGCGAGCCCGTCTGATCACGCACCCTACGCCTCCCTGCTCCCTGTTCCCTGTTCCCTGTTCCCTGCTCCCAACATTTGTTACAAAACTTTTCAAAATATGTTATAATATAGTATTTTTTGTGTTATAATAAAATTACCGTGGACGCTAAAACGTTCCACGGTAAGAGCCAGCCGCTGATTTTTTCCGAGGTCTCCGGCTGGCCTCTGGACGCCCCAGTTAAGGAGATACCTAATTATTTATGTCCTACTCTCAACGCCTATATCCAGTGGGCGCTCATTCGGCTTATTGCCGAACATGCAGGCGGATGGTTGTTCGTTCGTTTTCGGAACCGATCGGATGCGGGAGGGTCACTTGCGACGGACCCTTAAACGGCTGATCGCCGTGATAGTAAAAATTTATTATTATCTTACGTATTTACCACGACCTATGGACGGCGAGTCTATAGACGACGAGTCTACAGACGAAGAATACTTAAAGAAACGAGGTAAGGTTTAGGGAGTGTAGGAAAGGGTGCATGTACTAATTTTTACGTTAACCCCCTGGTACTTCGAG
>NZ_GL890942.1:63935-159567 GCF_000211815.1 Moorena producens 3L
CTCTACTCTACGTACGTACGTACGTTACGTTACGTTACGTTACGTTACGTTACGTTACGTTACGTTACGTTACGTTACGTTACGTTACGTTACGTTACGTACGTACGTACGTACGTACGTACGTACGTTACGTACGTACGTACGTACGTACGTACGTACGTCGTACGTACGTACTACGTACGTACGTACGNCTNTCTCGTCTCGTCCGTCGTCGTTGTACGGTACGTACGAACGTACGTACGACGACGTAGAACGTACGTAACGAGAACGTAGAAGTAAGAGTAACGTAGTAGTATAGTAGTAGTAGTAGTAGTAGTAGTAGTAGTAGTACGTATTACTACTACTTACGTACTACGTACTACGTACTACCTACCGTACGTACGTTACGTTACGGTTACGTTACGTTACGTTACGTTACGGTTACGGTTCGTGAGATATATGTACCTAATTACAAAGTTGACATGCTCCCTCTGAAAAGCCCAGCTCTTCAGTAATCAAATTTTAGTTGAACCCCAGAAATAGCTCTGCAAACTGGGGTGCGTGTAACTCAATAATTAATCTTGATTCGATCAATTGTATTGTATGGCAAAACGTGCAGATATTGGTAGCAAACGCCTCATCAGTCTCGCTCCTAATGCTTGGGTGCAATGGGTAACCGGTAATCCCCAAGTGCGGGCATCTCAGTTACTTGATGCTGAGTTTCAATGGATTAGTCGCGAAAGCGATGTAATTGTAAAAGCGTCTAGTCCTGAACACTCCGAATTTCTGATTCTCAATGAATTACAACTACGCTATGACCAGAACATGCCTCAGCGAATGCGCAATTATGTGGCTTTAGCTGAGGAAAAATACAACCTATCCGCAAATCCTGTATTAATTAATATCTTGCCGCCCCCAGGCACAGTCACCATTGAAAATTGCTACGACAAGGAATTCATGGGATTAAAGGCGCGTCAAGATTATCGGGTAATTAATCTGTGGGAAGTAGAGGCTGAATTAGTATTAGAACAACCTTTACCTCCCCTATTTCCATTTGTCCCGATCTTAAAAGGAGGTGGTAGCGAATCAAAATTGCGGTCAGCAGTGCAGGCGCTACGAGCGGATCAAACCCTAAATCAACTAGAACCGCTCTTAGAGGTTGTCTGAGAAGTCTCATTTGCTACATCCAAGCCCCCGTTGGTCCCCCAATTTTGGGGGACTTTTAGAAGCAAATTGACTCTTGTTCCCCCCAAAGTTGGGGGGCTAGGGGGGCAAAATTCAGTATCAAAAAACTTGGGAGATCTCCTCTTAGCTTTCTTTGCTAGCTTTGTGTTAGAGATACCCTTAATTCAACAAATCATGAGGTGGGATATGACAGTATTACGAGAATCACTTAGGTGCGCTTTCCGCATTAAGAATTAAATTCGCCACGGGTCGCACCTCTGGTATCAAGAGATTTTACAAGAGGGTCTTGCTCAAGGGATTCAACAAGGAATCAAACAAGAACGTCGAGGCAGTTTAGAGCGCATCCTTAAACTGCGATTTTCCGAGATTCCTGTCGAGATATCCGTCAGAAATCAAGCCTTAAATCTTGAACAATTAGAAGAGTTGATGGCCACAGCATTAACGGTTAACTCCCTAGATGAGAAAGCGTGAACATTTGCCGAATTAATTAAATAAGGCCACAGCCCACCTCGACCGTGGGGTGGGTTTTCCTCTTGATTTTACAACTCCGATCAGTGACAGAACAGAGATATTCGCGCATCACCTCAAGTAGCACCATCTGTAGCGCATTAGCTGATAGCTGATAGCTGTTCGCACCTCAAGCAGCGTGGCCTTTGGCCAAGCGTGCGCGTAGCGCATTAGCTGATAGCTGATAGCTGATAGCTGATAGCTTACCTAAATTATAAATTTTTCCGTGATACTTATATCTCCCAATTTTAATCTGACACTGAATCGTTCCTCTGGTTGGCAACTGAAATCAATTTGGATCTTGTCGTTAGTTTTTCCAGCTTGAGCTTTCATACAAGAATTTCCCGATTCATCGAGTAAATTTACCTGCAAATCTGGTGGTAAATACATTGAATCACCCGCAGGATATAGCCGCATAAAAATATCAATATCTTCAGTATCAGGAGGTTGGAAATTCACTTGCAGCAGCAGGACTACCCCTTGACCAGCTAAGTCCATTAGCTTGGCTCGCATTGTTGATCTGTCATTACCTCTTAAAGCCTGTATGCTCGGTTCTTGCTTGGAGCGCCGCTTGATACCTAACTCCGATCCTCTGAAGGCAGTAACCGTTTTGAAACTAGACCTGTACCTATACTCAGGTAAAAGTGATGGTGGTGGTTGCCAATCTGCCTGAAATATTTCTTCAAACCATTGGGTTACCCTCACCGATTTCTTAATCCAATCAATCTTGTCAATTAGTGTATCGAGAGATTCAAGCTTTTCTAGGGGTAAAGGGTCTAGGGATTTAGCGATCGCATGATACGGAGCAAATCCCAATAACTCTACCTGGTCTAATTGCTCACTGAACTGCACTGCCACATAACCAATCCGGTCTTCGGTCACTTCTAGTGGCACGTTCAAGGCTGACTGACCTGGTAGCACTGGACGACATTCCAATTTACCAATGTTGGGCAAAACCAAATCAGCTACATCCAACAATACTCTTAAACCCGGATTCCAACAATCACTTTGAGCAAGATTAGTTGGAATCTTGAGCCATTTAAGATAGTTTTTAACAGCATAAACTGCTAAAGTATTGAGATAGACGTGTTTTCCCTTCCTAGGGGTGGCTTGTTCAGCAGCAAACTGTGCTGCATAACTATGAGCGTATGGGCTAATAGAAACCTTAATGTTAGTTGATTCTGTAATAGTCATGGTTGATATCCAAACGTTTTACCAATATCTTGCAGCTTCGGCAGGCATTTTTTCTTCCAGTGAGAGTAGAGAGTTTGTTGGTTAGCGTTAAATTCTCTAGCAATGTCAGCAATTCTCTGGGGTGGTTCTTGTACTAGCAACCGCATTGCTAATAACTGACAATTACATTTGGGATATTTGCGGGGATGACAACCGATTAGTTTCCCATCTGGATCGTTTTTAATTTCTTCGAGAATCCCTTGACTTAGACGCTGGCGTTCAGCTGTCTGGATTGCTTCAATGTAATCATCCAGTCTACTCAAGGAAGGTCTAGGGTCTGGCAACCGGTCTTCTAGAGTCCTTGAATCCTCGTCACTGTTACCGATCGGTTGATTAGTGCTAATCCTTGGATATTTACTATCTGAGATATATAAATCTCGGATGCGCCAGCGTAAATATCCGTTGATCCAGGTAACTAAGCTTTTTTCAACGGAGGTTGAACTTGGCTCAAACTGGTACAGATTGCGGATGACCCATTCCCAGGTTCGATTTAACGCCTCTAGATAGTCTACGTGGGAAGATTTGTAAATGCCAGGTAGATTTTGAATAACGCTCAGGAGACGATTCAAGGCTTTCTGCCGCTCAGGACTTCGGTCTGGGTAGCGGGATACTGCTTCAATTAGGTTTCTTAGGATTTGATCCACAGGAGTCTTTTTCCCCAGCTGCCCTGCCTTTGGCTGCCATAGTTGAGCAACACCAATGGAGCGGTCGCAAACCAGGATACGAGAGTCTACATGGGTGAATTTTAACTGACTTTTAACTAACCAATTAAACTCCCAGTAGCTGGTATGACTGCTGATAGGCTGGATGCACCCTGATACATTAACCACCATTGTTAATCCTCTCGATTGCTTACCCGTAGTTGTTCTACCAAGCCTAGATAACTCAGAGGCTGGCTTTGGGTCATTGACCAGTGGGGAAGTTGGTAATGGTGGTTCACTATCATGACTAGTACTGTTTTGAACTCTCTATGTACTTATCAGCCCTAGCTGAGCATTTTATGAATCCGATTTTTGGAACCCGAGCCGGTTGACTGAAAAAACTCTCCTGTGTGTTACTGCTATGTAAACAGCCCAAGAAGCCTTCTTGACTCAGCCTTCTCAAGATTAGGCTGAGTTTGTGATAATATTGTGAGGTCTCTACAGTCAAGTCTCTACCGTCTTGTTTCTACTGAGATTTAGGAAGCTAGCTTCACAGAGTATAATTTTTTGTTTTTACCTGAATTCCCCATAAGCAACTCTCCTATGATTGAGTATTTGTATTCTAGGAAATAGTTTAGTAAAAAAATAACACTTTTTTGCTAGATGATATATACCTTGTGGCCAACTTAATTTTTAAGTCTTTAAAATTCTTGATTGCTGACCTTGAAAAATCTTTTAATTTAGTCCTGTCTTCCCGATTCCTTATTTCCTACTCCCTACTCCGAAGCTCCGAAACTCGGAATCTCCCCTGCTTTGGAAGCTCCCCTGCTTTGGAAGCTCCCTTGCTCCCCGTGCTCTAGTCACCAGGGATTTGATATAACCCCCTTGGGTGGAAGAGCTGAGTTCACCCTGATGGGAAAGAATAGCGCTAGATAAAAACCATGATTTTATCAGCAATTTTGCCCTTGCCATTAACAAATTTTCTGTATAAGGTGCTATACTTTAATATATGAAAACTGTTTTGGTGGTAGAAGATAGCGTAACAGAAAGACAGTACCTAACTCGCTGTTTGCAACAAGCGGGTTTGGGGGTTACTGGCGTGGCTAGTGTAGAGGAGGCTCGGGAAAAATTATCTCACCATACACCAGATTTAGTGGTTTTAGATGTAATTTTGCCTGGTCAAAGTGGTTTTGAGTTTTGTCGAGCCCTGAAAGTTAATCCTCACACTAGCCAGATTCCTGTGGTGATTTGCTCCACCAAAGGTACTGAGGTGGACAAAATTTGGGGAAAGATGCTGGGGGCTGATGCCTACTTAGCTAAACCAGTGACTCCAGAAGAACTGCTGTGTACCCTAGAGGAGCTGATTCAATAGTTAGGGTTTGTTGACTGTTAACCGTTGACCGTTAAGTGTTAACCTAGGACAATTCTGGATTCCCCCCACCTCCAGACTCTTCCTTCACTTACGGACTCTTCTCTTTTTAAACTGGATCGGTCTTGCAAGGCGAGGTTGTATGATACTTGCGCACCGTTGCCACTACTTTTTGATTGTCGATTGGTTTGCTAAGGAAATCAGTGGCCCCAACGATTCTGGCTCTTACCCGGTCTACAATACCATCTTTAGCAGTCAGAATAATCACTGGTGTATTGGCAAACATTGACACCCGGCGGATCTGGGCGCACATTTCGTAGCCATTAACAATCGGCATCACCAAATCCAAGAATATTAAATCTGGCTTATGCTTGAGTAGCAAAGGTAGAGCTTGGATAGAGTCTTGGATTCCTAAAAATCGATAACCTGCTGATTGAATCACTTCCTTCATAATTTTACAGGTTTGGGGGTGATCATCAATACAGACTATTAATGCCTGATCAGACTTCTTCTGGGATTTTGGGGTTTGGGATTTTGGGGTTTGGGATTTTGGGGTTTGGGATTTTGGGGTTTGGGATTTTTGGCTACTAATGCCTGCCTTGGCGGGGATATCTACAAATTTGGGAGCGCTCAAGTCAGGCACTTCTACTAGTTCAATCAGTTGTTTCTTAATATAAGGATAAAGCGATCGCATCAGCAGTAACAGATCTCGTTTGAGCAGGGCTGCTATATCTCGCAGGGTGCGCTTACCGTTGATTAACGTTACCAGATTTTTGTAGGTAGCCACTGAGGTTTGCTGTTGCAAAACCGACTTTTGCAACAGCACCGGTGCATAGTCAGGAGAAACACCCTCCCAACCCATTTCTGACCACTGCTGCCAGACCTGTTGAACTTGCTTGATAGTTGGTTCTAGCTCTAACATCCACGTTTGTGGCAAAATCCCCTGCATAGAGGGACGTATTCCCAACTGGGCATTGAGCAAGAAATTGTCAGGCTTCTTTACCCTAGTTTCAATCGCGTTTGAGGACACAGAACCATTACTGGGTTGAATAAGGGTTTGGTCCGGAGAAACTAAGGTTAGGCTCTGGAGGATATCAAACAATATTTCTGCCACAATGCCTTGAATTACAACCACCGTCTGTTGAGGGTTGATCATTCGCTTCCGTGCTAACAGCACCATCAACTGGTAGTCCCAACAGGACCCTGGCTCTATCTTTTTCAGGGCAATCCGATTAGGATTAACCTCAGGACAATGATAGATTATCTGCCGACGCCAACGCCTAGTGGGATGAACACTGCCAGATGCCCATACCAAACGCCCATAGCTCAAGTAGAGGCTCCATTGCTGAGCAGTTGACACCTTCAGATCCAGTCGGCCAGTAAATTTTTCGTGACCGTAGCGTACTAGCTTAGAACTCAAGCTATTAAAGGTAGATTCAACCCTGGTTTTCATTGGCCCATAAATTCACGCAATTCTAAAAACGTGAGCATTCACTCTAACCAAAATTAAAAATTATTACAAATCAAGTGATTAAATACCAAGTAATTGTATTTATCATAAATTTTTGATCATTTCGATAGTAACTTGGTGTGATGAGCAAAGAGCAGATTTCCAAGACAAGCAAAATTTTACAATTAGCTAAACAAGGAAACCCAAAAGTCATCGCTGCCATGCTGAATCATAAACTTCAGCACGAAGGTATTATAGCTAAAGTTAAACTATACGATAGCTGTTTATTGGTTTTACTGGAAGCAGACCCCGCTCCTAAGCCAGGAGCCGTGGTAAGATTTATCTACCACACAATCAGCAAGCTAAAACCAAACTCAATTGATACCGTCAAAATTTTGGGGCGTAGCCTAACCGAGAAACAACCAGCATGGCGCAAACAAATTAAACTAGAAAGCATTCCGGTGGTGCTCGACTTATCTACTTGGCTAGAGTCAGGCTCAACGGTGAGAACTAATCAAGTTCATTATCCTGTCTCCTGGCAGAAAAATGAACATAATTTCCAGGGGAATCAAGCTCAATTACCTCTGGCTACCTCCGTTAAGGTCAGTGTTGATGCCCAACTTCCCCCCCAGGAGAAATTTTTGCGCTTCCAGGTAGGGTCTGGCAATGGGGCTTTGTTACAGGTAAACTACATCCAAGCAATTCTGAATGTGTCGGTTGCTGAAATTTTGCCAATTCCCCATACTGCCGATAGTGTGATTGGGATTTACAACTGGCGTAGTGAAATGCTGTGGTTGTTAGATCTAAACTATCTGCTAGGATTTCCTGCTGTTTGGCAACCCAAGTACATCTCCAGGACAAAAATCATGGTGATTGTACTTCAAGTCAACAGCAAACTGCTGGGACTGGTGGTTTCACAAGTGGAAGAAATAGAACAGCACCATTGGGAAAACTTACAACCCCCTGATCGATTATTGCCCCTCAGATTTGGACACTTTGTCAAAGCCTATCTTCCCGAAGCTAGTAGTATTATCTTAGATGCCCAACGAATTGTCCAAGCAGCAGTTGATATAAAGTATGAAGTATAAGTAAAATTTACGACTCTAGACAGATGTCAGAAGCACAATGGGATGATAATGATTCAGAACTGCTATTAGAAAATCACAATCTCCTCAAGGAGAATACTCCGCAATTTTTTAACTCTGCTCGCCCTAACCTAGAGGGATTTAAGGTTAACCTAGACAGGCTAAAAACTGATCTAGAGCAACGCCGAAGGGTAGATAAGTTAGACCTGAAAAAAAATTTGGAGCAATTTGAATCCTTTGGTCAGGAGGTTGAGCAGTTTACGGCAGGGGTGAATCTGGAAATTCAGCAATTGAAGCTTAGCTACGAAGAGGCACTCCAACAACAGTTCCAAGCCCAGCATGAAAAATTGTTAGAGCTGAGCAGATTAATGAGTGAAGCTGGGGACTGGGAAACCTTACTAAACAATACAGTCAATGGGGTTCAACATCTAAGCCTTGCCGAGCGGGTGTTAATTTATCGCTTCAATTCTGCTCGCACCGGAATAGTTTTGGCAGAAGCCGTAGAACGGGGGTGGACTCCTGCGGTCGGGGAAACCCTAGATGCTACTGCTTTTGGGGCTGACTTGTCCACAGAGTATTTGCAGCAGTCAAGGGTAATTATCGATCACGTCAGCAATGATTCGGTCACTCCCTACCAACTCCAGCTGCTGGATAAATTTCAAGTTCAATCGAGTCTCAGCTTATGCTTGCCCGTATCGGGGAAAGCTTGGGGTTTGTTGGTCCTGCAGCAATGCCTGGTACAGACAAACCAAGACAGGTCGGTTCCATCCTGGACTCCACAACAGATTAATTCCTTTCAAACTATTGCCACAGAACTATCCCTTCACCTAACTACCCACGAGTTACGCACTCAGTTGCAACAGCAGCAGGCGCGGGAGGCAACTGTGGCGAAAGTCATTAACAAAATCCGCCGTTCTCTGGATATCAAGACTATTTTCCAGACCACTACTCAAGAAGTGCGACAGCTGCTCAACACTGACCGAGCCGTTATCTATCGCTTTAATCCCGATTGGAGTGGTGAATTTGTAGCAGAGTCTGTGGCTGGAGGCTGGATTTCTTTGCTTCAGAGCCAGACTCATAGTCCAACCCTAAGGGCTGATATCAGCGCATGCAGCATCCAACAATTGGCTACTCAACCAATTAATCAGGTCGATACTTATCTTCAAGAAACCCAGGGGGGTTCCTATAGTAGGGGGGAAACCTACCGGGTGGTGGAGGATATCTACAATCAGGAGTTCACCCCTTGTTATCTTCAAGTGCTAGAAAGTTATCAGGTCAGAGCTTATGTGATTGTAGCTATTTACCAGAATGAAAAACTCTGGGGATTATTGGCTACCTATCAAAACTCTGATCTCAGGCAATGGCAGGAGTCAGAGGTTAGCTGGATGCTAGAGATTGCAGCTGAGTTAGAAGTAGCATTGCAACACTCTGAGCTACTGGAGGCACAACGGTTAAAGTCTGAGGAATTACATCAAGCAGCAGAACGGGAAAGAGTATTGACTAAGGTCACGGATAAAATTCAACAATCCCAAGACCTACGCACTATTTTTAATGTTACCACCAACGAAGTTCGTAAACTCTTAGGGGTTGACCGTGTTACGATATATCGCTTCAATTCTGATTGGAGTGGCTCCTTTGTTGCTGAGTCGGTGGCTAGTGGCTGGAGCTCTCTAATCCAGGAACAGACTAATAATCCCCTCATCAACAAAAATATTAGTGAATGTATCGTGAAAACGGTGGCTGGAAATACCCCTGAGCAGTTTAGCCAGCAAGCCCCAACCATCCGAGATACCTATCTGCAAACCATCCAAGGCAATCTCTCTAGCCAAGACAAACCCTTCTGGGTGGTTAGTGATATCTACGAAGGGGATTTTTCAAGTTGTTATATCGAGCAGCTAGAGCGATATCAGGCCAGAGCCTATACTATTGTGCCAATTTTCCAAGGGGATAAGCTGTGGGGTTTACTGGCTGCTTATCAAAATTCTGAGCCTAGGGATTGGCAAGGGGAAGAGATTAATTGGATGGTTCAGATTGCGGCTCAGATCAGTATACCCTTGCAGCGAGCTGAGTATTTGGAACAATTGCGGACGCAATCCCAAAAACTAGCAGAATTAGCATCACAGGAAAAGGAGGCTAGGGAATTATTCCAACAGCGTGCTATTGATTTGCTTACAGCTGTCCGACCTGCTCTAGACGGTGACTTGACCGTTAGAGCTCCGATTACCAATGATGAACTTGGGACTATTGCAGATGCTTACAACAACACCATCCAGAGTTTACGGGAAATTGTGATCCAGGTACTCTCAGCTTCTGTCAAAGTCGCTGAAACTGCTACACAGAGTGAAGCAGCAATTACTAAAGTTTCCCAAGAAGCCCAGCATCAGTGTCAGGAGTTGACCCAAGGGATTGATCAAATCCAGAGCATGGTTAACTCTACCCAAGCCGTAACCGCTAGCGCCCAATCCATCGACCGAGCTGTGCAAGAGGCAAACCAAAAAGTAGCATCGGGGGAGACAGCTATGAACCGCACAGTGGAGGGAATTCTAGGAATTCGGGACAGTGTGGAGGAAGCCAGCCACCAAATTAGACAGTTAAGTCAATACTCCCAAAATGTTGACCGGGTATTGAATTTGATTAGTGATTTTGCCACCCAAACCCAGCTACTCTCCCTCAATGCTGCTCTCGAAGCCACCAGGGCTGGGGAGTATGGTAAAGGATTTGCGGTAGTAGCTGATGAGGTGCGCTCCTTAGCTCGACAGTCGGCCAAGGCAACTACGGAAATTTCTAATTTAGTTGCTGAAATCCGCACTCAGACCCGAGAGGTGATTAAAGTGACCGAAGTGGCGATCGCTCAGGTTAATACTGGCACGGAATTGGTAGAAGAAAGCAAGGGCAATCTAAATGCGATCGCATCAGCTACTGGTGAGATTAGCCAGTTAGTTGCAGGCATTACCCAGGCAACCCTAGCCCAACTGGAACAATCACAATCGGTCACCCAAACCATGAAAGAAGTTGCCACCATATCCACCAATACTTCTGAAGACTCTACCGAGCTTTGGGAGTCCTTCAAGGAATCCCTCACCACCATCAAAAATCTACAGGCAGCTGTTGAGCGGTTTACCGTGAACTAGTTATAGTGCTACGGGTGGGGAGTGTCGGGAGTGTGAGGAGTGTGGGGCGGCGGCGCGGGGAGTGTTAAAAGCCTGATCAGCTACTGGCGTGGTTTTCGCCACCAGCAACTATAAGGTAAATTCAAGTTTTTTACCCCGACTCCCGACTCCCGATTCCCGACTCCCGACTCCCGATCCCCTACTCCCTAAAAAAATGTCAACTATTGATCCAGAAACCTATCAATACTTTCTAGGCGAAGCCCAGGACTTGCTGCAAGTTATTGAACAAAATTTGCTGGCTTTGACACCGAACAAGCCAAAAAACCAACTTTATGACTTAATGCGAGCCACTCATACCCTGAAAGGCGCAGCTGCTAATGTCCGGCAAGACACCATAAAGAGTGTAGCACATTATCTCGAAGATGTCTTCCGGGCAATGTTAGCCCCTGAGGCAACCATTGATACAGAGCTAGAAACACTACTGTTTGAAGGATATCAGTGCCTGAGGATGGCACTGACCGCTGAAATGACCGGGGAGTTGAGCAAGAATACTGAGATTATCAACCGAGCTGCAGGGGTGTTTGCTAAACTGCAAGCTAAATTAGGAGATTGCTTTGACTATCAAGCCTCTCTACCCACATCAGCAGAACTTGGGTTTGATATTGTCCAATCTATCTTTGAAGTAGGAGTCAAGCAACGCATTGATCACCTAGCTTCCTTGTTGAAGGTTGGAAGTTCTGAAGGGTTACAGGTTGGCAGGTTGGATGTTGAAAGTTCTGAAGGGTTACAGGTTGGCAGGTTGGATGTTGAAAGTTCTCAAGGGTCACAGGTTGACAGGTTGCATGTTGAAAGTTCTCAAGGGTTACAGGTTGGCAGGTTGCATGTTGAAAGTTCTCAAGGGTTACAGGTTGGCAGGTTGCATGTTGAAAGTTTTCCAGACAACCTTGAACCTTCAACCGAAACTAACCTTGAACCTTCAACCGAAACTAACCTTGAACCTTCAACCGAAACTAACCTTCAACCTTCAACCGAAACTAACCTTCAACCTTCAACCGAAACTAACCTTCAACCTTCAACCCCCGATTATGATAAGGCTACGTTGATAGAGATTGCTGAGACCTTGCGAGAACAAGGTGAAATATTTGTAGGGTTGGGGGAATCCTTGAGCTTACCAGGGTTTAAAGCTATTGCCGAAAACACCCTCAAAGCCCTTGACGCTTACCCTGAACAGGTGATGGAAATTGCCAAGATTGCCTTAACGAATTTCCAGGAAGCTCATACTGCTGTCTTAGGAGGCGATCGCACTCGTGGAGGAAACCCCAGCCGAGGCCTTCAACAATTAGCTGGATCACAAGAAGAGTTACAGGTTGTTCGCGAAGCGTGGCCAAAAGGCCAAGGTTGGAAGGTTGAAGGTTCACAATCGTTGAAGGTTGAAGGTTCACAATCGTTGAAGGTTGAAGGTTCACAATCGTTGAAGGTTGAAGGTTCACAATCGTTAAATGTTGAAGGTTGGAACGTTGAAGGTTTTCCAGACAAACTTCAACCTTCAACCAACACTAACCTTCAACCTTCAACCAACACTAATCTTCAACCTTCAACCAACACTAACCTTCAACCTTCAACCAACACTAACCTTCAACCTTCAACCAACACTAACCTTCAACCTTCAACCAACACTAACCTTCAACCTGCTAACCTTCAACCTGCTAACCTTAAATCGGCAACAGCCCTTGATGAATTACTTGAGGAAACCTTTGGTAATATTCCTCTCGCGCAACAGCAAACTAATCAAGTGTTTCCTGAAGAGGAATCTCTTGAGGGAGATAGTATACTTCCAGATAGTATATTTCCAGATACTATATTTCTGGATGAATCTTCAGAAACCGTAGCAACAGACAATCTTAACCAAGCTCAGACTGACTCTAAGCAAGAGTCGGAGTTAGCGGTTAACTCTGAATCAGGAAAAGAAGTAAACCAAATATCAATGTCTCCTCCCGATCGGGAGTCTGGAGAGGCTGGTGTGCCTTCATTAGCAGAGGGCTCGATCAAGACATCGGCCACAGTGCGCGTTGATTTAGACAGTCTTAAACATCTATCTCACCTAGTTGGGGAACTACTGATTAACCAAAACCAGTTAGGATGGCAGGATGAAAACTGTCAAGGGGTAGTTGAAAAACTCTCCAATTGGCTCAAGCAACACCGCCACACCCTGACTCAACTGCGCACTCAGCTCAAGAAGCATTCCTCTAATCAGCAAATTTCTAAGCTCTGGGATTCGGCATGGGAAGAAACCCTGCAACTGACTCAAGCTACAGAAGACCTGAGCTTGTTAGCCACTACGGCTGCTGCTAGTGTGGAACGAGAACAGCGTCTATCAACTCAGCTGAGGGATACTCTTCAATCGGCTCGGACTATACCTCTGGAACATCTGCTTAAATCCTTTCCCTCCATGGTGCAGCAGTTGTCTAATGTCCATCACAAGTCAGCGGAATTGACCCTCAGTGTTAGTAATGTCCTAGTTGATAAAACCATTGCTGATTATCTCTATGATGCTTTACTGCATCTAGTCCGCAATGGTTTCGACCATGGTATTGAATCTTCCGAGGTTCGCCAACAAAGGGGTAAACCTGCTATCGGTAAGATTGAAATTCGTGCCTTCTATCAAGGAAATCGCACCATCATTGAAGTCACAGATGATGGTCAGGGACTGGACTTGGAAAAGATTTATAATCGTGCCGTGGAAACCAACCTGCTCAGTGTTGAGCACTTGGAAGCCCTGGGCGAATCACCGGAGCCAAATCAGCTATTAGACTTACTTTGTCAGCCAGGATTTTCCACTGTTTCTCAAATTAACGAACTTTCTGGACGAGGTATTGGCCTAGATGTGGTGCGCTCCCAACTGCAACGGATTAACGGTCGGGTAAAGGTTCGCTTCCAGCAGGGTCTTGGCACAACCTTTTGCTTGCAGATCCAAGAGGCCCTCAGAAATGCCAGGGTGCTAGTGGTTCAAGCTAGTCAGGGAGTGTATGGGTTTGTGGGTAATGACATTGAACAGATAGTGTTGCCAGCATCTGAGCACATCCAGATGGTGAATGATCAAAAAATCCTGAATTGGCATCACAGGGGGAATGAGTATAGCACTCCCGTTTACCAACTCTCATGCTTACTGGAATACTCATCCCAACAGGTATCGACACTACCAGCTTGGAATCCCTTGCTCACTAAACCCCAAGAGATTAATCCGATCCTATTGATGGCTAGCGGTGACGGATGGGTAGGACTAGAAGTGGAACAAGTACTCGAAGAGCAAGAACTGGTGATCAAGCAGCTGTCTAATGCGATCGCATATCCTCCCTATGTTTATGGTTGCAGTATTTTGGCCGATGGTCGTTTGACCCTGGTAATTGACGGTACAGGGTTACTTAACTATGTACAGCAGCTCCCTCAATCTCAGCCATCCTTGTTGAAGGTTGGCAGTTATCAAGAGTTGAAAGTTGGGAGGTTGAAGGTTGTTCGCGAAGCGTGGCCTATTGGCCAAGGTTCTGAAGAGTTGAAGGTTAGCAGGTTGAAGGTTGTTCGCGAAGCGTGGCCTATTGGCCAAGGTTCTGAAGAGTTGAAGGTTAGCAGGTTGAAGGTTGTTCGCGAAGCGTGGCCTATTGGCCAAGGTTCTGAAGAGTTGAAGGTTAGCAGGTTGAACGTTGTTCGCGAAGCGTGGCCTTTTGGCCAAGGTTTTCCAGACAAGCTTCAACCTGATCATAGACAACCTGATAACCTTCAACCAGCTAACCTACCCTTCTCGAACGCCAAAGGCGAACAACCTGCCAACCTTCAACCTGCCAACCTTCAACCTGCTAACCTACCCTACTCGAACGCCAAAGGCGAACAACCTGCTAACCTTCAACCTGCTAACCTTCAACCTGCTAACCTTCAACCTGCTAACCTTCAACCTGCTAACCTTCAACCTGCCAACCTTCAACCTGCCAACCTTCAACCTGCCAAGCTTTCTAAAACCTTTTTAGTTGTCGATGATTCCATTACTGAGCGACAAAATTTAAGCCTAATTCTAGAACGAAATGGTAACCATGTGGTGCAAGCTAAAGATGGTTGGGAGGCTATAGAACTATTGCGCAGAAGTAGTGGTATTGATCTGATTATCTGTGATTTAGAAATGCCACGGTTAAACGGTCTTGAGTTTTTGAGTCTTAGTCATCAAGAGCCAGCTTTAGCTGATATTCCTATTATTATGCTCACCTCCCGTAGTCAGGATAAATACAAAAAACTTGCTACCGAACTCGGAGCTATAGCTTATTTGACTAAACCGTATTTAGACGAAGATATTTTAGCAACAATTAATAAAGCCGTCAGCGGTCAGCGGTCAGCGGTCAGTGGTCAGCCTAATGCTTAAAATAAACCTCAGCATTCAGTAGTCAGCGGTCAGCGGTCAGTGGTCAGCGGTCAGTGGTCAGCGGTCAGCGGTCAGTGGTCAGCCTAATGCTTAAAATAAACTTCATTTGGGATAATTTAATAGTAAGCGGTCAGCGGTCAGCCGTCAGGGGTCAGCGGTCAGCTTTCCGTAACTCTGATCAAACGAATGCTTACCTGTTTTATTCAAAATCACCTCAAGTAGCGTGGCACAGGCTTCTAGCCTGTGACCTAACCCATAAGCTGAAAGCTGAAACCTGATAACTGATAGCTGATAACTGATAACTGATAGCTGATAACTGATAAATAATAACTGATAGCTGATAACTGATAAATAATAACTGATAGCTGATAACTGATAACTGATAAATAATAACTGATAGCTGATAACTGATAGCTGATAGCTGATAGCTTACGGAGTAGGGATATGAAAAAAATTAGAGTTATTGTCTTTAAAATCGCTAAGTATTGGTTAGCATTACCAATGACAGTGGTCTTAAACGTTAGGGATTTTCCCAGCAACATTAGGGAGAGTAGCAGGGATAACAGACTAATTCATCTAGACAATCGAACCTTGACGCTGCTGCCTTTAAAACCAATACTGGTCAAACCTACCAAAGCTAAGCTACCGATAAGTCAAGGTTTAGGGGAAACCGCTGCTGTCACAAAATCCCCTATTGATTTATCAAATGTTGGCGAATTTTTGATCATCGTTAAAACTCCCGGGGGAGACGCCTGCGCCATTCCGGTTGAGCGGCTACCCACTATGATCGATTTGCCCTTATCAACGATTCGGAAATTGCCAGACTATTACAGTGAAACCTATCTCCTTGGTATGGCTAATTATGTCGCGGTGTGGCAATACGAAGCAGAAAAGTTAACGATTTTTTTGCTGGATTTAGAACGAGCATTGAGTGTTGCTATAGGTTATAGTTCAGGGAGTAGGGAGCGGTGCGACCCGTGGCGAATTTAATTCGCCTACGGAAAGCGCACCGAGGGAGTAGGGAGCGGTGCGACCCGTGGCGAATTTAATTCGCCTACGGAAAGCGCACCGAGGGAGTCGGGAGCAGGAATAAGGGAGCAGGGAATAGGTAATAAGGAGAAAAAATCTCTGTACATCATAGCTATGATAAACGCTATATATCAATCTCCTAACCTTAATGTATAGTGCTAGTATTCAGAAATAACCATAAAAATCTCCCCATTTCGCCATCGGAGTGTGGGAATTTTAACTGAAATTTTTACCTAATTGTAAACGTGAGATGCACCCCTCCCCATGCTACTGGAATTCGGATCACTTGCCGATTGTTGGATAATCGTTTATGAGAGCAAGGGTTAGCTCAAACACAATTACCAATTCAGTTAAGTAATTACTCCGAACTCCAACCAGATATAGCCGTAGTTATACCAGATGAACTGCAATACCTAGACCATGATCCCACACCATCATAAATTTATTTAATTATTGAAGTTGCCGATACTAACTTGAGGAGGGATTGTGAACTGAAAGCTAACCATTATGCAGAGGCGGAGATTGCTGATTATTGGGTAATTTATTTAACTAATCGTCAATTGCATGTTTTTCGATAACCGACTGAGCAAGGGTATCAAAGTCAGGTAATTATGGCAGAGGATAATATAATTTTACCGTTACAGTTTCCAGATTGTTTATTAACTGTATCTTAAATGTTGCCACCAGTGATTCCGGAGTTTCTTGAGGGTTGAGGGTTTACTGTTTACTGTCAATGGTTATCTAAGCACCTAAACAAAATTAATTTCCTACTACCAATCTCTGTAAGCCTTACAGTGTAAGGCTTTGTTTTTTTAAAATGGGTAATTAATTTTGTGCACCTGCTTATTCAGAAAAACGTGGAATAGTTATTAGGCGATGGGAGTGTTGAATTGCTGACTCCAATGCTAGCTAATTCAAATTTATTTATCTAGATTATGTATTTTTAAGCATCGGATAGGTATAAAATAAGTAACTACCATAGCCCTAATAAAGATGTGAGAACCATAAATTTCGTGGATCTATAATTCCTATGTGAAAACGACTCTTTCGTACCTGTTATGCTAAATTTATTCATACTAAATAATGCCCAAAACCCTTGCTAGGAAAAATTTTGGACATTATTTCTAGTTAAGTTAGTTTATTTGAGGTATGAACTCTAGGTATAGCTATCTTTGAAGTTTTTGTGACTAACAGTTTTGCATTCTAAGTCTAGAAGAAGCTTCTAAACCTGGTGGCATACTCCCTGGATCTGGACCTACCTCATCTATTCCTTCTTTATCAGTGCCAGTCTTTGTTATTTGTTGATTAAATTTGGAAGTTCCAGTGTCAGTTTCTAGATTCTGAGCATTAATTTTTTGATACCCATCACCAAATGACCCAATAGATTTATAATCCTGAGCAGAAACATCACTACCAAGAGCATACCTTACTTCTTTAACTTGTTCTATTGCTGCATTAAGAACTTTAATTAGCATATCTATAAATTGAGAATTATTCATTATTAGTTATTGATTTAAAGGAAACAATGACTTGGCTACTCAGGATTATTAGCAATTTTTATAGACAATAAGAGATTAGCTGGCATCCTCTGAAGTGATGCCAAGTATGGAGCCACCTAACAAAATAGTGTTATAGATATCCCTCGATACCTAGAATTAATCCATCGGTCTTTTCTGGCTTAGCAATTAACTCGCGCCCAATTTCTGGGATTATATCATGTCGATCAGATATTTAATTCCCGACTCCCTCGGTGCGCTTTCCGTAGGCGAATTAAATTCGCCACGGGTCGCACCGCTCCCGACTCCCGACTCCCGATTCCCCATTCCCCACACATATCCTCTTCGCCACATGGAAACCAATCAAATAAGCTGTCATCTGCGTACTAATCCGGGGCAAGGGCACAGCAGAAAGGTCAGCCACATAGACATTAGCTGACCCGTATACTTTACCAGTATCTATTGCATTGTCGAGTCCTTTATCAATCGCCTTACCGAATAGGCATCCCCCCGACAAGTGCTGCTCCGACAGTAAAAACCTGCGACTGTAAACATCAACATACTCCTCAATCTGGTTCTCTTCGTAGGGCATCTTAGTTACCAGTCGCAAGAACCACTTAACTAACCAATGTGGCTGTTCTCCCAAGCCGTTCAACAGTGCCATGTGCTTGGCAATCTCACTGTTAGCTACCACTTTATCCTGATTGAAATGGGATTGTTCCTCTTCTCCAAAGAAATCTAATTCAATCCGAGAGTCGTCCCTTGAATAGCAACCCTCTTTAGCAGCATTAAACTTAATCGCCGCAGTAATCAAGTGGGCTTCATCATGCCATGGTTTGCCTTGAAGTAAGTTATAAAGTCCCCATAACAGGTTAATGATGAAATTGACTGCCTGAAGAAACACCCTAATCACGTTCTTGATGATATTAAACAACCAAGGTAACCTGATCACGAACTTCTTGAGCCAGTTTGGGAACAGGAACGCCAGATAAAGGTGGGCAATCATAAACCACAGCCTCTCAAAATTACCAGAAAAGAAATCGAAGCAGCAAACCGTTTCCTGTCCCGGTTGTTCTGGTTCTGGTTGCCATACCGTTGTAGCAAACACAGAGATGTACACATCCCGAGGGGTAACATCGATACTCTTATCCACCACGTAGAGACCCAGGGGCATGACAATATGGTCATTCACATGCTGCCCGATCAGATCGTTTCCCAATTCCTCGCGGTGAGACCAGAGCAGCCGTGGCGTCGCACCCCCTGCGCACATAATCACCTTTCCACCATCAGGAAGCAAAGACAAGCGTTCCGTCATCCCCGTGTCCAGGTACTTAACATGCACCCCCACACACCGTGGTTTTTGCCCTTGCTCCTTAGAAAACTCAAGTCTCTCAACCCTACACCTAGTCTTGATCTCCACTCCCTGGCCAAACCAATCGACAATCGATACTCCGCTGTGGGTTCGCTGCCCAAATGAGTTGAACTGGGTTGGAAAAAGGTGCAACAGGCCAGTATCCCTCACCTCCAAATTAGGAATATTGTCGATAGCGTCTGTACTGGTCACAAAACCAACCTTCTCAGCCGCCTGGAGTACTTGTTTAGTCACAGGTGACGGATCGGTTACCGGGTTTGGTCTAGCAAACTTCTGATTCAACTCTGCCTTCAGGCTGTCCCAATAGGCTGCCGTTTGACCAATATGTGTCGCCAGCCACTCCGACGACTCATGCATCATGGTATAGTTAATCGAGCCGCCACCACCCATAGTGCAGGCTCGCCCAGATATAATCGGAATTCCCTTGGGAGTCAGGGCATTGTGCAACTTGAATACCTTTTCCTCCGCGTAGGACTTAGTCCAGTTGTTCTGGTGGGTAATGTCGCTGGTAGTAAAGAAATCATCCCCCTCCTCCAGCACTAACACCCGCTCCCGGATAGACCTGTCATTACCAGCTTCTAGGTAATAGCTCAGAAACCCACAGGCTCCGTTACCAGAGCCAACCACGATCGTATCGTACATCATCGGAATGGTTTTTTAAGAAAATTATTTTATTATATCGAATAGCGAACAGGCCAAGAGTGTGGGAAGTATGGGAAGTGTGGGAAGTGTGGGAAGTGTGGAGAGATGGGAAGATGAGGAGATGGGGAGATAGCCAGATGAAATTGATGTGTAACCGTTTGAGTGCTAAGAATTGGATAACCTTAAACCTTGGCCAAAAGGCCACGCAATCGCGAACAACAAACCAACCTTCAACCTTCAACCTTGGCCAAAAGGCCACGCAATCGCGTTCAACAAACCAACCTTCAACCTTCAACCTTCAACCTTGGCCAAAAGGCCACGCAATCGCGTTCAACAAACCAACCTTCAACCTTCAACCTTCAACCTTGGCCAAAAGGCCACGCAATCGCGTTCAACAAACCAACCTTCAACCTTCAACCTTCAACCTTGGCCAAAAGGCCACGCAATCGCGTTCAACAAACCAACCTTCAACCTTCAACCTTCAACGGCCATGGCATCATAGCGACGCTCAAACTCAGCCTGAGTCAGCCTGTCACCGTTTTCCAGGGGAGGAATTGTTGGGTTGAGTGCGATTGGCCGTAGGCCACGCTTCGCGATTGACCGTAGGTCACGCTTCGCGAACGCATTTCGAGTCATGGTTTTTAGCATCCCACTAAAGAACGTTTAATACTTATGAGGTGCATTCAATTTTGTTACCCCTACTCCCTACTCCCTACTCCCTACTCCCTACTCCCTAATCAGTAAAAGGGATTCATCAAGACTTCTGAACCGCTGCCAGTAACCGCTGATTTTGAATGTCAGAAAAGAGTTCTTCGTAACGGTTGAGAGCTTGATCAAATGAATAATATTGAAGAGCATGTTGTCTACTTCTGTTGCCCAGTAATGTAACTCTTGCGGGATCCTTATACAACTCTAAGATTGTTTCTGCTAGAGTTTCTGGATCCTCTGGGGGAACAACAATGCCACCGCCGCTTTTTTTGACAGCTCTGGCAGCGGTTCCATTAGCAGGAACAGAAGCTAGGATGGGGCGACCACTAGCTAGCAGTACTTGGATTTTGGAGGGCATATTGAAAGAAATTACATTCTGCTTTTGTATTACCAACCCCACATCCGCTGCTGCTAGCATTTCCGGTAGTTTTTCCCGAGGTTGAAATGGCAGCAGCTTAACATTATTGGCGTCCCAAGTCTTACAGCACTGCTTTAGTCGGCCTAAAGCTTTCTGTTCTCCAACGATCACAATCACAATATCTCGAACGTGACGCACCCTAGATGCTGCCTTAATCAGAGTTTCTAAACCTTGAGTGAGGGCAATATTACCGGAGTAGAGTATAACGAACTTACCATTAAGGTTATGGGCAGTGCGAAAGGAGTTGTTTTCTTTTGGTAAAGGACGGATGAAGTTAACATCAACCCAATTGGTAATCTTCACAATTTTAGAGCTTGGCACACCCTTGCTGCGCAAGTTATCGGTAAAGCCATCAGCAATCACACTGATTTTGGTGACTGTGCGGTAAGCAAACCTTTCTACAACCTCTAATGCACGGATTAGAGGTTGGTTGCTCAGTAAGCCTACTTTAATAGCAGCTTCTGGCAAAATGTCTTGGAGATTTAGAATTACTGGCGTTCGGTGTATCCACCCCAAAATCACAGCTGGTAGGGAAACTAGCAGTGGTGGACTAGTTAAAATAATGATATCAGGGCGAGGAGAACTCAGAGCCTTGAGGAAGCTGGTAGCAACAAAGCTTGCCTCTAGCAATAATCGGTCGATCAAATTTGGTTTCGGGCGAATCCGCACATAACAGCGATCTACAATCACACCTTTGATGTGTTCGGTAAGATACAATTTTCCTCGATATCCCTCATAAATTTGACGTTGAGGATAGTTGGGCATCGCAGTAATGACCCGAACATCATGGCCTCTTTTGACCAACCCTTCTGCTAGTTCAGTCATCAATGGGGCAATCCCAATTGGCTCTGGATGATAGTTGTAAGAATATATTAGGATTCGCATAATCTCTAGTAGATGTTGCCAGCCGGGTGTAGACTCACCAAATTTGTGTATTGATTTATTGGCTTTAGCACTGAGAACTCACGACCATTGTCAAGTCAGGTTGGTGGTGCAAAATGCCCAATCAGGGATTTTAACCCTATAACTATTTATTCGGCTTCAATTCCATATTTTACGCCTGAATGACAGTTTTTGTAACAAAATTTAACATAAACACCCTTGACCAAAATATCATAATTGTGCATTACTAAAGCCTCTTTAAGAGCTACAGCAAGAATCTTTATGCCAATTCTGATTATGGCTGCAACTAATAAATCCTCCCTTTTGGTAATTGGTAATTGGTAATTGGTAATTGGTAATGAGCGTCTGATTACCGAGCTATAACTAGTTTTTGAAATCAACGGATAATTTCATTTACCAATAATTATATTTATATCGAAAAAAACACTTTTATTCATGGGTGCAATCCCGCATTTTCTGGGAAAATAGATTTTTTTTTCAGAATTTTTACGGATGGCATAGGAATTAAAAATTAATTAACAATTATTCTATAATCTCCAAAGTATTTTTATAAAAAATAAGTAATATCATTTCCAAGCTGCGTCGAATTGTATAGCATTTTTCATATCCAAGCTGCGTCGAATTGTATAGCATTTTTCATAGCTATGAGGTACACATAGGGAGCAGGTCAATTTTGTAAGAACACTTGAACTATAAACGCTTGAACTACAGTGTTTTCGGGGTTTCAGTAGCAGTTATGAGTTATTTGAGTACATTTGGCGAATTTGACATGCTCCCTACACATAATTTTTTGGCGTTGCATGATTCTGGGATAATTTTTAATTAATAAAAAAGTTAAACTTTAGCACTCTCATGAAATAACTGAGTATAAATTGCCCTAATTTTCAGTCTAATAGTATTGAAAAAATGGTCACATAAGGGGGGAGAAAATTATCAATGTAAGAGCTGTGCTCGCCAATTTATTTAGTCTTATTCAAAATTATGTTATTCTCAAAAAGTTGGCTCTCCTATACTGATTATAGTAAATGAGTAGGTTAAATGAGCTTAACCCCTTAAATAGCAAGGGATTCAATCAAATAAAAATACATTGTATTGATGCAGTCGCTCATGGGGTAAACCCCCAAGACCGCTTAGGTGCGCTTTTATTAAAATTGCATTTTTAAATTACTCAAAACCTTAATTAGTAAGGGCTATGGCGATTATTTTATTATACTAATTTATCCTAGCCACCCTAGGAGAGCAAAAAAGTTAAATAATACTGTTTAACTATGTACCTAAAGGGGAAGGGTTTTAGGGCTATTGAAAGAATTCATAAAGTCAATCATAATACAGGAATTAGTTGGGTGAAGCAGATTGGTAATCAGCTACCTGATTATCATAAAAATTACAAAACACCACAAGTGGGTAAACTAGATTAACTGCAAACATTTATAGCAAAAAAAACTAAAATTTTGGTATGGACATCTTTAAACAAGGATTCCGATGATATTTGATAATATTTAATAGGATAATAAAGGGCAAACCCTTTTTAAAAAAATCATAAAACAATCAATAATTTTTATTGCTATTTGATTACATATGGATATAAAGTTTACCATCAATTTAGTCCAAATGGAGACCAGAGCGTTAGTAAAAAATCAATGACAATGGTCGAAGGATAGAATAGTCATTTGCGTCATTATCTAGCGCGATCACATCGTAAAAACTTTTGTTATTATAAGTCAATATAGATGTTATAGTTGTCAATAAATTCATGATTGAATATCTCAAAAACAAAAGGATTACTAAATTAATTTCAGTATTAATTTCAGTTTAACATTTGGGAGGGATTATGAAGCGATCGCTATCGAAAAAAACTCTAAATCATCCCACAGTAATGCAACGCCAATTTTTTAACTATTCCCTGTTCCCTATTCCCTGTTCCCTATTCCCTGTTCCCTATTCCCTGTTCCCTATTCCCTGTTCCCTATTCCCTGTTCCCTGCTCCCTATTCCCTACTCCCTGCTCCCTATTCCCTACTCCCTGCTCCCCATTTTGCCAAGTATTGACTACAATTTTCTAGGATGGCTTTGGCAGGTGTTTTAGCTTTGGACTTCGTCTACTAAGCAGGGAGTACACCTTGGCATAACGTTGTGACCAGTTGCTCAATACCAGAAGGGGGTAGTGGTTTTATGCCTAGAGTAGGATAGTGTTACTGGTCACTTATTTGACCAAGCCATGGGGCACTTGGGAAATCTTTGTTTATATAGCTCTGGTAAGGTTTCCCCGAGATAGTCTTGCTAAGTAAGCAGCATAAATCATTCCAGGAGAAAACGATGACCATTTCTCGTGTAAAAACAATTTTAGCGACCGTGTTACTCAGCACAGTATTGCTGGTAACATCCTGCGCTCAAAAAGCCCCCTCTCGTTTTGACCAGGCACAACAGGCCAGCAGCCAGGCTAGAAGTGGTCAGGCTGTTACCAAGAATGCCACTCAAGGGTCTCAATTCAACAAGTTTTTCCCACCATCAGGGGGTGGTTATCAACGAGTATATACCCAGGAGAAAAAAGGTTTTGCTCAAGCCAAGTTGAAGAAAAATGGCACTGAGGTGGCAGTTCTCTCAATTTCCGATACCAGCAGCATTCCTACCACTGCTGCCAAATATCAGCAAAGTGGTCAAACCATTGCTGGTTATCCAGCCCGGGAAATTGGTTCCACTCAAACCGCTATTTTGGTCGGTAAGCGCTACCAGGTAAAGATCCAATCCCGAGATCCGTCGTTTACCGCTAGCGATCGCAAAGCCTGGTTAGCAAAATTTAACCTCAGTGGTCTTGCCCGACTTTAGTAAATAAATGCTACAAGGAAAAAGGTGAATGGGGAATAAGCATCCTCAATCACACGAATCACGGGTGAGTAGGTCATTAGTCATCAGTCATTAGTTATCAGTAACTACGATCAGTAACTACGATCAGACTCGGTGTTGGTCACTCAGGACTAATAACCAAGGACTAATGACCAAGGACTAATGACTCGAAGGTATCAGATTGTAAAGGAGTCTGAGTGTGAGCAAAGCAATTTTTGAAATCGTTGATGATCTGCCAACGAAGAACCTGACCATCTCGGCGCTGAAGTCTCTAGACTTTGTTGTGCCTGGAGAGTGGGAAAATTTAGTGGGATTTGAAAATACCATTCGTGCGATCACTGGTGAAGAAGACGAAGAGGTAATTCAGGAAATTGGCGATCGCGCCGTCTATCTGTTCAATGACCGCTCCCAGGGCTACCAACGAGCGCTGTGGATTTACCAAACCATTGATAGCACTGGTACGGCTTTGGGTACAGCAGCTTTAGCGAACAAGGTTGGTGAAAAAATTCCCTTGTTGGGTTTCTTGAACAGGTTGACTCCGAAAGCTGACAAAGCCCAAACTATCGATCTGTCCATCAAAGTGGTAGGGGAATTGATCGGCTTTTGCCAAATTAATGGTCTGCCTGGGGATAGCATTGGTGACTTTGTGGGTGCCTTAGCTGACTATAGTGGCGCATCTATAATGCGTATGGCAGCACTGGTTTGTTTTGATGGTCTGATTCCCCTTGGTCCTGACTTTATCATGGGAGTACAGTCAACTCTAGAGCGTCTAACTCCCAACGAGTTGGAAGAAAGTGGGAGTTTCAAAGGGATCCAGGATGCGATTCCTGGGGATGATTCCGAAGGCAAGCTCAACTTTATTGGTCAAAGCTTTGAATCGGTGAAGGGATGGATGAGTGATTTCGTTACTGACCGAGGTGTGACCCCAGAACAAATCGCTAATAACTTGCAAAGTTTTATTGAGTTTTCTGATGACAAGTTAGACTATCTCGCCGCTTTTCTGGATATGTCTACTAACTATTATGAACACACTGGCATTCAAAGTCTGGCGCGTAGCTTAATTGAACGCGCCGCAGCGGAAATCTAGCACCATTTACGCATTAGTAGACAATTACGTTCGTCAGACAGACGTTGGTAGGAAACTTCGTCTGTCAGCTGATTCATAAACATCAACCCTCTGCCTCCTTCTTTTTCTAAAGGGTCATAGTCCTCTTGGCAGAGGGATTCCAGCTTGGATTGGAAATCAAAAGGCTGTCCATAGTCCCAAAGCCGCATTTCTAATCCATCAGTAAATAACTTTAACTCCAGCTCTATTACTGTAGTTTTAGGTAAATGTCGATGAGCATGGCGTACTACATTAGTAAATCCTTCCACCAAAGCAATTTGACACTGCTGCCAAAATTGCTGAGGCAGTAGGTCAGAAGTGAATTCCTCAAACCACTGTAATACATCTTTGACTTCACTCAAGTCTGTTTGGACCATTAGACGAGATTCTCGAAGCGGTTTTCCATTGCACATTAACCGACTGAGTTTCCAGGTTTTATTAATAAGCACCACTATTTTGTAAGATAAAAACAACAATGACTCTTCTGCAACACGGAGGTTCCGATCATCATGTCGATGCAGATCGGTCTAGTGGGAACCACTATATTAGCCTAAATTGATCGAATTTGATGGTACTTTTAAAAATTCTGGTGTTTACACGGTCTATGGCATTAGACTTCGCGGCAGTTGTCGGGAACTTCGGACAAGGGAACTTTGGATCAGCGGACAATAATTGAGAAAGACAGGATCACAAAAATACTTTGACAAGAGGTCTATTCTAATCTACTATTAAAAAATAGTTTTCGGTTCCAAGGTAAGCTAGGCTGGCATTTCATAAATTACCATCACCTTCCCCAGTAGGGGCGAAGGTGATGGGTCCAAACTCATCTAACCATAAAACTACATTCCATCTTTACGAACCACCACCAGGATAGTTTTGAAGATAATTCTGATATCATGGGCTAAGCTCCAGTGATGTTGGTATTTTAAGTCCATTTGAATGATATCTTCAAAACTACGGATTTTTGAGCGTCCATTCACCTGCCACTCACCAGTGATACCCGGTTTTACGTTTAAACGTTGCCACTCGGGAACCTCATATATTTCTACTTCATTGACTGTTGGTGGTCTTGTACCTACTAAACTCATCTCCCCTTTCAGAACATTCCAGAACTGAGGCAGTTCATCCAAGCTGGTTTTCCGTAAAAAATGACCTACTCTGGTGATTCTGGGGTCATTCTCATTCTTAAAAACTTTGCCATCAGCTTGATTTTTAACTTTCTCTTTTAGCTGTTCAGCGTTAGCACACATGGAGCGAAATTTCCAGATCCGAAACCGCTTTCCCATCCAACCACAACGGATTTGACCAAAAAAAATCGGACCAGGGCTATCTAGCTTAATAGCAAGGGCAATGGGAAGAAATAAAATACCAGTAATTCCCAAACCCACGATTGCACCCAGAATATCGATTAATCGCTTCACCGGAGATCTAACGGAGGGATGGGTTGTTGGTAAGTGATTTACTGATTTGTTGGTGCTTAGTGTGGTACTATTATCTGATGGTTGTATGGTTAACCTTTGGTCTAGTCCTGTAATGACCAATACAGACATGACTTGGGGAGTGACATTTTTAAGCAACGTTTTAACCCCTTGTTCTAGGGCGCTTTTGTGATTACTCACTAATGCACCGATACCACTGCTATCGATAAAATTAGTCTGGTGAAAATCAAATATGATTGTTTCAGGCAGAGGAATTTTTTGGAGAAGCTGCTGGAATAGTTGCTTAAACTCCACAGCTTCTAGTACACTGACACGACTGGGTAATTCCACCACGGGAGTATCTTGTGAGAACACTACCAGGAAATTGTCGCTCTTGACTGAATCAACCATCATAGAAGAAAAAGGGCTAGATTTTAACCTATAGTCTTGACCATTATTTTGTCCTAGAACGCTAGGATTCGCCAAAAAATAGTCAAATATTATGAAATCTTTGAAAATCTGAACATGCTCTGTGGGACTCAAGCAACTGCCCGCCTGATCGAAGTTTTTTCTGCTATTCAAGGAGAAGGGCTAAATGTTGGCACTCGTCAGATCTTTATCCGGTTTGCCCTATGTGATCTAAGATGTCATTTCTGTGACAGTTTCCATACCTGGGCTGTCCCTCCTCAATGCCAGGTGGAACAGACTCCCGGTAAGCGTGATTTTGAAACTTATCCAAATCCAGTCCCCCTGCGATCGCTACTGAAATGGGTTGACAGACAAAATCAACATCGATTGCACGATAGCATTAGCCTCACTGGTGGTGAACCTTTACTTCATACTCCGTTTCTGGTGGAATGTCTGCCTGAGCTACGACAGTTAACTGGATTGCCCATTTACCTAGAAACTGGCGGTCATCGTCCTGAAGAGATGGCAAGGCTTTTGCCCTATTTGGACTCAGTGGGTATGGATATTAAGTTGCCCAGTGTGAGTGGAGAAAACAGATGGGCTGCTCACAGGGAATTTCTCAAGCTGTGCCACAACTCATCAGTGGAGGTATTTGTCAAGTTAATTATTGATTGCCACACTGACCCCACGGAGTTAGAACAATCTGCTGATTTGGTAGCAGCGGTTAGCGCGGAAATTCCAGTATTTCTGCAACCAGTGACTCCGTTGGAGGGGTCTGGGCAACCAATAGTTGCTCCTACTCCGGAGCAGGTTTTGGCTTGGCAGGCTTTAATGAAGCATTCTCTTAAGCAGGTAAGGGTGGTGCCTCAGACCCATAAAATTATCGGTCAGCTTTAGGGGTCTGTTGAAAGTTAGCTGGTTGAAAGTTAGCTGGTTGAAAGTTAGCTGGTTGAAAGTTAGCTGGTTGAAAGTTAGCTGGTTGAAAGTTAGCTGGTTGAAAGTTAGCTGGTTGAAAGTTAGCTGGTTGAAAGTTAGCTGGTTGAAAGTTAGCTGGTTGAAAGTTAGCTGGTTGAAAGTTAGCTGGTTGAAAGTTAGCTGGTTGAAAGTTAGCTGGTTGAAAGTTAGCTGGTTGAAAGTTAGCTGGTTGAAAGTTAGCTGGTTGAAAGTTAGCTGGTTGAAAGTTAGCTGGTTGAACGCGATTGCGTGGCCTTTTGGCCAAGGTTGAACGCGATTGCGTGGCCTTTTGGCCAAGGTTGAACGCGATTGCGTGGGCTTTTGGCCAAGGTTGTTCGCCTTTGGCGTTCGGTGAAGGGTAGGTTGTTTGCGTAGCGTGGCCTTTAGGCCAAGGTTATTTTAGTTGAACGCGATTGCGTGGCCTTTTGGCCAAGGTCAACAAACAACAGTCAGCAAACAACAGTCAACAAACATACAGTTAACAAACATAAAGTTAACAAACATAAAGTCAACAAACATACAGTTAACAAATAACCATCAACAAATAACCGTCAACAAACATACAGTCAACAAACATACAGTTAACAAATAACCGTCAACAAATAACCGTCAACAAATAACCAACAGTTAAGTCTTGCCTAGACATCACACTACATGGTTGTGCCTTCTCCCTTGGCTTTGGCTTGGGCTTTGGCTTTAGCGGCACTGCGTTTGAGAGCAGAGAGCCGGTCTTCGTATCTGCGCCGTAGACGACGACTAGGGGTGATTTCAATTAAGGTTTTCAAGGCACTGCCTAGACTCTTGTAGGCATTGGGTAGGGTATAACCAAAGCGAGTAGCTAGTGCGATCGCTTTTTCGTCAGCTTCGATAGCATATTTGAGGTTTTTCTCCCCATTGTTTTTTTGATAAAGTCGCCAACCTGAGACTCCGCATAGGGCTAATGCTAACAGCAGCAGTAAGCCATCTTGTACCCAGAGTTCCCCGACAGCACCCCCTAAACCAATGGCTAGGGCTGCCATTTCCCAGCCTTCTTTAGGAATTGTGTCATTTTGAATCCGGGCAACTTCATGCCAAAACAGGAGGTTACGCTGGTCAAGGGCGAGCTGCTCCCATTTAGTTAGGTCAATTTGAATTTCCACCTCGTCTGAACCTAGTTCTTCACAACGAACCAAGGGGGGATTGACTTCTGTTGACCCTTCCACCATCACCCAGCTTTGTAGCTCTGGTGGTAGTAAGGTTTTTAGTCGTCGGAGTTCACTCATTTCTGCTCTAGCAGAAGACGCTGCATAGGATGTCATTCATATCCTCCTACAAAAAACTTTTTCAAATTGAGCTGTTTGTGACCGGACAGTATCGACGAATTCGATTTACCCAAGTTTAAGATGTTGTGTACTCGACGAGAGTGAACTTCGAGGAAGCTAACTATCAGTAGTACGTCAAACTAATCCCTAAGGGTACTACTAGGCACTAAGCGCTTCGCCCATGGTCTTCTCTTTCTGTATTTAAATTTATAGTAGCGTTTCAGGGCTGACAGCTCAAAAACCAGATTAACCCATTACCAATTATCCCCATTACCCGATCACCCTATCTTCAGAATTTTCACCAGTAAATTAAGATTGCTTTGACACTCCCCGGTCATTAGACGCGGGGATTCTTAGATCAACGAGCCGCCGTAAACCGCCGAGTTCCAATCTTTGACGCCGCCAAAAATAGGACAATGCTTAACCAAAAACCCGTGAAAACACCAAGTCCCCAGTCAATTCACGACAGACCTAGAGGGCAGTTCTCCTTAAGCGTTGGAGTACTTCCTGGAAGTGCCTTAAAAGTCCGTTTCCCTTCCTTTTCCTCAAGTTCCGGTGTGCCCCACCGTACTTTGCGGTGCGCTTGACCTTGGCGAATTTAATTCGCCAAGGTCAAGCGCACCGTTTTTATCTCAAAGGTGATTCTTCTAGGTTCACACGCCAACTTTTAATTGACGGTTGGGTTTTTAAGGAGGAGTTTCCCTACCCTCCGAGCATTACTACTTTATGGTCAATCAAATTGCGGGTCTCTTTCCCGGTTGAGCCAACGGTTTTGCAGCCTGTACTCTATATTTAAGTCTACATTGGCTTTGACGATATTGGCTTTAACGATGATTCCGGAATTCCTCAAGATATTTTTCCACGGCGACTAAAGTCGCTACGAGCCTATATCCGGTGGTTTAAAAACACGGGGTTTTGGCTTGGGGAATTCCATAAAATTTTAGCGACCCTGTATCAGTCAATTTCCGGAATATATTGCAGCCGATCTGGAATAATTTTCAGCAAATCCTCTAATCATCCTGATATTCGGATATGACCAAGTCTTCCCAAAATCCTCCCCCTGAACCAGAGGCAAATCAAAGCCGGAGTGCTGTAGCCAGTATACTCCAATGGGGAAAACGTCCCTCTACTATTACCTTTGCCATGATCTCCCTGACCATTGGTCTGGTGGGATATTTTGGGGTCAGGATGTGGCTATACCAAAACTTACCTGGCTGGATTGAAACTGAACTGAGTAATGTCATCAAGCGAGATGTACGGGTTGGACAACTGAAAGCCTTATACCTGACTAGCCTGGAGTTGGGACCATCCTCTATCCCAGCTACCACCACTGACCCTGACCATGTGGCTATCAAAGCGATCAAAGTAGGTTTTAATCCCTTGCCTTTACTTGTCAAACGCTCTTTGCCTGTGACCATTAACTTGGTAAATGTGGATGTGTATGCCCAACAGGAAGCGAATGGGGAATGGATTAACTTAAAAGACTTGAATTTCGATAATTCCTTCTCTCCTCCGATTGATTTGGATGCTAAGGTGCGGGTGTGGAATGGTAAAATTGCCCTTTTACCCTATGGTCAGACTAATCCATTCAAGCTCAAACTTGATGCTACTGCTGGCTTATCCAACAACAATAAGCGTCTCAAGTATAGTATCACAACTGCTATTGCTGAGGGTAAGACCAAACTGGAGGGCAAGACATGGCTGACAACTGGGCAAAGTCAAGCTAGGGTCAACGTCCAAAACTTGGCATTGGCGGAGCTGATGCCGTTAATCAGAGCGGTTATTCCCAATATCCCAGCTAATCTCCAATCTGGTGAATTAGATGCCAAACTGAATATTTCCCTGCCTTCGGTTAAGGAAATCCCTGATGTTAAGGGTAAGGCTGAATTTAAAGGGATTCAGGTGCAAGTAAACCCGTTGAAGGCACCGGTGAAGGCTAACGCTAGACTGCGCTTCCAGGGAGACCAGGTGCGCTTGGAAAAAACTCAGGGGAGTTATGGAGCAATTGAAGCGTTGGTATCTGGTCAAGTCGGTTGGACAAAAGGGTTTGACCTGAATGTTGAGGTCACGCCCTTTAGCTTGGCGAAACTGCTGAAAACTGTTCCGCTGAAATCCCCAGTGCCAGTAGATGGGGAAATGGCAGCGGACTTATCGATTACCGGTCCGATTAACCAGCCAGAGGTGACTGGCACACTACGGAATACTAAAGTGACCACCATCGACAAGGTTAAGTTGGCTCAGATTCGGGCTGACTTGGCTGGGAATTTTTCCCAAGTGGTCTTGACGGATTTCTTAGTAAAACCTGAGGCAGGTGGGAAAATTACTGGGCGTGGTCAAGTAAGACTGGCTAGTGACCAGCAAGGGGGAACTAAACCTCAGGGAATGCCCCTAGCGTTCGATTTTATCGCTGCCCTTCCGGTGGATGCCATTGCATCTCCCTATAAGCTGCCATCTCAGATTACCCTGGGCAACCTCGACGCCCAAGCTACCATCAGAGGAAACACTCAAAACCCCCAAGGGAGTCTAATTTGGCAAGCACCAGCGGTATCCACTTCATCTTCAAAGAATATCGGGGTTTCTGGTGCTGGAGAACTCCTGTTGCTCAATCAGAATATTTTACTGCGTAACACCCAGGTCAAGGTCGGTAAAGGGAGAATCACTGCTACGGGTACAGGAAACCTTAAAACCAGTAAGTGGGAAGCTACTGTAGTGGCTAACGCTGTGCCTCTAGACCCCTTCTTACCCCTGTCGGGACAGTTAACCCAAGGAAAAATCAACCTCTCTGGTAGTTTCAAATCCTTTTCTCCTAAATCTATTGAGGCAACAGGAGATATGCAGGTGGGGGTAGAAGGGGGTAAGGTGAAGGCTACAGGTCAGGTAAATCGGGGCATGGTGGAGTTGGACGCCAGAGCCTCTAAAATTAAACTGAATAAGGTAGTGCCCAAGTTGGGTTTACCGATTGGTTTAGATTCTGGCAAAATCAACCTTTCTGCTTCCCTGGAGTCTCTGCTATCTTCTAGCTCAACTCCCAACCTCAATAGCCTGATGAATACTATCGATGGCAATTTTAATGGGTTGCTCGGGGTGGGTGGGGGTAAGGTTAATGCTACAGGTCAGCTAAATTCAGGGAATCTGGATGTTAATGCATTAGCTGGTCAAATTCAGCTCAATCCCCTAGTTCCCAATTTGGCCATACCAGTAGCACTACGGTCGGGTCAGCTTAATCTTTCGGGAACCCTAGCATCTCTTATCGCCTCTGGCTTGAATCGGGACTTCAATAGCCTCAATACTATCAAGGCCAATTTTGAGGGAAACTTAGGGGTCGCTGATGGTCAAGTTAATGCCAAAGGTCAGTTAAATTCAGGGAATCTGGATGTTAATGCATTAGCTGGTCAAATTCAGCTCAATCCCCTAGTGCCAGATGTAACCATACCAGTAGCGCTACGGTCGGGTCAGCTTAATCTTTCCGGAACGATAGCATCTCTGCTTGCCTCTGCCTTGAATCGGGACTTCAACAGCCTAAATACTATCAAAGCCAATTTTGAGGGAAACTTAGGGGTGGCTGATGGTCAAGTTAACGCTACAGGTCAATTAAATTCAGGAAATCTGGATGTTAATGCATTAGCTGGTCAAATTCAGCTCAATCCCCTAGTGCCAGATGTAACGATACCAGTAGCGCTACGGTCAGGTCAGCTTAATCTTTCCGGAAGCCTGGCATCTCTGCTCGCCTCTGCCTTGAATCGGGACTTGAATAGCCTCAATACTATCAACGCCAATTTTGAGGGAAACTTAGGGGTGGCTGATGGTCAAGTTAATGCCAAAGGTCAGTTAAAGTCAGGGAATCTGGATGTTAATGCATTAGCTGGTCAAATTAGCTTGAGTAATAGTATTCCTAATCTAGCGCTACCGATAGCTCTCAAGTCAGGTAAAGCTAACCTTTCTAGTTCTTTAGAGTCTCTACTGGCTTTCGGCTCATCATTTAACCTTGACCTACTCAAGGCAATTCAGGCTAGCTTTGATGGAAACCTAGGTGTAGGTGGTGGTAACGTTAATGCTATCGGTCAGTTAAGCTCTGGGGTGCTGACTGCGGATGCGATCGCAAACAGCCTGGATGTAGGGGAAATCGCATCCCAAATGGCCTTAGCTAACTTCCCAACTATCGATACAGAAATCGGGGGAAAAGTCAAGTTAAAGAGCCGACTTAACACCCTAGACCCCCCAACTCTACTGAATCAGACTGACCTACAAGCAGACCTTAACGGAGTACTAGCCCAAGGGAAACTTAACCTAAATAGCACCCTTAGCAAGGGTCTATGGCAAGCGGCAATTAATACCACTAATCTTGATTCCTCCTTACTGGTTAGTCAGTTATTACCGGAGCTGGGTAACCAAAAACTAGAGCTAGGACCGCTGAACAGTCAACTGAATTTATCCGGAAACCTCAATCCTCTGCTCAATCCTGGTGCTATTGCTACCATTAAAGCAAATACCCTATCGCTAGAGTTGCCAAAACATTCCTTTAATGCTAAGGGAGTAATCCTACTGTCCCATCTCACCAAAACTAACCCTAGTCAGATGCCATGGGAGATTGGAACTGATCTAAACCTAGAGGTTGGTTCTGATCTCAGTAAATTGCCCTATAACCTGCTATTGAGTCGGTTACCTTTGGAGCAAATTTCCCCAGGGTATCAAATTCAGGTCAAGGGTCAAGCTGACTTGAACGGTCGCATCCAAGGGAAAAATTTACTCTCAGCCCCTTTCCTACCTGGGAATTTGAATATGACCGGGAATCTACAGCTATCGAATTTGAAGGTTAACGACTTAACCTTTGAGCCAGTGTTAGCTGGGCCAGTAACCGTTGCGCCAGGACAAGAATTAGCCATAGATTTACGAGGAAAGAAAGATGCGATCGCAACTCGCCTCCAACCCTGTACTAGAGGAGACCAATGTCTTGCTCCCTATCTGCCCGCATCCTTTACACTCAAACAGGGACAAGGGTCACAATTCCCGATTCTGATCACAGGAGTACGCCGGGGAGATAACTTAAGGGCTCAGATCAAGAATTTTTCCCTAGCTATCCTTAATCTGACCCCTGGTTTGATCTACGGTATTCCCGGTAGATTGGAAGGCGAGGTAACAGGGCAAGCTAACCTGAATCTTTTCACCCTAGAAACCTCTGGTCGTAATACTATCGAAATTAAGGAACTTGCTATAGGAGAAATAAACGCTAAACAAGTTAGTGCTAACTTCTCCTATCAAGATCATATTGCCCAGATCGCATCAGCTGCTTTAATCTTAGGCAACAGTCGATATTTATTCAAAAATGGTCGATTTAATCTCAAGTCTCAACAAATAAATGGCAAGCTGACTATTCCAGAAGCTTATATTGAAGACATCCTGACTATTGTCAAAGGTGTTGATATTATCGACATCGCTCAAGGATTCCAAACTACTAATTCCTCTACTACTAATTCCTCTAGTGATAAAATTGGTAACAAGAAATTTGGCAACGCTGACCAATTACGACCATTCCCTAGTATTATACATGGCTCCCTAGCTACTCTCCTACGACGGTTTGCCAAAATAAATGCCCAAGACGACGCTGTTGCTAACCCGTTTAATCCCACTACACTCCTGACTAATTTAGATATTCGAGGTAAGTATACTGGAGAAATTGCTGTTGCTGGAATCTTGACTAATCCTAAAGTCGATTTTAATGTTGAAGGCAACAATTGGCAGTGGTATGCTAATTCTCCCAATCAAGTAATTGTGCTCAACCAATTGGTTGGTAAAGGCAGTTACGACCAAGGTGTAATTACTGTGCAGCCAGCCCGAATGGAATTGGGGGAAACAGTCTTAGCATTTCAAGGACAGCTTGGCCAAGAAAGCAACTCAGGAAACTTCCTCCTCCAGAATCTATCTCTAGAGACCGTTAGCAATTTAGCCAGCAATTTTGTCACTATTCCCTTTGACATTGCAGGTAACTTGAATGCCAAAGGCGAGCTGGGTGGTAGTCTCACCAATCCCCAAGTCACCAATGGGCAAGTCGCTGTTGTAGATGGCTCCGTCAATAATACCTCCCTCGATGATATTGAAGTCAATTTCGACTATGTTGATTCTCGTCTTGACTTTGACACCAACAAACCAGATTATCTACAAGTCTCTGGTAAAGTCCCCTTTCCCCCCAAACCAGATAGCGATCGCATCGATATCAACCTCAAGTTGGCAACTCCAGCCATGGCACTCCTTAGTGTAGTGACTCAACAACAAGTGGAATGGGTGAATGGAGAGGATAGAACCGCTGATATAGACCTGGATGTTAGTGGAAGTTTGGAGTTAGCAGATAGTATCAAAATTAAAGACTTATCAGGAACATCTGAGGTTAATATCCAGAATGGTACTATCAAAACCAAGCTCCTAGAAGATGACTTTACTCTCAATGTTGTAGGCAAGTTTAAGTTAGATGATCAACGCCTGCAAGTAGTAAACTCTCCAGATACAGAAGGTCAAAAAACTCTCGAAGGTAACCTAGCAGGGATTGGATTTTCCCTGTCTGGGGAATTGCCGATAGTGTCAAATAGGATAGCGTCAAATACGACAAACTCCTCCAATCCCCTAACCCTGACAATTCCTAAAGATAACCTAAAGTTAGCAGGGCTCTATGAAGGGGGAGTAGCAAGTAATATCGTGATTACTGGTTCAGCATTGCGTCCAGTTATTGGAGGAAACATTAACTTAGAAAATGGGCAAGCCTTTATACCGAAGATACAGGAAACCAAGACCCAAGCAAGTGACGAAAAACCCGTTAATAATACGTCTAATCAGACTCCCTCAGTAGTCCGTAGTAGAATAAATAATCTGTTTGTGCCTAGGTTAAGGAATTTTCAGATAAATTTGGTAAATGAGTTAAGAGTGCAACAGTTTCCCATATATGATATTCGAATAGCTGGTGATTTAACCCTCAACGGTCCTATCAATGGCAATCTCCAAAACTTACAAGGATTGGGAACAATTACGCTACGACGTTGGGAAGTTGATGTATTAGAAACCGAATTTGTTTCAGACAGGCGGCACAATAACACCATTGTATTTGTACCAGAACAGGGATTACTCAATCCCAATTTAGATCTTAAGTTTATCACCATAGCCTTTGAGCCTTCTGGTGCCTTACGTCAAAGACGGGTTGATAACGAAATCCTTGAGAATGTCGTGCAGTCTTCTCGACCCGACCAAGTGAAGATAACCCTCGCCATCAAAGGTCAAACTAGTCAAATCCTTGCCCTAGGAGGAGAGAAAGATTATTGTGCTGATCAGCAAATTGCTACTAGTGGACAAGATAGTGGACTAGCTAAACTTGGTTCAAAAACCACCATCTTGTCTCGCCAACAATTCCAACAGCTCTCTGAGTGTGTTTATGGCGAAGCTATTGCTAATAGTGAAGACAAGGAGTTTCTATTTTCCCCCATTGTTAGTTTAAGCAGTACTCCTCCCCGCAGTGAAAGTGGAATTATCGCTCTGCTCGGTAACAGTTTTATTACCCAAGTTGAGACTATCGCTAACAGCAATGAACGAGAAATAGCTGAGTTAGTGATTACTCAGTATGTTGTGCGACCAATTATCAAAGATATTTTATTTACTGTTGAAGAACAAGTCAGCAATGTCGGGAGATCCATCGGTTTAGCTGATTTACAGGTTTACCCAACCTTCGATGCCATTTATGATTTGGGACAAACTTCCTCAGTTGAATTGAGTTACGACTACGTGTTTAATGAGGTACAAGTTAGATATAAATGGCAATTTTGATGTCAGCAGTCAGCAGTCAGCAGTCAGCAGTCAGCAGTCAGCCGTCAGCCGTCAGTGATCAGTGGTCAGTGGTCAGCCGTCAACTAATGTAACTTAGATTAAACTAATGCTTACCTGTTTTATCCAAAAGCTGATAGCTGATAGCTGAAAACTGATAGCTGATAGCACCTCAAGTAGCACCTCAAGTAGCGCTAATCGCTGTTCGCTGATACGCGACACGCTGATAGCTTACATTATACTATTTTTTCAAAATACTACAGATAAGTTCCCCTGGACCATTGTCTTGAAATGGCACAACAGTTCTGTATTTCTTAACTCTAATGCGATTGCGACAATTATATATTTCTATAGGAGTAGCAACGCCATTAACACTAACTGCTGCTCGATATTCCCATAGATACTTAGCACTCCGCTTAATGCTAAGGATGCAAATCCGGTTGTTATTTTTAGTGCGGCAGTAGGAGAAAGCAAGAGCGGGAGGTGCAAAGGCAAAGGATAATGTTAGCAACAGCAATAAAGTAGTTAGGTATTTTTTCATTTTTAAATTTGTTATTGGAGGGAATCGGGAATCGGGAATCGGGAGTCGGGAATCGGGAGTCGGGAGTCGGGAGTCGGGGAGATGGGGAGATGGGGAGAATTTTATTAAGTAGATGTAGGGTGGGCAGTGCAACAGACAGATTAATGTGCTTGCCATCGGGTTGCTAGGCACTGCCCACCAAGGAGAATTTTATTAAGTAGATGTAGGGTGGGCAGTGCAACAGACAGATTAATGTGCTTGCCATCGGGTTGCTAGGCACTGCCCACCAAGGAGAATTTTATTAAGTAGATGTAGGGTGGGCAGTGCAACAGACAGATTAATGTGCTTGCCATCGGGTTGCTAGGCACTGCCCACCAAGGAGAATTTTATTAAGTAGATGTAGGGTGGGCAGTGCAACAGACAGATTAATGTGCTTGCCATCGGGTTGCTAGGCACTGCCCACCAAGGATTAATCACAATAGAACACTTGTTGATCACCTCAAGAGGTCTTGTGTTGATCAGCTGAGCCTGTTAATAACCTACAACATCATAACCTTAAACCTACCCTACTCGAACGCCAAAGGCGAACAACCATCTAACCTTGGCCAAAAGGCCACGCTTCGCGAACAACCAAATAACCTTGGCCAAAAGGCCACGCTTCGCGAACAACCTGCTAACCAAAAAAAAGTAGCCGCAGAACTATGTTCCACGGCTAGGAATTGTTACTTATGTCTCAACTTTGTAAACCTAATCAAACATAATCCGATCAGACCGTAAGCTATCAGCGTGTCGCGTATCAGCTATTAGCTATTAGCTATCCGTTTTCAGCTATCAGCTAAACACTGACCACTGACGGCTGACCGCTGACCGCTGACATCAGACCTGATGCTTTGGGGGGGCAAAGCCCCCCAAAATTTAAGCCCTTAACCCAGCATTAAGTACTTCGTCATTACCGTCATGAATTCGCCAGGAATGTCAGTCGGCTGAAGGGGGCTCCACTCGTCAACTTGGGCGTAACCCCGTGCATAAAGGGTATAAATGGTGTTGTTTATTGCCTGGCGGGAGCCTTTCAAAATGTGCTTAATGGGGTATTTTTTTTGGGAAGGTTCCTGAGGCGTATTACTAGGAGTAATTTCCTCAGGATTGTTTTCTGGGTTAGGGCGAAAATTGTCGGACATAGTTAACAATTCGTTGTTAAGTTACAAATATAATCATAACGATAACATTTTAATTTGTCAAGGGGTTTTATAATTTTTTTTCGGAGGGATAATTGAAAGAAATTGTACGGTTATGGAATTTAGAATTTAGAATTTAGAATTTAGAATTTAGAATTTAGAATTTAGAATTTAGAATTTAGAATTTAGAATTTCCGACTCCCTATATTTTCCTGTGTTAAAATAATTCGAGATTGGGTTTCAGGCATCTACTAGTTAATGCTATATAATTAACTTGAGGGTAACCGTTGAGGGATTTAACCGGCTTAATCGAAATCTCAAGCTATCAGGACTTATTGCCCAGTGCGGATGTGGTGTTTGTTCACGGGCTGGGAGGGGATGCTATCAGCACCTGGCATCCCCAGGGAAAACGGGATGATGATGACTGCTGGCTAGGTTGGTTAGGAAAAGATAATTTATGCGTTAACATCTGGTCTTTTGGGTATGACGCTGAAGCGACAAACTGGACAAGCCACAGCAGTATGCCCCTTTTCGATCAAGCCAGTAATTTATTAGAGTGGCTAGATATCAACGATTTCGGCCAACGTCCATTAATCTTTATTGCTCACAGTATGGGCGGGCTTTTAGTCAAAAAGATGGGGAGCATCCCAATTTGGCACGTTAGCTCTTTTTAGGGGGCTGAAACCCTTGAAATATCGTTGCTTTGGGTAATATTGTTTCCAAAATGGGATGCTCCCAAAAGATGCTCAACAGTGCCTTGACCTTTCAAAAGCAAGCTATTCTTGAGCAGACGAAAGGGATTGTATTTCTGGCTACTCCCCACACTGGGTCTCATCTAGCTAATTTAATTGATAATATTAACTTTCTGACACGAACTACAATAAGTGTAAAAGAACTAAAAGCTCATTCCCCTCAGTTACGGGAATTAAATGAATGGTATCGAGAACATGTTCGGAGTCTAGGAATTGCCACAAAAGTCTATTACGAAACCCAGGCTGTAAACGGGATTTTGGTTGTAGACGAGGATAGTGCCAACCCAGGCATTGAAAAAGTGAAGCCGGTTGCGATACCAAAGAATCACATTGACCTATGCAAACCAGAATCTCAAGATAGTCAGGTCTATCTTGGTGTCAAGAGATTTATCAAGGAATGCCTCAAAAAAAAAGAGATAAGCTTAAATCACCCCAGTAACATTATTAATCATGCTAGGGCCTACTCTGTAGAAGCGTTTGAGTTATCTTGGAACAGTTTGCCACCAGAAGCCCAACAGTTAGGATGTCTTCTGAGTTTGTTTGCTCCTGCTCCTTTTCAGTGGTCACTGGTAGAGACTTGTGTTATCGATGAAAATCAGGAACAATGGTATCAACAACAAGAAGTATTGGAAGAGTTACGCGTTCGCGTAGCGTGGCCTACGGCCAATCGCTTTCTGGTAAATCGTAATTTGTTGCAACTGACCGAACAGCAAACCTATCGGCTTCATCAACTAATGCGAGAATTTTTCCAGACCAAGCTGGCTCAATTACCAGAGGCCGATTGCTACAAGCAACGCTTTTGTCAAGGAATGGTGGCTGTGGCCAAAAAAATTCCCAAGACACCAACTCGCGATCAGATTGCAGCAGTTACCCCCGCCATCCCTCATTTAGCCGAAGCTGCCACAGTCCTAACTGACTGGCTCAGGGATGAAGATTTAATCTGGCCCTTTGTTGGCTTAGGAAGATTCTATTACGGTCAAGGTAGCTATGACCAGGCTGAACCCTTGTATCAGCAATGTTTAGAGATAACTAGAAGCCGCTTGGGTGAGAACCATCCCGATGTGGCTACCATTCTCAACAACCTGGGTTTACTCTACTACTCAATCGGGCGCTATGATGAGGCTAAACCCCTTTATCAACAGGCATTGGAGATTGCCGAACAGAAGTTAGGGCCAAATGATCCTGATACTCGAATCTATCGTCAAAATCTGCAAATTTTGCGCTCTCCTTTATGGACGGGTATATATCGAGCGTGTCTTGCGTTAAAACCCTAGTTTTGTGACTAGACCTTGCAGCATTAGGAACAGATGTGCCATTGCTGAGGGGCGGGATGAATATCAGCAGAGTGGGCATCCTGCCCGCCCGGAAATGAAACAGGCAAGATGCCTGTTCCACCAACATGCCCATTCTAAAAAACTCTTAAAATCATTCTATTATTAAACAACGCCTGATTTTAAGCTGACCACTGACCGCTGAATACTTAAATACTTCGTAAAATAGAGATACATTAAGAAAGCGATAGATATGGCTCCAGTTTCTAATAGCAATACAGCTATAATTCGCACAGAATGGGGATTAACCATTGCCGGAACACGCATCACCCTCTACGATGTGATGGATTATGTCACAGCTCAGTATCCACCAAAATTAATTGGGGATGTTCTTAACCTAACTAAGGAACAAGTAAGCGCAGCCCTATCATACATCGAAGACAATCGTACCCAAGTCGAAGCCGAGTATCAAACTATTTTGCAGGAGGAACAGGAAAACCGACAGTACTGGGAACAGCGGAATCGAGAACACTTTGCTCGCATTGCAAAAATGCCCCCTAAACCCGGTCGAGAAGCGTTGTGGGCAAAACTCCAGGAACAGAAAGCAAGACACGCACAGAAAGCATGATTTTCTTGATTGATCACAATCTTGAGAGACATGCAGTAGTTTTGTTAGGCAACATTGCTAATCAAGGTTGGCTTGAGACTCTCCCCATCCGTTTCGTCTCCTTTCAAGAAGTTGAGCTACCAATCGATAGCAATGATCGAATTGTTTGGCGCTTTGCTCAAGCCAATCAGATGATTCTATTGACAGCCAATCGAAAGATGAAAGGTAAGGATGCATTAGAGAAGGTTTTGCGTGAAGAAAACAAGTCCAATTCCCTTCCTGTCATCACAATTGGCAATGCTGATCGGGTCTTGGATGAACGAGCCTATCGGGATAAATGTGTAGATAGGCTACTTGAAATTGTGATTGAAATTGACAATTATATGGGAGTCGGTCGGCTCTTCATTCCGTAAGATAGCATTGGAAACCAGTGTTTAAGCAAGAAATTGGGCGTTGCTGAATCAACGAATCAATAGGAGTAGAGTGGGCATCCTGCCCGCTGCGCGAAATAGCAGTAGAGTAGGCATCCTGCCCGCCCGACCAGTAGAGTGGGCATCCTGCCTGCCCGGAAATGAAACAGGCAACATGCCCATGCCACCAACAGCCCATTCCACCCTATGATCCGTAGTCGGGATTGCGCCTTACCAGGATTTCAGGCAAAATCTAGCTGTAACATCCCGATAGCACCTGATCAAATAGAATCCAAGAAATGACCATCAGGAAAATCAATCAATTTATTTGTATTATCCTAGCAGCAGCTCTATGCCTCAGTTTAATCGCCTGTGAAGCACAGACCCCAAATGGGAGTCAATCCACAGCAGGTAAAGGAGTCAAGGTCAGTTCTGCATCCTCGGTTTCCACCTATGCCTTATTTGTTTCCGAAATCATCAATATTGGTTTGGAAAAGGTTGGTTATAAACCTGCAGCAATAAAACAACTTAGTATTCCCCTGGCACACATTTCTGTCAGGAATGGCGACGTAGATTTCTACAGTGTTCATTGGCAAAATATACACAAAAAATTCTTTTTAGAAAACGGTGGTGACCAAAAATTAGAAAAGGTGGGAGTAATTATTGCTGATGGTTTGCAAAGCTATCAGATAGATAAAAAAACTGCTGAACAATACAAAATTACTAATTTCGGACAACTAAAAGACCCCAAAATTGCCAAGCTTTTTGACTCTGATGGAGATGGCAAAGCTAACTTAACTGGTTGTAATCCAGGTTGGGGGTGTGAGTTGGTAATTGAACATCAGCTGGATGCTTACAAGTTGCGCGATACCGTTGAACATGACCAAGGCAACTATGATGTTCTCTTGGCCGCCACATTGGGTCGCTATAAACAAGGACAACCTATTTTATTTTATAGCTATAGTCCCCACTGGTCAGTGACAGTATTAAAGCCAGGAGAAGATACCATTAGATTAGAGGTTCCTTTTATTTCACTACCTAAAGAACAGGAAAATATAACCGAAAAAGATACTACTATTAACGGAAAAAATGTGGGTTTTGCTGTGGATAAAGTTCGGGTGATGGCAAACAAGAAATTTTTAGCAGCAAATCCAGCTGCCAAACGCCTGTTTGAGTTGATGACAGTTCCAATTGACGATGTGAATGCTCAACAAAAACTGGTACAAGATGGTGAAAGTAGCCCAAAAGATATTCGCCGCCATGCCGAAGAATGGATAAAGAAAAATCAGCAACTCTTTGATAGTTGGGTAGAATCAGCAAAAAAGGCAGCCACGAATTAAAAATATCCTCAAAACACCGTTATCTAGCGTTGATCAGAGCTATCAGGTATACAGGATTTTTTCCCGATTCCCGATTCCCGATTCCCTACTCCCTACTCCCTACTCCCTACTCCCTACTCCCTACTCCCTACTCCCTACTCCCTAATTCATCAGTACCAAGTTATCCCGATGAACCACAGTTTCTGCCCCCTTGTAACCCAAAATAGTCAGGATTTGTTCGGATTTATGCCCTCGAATCTTATGTAATTCATTACTGTTGTAGTTCACCAGTCCCCTAGCAATTTCCATGCCATTGCTGTCACATAGCTCTACGGCATCTGATGAGCGAAAATCCCCCTCTATGGCAGTAATACCAGCTGCTAATAGAGATTTGCCCCCATCACAAACTGCCTTTAGCGCTCCATTATCAAGATAAAGTTTCCCGGCTGGCACTAAACTGTAAGCAATCCAGTGCTTGCGGGCTTTATTGGTTTGAGCTTGGGGGGCAAACTGGGTGCCCAGGGATTCTCCCTGTAAAATTCTTTCTATGTTATTCGGACGTCGTCCTTCAGTGATTACAGTTCTAACCCCAGCATTGGTAGCAATTCGGGCAGCAGCTACTTTAGTTACCATCCCACCAGTGCCCCAACCAGAGCCTGAGTCATCAGCTTGTACCTCTAGTTCAGTTAACTCCTCAATGCTATTGACTGAAATAATTGGTTCAGCATCCGGTACCTTACGGGGGTCTGCTGAGTAAAGTCTATCCACATCAGTTAGTAAAAACAACCAATCCGATTCAATCAAACTAGCGACTAGGGCGCTAAGGGTATCGTTATCCCCAAATTTAAGTTCATCTACGGCTACCGTATCATTTTCATTCACCACAGGGATCACCCCCAGCTGGAGTAGCTCCCGAAAGGTAGCATAGGCATTGACATAGCAACTACGCTGTACAAAATCTCGGCGGCTGAGGAGAATCTGAGCAATAGGTTGGTTGAGGTTACTAAATAAGTCATCATATATCCGCATCAGCCGTCCTTGACCAACTGCTGCGATCGCTTGTTTGAGAGGGAGTGTATTCGGTCGTGATGTTAAGCCCAGTCGCCCACAGCCAATCCCCACAGCGCCAGATGTAACCAGTACCACTTGATGACCTTCAGAACGGAGCCGACTCAGGGTTTCCACTAGGGCAGCAATAGTGGATAGGGCCAACTGACCTGTTGCTGGTTGGGTTAAACTAGATGTGCCGACTTTGACAACTATCTTTTGATTGGTCATTGGTCATTAATCTGGTTTCTGTTGATCATACCTTCGAGGGGGAATCTATGTCAGGTGTAGTTTTCCTCTGGTACCACTGCCAAGTATGTGATCAAAATCACATACTTGGGTTGTGTAACTTACAAGACATTCAGGTGAATATTGCTAAGCTTTTGGGAATCATAGGAATAAGAAGTACTTGCTATGAGCCATCATAGTTCCAGATTGATGAACTATACTGGTAAACTTGAGCTACTTTGTATAATCGACACACCCTACAACAACAGGGGAATTCAGTCCGCTAATCACCTCTAACCAGTAACATCCAGGTGAGATCGTTGCTAATTATTAGTGTGACTCTTGTGCTAAGGCGTGCTGTGCAATGTGCTTGAATTCTAGCTAGAAAAGCTAAGGGTAAATAGGAATTGGGCCAAGGGTACTTGACTATTCTAGCTTTACCTTTGCCCCTTCCTGGATTACCATACACTGACACCCTCTTCGTCAGAAAACCCTCACTGATGAACTAACTGCAAAAGCCTGCAAGGAAAAATTATGTCTAATACCCACAACTTATTCACTATTCGTTTTTGGGGCGTCAGAGGTAGTATTGCCTGTCCAGGACCAGAAACAGTTCGGTATGGAGGCAACACACCTTGTATAGAGATCCGAGTTGGTCGTGAGCGTCTGATTTTTGATGGTGGCACAGGGTTGCGAGTTTTGGGACAGTCTCTCCTGAAAGAGATGCCCGTAGAAGCTCATCTATTTTTTACCCACTCCCATTGGGACCATATTCAGGGTTTCCCTTTCTTTACCCCTGCCTTTATTAAAAGGAATTGTTTCCATATTTATGGCACCCGCGCCCCTAATGGTGCCACCATCGAGAAACGTCTAACTGATCAGATGACCCACCCAAATTTTCCGGTGCCCTTGCAAATTATGCAATCGAAAAAGAAGTTCTATGACCTTGAGATTGGAGAAACAGTCAATATTGGTGAGATTACGGTAGAAAATGCACCCTTGAACCATCCAGGTGAAGCCGTTGGCTATCGAGTTAACTGGCGAGGCTATTCAGCTGCCTACATCACTGACACAGAACACCTCGAAGAAGGTTTCGATAAAAATGTCCTGCGGCTGGCCCGTAATGCAGACCTGATGATTTATGATGCTGCCTACACTGATCAAGAATACTACTCTGAGATATCGAGCAAAATTGGTTGGGGACATTCCACCTGGCAGGAAGCTATCAAAGTTGCTCGAGCTGCTAATGCTAAAAAATTAGTCATCTTCCATCATGACCCCCTCCATAACGATGATTTCTTGGATCAGCTTGGAGAACAGGCTGTTAAGGAGTTTTCTAATACGATTATGGCGCGGGAAGGTCTGGAAATTGACCTAGTGGAATCCTCTAGGTCACATCTGCTTGAGGTTAAGGATGGGAAAATGCCTCTGAGCAAAGTTTAATCTAGCAATTTTCAAGGTCGTGAGGTACAAAATGCTAGGTTTTAGGGAGCAGGGAGTAGGTTTTAGGGAGCAGGGAACAGGGAACAGGGAACAGGGAACAGGGAACAGGGAACAGAACAGGGAACAGGGAACAGGGAAAAAATCCTGTGTACCTCATAGTTATGAAAAACGCTGTAAGTATGATCAAATTATGATCAACGCTATATCATTCCTAAAAATAAAATTAATTGTTAATTAAAAATTAAAAATTAAAAATTAACAATTAAAACTTAACAATTAACTTTCAGAGGATAACCGATTTTAAAAGTGATTAACTGTACTTAATAATATAACATGCTTCTTATAGTCATAGGCGGTCTTTTTAAAGTAAAGACCGCCTATAAAGTGCTGCTGATAGTTTGTCAGCATTCAGCGGTCAGCGGTCAGCGGTCAGCTTCTTTTATTAAAAAGCTGTTTCCGTAGCTTGGCCAATAGCTGAATGCTGATAGCTGAATGCTGATAGCTGAATGCTGATAGCTGAATGCTGATAGCTTACTTATTATCTAAGCTGCAACTTGAGCTTGATCAGATACTTGGGGTGCTGCTTTTAAAGATGTTTGGAGAGATTCTAGCTGAACCGATAGGTTTTGGATTTGACTTTGGAGTGCTTCAACTAGCACAATTTTTTTCGCCAGAACTTGAGGATTTCTGATGCTTGTGGATTGTTCAGATGCAGAAGAAGTATTCTTGATGCCGTCGCGAATGGGGGAAACTCCCTTTGGCCGACTGCATCCCTTGGTGTAGCCTAAGAACGTTTGAGCAGAGGCAAACTGATAGATTCCAGCTTTTACCTTACTCTGTTGCCATGACATCCCTAGGTTTTCAAGCACTGGTTCCTGGGTAACTATTAACGGTTCCATAACTGTTATCGGTTTCTCCATGACCACGGTCCGAGAAACCTTCTTTGCCATCGGTACGCTGGCAGCAGCAAATTTTACTTCTTCATAAGCAACCACATTATCTAGCTTCTGTTGCTTCTCTGTGTTCAGCTCGGATGTTGAAACTTGTAGTTGTTGAATTAACTTTTCCTTCTCCTGAAGAGCTTGCTCGATAGTGTCTAACTCAGACTCAATGGTAGCTGACTTCCGGGAAGAGTCCTGCCACCCAGCTAAAGTAGCATTAGAGATACCTACTCCCAAACTGATTAACATCGCTAGTCCCAAGTAAGGAGCCGCCGAATCCCTGACTTTACCATGAAAAAATAGTTCATCTTGCATGCGGATGGTGAGGGACTCTTCACCAAATAGGGCTACGGGTAAGGTGAAGACACAAAAGAGTGTAGTTGAAATGAAGACTGGTGCCAAGATTAATTTTTGGATTGTAGATCCGTTCACAATTACTCCCTTAGGATAGCTACTTAAAACTCAATGACTAGTACCGCTTTGTGGCACTTAAAAACGCTGATCATGTCAGCTTTTCGTTTGTTTTGAACGGTAGCTTTATTTCCAGCGTTTTGTCCTAGTTTGAACCTCAGGGGTTTGCGATCGCATTTGCGTTATGTTAGCGATTGGGTATACCTCATGTTTGATTTAAGTCCAATCCTAGGGCAACTCCATAACTTTCCTTAACTTTTAGTTATCGACTGCTCTTGGTGAGATCGGTAGATTATTTGTGTACGGAGCAAAAACAGGAACAATACCGGCTACGGAGCCTGTAACGTTACCTAGCCATTGAGTTCACCACCAGTACTAGAACTTGTTTAAGGTAAGCATTTAATCATGAACCAATCTACAATCGATAAATCTTTCCTGAGACCAATCGTGTTATCTACAATTATCTTTGCTCTTCTGAGCTTGCCCATAGTTATGCTCGGGGCAAAGCCGATCTGTATGAAGTTCCTAGAGAGTCGGATAGTTGATGCTAAACTGATGAATGCTGCGACGCGCTGATTAAGGTTTCACTAAACTGCTTAGACCTTTCGTAATCCTGATTCTTTTGGGAATGCTGGTTGCCAGTGTGCTCCTGTCCCAGTTTTGGGCACTACCAGCACTGACCCAGCCCCCTGTTCAACTCACCCTATTGATGGGAGCGGGGGAATTTGCTTATTGGCAGGAACTACTGGTCAAGAATTTTGAGCTAGAGAATCCAGATATTCAAATCGAACTGATCGAAGGACCATTAAACTCTGACTTAACAGAAGACCTCTATACCTCTGCTTTCATTTTAGGAGACTCACCCTATGACCTGATTAACATGGACGTGATTTGGGCTCCTAAATTTGCGGCTGCAGGGTGGTTACTAGATTTATCGGACCGAGTTAGTAAGGAGTATTTAAACGAATTTCTGGATAAAGCAGTTGATTCAGGACGCTACCAGGGGAAACTATACCGCATACCATTCCGTTCCGATGGTGGTATCCTCTACTATCGTCAGGATTTGCTAGAGCAAGCTGGATTCCAAGAGCCAAAAACCTTTGAGCAGTTGGTCAACATTTCCCAACAATTGCAGGAAAACCATGATCCCAAATGGGGCTATCTTTGGCAAGGTCGTCAATATGAAGGGTTATCAGCCATGTTTGTGGAGATACTTGCAGGCTTTGGTGGTTTCTGGGTTGACCCGGAAACCTTGGAAGTGGGTTTGGATAAACCGGAAGCGATTAAAGCTGTAGAATTTCTGCGCAGCACCATCAAACAAGGGATTTCACCCCCTGGCGTCACTACCTATCAGGAAGAAGAAACACGACTGTTGTTTCAAAATGGGGATGCAGTATTTCTGAGGAATTGGCCCTATGTTTGGTCATTGGCAAATCAAGAGGGTTCAAAGGTCAAAGGCAAGATTGGCATTAGCCCTATGGTTCATGGTCCTGGTGGCAAAGCTGGTGCTTGCTTAGGAGGTTGGGGTTTGGGAATTGCTAAATCTTCCAAACATCCTGAGGAAGCCTGGAGAGCTATTGAGTATTTCACCAGTGACAAAGCCCAGCGTCGGTATACTCTGGAAACTGGCTATCTGCCAACCCGACGGAAGCTGTTTGCAGACCCAGATATTGTTGCTAAGTATCCCCACTATCCAAAATTGCTAGAGGTGTTAGAGGGGGCTGTCTTGCGTCCACCAGTTCCCCAATATTCTCAGGTATCTGATATTTTACAACGGTACCTCAATGCTGTGCTAACTAATCCCAAACTCAGTGCTGAAAAAATGATGAAAGCAGCAGCTGATCAAACCCGTAGGCTGTTGTCGGTAGAATTTAGAATGAAGAATGAAGAATGAAGAATGAAGAATGAAGAATGAAGAATGAAGAAGGAAGAATGAAGAATGTAGAATGTAGAATGTAGAAGGAAGAATGTAGAAGGAAGAATGTAGAAGGAAGAATGTAGAATGTAGAATGTAGAATGTAGAATGTAGAAGGCAGAAGGCAGAAGGCAGAAGGCAGAAGGCAGAAGGCAGAAGGCAGAAGGCAGAAGGCAGAAGGCAGAAGGCAGAAGGCAGAAGGCAGAATGTATAATTCTAAATTCTAAATTCTAAATTCTAAATTCTAAATTCTAAATTCTAAATTCTAAATTCTAAATTCTAAATTCTAAATTCTAAATTCTAAATTCTAAATTCTAAATTCTAAATTGTTGAATGAAAACTGATCCGATAGCAGCACAGGAGCAAAGGACAGGGTGGTTGTTGGTAACACCAGCATTGTTACTACTGCTGCTAGTCTATGGCTATCCTATTTTGCGTTCGTTCTGGTTAAGTTTGTTCACTAAGAACCTAGGGACACAGCTACAACCGGTCTTTTCTGGTCTCAATAATTATGGGCGAATGATGGGGGATGGTCGCTTCTGGCAGAGTCTCTGGAATACTGTGATTTTTACCTCAGTATCTGTTGCTCTGGAACTGGTGTTAGGAATTGCGATCGCATTAATTTTAAATCAAACCTTTAAAGGAAGGGGTATTGTGCGCACCATCGCTATCCTGCCTTGGGCCTTGCCAACTGCTTTGATCGGTCTAGTATGGGCTTGGATGTTTAATGACCAGTTTGGGGTTTGGAATGATATCTTACTGCGTCTAGGTATTATTCAAGACGGAATCAACTGGCTAGGATACCCTACAACAGCGATGATGGCAGTGATTGCCGCAGACGTTTGGAAAACTACACCCTTCATCAGCATTTTGCTCCTAGCTGGCTTGCAGTCTATTCCCCAAGACCTATACGAAGCCCATGCCCTAGACGGTGCTACCCCCTGGCAAAGTTTCAAGCAAATTACTCTACCGCTATTGACGCCCCAAATCCTAATTTCCCTACTGTTCCGCTTTGCCCAAGCTTTCGGAGTCTTCGACCTGATCAAAGTGATGACTGGAGGTGGTCCGGGAGGAGCTACAGAAGTTGTATCTCTCTACATCTATACCACTGTCATGGATTATCTAGACTTTGGTTATGGTGCTGCCCTTGTGGTAGTAACCTTTTTGATACTGGTAACCACGGTGGTAATTATAGCCCTAGGCTCACGCAACTAATGACTATTCTGCCTCAGGAGTTACGCAAAGCCCCCTAAATCCCCCAATTCTGGGGGACTTTGACATCATTCCCCCCCAAATTGGGTGGTTAGGGGGGCAAAACCAACTCAACTTCGTAAGTCCTATGCCTAACTCATCATCCCCTCAACCGAAAACAAAACAAATTAACATTATCAAACTAATTATCCTGCCCCTAGGAATCATCTTATTGATAATTTTCTGCCTAGCACCACTCCTTTGGCAATTCCTCACTTCCATCAAAGTCAACCAAGATATCTCTTCCCTTCCCAATATTTATTTCCCTAAGCGGTATACACTTGACCACTATATAAACTTATTTACCCTGCGCCCCCTAGTCCACTATATTTTCAACAGCACCTTTGTATCAATTACTTCCACACTATTGTGTTTAGGGATAGGAACTCCCGCTGCTTACGCCTTAGCACGGTTAACCCTAAGGGGAGAAAAAATCATCATTGCTGGGATTATCATTATCACATTATTTCCCTTTATTTTGATATTCCTAGGACTCCTGGAACTTATCAAAATTATTAAACTAGGGAATAATTATCTAAGCCTGATTATTTCCTATACAGCTATCAACCTTCCTCTCACCCTATTAGTGATGCGCAGCTTTTTTCAACAGCTACCGCCAGAGCTAGAAGATGCTGCTAAAGTCGATGGCTATAGCACCTGGCAAATGCTAATCGAAATTCTATTACCTCTAACCGTTCCAGCTTTAGTAACAACAGGAATACTTACCTTTATTTTTGCTTGGAATGAATTTATTTTAGCCCTCACTTTCATTAGCCAAGAATCTATGAAAACCCTGCCCGTTGCTGCGGCTCAGTTAAGTGGTTCTCTGGGAAAAGAGATTCCCTACGGTTCCATTGCGGCTATGACAGTTATAGGAACATTTCCCCTAGTGGTATTAGTAATGTTTTTCCAAGGTAAAATTGTCCAAGGTTTAACATCGGGAGCAGTTAAGGGTTGACTCTTTGGGGGTTGAAGGTTTGGAGGGTTGAAGGTTGGAGGTTGGAGGTTGGAGGTTTGGAGGGTTGGAGGGTTGGAGGGTTGGAGGGTTGAAGGTTGAAGGTTGAAGGTTGAAGGTTGGAGGTTGGAGGGTTGGAGGTTGGAGGGTTGGAGGGTTGGAGGGTTGGAGGGTTGGAGGGTTGGAGGGTTGGAGGGTTGGAGGTTGTTCGGCCTTGGCGTTCTTTGTAGGGAAGGTTTTAAGATTGAATTTTTTAAGATTGAATCTTTTGAGTTTGGAAGAGTATGGGAACGATAAAACGATTTGAAGAAATTCAGGGATGGCAGACAGCACGGGAGTTGACAAGGTTGGTTTACGCACTTTCAAAGGAGGGAGCGTTTTCCCGTGATTTTGGTTTGTGCAACCAGATGCGTCGTGCAGCGGTTTCTATCATGTCAAATATTGCTGAGGGCTTTGAGAGTCGGACACAACGTCTTTTTATTGAGTTTTTAGGTCGAGCTAGAGGCTCTGCGGGTGAATTACGTTCTCAAGCCTATGTTGCTCTTGATGCTGGTTACATTCATCAATCTCAGTTTACACAACTATTTGATCTATGCCAGAAGTGCAGCCGACAAATTACAGGATTCATGGCATATCTGAAAACCTACCCTGATCAAAACCGACTCCGCGAGGATGAAGGAGATTATCGTATTGATTGACAGTTTTGAAACTTGACTTCCCTCAGATCGTTTCTGTTTGCATCTGAATTGTAAACATTGATGGGTAGATGGAAGGAGAGTATAATTTTCCCGCGAATTTTGCCTAATTGCAAAAGCCATCTAGCGCGGTCTTGGGGAGGCAGTGCCCTATTGGGGAAGTAATGCGATCGCGTTCGCACACAGCTCCAAAATCATCAGCGACTGTATCAAGACAGTGATATCCACGCTCAACTTTTCACCTAAAAACCTTCAACCAAATAACCTTCAACCAAATAACCTTCAACCAAATAACCTTCAACCTTCAACCAAATAACCTTCAACCAAATAACCTCCAAACCTCCAAACCTCCAGATAGTATGCCTAAACTAGAACTACATAATATTAATAAAATCTACAAGACTAACAAGGGTAACGTCATCCCAGTTAACGACATTAGCTTAGAAGTGGATGAAGGAGAATTTCTGACCCTACTTGGGCCATCGGGATGTGGTAAATCTACGATGCTGCGACTAATTGCTGGGTTAGAGCAACCCACCCATGGCAAAGTAGTTATCAATGGACGGGATGTTACTCATGTTAGACCAGGCGATCGCAATATCGCTATGGTTTTCCAAAGCTATGCTCTCTATCCTCATATGACCGTATATGACAATATGGCCGCTAGTCTGAAACTCCATAAAGTCCCTTCTGACCAAATTCGGAGCCTGGTGCAGGAAGTAGCTGGTAAACTGGGACTGGAAAATTTGATGGAGCGTAAGCCTAGTCAGCTATCTGGTGGTCAGCGCCAGCGGGTTGCTCTGGGCAGGGCATTGGTGCGGCAACCGGCTGTGTTTTTGTTAGACGAACCTCTGAGTAACTTGGATGCTTTGCTGCGAGAGCAAGTTAGGGCGGATTTGAAGCAGCTATTTGTTGCTCAAAAGGCACCAGTGGTTTATGTTACTCATGACCAAACCGAAGCGATGACCCTCTCAACCAAGATTGCGGTGTTATCTGAGGGTAAGCTGCAACAGCTAGATACACCCCAGGGCATTTACAAGCAGCCAGCAAATCAGTTTGTGGCTAGTTTTGTCGGTTCTCCCCAAATGAACTTACTGACACTTCACTGTCAGGGGAATTATGCCATCTTGGGTGAGGTCAAAATTCCTTTGCCAAATTTGCCTAAAGTGCCGCCACAGATTGTCCTAGGTATCCGCCCAGAAGATGTGGCCTTAGCTCAACCAGAGGATAAATATAGGATTGAGGGTCGCATCTACCTCGTGGAAAATCTAGGCATGCATAATTTAATTAGTGTTCGGGTGAAGGGGTCAGACTCTCTCAGTATCCGAGGGTTATTACCTAATAATTTAACTTGGGAAACCGAAGAAGTGACCCTGGCTATATCACCCCAGTTGATTCACTGGTTTGATAGTGAAACATGCGTTCGCTTAGGGTCTCTTTAGAGCATCCAGTAGCGGCTCTTTGAGAGCATTGGATTTTCCACAAACTTTACCCACTATAGCAGAAACAATCAACTAAACATATTAAGAAATATGTAGAAAATGGAGCCCTAGCAAGGAGAGGGCAGGGACCAGAGCACAGTAATGTAAACAATAATGTAAACAATGTTTATATTTTGACAGTGAAAACTAATTTTGATAAAATAAATAGGGTATAATTAATGATGATTGTCATCAAGTTACAGTCACACCAACCCGTCAATGCTCTATAGTCTAAAGCTACATAGGGTTAAACGCGATCGCTAAACCGTAAACTAAACCGTAAACTAAACCGTAAACTAAACCATAAACTTAGTTTCGCCAAAACCCCATTATTAATTAAATGGAGGGCAAAATGTCCCCAAACCCCCTGACTGTTATTGTCAAGATAAAGCCTGGAGAAGAGGCAGAACTAAAATCAATTCTCGAAGCAATTGACTCGGATCCAGAAAATAATCCCTATGTTCGCTTTCCTGAGAGCCGTAACACCCACTTGGCGCGTTTTGCCATCCTCAATGATCCTGATAATGGACCGCGCTTGCTCTTTTCGAGCAATTATGATGGTGACTTAGATAGCTACCTAAATGAAATAATTCAGATATCACCAGGAATGGATAGCCTATGGGAAAAATGCCAAGGCTATACCGGCAAGCCACAATTCTCTGAATTTATTAACGAACACTCCTATCAGCCCGAAGCCTTCTACATCGCCTTCCGTAACGAAACAGTCGAAAGCCTCAAGAACTACATCGCAATTCGGAAACATATTGAAAATTTCTTAGATCTTAAGGATGTCGCTAACTACCTAGATTGTTCAGGAGTAAAGCCATTTTTAGATAAAGTTGCCCAGGTTTCTCAAACTAATACCTGGTGGGAAGTTGTGGGATTGAATGGATTAAAGATATTGAGAGGATTGGTAGCTCTGGTTCAAGGGATATTGAACCTAATTCGCGAAATCCTCTTGGTTATAATAAATTTTCTGGCTAGCATACTGGGCAAACCGGAAAATAGAAGTGAAATTGGACAATATACTAGTGTAAAAGCTGATCTCGCTCAAAGTCAGCTTCTGGCCAACGCAGAAGATCGTTTTGTCCAGAACTCAATGAATCACCTTGTAGACATTAAGCCTGAGCGAATCAAGCGTCTGAAGATAGTATTGTTTCTTGTTAATTGGGCTGGACAATATCTATTTCCCCCGGCATCCCTAGCTAATATCACTACAATTCATTTTGCCCGTTGGCTGATTATTGATGAAGGGAAACGTTTACTATTTTTAAGTAATTATGATGGCTCCTGGGATAATTATCTGAATGATTTTGTTGATCGAGCCAGCGACGGATTAAACTCCATTTGGAACAACACAATGACTTATCCAGAGGGAGGCGCTCAGGATATCGGGGCGTTCAAACAATATTTCCGAGATTACCAAACCCCATCCCTATTCTACTACAGTGCCTATCCTGAGCAAACTGTCCAAACTAGTTTGAGAGACCAACAAATTAGCAAAATGATCGGGACAAATTTTGATCGAGCTGCGATTGAGGAATGGTTAAAACTGCTCTAACGGTTTGTTGATAACGGTTTCTTGAAACAGCTACTGAATAGAATAATTAATCGTCAGCTGGATGCAGCGATAACTCAGAGATAACTCTGTAACTCTAAACCCAGAAACGAGGGAAGTGACCATGTCAGAATTAACGCCAGAAGCACGGGAAGATATTCAGGGAATTATATTGAGTGGTTATGGGCATCTGCGCTATGCCTTATATTTATTTGTTCAAATCAAGAACCCTAAACAAGCTCAGGCATGGTTAAACACTATTATCCCGGAAATCACCACAGGTAAATTGTGGCCAAAACGACCAGATGGAACCACGGAAAAACCTGAATCTACCTTGAACATTGCCTTTACCCACAAAGGATTGCAGGCTCTTAACCTACCACAGCACACTCTCGAAACCTTTTCCAGGGAATTAATAGAAGGGATAGCCACTTCAAAACGTTCTCGTATATTAGGAGATACGGCAGAAAGTGCTCCAGATAAATGGGATGTCGGTGGCTCAAATAATGAAGAGATTCATATGCTGTTGGTCCTTTATGGATTAGACCCCGAAAGCCTCGCCCAGCGGCGCAACCAATTGCTTCAAGATCAAGAAGATAATCTAGTGGTTGTGGCAGAAGAGCCTGGGTTTAGAGGTACTAGTAATAAGGAGCATTTTGGCTTTAACGACAGTATTTCCCAGCCGATCATTGAGGGGACTCGAAACAACCAAAACCCTAATCAAGATGTGGTTAGGACTGGGGAGTTTATCCTGGGCTATCCCAATCAATACGATTTCTTGCCTGCTACCCCATCTGTGCCAGTAGACCAGGATAGTGATAATATCTTGCCCAGTTTTCCAGGTACAGAGCTGTCAGAGTTCAAAGATTTCGGGCGTCATGGAACTTACCTGGTATACCGGAAGCTAGCTCAGGATGTAGCTGGCTTTTGGCAATATATTGCCCAACAAGGACATGATGGCGAGGGTTGTCCCCATGCTCCAACTATGAGCTTGCTTGCAGCTAAGTTAGTAGGACGTTGGCCCAGTGGTACGCCCCTAGTGCTTGCCCCAGACCAGGATAACCCAGAGATTCAGGACAAGAATCAGTTCAAGTACTTACCAGAAGATAAGGAGGGTTATCGTTGTCCTATCGGTGCTCACATCCGTCGTAGCAACCCCAGAGATTCCTTTCTAGATGCCACCCCAGAGAATTCCTTCAAACTATCCAATCGGCATCGGATTATTCGACGGGGAGCCCTTTACGGAGAACCTCTATTCCCCATCGATGATATCGAAAACGGTCAGTTGCCTGTGGATATCGAGGATGATGGCAAGCCCCGAGGACTGCATTTCTTCAGTATTAATGCTAATATTAGGCGTCAATTTGAGTTTCTTCAGGAAACTTGGTGTAACAATCCTCGATTTAACCGTTTATATGGTAACAAAGACCCGATCATCGGAGATAATGACGGTTCTGGTCATATGACCATTCAGCGTTCACTGATTCGTAAACGAATTAATAACCTACCTCGATTTGTAACCGTCAAGGGGGGTGGATACTTTTTTATGCCAAGTATCACCGCCATGCAATTTATGGTTAATTTTGCCTGAGTTGTCAAATTCCAGACCTGTTAAAAACGCTATATAGTGCTTTCTAGCGTAATCAGGTACATAGGATTTTTTACCTATTGCCTATTGCTAGCATGCCTATTGCCTCTTTCCCCTTGCCTATTCTCTGTTCCCTGTTCCCTGTTCCCTGTTCCCTGTTCCCTAAAATCACAAAATTGAAAACCACTATAGTGCATCACAAGTTATGATTCCATTTGCTCTAACCTTTGCAGCAGTTTTTTCTCTGGGAGCTGGGTTGATCTCCCTGTTAACCGTAATGCCTCAGCTCGGTAAGCTAGGCAAGACTATCTCTGAGTCCTTTACCCAAGCCCCTGGGCTGGATTTGATCTTATCAGTGATCGTGTGGATTCCCTGGCTGATCAGTGGACTACTTGTAGGCTGGGTGGGGGTTTTGGCTGCCCTAGTGGGTCAAATATTAGCGCTACAGTTGTGGATTGTTGCTCATGAATTAGTCCATTCTGAGGCAGTACAAGGACCGAGAATTGTTAGCTACCTCAATCAGCGGTTTGGCTGGTGGCGAAACCACTTGGCATTATGGGTGACAGCTGTCGTTCTGCCAGTGTTTTTTTTGATTCGCCTTGCTCAAATAGTCTTGTATCCATTCCTAATCTGGTTACTCGGCTTCCCAACTTACAAGCACAGTGAATGGGTCAATGTCAGTCGCCAGAAGTTTGAAGGCTTAGTTGGTCATGATCTAATTTGGTGCCTGTACTGTGACTGGATGACTGGGGTTTATTCCCTTGGTGCTGAAATGTTGAGGAATGTCGAATCTTTCTGGTGTCCGATCCGCTTTTACAATGACAAAAAATGCGAGAACTGTCGGCTCGATTTCCCAGATATCGATGGCGGTTGGGTTGCCAAAGACAGCACCATGGCAGACGTTGTACAAACAATAGAAGACAATATGCCTAGCGATCGCCAATGGACATGGTTTGGTCACCCAGATCGAGGGAATAGGGAGTAGGGAGTAGGCAAAAGGCAAGAGGCAAAAGGCAAGAGGCAAAAGGCAAGAGGCAAGAGGCAAAAGGCAAGAGGCAAGAGGCAAAAGGCAAGAGGCAAGAGGCAAAATGGAGCTTCGGAGCAGCGATGTAGTGCGGTCTTGGGGGTTTCCAAGCCAGTTGCTCCCCACACTTGCCACACTTGCCACACTTGCCACACTTCCTAAACTTCTCTATCTTTCCCGACTCCCGACTCCCGACTCCCGACTCCCGACTCCCTGCTCCCTACTTCGGCAAGACATCTAGGGGAAAAATCGAGAAAAATTCTTCTGTTGTCGGTTCTTTATGGGGGACATTATTCAGTTGGTTTCGTAGCCGAGAAATTAACTCGTAAACCTGCTTGCGAGGACGGTTAATTCCCCCTAAAGGTCTATGCTCTGGTAGAGAATGCCATGGGGTGTAGGACAAATCTTCACAGAATTTGATTTGCTCAGGAGATTCAAAGGTCTGAGCAGGAATCTTGAGAGTAGCTATTTTTTGATAGGGTGATTTCCAATCGATGGTGGGGTCTTCAATTGGCATCTTATCGGCATCGGTCTGAAACTGAATTAAGAAATCAAAGCAAGCTTCTTTATTGTTGAGATGTTCTCGGATTGCGTCGCGGAGATAGTTTTCTGTTTTAGGAATCGACTTAGAACTAGTTGAGATATTATCAGGAGAAGGCTTCAGGGAGAATTTAATCGCTCCTGATCCATATTTGTATGGAGTTGTACTCCAATATTGAGATTCTAATGGACTGCGAATTTTAGACAACCGAATCCTTAGTCCGATCTGGATCTCACGCCAGCGCCATTTAAATGGATTAAGTCCAGTTATGAAAAACTTTAAGGGGTTCCGGCTTCCGGAACGTTCAATTTCTGCAAAAAACTCAATGTAGTCTTTGGCATTGCGAACTACGAAAAGCGGGTGGTCTATTAGCAAAAAGTCTTGGGTTTCCTCATATTTTTCATCCTCCAAGACTTTGTCTCCTGGTACACCCATCAGTTTAACCGCCATACCATGGGCATCACCTCTGGTATCCTTCTGCTCACTGAAATTTGAGAAGCGAATACAAGCGGGGAAACGCTTACCTGGTTCTTTAAAAATACCAACTCTAATCTTGTCATCCTTAGGGAGGTTAGGGTCAATGATAAATTCTCCTCTAACACAACCATGAGCTTTGGGATGTTCTCCCCGTTTTACAGGAGGATGTTTGTCAATAAGTCGTTCACTGATTTGGGCAATTTCACGAGTAGCTTCGTCTTCTTCGGGCGGTACGTTTTCTTGACCAATTTCTAATTGAGTCATCGGTTTCGCCTCTTTTACTCCTTTGGCTTTTTAGTATTATAGCATTAGGGTAGGGAGTAGGGAGTAGGGAGCAGGGAGTAGTATTTAGTTTTATCGTTTGTTTTTTAAGCCATCAGCTATCAGCTATTAGCTATCAGCTATCAGGCGAGAGAACTCCAGGGGGTCGGATTAGTAAAAGGAGCAGGAATTTTCAAGCAGCCGTAGGAGCATACTGCAGCTTTTTTACTACCTCCCGTTAATTAGCTGACGGCTGACGGCTGTTGCCGTAGCGTGCGGGTAGCGCATATGCTGTTGGCGTAGCGTGCGGGTAGCGCATATGCTTATAGTAAAGGTTGTTTGCTAATCCTAGATTTGTTCGATTGGGATTAATCGTTTGGTGGGCAGTGTCTAGTAACTTGATTGGCTGGCTGATTTGATCTGTCTCAACCACTGCCCACCCTACGTTAGCTTACTATTTTGATTAATCTTAGGTGGGCAGTGTCTAGTAACTTGATTGGCTGGCTGATTTGATCTGTCTGGTGCACTGCCCACCCTACGTGAACTACTATTGTTATTAATCCTCGGTGGGCAGTACCTACTAACTTAGCTTAACCAAGTAGTAGCAAAGAACTTATCTGTATCATTCCAAAGTTCAACTAGATCAGACTGAGCATCACCATTTAAATCGGTAACTAAGTAATCAGTATCGACTCGAAAGTCCCCTACTTGTGTATTACTGCCGAGGCTAAATCCACCCAGACCATCACTAATCCAAGTCGCAGCAAAGAAATTATCTGTATTATTCCAAAGTTCGACTAGATCAGACTCACCATCACCATTTACATCGGTGACTAAGTAATCAGTATCGACTCGAAAGTCCCCTACTCTGGTATTACCGCCGAAGTCAAAATCACCGTCACCATCACTAATCCAAGTCGCAGCAAAGAAACTATCTGTATCATTCCAAAGCTCGACTAGATCAGACTCACCATCGCCATTGACATCGGTGACTAAGTAATTAGTATCGACTCGAAAGTCCCCTACTCTGGTATTACCGCCGAAGTCAAAATCACCGTCACCATCACTAATCCAAGTCGCAGCAAAGAAACTATCTGTATCATTCCAAAGCTCGACTAGATCAGACTCACCATCGCCATTGACATCGGTAACTAAGTAATTAGTATCGACTCGAAAGTCCCCTACTCTGGTATTACCGCCGAAGTCAAAATCACCCTGACCATCACTAATCCAAGTCGCAGCAAAGAAACTATCTGTATCATTCCAAAGCTCGACTAGATCAGACTCACCATCGCCATTGACATCGGTAACTAAGTAATTAGTATCGACTCGAAAGTCCCCTACTCTGGTATTACCGCCGAAGTCAAAATCACCCTGACCATCACTAATCCAAGTCGCAGCAAAGAAACTATCTGTATCATTCCAAAGCTCGACTAGATCAGACTCACCATCGCCATTTACATCGGTGACTAAGTAATTAGTATCGACTCGAAAGTCCCCTACTCTGGTATTACCGCCGAAGTTAAATCCACCCTGACCATTACTAATCCAAGTCGCAGCAAAGAAACTATCTGTATCATTCCAAAGCTCGACTAGATCAGACTGACCATCCCCATTTACATCGGTGACTAAGTAATTAGTATCGACTCGAAAGTCCCCGACTGGAGTTGTTGAACCTAGAGAAAACATTTAACTTGCACTCCTATCATAGGATTGATACGCTAAATACAGTACGGCAATCGTACTTTGATACTCCCCGCTCTCAAAAAAGGGGGATTTTTGGCTCAAGGATTCGACTTGCTATGACAGGTTTACACGAAGCACAGTAGAGGTCAAATCTCCGCCAGTGTTTAGATCTTGAATCCTGTTTCCGTGTGGCACACCGTGTTTGATAGATGACCAACACATTTATATAATCTCTAATTGAATCTAGATTTAATAGTACCCTTAAGGGTACCTTTTGATTAAGAAGAATGAAGTTAAGTTAATTGTAAGCATTCAGCCGTCAGCCGTCAGCCGTCAGCCGTCAGCCGTCAGCTGACGTAACAGAGATTAAAGCAATGCTTACTTGTTTTATTCAAAAGCACCTCAAGTAGCGTGCGTGGCACAGGCTTTGGCCTTGGCCTTTCGGCCACGCGTGCGCGTTTGGCCACGCTGTGCGAACGAAGCTGGGAGGTAGCGCATTAGCTGATAGCTAATACGCGACACGCTGATACGCGACACGCTGATACGCGACACGCTGATACGCGACACGCTGATACGCGACACGCTGAATACTTACAGTTAATTTACGGCGGTTTGCATAACTAAGAAGTACAGTAAAAATAATGAGCGTAAGCATTCAGCCGTCAGCGGTCAGCCGTGAGCTTTTAGCTCACGCTACTTGAGGTGCTTTCCGTAACACAGATTAAACGAATACTTACCTGTTTTCTTGATCCCAAGCGCGAGTGGGGGAAACCACGGCAGACCGCGAGTGGCGCATGGGTCTGTGTGCGGAACCTGCGTCCGCACCGCTGTTTGCCCCGTGGGAACCCCCGCAGGTCGGCACTGCCTCCCCTGTTCCGAAGCTGCATCGCTTATTCAAAAGCTGTTCGGTGTAGCTTGCCCATAGCCCATAAGCACATCAAGTAGCGTGGGCTATGCCCAGTGGTCAAAGGCCTTTGGCTGATAGCTGTTCGCGTTCGCGAAGCGTCGGCTTTGCCGAAAGCGTGGCCAAAGGCCTTTGGCTGATAGCTGAATGCTTACTAGTTAACAGTTTGTCTACCTGTTGGAATTCTGATTCACTGCCGCCCTGGGTGATATCCCCAGTAAACATTACCAAATCCAAAGGGCCGACCTGTTCACAAAGGTACTCTAAATCATTGAAGAAAATTTCCTCAACATTTGGCCAGAGATTCTCTAAGCCATCCATACCCAAATGGAGGTCAGTCAGATGTAACCACCTAAAGATCACCTCCCTGTGATCTGAGGTTTGGTTTAATTCCGTTGAATAACTCACCGAATATATTTTATTTAACTAAATAGTATTTAATCTATGTAGATGCATCAAACCCAATCTGGACTTATTCTAACACAGGAAAATATAGGGAGCAGGGAGTAGAGAGTAGGGAACAGGGAGCAGGGAGCAGGGAGTAGGAAGCAGGGAGTAGGGAAAAAAATTATCACAATTTATTACTTTACCGATTTAATATTACCAGCGCTATCGATAAAATTACTCCCCAAAAAATGGTATTCTCTGAAATATATCTATGCGATTGACCTATGGTAACGCTACGGGAACGCTAACTAATATTTACGATTTTCCCTGTTCCCTGTTCCCTGTTGTCTGTTGCCTTTAAAAAAACGCGATCGCATTCCTTAATCCGTACATTTTATTTCAATTACCCCTCAAAAAAAATATAAAATCCCTTGACAAATTAATCTATAATCGTTATGATTATACTTATAAACCTTAAAACGTTTTTTTTACTATGTCTGACAACTTCCGCCCTAACCCAGAAAACAATCCTGAGGAAATTACTCCTAGTAATACTCCTCAGGAACCTTCCCAAAAAAAATACCCGATTAAGCACATTTTGAAAGGCTCCCGCCGGGCAATAAACAACACCATCCATACCCTTTATGCACGGGGTTACGCCCAAGTTGACGAATGGAGCCCCCTTCAGCCGACTGACATTCCTGGCGAATTCATCACGGTAATGACGAAGTACTTAATGCTGGGTTAAGGGCTTAAATTTCAGGGGGCTTTGCCCCCTGGTCAAAGCATCAGGTCTGATGTCAGCGGTCAGTAGTCAGCGGTCAGTGGTCAGCGTTTGGCCTTTGGCTTATAGCTAATAGCTGAAAACTGTTCGTGTAGCGCATAAACTGATAGCTGATAGCTGATAGCTTAGGTGAAATTTGGTCAATCAGATTGGATCACATCTGGATGGGTTTACAAAGTTGAGACATAAGTAAAAATTGCTAGCCGTGGAATTTATTTCTGCGGCTAGTTTTTTTGGGGTTATCAGGTTGAAAGTTATCAGGTTGAAGGTTAGTAAGTTGAAGGTTATGATGTTGAAGGTTATGATGTTGAAGGTTATGATATTGAAGGTTATCAGGTTGGGGGTTATTAAGTTGAAAGTTATTAGGTTGTTTGCCTTTGGCTTTCGGTGTAGGGTAGCTTAAAGGTTATGATGTTGAAAGTTAAAGGTTATGATGTTGAAAGTTGGAGGTTATGATGTTGTTCGCGTAGCGTGGCCTATTGGCCAAGGTTATTAACAGGCTCAGCTCATCAACACAAGACCTCGCAGCATTACTATTGTCTTGATCCAGTCACTGAGATCATCTTCGGATAATTACCTTTAATAAAAATCTGCCCCATCTCCCCATCTCCCCATCTCCCCATCTCCCCATCTCCCCATCTCCCCACACTCTCCCTGTTCCCTGTTCCCTGTTCCCTCTTCCCTATAACACCACTTCAAGTAATCACAATATCCAATTCCGACACCCCAAACAAGCGGGCTTTAGCACAGCGTTCAATATAAAGTTCAACCACCCGGTCTTGGTGATTAATCTGTAAAAGTTCCTCAAAAATCTGTTGCGCCTGAGCAAAGTCTTCTTCTACATAATAGGCAACCGCTTCCTCAAACCGAGGAGTCGTGCCGGACTTGAAAGCAATCAAATTCTCAGGATTAGCATCATACACTTCAAAGATTTCCACCGGTTGACTTTTACCCTTAACCTTAACTCGCCCTAGACACCGATAATGATAACTGTCTCGATTATCCAGATAATTCAAGGTTGGTTTACTAATCAAAATCTCTGTTCCATAAATCTTGGTTAAACTTTCCAAACGGGAGGCCAAATTTACAGTATCAGCAATCACGGTTGTATCCATCCGTTGAGATTCCCCCACTGTACCTAAAATTAAACTCCCCTTGTGCAAACCAATACCAATCGCAATGGTTTCATAACCACTATTGTGCCGATGGGAGTTATAAAGATAAACTTGCTTTTGCATCTCAATGGCTGCGTTTAGGGCATGATCAGCCTTTTCGGGAAACAACGCCATCACCGCATCACCAATATATTTATCAATGAAGCCGTTATAATTACGAATCACTGGACTGACTCGACTTAAATAACCATTGATAAAATTAAAATTTTCTTCCGGTGACATCCTCTCTGATAAACTAGTAAAGGAGCGAATATCCGAAAAAAGTACCGTCATCTCTTTTTGGACATAATCCCCTAATTGGACATCAAGAATACTTTCCCTTTTTAAAAATTGCAGAAACTCCCGAGGCACAAAGCGTCCATATGCTACATTAATTTTCGCTAACTGAAGATGGGTCTTAATTCGTGCTAGCAATTCATTCTTGGAAATGGGCTTAGTTAAATAATCATTAGCTCCTGCTGCAAATCCTGCTACCAAATCTGAAATCTGATTTTTAGCGGTTAACAAGACTACGGGTAGTTCATTCGGTAGATATTTATTACGGATTTTTTTGCAGAACTCATAGCCGGTCATTTTCGGCATCATAATATCCAGTAAAATCAAGTCTGGTCTGTATCCTTGGCGAATTTTTGTGAATGCATCTAGGCCATTAACTGCTTGAGTAATCTTATAGTTGTGCAGAGAAAGATGGTTGACCAAAACCTGAAGATTTACTGGTTCATCATCTACAATCAAGATTTTAAATGCTTTCATACTTGGTGATGATAAGTTCTGATCAGATATCAGGTGATCAGATATCAGGTGATCAGACATCAGGTGATCAGACATCAGGTGATTAGACATCAGGTGATTAGACATCAGGTGATCAGATATCAGGTGCTCAGAGTCACTTGCCATCGCCAAATAATTCTGAACCTTGGAAACTTCCTCTCGCTGTTTCCTCTCTACTTTACCTGTTGATATCGGTAGGGTGAAACTAAACCGTGAGCCAAGGTTTGGGGTAGACTCCACATCAATATCTCCGCCGTGGAGCTGCACCAGTTTTTTAGTAACCGCTAAACCTAACCCCACTCCTCCATATTTCCTATTAATGGAGCCATCCCCTTGTTCAAAAGCTTCAAAAATTCGGTCTAATTTATCAGGTGGGATACCAATACCTGTATCAGAAACGGTAATTTTTAGATAATAATTTACCACCTCTGCTGACACTTTAATCGTACCACGTTCAGTAAATTTAATGGCATTACCCACTAAATTATAGAGAATCTGTTGGAGTCGGTTTTCATCAGCATCGACTGGGGGAATCGATGAGGAAACTTGATTAATCAATTGTAGCTTTTTATTACCCACAAGAGGACGGGATAGCAATAAAACAACTTCTGTTATTTCTCGCATCCCCACTGGCTTAATTCTCAGGTTAATTTGTTTATGCTTGAGGGCCGAAAAATCCAGTAAATCGTTAACAAGCTGAGTTAACCGTTTGCCACTAGAGACAATCAGAGAAAGATTAGATGATGTTGGCTGGGATAACTCACCTGTTGCTCCATCAATCAAGGATTCAGCGATGCCAATAATGCCATTCAGAGGTGTTTTAAGTTCATGGGATGTATTAGCTAAGAATTCATTTTTGAGCTGATCCATTTCCTGAAGAGCAGCATTCTTAGTTTCTAGTTTCTGGTTATACTCCTGTAGCAGTCGCCTGGTTTCAGCAAATCGTCGTTCTAAAATTAATGCTAAGGATAGGATAAACAGCAACATTCCCCAAGGATAGAATCGTTGATACCAATTTTCCAGTTCAAAGCGATAAACTAAAATATCATGCATTCCTGCTATAGCCAGGATAGATAATCCGAAACTAAATAGTTTAGCATAATAGTTTTTTTTAGTGATAGCTATAGGAATAGCATGGAGCAATAAAATTATTGTACTAGCCAGGAGCAGGTAGTGATCAATATATCTCTCATAGAACCAAGAACTGTTGTAGATAAAAATTAATCCTAAAGAAATTACGGAATAAATTATGTGAATTTGCCATAACCGCTGGATGATGGAAAAATAGCCTGATCCAAATATTTGTTCAAAACCAATAAGGGTCAGAATAGGAAGAAAACAAAAAGCCGTATATCGAGTATATTCCCAATTCATTGAATCCTTAAATAATAAGGGAATAATGGTTGATTGGCTAATGTTGTAAACGCCACCAGCTATGGCTAATAATCCAAAGGCTAGAATTAATCGTTTATCTTGAGACCGGAATAAACACGTTAAACTAAACCACAGCCCAATTAAAATAAAAATACATCCTAAAACGGTGCTTATTTCGTCTTTGAACAAACACCGAATTACGTTAAATTTAGAACCAATAACTATCCGGTCGAAAAATCCGATGTAAATAGACTTATCACCCCCGACATAAACATTAATGAACAATGATTTGCCGGAAAAATTTGAATCAAGAGGAACAATTGGCCATTGATACCCTTCACCATTAGCTGGAGGCAATGAGTTAGGGGATAATCGGGTATAAATCAGTTGCTGATCTAAATAAGCTTCTAGTATATTCGGAACTGCTCCGAGATAAAGAGTGGGAGATTGCCATTTACCGTCTGGTAACCTAACCCCTAACCAAACATTGTTTTGCTGTTGATCTTGCTGTGACTTCCATAGTCTTTCTGGAAAAGAAAATGGTTGCCAGCAAGGGTTCCCGTTGGCAATCTCGACCTTAGTACACCCCTTGGCATTACGGAGGTTATTGATAGAAACATCACCCCAGAGATAGTGCCATCCTTGGGTAATCTCCAATGGCGGCAAGGTTTTAGATGCCTGAGATTGTGCTTGACTAGGTGCTATGGTTAATAGGCTAATCAGTACTGATATCAAAAAAGCGCCCAAACACAAGGGGATTTGGGCACGTTTCCAACTAAACATACGTTTCACTGGTATCTCCTGGAGGGGCTATGGGTAACACCCCTCCTCTACTAGTTTAAGTTGGATTTTGGAGCTTGGAAACTGTTTGTTAAACTTTACTTAAATCCTGGCATCGGTTCTGATTGTTCAATGTTCAAATACATCTCGATAGTGCAACAAATCGAGAGATACCATAGTCGGTAACGCCTCAAAGCACTGTTGAGCTAATTCCCAACGGTCTTCCCGTTCCAGCATATTGATCAGTTTTTGCCGCACATTCAACAAGTAGCGTACATCATTAGCAGCGTATTCCAACTGCTGATCGGAGAGGTTAGCAACATTACCCCAGTCAGAACTCTGAGCACTTTTATCCAAATCTATCCGTTCTAGCTCTTTGACCAATTCTTTGAGACCATGGCTACTAGTATAGGTGCGGGCTAACTTACTAGCAATCTTGGTGCAGAATACAGGATTGACATCAATACCGAGATTTTGCCTAAGCATAGCGACATCAAACCGAGCAAAGTGAAATACTTTGAGCACATTAGTCGCTTCTAACAACTGTTTTAATCGGGGTGCTTCTGTTTGTCCTTTGTCAATGCGGACAAAGGTGACTCGTCCTTGTGGATCACACAGCTGTACAAGACATAAGCGATCGCGTTGGTAAATCAGTCCCATGGTTTCGGTATCCACGGCGAGGGAATCTGCCCTTAGATACTCTTGGCATATAGATTCGGGTAAATCGCGATCGCAAACTTGAAAATCCTTCAATTCTTCAATTACAGTTGTGTTGGTCATTGGTTCAAAGGTTATAGGTTGTAGGTTCTAGAAGTTTGTTGGATGGGATAGTGTTTGATGCGATAGTTTTGATGGGATAATATTCTTAGGGAGAACTCCCAGGATTTGGTTGATTCGATGCTCCTATGGGGTACCGTTTCTGTTCCCATGAGGAGAACGGAAAAGGCACAGTTATTCGTGAAGATGACAGTCACCACTGATACTAACCACTAGCGGTAGTGTTAGTTATCGCTTTAAAGCGATGTTATAGCACCATAACTAGCAACTAAATCACAGTGGTTACTAGAGTTAAGGACCCTTGATCAAAACTTGAGTTAATTCCACAGTAAAGATAAGCATTCCCAAACTAATCTTGAGCAATGCTTTTGGCATGAGCAGGCTGGCTAAACCCTGGGCTCTAATTTCTGGGAATTTCTAATTTCTGGGAATTACTGTATCGTAGTTTACAATTTACCCTTGACAGTCCACATGTCCTACTTATTTTTTATTTTTTTAATCTTTCGAGGTCTGAGCTGACATAAATTTAGCAACAGTTTGCACATCCTTATCACCCCGACCGGAACAGTTAATCACGATCTGGGGATTACCACTGAGTTGGGGACACAGAGTTTCGAGATATGCGATCGCATGAGATGTTTCCAGTGCCGGTATAATTCCCTCCAGCTCAGACAACCGTTGAAACGCAGCCACCGCTTCTTGGTCTGTAACACTATAATACTCTGCCCGACTACTATCTTTCAAATAGCTATGCTCTGGACCGACACCAGGATAGTCCAATCCAGCACTAATCGAGTGAGCTTCGAGCACCTGACCATCATGATCTTGGAGCAAATAACTCATTGCCCCGTGCAACACTCCTGGTCGTCCAAGAGTGAGGGTAGCCGCATGTTTAGCAGAATCCACACCAGCGCCTGCTGCTTCCACGCCAATCAACCGCACAGTGGGTTCATTAACAAACTCATGGAACAGGCCCATGGCATTGGAGCCACCTCCCACACAAGCTAACAATATATCCGGCAAACCGCCCCACTTTTCCAAACATTGAGCGCGAGTTTCCTGGCCAATCACAGCATGGAAATCCCGTACCATTTTTGGGTAAGGATGAGGACCTGCCACTGACCCAAGGATATAGTGAGTGGTTTCGACATTTGTCACCCAGTCTCGAATCGCTTCCGAGGTCGCATCCTTGAGAGTACCGGTTCCAGCGGATACCGGTTGCACCGTTGCTCCCAGTAGCCGCATCCGAAATACATTCAGGGATTGCCGTTCCATGTCCTGAACGCCCATATAAATGACGCATTCGAGACCAAATCGAGCACATACTGTTGCGGTAGCCACACCATGCTGACCCGCTCCCGTTTCAGCAATGATGCGCCGCTTACCCATGCGCTTGGCTAGCAATACCTGAGCCAGAGCATTATTTATTTTGTGAGCACCAGTGTGATTTAAATCTTCCCGTTTTAGATAAATCCGTGGTCCACTACCATCAGATTTGGTATAGTAGTTACTCAGACGTTCAGCAAAATAGAGAGGACTAGGACGTCCTACATAGTCTCGCAGCAGTTGTTGTAGTTCCTGTTGGAAATCCGGGTCATTACGGTATTGATCAAAAGACTGCTCTAGTTCACTTAGAGCAGGCATCAGGGTTTCTGGGACATACTTGCCACCAAATTTCCCAAAACGTCCCAAAGCGTCCGGTTGTTGGGTCGGTTGGTCCCTATCGTCGCCGATACTAAGGGGTAGGGGTGTTTTAGTCACAGCGGTGTCACACAATTTATAGAACGAACATCTCGACTATTTATTATAAAACCCAAAATCCCCTACCACCAGTCCTATAGCATTTGGGCTCAACATTAACAATTATTTTGAGCTAATGTAGAAAAATAATCACCATAACTACCATACCGGTGCCTAAGCAGCTTACCATGAATGAACCAACTGATCAACAAATTAACAATCACTCCAATTCTGTAGAGGCAGACGTTCAGCCAAAGGTCAGTGTCGAAGAATTCAGTATTAGTGGTAATGACCTGATTGACAAAGTTAAAGACCTAATTAATCAGGGGAATATTCGCCGAATTATGGTCAAAAATGAACAGGAGCGAATTTTGTTGGAGATTCCGCTAACTTTTGGAGTATTAGGAGGATTTACTGCTATTTTCTTGGCTCCTTGGTTAGTCGCCCTGGGAGCGATCGGGGCATTGGCAGCTAGATTGAAAGTAGTGGTGGAACGAAAGGAATAGCGGTCGAGATATCGTAGATATCTACCCTAACCCCTAAACAGGTATGGGACATCCTAGAGAAAGATTGCCTGCGATCGCTAAAGATGCTAAAAATATCTTAAGATATACTTAAGATATACTTTGAGCGGTCAACTTTGAGTTGTCAGCTTTGAGTTGTCAGCTTTGAGTTGTCAGCTTTGAGTTATCAGCTTTGAGTTATCAGCAGTCAGCCAAAAGCCTACAAGTCACTCTGGACAACTAAACTAATTATGCCAGTGGGACTTAGATAATCATGGGTTTCTTGGTGTTTAGCTGGGGGGTTGCCAGTGCCACTGAGGTGCTTGGTGGCTTCAGCAAAGCAACCTGAGCAAAGCAACCTGAGCAAAATTGCCTAATCCTAGCTTCAAGCCGACTCTGAAAACTATCAGTAATTTCAATAATCTCCGGGACTGGATAAGTCAGTGGGATCACTGAGTTTGACCAGGGGCTGGTAAAGGACAGCAATTGACATCATTCAAGCAAACTTTGCCCCACTTTAAGGCCCAACGAACCAAACCCACCCGGTTATCAGTGGAAGTTTTGGTCAAAATGTTACTGATATGATTATCAACAGTGCGCTTACTGATTGCCAGCTCCTGGGCGATTTCGAGATTGGTTAAACCAGCCGCTACATGTTCGATGATTTGCAATTCGCGGTAAGACAGAGTTGCATGATTCTGGGATTTACCACTAGCCATAAGTAATTTTTCTCTAGTAGATATACCTATCTTATCTGATTTTACCGCCAATGGTGACCCGCTTCACTTAATTTGCCATGGGGAAATTAAGTGATTATCAATAAACAGGACAAGGAAGAGTATAGGAAGTGTGGCAGGAGTGTGGCAAGCATGGTAAGCGTGGTAAGTGTGGTAAGCGTGGGGAGTCAGATGAGCAACTGGCGTCGAAACGTAAGCTTATGCGCTACGCGCACGCTACACCGAACAGCTTTCAGCCATTCCCGTAGCGTGGCCAAGGCTGACGGCTGACGGCTGACGGCTGAATGCTTACGTCGAAACTTCTGAAATTCACATGAATGGAGAGCAACTAATGGAAGGTCTTAGTGATTTTATTAACCAGAGAATGGAAGAGTGGAAAGTCCCAGGGCTGGCTGTCGCTATTGTTCACGATAGCGAGATCATCTTTTGTGAAGGCTTTGGTTTTAGGGATGTAGAAAAAGGCTTAAAAGTAACCTCTAAAACCCTATTTGCCATTGGGTCTTGCACTAAAGCCTTTACCACAATGGCTATGGGCATCTTGGCTGAGCGACGAAAATTAGATTGGGATAAACCAGTTAGACATTATCTGCCCACGTTCACACTATACGATGCCTATGCTAGTGAACACATGACTCTCCGTGACCTGGTCACTCATCGTTCTGGCTTACCCCGTCACGGTTTCATGTGGTATAACAGTCCTTTCACTCGTAAAGAAATAGTTGAGCGCTTACAGTATCTCGAACCTAATCATGAATTGCGGAGTGTCTATCAGTATCAAAATTTGATGTACATGACCGCTGGCTACTTAGTCGGTCAAATTGCCGAGAGCAGCTGGGAAGAATTTGTTCAGCAGGAAATTTTTAATCCTTTGTCGATGGCAGACAGCAATTTTTCCGTTGTCAAATCCCAGGAGACTGAGGATTTTTCCCTTCCTTATCGAGAGAAAGATGACGTAGTTAAAGCCATCCCATTTCGCAATATCGACACTATTGGTCCTGCTGGCTCTATTAATTCCAATGTTACTGATATGGCGAAGTGGCTTCTACTCCATCAAAACCAGGGAAACTATGAGGATAAGCAGATTATCAACCCTGGTATTCTGACTGAGATGTATACACCACAAATCGTGAAGCCGTCATCCCTTGAGTATCCGGAATTCTGGCATTACTCTTATGGATTAGGATGGTTTCTCACTGCCTACCGAGGTCATAATCACGTTAAGCATGGGGGTAATATTGACGGATTTTCTGCCCTGACAACGTTGATGCCTCAAGATAAAATTGGTGTGGTAGTTCTCACCAATCTCCAAGGAACCCCATTGCCAGATATTATAACTTATCACATTTGCGATCGCTTGCTTGGTCTCGACGAAGTTCCTTGGAATGAAAGGCAGAAGAGTAAGGTTGAGGAAGCTAAACAAGCGGCTGAACAAGGCAAACAGAACACCAAACCACAGCCTAAAACTGGCACTCAACCATCACATCCCCTAGAAGATTACACAGGAGATTTTGAGCATCCCGGATACGGAATAGTTTCCATTGCGCTCAAAGATCAGCAGTTAACGGCAACTTATAATTCCATCGTTGCGGAACTAAAGCACTACCACTATGATAGTTTTGAATTACTATCAGAGGGTTCTGATAATTTTCAACTATTATCATTCTTTAATGACCCCAAAGGAATTATTCAGAGACTGTCCATACCTCTAGAACCGAAGGTGAAGGATATTGTATTTGAACGAATCCCTGACCAAAGCATTTTAACCACTAGTTTTATGGAAAAATTTGTGGGTGAATATGACATTTCTGGTCAATCTATGACTATCTTTATCAAAGATAATAAACTATTTGTGTCATTAGCTGGTCAGCCAGAGATAGAGTTAGTTCGTTACCAAGGAACCGAATTTAATTTTAAGGATTCCCCAGCAGGATATAGTATTAACTTCACTACCGATAATGGTGGGGTTGTGACTCAAGCAGTGATTACTCAACCCAATGGCGTATTCACGGCTAATAAAAAAGTGTCTACGTAAGCTATAGAAAAGGGAGTAGGGAGAATAAAATTGACGTAAGCTATCAGCTATCAGCTATCAGCTATCAGCTATCAGCTATCAGCTATCAGCTATCAGCTATCAGCTATCAGCTATCAGCTATCAGCTATCAGCCTATGCGCACGCTACTTGAGGTGCTAATGCGCTACGCGCACGCTACGCGAACAGCTTTTGAATAAGCGATGCAGCGCCGACCTGCGGGGGTTTCCCCCACTCGCGCTTTGCATCAAGACAACAGGTCAGCATTCGAATAATGCTGAGTTACCTCCCAGCGTCGTTCGCACAGCGTGGCCAAACGCGCACGCGTGGCCGTTCGCGTAGCGTGGCCAAAAGGCCAAAAGGCCAAGGCCAAAGCCTGTGCCACAAAGCTGACTGCTGACTGCTGACTGCTGACTGCTGACTGCTGAATGCTTACCTTCTGCAAGAAGTCTAATGACTAATTTCTTGAATTCAAACCTTCCATCTACTCAACCTCTATCCAAGGTAATTGCTAATCACATTGCTACAGCACCTAACCAGGGAATTACCTTTGCCCAGTACATGGACTTAGCACTATACCATCCACAGCTAGGTTACTACGCTTCTGGTGCAGTTAACATTGGTTCATCAGGAGACTTTTTCACCTCACCTCACTTAGGAAAAGACTTCGGGGAATTACTTGCTGAACAGTTTGCCCAAATGTGGGATATCCTCGGACAACCTAATCCCTTTACCCTGATGGAAGTGGGAGCGGGACAGGGCCTCCTAGCAGCAGATGTTCTAGTTTACTTGCACCAGCACTACCCAGATTGCTATGGTGCGGTAAATTACATCATTGTGGAAAAGGCAACAGCAATGATTGCTCAACAGAAGCAGCTGTTGTTGAAACTAAACCTACCCAGACTCGACAATCACCAGCCCTCGTTACCTGTACGGTGGTGTTCTTGGGAAGAAATACAAGACAATTCCCTGACTGGTTGCTGTTTCTCTAACGAATTGGTTGATGCATTACCGGTACATCAAGTTGTGCTGCAAGCAGGAGATCTCAAAGAAATTTATATCGCAACTGTTGATCAGGATGACGATGACATTAAGTTTGTAGAAGTTTTAGATACCCCTTCTACACCCCAACTGAGAGAGTATTTTGATTTGGTAGGTATTGATTTGTTCTCTGGTTCCTATCCAGAGGGCTATCGCTGTGAGGTGAATCTCGCTGCACTGGATTGGATTAAAACTGTTGCGAAACGGTTAAACCAGGGATTTGTCCTAACGATTGATTATGGCTATCCAGCCCAAAAGTATTATTTGCCAGCCCGTGATCAGGGAACATTACAGTGTTATTATCGCCACCGGCACCACAATAACCCCTATAGTTATATCGGCGAACAAGACATTACGGCTCATGTGGATTTTACTGCCCTAGAGCAACAAGGAGAGTTATGTGGTTTGGGTAAGGTAGGTTTGACCAAGCAAGGGTTGTTTCTAATGGCATTGGGATTAGGCGATCGCATAGCTGCTCTTTCTGAGCCTAGAGAAGGGGGAAATGCGAACGCAACAGCACAGGATGTGATCAAGATTATGCAGCGTCGCCAACGGTTACACCAGTTGATCGATCCAACCGGATTGGGTGGCTTTGGGGTTTTAATTCAAAGTAAGGGATTAACGCCATCAGCAGAAGGGGTGGCCCTTAAGGGGTTGACGGTACCACCGATCAGCTAATAGCGCTGGGAGCGGGGAGATGGGGAGATTTTTATTAAGGGTAATTATCGGTTCTCATAGTAATCAGGTAAACAAGATTTTTTCCCAATTCCCAATTCCCGATTCCCGATTCCCAATTCCCGATTCCCTAAAATCCCAAATCCTACATATCACAACTGAAGTTCCCCCAAAGTTTGAACTACTCGAAACCTCAATCCCAAGCTCTGTGGCGTTCCTAGGCTTGTCGGTACTTATTGCTACTGGGTACAGTCTTATTGAGAATGCTCACAACGTTTATCTGAAGGGCGTTTGAGCGATGCAGAGGTGCGACCCGTGGCGAATTTAATTCGCCTACGGAAAGCGCACCATTACGGTCTTGGGGAGCCAGTGCGGTCTTGGGGGTCTCCCCCATGAGCAACTGGCGTGGTTTCCCCCACTCGCTATTGCATCAAGAAGCGATTTGGTTCTCAAATAAAAATGCGACCAGTGCCTATAGTTGGATTATATTCCAATTGCAGACATACTTCAAGAACCAACATGGGTACACAATTTTTGGGCTCAATCGCTATATCCCTTATGGGGAGAGCTTTTAACTAGTATAGTAGTACAAATGAACGGGGGAACTTCAGTCACAAAAAATTCACACTTGTTTTAGATAGTGTATTTGTTGAATCTTGGCTAGAGGCGATTCATGCACCAATCGCCTCGTTACTTATATTTAGGCTAGTTTTCAGTCAACTAATCCCACCGAGGTAAGCATTCAGCCGTCAGCTGTCAGCCGTGAGCTTAAAATAAACCTCTTTCGTGAGAATTTAATAGTTCGAGATTTTACAGAATTGAAAGTTTGGGGAAAAGCCCATTGCCCATTGCCCATAGGCCCACGCTACGCTAACAGCTTTCCGTACAGAGATTAAACGAAGCTTACCTATGCAAGCTGAAAGCTGATGGCTGATAGCTGAATGCTTACCCACCGAGTAATCAGATTAGAAAATTTTTTCTGGATGAATAAACTGGTAACCTGCATCAATTATCTTTTTATTTGACACTCGGGCATTGTAAGGTCGGGCTTTAGTAACGGATGAATCCCAGGATACGGGGGGTAAGTTGTGCTGTTTAAATACTTTTTCAAGCAATTCTTGATAAGTCAGGATTTGATCATCTACTAGATTATATATCCCTTGCAGTTGGTGAGAACGGACAAATTCTATCCCACCCACTATGTCATCTAGATGAATCCAATTGGTGACTTCTTGACCCGAACCCTCACGAGTAGTACCTGCGAATCGACCAAATATTTTGACTAGTTCCCGCTTCGGACCATAAATTCCTCCCAGACGCAGGATACAAACCTTCAGATTAGGATTGGATGCTGATAGTAATACCTGCTCAGTTTCTGCCAGAATTTCATAATTTGGACTCGCGGGAGCAATCGGTGATGTTTCGTCTACCCAGCCTCCCTGTCGATCACCGTACACAGCATAGCTTCCCGTGTAAATTAGCTGTCGTACCGTAGGAGCGTTTTTGAGCACAGAAACTAAGGTTTGGGCTGTGTCTAAGTAGGCTTCTTGATAGACCTTGCCATTGGCAGCACCCACAGACAGAAGAATAATCTCCTGGTTTTTCACTACCGATTCGAGACCAATAGGGTCGTTTCCTTTAACCACAACCACTCGGTCAGCAATTGTTTCTAGTTCTCGGACCCGCTCAGGGGTAGTAGTGGTTACTGTAGTGGATAACCCTAACTCTTGATGCCAAAGGTGAGCAACAGCACTACCCACGTATCCACAACCAATGATTGCTACATTCATAGCTCGTATGTTTTAAAATTCGATTATTATAAAAAATCTTACCTTCGCGCAAGCTTTACCCGGGTGTATCTCAATGCATGAAATTAGGCAAAAATTCCCGCGCCCCCGCCCCACACTTCCCGCGCCCCCGCCCCACACTCCCCTCCTTTTTTACAAATATGAGATGCACCCGCTTTACCCCTTGGGTCTTTCCTTGAAAACCCCGTCTTTTTCAAGGGGGGATGAAACGTGAGCGTGTAGGGCGGTTTAATTATTTTAGGTCAAGTAGCTGAGACTATTGTTCGCGTAGCGTGGCCAAAGGCCAATAAAATTTACCATAAATTTGTCATTATTTGATCAATAAAACAACTAGTGGAGTAATGGCAGTATTAAATAATAAGATGAAATTGATTATTCGTCAAAGCTATGGGTTTAGAAATTTTTATAATCTGAGGGAAAAGCTGTTAGCTTGCTTGTTTATAGCAATTATCATAGCTATGAGGTACACAATTTCGGGATTTTAGGGAACAGCGGATCTGGGAACAGCGGATCTGAGAAGAGAGAAGAGGGAATAAGGAATAGCGATGCGCTACATCAAGACAGGGAATCAACGTCAAAGAATACTGTACCTCATAACTGCGATAAACGCTATAAATAAGCTTAGCTTATCACCACAGGGACCGAAGAGCCCAATTATTTAAAAATAAGTTAAAAAAACAATAAATTATTGCCCAAATCCTTCCTCCGTAGAGTAAAGTAAAAAGTATCGCCAGAGATAGGGTACTGCGTAATCCTTGCCTAACAATTTGGTCACCTAGGTCGGCTTAGAAGCAAACAACTAGTTAGCTATCAACAGCCGGAGAAACAAGTTACAGCAGGGAATGCGGAAAACTGGGTCAATAAGACCTAAAACCCTTCGGGAGATTTGCCCTAAGTGCTTGGTTGGTATAAACCTATCAGCTTATGGCGAGTCGATGAACCGAGAATCCCCCGTGCGAGCAATCCCTCGCACGGGGGAATGTCAAGATAGAAAAATTTAGCTATCAGCAAGCCCCAAGTCTATATGGCTCGCTACACTCGTTCCATTAAAATCACTATTTCCCTTGATCGTCTTCTACCGTTACTGATTGAGGTTCTAAAATCCTGCCATTTTGAGATTCTCTACGAGAGTGATGACTATATAATGGCAAGAGAGAGTCCGGATAATATATCCTTTACCAAGCTGGTTACAGTGGACGTATTGATTGACAAATCGAAAGCCACTGAGCAACAAGTGCCCATAAATTTTGTCGTCAAAAATGAAGAGTTACCTCTACAGGTTAATAACCATTGTCGGCAAATGTTTGAGCTACTTCAAGAGGCAGTTAATAACAATCCCGATTGGCAAATTGTGGAGGAGCTAGCTACTTAACAAGTAAGTAATCAGTAATCAGTAATCAGCAATCAGCTATCAGCTATCAGCTATCAGCTATCAGCAATCAGCTATCAGCTATCAGCTATCAGCTATCAGCTATCAGCAATCAGCAATCAGCTATCAGCTATCAGCTATCAGCTATCAGCTATCAGCAATCAGCAATCAGCAATCAGCTATCAGCTATCAGCTATCAGCTATCAGCAATCAGCAATCAGCAATCAGCAATCAGCAATCAGCAATCAGCAATCAGCTATCAGCTATCAGCTATTGAATAGCTTTTGAATAAAATAGGTTTATTTTAAGCAGCTCAAGTAGCTTGGCCATTCCCGTAGCGTGGCCAACGGCTGACCGCTGACGGCTGAGCGCTGACCGCTGAGCGCTGACCGCTGAATGCTTACGTTAACAACCTAGCTAGTTAACAATAGTTTTAAAAACATCTTCTCCATTGTAGCTCGCTACCAGCTGCATTTTTAAAGGACCAGCTGTGTAGGCAGTTTCTTGCGCAATAGCTTTGACATTAAGGGGTTGACTATACTGCTCCAGCTGCTCAATAAAGTTGGTTAGGGTGGTCAGCCGACCATCTCCGACTTGGATATCACCCAAAATCCCAGCGCGACGAGCACGGAACTCAGAGGCTGCCAACAACTGATCGAGCCGCTTCCGAATTTGCTCATTGGTCATAGTTGAGGGATTAGTTGAGATGGTAGCAAGGACATCACCCCCCTTAAAGACAACCTGATTGAGGGCTGCATCTGCAAATACTTGTATTGATTTTTCCCCCTCAACGTAGTTACCCGCTGAGAGAATTCGCACCACGTAGTCTCTACCATCTTTAATCTGCTGGATTAACTGATCTACTTGTGCTTGAGTAATTTGCACCAGTGGCTCTTGGGAATTACCGCTACTAGCACGGGTAATGTCTACAGCTGTCTTATTAGCTTGGCTCAACAGTTGATCAACAGCTTGATTTACGGCTGTTGGATCGACAATTCGTACTACTCCAGAGGTGAGTACCTGACCACGAAATAAAGCAACATTTCCCTGACGCAGTACTCGATAATTCTGATAGTACTGTTCTAGAATTGCGAGTTCCCGTTTTAAAAAAGCCAGTTGTTTTTCTTGTGATTCAAGTTGTTTATTACGTTTAGCAAGTTGACTCTCCTTTTGTTTAAGTTTTTGTTCAAGTTCTTTAAGTTCTTGTTCGAGTTCTTTTAGGAAAGTTTCACGCTGAGCAATGACTTGATCTCGTTCAGCAATTTTCTGGTCAAATTGTTTTATAGCTTGGTCTTTCTCAGCCAGCTCCTGATCCCGCTGTTGGATCGTTTGGTCTTGTTTGAGGATAGCTTGGTCTCGCTCTTGGATAGCTTGGTCTCGCTCTTGGATAGCTTGGTCTCGCTCCAGCATTTCCTGATCCCGTTTCTTCACCAATTCTTTTAATTGAGTGATTTGGCTCTGGAGTTGGGTAATTTGTTCATTGAGTTGATTCCGCTGTTGGATTAGCAGCTGACGTTCCCTGAGGAGTGACTTAATTTCAGTACGCAGCACCCCAACCTGAGCAGAGACGTCTTTCAGTTGATTTTGAGCCTGTTGGAAATTTCGATTAGTTTCATCCAGACGCTTCTGAACCTCTATTTGCTCTGCTTTGGCCTCGGCTAACTTCTGCTCTACTCGATCTTTCTCATCCTCTAATTGGCTGACCTCCCGGCGAGCACTTCTAAGTTTTTTGAGGATATTATCAAGCTCAAAAATCCCATCTCGTAGAGACTCACTGGTGGCAAACAAAATCCCCAAGGTCGAGGCAGAAATTAAGCCACCGGTGATAATTGTTACTACCGTGGCAGTAGTACGGGGACGTAGATTAAATAAACTCAGCCGTGCTTTTCCTACTCGTGTACCCATGCGATCGCCTAAGGTAGCGAGTAACCCCCCCAACACCAAAATTGAGGCAATCAGGATATAAGCGCTGGTCATCTAAAGCCTCACGGGAGAGTGGAAACTACTATTATTTATGTGGTCATTTATGTGGTGGAGGAAACGCGAGGAGGCGATTTTAACTGCTGTCAAAGTACTACAATAATAGTTATACAAAAAAAACTTTAAGGTTGGCTGGGACTCCCAGTGGTGGGAAATTCCACTGAAAAGACAATCAATCGAAATGATTGATTGGCTACAGCCACGTAGTCTAGTTTTAGCCCCTGCAAGCAAAGGCTTTAAGGCTAGTGAATCAAACCACATACTTACAAACCACATACTTACAAACCACATACTTAAAGGTAACCTCAACCCCCACCACCGTGAGAGAGTAGCGGTAATTGGCACTGCCTGATGGACTGCAAGCCTATTGGTTTTACGGAAGGTGAGGTTGATGTGGTTGTTTCGAGCAATGGCTAACATTTGTTAGTTAACTCCTCCGAAGAATCTGCGCCTATGGAAGAGCGCAGAGTTTCAATACTGCATTGTTGTCTATCCAGATACAGCCTATCTCATAGCTGTAGAGAATTATGTTTATTTATGGTAAACTACCCAAAAGATTTATCGACTTCCAGCACCAGCAGTAGGGCATGGGGAGTAACCCATAGACTAACAAATCATCCCTAGTTTGTACAAAGCGCGCTCCAAACAATAGACCTGGTAGTTTTGAGTTATCAAACTAACCTTGAAATCCCTAAAATGTTTATAGAATTCGTAGCAAATATTTTTGTTTAAAATTTTTGTTTAAAGAATTATTTCCTTGGGCTGTAACGCTTATATGCTAGACTCTACAAGTCTTTGCATAAATGAAGTATACCACGCCTCACACCCTACCCGAGATAACCACACGATACCGGATACAGACCGATGATTACTCCAGATGAATGCCATACAGACGGGTAGGTGTCCCATCTGGGCATCTAGATTCCATTTGATTTTACTATAGGCTATCCAATCTCCCCTCACTCTCCAACCGATGCGTTCACCTAGCCTGACGCAGTCTCCTGCCACCTCTTGATAAATGGACTGCTGAACACTAAGCCCAAAGTGTCCTTGGCTGTATCTTACCCAAAGTTGGTCAATGGTCAGCAGGTCAGCACAGGGAAATGTTTTGAGCGACTCTATATCTAGCCATTTTTCAGCTTCTCGACCTGCTGCTTCCAAGAGTACCCTGGCTGTCTCTAGGTCAGCTTCTTTCCACTTGCCTGCTGCTAGTAAGTCTCGCAGTTTAGTGTAGTCTACTCCTTTTTCAGAACGCAGTTTGAGTTCAGGTTCATAGTGATTTCGTGTCATAGGTTTGCGCTATGGTGATGGGAGTTGATCTGCAAAGATACAGTAAAGATAAAGTTTTGGCTTGTCTGTCAGGTGTGGGGTACACCCATCAACCATAGCATTGCCCCAGGAGTCAACTACCAGACACTGACGGCAAAGCCATAGAGCAATAATCGAGAAATTATAGGTATTAGGCTAATCGTATTAGGTATGAGCTACAACAGGGGCACTTGAGCACCTCCGTCCTAAGAGAGCTAGCCAAGTTTCAACAGAACCCTAAACCCTAGAGCCTAAACCCTAAATTATGTTCGCGAAGGGTGACGGCAGGTCAAACAGGTATCTAAAAAACAAAATATGTAACAAAATGCGATCGCTTAGCGGCGACCTAGGAGGATCGCGTAGCGTGGCCTACGGTCAATCGCATCTTTACAGATGTTCCTTGTAGTGCTTCAATGTATAGCCTGTGGTTAAGGAGTTTAACAGGAAACCCGCCCGAAGAGGCTTAGGGGTAACACCCCTCATTCAAATTAACTACCAGTATCCGAAAATTACTGGTAGTCTAATTTAATGAACATTAGACCTGCTCCCGTTTAGTTGCTCCATTTCTGTTGACGGTTGGCACTAAATAAGCAACTATAAAGTGTCAACATAAGGTGTCAACATAAAGTGTCAACAAAACCAAGTTTCACCGAATCGTGCAGGTAAAATGTGGCTCAAACGGGTTTTTAATGCAAATTCTTACGTTGGAGCAAACTTAAAATTATGGCACCTGTATGGCCCCTAAAGACGGTCGTGTTTCAAACTCTCTTCCTGCTGGTGGTAATTGCGGTGGAAGGGATAGTCTTACAACGAGGGCTAAAACTCAACCGCAAAACCAGCATGCAGCAAGCAGCATCGATTAATCTACTTTCCACTATTGTAGGTTGGTGCTGTTTTTTTGCCCTTCACGACCAACTCCCTACGGAATTTCAAGGCCAGATGATTAGTTATATCTTTTTCGATCACTTTTCAGAGGATAAGCCTGACAATTTTTATACTCTTATTGCTATGAGTGTGATCACAATTTTCTTTCTTTCCTTTATTATTAAGCTGGCAGGGCTGAGGTTACTCAAAATCTTTTTAGAACTAGCTGAAGATCAGGCAACTGGTTCCACATCGGCTTCCGACGAGGAAAAGTCATTATCCTTGAGGCGCTCTGGTCAGAGAGGATCGGGTGGGGAAAATCGAGCTATGGTCGTCCTCATTGCTAATTCCTGTAGCTATAGCGCTATCTTACTGCTTTTGTTTCTGCGTTTCCTTTATGTCAACCCCATTAGTGGATAACTAGCGTCGTGAAATTTTTCACATCCCTATTCGAATTTGTCATTGGCTTAGCGGTGGTAGACTGGGTGGTAAAGGTACTGAAACCTCCCAAGGCATTTTCCTGGCAGGCTCTAATGTGGCTAACTGTGTTTTCCTATGTAATGGCAGGGTTAGCCACGGGATTTGTACAACGGCTGATAGCAAGCTGTGGTGGTATTTTGTTTATTTTATTTGTCTACTGGGTAACGGCAGCGGCGGCTAAGCTAAGAATTGCCAAGAAGAACAAAGACGCCAAGACAGGCTTGCCCCTGGGTCCCTGGATTACCGGCGCATTAACTAGTATTTATCTATTCGGCATCAATTTAAACCTTGGAGAATACCAGCCCGAAATTCAGGGTATCAGTACCTATTTATTCGGCATCGACTCAAGGGACGTATCATCCTGGACGTTCATTAGTTGGCCATTGATATCAGCCGTAATTGCGACTTTACCTTATATTTTAGCAGTAAGATTGGAGCTAAAAAAACCATCTCCAGCAGAACGTCAATATCTAGTTATATTATTCGGTAGCCAGCTCTTGATTAGCTGCTGGATACAGTTTTATTTCGTGATTCAAAACTGGCTAGTGCAATATCCTAGCTTACTGAGTGATGATTTTATCCATAGTTCCTTTGTCTGGAAATTGCCCTCTGCCCAAGTCACTATGCTATCTAGAGGTGTATCGATATTAGAGGGGATGGAAGTTCAATTGAAAGAAGAGTTGAATGCAAAATCTTGGTCAGAGGTTGAGAAATCCCTGCTTAAGGTAAATCACCAAAAGTTACTGAAGGAGATTGAATATCAAGCCAAGCAAAGCTCACCGGTTGCTGAAGATCCTCTATGGAAAGTAACCTATAAATTTTCATCCAGGGAGTCTGGGTATGACTATAACTTAGACTTGCAGGCCAATTGGAACGGTCCCCGTTCAAGCCCTGACACCAAACCTGAGTATTATTCCTTCACCAAGTCTTGTCGAATTAAGCAGGTGGATGGGCGATCAGGGTTAGGTTCTCAAGCAATTGGTAATGTGGAATGCCAACCCTCTAGGACAGGGGAAATTGAGGTGTTTGCTGACCAAGGAAAACGGTAAAAAGTAAAATTAAAAAGACTTGCTTACATCAAAATAGAAAATAGCAACTAGGAAATAGCAACTAGGAAATCTAGGATTTATAAATAGGACACGAACAATATTGCTGATTTTTAAGAACACAAAAAAATCCTCCAAGCTCTTTCCTACTGCTCCCTACTCCCTGCTCCCTGCTCCCTTGTTACTTTAATCCTATGTTCACAACTCAAATAAAAATGCTATAGCAAATACTAAATACCAATTATCAAATAACAAAAGACCAATGACCAATGAGGAACAACAAATTCCCATTCGTGGTATCAGAGGACTGGGAAAGTGTAGCAGCACGAGGATACTATCAGCCCTCCCCTAACATCACAGTAGCTGAATCGGGGGGAGCTTACCAATTACCGCTCTCCTTTGAGACTCACTCACCCAAGGGATGCCCTAGGATACCACCGGATATTCAGCTGCGGCAGTATCAGCGGCAAGCGGTGGCAAATTGGTTTGCCCATCGGGGACGAGGAACCCTGAAAATGGCAACGGGTAGTGGTAAAACTATTACTGCTTTAGCGATCGCAACGGAACTGTATCAAAAAATTGGTTTACAGCTGTTGCTGGTAGTTTGCCCTTACCGCCACTTGGTCACCCAGTGGGCAAGAGAATGCGAACACTTTAATCTAGAACCGATATTAGCCTTCGAGAGTGTCTACAGCTGGCAGAGTCAACTATCTGCCCAGCTATACAACCTCCAGGTTGGGAAACAATCGTTTATTACCATAATCACTACCAATTCTACCCTGATCAAGGAGGGTTTCCAGTCTCAGCTGAAGTATTTTCCTGAAAAAACCCTGATAGTGGGAGATGAAGCCCATAATTTCGGGACTACCCGCATCGAAAAGAGTTTACCCCGTAACATTGGACTGCGCCTTGGTCTGTCAGCTACACCGGAACGGTATTTTGATGAAGCTGGAACAGAAGCATTGTTTGACTATTTTGGTTCGGTATTACAACCAGAACTGACCTTAGCCGATGCTATTCGCCAAGGAGCGCTAGTGCGTTACCTCTACTATCCGGTGTTCGTGGAATTAACAGAGGCGGAAAATATTGCCTATGCTAAGTTAACTCAACGGATTGGTTGGGCATTAGGGGAAGCAGACGATATAGAAAATGACACTACTTTAACATCGTTATTGATGCAACGAGCTCGGTTAGTTGGGGCGGCGGCAAACAAGTTAAGGGCGTTGCAGCGGTTAATGGCTAAGCGACTGAACACCTACCATACCTTGTTTTATTGTGGGGATGGTTCGGTAGATGGGCAAGTGAGTAATGAAAGCAACCGTCAGTTAGCAGCAGTAACCCAGTTACTAGGTTCTCAACTGGGGTATCGGGTCAACACGTACACTGCCCAGACACCGTTGGCAGAACGGGAGGAATTACGTCGTCAATTTGAGCGGGGGGAGTTGCAGGGGTTAGTAGCAATTCGATGTTTGGATGAAGGGGTGGATATTCCATCCATTGAAACTGCGGTAATTCTGGCAAGTAGTAGCAATCCCCGCCAATTTATTCAGCGGCGGGGGCGAGTGTTGCGACCGCACCCAGGTAAGGAACGGGCAACGTTATTTGACATGATTGTTTTGCCCCCAGATTTGGGACGGGAAACTTGGGAAGTGGAACGGAGTTTGTTGAAAAAGGAATTGAAGCGATTTTTGGAGTTTGCTGAGTTGGCGGATAATGCTGGGCAGGCCAGGGTAAAATTGCTGGAAATTCAGCAGCGCTATGGAGTGCCAGATTGCTAATTGCCAAGAATGCGATTGGGGGGTTGTGAGAGTGGCTTTATGATTGTCGCTAATTTTTCCCCCATGCCCCCTGCTCCCTGTCCCCCTGCTATTTGAGAAAAGGTACATATGCGAACCGGATTTGGTATAATCTCTAAGTTTCGCCTATATACGCCCATAGATGATGATTTAAGATGAACATTCCCTCGATTTGTAGCTATAACGAATGGGACCCTCTCGAAGAAATAATTGTGGGAACTATTGACGGGGTTACAGCCCCTGTTTTAACCCATGACATAAAAACCTTCATACGAAAGGACTATTGGAGCTTCTATCGAGAGCATGGGGGGAAACCCTACCCCACAGAATTGGTGAAGAAAGCCGCCAAAGCTCTAGATAACCTTCAAGAAGTGCTTGAAGGAGAAGGTGTCATTGTACGACGACCAGAAGCTGTTGATTATGCCCATCATATTTTTAAAACACCTTATTTTACATCAGCGGGATTCTTTAATGCTGATGTGAGGGATGTCTTGCTTGTTGTGGGCGAGGAAATCATCGAAGCGCCTATGTCTCAAAGATGCCGCTATTTCGAGTTCTTGCGCTATCGTCCCCTGATTCAGGAATATTTCCAGCAGGGAGCAGGCTGGACAGCGGCTCCCAAGCCCAAAATGTCTGATGCCCTCTACGATTGGGACTATCCTGAAGAAGATATGGCCTTTTTCCGGGGGGAATCTGGTGTACCAGATAGCGTTGGTCCTTTGAATGGGCGCTTCATTACTACCGAGTCAGAACCTTGCTTCGATGCAGCTGATTTCACTCGCTTCGGCAGAGACATCTTGGCACAGAGGAGCCACGTCACCAACGACTTGGGAATTCAGTGGATGCAGAGGCATCTTGGCTCGGAGTACCGAGTCCACACAGTCAAGTTCCGTGATCCAGCTCCCATACATATGGATGCAACTTGGGTTCCCATCGGCGAAGGGCGTGTCTTGTCTTGCCCTGACCGTCCGTGCATCTCACCGGATATCCTAGAGATGTTTAAGCAGGGAGGATGGGAAATTCTTTATCCTCCCAGGGGCGTAGCAAACGCCGAATTTCATATGTCCAGCCGCTGGCTTTCTATGAATATTCTGATGATTGATCAGGAGCGAGTGGTTGTGGAGAAGAGTGAGGAACCAACGATTAAGTTTTTTAAAGAGATAGGCTTAAAGCCAATTTTAGTGGACTTTAAAGACCATTATGTTTTTGGAGGTGGGTTACATTGTGCAACTTGTGATGTACGCAGGCGTGGTATGTTGAAATCCTACTTTTAAATTTGGGTAGTTTCAATATGCAGCGAGCATAGCTAGTTAAGGAACAAAATTGGATACCAAGCAACAAAATTGGATACAAAAAAAAGCCATTTATACTCCCGATCAATTGAGCGTTAATGGTGTCGAAGTAATGCAGGACTGGGAAATTCCGTATATGAAGAAGTTGGCTTCAATCGCAACTTCAAATGGCGGACAAGTACTAGAATTAGGCTTTGGACTTGGATTATCAGCAGGTTTTATTCAAGACTCCCCCGACATTGAGAAACATACGATCCTTGAAGCCCACCCAGATGTACGCGAATTCGCGCAACAAAAATTCCCTGAAGCCTTGAGGATAGGTAGGATGGAAATTGTCCCAGGTTTTTGGCAAGAGGTTAGTTCACGTTTTGATGATGAGAGTTTTGATGGGATTCTGTTTGATACTGTCCCACTAACTCCAGAGGATGCAGGAAGTTTCCACCAACACGATTTTTTTAAGGAAGCGGGTCGGTTACTCAAAAAAAATGGAACATTTACTTATTTTTCACGGGTTGCCACTGAAATACCAGAAGCACATCAAAAACTATTGCAAGAAGCTGGCTTTTCCAAGATCGATTTTGAGGTTGTTGATGTAAATCCACCCCTACCTTCTCAGTATTGGGACTACAAAACAATCGGAGCTCCCATCATTAAGAAATGACCCTACCATCTTCTCTATTCTTGAGGTCTCAAATATTGCATTAACACTTAGGGACTCTTGGAGACTGGTTCCATACTATGGGTAAATCGATCAAATGTCTTTTAGTCAAGGATTTCGACAATAGATCTCTAAAATCTAATCAGGAGAAGTTTACAATCATTGGGGACAGCAACTATCGGGACTTAAACGATAAAAAGAGCAAAATTATGGTATAATCTATGATGGATCAACCTTTCACGTCGAAAGGGCGATTTACTCGCCCTAGGAGGCGCGCACCGTGATTATTTGATCACCAATGTTGAGGCAAAAAAAAGTAACAAAACAGTGGATAGTAATGACCTATTCCCAAAGAAATTGGGTGGAAGTATTTTCTTGGGAAGCCAAGGGTTGGCTAGGGTTGAAAGAATACCAAGTCAGGGATAAAAGAAGTCTAATTCACCATTTTATTCTAGTATTTTGTGCCTATATTTTTATTCTTTGGCATAAGTTAACCGGGGGATTACTTTGGCGATGGGCGTTCCAAACCTTGGCCACGCTACGCGAATGAATACTTTTACAGAAGCCTTGGAGGCTTTCCGTACAGCTATGTCTTTTCGTTTCTTTAATTGGCTAACTAACTCACAATCAGGAGGTGTTTGCTGCTTATAAAGCCAGTTTAGGCTTCATTTGGGCTTGATTTTTGTTTAAGTCCCACTAAAAGACCAGTTTTTCTGGCCTCTCACGATTTTTGATCAAAAAAAGCGATGCAGCGCGGTCTTGGGGAGGCAGCGCGGTCTTGGGGGTCTCCCCCATGACCGCGCTGCCGTGGTTTCCCCCACTCGCTATTGCATCAAGACACGGTGGCAGTGCCACCGATTACGACAATAAGGATGTTACTATTCTTCCGGTTCAAAATCTTCCTTACCGACCCCACAGACCGGGCATACCCAGTCATCTGGAATGTCTTCAAAGGGTGTGCCCGGTGCAATGCCACTATCTGGATCCCCTACCTCTGGGTCATATACATAGCCGCAAGCGGTACAGACATATTTCTTCATGGATATTCTCCTAAATTAGTGTTCTTCTCTCATGATTCTGATCATATCGTGTCCCGTTGTTTCGTTAGTGTTCTTTGTTATTGTTTTTTTATAAATTAATTCCATGACTCCCATGGCACTGAGCGACCAAGTAGTTCTTCCAATGCTGTAACTTCCTGTTTATAATACATAGTAAGAGCATTTTTGATAGCTGGTGAAATCGACACCTTTTCCTGAGGCTGCACATTAAGGCGTAAATAGATCGGATCCAAGGCTCGTCGAATTTTCCTCAAAACTTTGTGAATGGGTTTGTTTTGGGTATATTGACGCATACACTTTAAAAACTGCTCATAATTCCGGTGAAACCACCAATTTTTTACTGCCTTGCTGGGATTATATACTTTAAAGAGATAATCCCCATAGAAGCTGGAATCAATTCCTGCAAATCGACAAATTTTTTCAAGCACATATTTGGGATTACGGGATAATTCTTCATAAAAAGCCACATAAATTCTATCGGATCCGAATAACTCAAAGTAAGGTTTTAAGTAGACATAATAACGCCCTTGCTCAAGGGAACGCATATAGGTATAGGTATTTTCGTGCTCAAAATTATCTTTAATTAATTGCTGGTCAACATAGTTATCAAAGCTGATATTTTGAGGAAGATACTCTTTCTGTTTAGCAAATTTATACCAAGAGATTAAGCGAGAAACCGGTTCCCGTAGGATAAATATAAGTTTAACATTTGGTAGAGATTGTTTTATTTTATGGGGTGTACCTGATGAGTAAAGATAGTCTGGTGTTGCCTCCATCCGAATTTTTTCGACATTGGAGCACTGAGCATAACGAAAAATATCATCATATTTTTCTAGACCATCTTCATATCGATAGTTTGAAGCTTCTGGATAATCTTGATCCAAAAAGAAGCGAATTTCTTTGAGGTTAGAGGTACAAACTTCAGGATGATCAGCTAGATAATAAAATAGTGATGTGGTTGCCGCTTTTGTCGTGCCTCCAATAATCAAGTAAGAGTGCTGTTTAAAACTTGAACTATTCATAGATTTTATTACCCCTCATTCACTGTGATGTTTTTGCAGCAGAGAAACACCCTTTCGATGGAGTAGATAGATGATGAGTATCACATAGATAATAGCCATAACAGGCCAACTCATAGCAATACCAATTAATTCCCAAACTTGCCAAAATAACCAACTCAGAGCAACCCCTACAAATGCCATGGTCACCATACTCCAGACAACCAAACCATAAGCTCTCTGAGCATATAAACCAGCTTCAAGCACGGGGATTAGAGAAATAAATGCCAAGGACAGCCCTAACCAAAAGAATACTTGAGACGTCTGCTCAATAGAGGTAGCTTCAAAAGAACCATGTCCGTATAGCAAACGAATGATTTCTCCATGGGATACCACAATAAAAAGTACTGCAGGTAAGCTTACTAATAGAGTTTTGGTCAAGTTTTTGCGCAAAGCCGATCCCAACCGGGATTTATGCCCAGCTAAGTCATGCTCTGTCATGGCAGGCAAGCTGGTGGTAGCAATACTGACACCAATAATCGTTTGAGCAGCGGAGACGATCCGAATTGCAAAGTAGAATGTGGAGACCCCACCAACTGCTACTAAGGAAGGCAGCATCTGACTCTTGACTAGATTAGATGCGAGCTTAATCACAAAACCGATAGTAGGTAAAGAACCTGCTTGCCACAGACGCGCAAGGTCATCTTTGCCAGCCCACGCCAACCATTGATGTTGGTGTCCCGCTTTAAAAGCATCTAGAAATACCAGCACAAAGAATCCACCAAATCCCAAGGTATAAGCGATCGCTATCCACAGAGCAATACTAGACTGTTGCCATGCCAACCCAATGGCAGCCACTACGAAACCTGGTGCGATCGCATTCCGCAGAGCTACCGCACTAAAGCGCCTTTGGCTGTTGAGGATCACACTAAAGACCGCAATCCCAGGAGCAAACAAAACCATTGGCGCACAGATCCGAAATAAAAACGTTGCTTGTGCTCTACCCTCTGGAGAAAATCCTGGGGCTAACCCAGTTATAATCAATGGCGCTATAATTTCCAACAGAACAGTTAGACTAACACCGAGTACTAAAGCTAAGTTGACAATGCCACTGACCAAGCGATGATATTCCCTGTGATTCAGAGCATCTCGACGCTCCATGAACATTGGAACCAAGCTTTGTCTGGTTCCCTCCCGGCTCACGGTATCAATTAGTCGCGGTAAGCTGAGGGCAACAATCAAGGCATCTGTGGTTTGACTAGTCCCCAGTTTCGCCGCCATCAAAATGTCCGCAACCCACGCCAGTAGCATACCGAAGAAGGTCAGAGACATCACTCGCAGCGTGGGAGATTTCCACCCTTTGATTATACGGTTGGATAGGTTCATCAGATTACTTACTGCCAACACCTGATTAAGGTAGCAGACTTGGGGTCTTTCTCTGTTAGTTTTCCGTGCTAGTAGTTTCCAACAATTAGATCCAAATTGTTGCTACGTTTAAATTCACTGGTTTAAGACTCAGGTTGAAGTACCGGAGGGGAATCTTTAGGAGCGTCTGTCTTAGAACTTGGTTTTTCCCAGGCCAGGATAACCAGGCCAGTTGTCATTAACAGGGAAAGCGCCACAGCTCCCAACATTACCGTTTTTTTGGTATTACCAACAGGTTCTTTCGGTAAGTTCGGCTCTACTAACAATTGCAGGGTTGGATAAGCAGTAGCATGATCCGATTTATTCAGGTTTAATTGAGCCGACTTCGCCGTAAATATAGCTTCAGAGATTTGCACCTCTCGCTCAAGCTCAGTCAGGGTTAACTGCTCCTGAATCAATGTCTGAAGTCTGGACTCTAGCTGAGCAATTTGTTCTGCCAAGGTGTTCACTTGACCGGTTAGTCCCTGCTGTTGAGCTCTCTGGTTGATTAACACTTGTGCCAGATTTGCTCGACCTGTCTGGGCATCTAAGCCTAAATTGAGATTATCCAAACGTTGAACATCCATCCCCTTGCCCAATAGCTGTTGGCTACGAGCAAGTAATGCCTCAAGCGCCGCTTGCTTCTTAGCTTTGAGATTAATCACCTGAGGGCTGTTTGGTGTCCATTGAGAATTTAGTATCGTTAGCTTAGCACTAATATCGCTATAGTTTTGCCAAAGTTTTTTAAACACTTCATCATCCTGAAGCATCAGAGCATCGGCTGCTTGGTCAGTTGACAACCTTAGGTTAGCTTCTAGCTGCCTTAATCCAGAGGTAGCCGCTTGCTGCTGAGCCAATAAATTAGCACGCTGCACTCGCAACCTTTCTACTTCTTCTGAAAGGTTATTGATTTGTTCAGAAATTTTGAGCAGTGACTTCTTTTTGAATTGAGACAGCTTTGTTTGGGCGTTTTTTAAGTTACTATTAGCAGAGTCTAAAGCTAGCAACGTCTTGTTATCCTGACGAGCTGATTCTTCTGCTCTTAAGTAATCAATCCGCTTGACTAAAGCTTGATAAAAAGCCTGAGTATTTCGCTGAGCGTCCGATGGGCTTTTGCCATCCGCTTCAAACTCTATGATAGTGGTACCTCTATCCAAATAAACCCTTGGCTTGGCAAACTCTTCAAAATCTTTGACTGAGGTATTAACAGCAGCAGCAGCTTCAGTTAATACGACGTCACTCATGGCGATATACTGGTAGTTTTGTCGTGGATCTACCTTTAAAAGATATCCGTAAGGAGATTTCTCACCTGGATTGGAGGAAGCTTGACCGACTCCAGGGAGTTGAACAGATCCTTGAGAACCCACACCAGGTATAATTGCTGCTGCCTTACTGGTGTAAGTTGGAGGGATTTGCTCGAGCACAAAAAAAGCTAAACCCAAAATAGCAGCATTGCTCAAAATCCCCAAACTTATGTAGGAAAACCATTTCAACCCATTGGGTCGAGAACGTTGGCGTGCTTCTGGTAGGGCTCGAATCGGAATTGAAGATTCTGTCATCTGTCTGTCATCAAAATAGATGCAGTCCACAAATTTACATTCAGACTAAATTATGAATATTTTGTGATTTTGACATCTCCCCCGGCTGAAGCACAGGGGATTCTACAAGGTTCCTACAAGGCAGGTTGAAACCGTGCCTTGTAGCTTCTCGTCCTATATGATCTTTTCATAGAGTTGAAAAGATCATACCGGTGCGGTAGTGTCAATGCTCCCCTACCCACCTTGGTCAGGTCAAGACCTAACTGTGTGGCTACTTTTCTAGCTATATTTGCAGCACCGTTACAATCGGCATTAATTAGCCAACCATTAGAAGTTTTGTACAGACCACGCCTAACTCGTTTGCCCGACGGTTTCCATCCTTTGGGTTTTTCGCCGTGTCTTGGGAGGCTGTCGGAGTCAAGATAAGACGCTTTGCTGGTGTACGCTTCCTCGGTAATTGTTAGCTTAATTCCATACTCAGGACAAAGCTGTTTCAGTCGTTCAATCAGTCTTTTTGTTGGAATGACCACAAAATTCTGATTACCCCGTTTCCCCATGCTTGAGGAATCTTTCTGTCCTTCGTTCCAACCAATGACGAGGTTTCCAACGCAATCGCTCAGGCACCGATTAATAATAAAACGGGCGGCTTTGTTGATCGCATCCCTGATTTGATTGTTTCTTCTGCGTTGGACACGATCTAAGTTTGAATCCCAGTATAATTCAGGCTTTCCAGCTTTATATTTGGCAACCAACCTGGCATAAGCCTGATTCAGAGACTTGAGCTTTCTGCCATCAATAATCAGGCTTCTCCCATGGGTTGAAACTCCGGTTAACCAGTTGTCCCCGCCGTGATCAAAACTCCATGCTTGGAAATAGTCTAGATTGGGATTATTTTCCACCGGTTGTTTTCCATCATCAATTACCCAATCGATCCATAATTGGCCTAGATACGGGCGAATAGTAACCTGTTTGACCCAATCTGGATCTATGAACCCTGGAGGTTCTAAGGCGATCTCAGTAAGCAGTTCAGGTCTACTTTCCTTGCTGATCGACGGGTAAAACAAACCGTTCTTATAGTTGAGCGCTTGTCTGGGAAAAGTGACGGCAGCTAGCCCGCCTTTCTTGCGGTACCTAAGCAGTTTTGGTCTATCGACTTGGCCTTTGTAGTAAAGGCTGACTAATTGGTTATAGCTAGTGATTGACTCGGCTACAGTTTTAAGAGTTTGTTGTGCTGACTGAGCCGCCATTGCCTTGTAATGAGGGTTGTCTTTCAAGCTGTTGCATAGCTCAGCATACTTGAGGGCGCACTTGTAAGTCTTCCAACCATAGCGCAGTTCATCCCCCCGCCAGTAAGTTGTAAATGCCTCTGGTTGCTGTTTCAACCAACTATAATGCTTCTGTTTGGAGTAATAGACTGCACAATTTATCAAGCTATTCGCTTGCTCACACTGAAATAGCCAGAAAGCATTTTCTTCGTCTGAAAACGTTGCTTTTACTGGAATTGTTTTGTACATCTTACTATCACCTCCCTCTCTTTATTATAACCTATTGGAATAGATACGGCGGGGTAAACCCCGTCCCGGGAGTTTCATCCCGGAGACGAAACCGTAAACCCTTTTGAAAAGGGAGGCTCTCACGTTCCCAGTATTTTTGGTAGTTCAGATCCCATGCTTTTAAACGATGGCGACCAATGGCATAAATCCTTTAGCTGCCATTTATTATAGAACTAGATGACAGAACTAGATGACGCACACAATAGTTTTTTGCCCATTAATTAAAATAACACCCCCATAGGACTACAGATCCAGATGGGGTTAGCCAAGACCAACTAACAACGGCGTAGCCTAATTGAGCTTAAGATTGACAATCTCAATCAGTTTTGATCAATTTTCAACCTACCCTACAAGGGACGCCAAGCCTTAACAACCTACCCTATGGGAACGCTAAGGGCGAACAACCCACAACCTTCAACCTTCAACCTTCAACCTTCAACCTTCAACCTTTAACCTTTAAACTTCAACCTTTAACCCCCAACCTCCAACCTCCAACCTCAAACTTTAAACCTTCAACCCCGCAACTCCCGAGAACGCTGATAAGACCCCAAAACCGCTTCAATCAAAGCCGAGCGAAAACCAGCCTTCTCCAACTTAGCGATCGCAGCAATTGTCGTTCCCCCAGGACTAGTAACCTGATCCTTCAATTGAGCTGGATGTATTTGAGTTTCCTTTAACAGCTGGGCTGTCCCCAATACTGTAGACTGGGCCAACTGCAATGCGATCGCTCTGGGTAATCCAGCTGCCACGCCCCCATCTGCTAGGGCTTCCACCAAAATCGCCACATAAGCTGGGCCTGACCCAGATAAACCGGTCACCGCATCCATCAGGTGTTCCGGAATCTCGACTACTTCACCAACAGCCCTAAAAATTGTCTTTGCTCGCTCCATTTGATCAGGCGAAACCCATTTTCCAGCAGCTAGTGCTGTGATTCCCGCCCCAACTGTTGCAGGAGTATTAGGCATTGCCCGGATCACTGACTGGGATGGAAAAGCGGTTTCCAGTCGTTCCAGAGGCACTCCAGCTAGAATTGAAATCACCATTGGCAACGTTCCTAAGCTGTGACCGTTGTCACCTCTACCCATTGCCAGTTCTGCCGCTACCGCTTCAAATACCTGAGGTTTAATTGCCAGTAACAAAACCTCTGATGCTGCCGCTGCCGCTTGGTTATTGGCAGTGACCCTTATCCCGTATTTTTGCGCCAAACCATCACGGCGCTGCTCCAGCAGCTCACTCACCAAGACCTGATCAGGCTGGTAAAGTTGTTGGGCAAGTAGACGGGATAGGAGGGCTTCTCCCATGACACCGCCACCAATTATGCCAAGTTTTATAGGCAACCCAACACCTCTCTTTTCAAATATTAATGTTATTCTTGAACACTAGACACTTGTCAAGTCCTGACTCTTACTGAGCCATCTGATCTGGCTCAGAACCCCAGGCTGGTGACGGAGCTGTCTGACGGGAAGGAGGGGCCTGGGGAGTAGGTATCTCATGAATCACACCAGACTGAGTACTTACCTGAACACAGCTTGGTGTGAACAAGAAAATACTTTCACCAATACGCTCTTGATGACCATCAATAGCGTAAGTCCCACCAGCCACAAAGTCCACCGCTCGTTGTGCTTGGTCTGGATCCATGATGGTCAGGTTTAAGACCACCGACTTCCGTTCCCGCAGTGCCTGAATCACTTGGGGCATTTCTTCAAAGGAACGAGGTTCAATCACTGCCACTTCTGAAATGCCATTGACTGCTCCAGGCATGCCAATCACATTATTGATGGGAGATGGCCCTACGCCTGCTTCTGATACCGTTGTCCGCTCCCGAGAACGACGTCTGGTTGGACGTTCCTCCTCTGATGGCGGTTGCACCGGTTGCTCTGTGGGTA
>NZ_GL890943.1 GCF_000211815.1 Moorena producens 3L
TTACCAATGCTTGTACTAAAGATAGAGTTGTGCCACACCCTAGCTTAGACAAACTTCCTAACTCCTCAGAATTAACAGTTTGCCCCACTCCGGCTTCCGTCGTCCAACATTGTACTACTCCATATAATGATGGTGATTTCCCTGCTACTGTCTCTATTACTTCCTCAAAATCTTCAAGGTTGTTGGGATTAATGGTAAATTCTGCGGGAGCTATCTGTTGATACTTTTCTCCAGCAAACACTAAAGTACAAACCTCTCCCACTGAGTTCAGTTGCCTTGCTAACTGTTTACCTATTCCCTCTTTGTCTGCTAGTATCAACCAACTCTTAGAACCATCATTCGTTTGTTCTAACTTCGTTTGAGAGCTTTGAGCTACAATTACCGTTTGCCCTGACAATGTTTCTGCCATTCCCTCCACTTCTGGCATGGTGACTACTTCGGTAAAATCTGTTTCTCTCAACACCTTTTGCCATTGGTCTCTACTCAGCAAAGGATAATCTGGTCGTAATTCATAATCATTGAATTTCCACCATCCTTCTAACAGTCCAAATACTAAATCTAACCATCGTTGAGCAGTTGTTACTTCTAACAACACTAACATTCCCCCATCTGCTAATAGTTCTCGCACATGGGATAATGTCTGCTTCATAATTGTGGTTGCATGGAGGACATTGGCTGCAATAATTATATCATATTGATTAGCCTCAAATCCTTGACTTTTCGGATCTACTTCTATGTCTAAGGTTTGATAGCTAATGAATTGATAATCCTGGAATTTATCTTGGGCTTTTGCTGTAAATAATGCCCCTATATCGGTGAATATATATTCGGTTTGCTGGGGATTTAGATGAGGCAGGATATAGCTGGTCGTCCCTCCTGTTCCCGCTCCGATTTCCAACAACCGTATGCCTCGGCTTTTAGGTAATTTTTCTATAGCCTTGGTGATGGATTTTTCTACTATTGTGTTCATCACTTTAGCTACTGTTGACTCTTCATAAAGTTGAGTCGCTGTGGTCAAATCTCCTTGGGGGAAAACTAACTGAACTGGGTCTATTGCTCCTCGTAATACCCCACTTAATTGACTTGCACAACGTTCCAGTAGTGTCAATGTTGCTGCTTCTTCTGGATATTGATTCTGTAAACTCTGGCTTTTTTCAGTAGGCTTGACTTGAGCTAAGGTTTGTTCCACTTGCCACTGCTGCTGATTATAATTGAGTATTCCCACCTCTGTTAATATTTGTAGCAGACGCTTAAACAGTTGTCTCTGACTGGGAACTATGCCTAATTTTTTGACTGCTGCATCAAATTCAAAGCTTTCTGTTGGTTTGTATGACCAACCCATTTCGTGCAATGCTTGTACTATATAATCTACAGTTAATTCTTCTAAGCTTGTTTCAATAGACCCTGTTCTTTTCTGATCTACTTGAGTTACTAATTCTGTCAGAGTTGGAGCTAATTTTTGGGCAATTTCTACAGGAGGTCTCAGGAAATCTGGAGGGAGTAGTTTACCTAAAATACCTTGGCTTCTCCACTCTACTTCATACAACCAATTTTCTATTGATTCGGTTTCTGTTCCCAGTAGGGTCTGTTTAGTTGCTAGTTTTAGTTGTAAACCTTTGAGGTTGGCAATTATTTCTCCTGAAGGAGTTACTATGGTGACAAGAGTCGTTAAACTTTCTGGAGTTTTCACTTCGGGACTGGTTACTGATGCGTAGGCCCATAGACTCAGCCCGGGATTCTTATATAGTTTGAATTCTTCTATTCCTACTGGCAGATAAGTTTGGTCACTATCTGTTGCTGGGAGTGCCTGAAATATTACTTGCAAGGCTGCATCTAATAGTGCTGGATGGAAATTATAGTCCCTTGTTTGTGTTATCAATTCTTCGGGGAGTTTGATATAAGCTAGTGCTTGGTTTGAACCCGACCACAATTGTTGAATGCCTTGGAAGCTATTTCCGTAGTCTATCCCTACTTGTTGACATTTTTGATAATGTTGTTTGACTTCTATTGCTTGATTACATTCACTCTTGTATTTTTCTAGGTCAATTTTTGTTTGAGGAGGAGGGGTTGATTCTTTTCTGATTTTTCCGGTGGTGTGGAGTTTCCACTCTTCTTCTTCAAGTTGAGAAAATATTTGAAACTTGTAGCTTTGGCTGTCTGTTGGGGTGAGTATGGTTTGGGCATTTGTCAATTCTCCTGCTGGTAGTATCCATCCTCTACTGATGGTTAGGTCTTCTATTACTATCTGGGGTGTTTTTAATTGGTGATTTCCTGCTGCTATTGCTATTTCTAGGTAGCCGGTTGTGGGAAATAGTGCTTGATTAAATACTCGGTGGTTGCTGAGATAGTTGGGTGATTTTTCTCCTATTTGTGAGGCAAATATTTGTTGTTCCCCTGCACAATTTAGCTTTTGACCTAATAGGGGATGGAGGTTTTGGTCTGTTGACAATTGCTGTTTAGACCAGAATTTGTTCTTGGTTTCTATCCAATAACGTTCTCTCTGGAATGGATATGTTGGCAATGCTACTTTCTGACGATTATAATCTTTTTCAAACCCTGACCAGTCTATTTTGGCTCCTTTTACATACAATTGTCCTAAGCTAGATAGCATTTGTTGCCATTCTTCTATTCCTGGACGCAATGATGGCAACCATTCTCCCACATCTTCTGTTACACATTGCCTTCCCATTCCTAACAATATTGGTTTGGGTCCTATTTCTAGGAAGGTTTCATATCCTTGCTCTTCTAGAGTTTTCATACTCTGGGCAAATCTTACTGGTTTTCGCACATGACCCACCCAATATTCAGCAGTGGTTATTTCCGCACCTACTTCTTCACCAGTGACGTTTGATATTAGTGGTATTTTGGGTTGATTATAGGTTACTTGTTTGGCTACTGCTTCAAATTCTGTTAACATTGGTTCCATTAATGGGGAATGGAAAGCATGGGATACCTGTAATTGTTTGGTCTTAATTCCCATATTTTTTAATATATCACAAATAGTTGTTATAGCTCCACTGTTCCCTGAAATTACTATACTTTCTGGTCCATTAATCCCTGCTATTGTCACTTGGGAACTATACTCTTCTATAGCCTCTATTACCTGAGATTCTGATGCCATTACAGATACCATCTGACCACCGGAGGGTAACTGTTGCATCAACTGTCCCCGCATGGCTATTAATTTTAGACCATCTTCTAGGCTAAATACTCCTGCCACACAAGCTGCTACATATTCTCCTACACTATGACCCATGACTACATTGGCTTTAATTCCCCATGATTCCCATAACTTAGCTAGGGCATACCCTAGGGAAAATATAGCAGGTTGGGTATAAGCTGTTTGGTCTATCAAAGTAGAAGTTTCATCTTTAACCTGAGCCGGATAAAGTACATCTAATAAAGAAAATTCTAGATATTTTCCCAGAATCTCACTACACTGGTCGATAATTTTCTGAAAAGTGGGTTGAGTCTGGTATAACTGCCTTCCCATTTGCAGATATTGAGAACCTTGACCAGTAAATAAAAATGCTATTTTCGTCTTAGTTTGGCTTGTTATTTGTCCTGAACAGATGCCAGGAACATTCTCTCCCTGTTTGTATTGTTTGAGTTTCTCTATTAACTCTTGTTGCTCATGCTCAGAAGTAATCAAAGCTAATCTATGGTTAAATTCTGCTCTACCGATGTTAGCTGTGTAGCAAATATCCCCCAAATCCTTATGATTCCTTTCTGCTTCTAAATAACTTTGATAACTATTGACTAAATCAGCAAGAGCCTTTTCGGTTTTCGCTGACATAGTAAATATATGAACTGGACGTTCAACAACATTCTGACTTTCAACTTTGAACTTTTGACTTTTGACTTGATGAGAGGGTGCTTCTTCTAAAACTATATGAGCATTGGTGCCACTAAAACCAAAAGAACTAACCCCAGCTATGCGACTTTTACCATTTGTTGGCCAAGAGGTGAGCTTGATCGCGACTTGTACTGGTAATTGGTCCCAATCAATATAAGGATTTGGCTGATTAAAATGCAGTGATGGGGCTATTTTATGATTTTGCAGTTGCAATACTACTTTCATTAAACCGGCAATTCCTGCTGCTCCCTCCAAGTGACCAATATTAGTCTTGGCTGAACCAATTATTACCGGTTGCTCTTGAGAGTGAGTTTTTCCAAATACCGTTCCTATTGCTCCTACTTCAATCGGGTCTCCCAAGGAAGTTCCTGTGCCATGAGCTTCTATATAACTGATACTAGCTGGGTCTACTCCTCCATTTTCCAAGGCTTGACGAATTACTGCTTGCTGAGACGGCCCATTAGGTACAGTCAATCCACTGGTATCACCATCTTGGTTAATGGCAGTTCCACGAATCACCGCCAGGATATTATCCCCATGGGCTACAGCATCTGATAAACGTTTGAGTACGACCATACCACATCCTTCACTACGGACAAATCCATCTGCGGTAGCATCAAAAGTCTTGCATCGACCATCAGGAGATAACATTCCCGCCTTAGAAAAATTGATGCTAAACTCTGGAGATATTAATGCATTTACTCCTCCCGCTAGAGCTAAATCACACTCTCTATTTCTTAAACTGGTAGTGGCTAAATGGATACTGACTAGAGAAGAGGAACAAGCTGTGTCTACTGCTAAACTAGGTCCTTTGAGCCCCAGAAGGTAAGAAATTCTCCCTGATGCTGTACTGTGGCTATTTCCTGTACCTAGATAGGCATCAATTTGTTCAAGGCCTTGAGTTAATATCTTTTGAGTATAGTCACTACCACAAATGCCAACAAATACACCAGTAGAGGTTCCTGTAAGTTGTTGAGGATTTATTCCTGAACGCTCTAAGGCTTCCCAACTCACTTCTAGGAGTAATCGCTGTTGAGGGTCTAGATGAATTGTTTCTTTAGGAGAAATACCAAAGAAATTGGCATCAAACTCTTGTAGTTGCTCCACAAAGCCTCCATAACGAGTAGAAATTTTACCGGGAGTGGTAGGGTCAGAGTCGTAATATTTATTAATAGGCCATCGGTCTGGTGGCACTTCCGTAATCGCATCTACTCCGTTTTGTAAAATATCCCAGAAGGCTTCAGGGATAGATGCGCCTCCCGGAACACGGCAACCCATGCCAATTATGGCGATCGCCTCAGATTGCTTTTGATTTTTGAGTCGATCAACTTCAGCCTCTAAGTTACTAATCTTGTCTAATGCCATTTGCATCAGTTGGGCATACTCTTGTTCCTGATTACTAATCATTTAAATACCTCCTAATTTGCTCCTAATTTTTCTGCGAGTTTTTTAGCAATCCTATCTATTTGAAGATTTTGCTGGAAATTAAGGTTAACTATATTATCGCTGTCATTCTCTTTATTCTCTTCTAAAATCAGTAAATCTTTAGCCAAATAATTTACTATATCTTGAATTTTAGGGTAGTCCAAAGCTATAGTTGATGGCAGCGATCGCTTCAAGCTACTTTGCAACTTATTCCTCAACTCCACAGAAGTCAAAGAGTCCATACCCAAATCAAAAAACCCTGTTTCCAAAGCAATTGATTCAGGATGACTAATTCCCAACACATTAGCCACCTGACGACGCACATGAGCCACCAACAACCAGCGACGCTCACTAGCTGGTGTAGCCTCCAACTTTAACAGAAAATCTGACTTCGATGGTTCTGCAACCTCCAATATAGTTTCCTGCCAATCCGCCAAAAATGGCCACTGTGCCACTCTCTCCTGCCACCCTGACCACTCAATAGGCACTACCCCTACTTCCACATCCGAACCACTGATCAATAGCTCTAGAGACTCTAACACCTGAGCCGGAGATATTGCACCCATCCCCTGCTTACTTACCCTCATATCTGCACCCCGTTCGGCTGCCTCTCCTACTTGAGAAACGGCTCCCCAATGAATGCTCAATCCCGGTAATCCCTGAGCGCGACGATAATGGGCTAAACCATCAAGGAAAGCATTAGCTGCAGAATGATTTCCCTGACCAGGCGAACCCAACAGAGATGCTGCTGAAGAAAACAGCACAAAAAAGTCCAATGGTTGATTTTGAGTCAATTGATGCAAGTGCCAAGCACCTTGGACTTTCGGTGCCATCACCTGCTCAAAACTAGACCAACTCTGGTTTTGTAGCACTCCATCTGATAACATTCCTGCTGAATGAATCACTCCTGCTAATGGTCGGTTTGACTCCTCAATCCTCTTCCACACCTCTGTGATCGATTTCCGATCAGACACATCGGCCTTTTCCACTACCACTTCCGCTCCTGCCATTTCTAATTCTGTTATTTTTTTTCGAGTTGCATCATCTGGTGAACGACGTCCTAATAATACTAAATGTTTAGCCCCCTTTGACACCATCCAATTTGCTACCAGTAAACCCAAACCTCCCATACCTCCTGTAATCAAGTAGCTAGCTCCAGAACGGAAACTTAAAGGCTTTTGAGTCCTAGCATCAGCAAGTTGTGTTTGAGTCACCACAATCTTGCCTATATGTTTGGCTTGCTGCATATAACGGAAGGCATCAATGACTTCCTCTATGGGAAATACCTTTATTGGTGGTGGTTGTAGTAAACCGTTGCTCAACTTATCTTTCAACCCTTGCAACATAGAATTGATTAATCCCGGTTGCTCTATTGACTCTTTGACTAAATCCACCACAAAATAAGATACATCCGGTCTGAGAGCTGCTACTTGGCTTGAATCCCATACTCCTCGCTTGGCGATTTCCACAAACCGACCACTCTGAGTTACCACTGACATACTCTTACTAATAAATTCCCCAGAAGTCAGAGAGTTAAGTACAATATCCACTCCTTGACCTTGAGTTATTTCCATCACTTGGTCAGCAAATTCATAGGTTCGGGAATTCATAATATGTTTGACTCCCATATCTCGTAGAGCTTCCCATTTGGGAGGACTTGCAGTTGCCAAGACTTCGGCTCCTGCTTCCATTGCAATCTGCACCGCAGCCATTCCAGTACCTCCTGCTGCTGCATGAATAAGGATGCGATCGCCAGCCTGAATCTTGGCCACATGATGCAAAGCATAATAAGCTGTTAAAAAATTAGCTGGAATAGATGCTGCTTCTTCAAAGCTCAGATTTTCTGGCTTGATAACTACATAGGTAGCATCAACAGTTACATACTGACTAAAGCTGCCGTGAGCCATAGCCATAACTGTATCCCCTATATGAAAGCCTGTGACTTTTGACCCTACAGCTACTACTTCACCCGCACACTCTCCACCAAAACTGTCCATCTCTACTAAGTGTTTTTGAGACATTCCATCCACTTGCTGAGGGACTAATCCTAATGCAGATACTACATCTAGAAAATTCAATCCTGTTGCCTTAACTCTAATTTCTACTTCCCCTGCTCCTGGCGAACGTCTAGTAACTGGCTCTAAGACTAAGTTATCTAAACTACCCTTCTCGGAACTTCCTAGTTTGAATGGTTGTGATGGCACCAAATGTTGTGCCACTGGTTGCCGATGATGACTAGCCACCAACCGAGCTACATAACGACCATCTCCACGCCATGCCACCTGGTCTTCGGAATCCTCCGACCAGATTTCATTAAAGAGTGCATCAGCTTGACCCTCTATAGTCTCCTCTGGGTCTAAATCTATACGAGTACAGTTCAATTCTGGATGTTCCAAGCTAATCACTTTGCCCATTCCCCACACCGAAGATTGGGCTACTCCTGGTATGACCGGATGATTTGACGACACTGCTTGAGCACCACTCGTCACTAACCATAATCGAGGTACAATGGATAACCCTGCTTTTACCAATGCTTGTACTAAAGATAGAGTTGTGCCACACCCTAGCTTAGACAAACTTCCTAACTCCTCAGAATTAACAGTTTGCCCCACTCCGGCTTCCGTCGTCCAACATTGTACTACTCCATATAATGATGGTGATTTCCCTGCTACTGTCTCTATTACTTCCTCAAAATCTTCAAGGTTGTTGGGATTAATGGTAAATTCTGCGGGAGCTATCTGTTGATACTTTTCTCCAGCAAACACTAAAGTACAAACCTCTCCCACTGAGTTCAGTTGCCTTGCTAACTGTTTACCTATTCCCTCTTTGTCTGCTAGTATCAACCAACTCTTAGAACCATCATTCGTTTGTTCTAACTTCGTTTGAGAGCTTTGAGCTACAATTACCGTTTGCCCTGACAATGTTTCTGCCATTCCCTCCACTTCTGGCATGGTGACTACTTCGGTAAAATCTGTTTCTCTCAACACCTTTTGCCATTGGTCTCTACTCAGCAAAGGATAATCTGGTCGTAATTCATAATCATTGAATTTCCACCATCCTTCTAACAGTCCAAATACTAAATCTAACCATCGTTGAGCAGTTGTTACTTCTAACAACACTAACATTCCCCCATCTGCTAATAGTTCTCGCACATGGGATAATGTCTGCTTCATAATTGTGGTTGCATGGAGGACATTGGCTGCAATAATTATATCATATTGATTAGCCTCAAATCCTTGACTTTTCGGATCTACTTCTATGTCTAAGGTTTGATAGCTAATGAATTGATAATCCTGGAATTTATCTTGGGCTTTTGCTGTAAATAATGCCCCTATATCGGTGAATATATATTCGGTTTGCTGGGGATTTAGATGAGGCAGGATATAGCTGGTCGTCCCTCCTGTTCCCGCTCCGATTTCCAACAACCGTATGCCTCGGCTTTTAGGTAATTTTTCTATAGCCTTGGTGATGGATTTTTCTACTATTGTGTTCATCACTTTAGCTACTGTTGACTCTTCATAAAGTTGAGTCGCTGTGGTCAAATCTCCTTGGGGGAAAACTAACTGAACTGGGTCTATTGCTCCTCGTAATACCCCACTTAATTGACTTGCACAACGTTCCAGTAGTGTCAATGTTGCTGCTTCTTCTGGATATTGATTCTGTAAACTCTGGCTTTTTTCAGTAGGCTTGACTTGAGCTAAGGTTTGTTCCACTTGCCACTGCTGCTGATTATAATTGAGTATTCCCACCTCTGTTAATATTTGTAGCAGACGCTTAAACAGTTGTCTCTGACTGGGAACTATGCCTAATTTTTTGACTGCTGCATCAAATTCAAAGCTTTCTGTTGGTTTGTATGACCAACCCATTTCGTGCAATGCTTGTACTATATAATCTACAGTTAATTCTTCTAAGCTTGTTTCAATAGACCCTGTTCTTTTCTGATCTACTTGAGTTACTAATTCTGTCAGAGTTGGAGCTAATTTTTGGGCAATTTCTACAGGAGGTCTCAGGAAATCTGGAGGGAGTAGTTTACCTAAAATACCTTGGCTTCTCCACTCTACTTCATACAACCAATTTTCTATTGATTCGGTTTCTGTTCCCAGTAGGGTCTGTTTAGTTGCTAGTTTTAGTTGTAAACCTTTGAGGTTGGCAATTATTTCTCCTGAAGGAGTTACTATGGTGACAAGAGTCGTTAAACTTTCTGGAGTTTTCACTTCGGGACTGGTTACTGATGCGTAGGCCCATAGACTCAGCCCGGGATTCTTATATAGTTTGAATTCTTCTATTCCTACTGGCAGATAAGTTTGGTCACTATCTGTTGCTGGGAGTGCCTGAAATATTACTTGCAAGGCTGCATCTAATAGTGCTGGATGGAAATTATAGTCCCTTGTTTGTGTTATCAATTCTTCGGGGAGTTTGATATAAGCTAGTGCTTGGTTTGAACCCGACCACAATTGTTGAATGCCTTGGAAGCTATTTCCGTAGTCTATCCCTACTTGTTGACATTTTTGATAATGTTGTTTGACTTCTATTGCTTGATTACATTCACTCTTGTATTTTTCTAGGTCAATTTTTGTTTGAGGAGGAGGGGTTGATTCTTTTCTGATTTTTCCGGTGGTGTGGAGTTTCCACTCTTCTTCTTCAAGTTGAGAAAATATTTGAAACTTGTAGCTTTGGCTGTCTGTTGGGGTGAGTATGGTTTGGGCATTTGTCAATTCTCCTGCTGGTAGTATCCATCCTCTACTGATGGTTAGGTCTTCTATTACTATCTGGGGTGTTTTTAATTGGTGATTTCCTGCTGCTATTGCTATTTCTAGGTAGCCGGTTGTGGGAAATAGTGCTTGATTAAATACTCGGTGGTTGCTGAGATAGTTGGGTGATTTTTCTCCTATTTGTGAGGCAAATATTTGTTGTTCCCCTGCACAATTTAGCTTTTGACCTAATAGGGGATGGAGGTTTTCCCCTTTTGAAAATTGCTGTTTAGGCCAGAAGTTGTTGTTGGTTTCTATCCAATAACGTTCCCGTTGGAATGGATAAGTCGGCAATGCTACTTTCTGACGACTATAGTCAGAGTCAAACCCTGACCAATCTATTTTGGCTCCTTTTACAT
>NZ_GL890944.1 GCF_000211815.1 Moorena producens 3L
TTTGGGAAATTTTTGGACATCNCTAAAAACTGAACTCATTGTGATTATAGTGATTATTGGAATGATTATAATTAGTTTTTCAAGGGTTTTATAAAAGTTTTTTTGGGGATTTTAGGGGTAATTAATAATTAATAATTAAGAATGTAGAATTAAGAATGTAGAATTGAGAATGTAGAATTAAGAATTGAGAATTAAGAATTGAGAATTAAGAATTGAGAATTAAGAATTGAGAATTGAGAATTGAGAATTGAGAATTGAGAATTGAGAATTGAGAATTAAGAATTGAGAATTAAGAATTAAGAATTAAGAATTGAGAATTGAGAATGTAGAATTAAGAATTAAGAATTAAGAATTAAGAATTAACCATTCTGGCTTCTGGCTTCTGGCTTCTGGCTTCTGGCTTCTGGCTTCTGGCTTCTGCCTTCACCATTCTACATTCTTAATTCTACATTCTTAATTCTACATTCTTAATTATACATTCTACATTATACATTCTACATTCTACATTCTTAATTATACATTCTTAATTATACATTCTGCATTCTAAATTCTTAATTCTGCCTTATTTGACTAAAGCCCGGAAGCGAATAAATCCATAGGAATTGGGTGGGTTTCCGGGTGAATCAGCGTTTGGCACATCCCCAACTTCCACTACTACTACTCCATTTTGATTGAAGGTGACATTACATCCCGATGGCACTGAGGTTCCTGGCCCGTAATACCGACCGCGATCGCTATCGGGAATATTAGTAAGATAGATGTTCGGTTCAGCTGGACCACCTGAGGCTAGGGCAGTAGTGCTCTGGAACATGGCAATCCCGACATCACTACTTGGGAAGCCAGCTGTGGCATTAAAGGAATCGGTAATAAAGGTAGTTTCCCCAGGCACTCGGTCACAGATGCGCAGGTTTTTAGCATCGTTGCTGCCATTGGAGAGGAAATATACAGTATACTCTAACTCATCCCCTGGCATCACTTGCCCAGAGTTAATTAATCCCCGCAGATACACATCAGGATTCGGCCAGTTGGGGTCATTGTCATCAGCAGCACGGTCGGAACCAACGTTATTCTCAGAACTGCCACCATCAATGCCATCGATAAAGGGTGAGCCGGATTGCGGTAGCTCTATCCACTGGTTGGTATCTTTGGGTTTAATAGCAGTAATCCGCTTGACCAGGATGACATTGGGCAAGATATTGTTATAAACTCCAACACTAGTTTGGCGTACACTCACCGTATCTGTATCCCTGGTTTCCAGGAATTCAGGACAACGGCCATTGGCATCATTACTAAGGGTATGCTCCCAGCAAGCACTAGTATTTCCGTCTTCTCCATTGGGGGTGAGACTAATCGATTGACCAGTGCTTGCCCCATCTAAGTCTCGTTGGTAGGTGTCATCCCACAGATTCAATTCAGCTGAGGGTGGAGTATTGATGGCGTTATTGGAGCCATAAGCAATGTAGTCTACAATCTTGAATTCCTCGTCATACAGCCAGATATCTTCTCCAGCATTGTTAAGTTTGGCTGCCTTTCCTAACCAATCCTGGAATGCAGCATCGGGAGCTTGATGGTCTGATGTATTGTTGCCAATCCAAATAACAGCGTATTCCCCTGGTTGGAGAGTGGTGTTGTTGGGGAAGATATAGGCCGGATTAGCAGCATCACCAGTAATGTTGCCAGTATTATCAGTACTGTTAAAAATCAGGTTGCTATCGGCTAGCTTCCAGTTACTGATATCTACAGCATTATCGGAAGAGTTATAGAGTTCGATGAATTCATCATTAGCTTCAGCACTGCTGCCAGTTTGGGCGTAGAGGACTTCGTTGATAACGATATTTCCGGCTTCCGGTGAAGCTTCTTCCGGGACTATGCTGGCTGAAGGTTCTTTCGGGACTAAACTGTAGGTATAGGTGACACACAATCCGGCGGTTGCCTCGCTACTAGAGCCAGTGGAAGCGTTCTGAGAGTTAATGAAAGTAGCTGCAGAGGTAGTATTCACCGGGATACTGACGGTTTCCACTGGTGATGAGGAGCTAATGAAATCAGCTAGGTTAGTGTACTCCTCGGTATGGGTTTCATAGGCAAGAATCGTGGGAGTCCTGCCACCGGAAGTGCCGCTAAAGTCAGGAGGATCACTACCATCGAAGGCTGGTAGATTGAAGTCGGTGGATTGGTTGTAATTTCTGGTAATATTGGCGTTAGTATCAGGCAAGGAAACACTGACTTCTCCCTCCTGGTTCACGGTTATTGTTTTTGGCTGGTCTGCCGTATTCTCGTAGATTAACTCTTGTGCAATCAGGGTACTCAGGGTTAGGTCTACCCTGGCCAGGCTCCCTAGAGCAGAATCAAATTTCTCTACGTTCAGGGTTTCAGTCCAATTGGTAGCCTGGAGTGGTATGATATCGCAAGCGACAATAGTGTTGGCTTTAAGGGTAAGTCCAGCATCAATACTGGTATTGTTGTCTCCCGCAGCCAAGGTGAAGGTATCGGTGCGACCTGTGACTGGATCGGCATCACTGTCTAGGGTGTCATCCCCAGCATCTTGGCGAGTGAAGCTATAGCCCACAGCAGGGGAGGTGAATTCAATGATGTAATCCCCTGGGTCAAGGTCGCTGAAACTGTAGTTACCACTACTGTCGGTAAAAGTGGCATCAACTAAGGTGTTGTCAGATTTGTAGATATTGACTAGGGCGTTGGGAATTCCAGGCTCTCCAGGATCTTGGATGCCATCACCATCTAGGTCTTCCCAGACTTGATCCCCTACAGAGGCAGTCGTTGGTGTAGAGTTAGCGATCGCAATTTGATAATCCTCTACCTCACCATCACTAGCGGCACCAGTAGGAGTAAGGCCAGTATCAGAACTATACCGGAAACGTGCATAAGTATTACCAACGGTAGCTCCAGCTGGTACAGTTAGGTTTAATGCGATCGCATTTCCACTAGGACTAGCATTGGTAGCAATTTGCTCACCACTATCATCAAAGTCTCCATCTGCGTTCCAGTCAATCCAAGCATTCAGCACTCCAGACCCGGCTGTAGTGATATCTAATCTAACATTATCCGATATCGGTAGAGTTTGTCCTTGTAGGCTAGCGCTATTAATTTGAACCCCATCATCGGTATCATCGGTAGCGTTATTGTTATTATCGGTGCCATCTCCAAAGCCATCCGTATCAGCTGTTACTCCTGCCCCTAAATAGGTGCTATTGTCAATGGTATGGGTAGGACCACTATTAGCGGATAAGGTTTGGTAATCCCCATTACCGGTGCTGGCGGTAGTATCAGGAGCATCACCATAGTCAACAGTTGTTGTAGGAGGCGTTACTGTAATTTCAGTACAGTCACCAAATGTCGCTGTATTTGGGTCATCCGACGTCCCTGATGCCTGATTTCCACTGGCTTCCCCTTCATAGTCAATTGAAGCCTGGTTACAAACCTTTTCCCCAGGCGCAGCTGTAACAGTGACCTCAAAGGACATGGTCACCGTCTCGTTAACGTTTAACTGCCCCCCCTGGGTGGTGTTTGCCCCCGTACCTACACGAAAGATAACGTTGGTGCCATCAAACTCAGCTTCATCAGTAGCACCATCGGTTTTAGTCACTCCATTAATTTTCAACGATCCCGGTACAAAGGTTGTTCCTGTCGGAATGATATCCGTAATCACCGTGTTAACGGCGTTATCATTCCCTGTATTTGTAACACTAATGGTATAACCAATCGTATCCCCATTCTGATAAGTTGTTTGGGGGGTGGTCTTCTCAAACTCAGTGACCAGATTCGGTTCAAACACCTCCACCCCAAAGAAGTAAACCATAGGCCAGATGCCATCACCTGACGTGGATAGGTTCAAATCAATACTGGTTGCATTGGTCGGAATGACGTTGTTGGCTTCGTTCCAAGCCGTCAGATCTAGAAGATCAATATCCACAACCATATTGTAGGGATCATTAGGAGTACGACTTGTGACATGAGACCCATACTGAGAAATTGTGCTGTTATAAAAGTTATTTAATGGGTTCACGGGGTCGGACACCGGAGTATTATTAATCGACAGTGTATCGCCGCTTACATCCGGCTCGCCATCCCCCGCGAATGCACCCATAAAGACACTAAAGCCTGGTGTTGGTGGCGTCCTTAGCCCAGTTAAGGTTTGGGTATTGCCGGTATTGAACCCTGAGAAGTCGTACCCGTCGAAAACAGTCATATTCCGTCGGGGCTCACTTGGATCTTCGTACACCACGATTAATGACCAACCAGCATTGGGATAGGTAAATCCTGTGCCTGTACTTGCCTGTACATTCGCTAGAGTATAGGTACCACTCCCAGCCGCTTGCACCAAACTTGTCACATCCGCGAAGGAGCTGTATACATCCCAGCCGCTTGTTGCAGAGTTATCAATACTTGTGAACGTATCTGCCGTAACGGTCTGATAGCCTCCCTCTGGCGTAGCTAACAAGGCTTCATTTCGCTTACTGGCATCCGGTGCAGGCGTGGTGGCACCGTCAGAGGTGCCCCCCCAGTAAAGACCTGCAAACAACACATTGGCACCGACAGGCAGGGTTAAATCGGCAGAGCTAGAGTTAAAGGTACTTGGATCGCTATCGGAATCTAGCATCTGCATGGCCAGACCACCGCTGTTGTTGCCGACATTGCCAGTGGCTAGTCCGTTTAAGCAGGATGCATTGGTGCGATCGCAAATCAATGAGGCATTACCAATCGCCACCATATTACCGGGCACGTGGGCGCTGTAACGCAAACTAAATGGCCTTGGCCCTGTGGCGAGTGACGCATCAATACCAACCTGCCCTGCTACTTCAGTAGGAGTAGACACCAGCAAAGCAGAACCTGTCACCAGGATCGGGAAAGTAGCTTTAGCTAGGTTAGTTATGCCCATCAGGTTAAAGCCTAAAGGCTGCCAATCAGAATTTACCTCAGATGCCCGAGGAGAGTCTGAGGAATGGTTTGGGATTTTTTTGAGATAATTGAATAAAGATTTCATAACTGGCCGGAATGAATTAAAGAGAAAAGCTAATTGGTAACTGACCCAACTAGTCTTGATGTCAATCAATTATTTAGTTGAGCAACACCGAATAAATAACTAATCGTGGCTCTAGGAAAGTTGCTATGTAAAACGTTTATAAAATAATTATGATAATCATGATCTGGCAGGAGTTTTAGTTTTTGAAAGAATAATTTTTAATAAATTACCCGCCCGATCAGAATTAGTGGGCAATAAGCGCGGTTTTATGCATACAATCAGTTCGGTAGAGCCCTAATCATTAATAACAAATAACTCAGCTTTCAGTACTGAGCACTCAGATAAGCGATTGACCCTAGGTCACGCTACTTGAGGTGCATCCGATTTTCCTCCTAGTTAAACTACTCTTGTGATCTAGGATTGCTTGATTGATGTGGTTATTGCCTAGAGAGAATTACGGAATTTTGATCAGGTTACGGAGGAAATGATATCCGTGAATTCCACATCTCCCTGAGTTAGGTGTTAGGTTAATCCTTCTAGTGCCTAATAGCTATTTTAGTAATTGTTAATTGTTAATTGTTAATTGGTAAGCATTCAGATAATGCGCTACTTGAGGTGCTACTTGAGGTGCTATCAGCTATCATCTGATTCCCTATGGGCACTCTACTTGAGGTTAATTCAGCCATTGGCCTTTGGAAAACGGCTGAATGCTTATGTTAATTGGTAATTTTAAATTATAATTAATGTGCATGATTAAAGCAATCGACAAATAGCGTTACTAGTAGAGTTACTAGGGAAATCAATAACAGACCTGACGTTACCGGTAGAGTAAATTTACCCATGAGCAGTAGAGTGTATTATTAAACTAACCGACAGCTATACTTATTCCTAGAGTTACTGAGTAAATCAGCAATATACCTAAGGTTACCGGTAGAGTAAATTTACCCATGATCAGTAGATAAGATTATTAAACCAACCAGCAACTAGCGTTACCGGTAGAGTTACTGGGGAAATCAATAACAGAGCTGATCTGATCGGTAGAGTAAATTTACCCATGATCAGTAGATAAGATTATTAAACCAAGCAGCAACTAGCGTTACCGGTAGAGTTACTAGGAAAATCAATAAAGTAAATTCCACCTATAATAAAATCAATTAATTTTTGAGTTAACACTGCTTGTTAACTATACTAATCCCTACTCCCTACTCCCTACTCCCTACTCCCTACTAATCATGGCCAAGACACACATCCGCTTTGACTGGGCGATCAAAAAACTGCTGAGGGATAAAGCTAATTATGTTGTCCTAGAAGGCTTGATCACCGAATTACTAGGAGAAGAGATTACTATTGAATCTATTTTAGAAGGCGAAAGTAATCGGCTCACCGAAGACAATAAACTGAATCGGGTTGATATTCTAGCGCTCAATAGTGCTGGAGAGTTACTGCTAGTGGAAGTCCAAAATAGTTCCGAAAATGATTACTTTCACCGGATGCTATTTGGCGTCTCCACACTGCTCACGCAATATCTAGATAAAGGAGAGCCCTATAGTAAACTCAAAAAAGTCTACTCCATTAATATTGTTTACTTTACCCTGGGGCAAGGACAAGATTACATCTATGAAGGGAAACTAGATTTACGAGGTCGTCATCATCAAGACTCCTTAGGGTTATCCAGTCTCCAGAAAGAGTTGTTCAAACTAGAGAAAGTATACCAGATATTTCCCGAATATTATATCTTGAGAGTCAACCAGTTTGATAATGTAACTAGAAACAATTTAGATGAATGGATCTATTTCCTAAAGAATAGTGAAATCAAGGAAGAGTTCCAAGCCAGAGGATTAGCCGAGGCCAAGGATAAGCTCAGGATTGATAATTTACCATTACCAGAAAGGGTTGCTTATCAGAAATATCTGGAAAATAAACGGTATGAAATTAGCCTGTTGGCAGGAGCAGAAGCAGCTGGAAAATTACAGGGGAGAGCAGAGAAAGCTATAGAAATAGCCCAAGCTATGAAAGCAAGAGGGATTGATTTGGATTTAATCGTGGCAACAACTGGTTTAACTAAAGAAGACGTTGAAAATTTTTGAATGGTCGCTAAGGGATTAAACCTTGAGGTATAATAAATTAATTCTGAAAATTTTTCTGCCCTTTTTACTACTCCCTACTCCCTATTACCTATTCCCTGATTAAACCATTTTAATTATGTCACCAAATCAAAAAAAAGCATCTGAAACTAAACCTGAAAATAACCCTGAAAATAAACAGTATAGCCCTTCTGTATTTCGCATCTCTCCTATAATTCGGATTACCCTAATCACATTTTATTGGGCGCTGTTGATACCATTACCGTTTTTAGCTAAAGTATCATCGACTCCGGTATCGCCAATAATCCTGTGGATAGGAATTAGCTTAGGATTTATCGCCCTCTATGGTGCCTTAAGCGAACAGGTGATTGTAGATGACGAAAAAATTCAGGTAGCTTATCCCAATTGGGTGCCCCGATTCTTCCGCAAAGGTTGGCAATTACACTGGAAAGAGGTGAAAGACTTAAAAATGCGCACCACAGGTCAAGGAGGGCTTGTTTACTATTTCGTTAGCCAGTCTTATGACCAAGCTTACTTGCTGCCAATGCGAGTAGTGGGATTTAATCGCTTAGTTAAGTTAGTACAAAACTATACCGGGATAGATACTACCGATATTCGTCCCCTAGCCCAGCCTTGGATGTATCTAATTTTGTTCGGATTCACCCTCTTGCTATTACTTGTAGATGCCTGGACCATAACCACAGCTATCAATCAGGGTTTGATGTAAGCATTCAGCTATCAGCTCTCAGCTCTCAGCTAATGGGCTACGCGCACGGTACTTGAGGTACTATAGCACTACCCATTAAGATGTTTGACATTCCTAAACTCCGAAACGTAAGTAATCCCTTACTTTTGACTTCTGACGCAATAACCTTGCTGACTTGGGCGTAGCGCTATAAAAGCACTATCTGTAGCACCATCTGTAGCCCATTAGCTGAGAGCTCTCAGCTAAAACATTGATAATTTTTAATTGGAGCAAAGCGATTGACTAATCCCCTGTTGCAGCTAAAGCAGGTAAGCCTGACCCTCTCAACCAGGGCTAAAGCAGCTGGAATACCTATATTAACTGATATTTCTTTCGAGGTCAGCCCATGCGATCGCATCAGCGTGATTGGACCATCTGGTGCTGGTAAAACCTCTCTGTTGCGGCTGTTGAACCGATTAAGTGAGTCCACCCAGGGAACAATTTACCTAGATAATCAGAACATCCGGAATATCCCTGTCCTAGAATTGCGGCGACAGATCATGCTGGTTCCTCAAGAACCAAAATTGTTAGGAATGACCGTTCAGGAGGCTCTAGCTTATCCGTTGGTATTGCAACAGCTGCCAAAAAAAGCGATTGGCCGTAGGCCACGCTACGCGAACGCACAACGGACACAAGAGATTCGAGAGAGACTGCGCATCCCAGCGGAGTGGTTAGAGCGTACAGAGTTACAACTGTCTTTGGGACAACGGCAATTGGTTGCGATCGCACGAGCACTAGTTGTCCAACCAAGGATAGTGTTACTTGATGAGCCCACCTCAGCCTTAGATGCTGGTATAGCCTCTCAGGTGATCAGGGTATTTACCGATTTAGCCCGAAAGGAGCAGATCACAATTTTGATGGTCAATCACCAGCTAGATATGGCTGAGTTATTTTGTAATCGACTATTGTATTTGCAAGATACTCAGTTACTCCAAGACAGTCCAGCTGAGCAGATTAATTGGCAACAATTACGAGAGAGATTAGTACAAGCAGAAGCTAAAGCATCTCAAGAGTGGGCTTAATCATTTGTTGACAGTTGACGGTTATTTTAATTTTGCCTATTGCCTCTTGTCTATTGCCTATTGCCTCTTGTCTATTGCCTATTGCCTCTTGTCTATTGCCTATTGCCTCTTGCCTATCATGCGTCTAACCTCTCTTGATGTCTTTCGAGGTATTGCCATGGCTAGCATGATTCTAGTCAACAATCCCGGAAGTTGGTCTTATGTCTATCCCCCCTTACTTCACGCTAAGTGGCATGGTTTTACACCCACAGACTTAGTATTTCCTGCCTTTTTATTTATTGCTGGTGTAGCAATGGCTTTTTCCTTAGTCAAGTACACCAATAACAACCAATCCGTATCCCAGGGGTATTGGCGTATTGGCAGGCGATGTGCCATTCTATTTGCCCTAGGCTTACTGCTCAATGGTTTTCCGACTTACAACTGGGATACTATTCGGATTATGGGTGTCTTGCAGCGCATTAGTCTTGCCTATTTCCTTAGTGCTGTAGCAGTGCTAAATCTAAGACGACGGGGTTTGTGGGTACTGACCGGAATAGTTTTGCTAGGGTACTGGGCAGCGATGTCTTTAGTACCAGTTCCTGATTATGGTGCTGGTAATCTGACACCGGAAGGGAATTTTGCTGCCTATATCGACCGTATGGTATTGGGAACAAACCATTTGTATAAACAAGCTCAATTTGATCCAGAAGGACTGTTTAGCACCTTCCCAGCGGTAGTAACTGTCTTGGCTGGCTATTTCGTTGGGGACTGGCTACGCCATCAACCGATACCGTCCCGCACTAGTTTGGGATTAGTACTATTTGGTGTAGGTTGTCTTGGTTTAGGCTGGGTTTGGGATTTCTGGTTCCCAATTAACAAGCAGTTATGGACAAGTTCCTATGTAGTCTTTTCTGCTGGTTGGTCGATGCTGTTACTAGCTGCTTGTTATGAGTTAATTGAAGTGCGGGGATTTCGCAGATGGGGATGGCCGTTAGAAGTAATGGGGTTAAATGCGATTTTTCTGTTTGTCGCATCTGGTTTAGTAGTTCGCATCCTATATCGAACTAAGGTAGGGACAGGTGATAATGCTGTGAGTACCTATACTTGGATTTATGAAAATCTGTTTCGGTCGTGGGCTGGAGCCATGAATGGTTCTTTGATCTTTGCCATAGTCAATGTACTGTTGTGGTGGTTGATTCTCTATGGGATGTATCGGCGACGCTGGTTGATCAGGATTTAATGGTTAAGGGTTAAGGGTTAATGGTTAATGGTTAATTAACCATTAATAAATCTTTTGGGCTGCCAGTTCTGTCCCAAGTTTTGGATTATTCTCGTTTATGCCTTGATTAAACCGATAGCCAACATTGCGAACCGTTTGAATAATGTTGGGTTGTCGAGGATCAGTTTCTATTTTTTTGCGTAGGGCAAGGACGTGGGTATCGATGGTGCGCGGATTGTCAATAGCATTGGGCCAAGCGCGGCGCAATAATTCAGAGCGACTCAAAGGCATTCCCTCTGCTTGGGCGAGTACATAGAGCAAACTAAATTCTTGTGGAGTCAGGTCAATAAACTCTTCTTTGAAGCGGACACGACGCTGGACTAAATCAATTTTGAGATCACCGTAGTCCAGAGACAGGGGAGCTACCGTAATGCGGAGGCGACGAATTAGGGCTTCCACCCGTGCCATAAATTCCTGTATACCAAAGGGCTTGGTGAGGTAATCGTCTGCCCCAGCTTTAAGACCAGTGACGATATCTCTTTCACTATTACGAGCAGACAACATTAAAATTAGAGATTTTCGCTGCTGCTGAAGCCAGCAGCAAAATTCAACCCCATCGCTGTCTGGTAAATCAGAGTCTAGGATAACCAGAGTGGGTTGGCGATGGTGAAAGTCTTCCTTGGCTTGCTCAAGATTTTGTGATTGGTACACCCCATAACCGGATTTCTTCAGGTGCGACCCTAGAAGCGATCGCAAATGAGGGTTTCCTTCAATAATCTGAATTCTAACTGAGCCCACGGCACATTAAAGTCCTCTTAGCCTTAGCCGTTGGTATTTAATCATAGCAAAGGTCAGGTCAACATTCTGTAACAACTGCTACTTATGATCCCGATATTGGCTTGCGTTCTTCCAATACGACTTCCTAGTGGCAGCAAATGGACCAGGTCAGAGGGACAATAAGGACAATAGTAAAATTTCAATTTACCATTAATTTTAACTGACCATTTTAGATTATAGCATATAAGATGCAATTTAGTCTAGGTAACATAACAAATAATTGAGAAAAGTATTGAGGACTTGCTACTTTTGCTAAACTGAAGTTAAGTTGGCGTATCCGAGTTTCTACTGAGTGAGCCAATACCGCTACTGTTGATACTCAAAATTTCTTAAGACTATGCTGCAAGATCCTCAAGCTATACGCTGCTATCAAAAACTTACTGACTCCCTAGTCGATTTGTGGAATCGAGGTTATAGCTTCGATGAATTGCGGCTATATATCGATGGCTATCTTTCTGCCCTCAAACACACAAATACCCTTGAATCCTATATAACCTACCGCTTAGAAGAAGATGCCATTCGTTATCTTCGTGATCCATCCAACTTTGAGATGGTACCAATGCCGCAGCCAGAAACCGACTACTATTAAACCTTAAACACACAGAACCCCACTGAATCCGATCAAGTCCATGGGAGTACTCATCCTATCCGTTAGCTGGTAATAGGCAATTACCAATTATCCATTACCCATTACCCATTACCCATTACCAAAAAGCGATAGGCTATTCTCTTGAGTAATTAACTGGACTTGATATCAGTGGGTTTTCTTGGCAATCTGCTTTTCCCAAATACCAACTAAATTCTGAACCCTTTCATCCCAACCATACTGGGAAACACACTCCCTACCGTTGCGACCCATTTCCTGTCGCAACGCTGGGTTCTCAATTAATACTTTGAGCTTGTCGCAGAAATCTTCCTGATTCTGGGGAGTGAACAAAAAACCATTCCATCCGTCTTGGATATTCTCCACTACCCCACCTGCTTCAGGAGCGAGCACAGGAATTCCAGCTGCGAAGGCTTCTAATATAGTTAGCCCTCTAGTCTCCTTTTCTGATGCTGTGATATGAATATCACTGTTGACCAAAAGAGCTGGAACATTTTCCGGTGGCACTCTACCCAGTAAGTAACTATTAGGTGTTAACTTGCTTAAGCGGGTAGCAATCTCATCCCGCATCGAACCATCACCAGCAATGATCAGTGCGATTTTGTCACTGTTGACCTCTTGTACAACTCGTGAAAAGGCATTTAGGGTAAATTCCCACCCCTTATCTGGAGTTAACCGACCTAGAAAAATTAACTTAACTTTCCCCTCAACCTCTGGAATATCATAGTTCTTTTCGAAAAACTGTTCTTCCCGTAAACCAGGATAGAATTTACTAGCATCAAAGCCAACTAAATTGGCATGTAGGGTGTTTTTAATGCCCAGATTGATAATTTTTTTATGGGTAATCCGACTAGAAACTAGGGTGACATCATAAGAATTATACACTGAAATCAATATGGTTTTAAAAATAAATTTAATTCCAGCGACGACCAGAGACGGTAGAGAAAAGTAATCTTCGGCATAGTCAATAAAATTAGTCCTAAAAAAACTCACACAGGGAATACCAGCTTTTTTGGCAAAAGCCACCCCAGGCACTCGAAAAAATCCAAAAAACAGTCTTTCTGGTTCATCAACATGAATAATATCGGGCTGGAATTTTTTTAATTCCTGGAGGAGGATTGAATAGGAACTCCTGCGCACCTGACGCTCAAAGTCCAAGTCCATGAATGAGGTACTCGGTAAATTGATGATTCTCACTCCAGGCAGGATTTGACCAGTATAATCTCGCCAATTGGGATAGACATGTTCTAAAGCACTGTACTCAGGACAAAATAACAACACCTGGTGTCCCCACTGACTCAGTCGTTGTAGCCTAGATAATCCACTAACTGTTACGCCATCAATGACAGGCAAGAATCCAGAGGTGATAATAGCAATTTTCATAGGTGAATAGAATTATCCCACTCAGAGCGTGTTTAATTTTTAGGGGCAAAGCATTGACGATGCGTCCCAATTGTTGCATAAATCATGTCAGAACAGGTAAGGCAAATGTGATCAGGAGAGGGAATTGAGGAAGAGCACAACAATTCTATCTTCTCTATCTTCCCCATCTTCCCCTGAACCATGATCAGTATCTGTATGTAAATACTTCGCCCATCCCAGGAGTTAGGAAACGTTTCATACCAAATCCGGGTTAATTACCCCCTTTTTCAGCAAAAAGCATGAGGAGCTTCAGGAGCTTCAGGAGCTTCAGGAGAACAGGAGAAAGAATGCTGGAATCATAACGGGGGTTTTTGGAGCGAATTTGGTATCAAACACTAGTCGAAGTAGTTAAACCTAGGTTAGGGTGAATCGCATCCGGCAGTTCCTTTTCCACTCGCCGTATGGGTGGATATCGATAAGCGATAAAGCTTGCCAGGATGTTCAGAATTCCCATCAACAGCAACAGCAAGCCCATCCCACGCCCTGGACCAACTCCAATGATATGCCCAATACTACCTGCTAACAGTCCATCGGTAGCCATCATCGGTTCTAAAACATGATCGACTAACGGTCCGGTTAGCATGTGGGCAAGGATCAATAAGGAGTTTTCGATGGCCAGTTGTAAGGCGAAGACCCGTCCTTGCAGATTAGCTGGGACTTTGTTCTGCCAGATAGTTTGATTACAGCTAACGATAATGGGTTGAGCAAATAAAACACCAAACGCTCCAAGAGCAGCTAAGTTCACAGAAGCGCGGCACCCACCTAAAAGTAAGAACAAGCCTTGCAGGATTACAAAGCTAAAAATACCGTATATCCTGGGCTTGGGTCCTCCCCAGGTAGCCATGACCAAGCTACCAATCAGCATCCCACAACCACCAATAGATAAAATCACCCCAAGTTCAGCACTGGAGGCAAAACTTAACACCAGTGGCCAGAACAACACCTGAAGAATACCCATACTGAAGTAGACCACGGCAAAGAACATCAGCAACCCTCGTAGTCCTTGCCGTTTGGCAATGTAACGCCAGCCTGATACTAGATCTTGGCGCAGTTGGGAGAAGTGGGCTTGCTTTTGATGAGTGTGATGGCTAGACTGGAGATGGGGAATCTGAACCCTTAGCAATGTCACTAGGGCAAAGATGAATGTGATGAAGTCTATTAATAGAATTCCCTGCAAGTGGATGGTCTCCAGCAGCACACCCGCCAAGGTCGGTCCAAGAATCTTGGCAGTTGCCCTAGAGGCTTGCATCATGCCATTAGCACGGCTAAGATGTTCTTGAGGCATCAGCTGAGTCGTAGCTGCTGTATAGGCTGGCAACTGGAAAGCCTTAAACGTTGAACTGATTGCTACGACTAGGTAAATGTGCCAGATGTCTAACCTGCCCGAGAACACCAGAGCCATAACCACCAGTGTGCTAGCCCCTGCCACAGAGTCGCTGAGAATCATCGCCCAGCGTCTATTCCAGCGGTCTACGAATGTACCAGCTATGGGTGAGATGATAATATTGGGTAAGTGAATAAATAAAGAAATTAGGGCAAATTGGGTGATTGAACCAGTAGTCTGGTAAGCCCAAACACCCAGAGCAAATTCGGTAAGATTAGACCCCAGAAGGGATACTAGTTGTCCCAACCAGATCAGAAAGAAAATCTGCATTTATTGTGTCTTTTTCTACTTTACTCGTCGTTATACTCCGCCATCGGCGGGATTATTGTACCTTTTATACATGAATGACTGAACCCCTTGCCAGTTCCCGCTAAGCTTACACCTTGATGATTTAACAGTCTAGCTTGGGGAAAAAGACTGTTGTGGGTGGGCTTACTGATATATTTAGTATGCTGGCAAGTGTTGTTTTTGAGGGTACCCTTGATGAGTACTCTTTGTGACATTGTGGTGAAATTGTCTTGATGCAAACTGCGAGTGAGGAGACCACGGCAGTCGCTCATGGGGAGGGGCTGTGTGCGGAACCTGCGTCCGCACCTTGAAAGCCCCGTGGAGACCACGGCAGTCACTCATGGGGGAACCCCCAAGACCGCACTGCCTCCCCAAGACCGCACTGCCTCCCCAAGACCGCACTTGCTCCCCAATGGCTGCGCTGCATCGCTTTTGCCCGACAACCGCCTCTGTGGGTGACATGGTGCCGAATTTCCTGATCAGAATAATTCCGTAGTACCTATCTCAACAGGAAGGAAGACATGAGCAATTGTGGACACCTATCTTGAGAAGCTCCACAGCCGAGAGCTGACTGCTGACTCGTTACCAACTAGTTACGTTTAGTGGCAAGAAAAGAGCAGTTACTCTGGTTATTAAGAAGAGTTTCAACAGTTAGGATGAAAATTGATGTGATTTCCATTCACTATTATATACTTGATTGGCAAATAAAACAAGTCTCCTAAACCGTAGTTTTAAATCAATTGAGATATTGAGATATTGAATATGCTTAACTATATCTAGTTCCTTATCTAGTTCCGTTTTAGATTGTTTGAGGTCACTAGTTGAATTTTTTTGTTGAGCGTTTATCCCTGACACTCAAGCGTCAAGCGTCAACTGTAACCCTATTAAATTGATTTCAACCTATCGGTTATGAAATATACTTCGGTTTGAACCCCCAGAGTATCCCGAAAATCACTCCCAGCATTTGGAATCATAATGATTTACTTGAATTTCGGTCAGAGCTTGAGCTAAAAGACACCATTGGATTGACAAGACATGCTTTGATTGGACGCGATCGCATATTTTTGTAAAACTACTCAACGTTAAACCAGTAACTATAAATATTTTCATAGTATGATCAGTCGTTATCGTTTTATTCACCCTTACTGATCCACATATTGCTGGTCATCGGGATTTTCTCGCTCCTCCAGAATATCCGTTCGCTTAGGGTGACCTACGGTCAATCGCGTAGCGTGGCTCACGGCCTCTCCTTCCTCATAACCGAAAATTTTGCCAAAATGGCAACCAATTACTAACATGGATGAGTCAATATTGTATAGATACAGGTTTATTTACTCTTAAGTCAACTGCCATCTAAATCCATGTCGAAATGATTATATTCGGAAGAGGATTAACATAAAATCCAGGGTAAAGAATATCGCCAGAGTCTTATTGATTTTTATAATTTTAATGAAATTTAAATTAAGATTGCTTAAAATTGCTTTAATTAACTAAAATTCAATCAGGGTGCTTTACTACACTATAAGTAAGTCAGTAATATCTCTGTCGATATAACTACTTATAATTAGTGATATTACTACTGTGCAGTTTAATCAATATAGTTAACGAAAATACCTATGGTATTAAACGCAAATAAACTATCTGAAATAACTATTAAACTAACAGCTACCCTGACAGCAGAACCCTTCAATGAATCTGTTAATTTATGGATGGAAGATATAAATATTCCATCCCAAATAAACTTATCAAAATCTAATCAAGATGTTGAACAAATACTTGATAAGTCTAGTCTAATATCTACTCAAAAAAATGGCAGTCCTGTCATCTCCTCAAGTTTTGAAGATTGGATCAGGTCTCCTGCCAATCAGCCCTTATCAGCAAATCATCAGTATAACTTAACGTTAGCTACCAATTTTGATATTCTTAAAGCCGAAGCATTACTAGCTAATTATAACGATTACCAATTACCAAATAATTTAGTAATTGTTCATGAAAATGAACAAGAAACTGAGGAATTATATCAAGAAATATTTGAAAAACAAACCTATATTAAACATGGCATAACTATCCATGATGGGGATTGTATTTTTGATATAGGGGCAAACATCGGTATGTTCACCCTGTTTGCCCAGCAAATCTGTAAAAATGCCAGACTATTCTCCTTTGAAGCCTTACCAGATGTTTTTGAACTGTTGCAGATCAATGCATCACTGTATGGCTCCAATGCCAAAGTCTTCAATTTTGGACTTTCCAAGCACTCAAAGACTATATCTAGTTTTATTCATAAACAGAACATTGAAAAAATTGATTTACTCAAAATTAATGCTGATCAACCTCAGCTAGATATCTTGGCTGGCATCAAGGAGAAGGATTGGGAAAAAATTCAGCAAATTGTCATGGAGGTTGATCAGATTACAGCAGGGATAAAACTAAAGCAGATCACAAACTTACTCCAAAGGAAAGGCTACCAGTTAGTGATTGATCAAGAATTATTGCTGGCAGATACAGGGGTTTACCGTATCTACGCCAGACGTAACTATCGGCTAAATCAATTCTCCTAGTATCCAACAGGAATGAAAATCCCTGTTCTTCTACCAACACACTGATTACTCAGTTTACTCAGCACCCTTCACACTGAGGCACTCAGCCTTCCTGATAAGGAAGTGGATCGTCCAATCCCAACTCAGCAAAGGCAGCCAATCGCAACCGACAAGCATCACAAACACCACAAGCTAGATCGTTACCTGTGTAGCATGACCAGGTTTTTTCCCAAGGAACACCCAGCTGATTGCCTAATTGGATAATTTCGGTTTTTTTCAGGTCAATCAGAGGAGTGAAAATTTTAATTCCATTGCCCTCCCTACCTTGTTTTGTGCCCAAATCAAAAGCTGTCTGCATTGCTTTGATATAATCCGGACGGCAATCTGGATACCCAGAATAATCCAAGGCATTGACACCCACATAGACTCCCTCAGCACCAATTGCTTCTGCATAGGATAAGCCAAAGCTCAGAAAAATCGTGTTACGGGCTGGAACGTAGGTAATGGGGATTTCTTGAGACATCTGCTCTAGACTACGCTCCTTGGGTAGGTCAAGGTTATCATCGGTTAACGCTGAACCTCCCCACTGCCGTAAGTCAAACCTGACTACCTGATGTTCCTTAACACCTGCTGCAGTAGCAATTGCGTAGGCTGATTTGAGTTCTCGTCGATGTCGCTGCTGATAATCAAAGGAAAGGGCATAACACTCATAACCGTCTCCTACTGATTGATACAAAACTGTAGCAGAGTCTAAACCTCCAGATAACAACACAATTACTTTCTTAGACATGATCCAACCAGATATCACAAGTCTCATCAGGATAATGCCTAATCAAACGTTTTGCACTGTTACTACAACTACCAATTAATAATTTCATTGCTCTGTCAACAGACAACCCACAAACTGACACATAGGGTTAGTGTTCCATATTTCGTCAAACCACAATAAATATAGAACACATGTTTTAAAGGTTCTTTTAGCTTGAGTGGGATGGACAAAGCTTTGAAATTCTTCACATTTATAGTTGCTGTGGTACTATCTGGATGGTTTAAGGCGACTTAGATTAAGTAAATCGACTTATTACCAGTGGTGGAGGAGCAAAAAAGAGTGCAGAATAGTACTTATCAAAGACATCGAGATCATCAAGTCCAGCGCAACTTACCGCAGCCAATCAAAATCGGTGTGATTGGCGTTGGCAATATGGGACAACATCATGCCCGAGTTTTGAGTCTTCTCAAAGACGTTGAAATTGTGGGTGTGGCAGACATTAACGTCGAGCGTGGTTTAAATATTGCCAGTAAGTACCGTGTTCGCTTTTTTGAAGATTATCACGATCTTCTTCCCTATGTAGAGGCGGTTTGCATTGCAGTACCGACCCGTCTACATCATGACGTCGGGATGACTTGTCTACAAGCTGGAGTGCATATCTTAATTGAAAAACCGATTGCCGCTAGTATTGCTGAGGCAGAATCGTTAGTAAATGCAGCAGCAGAGTCCCAATGTATTCTCCAAGTTGGACATATTGAACGTTTTAACCCAGCTTTCCTTGAACTGAGCAAAGTTCTCAAGACAGAACAATTGCTGGCTGTGGAAGCTCATCGCATGAGTCCCTACTCTGACCGAGCCAATGATGTCTCGGTGGTTTTGGATCTCATGATTCATGATATAGATCTATTACTAGAATTGGTAGCCTCACCTGTGACAAGGTTAACCGCTAGTGGCAGCCGTGCTTCTGATTCCGGGTATTTAGATTACGTCACTGCTACCTTGGGGTTTGCCAATGGTATTGTTGGTACTGTCACGGCCAGTAAAGTGACACACCGAAAAATCCGTCGCATCGCTGCCCATTGCAAAAATTCTCTGACGGAAGCTGATTTCCTAAATAATGAGATTCTAATTCATCGGCAAACCACTGCCAATTATATGACCGACTATGGTCAAGTGCTTTACCGACAGGATGGTTTGATTGAGAAGGTTTATACCAGTAATATTGAACCACTCCATGCTGAGTTAGAACACTTTGTCAATTGTGTACGGGGTGGTAATCAACCTTCTGTCGGAGGTGAACAAGCTCTGAAAGCACTGCGCTTGGCCAGTTTGATTGAGCAGATGGCTCTTGATGGTCAAGTTTGGCACAACGTAGACAATGGGAATCATAAACTCCATACTTCCGTCATGACAGTTCCGTGTTAGTGACTTGTTGTTGATTTGTTGTTGATGATGTAGGGGTCAGTTGCACTTGTAACTGACCGACATTAGGGGGAGCCCAATAGGGTAAGGAACAAATAAGTACAAAGTCTGCCTGGACTGACTTCAACAGGGGGTCTTGAATTCGGATTTGCGATCAACCTTTTCCCCTGTGGCTTTGATCATTTACCTGACCAGTGTGATCACTGATGAAGCTACCAAGACACCCCGAAATGTGAGAGCCCTGCGTTTTTAGACCGGGTGTGAAACAGAGCGACTGGATTAATCCAGTCGTATCTCGAACCCATGAAACTATTTAATGGAACTATTTAATGAAACTATAGATATGTCACAATATTTGAAAGGAGGTGATGATCAAGATGTACAAAACAATTCCTGTAAAAGCAGTATTTAATGATGAAGAAAAAGCTTTTTGGCTGTTTCAATGTGAGAATGCTAACAGTCTATGGAATTGTGCGATTTATTACTCTAAACAAAAGCATTACAGTTGGCTAGAGCAACAAGTAGAGGCTTACACCACTTACTGGAAGGAAGATGTACTGCGGTATGGGTGGAGAACTTATAAGTGCGGGGTTAAATACGCAGAGCTTTGTAAAGAGCTGAAAGAAAACCCCCACTACAAAGCCATGGCCGCCCAATCAGCACAGCAAACTCTCAAGTCTGTGGCTGAATCAATTACAAGTTACAACCAATTAGTTGGACTTTACTATAAAGGCCAGGTAGACAGACCAAGGCTTCTTAGATACCGAAAGAAAGGGGGACTAGCAGCTGTTACTTTTCCCAGGCAAGCTCTTACTTACAAAGAAGGTTTATTTTATCCTTCTATAAGCAAAGAGAGTAAATCAGAATTACTTACTGAAATAGCCTTAGAAGCTCCGTATTTTTTTGACCCAGATTGGGTCAAAGAGGTGACTATTCGACCATATTTAGGGCAACTATGGATCCACTGGGTGATAGATGATGAAAAACAGCCGATAGAGGATAACCCAAATCTTGATTATTCTCAGGCATGGAGTTTCGATCATGGTGGCGATAATTGGTTGACCGGTGTATCGACTCATGGAAAGAGTCTAATCCTTGATGGTCGAAAGCTGAAGTCAATGAATCAGGGTTATGCTCGCCTGGTCGCAAAATACAAAACCGGGAAGCCTGAGTTTTATTGGGATACGAACTTAGATAGAGTTCAGCGGAATCGAAATAACCAAATGCGGGATGCAGTCAATAAAGCCGCCCGTTTCATTATTAATCGCTGCCTCAACGACCGCATTGGGAATATTGTAATCGGATGGAATGAACGACAAAAAGACTCAATTAATATAGGTCGAAGAGGTAATCAAAATTTTGTAGTAATTCCTACAAAAAGATTAATCAAAAGGCTGGAACAAATATGCCCTGAGTATGGCATTAAATTGACAGTAACTGAGGAATCTTACACAAGTAAAGCGTCGTACTTGGACGAAGACCCATTACCTAAGCACGGTGAAAAACCCAGTGGATGGCAACCTTCGGGAAAAAGAGTAAGGCGCGGGCTTTATAAGACCAAGGAAGGATACCTAGTTAATGCAGACTGTAATGGCGCGGGAAACATTACTAGGAAAGTAGCCAAACAGTTAGGTCTCGATCTAACCAAGATGGGTAGGGGAGCTTTGACACTCCCGCATAGGTATGACATTTTTAACTCTCTTAAAAAATCATATCGAATGAGCTGTGTTCGCGAAGCGTCGCACGGGAAAACCGCTGCGACTTCACATCCTCATAGAATCCCCCGTGTTTCAACCGGGGGAGATGTCAACTGAGCTGATATAACTTCACTGACTTTCTGATTTCCTTGGGGGCTAAGGTGAATGTGGTCACGGTAAAGTATTTCTGGTGTTTCGGTGTTATTGAACACTGGTAAAAAATCTAGATAAGTAATGTTGTGCTCGCCAGTAAAGTCACTCAAGCGTTTACGGGCTTTTAACTCATAGTCACGAGGTCCTTTGGTACCAATTTCCCGGAGTAGGGGGGTCATCCCTAGCACTAACTTGGCTCCAGCAGCATCAGTTAGGGTCTTAATTTCCCCAATGGCCTTGAGATTAAAGCCAACCCGGTCTCCTGGTTCTGCTCTGACTGCTTCCATTTCAGGAATAGCTGGTGCTCTCAGGAGATAGCGACTCCAGATCTCGGCTATGGCTAAGAGGGGTTTTTGGCTGGGATAATTGCGATCGCGTCCCACTTGTACAGAAGTCGGTGCTGTAGCAAACAAGTCATCGGTATTAATCAGTAATACCACTACATGGGCGTTGAAGGTGCCAAAGCGTCGTAGATAGGCTAACTCATTTCGTGGTCCCCAAGAATTAGCAGAAGCATTAAGGACTTCGACTGTTTCAAATGGTTTCTCCTTGGTTAGACTTGGTAAGACGTCTTTGGTCAGCCATAGTTCTAATTGAGATTGGAGCCGTGCTGATATGGTTTGGTCTTGGTCTGTCCACCAAGCCCCATTGGCAACAGAATCCCCCAGTAGGAACACCCGCAGCATCGATGGCGGTGGGCTAGGAGTAGTGGTGGGACTGCGCATGGAATATTCATTAATGACAATGCGGTTGCCAAACCGTCTGGTGCTTTGGTTAGGGGCTAGCAAGTAGCCAATTTCCTCATCTGCCACATAAATCAGGGGATTACCGAAGCCCAGCAGCCATCGTAAACCCACCTCTAGCGCTACCAAGGAACTGACTAGCACTGCCAAGGTTAATAGCAATACTTTCACAAGAAAATCCTATATATTTTATAAATTTTTCCTATACTTTTCTCTAGGTTTTCAGTACTGAGATCACTTTAAAAGCCGAGTATAACCGCTCAAAGCTGAGTATACCAAGGTTAATCGGTAAATTTCCCCCTGATTTAGCCCTGGCTATAATCGACTTGTTGGTTAGATCCCTGATAACTCAAACAGGAGCGACAAACTATGTCAGACCTCAATCGTGGCATCATGAAGTTTAAAGGAGCTGATAGCCCGAAAGCCGTTGTTATTTCAGCAATTCTGGTTTTGGGCAGTATCAGCGTTCTGATCTGGTGGGCATTGCACAACGCTTACAGCATTGGCTAATTCCGGTCGATTTCCTGAAAAAATTGACAATTCCTAAAAGCTGTGCTAACATTTATAAATGTGAGCTAAAAGGGTCGGTGCCCGAGTGGTTAATGGGGGCGGACTGTAAATCCGTTGGCTATGCCTACGCTGGTTCAAATCCAGCCCGGCCCACCACAATGGTTTGAGATATAACCTAAATATGCTTTTGATAAGTCAGCATAATATTTGCTGATTTTAACCGTTAACTAATTACCATGACTGGTTTGGCCTCGGTAAATCAAAAGCTGATTAATTGATACCTTGGCAGAGTAAATTTGGCCAAAGTACAATAGGCTAAATCAAACCAATAATGTAAATCTAATAATTTCAATCTAGCCCGTGTGGCTCAGTGGTAGAGCACACCCTTGGTAAGGGTGAGGTCACGAGTTCAATCCTCGTCACGGGCTTTTAAGCATAAATTTCCGAATATTTACTAAATTGTACAGTATTGTAGAGTGAGTAATTATTGGTCACAAAGGCAAATACAGCACAATACCCTTTCTAATGATTGTGCTGAGATAGCAAACGGGTACGAATTACGCTGAGATCAGGTTGGATACTAGACAAACGTTGCTGCACTGATTCAGCTAATTGCTCTCTCTGATTTAAGTATGTTTCTACCGCATTTTGGTGTCGAAGGTAGTAGCCAATTGTATTGTAAACATCGGACAAAGATAGAGTCGAGTATCGATGGACAATAGACTCAGGGGATGCACCATCTTGAAACGCTCGAATAACAGTCTCTAGCAAAACCCTTGAATTTCCAACTCGAATCGCTCCGGTTTCATCTTCTCGCAAAGGTGGTGTCTCACGTTCCAAAACGAGGCTCATAGATTAATTTTCCTAAATCCAGTATCAAACCATCGTAACTTACCTCACAGCGCAATTGCTCAGTGAACTTAAAAACACTGTCTCAAAATTGGGCGTTGCTGAATATCGAAATGATTTAACTATAAAGGGGAATTTTATGATAATTTAAATAATAAATAAGAAGCCTAATTGATAAATGCAAGATTTTATTGATGCAATGCGCGAGTGTGGAGAGACCCCCAAGACCTTGCTGCATCGCTTGTTCAGATTTAGAGTAGCACAGAGTGCGTCGATGTAGTCTTGCTAAATAATGTCTCAATCTTGTATTTTCATTTTCTATGAAAGTCATATAAATTTTATTAACCCAAGTTGCTAGTTATGCAGATGCGGTTTGACCGTAGGTCACGCTACGGGAACCCACGAGGGTGTTGAGCTTAACTAATGGTAACTAGAATTGATCATTGATAACTGGTTAAACCTATTACGACAGCAGCGAGTAATTGCTGTGATTCGAGCATCCTCGAAATCCCTAGGCGAGCAGATGGCTAAGACGGTAGCCACTGGGGGTATACGGTTAATTGAAATTACCTGGAATAGCGCTGATGCTCCTGAGCTGATTAGTCAGCTCCATAGAGAATTACCCAACTGTATCATCGGTACTGGCACGATCTTAAACCAATCTCAGTTACATCAGGCAATTGATGTTGGAGCGCAGTTTATCTTTAGTCCCCATGTAGATATACCAGTTATTAAAGCAGCAATAGCTGCTAAGGTGCCAGTGGTTCCCGGAGCACTTTCCCCCACAGAAATTGTGACAGCTTGGGATGCTGGTGCTAGCTGTGTTAAGGTATTTCCGATTCAGGCAGTCGGTGGTGCTAGTTACATCAAAGCCTTACTTGGACCACTCGGTCACATCCCTTTAATTCCTACTGGTGGTGTTACCATAGACAATGCTCAGGAATTGATTAATATCGGAGCGATCGCTGTGGGTCTTTCAGGGAATTTGTTTCCTCAATCCCTGATTGATGAGGGGAATTGGAATGCGATCGCAAAACGAGCAAAACAGCTAAAGCAACGATTAGCCCCTGATTCTCTAAGTTGAGGCTATGATATGGGTGATTTGTTTGATTGACTGCTAAGGTTATATGTTTTTCCACTGGCTAAATCCGTTAAGAAGCTTGTTTGCCAGTTTCCCACTGATGCTAATCGCCTTGGCTGTCTGGACAACACCAGCGTTGACCAATCCTGTAAGTGAGCAAATCGCTACCAGAGTGATGGAACTGCAAGATTCAGAGGAACGCTGGATTGAGATAGACCTAACCAATCAAAGGCTGATTGCTTGGGAAGGTAGACAACCGGTTTATGCAATAATTGTCTCCACTGTTGACACTCCCCGCCCTGGAAGGACGGGGATTCTTGCTTCAACGGGGTGACTTGTTTAACCAGGCCGGAGCCAGGAAAAATAGAGGTCTCCACTCCACAAGCGTATTTGGTCTATGACCTAGGTTTCGGTGTGCCCCACCGTACCTAATCTAGTTAACAAGTTAGATAAACTTTTTCTTGATCTTATGTTTTCGTAGATATCCAAATCGTTAGATTTGATTATGCAATAAGCTGATCTCTTAGCTTATTTTTTACATTATCTACTTATTTTAAGATCATGTTTATCTAGAACATTATTTTTTTTCGCTAGGCTTTTATTTTAACACGATGCGAAAAAAACGTCAAGTCTTAATTTCACAAAAAGCTGTCCTATAAGGACGGGGCGCGATTACCCAAATTTTTTGGTAAAGATTCAACACCTACCCATCCTGGTACATTCACTATTCAATCCAAGCGTCGCAAGGACAGAATGCGTGGTGCAGATTACGATCTGGCTAATGTACCTTATGCCATGTATTACCACCGGGGCTATGCTATCCATGGGGCATACTGGCATCGTAAGTTTGGTACTCCAGTAAGTCATGGCTGTGTCAATGTAGCTGTGGATCATGCTGAGTGGTTATTTGATTGGGCGTCTGTGGGAACACCAATCGTGATTCATCAGGGCGTTGAAGAATTGGCCAATGATGAATGATATCAAGTCTGTTGAATCATTTGAATCATTTCCAAGATCGTTCTTCTTTTTTTGTAATGGGTAATTGCTAAGGGAAATAACCAATTACCGTAAGCATTCAGGCTACCGCTGTCAGCATTCAGCTGACAGTCCTGTTAATTTTTTTAAGAATAGTTGACCAGCTTCTTCCAAATTCCCATCCAGGGAAAATGTCAAGCTGCGGACTCGAATATCACGAATTTTAACATCAAGGGGTTGAGTTAAAGGAGCTGGATATACTAAAACTGCCTCTTGGCAATCTTGTGTGATGGCATAGATTACTACTTGGTTAAAATCCTCACGAGATGGACTAATAGGGATTTTATACTTAGTATCGAGAATGCAGTATGTTTTCTCAGTCGCTACCTCGTAGAGTACTAAATCAATGTAAAAATATAATGTCTTGTCGATGTCTACTTTTTCGAGTATCTTAATCCCAAAGCCACTGGGTAAGTGCGATTTTAGCCATTCAGCCACAAAGCGTTCATAGAGTTTTGCCATGTTAACTAGAAAGGGCAACATGGTATTACTACCTGTTTGATGACTTGGTCCGCTGTGTTCGAGAAAAAAGCGGCAAAGAGCATGTAACCTTTGGTAATTCTGATTGAGCCGATTATAGTTTCGTCCGATACAATCCCTAGCACTATAAGGTTGTAGGGTGACAAGGTTTTGTAGGGCATGATAGGCTTGGCGCAACATTGGACTTACATTAGCGCTATATAAACTAGTGCGACAGATACAGTGGAGTGTCCAGGCGATAATCTGATTATCTTCGATGTCACTAGTGTGTTCGTCGTAATGGCAGTTAAGTTTGATATCCCATGGCTTCTGGATCGTTTGCTGTACATCCAAACGCCCCCGAAGGTATGCTAGTTGAGCAATTGTGGGGATGTAGGTGCGGTAGAGTCCTTGGCGAATGCGATCGCGTATGCCATTAATGAGGATACTGACCAGGTAATCGTAAAATTCTTCTAGAGATTGACAATCAATCAACCCCTCTAGAATGTGAAAGCTTCTAAGATTATAGGCATAGTCAAGCATTCCGAAAAGATTGTTTAGGGGGACTTTCGGCTGGAGTTGGATGCTCAGTTCATTGGTTAGGGGAATATAACCTACCCATCCTTGAGAGGTTAGTTGCCAGTAATCCCCGGTTTTGGAGTATTCAAGATTTACTGTTACCTGATTGCTGTATTTTTGCTGCAATTCATGGATTACCGATTCTGGAATCTGGTAGCGTGGAATCTTATCTGGCTGATATTCCGTTAGTTTAATTATTTTCATTTTTTAGTTTAAATTTTTAATATTAACTTTAATAGTGTCCCAGCGAAATTGGTCTAGTTTGTCCCGTTGATCGAAAAAGTATTCTTCTAGATATGGCTCAATTTCCCTTTGCCAGATATATTCAATTTCCTCAGCTATTGTTTCTACTAGAAAAAAAGAGATTCCGAGGGAGTAGTTAGGATCTGCGATCGCATTATTTATTTGTTCGAGTATCTTAATCAATCCATTAACTGGAAAATCCGTTGTTTCGTGATATCGTCTTAGGATTTCATAGTTGGGATAGAGCCGAATAAATGCAAAGCGACGGCGAAATGCCTGATCAACTAGAGCAATAGAACGGTCTGCCGTGTTCATAGTGCCGATGATCCGAACATTTTTCGGGATACTGAATAGTTGATTACTGCCAGCTAAGGGAATTTTTTGACCCCGGTACTCTAGTAGATACAATAATTCTCCAAACACACTAGCGAGGTTAGCACGATTAATTTCATCGATGATTATAACACAAATTCCTTGCCGAGATTCAGCTTTATTACAGAATTCTATAAATCTGCCTGGAACTAGAGGATATCTCAATTCCCCATTTTGACTTTGTGGACGGATACCTTGAATAAAGTCTTCATAGGAATAGGCAGGATGGAATTGGACAAGTTCTGTGAATCCATCACTTCCACTGATTAAATGGTTAGCAATTTTTTGAGCACTATAGGTTTTACCTGTACCTGGTGGACCGTAAAAAATTCCTTGTCCTTTGCGTTCAATAGCACGTATCCATGCCTCTAACTCTGCTATATCAAAACCAGTATCTTTAGCACATTCGCTTACCGTATACTCCCCTGGTAACGCCATCCTTGAACCATCAGAGGTAAATTCGATCGCCTCCTCTACTCTTCGGAGTTCCTTACCCGAAAAATTATACCCTTTAACCGCAACCAACCAGTAGCAAAACATATCGAATAAATCATTATCCCTGAGCACTGGTACACCAGGTTGATGCATAGTGTTATCTAATGCTTTAATCAGCTTCAATCCTGCAGCATTTGCCGCTGGATAATCTGTCAGTCTCTTTTCGTAGGATGTATTAACAAAATAATTTATAACCTGTCGAGAACTATCATTGATTAACAGAAACCTATCTGGTTGCAGCCCATTGAGGAGATTCGTCAGCATTTCCGTGGGAAAACCTTTAGAGTATTCCCCTGTAGAAAACTGATCACAAGCTGCTGATAACTGATTAGGATGCTTAGTGCAGCGACCAACAAATTCAAGAATGTCGTAACCAATCTGCTCTACTAACCTTTGTATCCATTTCTGCTGATATCTCAGTTTTAATGGCAATCGTAATTCTAAATAATTATCACGTTTTCTAGGAATAGTTAGTATCCATGAACCATCACCCTCACCATATGGACTATTCAAGGTAATCGCCAATTCTCTATCAGGGAATAGCTGAAACAGTATCGGTTCGGTTATAGCTTCTCCCGACTCTACCATAGCAAAGATTGCTTCAAAATTCCGACACCAAAGGCGACGCTGCTCTTTGTAGGTTGCCATGTGACTTAACCCAACCGGTGTGTAGGGATATGAACTGATAAATTCCTCAAATAGACTGACCAATTCAGCTTTCTTATCCCCTACCATACTATCCACCTAATTTTTTTTAGAACATGTTTGATAAATTCTAGACTGTTAGTTAGTTAGTCATTGATTATCATTCATGGGTTATTGCATTGCTATTATCCATTATCGATTCTCCATGACCCATTACCAAATCTATTCTTAGCAAAGATTTAGCTAATTGATATAATGCTCTGACCTAATTTCCATTTTATCCTCTACAATAGACTTAAGATACTCAAATTCCCTAGTCGTTAAGTAATGATAAGATTGTGGAGGTCTAAAGTTAGCCCATTTTGCTCTCAAATCTTGTAAGGTTACTGGTGGCTCAAAATGTTCTATGAGTTTTAAGCAGATCCCATAACCGACGGCGGCTTCCTCATAATACTCATTAAAATCTTTTTTTTCTATCCCAGCATTGTCTTTTACTTTATACCAAAGGTTATCCGGGCGGTCTTGAATAACGTCTTCCACTTCAAAAAAACCCGATAAAACCTTATCTGGAGCGGAGACATAAACCACAACAATATCCCCTGCTTCTAATCGAGGACGCACCCGACGAAGTTCAATTTTTTTGGTTCCATTGAATAATTGACTAGCATATTTAGGACGAATTGATAATAACAACACATTGGGCATTGTTAACACTACTTATTTGGGGTGCCTTCTCTATATATCATTGTAAATTGTTCCTGTTCAATCCGCAACGGTGATTGAACTGTTACACGCTTACCAAGTATTTCTTTAATTTCAGCCAAATTTATAGGATTTTTAAACAGTTCAGTATTACTAAATCGAAGGGCCATCAGCTTTTTATTAGGATCATTTTTGGTAAGCTTCATTAAATCTTCTAATTCATATACACCCAATCTGCGAAACTGTTGATGGAGATTTTTAGGTTTGTTGACGACTACTTCATCAAGTCTAGAGCAAGCTCTTACCTGTCCTGTGCCACAATAGTTTTTATTATAGCTTACATACCAAATAATTCTACCAACAACCCCTGGTTTTAAGCCACCATTACCTCTATGGCTTCGATAATAGACAAGTTCACGTTTTAGCGCCAGATCAGTTTCCGATCTCAATAGGAGCTGGTTAGCTAAGTCTTCATCGAATAATTCCTTTGCCCATTCTGCTTGAATAGGAATGATTATAGTAGGAAGGTCAGCATCAATAATTTTTGCTGGCCACAGTATGCGTTCAACGTCTATAGTTGTTTTTACCGCTTTGGTTAAATTATCAGTTTTGAGGGTTTCAGCAATTTTTAGACAAAAATTATAATCCGGACTTAGATTAGCTAAATTAGTGAGATAGTCGGATAATTCTGTCGCCGTAACCGCAACCGCAAGATTGGCATTTAAATAACCATCCTTAACTTTAAAAAAAGCATCATCTTGAATAGCGCTAAGAATAGTTTGATTCAAATAAGGTTCAGTAATTCGTGTAAATGGCAGATTTTTACTTACTGACAGGGATATAAACCAAAAAATTAAGTAACGCGCTATTGTTTCTTCAAGATGACCTGATCTAACCCGAAAAATTGGCACCTTTAACTCATGAGTTTTATCGGTATGATACGCAATTAAAGCTAGGGGAGTATTGTTTTTGGGAGTATTTTTTGACTGCAGAATAATATAACAATTAAATTTATCGGTATTAGCAATAATATAGCCCAGCCTTCCTTGAAAATCACTAAGTTTTTCTCCCTTAGCAGCAATCAAAAACCTTTGACTCAAGAAAGGTACCTGATCTAATTTATGAACAACTTGTCTAGTGATACCTGTGCCTGCTAAGCGTACAGGCTGATAGTTAATATATTCGTGAAGGTAATCTAGCTTAACAATTAAACTAGTAGGACTAAGGATTGATAAGTTAAATTCCTCATTGATAGCATCTGCGATCGCTAGTATTTGTGAATTACGAGTCAAAAAAAATGGTGCATCTGAAGCTATGGCTATAGCTAACTGACGCTGTTGAGATTCATTGATAGTTACCTGAGTTGATAACAAAACCTTGGTTAGAGCGCGACAAGCTGTTTCAAAGTCTTTCTGATTGTAGGGGAGTTGAGTAAAGGTATCGGCTAACTGGCGTTTACTATTCCTTTGTTTAGTATCATCAATAGTATTGATGACCTTAAATATTTCATTAGTTATACATAACTCCAAGTCAGGTTGTAACCAATCAGCTAGTAGAGAGTCAGATTCTGCCTTTGACCTAGCTTCATCTCCTTGCAAGTCAAAAAACACGCTGGTATCAATGACTGCACATAATTTAGACTCAAGTTTTTGGGTAGCAACCGTAGAAAATAGGGTAGGATGGTCGTGATCGCGCCACCAAACGGTAAGTAGTTTTCCATCCTTGCTCCTTCCGGGTTTTTCAGCCAAAGGAACAAAGTCTAAGTGAGACCACATTCTCTCTAATCCATAATCACGACGGCATTTGAGTTTAATGCCGTAAAAGTCCTGAGTATTCTGACTTAGATAATTAACTAGCTTTCTAGCAATACCGTTACCACGCCATGATGGCTCGATGCATAGATGAACAAGAACGATGATATTATGTCTACGCACCTTCCGGTATAACAAATAACCGGTACACTTTTTTTCAGGAGTCAGAGCCACAAGTATTTGACGACTGAGTGCGTGTTGATCAAAAGCTCCTTCAGGAAAATGACCAAGAGTGGTTGCGTGTGCTCGTCCCAAAGCCTTGACTGTCCTTAGGTGCAGGGATTTTTCATCAATTGTTTCAATTTGAAGCTGTATCTCTTGTGTCACTTTACCAATTACCAATTACCAATGGCCAATTACCAATTACTATGCATGCAATCGACCCTATTGTACGTGATTAAGCATACCTAATCTTACTGGTTAGAAGGAAACCACTTTTGCTCTAGGTTGGTGAGTTCTCCGTCTTCCTGTAATTGCAAAATAATTCGGTTGATTGGCTCACGATAATGACTACCTTGAGGCAAAACTATGCCGTAGTCTTGTTCAGCAAACAACTCACCCACAATCTGGTATTCTCGGTTTTGTGACGTTTGGTAAAGTAACCTTGGTGAATCATAAACTAAAGCCTGCACTTGCCCCGCTTTGAGAGCTTTGTATGCATCTTCCACCTGGTCAAATTCAATTAGCTTGACTGGCTGTTGATTCATATATCTGGCAGAGGTCGTGTCTGCGACAGTACCAACCTGTTTTCCGAATAGATCGATAAGATCAGAAATATTCGATTCAAGTAGTTATATACAATTAAACTTGACTGTTAAGATCAGGTATAGCGCTACGCGCAAGGCAAGAGACAAGAGGCAAGAGGAAAAAGTTGACTACAACAGCTTTTGCTGCTTGTATCAATATTCTAACTTTAATGCGTAGTGCTATATTAGACAAGGGTAAACGGTTCACATAAAGAGTTTTATCAACGTTAATAAACGTAACCAGTAACATAGTTACGTTTAATTATGTCTATAGGCATAAAAAAAATAGCTTAAATTTAACTGGTTTTATCCCTAGATAAAGGAGGCTAACAAAATACTTTGTTAGCCTCCTTTCTAAAAAAAATAACTTGTATAGATTAATGATTAATGGGTCATCGTAAACTAGCAATTACCAATTCAAAATTACCGATTCCCATTAGTCAAGATTCAAAGTAGACCAAGTTATAGAACCCACAATCCCATCAGCATATAATCCTTTCGCTTTCTGATAAGCAATCACCGCAGCTTTTGTCCGAGAGCCAAAATCCCCATCCGTTGCACCAGCATAAAATCCTTGGGTTTGGAGCCGCTGCTGTAGTTCCTCTACTTCTGAGCCAACTGCTCCTTCAATTAAAGGAAGATAGCCAGATGAGGGTTTATCACTACGCCATCTTTCTGAAAACTCTTCCAAGACTTCTTTTGGTAGTTGTTTTTGTAGCCACTCAATCGCTTGTTTTTGGTGAGGTAAGCCACGATAATACTTGTAGGTGTTCACGATAACCACAGGCTGGCGCTTCTTGTTACCTGGTTCAGAAGGAGATTTCTCTGATGGTTTAGAAGAACTTTTCAGTGCGTCCCAGGTCTTTGATCCCACTAATCCATTGGGATTGAGTCCCTCAAACTTCTGAAAGGAAATCACTGCTTTGGTGGTAGCAGGACCAAAAATGCCATCAACTGGACCGGGACTAAACCCTTGAGTTTGGAGGGATTGCTGTAGCTCTTTGACTTTCAGACCAGTGTCTCCTTCTCTGAGATAGTCTTCAACTGAGGAGCCAAGGCGCTGACGAACTTCTCGGCGCAACCGAGGCAATTGACTGTATAACCAATCCCCAGGACATTGGGTTGGTGAAAAGTCTCGATGTCCTTTAATATTATCTGGGCTAATCTTGGTAGTTTTGCAAATCGAAACACATAAATCTACCAAACTTTTCCATTGTTTGGCATTCATCCGGTAGCTGATAAAGGTGCCTTCATTTTCAATTCCCGGTGACTGGTTACCTAGGGTACTACCAGCATGAGCAGAGCTGACAGAACGTCCTTTTTTAATCGCTGATAAGGAACCCTGTCTACCTTCGAGTAAATATCCACCCGTGGTATTCAAAAAGTTGTGACCTGAGTCATCCCAGCCAAAGCCGTCCATGTGGGATTTTTGAATACTCCTAGCCAAACTTCTGGAGCCCCATAAGGTTCCTTTGGATAGATCATTCGGGGCATTGGGAGTAGCAGTATGGTGAATAATAATATATCGTGGTCTAGTAGTATCTGGCCATTTTTTTGGGGGTTTAGCTCCCCATTCTTTTGCTGAAATGACACTAGCAGTGAAAGACATATTGACTTGCGGTCTCCAGTTATAATAGTTTACTAGTGGGCTCCTCGGAATAGGATGCGAGCAATTAACCAAACTATGGATTTGGCTGAGGTGGATTGGCAACTATTCCTGACTGGATTCTAGCCTTCAATTGCGATTATCATCTATGGCAGGTCAGTGTTCAGCGATCAGCGATCAGCGATCAGCGATCAGCGATCAGCGATCAGCTGATGCGCACCCTACTTGAGGTGCTTTTGAATAAAAGAGGTAAGCTTTGGGCTTTGACGACGCTACTTAAGGTGCGAACAGCTTTTGAATAAAATAAGCTGACGGCTGACAGCACCTCAAGTAGCGTGAGCCTTGACCTATGGCCACGCTACGCGAATGGCTCACGGCTGAATGCTTACTATAGCAGTTCTCAATGCTTTTGAAGGTCACAGTTTAGGGTCAACGGTCAAGAAACACCATTTGCACTTCAATGCTGTTGACCTAGTCAACTTAGAAATAGTATTCAATTAAGTAGGTCAACCACAAGTAAGTAAACCATGCCAAAAGCAATCTGGAACGGAGCGTTACTAGCCGAGAGCGACGAATGTGTGGTGGTGGAAGGCAATCAATACTTTCCCCGCGACTCCATCAACAAGCAGTATTTCAAGGAAAGTAGTACCCACACAACCTGTTCTTGGAAAGGTCAAGCTAACTATTATACCATAGTTGTGAATGGTAAAGAAAATAAGGATGCAGCCTGGTATTACCCCAGTACCAAGGAGAAGGCGAAACCAATTGAAGGGTATGTTGCCTTCCGGGGCGGGGTGAAAGTTGAGGTGTAGATGATAAAGGGGGTTTTTAACCGGGATTTGGGAAAATTTTCCCCAGCAGTTGCTATAAAGGCTATAATTTATGCTATGATATAAATCGCAAGGTAAGCGGACGTGGCGGAATTGGTAGACGCGCTAGATTTAGGTTCTAGTGTCGCAAGACGTGAAGGTTCAAGTCCTTTCGTCCGCATCTAAAGGTGCGACCCGTGGCGAATTAAATTCGCCACGGGTCGCACCTCTTTTATGCATAGCTGACTAACCATAAAGGCTCCACTCTCCTTAGGTTTCGTCTCCAGGGATGAATTTCCCCTCAAGTATTTAAGGGAGTAAGCCAGTCTTCCCCAAAGCTTCCAAATACTCAGATAGTGTTAGACCTGCCCTGTCTGCCATCTCTTTTAGGCCGTCCCAGGCAGCATCTGTAGTTCTAACGGTATGTGATTTTTTCGCTTCTCCGTGTATTGGAGGGCGTCCAGTTCTTTTTCCCATGTTCAAGACATCAGCATTCCTAAAAGCTATAATTAATATAGCATGGATAAATAGGTCGAAACAATGCAGTTCGGGTACAGGTACAAACTCAAGCCAAGCCGACAACAAAAAGCCACAATGAATAGGTGGTTGGATATGTTGCGATCGCAGTATAATTACTTACTTAGAGATAGAATTGAATCTTTTGATCAAGCTAAAGCTCCTAGGTTAGGCAATTACTGTGATCTAAAAAGTAAGAGTGAAGTGTGCCCGTTGACCTGTTCGGTTAGCAAATCTCACTCTGTTGGTTACCCATGGAAGAGTAATAAAAAGAACCCTAGAAGAACTGCTTACGAAGCTCAAAGTTCAAATTTGCCAATCCTTAAAAAGGAGAGACCTTGGTACAAGACTATTAACTCAACTGTTTTGCAACAGGCGCTAAGACAGTTGGATGTGGCTTTTTCTAAGTTCTTCAAAGGCGAATCTGGATATCCTAAGCCTAAGAGAATATCTAGATTCAGAAGTTTTAAATATTCCCCTGGGCAGGTCAAGGTAGATGGGAATCGGATTTACTTGCCAGGTATCGGATGGATGGGTTTCTTTAATTATCGTCCAATTCCCGAAGGGTTTAATGTTAAATCTGTCACTGTTCGGCGTAAAGCTCGTGGATGGTTCGTAAGTCTTCAGATTGAAGACAATTCAATTCCAGTCCCTCCATTAAAAGCCAGGGATGAGATTAATCCTGAGCGAGTTAAAGGTTGTGACTTGGGGATTAAAAAGCTAATCAGCATTTCCACTGGGAAAATGATAGCTAACCCGGCACGGACAAAGTCTTTTAAGCGTAGAGAAAGGCGTCTGAAGCTAAGACAAAGAGCTGCCAGCAGAAAAAGAAAGGGTCTAAGAATAGAAGCAGGTCCTACTCCAAGGTGGCATCTCTCCATGAACGCATTACTAATAATCGTAATGCCTACCATTGGGAGACTGCCAATAAGTTAGTAGATGGTGCAGACGCTCTAATCTTTGAAGATTTAAACATCAGAGCGATGAAGTCTCGTTGCAAGCCTAAACCCAATGAAAATGGTGGGTACGATTCGGCAAAGCCGACGCTACGCGAACGCAATGGACAATCCGCAAAAAGAGGCTTAAATCGTTCAATATCTAATGCAGCTTGGGGAGAATTGGTCAATAAGATTGAGGCCGTGGCTGCAAAGTCAGGTATTCCAGTAATCAAAATAAATCCCAAGCATACGTCTCAAAGGTGTCCAAAATGTCACCACACGAGTAAAGAGAACAGAAAAAAAGAAAAATTCCTTTGCACTAACTGTGGTCATTACAACGACGCAGATGTAAATGGTGCAGTAAATATAAAAATTCGGGGTCTCAAAAAACTGGGAATTGACCCCACAAGACGCGCGCCTTAGAACAAGGCAGCCTTATTACAACAACCTAGAACCTTTTACCCATAACCCTTTAACTATAAAGGCTGCCTTGTTCTTACGGTAACTTCAAACTCAGCTACCTCCGGTGCGGGGGAAAGTTACGCCCATGGAGTTAACAGTGACTTAGTTGCTGTGCCTGGGAATCCCCATCCCTGAGGCGGGTGGGGAGGTTCAATGGATAATTAGTGCTACCTTACCTGTCATAGAACCGGCTTCGATAGCGTTGTGAGCAGCAGCAGCTTCTTTGAGGGGAAACCGTTGGCTGAGGTGAATTTTCAGTTTACCTTGATCAATCCAATTAGCACACTGCTGGAGAATCTCGGTTTGGTGCTGTTGAGCTGTAGTGAGCCCTTTCAAGGCTGGGGTGAGCATGAGTTCTAGACTGATGCGCAAATTATGCGATCGCGCTGTCTTCAAATTACCTTCGGCTGGGTCTGGTTGGAGGATAGTCACAATATCGCCATATACCCGCACTGCTTCACAGGTGTCATAAAAGGTTTTACCAAAAATTTTGGGTTTAAAGCCCCGTCCTTATAGGACGGCTTTCTTTTTAAGTTAAAACTTGACAGTTTTATCACTGCTTGTTATTATAAAATTATAAACAAAAAAAAATAGATAAATACTATCTAATGATAAGTAGACAACGTAAAAAATATGTATCAGATACATATTGCGTAATTTGGTCTAACGACTTAAGCGATGCAGCGCGGTCTTGGGGGTTTCCCCCATGAGCGACTGCATCAAGACAACGTCTATGAAAAAAAATTAGATAAAAAAAGTATCTATCTATATAAAAAAAGGTACGGTGGGGCACACCGAAACCTAAATCTTTGATTTAAACGCTTAGGTCGAATTGCCCTCTACTTTTTCTGGTTCCGACCTGATCAAGCAAGACAGCTCGTTGAAGTAAGAATCCCCGTCCTTAAAGGACGGGGAGTGTCAAAAAGCTAGTTTGTTTGTAAAGGATAGGATAGTCAGCACCTAACTGACGCACTAATCTAGCTTTTTCTTGAGAACCGACAGTAGTACAAACCTCAGCACCTTTGAGCTTAGCTAGCTGAATAGCAACGTGACCAACACCACCAGCACCTGCCTGAATCAGCACCTTTTGTCCTGCTTGCAACCGTCCTCGGTCATACAATGATTCCCAGGCAGTGATCAGTACTAGAGGAGCAGCAGCGGCTTCAGGGAAGGAGAGGGATTTAGGCTTGTGGGCAACTAAGGACTGATCAACAACAGCTAGTTCGGCATAGTTACCCGTACCAGATAATCCTAATCCCCCAGCACAGAAATATACCTCATCACCGACCTGGAATTTATCGACACCAGCACCAACAGCTTCTACCACACCAGCACCATCGCAGCCTAGGATAGCTGGCATTTGGTCACGGTAAAAGGTACCTCTACGCCGCAGTTTGGTGTCAATGGGATTAACACCAGCAGCGTGAAGACGCACCAGGATTTCTGTGTCGTTTTTAATTGTGGGGTCTGGTACATCCTGAAGTTGCAGCACTTCAGGTGTACCAGCAGCGGTCATTAAAATGGCTTTCATTGGTCATTTGTTAATTGTTAATTGTTAATTGTCAATGGTTAATGGTCAATGGTCAATGATCAATTTTCAATTAACTTTGCACAAATAACTTTGAACAAAATCGCCATTTGATGATTTGCCTTGATGATGTCCGATACTTTTTAGCTACCAGAATCTACCAAAGGTAAACTCTAGCTCGCCAATGCAAGATGCTCTCGCATCCAGGGGGTATCTCCCAAAGCCCTCAGGAATATCCCGCGAGCGCCATAAAAATGTCAAAAAAGTTCGTTCCACCGGGATTACAGCGCAACTATTAAACCCTTGGTTTTCGGCTTTAATTTAAGTTACATAATAATCCCTGTCGGTGTTACCCTAATTTAATTCTAACAAATAATAAGAGTTTTTGGTAGACTCTGCAACATTTTCTCTAGCTGTTTACTAACCCTTTTAGATCCATGCCTAATCATGCTGTACATAGTTGTGCTGTCGTTTGACTATAGCGACAGGGATGGCTGAAGAGTGCTTTAGGCTGGGATTGGTGTTCTGCTCGAAAGACATTGGCATCGAGATTAGCCAGGATTTGTTTACCAGAAAGGCTTCGCTCTAGGTAGGGCAATGCGGGTTTGATATAAGGATAGACAACATTCCAGTAAAAGTTTGGGTAGTTCCGGCGTAAATCACCGGGATTACGATAGCCTAAAATCTGATTTTTCCCGATTTCTTCAAACTCGTAGAACAAGGCACTAATTTTTTGTAAGTAGCGGGGATCAGCCAGCTGACCAATCAAATCTGCTGCTCTGACTAAACCAGGATAGTTAACCGTGTCTTGATGATCCTGATCAGCAGGTACTGGGAAACGGGTTAATTCAATATTGTGCTTAATCTGCTCAGTATCAATCAGCAGGTGATTACCAAAGTGTTCATCAATAAACTGCTTACCCCGGTCTACATGGTAGGGAGTAAGGCTGGCATCAGTTGCACCTGTAGGGAGAGTAATCATGAAATTGTCTATTCCTGTGGCATACAATCCTTGGTCTGGTTGGTCTTGACGACAGATGCCTTTGATATAGCCAATGTCATGGCACAACAAAGAGATAATCACGTGCAACCAGTCTTCACAGGAGACGCTCCCTTCGCAGATGTGCTTACCCCACAAGATTTCCTGTCCAACTAGGGTGACTAGGAAGGTGTGTTCAATGTTGTGATAGAGAGCGTCACTATTAGCAATATTTTCCAGAGCCATGTGGGTAGCCCAAGTAATCAGCTCACAGTAGTCTGATTTAAGGTTGCCGTAAGTGCTGTGGAAACCTGTCTCTAGATTTTTAACACAGGTATCAATGATTATCTCGGTAGGATTAAACATCATGGTAGGCATATCAGCAACTCCTGATTTAGATTTAAGCTCATCCCCACGGTCACATCCGGGGGATTTCAGGTTAGGGGTTAGGGGTTAGGGGTTAGTTAATTGGTCTGGCATTGCTTAATTATGCAATGATTTTAAGAATTTTTTGGAATGAGCATCAGGCGTGGAACGGGCATCTTGCCCGTTTCATTTCCCAGGCAGGATGCCCACCCCACTCATATTAATTCGAAGATTCAGCAATGCCATTGGTCTGACTAACTACTAACGACGTTTTGTTTGGCAGCTTTCAATCCCTATATCTAGATAAACGCTAGATCAAAGTTCTCACCATTCGCCCTGAGGCACTTAGCTTTGTTAGGTCCGGCACAAGGGGCGAGGTATTAACCTTATGTTTGTCAAGTTTTCACCCACTTCGGATCAGGTATCTACCAAGCTGATAGCTGATAGCTAAAAGCTGATCGCTTTATCAACACAACCCATCAAGCTCCCAATTTTGGGCAATACAAGTGCAACAGGGAGTGATATGATATGACCAGTACTCAGTGCCATCAGACGCAGGGTTTTAGCTTGAGGGAAAAGGCAAGAGATTACTGAGACATCTATAACCTCGTATAGGTTTGATTGCCATTAATCAAACTATAGCCTGTGTTTAAGACATCAGGGTAATTTGTGGAAAAAGGCTCACAAGCCACGTCTAATCCATAATTTGTGTGAAAATCTTCACAAACTCATGGCTAGCTCAGCTTTTCGATAAGCTAGTTAGGATGGGTTTAAAATTAGCAGAAATACTATCTTTTTTTGGTGCATCTTGATAACCACCTAAACGCTATGTCTAGGGGAAAAAACCGATTATTCAAAATCTCTATCGGCAAGACTGAGATGTTCTTAGAAAAATTGAATCAACTAGATTTGACTGTAGCATTTGATCAGCTAACACCTCGTAAACGAGAGGTCTTGAAGAAAATGTTAGCGGGCCAAAGCGATCAAGCGATCGCTAAGTCCCTACACATCACAGAAGCTACTGTCAGAAAACATGTGCAGCAGCTGTGCGAGAAATTTGAGCTGAGGAATGCACCAGGTGAACACTACTCACTCCGAAATCAGTTAATTGACTTATTTAGTGAATATCAGCCTAAGTTAGTCAATCCAGAGTTATTAAGTAAATATAAATCTTTCATCGTCCCACCGATGCCAGAGTCAGAAGGGCAACAAAAGCCAGTTCCTCTCTATGCTGACTTTTATGTCAAGCGCATTCCTTATGAAGATCAGTTGTTAGAGGCAATTGTCAAGCCTGGTGCTCTAATTCGGATCAAAGCACCCCAGCAGATGGGTAAAACCTCCCTGATTGAACGAGTTCTGGCTGAGCTCAGGCAGCAAGGTTATCAAGCTGTGACCTTAAGCTTTGAGTTAGCCGATAGTACCGTCTATAGGGACCTCGGCAAATTCTCACGGTGGTTCTGTGCCAGAGTTGGTCAGACTCTAGGGCTGTCAAATAAGTTGGATGAGTATTGGGATGATATTTTTGGATGTAATAGTAACACCACAGATTACTTTCAGGAGTATTTATTGGCAGAAATTGAAAGCCAGATAGTACTCGTTATAGATAAAGTTGATCTGGTGTTTGAACACCCCTTTATTGCTGATGATTTTTGTCGCCTTCTCCGTGGTTGGTATGACATCGCTAGGCGGGGCGATCGCAGTAGCGCTATCTGGAAAAAACTCCGGTTGGTGATAGTACATTCTACAGAAATTTATAGCTCCTTGGATATCAATCACTCACCACTGGCTAATGTCGGATTGGAAATTGAGTTGCCAGAGTTTAGCACAGAGCAAGTACAGGAGTTAGTCAGACGTTATGGACTGGATGGGAATCCCAGAGAAGTGGAGGAACTGATGGCGATGGTGGGAGGACATCCTTATCTGTTGCGCAAAGGTTTAGCTTATATTAAATATGATCAGATTACCCTAGCGCAACTGTTAGAGGTGGCACCCACAGAAGCCGGACCATTCAGTGACCATCTGCGACGCCACCTAGGAAATCTCAAACAGTCTCCAGAATTGGAAACTGCGTTGGAGAAAGTGGTTCAAGCACACAGCTGGGTAACTATCCCATCGGAGCAAGCCTTTAAGTTATATAGCATGGGGTTAGTAAAGTTGCAAGGGAATAGCGTCATGCCTCGCTGTGATTTATATCACAAGTATTTTTGCGATCGCCTTTGCCAGCGGCTTGAGCCTGAGTGCTGAGTGGGTCAGTTCAGAATCCATACTTCATATAACCTTAAACCTTAAACCTACCCTATACCGAATGCCTAGGGCGAACAACCTAACCGAAGGGAACGCCTAAGGCCAACAACCTTGGCCAATAGGCCACGCTACGCGAACAACCTTAAATTTTAAACCTTAAACCTTAAACCTTAAACCTACCCTAAACCGAACGCCAAAGGCGAACAACCTTGGCCTATTGGCCACGCTACGCGAACAACCTTGGCCTATTGGCCACGCTACGCGAACAACCTTGGCCAATAGGCCACGCTACGCGAACAACTGTCAACATTCAACTGTCAACCTACCCTAAACCGAACGCCAAAGGCGAACAACTGTCAACCTTGGCCAATAGGCCACGCTACGCGAACAAAAGTTAACAACTAAAATGACCTACGAATATATATACTCAGGGACTTTACCAGCCGATGCTCTTACCTATGTGAAGCGACAAGCAGATAATGATTTATATGAAGGATTGAAGGCTGGACAGTTTTGTTATGTATTGAACTCAAGACAGACTGGAAAATCTAGCTTACGAGTGCAAGTAATGCGTCGGCTTGAAGCAGATGGGGTTGCCTGTGCAGTAATTGATTTATCCATGGATGGTACTCAGCATGTCACTCTCGATCAATGGTATGCCAATATTGTCCGCTCTCTGGCTAGAGACTTCGACCTAGATATTAATTTACGCACTTGGTGGCGTGAGCGAGAAATGATATTTGCGGTGCGGCGATTGAGAGAATTTCTTGAAGAGGTTTTGCTCCAGCAAGTTACTCAAAATATTGTAATTTTTATTGATGAAATTGATAGCGTTCTTAGCCTCGATTTCCCCACTGATGATTTTTTCGCTTTTATTCGTGCCTGCTATAACCAACGTGTGGATAAGTCAGACTACCAACGCCTTACGTTTGCGCTACTTGGAGTAGCAACACCATCAGATTTAATTCAAGATAAAAAACGCACACCCTTTAATATTGGTCAGGCGATTCAGCTATATGGCTTTCAGTTGCACGAAGCACAGGGATTAGCGCAAGGATTACAAGGAAAAATTAGTAATCCCCAAGATGTCCTGAAACAGGTCTTGTACTGGAGTGGAGGTCAACCTTTTCTGACCCAAAAGCTTTGTAAACTCTTGTTGGATTCTGTATCTACTATCCCAACAGGTGGTGAGGCAGAGTGGGTTGACCAATTAGTGCGATCGCAAGTGATTGATGATTGGAAATCCCATGATAATCCGGAGCATCTTAAAACTATTCGCGATCGTCTTATTAAGAATGAGCAACGGGCTGGGCGATTACTGGGATTGTATCAGCAAATTCTGCAACGGGGAGAAATTGCTTCTGATGACAGTTATGAACAAATAGAATTGCGGCTATCGGGATTAGTGGTTGAGCAGCAAGGAAAATTAAGGATTTATAACCGTATTTATCAAGCTGTTTTTAACCAAAATTGGGTAGATAAAGAATTAGCAAATTTGCGACCGTATAGTAATGAAATTGCTGCTTGGTTAGACTCCGATTGTCAGGATACATCCTGTCTTCTGCGAGGACAACAGTTACAGGATGCATTAAGATGGGCCCTGGGTAAAAGCTTAAGCCATCAAGATTATCAGTTTTTGACCACTAGCCAAGAATGGGAAAAGCGAGAATTTAAAAAGGCGTTAGAAGAAATTCAACGGTATTCAGAAGCCAGACGACAAGGGAAACTTAATCCAGCCCTAGCGGCTACCACTAAGGAAACTATCTATGAGTCTCTTGAACACCTGACCCCAGAAAGTTTCAAATATATTGTTTCCAACCTTGAATTGGACTTAGGAGTTTTTAATCAAACCTTATCCATGATGGATACTCTGCTAGACCGAGAAGGGTTTGATTCCATTTTCAATGAAATGTTACGGTCTATCACCTTCAAAACTGGCGAGATACTACAGGCAGATCGCACGACTATTTTTTTATTAGATGAAGCCAAAAATGAACTCTGGTCAATTGTGGCAAAGGGTGAAGGAGGAGACTCAGAAGAGATTCGGATGCCTGCGGATAAAGGGATTGCTGGTTATGTTGCTCAAACTAAGAAAACTGTCAATATTCCTTACGATTTATATAACGATACCCGTTCTAATACTGCTAAGGAATGGGATACCAAAACTGGATACCGTACTTATACCATGCTGGCTTTACCCTTACTAGATGATAAAGGAGATTTAGTGGCTGTTGTCCAATTACTAAATAAGTTAAAACAACCGCCAGTTTTAGACGCGCCCTTAGCTGATAAAATTGATTTAAAAGGCTTTACACCAGAGGATGAAAAACTTTTTGCGCAATTCGCCCGCTCGATTCAAATGATTCTTAAATCCTCTCGGTTATTTTATAAAGCAGCTCAGAAACAACGAATAGCTTCAGCATTGATAAATGCGACACAATCTCTGGGTAAAAGTAGCTTGGATCTAGAAGAAACTTTGAATAAAGTAATGAATCAGGCTCAAGAGCTAATGTCTGCTGATCGCAGCACAGTCTGGATGTTAGATGAGGAACAGGATGAATTATGGACAAAAATTACGGTTGCTGATGGCACATTAAAAGAAATTCGGATTCCCAAAGGAGCTGGCTTTGCTGGTCAAGTTGTTACCACTAAACAGCCACTGATAATTCCGTTTGATCTCTATGACCATCCCAATTCAGAAACTGCCAAACAAACTGATAGTCAAACCGGTTATCGCACCTGTAGTTTGTTAGGGATGCCTGTGTTTAATGTTGATAATCAATTAATTGCTGTTACCCAATTAGTCAATAAAAAGAAACAGGGCAATTTTCCCCCATACAATCCCGCCGATTGGCCAAACCCTCCCGATTGCTGGAAGGCAAGTTTTGATCGCAGGGATCAAGACTTGATGGAAGCATTTAATATTCAAGCGGGTGTAGCGCTCCAAAATGCCAAGCTATTTAGTAAAGTCAAGCAACAACAGCTAGAGCAGCGAGATTTGGTCTTTAATGTATCCAGTGGTGTAATTTTTACCAATAAAACTGGTCAGATTATTCTTGCCAATGATCACGCTAAGGATTTCATTGGTTTGAAAGATATTGAGGAGAAGTCTTTACGGGACTTGCTCCACATTAAAGAGGGCAATTTTTCCCAATGGTTCGATGTAGCATTAGCTGCCAAGACTGAAGAAGAACGTCGGCAAGATTATTCAGCTCAAACCTTAGTATCCCATAATACTCAAGCAGAACACAGTGTAAATCTATGTATTATCTCTTGTCCTGATGCTTCTGATGTTAATCAGATTTCTACTATCCTAGTAATTATTAATGATAGTGGTGATGAGAAACAAAAACAGGATCAGCAAAAGCTAGTGCGTAGTGTGTCTAGGGTCAGCAATCTTTATGGTTGAAATTATTTCATAATTAGAAATGATGTGGGTTGAATTAAGTGATGACTTTGGACTAGGACCTAATGATTTAAGGTAAGGGTTATGTTCTATGATACAACTGTAGATGCAAAACTCCTGAATTAAAAATGTCCATATTTATTGATTCAAATATTGATGAAACTGTAGATGCAAAACTCCTGAAAAGACAAATTATGACCAATTTAAAATCAATATTATGAGATACTTAAGCGTTTTTCTTCTTTTTTTATAAACTCCTTGATTCCTTCTAATTTATAAAAATCCTTGACTTTTTTTCCGTCGTTATCAAGAACTTTATACCGATATAGACCTGGGGGGCCAATACAACCATCATTTTCCATAACTAAATCATAGCCAAGTTCTTTGAGTTTATCATAACAGCTGTTATGCTCTTCAACATCAATTTTGTTATAATCAACATTACACTTAAATTTTGGCTTGACCTCAGCCTCTACTTTATCAGCTTTCTGAGCAATTTTTTCCTCTAGAGATTTTACCCTTGATTTAATATCGTTTAAGTCTTCTTGCATGTACTTATTCCTCCGGAATTGAATTTCATTCATTCAATGTAAATAGAGTTTCAGTAAGTGTTTGTGATATAAATCAACTTTTGCTCTGATCTTTATCACTGGAGTTTAGACTAATTCTCGTTCACCAGAAACTTGGCTTCCCTGCATCTCATATTTGAAAATTTTGCGTAGCGATGCAGCGCGGTCTTGGGGGTTTCCCCCATGAGCGACTGCATCAAGACAGGGTGTGTTAGGGGAGCCTTCATTTTTCGCCTCGTAGTCAGGGTTTGGATAGCCCGCCCCGTAACGCACCACCGTGTCAAACAGCAAAAATGAGATGCACCCCTTGGCTTCCCTTGAGTAGTCACATTGACTTACTCAACTGAAACCCTTGATAAATAGTTATTACAACAATTTTTAAACCACTTGTGCTCAGGCAGTGCTATGATGGAATTTTGTGTACACAAGACGAGTTGAAAAGTTTCGATAACGCAGCCCTAATCCAAACTCGGCAAAAAAGACAAATAATTAAATCGCTCAAGACTATCTCAAACACTCTTTGGTGCTTGAGGCATTGGTTTCTATTCCTAATTACTTTTTATCAAGTTTCGTTAAAACCCAAAATTTACTCTAAAGTCCAGTGAATTAAAAATGTCCGTATTTCTTGATTAAACTCTTGATGAAACTGTAGATGCAAAACCCCTGAATCAAAAATGTCAGTATTTCTTGATTAAACTCTTGATGAAACTGTAGATGCAAAACTCCTGAAACGATAAATTATCACCAATTTAAAATCAAGATTATCCGATGCTTAAGCCTTTTTAGGTTGTTTCTCTAAATAGTCCTTGACTCCTTTTAATGTATAAAATTCAGCGACTTTATTTTCGTCGTTATCAAGAACTTTATACCGATATAGATTGGGGGCTCCAATACAACCATCATTTTCTACAATCAACTGCTTATAGCCAAGTTCTTTTACTTTGTCATAACAGCTGTTATGCTCTTTAACATTAATGTTGTTATGATCAACATTACACTTAAATTTTGGCTTTACCCCAGCCTCGACTTTATCAGCTATCTGATCAACTTTTTCACCTATATCTTTTAGAGTTGATTTAATCTCGTTTAACTTTTCTAGCACCTACTTATTCCTCCGGAATTTAATTTCATTCATTTCATTCAATGTAAATAGAGTTTCAGTAAGTTATTGTGATCTGAATCAACTTCTGGTCTGATTTTTATCACCGACATTCCATTAACACAAAAACCTTGTTACTCGCAAGATAAGCTATAGGATTTTTCTTTTTGTGAAAAAAATCTCTTAAGAAAAGGCAAGAGGCAAGACGCAATAGTTAATCAACTAGCTATGTATTACCACTACCTACTACCTACTGCCTACTGTCTACTGGCTAAAATTTACTTATAGTCAATACCTCAACGAATTTAAAACCGCTATAATGACTTGTCACTAACTTGAAACACCATCAAATGTTGGCTGGGTAAATCATTATTGGTTTCTTGCCAAATTAAATTAATGGATTCCATATCTTTTTTAACTTGCTTCTGAGTCATTTTATGCAAGCCCTTAATAGGAATAAGTGGGTTTTCCTTGCGATATTCTACTAGCACAACTCTTCCCTCTGTTTTAAGAGCTTTAACAATCGATTCCATCATTTCTCGGGGATATTCAAGCTCATGGTAAACATCTACCATTAAGGCTAAATCAATGCTATTTTCAGGAAGTTTAGGGTCAGTCAAACTTCCTAATATTGTCTCGACGTTATTAACATTGTTGTCTTCTGTTAAAAAGTCAATAACGTCGATCATTTCTGGCTGAATGTCTACTGCTAATACTTTTCCTTCAGGTACCAACGGAGCGATTCGAAAGCTAAAATAACCAGTGCCTGCTCCAATATCTGCAACAGTATCTGTAGGTCTTAAATTAAGAGCATCAATAACTACAGAAGGTTGCTCTTGGGATTCCCTGCTAGGGCGTTCCAGCCATAACATTTCCTGATGTCCCATTACTTTAGCAATTTCTCGACCCATATAGAATTTGCCAATGCCATCTTTGCTATGAAAAGAGCGGATTTTGTAAACTTCACTAGCATTGATGTTTGATTTTAGTTCCCCAGTATAGGTATAATTCGTTAGCACTAAAAATGGGATGAGTAAGACAGCGATCGCAACTGCCAAGATATATTTCGTGAAGTTTGCCATAGAAAATCGAACCAGTGAAAGTCCTGGGTATAACCGATGAATGCACGTAGATTATAAATTAACTATTTACAATTAACAAATCACTAAGGACCAGCAATAGAAAACCCCCGGCGAGTTGGTGGGTTTTCTGCTAACTGCACCTTGAAAGTGACGCGATCGCTAATGTCACCGCTTTTTACTTCCAATGTCCAATCCCCAGGACCGAGAGGCCAAAAGAAGGAATTGGATGAGTTGGTAGTTAGCTTTTCACCATTCAACCACCACTCGACCGACTCAGACTTTACCCCAGCCACCTTGAACTCTAGCCGTTGAACAGCACTATTGCTATCTTGATCCGATTCAGTAGGGTAGAGCATGTACAAATCCCCCTCCCGAGGAGACAAAATTTTCAGTTTTCCTGGCGCTAGATTTCCTTGGGGTTGTCTTGCTAACCACTCGTTGTATTCATCAGGTAAATTAACGATGTACTGGGGCGATTGCTGATTAGCTCCAACACTGGTCATCTGATAAAACGTATCGGATTGACGTTCGTAATCCTGGAGGTCGTCTGGATAGAAGTATTCCTGGACAACAGTTGGACAAGCAGGAGTGGGACGCAAACCGGAAAGGGCACACACTGGACGTTGGACTAAACCGGGAGGAGCTTGAAACGGAGCAGGTTCTTGAGATTGATGCAGGTGTAACATAATCCGATGCCAGAGGGGAGCAGCACCAATCACCCCAGACACTTGTTCCATGGGCTCACCATTAAAATTGCCTACCCAAGTGGCAACGGTATAGTTTTTCGTGAATCCCACAGTCCAAGTATCTCGGAAATTAGAAGAGGTGCCAGTTTTAACGGCAGCGGGAAAAGGTAAATTCAGTACTGAATCGACACCAAACCCCTGAGCACGAGCTTGAGGGTCACTCAGTATATCTGTGATTAATGCCCAGGTTGAAAGGGTTGAATGTTGTTCGCGTAGCGTGGCCTTTTGGCCAAGGTTAGGAGGTTGAAGGTTAGGAGGTTGAAGGTTAGGAGGTTGGAGGTTATTTGGTTTAAGGTTGAATAGTGGGCTTTGCGTACTTGGGGGATGATCTGACAATTGTTTGCTTCGCGCCATTCCTGCTCTTCCGTAAACCGACAAATCATCCCTATTTGGCGAGGGGCTAGATAGCTTAGTGACAAGGGATGTGGGTTTTCCAAGTCGTGCTAGGGTGAGGTTAGGCGCGAGCTAGTTCCCAAAGACTGACTTCGCCACTACCTAGGGTTAATCCTAATCCATAATGTTCTGGAGACTGGGTTAGGTGTTCAAAGCCTAGTTGATGTAAGTGCAACAGAAAGTTTGATACTCCAACTTTTTCCAATACCCTAACTGCTGGGATATTAAGGGAATTGGCTAGAGCAATACGAATGCGAACTGGTCCGAGGAAGGTTTCGCTGTAATCGGTGGGACTGTAGAGTCTAGCTCCGGGAATCGGGTAATAGGTGGGGATGTCAGCTAAGACGGTGTTAGGACGAATAATTCGTTGCTCTAGGGCTAATTGATATAAAAAAGGCTTGAGGGTGGAACCGGGTTGACGTAGGGCTTGGACTCCGTCATTGCGTCCTAATTCAGCTTCGGAAAAGTAATCGGGAGAGCCGACATAGGCGTATACTTCACCGGATTGATTCTCAATGACTATAGCAGCAGCGTGATGGACATTTTTATGGGCAAGGTCGCGAACTACTTGCTGCACTTGGGCTTCAACAAATTCCTGTAGGGGACGGTCGATAGTAGTACGAATTTGGGAGGGATGTTCTGATGGTAATTGGTTGGCAACCAAGAATAAAAAGTGTGGCGCGGCAATTATTCCTTGCTGTCGAGGTAGTAGGGAAATGGCTTCTTCATAGGCTTGGTCTGCTTGAGTAGCGGTGATATAGCCATCTTCTACCATGCGCTTGAGCACATAGATTTGCCGCCGTTTGGCAGCATCCCAGTAATAATAAGGATTGAGATAATTAGGATTATTGGGTAGACCAGCTAATAGGCTGGCTTGAGCAACATTGAGTTCACTGGCGGGCATGCCAAAATAAATCCGAGCAGCAGCTTCTAAGCCATAGATATTGCCACCCATGGGGAGTCGGTTGATATAGGCTGCCAAGATTTCATCTTTACTCATCCCTGCTGCTAATCGCCAGGATAGCCAAATTTCTTGGAATTTGGCAGGTAGAGTGCGGGGGTTGGGTTCCAGCATCCGTGCCAGTTGCATGGTGATGGTGGAAGCACCACTGACAATGCGTTTCGCCTCAATGGCTTCAATTAGCGATCGCATAATTGCCCGCATCTCTAATGCCCCATGGTGATAAAACTCTCCATCTTCTGCGGCGAGAATAGCATGGATAAAGTGCTGGGAAATTTGATCGAGAGGGACAACCGCAGTATGGTCTTGGTCTCGACTGAGGATAGTGCCTAGGGATAAACCATTGCGATCACGAAATTCTACCGCTAGGTCATCTTGAACTAAATCTTTAGCACGAATGGGAGCGAGATAGGGAAGCGTACGCACCGTGATGCCAAGCAGCGCCAAGCCAAGGAATAGTTTTACAGCACGCCGATGTTTGGGATTCAGCCTCAACCACATTTTCTGTTTGATGATGTTAATCGAATTTCTCATCAGGGAAACAATCTTGTGTAGCTCATTACTATGAGAACCGTTATAACTCAATGGTTAGAGGAAGGCTGAGGTGGAAACCTGAGGTGATTAGAGCTTTGATCAAATAGTTAAATCAAACAAAGCATCGGAGCAATTTTACTGTATGTTTAAAGAACTATTAAGAAAACCTTGAATTAAACATGGATTTAAGAGTACAATTGGCGGAATCTCTGGATGAGACAACCTGGGACTTACTGATTCCTCATGTGAAACGAGATGCAGTATTGGTGGTGAATGAGGGACTGGATTTGTTGGATGTTGGGGTAGCGATCGCAAATGATGATGTGCTATCTGTCCAACATTGGATCAGTGAGCAGCTAATGCACAAGCCTTTACTTGAGCAACTCTCTAATTGGAACAGCAACCAGAACAAGCGGTTTCAGGCTCTGATTGTACAACCCTACGTACTGGTGCAAGAACTCTCAACGGACTTTACCAAAAAATTTGGGTAATCGCGCCCCGTCCTTATAGGACGGCTTTTTTTTAAACAATGGCCTTGACAGTTTGTACTAGGTGTGCTATTTTAAAAGTCTATAACAATAAACTAAAAAACTAGATAGATACTATCTAACCATAAGTAGGCAACGTAAAAAATATGTCTGTGATACATATTGCGTAATTTGGTCTAACGACTTAAAGGTCTATGAAAAATTTAGATAAAAAAAAGTATCTATCTATCTATATATAAAAAAGGTACGGTGGGGCACACCGAAACCTAGATCCATGATCAAGCACGCTTAGGTCGAATTGTCCTCTACTTTTTTTGGTTCCGACCTGCTATACGCAAGACAGCTCGTTGTTCGCGTAGCGTGGCCTACGGCCAAGTAAGAATCCCCGTTATTCTAGGACGGGGAGTGTCAATTGATTAACCTTTTCGAGGCTTGGCCTAATTCAGCCCCTGTATGACCTGTCGTCAACCACAGCAACGCCCTAGCCCCATCTCGCAAAGCTTTTTCAAAGGGTTCAGGAGACTTTCCGGAAGGAACAGGTAACGGCTTGAGAACAATTCCTCTACTGCCAAGCACGATATCACCAATCAAGCGAGCACGGCGCATATGATAGTCAGAAGTAATCAAATAGACACTATCGATGTCCTGAGCTTCTAACTGATCCACTAACGTGGTAAAGTTAGTCACCGTATCCACCGCTTTGTAGTCTAGGTGGAGGCGACTGACCTCAATTCCTTCCCGGGTAAATAACCGTTTAGCATATCCCTTCGGGCTGCCGGAAGATACCCAAATGTTGAGGTCTGGGTGCTTTATGGCAAATTTGGCAGCATATCTCTCCCGCGATTCAGATCCCCCTAAAACTAAGGCAACTTTTGGTTGCACTAAATAGCTTTCAATCCTTTTGTAACCAAACATCAGAGTCATTGCTAAAACGAGTGTCACCCATGGTATTAATTTAGCTTTATAGTTAGGGGCTGATGAGTGGGAGTGAATCCTGAAAATCATAACTCGAATGGATGTCGAATAGATAGATGGCGTTGTTTAACTCAAAGCGCAAGGAAAGCAGCTTTCTTTAGGGATTAGTCATTACTTGCTACTTGCTACTTGTTACTTGCTACTTGTTACTTGCTACTTGTTACTTGTTGATTGTTACTTGCTACTTGTTACTTGCTACTTGTTAATCAACAAAAACTAAAAAATTTAGAAAGATTTACCAATCAAGCTTAGTCTTGGTCCTTGACCGGAAAAACTGATGAAGGAATTGTCAACGCTAGCTGATAGAGTTGACGTCGGGGGAGTTGAGTTAGCTTAGCTAACTGACGACTCGCTTGGGATCGCGATACTCCCTGAGCCATAATCTCTGTCAATTGAGCTTCTAGTTCAGCTTTTGATAACATAGGCTTTTGTTGGGAAGCTCCACCAATTACTAGGGTAAACTCTCCCTTGGGTTCTAGCTGAGTAAAATGAGCGATCGCCTCCCCAATAGTTCCCCGCCAAAACTCCTCATGCAGTTTGGTTAATTCCCTAGCTAATACAATTCTACGATTTTCTCCCAAACAGTTTGCCAAATCTCGCAACGTATTAAGCACACGGTGAGGCCCTTCATACAAAATCAACGTTCTTGGTTCCCCCTTGAGAGAGTCTAAACGTTTTTTTCGACTTTGACCCTTGGTGGGTAAAAAGCCTTCAAACACAAATCGGTCTGTCGGTAGTCCCGCAGCACTTAATGCCGTAATTCCAGCAGTAGCACCTGGTATTGGCACTACCGATATCCCCTCCTCAATAACAGCCTTCACCAATTTATAGCCAGGGTCAGAAATGCCTGGCATCCCAGCATCCGTCACCAACGCAATGGTATTTCCTTGACCCAGGCGATTCAACAACTCGGGTAAACGCTGGTCGTGATTGTGTTCGTGGTAACTCACTTGCGGCGTTTTAATTTGAAAATGCTGCAATAGCTTCCCGGTATGGCGCGTATCTTCCGCAGCAATCAAATCCACCGATTGCAGAATTTCCACTGCCCGAAACGTCATATCCTGCAAATTACCAATTGGTGTTCCCACCACATAAAGCATTCCCACTTGTCTTCTTCGCCATCCCTTACGTCTTTGCGGTTAATCAACAAATCACGGGCTCCTACCCCAAAAGATGAAACAAGTCAGCCAGAATGGTATTCGAGAACAAAAACCCTTCCGGGTCAGTTAATCTCAACCCTCCCGCCACTGGTAACCTCTGACCATAGGTTAAATTAACCCTTTCGCCATTATCTCCCACAACCTCTACCCAGTTACAACCGTAGTATGGCAGCAAACCCATCCAAATCTGTTCCAGAATTTTTTCCCCAAACCTCTGAGCTAGCATAGATAGACTCAACCCCTCTGCCAAGCGTAGACCTAGCATTAGGGTTTCTAACAACACATCCTCTGAAGTCGTGGGTGAGCCATCCCAAACCCCACCCGCTTCTAGTAACTGTTCCACCCAAGCATCATACTCCCGCCTCGTGCGTGGTCTAGTGAACCGATATCCTTGAGTATAGCTAGCCGCACCCATGCCAAAACCGTAATAAGGGCGGTTTTCCCAATAGACCCGATTGTGACGGCATTGATGACCAGGCAAGGCATAGTTAGAAATTTCATAATGTTCGTACCCCACACTAGTAAACACCTGCTGTGCTAAGCGGTACATCATGACAGTGGTTTCATCAGTCGGTAACGGCTTAGTTCCAGAGGTGTACTGGCGGCCAAAGGCAGTCACAGGCTCAAGGACTAGGTCATAGCTGGAAATGTGGGTAGGGGCAATCTTGACCGTTATTTCCAGAGACTCCTGCCATTGTTCTAGGGTTTGAGCCGGTAGACCAGAGATTAAATCAAGACTAAATTCGGGAACCTCTACTTGATGGATCAGTTCGATAGCAGTGACTATATCTTTAGAGTCATGGGTACGGCCACAATTGCTCAATAATTTATCTTGAAATGCCTGAACCCCTAAGCTGACTCGATTGACCCCCAAATCTCGGTATCCCGTTAACTGATCCTTGTTGAAGGTTCCTGGATCCATCTCCATGGAAATCTCGGCATCAGCTGCAATTCCAAAGCGCCTGTCCAAGGTGTCGAGGATTTTGGCTAGTTGTTCAACTGTCAGCAGAGAGGGGGTTCCACCTCCAAAGAAAACTGTGTCTAAACTGCTTGTGGTCGGTGGAGTGATATTAATTTCCTGACATAACACCTCGACATACTGGTCAATCATGCTAGAGGTACTCTGTGTGGCCTTATCCCCTACCACAGAGACTGGAAAATCACAGTAATAGCATCGGCGTCGGCAAAAGGGAATATGAACATAGGCGGCACTGACTCTTAAAGAATCGCAATCTTTCTCAGAATTATGTAATAAATTGACCACGGGCTTTTTACGGTAATACTTCAATCAGGTAAGCCAATCCGACCGTTGGGATGAACAGTTATTAATTAAATAAATTTTTTATTAGTTTTGTGATCATCTTTTGGCTAACCTCAATCTCCTCCGGAGCGAGATTCCCCCCTTAAGAAGAGTCAACAGTAGGAAACCTGTAACTCCCTTGAGCAGATAACTCCAGCGAATATAATTGCCCAAGCTATCCCTCGGTTAGCCTAGGCAATTCAACGGTTTAATGAAGCTAAGTCGGATCAGAGAATACAGCGATATAAAGGATATACTAAATAGTGTTGTTGACTATCACGTTGACGACAGTTTATGCAATCGTTTAAAAAGTTTTCCTAAAAAAACAACTACAAAACCAATTGGAAAGGAAGAATGCTTGACTTCGTCATTATACTTTTATTTATCATAGCAGCAGCAAGCATAGGCTTCGACAGTGTGGAATTGCTACCCGGTCATGTGCAAGATCAAGTCAGCAATTTGACAGCGTTACGCTCGACTACTGCATGCTTTGGTGCCATTATCGGACTAGCACTAGGGTTAATGGCCCAAGTAAGTTACCGTCGGGTAGAAGCCCAAGTGCGAAAAATGCCAATGGAGGTGATTTTAACCAGGTCTATTGGTCTGATCCTGGGACTGCTGTTAGCTAATTTGATGCTAGCGCCGATTTTCTTACTCCCCATCCCCTCGGAATTTTCCTTCATCAAACCCCTGACTGCCATTTTAGGAAGTGTGATGTTTTCGTTCTTGGGGGTTAGTCTAGCCGATACCCATGGTCGCACCTTCTTGCAGCTGATCAATCCTAACAGCCTGGAATCAGTTTTAGTGGCAGAAGGCACCCTCAAATCAGCCTCAAGTAAAATTATAGATACTAGCAGTATCATTGATGGTCGGATCGAAGCACTGCTTGAGACGGGTTTTATCGAAGGTCAAATTCTGGTTTCCCAGTTTGTCTTACTAGAATTGCAGCAACTTGCCGATGCTGCCAATGATCAGAAGCGCACTCGGGGACGACGGGGCCTAGATATCCTAAATCGGATGCAAGCCGTTTATCCAGAACGCTTGGTGATTCATTCGGCTGATTACGATGACCTACAAACTGTAGATACCAAATTGGTACGTTTTGCCCAGGAAATTAATGGCACTCTTTTAACCAATGATTACAACTTGAGTAAAGTGGCTAACCTCCAAAAGGTGCCAGTGTTGAATGTCAATGATTTAGCCCAAGCCGTGCGTCCTCTGTATCTACCAGGTGACATCCTAGAGCTGAAAATCCTTAAGGGGGGTAAAGAACCTACCCAGGGAGTTGGTTATCTAGATGATGGCACAATGGTAGTGGTGGAAGAAGGGTATAAACACATGGGTGTTGAACTGCCAGTGATTGTTACCTCAGCGTTGCAGACTTCAGCAGGTAGGATGATTTTTGCTCGACCTAAAGCTTCGGTTACGGTTTGATATTGGTGTTTTATAGGTTGGCAGGTTGGCAGGTTGGCAGGTTGGCAGGTTGAAGGTTGCAGGTTACAGGTTGCAGGTTGGCAGGTTGAAGGTTGCAGGTTGTTTGCCCTTGGCGTCCCTTGTAGCTTACCTTACAGCTTGAATGTTATAAATCCAGGTTTGCTCTTCTTAAGCCTCTAATCCTCAACAACCGTCTCACCATCAACCGTCTCACCATCGACCGTCTAACCGTCAATCATCAACCGCCTAACCTTCAACCTCCTAACCTTCAACTGGCTAACCTTAAACCTCCTAACCAATGACTAATGCCATGCTTAGCCTATGCATGATTGTTAAAGATGAGGAAGAATCATTACCACAATGTTTGAGTAGTGTCAAGGATGTAGTGGATGAGATGGTCGTCCTAGACACAGGTTCAACGGATCGAACGATTGAGGTGGCGCAAAGCTATGGTGCTAGAGTTTATCAGTTTGAATGGTGTAATGATTTTGCAGCTGCTCGCAATCAGGCATTGAAGTATGTGCAAGGGGAATGGGTGCTGGTGTTGGATGCTGATGAAGTGTTGAAACCGGAAGTTGTACCGGAAATTAAGCAGGCAATCCAAAATAGTTCCTATCTAGTTATTAATCTAGTCCGGCAAGAAGTGGGTGCAACTCAATCTCCCTATTCTCTGGTGTCCCGTTTGTTTCGCTATCACCCAGAGATTCGCTTTTCTCGCCCCTATCATGCTATGGTGGATGATACTGTAGCGCAAATGTTACAACGAGAACCCCAATGGCAGGTGGTGTCTCTATCCCAGGTGGCAATCTTACACTACGGTTATAGCGATGATGCGATCGCATCACGGGATAAGTTGACTAGAGCGCTTACGGCGATGGAAGGCTATCTGGCTAGTCATCCGTTTGATGCTTATGTGTGTAGTAAACTCGGGGCGCTTTATATTCAAAATAATCAAGTAGACCAGGGTCTGGAGTTACTCAAGCGTGGTTTAACTGGCACTGAGCTAGAGCCAGCGGTATTATTTGAACTGCACTACCATCTGGGGAATGCTTATACTCGCCAAGGAGAGCTTAATTCAGGAGCAATACATTACCAACAAGCGATCCAACAACCGATTTTGCCCCAGTTGAAATTAGGAGCTTACAATAACTTGGGCAGTTTGTTGTTACAAGCAGGGGAGTTGAATCACGCCAAAACCGCCTATGAAATGGCAGTGAAGATAGACCCAAGTTTTGCCCTTGGACATAATAATCTGGGCATGACTTGGAAGGCTTTGGGTCAGATGGAAAATGCGATCGCATCCTATCAGCAAGCGATTCAACTCAACCCAGAGTATGGAGAGGCTTATCAAAACTTGGGAGTGGTTTGGCTTAAACTGGGCAAGGTTGATCAGAGTTTATCAGCCTTTAAAAAAGCGATCGCACTTCACGAAACCGATAACCCAGCTGAAGCTCAGCGTCTTCGTCAGGGACTTCAGGCTATGGGATTTCAGGTTTAATCTTATTAAGTATTAGGGAACAGGGAACAGCGGATCACCGGAACAGGGAACAGAGAACAGTAGAAAAGAAATACGAGATTTTTTTGGTGTTATGCCAGGGCTGTTTCATTATTTGGAATAAATTGTCAGGTCAATCGGGTGAAAGGGAGGTGGGGTGCTGGGGAGAGGGTTTTTTTAATAAAAATACCTTTTTATTAAAAAAAATTCCCCGACGGTGCTTCGCACCGCTATCTCCCGTTTCTCCCGTTTCTCCCCACCTCCTATCCAAAGGTGCGACCCGAAGGCGCGACCCTAGGCCGGGTTCCCCGGCCTAGGAGGCGCGGGCCTTGAGGGAATTTAATTCTGAATGCGGGAACGAAGTTACCGCATTCAGAGGGTCGCCTTTATGGGTTACTGGCTATAGGTAAAAGGGTTAAAACTTTTGTAATAAGGCCTCAGATGAAACCTTAGACAGGCTCGCCAATGAGCGTCGGCAGGCTATGCATAAAAGGGTTAAAACTCGTGGAATAAAGCGAGCCTGTCTTACGGTAACTTCAAACCACTCTTCAAGGTTTTGTCTCCGGAAAGCGCACCTATCACATTTTAGTCGGACCCAAGAAACAGCCCTGGGGTTAGGGGGGATTCCTGTTCCCTAAAATCCCAAAATTGTGTACCTCACCAAATTGAAAACCGCTATACAAGTAATCAAACCTATTGTGAATGAATCGATGCTGCTGACTTTGGCAGTGTTACGATCCCTGAAATCTGTGAAGATTCCCCGGATAACTGATGGTATCTAGTTTATGGGCGTTACCTAGCTAACTGTGATTCCCTAATTTTAACTAAAACTTGAACAAGTTTAGTCTTAACTTTACGAATACTTTAAATAAAAGTATTTTTCTTTAAAAAAAGAATTGATAAATTGATAAATAGTCAAGTCAAGCAAAATATAAAAATTTTCAGGGTAAAAAAATAAGACACCTTAAGGTATTTGAATTTTTCATGAATACTCCAACATTTAAACGTTGATTTAAAGGGGAATCTACGAAAACTTTATCGGTTTTACGAGTCTGAATTAGGGTGTATCAACTGGTGTATCAACTGGTGTATCAACTGGTGTATCAACTTATGATGCCTTGAGGTGAGCTTAGTCAAAATTTGTTTGTCTGCAATGACCTTCTTGTGTCAATAATTTAATCTACCAAAGACAAAATATGATGACTACTATTTTTGGATTTGAGACTGGCGACTTCATAAATTGGAACACTATCGGCGATGCCAGCATTGAGACAGCGGCATTTGGCAGTATCCCTTCTCAGGGAAAATTTCAGGCTTTAATTACTAATGATGTGGGTTCTGTAAGTGATAGCGAACTTGAAAACCTCTTGGGTTTGAACCCAGGCACTATAGATGGTTTTGGCAATGGGGATGCCAAAGAAGGATCCGCTCTCAAGCTAAAACCTATTACAGTCAACGCTGGAGATGTTTTGAGCTTCGACTTTAACTTCCTCACTGATGAGCTTACCCCTGACTCCACCTTCAAGGATTTTGCCTTTGTCTCCATCACCCCAAACGTTTTATTTAACCTCGCAGATACAAATAGTTCATTTCTCCTGTCTCCTACAGGATTTCGTCAGGAAACAGACTACAATACCTTTACCTACAAATTCCCAACTTCTGGTACTTATCTAGTAGGTATGGCAGTGGTGGATGTAGAAGATGAGTTATTGGAATCCGCCCTACTAGTGGATAACTTGAAAGTTGTGCCGAAAGATGAAGTAATTGTAGGCACAAGCAACGATGAAACTCTTTTCGGTACTGCTGATAATGACACAATCTACGGTCAAGGTGGTAATGACACAATCTTTGGCAGTGAGGGAGTAAACATTCTCTATGGTGGTGCTGGAGATGACCTGATTTTCGGCGGTTCCAACTCTGACAACATTTATGGCGGCACTGGTAATGACCGGATATTCTCCTCCGGAGGCAGTAACTCAGTTTATGGGGGTATCGGTAATGACTTCATAGACACTGGCACTGGTAATGATTTCGTTGTTGGTGGCTTTGGCAACGATACGATCAGGCTTGGGGGTGGTCAGGATATTGTTGTCCTAGAAGCACGCAAAGGAACTGATACTATCATTAACTTTGAGGCTGGTAAGATGTTCCTGGGTCTGTCTGGTGCCTTGACTTTTAGTAACTTGACGTTTAACCAAAGTGGTGGTGATGTGGAAATCTCTGCTAACAGTGAAGTCTTAGCAGTTGTGAATAATGCACAAGTTAGCACTATTGCCAGCGCTAGCAACTTTCTGACGATTTAGTTATCTGATTTAGCTTGATCTGTGAGTGTAACTCTGAGTCAACCTGTTTTTTCCCGACGGTTTCTAACTCAGCATTTACGCAATAACTATACTTTTAGGGGCGCACGTCGTACGCCCCTACTACTGATGCTAACTACATAAGGGCGTTTGAGGTCGAGTTTGGCGACAGTCGCTGTAACTCTGGTTTTTCTGTGAAAACTATCATAACCAGGTCTAGAATCTCAAGAGGTACACTGGGGGAATTGGTAGTTAAAGATTATGGTTTTGATTAGTAATCAGTTCCCTATGTCTACATTTTTATTAGAAGTCGGTACAGAAGAATTACCCGCAGATTTTGTGGATAGTGCGATCGCACAGTGGCAATCGAGAATTCCCCAAACCCTGGATGAGTACTTTCTTACTCCAGAAGGAATTGAGATTTACGGCACCCCTCGCCGCTTAGCAGTTATCATTAAAGGATTACCTCAAAAGCAACCCGACCGAGAAGAAGAGGTTAAAGGACCACCAGCTAAGGCAGCGTTTAAGGATGGCCAACCTACTAAAGCAGCGATTGGGTTTGCCCGTAAACAGGGGGTAGAGGTAGATAATCTATTCCTCAGAGATACGGCTAAAGGCGAATTTGTCTTTGTTCAGAAACAGATATCCGGTCGCCCCGCTACGGAAATTTTAACGGAACTGATTCCCCAATGGATATTTGGATTGGAAGGAAGACGGTTCATGCGCTGGGCCAATGGAGATTTAAAGTTTCCCCGTCCGATTCGCTGGCTAGTCACACTTTTGGATGATGTAGTGCTACCGGTAGAGTTAGATAATAATGCCGAGATTATAAAAAGCGATCGCATTTCCAGTGGTCATCGGATCTTGTCTCCCAAACCAGTAGAGATTCCCCAAGCAACAGATTATCAGTCCTATTTGCGCAATGCTTATGTAGAGGTCAACCCTGAAGCACGTCGCGAGACAATCAAATCACAAGTGGAATCAGCCGCTAAACAATTAGGTGGTTATACCCCTCTGTACCCTGAGTTATGGGAAGAAGTCACTAATTTAGTGGAATGGCCGACAGCAGTAGTAGGTAAATTTTCCTCAGAATTCTTGAATTTACCTCAAGAAGTGGTCACCACAGAGATGGTGTCTCATCAGCGCTACTTCCCAGTATTCAAAACCGAAGCGGCTACTGAACTTATCCCCTATTTTATTACTATTGGTAACGGTGACCCGGCTAAATCCGAAATTATTGCTACTGGGAACGAGCGGGTAATCCGAGCCAGGCTAGCCGATGGACAGTTTTTCTACAAAACCGATATCGACTCACCCTTGGAAAGCTATTTACCCCAACTGGAGAAGGTCACTTTTCAGAAAGATTTGGGTTCAGTACGCCAAAAGGTCGGTAGAATAGAAAAGATAGCGAGTCAAATTACTGACCAGTTACGTCAACACTCTCCTAATCTAATCTCACCAGAGGCGATTACTCAGATTCAAAGAGCGGCCTTACTGTGTAAAGCCGACTTGGTTACCCAGATGGTCTATGAATTTCCTGAATTACAAGGGGTAATGGGACAAAAGTATGCCGTTACTAGTGGGGAATCTGAGCAAGTCGCAACAGCAATTTTTGAGCATTATTTACCCAGAGGTGCAGGGGATGCTCTACCTCAAACCCTGACCGGGCAAGTGGTAGGATTAGCAGACAGGCTAGATACTTTAGTCAGTATCTTTGGTTTAGGCATGTTACCCACAGGCTCTTCTGACCCCTTTGCTCTACGTCGTGCGGCTAATGGTATTATCAACATTACCTGGGATGCCAACTTACCGATTAATCTCCAACAGTTGCTACAAGATATTGCTGCAGATTTTGTAGCTGCTTATCCAGACAAAAACTCACCAATAGAGTCATTACAAGAATTTTTCTTACAACGGATTCGGACTCTGCTCCAAGAAGAAAATAAAATTGACTATGATTTAGTGAATGCTGTGTTAGGAGAAGATGATCCCGAGTATCAAAACAGGGCATTAATTGATGTGTTAGATGTACGCGATCGCGCTTTGTTTCTTCAGTCTATCCGAGATAATGGTACGCTGGATAAAATCTATGAAACTGTCAACCGTTCAGCTCGTTTAGCTAAACAAGGGGATTTAGATACCAAAGAGTTACAACCAACAACAGTAGTGACTCCGGAATACTTCCAGAAATCTTGTGAGCAAGCATTTTATGATGCCCTAGTGGAATTAGTGCCGAAAATTAAAGCGTCTCAGGAAGAGCGAGATTATCAGAAATTAGTGGAAGCACTAGAACAGATTGCTCCTACAGTTAGCACTTTCTTTGATGGTGACCAGAGTGTGTTGGTGATGGATCCTGACCCCAATATTCGCAGTAATCGGTTGAATTTGTTGGGATTGTTGCGGAATCATGCTCGTGTGTTAGCAGATTTTGGAGCAATTGTCAAGAGTTAGGGTTTGGTTTGTCAGCAATTAGCTATCAGCTATCAGTAATCAGTAATCAGTAATCAGTAAGCAGTAAGCAGTAATCAGTAATCAGTAATCAGTAATTAGCTATCAGCTATCAGCTATAATAAATCAGTAATCAGCAATCAGCAATCAGCAATCAGTAATCAGTAATCAGCTAAAGGCCAAGGCCAACGGCTGACGGCTGATCGCTGACCGCTGACCGCTGATCGCTGACCGCTGACCGCTGACCACTGACCACTGACCACTGACCACTGACCACTGACCGCTGACCACTGACCGCTGACCGCTGACCGCTGACCGCTGACCGCTGATAACTTTGGGGGATTGATCGTAAAAGCTCTATCTGCGGTTCTACTAAAATTGTGGTCAAATTGAAACTGACCCACTATGGAACTAGCCTCAGAACTGCCATGGAGATTTTGGAAACCGTAACGTTTGATGATGCGATCGCATTCACCGAATCGATAATGACCAAAATGGTAACAGGGGAACTAACATCGCCAGAAATTACCGAAGCGATCGCATCCTTAGTCAAGAGCAAGAATGGTGCTAGAGGTTTCTTTGTCACCTACCTTACCAGTGACAGCACCTTAGCTGACAATCCCTCACCAGAGGTGATCACAGCCCTAGAGTCATCCCCCGAAATCGTAGCCGAACTGTTAGTCAAAAATTTAGCTATGTCAGCGGCAATGGCATTGAACCATCGCCGCAATGGCAAAGAAGACATGGCTCAAGGATCAGACCGAGTGCGATCGCGTAGTGCTAATCTCATTAAACAACTAAACATGCCAAGCCTGTTTGACATTGCCCAACAGTTAAGGCAAAGCGCCCTTACTGGAGTTGGCAACTACCAAGAATTTCTCAAGCGCTGGAAATACGATTCTGATCAAAAACAGGTCATTCATGAAGCTTTATCTGACATTCTTGACCAATAATCAAAGGGATGTTTCCAAAAATCAAAAACTGACTATAGCAATTAATAGGAAAATAGCAATTTAAAAAATGTTAATTGCTATTTCCTAATCTCATCATGTCTACTTTCTAATAGTATAGCACTACCCATTCAAATGTTTGACGCTGCATCGCTCCTAAACTCCAAAACGTAAGTAATCGCTTACTTTTGACTTCTGACTTCTGACTTTTGACTTTTGACTTTTGACTTTTGACTTCTGACTTCTGACTTCTGACTTTTGACTTCTGACTTCTGACTTCTGACTTCTGACTTCTGACTTCTGACTTCTGACTTCTGACTTGCGCGTAGCGCTATATCATGGCTAATGATCAAAATTCTTCACCTATCTGATATCCACATGGGTAGTGGTTTCTCCCATGGACGAATCAACCCTGCTACTGGAATCAATACACGTTTAGAAGATTTTGTCAATACCCTAGCTAAATGTATTGACCGAGCCATTACCGAACCTGTGGATTTAGTTCTTTTTGGCGGTGATGCCTTTCCCGATGCCACACCACCACCTTATGTTCAACAAGCTTTTGCTAATCAATTTCGCCGCTTAGTAGATGTAAACATTCCTACCGTTTTACTAGTAGGAAATCACGACCAACACTCCCAAGGACAAGGAGGTGCTAGCTTATGTATTTATCGCACCTTAGGCGTGCCTGGATTTGTAGTAGGGGATAGCATCGAAACTCATAAGATTCAAACCGACAATGGTCGAGTACAGGTGATTACTCTACCGTGGCTAACCAACTCCACCCTTCTCAGTCGCCCAGACACCGAAGGTCTAACCCTAGCCGAGGTTAACCAACTCCTGATCTCACGGCTTGAGCCAATCTTAGAAGCAGAAATTCGTCAACTAGACCCAAACCTGCCAACGGTCTTGTTAGGTCATTTAATGGCAGACCAAGCTAGATTTGGTGCAGAACGCTTCCTAGCCGTTGGTAAAGGTTTTACTATTCCGCTCTCGCTGCTGACTCGACCCTGCTTTGATTATGTAGCTTTAGGACACATCCACCAACACCAGAATCTCAACCACTCCAATGACCCGCCAGTCATTTACCCTGGCAGCATTGAGCGGGTCGATTTCAGTGAAGAGAAGGAAGACAAAGGTTATGTCATGATTGAGCTGTCCAAAGGTCATGTTCAGTGGGAATTTTGTCCCTTGTCAGTGCGTCCCTTCCGTACCATTGAGGTCAACCTTGCTGAAGCAGATGATCCCCAAAGTACTTTACTAAACGCTATTGGTAACGAAATTATTAAAAACGCTATAGTCCGGCTGATTTACAAGCTACGTTCTGAGCAGCTCGACCTAATTGACAATAGTGCCATACATGAATCCTTGAGGGCAGCCCACCACTATACCATTCGTCCAGAATTAGTCAGCCAGCTAGCCCGTCCCCGCTTGCCGGAACTTGGTATAGGTAACAGTATTGACCCCATAGATGCGTTATCGACATATCTAGAGAATCGGCAAGACCTCAGAGATATTGCTGCAGATATGCTAGAAGCTGCAGAATGCCTATTAGAGAAAAATCGTTGACACTCCCCGCCCTATAAGGACGGGGATTCTTCGCTCAACGACCCGACTTGCTGTTCCTGGCCGGAACCAAGAACAGTAGAGGCCAGATCTCCCGAAGCGTTCTGATCTATGATCCAGGTTCCGGTGTGCCCCACCGTACCCAAGGCTCTTTTTAGGATATTGATTGCGGCGTTGTGGTCACGGTCTAATTCACAACCGCATTCACAGACGTGAGTTCTAGTTGATAGTGACTTCTTGACCACTTCGCCACATTCTGAGCAATTCTGGCTTGTATAGGCAGGATTGACTGGAACAGTGACTCTGCCAAACTTTTCGCCAAAGTGCTCTAACCATTTTCTAAATTGATACCAACCAGCATCATTAATAGACTTAGCAAGGCAATGGTTTTTAACCAAATTCTTGACTCTTAAATCTTCATAGGCAACCAGGTCGTTAGACCGGATTACGCAACGCGCCGGAGACGAAACCTTAGATAGTGGAGCCTTTATGGGTGTTCGGCTTTGCATAAAAGGGTTAAATCTTTTGTAATAAGGCTCCACTATCTTACGGTAACTTCTAACCAGTCTCTTGGCATGTTCTTCACGCTGCCTACTTATTTTAAGGTGTTGTCTGCCTAATCTATTAATGGCTTTCTTACGGTTAGATGAGCCTTTATTTTTCCGAGATACTCGGCGTTGATAAAATTTTAGACGCTTCTCTCCTGCCCTATAGAAGCGAGGATGAGGTTCAGTGTTTCCCCTAGAATCGGTATAGAACTCTTTTAGTCCTACATCTAAGCCTAGAGTGGTATCAGCTGGGTCTAATTGCTCTTTTACATCAACAGAGACGCAAAACTGAACGTAGTACCCATCAGCCCTTGTGACAATGCGAACCCGTTTGATCAATTTTTTATCGAAGCGCCACAAGTCCCAGGTACCCTTGAGTTTCAGCTTTCCTATTCCTTTCTTGTCACTGAAAGTGATTGACTTTTTATCAGGGGAAAGTTTCCATCCTGATTGTTTGTACTCAACAGATCTACAGTGTTTTTGAAAACGGGGAAAACCTTTCTTTCCTGGTACTTTTTTCTTGCAATTGTCATAGAAGCGAGTAATTGATGACCAGGCTCTCTCAGCCGCAGCCTGTCGAGCCGTTGAATTCAGTTCATTGGCAAAGGGAAACTCTTTGGCAAGTATTTTACTATACTTGCTGAGGTCATATTTTCCTGTGCCCTTATTATCCATCCACAGACGAATACAACTATTTCGGATAAACTTTACTGTCCGAATTGCTTCGTCAATAGCTTGATATTGGCACGATTTTCCGTAGGCTTTGAATTCAATTATGATCATCATAAATCGACCTCTTATGTATACAATTACGCTAACACATATAGCGTAATTATACAACTATGATTCAATATCTTTTCAAGGCGAATAAACTCGCTAAGCACTTTCATCCCGGAGACGAAACCTTAGAATAAGGAAGCCTTAATCATAAAGTTTTCACCCTTTACTCATAGCCGACCAACCATAAAGGCTTCCTTATTCTTGCGGTAACTTCTGACCGGCTCTAAAGAGACGGAGCTTTCAGTGTTGGGATTCCTAGTAATTGGTAATTAGCGACTAGCAGGAAAACTGCCACCAGCGATGCAGCGCGGTCTTGGGGAGGCAGTGCGGTCTTGGGGGTTTCCCCCATGAGCAACTGCCGTGGTCTCCCCCATGAGCGACTGCCGTGGTTTCCCCCACTCGCGCTTTGCATCAAGAAATGAAGTGAACATCACTGAAGGTTTCGATCCACAAACGAGCGCCACAATCGAGTGGGTGATCTGGCTGATAGACAATCCGACATGGGCCGAGGATTTCTACTTGGTTGCCGTATAGATTGTTGCCACTTCGTTTTACTGAAATCACTGGCTTCCGGTCTTTGGGACTTTTGTGCATATTCGAGCCAATGTGATTGCGGTTGACATTGATCTTAGCTAGAGCCGGAGGACGATTTTTAAGCCACTTACCCTTTGGGCCACGTCTGCCTTTGGTAATTTGAGGCAGATAGTTAAACAGGGGAATAATCCAGAATTTACCGCTTTTATAAGCACCTCTGACCCGGCCAGAGCTTAGGAGTTGTCGCAATCGTCTAGAAGAAATTCCTAACAGAGATGCCGCTTCAGTAGTACCAACGCACTTGTTCATCAGTTGACTCCTTAAACTATTCCGATAAAACTAGTATAACAGAAAAATTTGTGAAACGTGGAATCATCGGGTGCTATTAATTAATGCATTAAACTTCAGCACTCAGAAGATTCCCTGAATAACATTGAGTGTAATTAGGGCTATCATTAGACAAATCAGGTCAGTTGGAATGATTGGTTGGGACTTCTGGAATAGCTAAAAATGGCAATCAGTGCTACTGTAGGATGCCATACTGTTGCGCTAGTTATCCTACATGGTTGAATCAATACCTAAGCAAAACTACCGTGAAGATCCAGGGTCAGCCATCGTAGGCTTCACAGGTCAACAGTGTCAGCAACAGCTGCTTGACAAAACCTGAGTAGACATCTGTTCTAACTCCTGATTAACCTGATGGTTTGTGCAGCATAACTGGTAACGCTCCTAACACCTGATGCAATGACAGCACTGCCCATTCCCCACCAACCCTCAAGTTCAACGAATAGCACCAGCTCCTATGCTGCTGCTAAGAAAAACCCTGTGTCCACCCTCAAAGAACTGGTGGCACGTCTTTATCGAGAACAGCACAAGGTTCAAGATTTGTTAAGTTCATTGGGGTTTGCCTTACGCAGCTTCAACAATCTCAATCAGTTTTTAGAGTTAATTCCTCTAATGGCAGCACGGGTGAGTGATGCCGATGGGGGAGCTTTAATCTTGTTCAATCGAGATGGTCAGGTACAACGATCTGACCTACACTACCAGAACCCTCAGGTGGTTCAGACTATTCGTAAAGCGATAGAAAAGACCACCCACCAAGTGACAAGTCCTAATGGCCAAGGGGGGAATGATCAGCACACACCAACCTCTTTGAAACTGGTTCAGGCATCCTTTGATAAACTCTTGAGGGATTATCTTGAACCCAATATCAAACTGTTTAGTCTTCCGATTCTGGTTAAAAATGTTGAACAAGGACATTTGTATATCTTTAGCCATGACCCACAATATAACTGGACAGCAACACGACAGAAGTTGGTAAGGTTAGTGGCTGACCAAACTGCAGTAGCGATCGCTAATGATGAACTGAAAGTTGAGCTACGCCATAAAGAACGCTTAGATCGAGAGTTAGAAATTGGTGCCGATATCCAAATCCGCCTACTACCGCGCCAATGCCCTGAAATTGAAGGGGTGGAATTAGCGGCTTTCTGTAAAACCGCTAACCGTGTCGGAGGTGACTACTACGATTTCATTCCCACCAACTACGACCAGCTCGGACCGAAAAACTCCGGGGATGGTCATCTCACTGATGACCACAGTGCTTATTTACCTTGGAGCATTGTGATTGGTGATGTGATGGGAAAAGGGGTTCCGGCTGGGTTGATTATGACTATGACCAGGGGAATGCTGCGAGCAGAAGTACTAAACGGTCACTCCCCTGCACGCATTCTCGAACACCTGAACCGGGTTATGTATCCTGACTTGGAAAATTCCCATCGGTTCGTCACCCTGTTTTATTCTGAGTACGACCCCAAAACCAAGATTTTGTCCTATAGTAATGCCGCTCACAATCCCCCCTTGTTGTGGCAGGCATCAACCGGTTCTATCAAACCCTTGGATACCGCAGGAGGGATGCTGATTGGTTTAGAAATTGATTCTCAATACGAAGACTCTCACGTGCAGCTAGATTCAGGGGACACCATTATTTACTACACTGATGGGGTGACCGAGGCAGCGAATCTCAATGGCAATCGCTTTGATGAGGAAAATCTAACCCAAAGCTTCCAGTGGGCCTGTGAACATAGTTATAGTGCTCAGGAAATTTTAGATTACCTATTTCAGCAAGTCCAGCAGTTTACTGGTACAACAACTAACGGAGATGATATGACACTGGTCGTAATGCAGGTAAAATCAAGGCTTGACTAATAGATTTAACGTATAGGAAAGCATAGCAATGGTGATTGTAGGCATACAAACAGTAATAGTTCCGTTAGATAGCATTAGCGATTGGACTGATGTCTTGGGATGGCTGAACTCTCAGTTACCCATCGATGGGCTAGTTTTGGCTCAAACTATTGAAGATCCCGATGTACTCGGTCAAATCAAGACGGCGTGGCAAAAGTTTATTGATTCTGGTCAGGCTGTGGCGCTGGTGATTGGTTTAGTTGTTGGTTACTTATTCAGAAATCTAACTTCGTTTAACTAAATCGTCAGCTGTCAGCCGTCAGCTGTCAGCCGTCAGCTTAAGATACATCTTCCGTAGCCTGTGCGGTTCGCTTAGTCTACACCTATGCCCATTGCACAATGCCCAAACGGTAAAATTTAATAGTTCCAAATTTTATAGAATTGAAAGTCTGGGGATTTGCCCTTCTTAGCTTATGCTCTACGCGCCTAAGCTGATAGCTGATAGCTGATAGCTGATAGCTGATAGCTGATAGCTGAATGCTTATACTAAATCTAACTTCGTTTAACGAGTCTTTTGTGCTTTATCTTTTGTCCTTTATCTTGTTTCCAAAACTGTGACTGAGCAAAAAACCTGGAGTCAGAGATTTGAATCAGCGTTACATCCAGCAATTGCTTGCTTCAATGCCAGTATCGGCTTTGACATAGAACTGATTGAGTATGACATTACTGGTTCTGTGGCTCATGTCAAGATGCTTGCCCATACTGGCATTATTTCTGAGTCGGAAGCTCAGCAGCTAGTAGCTGGCTTAGAACAAATCCGTTCAGAATACCACCAAGGAAAATTTAACCCTGGTGTTGATGCTGAAGATGTACACTTAGCTGTAGAACGCCGCCTAACTGATATTGTGGGTGATGTTGGCAAGAAGCTACATACAGCGCGATCGCGTAATGACCAAGTTGGTACAGATACCCGACTCTACCTCCGAGACCAGATTGACCAGATTCGTAACCAATTACGTCACTTCCAAGAGGTCTTGCTCAATCTTGCCAAAGCTCATGTTGAAACCCTGATTCCTGGCTATACTCACCTGCAACGGGCTCAGCCAGTCAGTTTAGCCCATCACCTATTAGCTTACGTAGAAATGCTAGAGCGGGACTGGCAGCGTTTAGGGGAAATCCGACGGCGGGTGAATATCTCACCCCTCGGTTGTGGAGCCTTAGCAGGGACTACCTTCCCGATTGACCGACATCATACCGCCGAAACCTTGCATTTTGAAGGAATTTATGGTAATAGCCTCGATGGAGTAAGCGATCGCGACTTTGCCATTGAATTCCTCTGTGCTGCCAGTTTGATCATGGTACATCTGAGCCGATTGTCAGAGGAAATCATTCTCTGGGCATCTCAGGAATTTGGCTTTGTTACTCTCATCGATAGTTGTGCTACTGGTTCGAGCATCATGCCCCAAAAGAAAAATCCTGATGTTCCGGAACTGGTACGAGGTAAGACTGGTCGTGTCTTTGGTCATCTGCAAGGGTTGTTGGTATTGATGAAAGGGCTACCTTTGGCTTACAACAAAGACCTGCAAGAAGACAAAGAAGCACTGTTTGATAGCGTTAACACTATCAAAGCCTGTCTCGAAGCCATGACCATTCTCTGGCAGGAAGGGTTAGAATTTCGTACCGAACGTTTGGCATCAGCAGTTACTGAAGATTTCTCTAACGCTACCGATGTCGCTGACTATTTAGCCTCAAAAGGGGTTCCGTTTCGGGAAGCCTACAATCTGGTGGGTAAGGTGGTCAGAGGTTGTTTGGCATCCGGTAAGTTACTGAAGGATTTGAGCCTCGAACAGTGGCAAGAGTTGCATCCAGCCTTTGAAGAAGATATTTATCAAGCCATTGCCCCAATTCAAGTCGTAGCTCGTCGGAATAGTTATGGTGGCACTGGTTTTGACCAGGTTAGGCGAGGGATTCAGGATGCATGCGATCGCTTAAATTCCAATCATGATTGATCGCTAATTTATCGTAAGCATATGCGCTACGCGCACTCTACGCGAACAGCTATCAGCTGTCAGCCGTCAGCTATCATGCAGACGTAACTCAGATTAAACAAATGCTTACCTGTTTTATTCAAAAGCACCATCTGTAGCCCATAAGCACCTCACCTCAAGTAGCGTGCGCGTAGCGCATAAGGTGATAGCAGCATCTGTAGCAACATCTGTAGCCCATAAGCACCTCAAGTAGCGTGCGCGTAGCGCATAAGCTGATAGCTGACGGCTGAATGCTTACAATTTATCTCTAATTTAGATCTTGTCGATCTTGCACCAGTACAAAAATACTTAATAATCTTAATAATAGGGAAGTTCGGATCGGGAAACTTCGGATCAGAAGTAAGGATTTTTAGTTAGTTTTTGGCTTAAAAGATACTTTGACTTTTGTTTATTCCAATCACATAACCTTGACTTATTCTGACTCGAAGCTCCTGACTCGATACTCCTAAGTTTTCTACATCAACAGTAGTTAATCAACTGGGGTAGCTGCCTGATCGGATGTAAGGAGTCAGCTATGACAGTCAGCTGATAGCTGACTCCTTACATCGCACCAGTACCACCTTGGTAATTATCCTCGTTGTTAGTTTCTGCTGTTGTTTCCTCCGACTTAGGAGGTTTGCTACCGTACCGTCTATTTTTGGAAAAACGGCCCGTATTACGCTTGGATTTCCGAAACTTACGGGCGTAAGCTTGATTCCGCTGCGCCTTTTCCTTTTTTAGATTGCGGCGCTTTGCCATGTCTACCTCATTGATAAAAAAACAAAAACACTATCAAACCCAAGTCTTAGACTAGATTCAGCTTGGTTTATTTAAGTTACCCATTTGACACTCCCCGCCCTGGAAGGACGGGGATTCTTAGTTCTTCGACATGCCTTAAAATTAGTTATCCGCCAAAGGCAATATTTAAGCCAAATATCCGTTAAAAACCAAATATTGAGCTTAATTTAACTAACCCCAGTGGGCTTATCTCCCTAAGCGTTGAGTTTCCTCAGTTTCCGTGTGCCGGAGACGAAACCTTAGAAGAGTGGAGCCTTTATGGTTAGTCGTCTATGGGTAAAAGGGTTAAAACTTTGCCGATTTTGGCTCCACTCTTCTTACGGTAACTTCTAACCCCACGGTACTTTCATCTTTTAAGATTTGCTTTACTGGTTGTCGGTATCCGCGCTTGATCCATACGTTTTTAATGAGGTTTTTCGCGCCTCATGTACTAGCATCGCTTTACGTCGTTAGTTTGTTGACAGTACCGACGAATCCTGTCTGTGCTAGGCTACCTTTTTATTATACCACAGTGAACAAAAGCCCTCCTAGAAGGACGGGGCTTGAGACCCACTTTTTCGGTCACCCACGGCAAAGGAAAATGGTTAGTTTTCCACAACAGACTTCTTGATTGTCCTCGAAGCCTACTGTTGTTATAACTTATTCTAGAACCCACTGCGACTACGATTTCCTCGATTGTTGTCGTTGTCGTTAGTCTTTGGTCTAGCTTTGCGGACGCGCATAGAACGCCCCATCCATTCTGCACCATCTAGCTCAGCAATGGCAGATTCTTCCTGATCCGTTGTCCCCATATCAACAAAAGCGAATCCACGCCCTTGACCTGTTTCCCTATCTTTAGGAACTACTACTTTTGATACTGTACCATAATCCTGAAATACTTCCTGTAAGTTTTCAGAGGTAACCTGATAATCTAGGTTGCCAATGTATATAGTCATTTAGAGTTGTCCATCTGATCGAAAATGTTCAGATGAAAGTCGGTGAGAGGGCGAAGCACTGGTGCATATCTACCCAGGTTATGACATTGATGCAGATCGGTCAAAGGAGGGCACCCCATGAGCGACTACCGGTGCGGTCAAAAGAGACCCCCTATTCGCGCTTTGCATCAAGACAGAGATTTAACCAGAAGTGATTCGCCTGTGAACCGGTCAGGTATTCCTTAGGCTCCTAGCTGTTAACTACTCAGACGTTCAACGTTGAATTGCATCACAATGGACTTTTCAATCACTGACGTTACCGAACTTGCATCCATAATGTCTATCATAGCAGTCAGTAAAACCAACACACACACTTCATAGCCCTATCATCACATGAGAAGATTATGGCAATTTGTCCAAACAGTTCTGGGGATTATATTTCGACATCCTATTACCGGTACGAGCATCATTCCACTCTTGCCGGATGGGCGAATTGTGCTAGTTCGACGTCGTGACAATGGTAAGTGGGCTCTACCAGGAGGGATGGTTAACTGGGGTCAAGATATTCCAACGACTATCGAACGGGAATTATTTGAGGAAACCGGACTTGAGTTGCTCAAGATTCGCCAGTTAGTTGGGGTTTACTCAGCACCAGGAAGAGATCCCAGAGTCCATTCTATCTGTATTCTGGTAGAAGCTGATGTGACTGGAACCATGGAGGTACAGGACGTATTGGAAATTAGTGAAGTCAAGGCGTTTGAACTGGAAGCTATCCCTAAGGGAAACCTCAGCCATGACCATGACCGTCAGTTACAGGACTATTTTGAGGGTAATATCACCGTTGCTTAATTCCCCATTCCCCACAAAAGTCACCGCAGCAACTAACTACCAACGACTGACAACATTCCCCAAAAGATTAAGTAAGGATCAACAATAATCTGAGCTGCTATTCCAGGAAATTGAGATTGGAGATAAGTAACTAACTGCTCAGAGTCGCCACCAGTCAGAGCAATCGGACTGTTGGGAAACTCCCTTTGCCAATCCTCAATAAAATCCCGGATACTAGCTAATACTGTATAGACCACACCACTTGCCATGGCTCCTGATGTTTCGAGTGACCAACGCTTTGGTAACTGAGCTGGTAGTTCAATGGCGGGTAATGCTCCAGTTTTTTGTGCTAGAGACTGTAACTGTAATCCTAATCCTGGCAAGATAGCCCCTCCGATTAGCTGTAGGTTTTGGTTAGCACCAGTAAAGGTTAGAGCAGTACCAGCATCAATAACCAAAATTGGATAACTATACCTGTGACCAGCACCAAATAACGCCAAGGCGCGGTCAATGCCTAGGGTGGGATATAGTCCGGAAAGGGGTAAATCTTCCAGGGTCAATATTGTAGTATCGGAATAGTTTTGCCAGAGTGCTGTTTGGGCAGGTACTACTGAAGCGATGTAAAGGGGTAATGGCTTGGATGTGTCTGTACCCTGAGCTCCTAACTGGGGTGGGAAAATTTCCTCTGACATTACATTAGACGTCCAGTCCTTGATTAACTGCGCTACAGCTGCTGGGGTTAGATGGTTGGTATCCCAGGCTTTTTTGAGGGTGTTATCCACAAACCAAGCCCAATGTAGCCGGGAATTGCCAATCACTAATCCTAAAAAGCTGTTTGCCTTAGTTGTCATATAGCAGTTATCAATTGGGTTAGGTCCTTTCGTTTTCGGTTGCGCGGGAGTCGGGAGTCGGGAGTCGGGAGTAGGGAGTAGGGAGGACACAACTCTACCGATAGGTTGAACGCGATGGACGCGCGTCCCGCTTTGCTGCGAAGCGCGTGGCCTAAAAGCCAAGGTTGAAGGTTGAAGATTGAAGGTTGGTTGGTTGAAGGTTGAACGCGATGGACGCGCGTCCCGCTTTGCTGCGAAGCGCGTGGCCTAAAAGCCAAGGTTGAATGTTGAAGGTTATTGAACGCGATGGACGCGCGTCCCGCTTTGCTGCGAAGCGCGTGGCCGAAAGGCCAAGGTTGAACGCGATGGACGCGCGTCCCGCTTTGCTGCGAAGCGCGTGGCCTAAAAGCCAAGGTTGGTTAAGGCTAGGATTAGCCTAGGGCATTAGCTATCAGCTATTGGTGGTGACTGAACTATAACCAATCCTAAATCAGAGCTATAGCATATTTAAATCCAGCTTTTGAAGATATTTGTGTAAAAATAAAGAAAAGTTACATAACTTAAAAATAGCGGATAAAGGAGTAAAGGGATGGTAGTACTCACTGACCGGGTTCAAAAGCGGCTAACCATAGAGACTAGCGAGATTGCTCCAGATACCACAACTATTCGTTCTTTGGATTGGGATCGCGATCGCTTCGACATCGAATTTGGACTACAAAACGGCACCACGTACAACTCGTATCTGATTCGGGGTGAGAAAATTGCCTTGGTCGATACCTCCCATGAAAAATTCCGCCAGCTATATTTAGATACTCTAACTGGACTAATTAACCCTACCGATATTGATTACCTAATTATCAGCCATACCGAACCAGACCACAGTGGCTTAGTCAAAGATATCCTTGCACTGGCTCCAGATATTACTGTGGTGGGCTCAAAAGTGGCAATCCAGTTCCTGGAAGACTTTGTACATCAACCGTTTCAGCGCCAAATTGTCAAAACTGGTAATCAGCTAGATTTAGGCAATGGGCATATCCTGGATTTTGTTAATGCCCCTAATCTCCATTGGCCCGACACCATGCTCACTTACGATGGGGGGACTAAGGTGCTGTATACTTGTGATGTGTTTGGCATGCACTACTGCTCTGCTAGCACCTATGATGACAACCTCAGCGCTATCGAAGCAGATTATCGATTTTACTACGAATGCCTGATGGCTCCCAATGCCCGTTCAGTGCTATCTGCTCTCAAGCGGATGGATAAGTTGGGAGAGGTGACTACTATTGCTAATGGTCATGGTCCTCTACTGCGCCACAATGTAGAACAACTGGTAGGAAATTACCGCAACTGGAGTCAAGCTAAGGCCAAGGCAGAAAAATCCGTTGTTGTGTTTTATGTCTCAGATTATGGCTATAGCGATCGCATTTCTCAAGCGATCGCCCTAGGGATTACCAAAACTGAGATTGCTGTGGAGATGATGGACCTCAAATCCGCTGACCCCCAAGAGGTTCAGGAAGCGGTCAACCGCGCGGCTGGCATAGTGATTGGCATGGCTCCAGCCACAAACAGCAACACTACAGCAGCAGTTAGCACGGTATTGGCTGCGGTCAAATCCAAGCAATCCTTTGGTCTGTTTGAATCCTATGGCGAAGATGACGAACCGATTGACCCCCTACGCAGTCAATTGAGAAGCCTAGGACTCAAAGAAGCCTTTCCTGGGATTCGCATCAAAGACACTCCTAGTGAAACCACTTACAAGCTTTGTGAAGAAGCTGGTACTGACATCGGGCAATGGTTGAGTCGCGATCGCTTGATCAAGAACATGAAATCCCTAGATACAGACCTAGACAAAGCCCTAGGTCGTATCAGTGGTGGGTTATACATCATTACCGCTAAGAAAGGGGATGTCAAGAGTGCGATGTTAGCCTCTTGGGTGAGCCAAGCTAGCTTCGAGCCTCTCGGTTTCACCATTGCTGTAGCCAAAGACCGGGCGATTGAATCCTTGATGCAAGTGGGAGACCGCTTTGTACTCAATGTACTGGAAGAAGGCAACTACCAAGACTTGATGAAACACTTCCTCAAGCGCTTCAAACCTGGTGCTGACCGCTTTGCAGGGGTTAATACACAAACCGCAGAAAACGGTTCCCCGATTCTGAGCGACGCCCTAGCCTATCTAGAGTGTAAAGTTACCACTCGTATGGAGTGTAGTGATCATTGGATTGTTTACTCTACCGTTGACACCGGACGGGTTTCTAAGCCAGAGTCTCTGACTGCTATCCACCATCGGAAAGTGGGAAATCATTACTAAACATTAATAGCAGTTCTAAATGTAATCGGCTAACCTGAACCATGAACACTACAAAACCCCGTGACGTCCAACCTCTCTATATTGCTACCGATACCCTCATATTGCGATCGCGTACTTGGGACCGGCTCAAATTTGAAATCGAATATGCCTTGCAACGAGGCACCACTGCTAATTCTTTTGTCATTAGAGCTGATCAAATCGCCCTATTCGATCCACCAGGAGAATCCTTTACAGAGGTATTTCTCAAAGCATTACAAGAACGCCTTGACCCAAAGCTGATCGATTATGTCATCCTCGGTCACATTAATCCCAATCGCCTGGTTACTCTGAATGCTCTGCTCAAACTTGCTCCTAATATTACCTTTGTTTGTTCCAATCCTGGTGCTAAATCCTTGCGCACTCTGTTTGAGAAACTAGAGGATAAAGCTATTCCAGAACAGGAGCTCAAAATCCTGGTAATGAAAGGGGATGACACTCTCGATTTAGGGAAAGGTCACATCCTAGATTTTATCCCTACCCCTAATCCCCGTTTCCCTGATCAGCTTTGTACCTACGATTCTAAAACTCAAATCCTATTTACAGATAAATTATTTGGTGCTCATGTCTGTGGCGACCAGGTAATGGATGAAGGTTGGAGGGTTTATGACGAAGACCGACGCTATTATTTTGATTGCCTGATGGCACCCCACGCCCGACAGGTGGAAACAGCTTTAGCTAAATTAGATGACTTTGATGCTAAGCTTTATGCTACCGGTCACGGACCTTTGGTGCGCTATGGCTTTCAAGAACTGACTGAATCCTATGGAAAATGGAGTAAGCAACAACAAGCTCAAGAGGCTAATGTTGCCCTAATTTATGCCTCAGCTTACGGCAATACTGGAGCAATTGCCCAAGCGATCGCACGAGGTATCACTAAAGCTGGTGTATCGGTAGAATCCCTTAACTGTGAAGCAGCTGACCCGGAAGAGATTGGCGCTGCTGTGGAGAAAGCAGACGGATTTATCATGGGTTCTCCTACCCTAGGAGGTCACGCACCAACCCAGGTTCAAACCGCTTTGGGTATGGTTTTATCTAGCGCTACTAAAACTAAGCTAGCGGGTGTCTTTGGTTCCTATGGCTGGAGTGGGGAAGCCATAGACCTATTAGAAAGTAAGTTCCGGGATGCGGGTTACAAGTTTGGCTTTGAGACGATTCGGGTCAAATTTAAGCCTACAGACAAAGACCTCAAATACTGTGAAGAAGCCGGTACAGATTTTGCTCAAGCCCTGAAAAAAGCCAAAAAAGCCCGGAAACCCAAGCAACCTGCTGGTGAGTCTTCCGCTGCCCGCACGGAGCAAGCGGTGGGACGGTTGATTGGTTCACTGTGTGTTGTGACTACTAAACAACAAGACCTGACCGGAGCGATGCTAGCTTCCTGGGTATCTCAAGCTACCTTTACGCCTCCAGGGTTAACCGTAGCGGTAGCTAAAGAACGAGCAGTTGAGTCTTTGATGCACACTGGGGATAACTTTGTATTGAATGTGTTAGAAGATGGGAAACATTTACCCTTGATGAAACAGTTTCTTAAACCATTTGGACCTGGTGAAGACCGATTTGGTGGGATAAAGATCGAAGAATCAGAGAATGGTTGTCCAATACTAAGTGATGCCCTAGCTTATTTGGAATGTACTGTAGAAAATCGGATGGAATGTGGTGACCACTGGCTAGTTTATGGGGTAGTTAAAAATGGGAAGGTGCTATCTGATGGAGTAACTGCTCTGCATCATCGTAAGTCGGGAACCTATTATTAATAGGAGATAGTTTTTTGGTTTAAAGGGAACAGGGAACATAACTATATCTGTAAGCTATCAGCTATCAGCGTGTCGCGTATCAGCGTGTCGCGTATCAGCCTTTGGCTGACGGCTGACGGCTGAATGCTTAGCAGCTATCAGCTTTTGAATAAAAGAGGTCAGCATTATTTTAATCTCTATTACGTCGGCACCTCAAGTAGCGTGAGCTTTTAGCTCACGGCTGACGGCTGACGGCTGACCGCTGAATGCTTACCGATGTTTTAACCTTTACTTCGACTGCTATAGACCTAAAAAAAGTGATGCTCAGCAAAGAGTGTCGCTTTTTTTTATTAACCCTCAAACTATACCAGGATCATTATACTTCATAAAAATCTCCCCCGACTCCCGACTCCCTCGGTGCGCTTTCCGTTGGCGAATTAAATTCGCCACGGGTCGCACCGCTCCCGACTCCCGACTTCCAAATCGGACTATTTTTAACTACCTGTTATAATATTGCGGTAGCCAAGGACTAATCACAATGAAGTCTAAACTCAAATATATCCTGCGTTGCACGTTGTGTGGAAAAGACTATGAACCAGACCCTTTCCGCCTTTGCTGTGACGAAGAACATGAGCCATCCCTTCTGCGTGCTGTCTATCCTAACGAAAAGCTAGAAGTCAAAGAGAATCTCCCAGGTTTATTCCGATATATCGATTGGCTACCGGTTGATCGATACTTAGAGACAGAAGGTAAACCGATTACTTATCAAAGCAAAAATCTGGCTCACCATCTCGGATTAGATCATCTTTTCATTTGTTTCAATGGCTACTGGCCAGAGCGAGATGCTGATCTTTCTACTTGTTCGTTTAAAGAATTAGAAGCTTTCCCGATATTAGCTAGAATACCAGAGGATAACCCCAAAACCCTAGTCGTTGCTTCAGCTGGAAATACTGGCCGAGCGTTTGCTACGGTTTGCTCTAAGCTGAAGATTCCCTTTTGCTTGGTCATTCCAGAGCAAAATTTATCCGCCATCTGGTCAAAGGAGCCGTTTGATTCTTGTGTTCGTCTGATTGCTGTTGGTGGGAATAGTGACTACTCCGATGCCATTCGGATCGGAAAAATTATCAGTGAATTAGAGGGTTTCTTTCCGGAAGGAGGAGCTAAAAATGTAGCCAGACGGGATGGCATGGGGCTAACCGTTGTGGATGCTACAGTAACCATTGGGGAAATTCCTGATCACTATTTCCAAGCTGTGGGTTCCGGTACTGGTGGGATTTCAGCTTACGAAGCCAATCTCAGATTTTTAGCAGATGGCAGATTTGGCAACAAAAAAATCAAGCTTCACCTCTGTCAAAATATTCCTTTTACCCCCATGACCGATGCCTGGAAAGCAGGTAGTCGAGACATTACTGCTTTGAGCGAAATAGAAGCAAAAAAATCCATTAGTCAGGTTTCTGCAAAGGTACTTACCAACCGAAACCCGGCTTACTCTCTTGCAGGAGGACTTTATGAAGCATTGGCTGATACTGAGGGAGAAATGTATGGTGTGACTAATGACGAATCAGAGAAAGCAAGAATTTTATTTGAAAAATTGGAAGGAATAGATGTTAGTCCTGCTGCCGGTGTTGCTACTGGTGCTTTAATTCAAGCAGTTGAAGCGGGTAAAATAGGGAAAAAGGACACCATTGTGCTCAATATTACTAGTGCAGGCTACAAACGGATGCGCCAAGATTATCCGTTACACTACCTCAAACCTGATTTAGTTTTTAAACCTGAAGAGATTGAGCCGGATATTCTGGAACAGAGAATTACCAGTGTATCATAACGGTTTACCAGTTAAACAGTTCAATATCCATGAAAACCTTATCCACTCTTGCAGTCCATCAACTCAAACCCTTTGGGGTGAAGCTGACGAACGTTGATCTTAATTCCCCAGAACAATGCGATCGCATTCGAGAGCTGCTCTACGAAAATGGGGTAGTGATCATCCCTCCTGACGGAGGCAGTTTCGGTGATCAACCAATCCAAGCTGATGCAAGTCTGTTAAAGTTGGCGGGGCTTTTCGGGAAGATCGAGAACTACCACCCAGTAAACGCACCCAAAGACAGCACTGGCAAGGTGCAAATTCTGGAAACCATGGGTGACACGGGGATTCCAGCGGATTCCTTCCTATTCCACTCAGATATGAGTTGGCGAATGAACCCATCCCGGGCCAGCGTATTATGTGGGTTTATCCTGCCTCCTAACGGTGGTAATACCTGCTTCCAAAATGCTAACCAAATGTACCGCAATCTCTCACCAGAACTAAGGGAGCAGTTGCATGGTATCAGCGCTCTCCACTCTCTCCAGAAGGGTTATGCCCGGGTCAACCGACCGGATGATGTGACTAATGACGTGCAGGCTATTCATCCGGCAGTGATTAAGCATCCCGACACAGGTGTGCCACTGCTCTATCTGAACTCAAATTTCACGGTGTCCTTGGTAGGAATGTCGGAAGAGGAGAGTACGGAACTTTTGAACCGCGTCTTTGAGCAAGCCAACCGTCCAGACCAGGTTCTTTGCCATTCCTGGACTAAGGGGGATGTGGTGATCTGGGACAACTTTGGAGTGCAGCACCTGGCTAGGGCAGACTACCTTGGCCTGCGCCGAATGCACCGGGTGGTGGCCCACGACCCCGATCTGCGGACAGAGCGTTATGTAGGGGAAACAGGGGATGCCAAGGAAACCATATAATATCGAGCACTACCTGAAGCAAGATGACAATCAGGCTGGTTACGGCGACAACAATTCAGACCAGTCAGCGGCCCAATACAACCAAGCACGCAGCCCCTTTGGGGTAAAAGAGATCTTGGGATTTGTCCGGCCAGGAGATATGGTGTTAGACGCTGGCTGCGGCACAGGGCAGCACGCACGATACCTTGCTGAGGTGGCGAGTAAAGTTGTGGGAATTGACACCGATTCCGCGCGGATTGCGATCGCCAAAGAACATTGTCAAGACTTGGACAATGCCAGCTTTGAGGTGGGTTCTGTCACCAAGCTTCCTTTTGAAGACGGTTCCTTTGACCTAGTGCTGTTGGCCCAAGTGCTACACCACCTTGGAGGGGAAGACGTCCATTCAGCATCTTTAACGGAGCAATGTGAGCAGGCGATCGGGGAAGCCAAACGAGTGCTGAAACCTAGTGGACGACTTGTACTTGTCACGACTAGCCGAGAGCAGCGTCGTAAAGCTTACTGGCATTTTAACCTATTTCCAGAATCAGCGTGGGAGCGTCTGGATTCGGTCTGGTCCGTGACCGAGGGTGTTTGGTTCACATCGCTGATGGAGAAAATGGGGTTCACCATGACTGGTAATGTAACCCCAGCGGAATCCCACTGGATTGAAGCCCAGGATGAACAGATGGTGAGGCTTAGCCTCGACCCTGGTTGGCGGTCAACAGATGTGGCATTTGCGTTGCTGACACCTGCTGAAATGAGCCAGTTTGTGGCTCAGGTCGAAGCGGTGCTAGGGGATGGCTCTGCAAAGGAGCTAATCAATGGAGCGATTGCGGGGCGTGCTTCCCATGGGGAGGCTACGGTATATGCCTATGACCTTAAATCTGACCTTTAAAGCCCTGTTGTGATTGTTGATATTTTCCTCAAGGTGGGGAAAATATCATTCAGTCAAGTTATTTTTTAGTTCCTTCGATCATCACACCAACAAAGCCCAAATCATGAGTTTCCATAGAAAATCCTACTGATTCAAGCAATTCCTGAAAATAGCTGAAAGGATAAGCATTAGGAAAATGGGAACCCCGTTCTAAAATCACTTGATTGCCATTGATCCTTTCTACTTTTAAACCGGTTTTAGCATAAAAGCGTAAGCGCTCATCCATGACTTATGGAGCACATTTAAAAGTCGAAATAAATATCTTTTTGTCTACTAATTTTTCGAGATTATCGAAAATAATTTCATGAACTTCTTGAGGAATATTGCCGATGGTATTCCATCCCAGTAAAGCATGAGTAAACCTTTCTTGAACCAGAGTAGGTAAATGTTCCGCTCTTCCGAGAATGACTTTTACATTATCAAAAGTTGCAGTTGATTCTTTAGCTATGTTTACCAGTTGTTCGGCAAAATCAATTCCTGTGATCTTGCCGACAAGGGGGGCAAGATGACGAAGATAACGTCCCTCACCACATCCTACCTCCAGAACACTATCCACCCCTTCAAAGGTTCTCTTGATAAATTCTTCTTCTAACTTCTGATACTCCCTGACTCCTTCCGTCTCATTTTGAGGATCGAGCAAAGTCAATCCGATCCCTTCGTAAAAGTCTTTGCTATCTTTCATGATGTCTTCTATCCTTTAACAGCTTCACCTAGTGTACCAGCATGAAGAGTTTACCAGCATGAATGAAATTATGCAAAAACTTTTCTAGATCGGCTTTTTGCAGTTCAGGGTTAGCCAGCATTAACCGAATCATCACCTGACCTTGATAATAAGCATAGTTGACAAAAGCTGTTCCCGAATGAAATAATCGGTTGTGTATGTCTAGATTCAGCTGGTCTAATCTAGATTATCTTAACTCTGAACTTTAAACCCCTGTTGTGATTGTTGAGAGGATATCTCCCAAGTTTTTTGATACTGTAATTTTGTCNCNCNCTCG
>NZ_GL890945.1:0-26164 GCF_000211815.1 Moorena producens 3L
AGGTTAACTTATATTACAGAAGCTAACAAAGAGCTAGGAGATCTATAACAATGACTCAAGAGCAAGAATCTAAGTTCGGTTTCACTAACTTTTCTGAAACCTGGAATGGCCGTTTGGCAATGCTTGGTTTCGCCATTGGCTTGGCTACTGAGTTGATTACTGGTCATGGAATTCTGGAACAACTAGGTCTGATGTAATCGACCATAAGCACTTGGGCGCACACCGTGCGCCCCTACAGTTGATTGGTATTTTACTCAATATCCGAAGCCGAATCCAAAGCGCTATACCTGAATTTCTGACAAAAATGGCGATCGCAGTCGCTGAAAAGCTTATACAATCTAGGGTTTAGCCTGATTGAAGCTCAGCAATAAAAATGACAGTGTGTTGTTCTTAAGCGATCGCTTAACTATTCCTAATAAAATAGAACACTTTTATACCGATCTACTTAGTTGTTAATTCCTCAACAATACCCATCACTGCACTGCGGGTTAGTTTAGATTGTCCGAGAGCTAAAACATCAAGGGTTGCATGAGCTAAAGCCAGGGGAATTTGGCAAAAATTTCTGGCTGGACTATTCTTCAGTAGAGCATTGGTGTAAGCATCAGCTAAAGAGAGATTTCTCCGAGCATATTTATGTAGCTCTTCTTCGCCCCAGCCGTTGGGAAAAAAATCCACTTGCCTTGTCAAATCTTCAGACCGGTTACGTAGAATGTTGACTGCTTGTAAACCCCGACCAAAACCAACTGCATAACTACGGTTAGTTTGGGTACCATCATACCAAGCCCATAAATCAGAAAGTAACAATCCTACAGAGCCGGCAACGCTATAAGTATAAGCATCCAAATCCATTTCTGTATTAATTTCCCAACCGCATTCAGCCCAAGCTGCCATTCTATCTGCCATAGCTGCGCTAGCTTCCCAAATGCGAGGTGCAATGGTTTCCGGTGCTAGCATTGCCCATTCACCAATCCGAATGGTTACTTCTGGAAGTGGCTGTTCGTGCTTACTCAAGGCTAAAGATAATTCCGAGGCACTGAATCCATTACCTATACCTTGTAGACCGAAACTAATTTTTCGCAACAGTGAAGCCTTGGTAGGGTTATCAAGCTCAAAATCATCTTCAATTTCGTCAATTGCACGCATACATAAGTATGCAGAAGCAACAGATTCTTGTAACCCTCCTGGTAAACAACTAATTGGAATATAGAAAGTTCGACTAGTTTCTTTGAGAATTCCTAAGGCATCTTTACACAGTTGCATGACTTTACCATTCTCATCGTCGCTTTATATGATATTAATAAATTTTAAACGATAAATACTCATAAATATTGAATTTATATGTATTTTTTGTCAAGAGGACTTACAAAGTTTAGTTGGTTTGGCTCCCCTAACCCCCTCTAACAAGGGTAGTTTTTTAAACATAGGGGCAAGTACTTACTTTCATTTTCTTCTGGATAATTTAAATAACTAATGTAAAAAGTGGCGCATACCGGTGAGCACCATTACTAATCCCAGTTCATCTGCTGCCTGAATCGAGTCTTGATCTCGTAAACTCCCACCCGGTTGCACAATTGCCTCAATCCCTGCTTTAGCAGCTGTCCGCACTGAGTCATCGAACGGGAAGAATCCATCACTAGCAAGGATAGCGTTTTTGCTATTTTCCCCAGCCTGTTCTAATGCTATATTGACTGCACCTACCCGATTCATTTGACCCGCACCCACACCTAAGGTTGTGCGATCGCGCGTCACGACGATGGCATTAGACTTAACATGCTTACACACCTTCCAAGCAAATAATAATTCTGCCATTTGGTCAGGAGTAGGTTGCTTTTGGCTTACCACTTGCCAATTCTCAGGATTATCCATGGCATCATCCGCAGCTTGTACCAGAAACCCCCCTGCAATAGCTTTCACGGTTTGCTTTGCTCCGGTCTGTAAGTCTGGTAATAGCAACACCCTTAGCTTCGACTTAGCACTGAGAATTTCTTGAGCTTCTGGTTCACATCCTGGTGCGACTACACATTCTAAGAAAGTTTTCTTTAACGCAACAGCTGTAGCAGCATCAATGGGTTGATTTAATGCCACAATTCCACCGAAGGCAGAAATAGAGTCAGCATTGAATGCCTTCTGATAGGCTTGCGAGAGGGTTTCTGCCAAGGCTACCCCACAAGGATTGGTGTGCTTGAGAATTGCTGCGGCTGGAGTGTCAGTAAATTCATTAATGATCCGCCGTGCAGCTTCTAAATCCACCAGGTTGTTGTAACTGAGTTCCTTACCCTGAAGTTTAGTGGCTGCAGCCCAACCTGTGGGAACCGTTCCGGATTGATACCACGATGCCGGTTGATGGGGATTCTCGCCATAGCGTAGAGATTGGCGCTGTTGTCCAGACAAGGTAAATCGTTTTGGTAGGGAAACTGGATCTTTGTACCCGATCAGGTAGGATGCGATCGCATGGTCATAGGCAGCGGTATGACCAAAAACCTCTATAGCGCAAGCCTGACGGAATTCAGTTGATGGTTGATTTCCATTCTGGCGCAACTCCTCTAAATAATCCTGATACTGACTAGGATTACACAGCACTGTCAGGTGAGCATAGTTTTTCGCAGCTGCCCTCAGCAGTGTTGGACCACCGATATCGATAGTTTCAATTGCTTCTGCTAAACTCACGTCCGGTTTAGCAACAGTCTGTTCAAATGGATAGAGATTCACCACCACCAAATCAATGGGACGAATCTGGTTTGTCTCCATTTCTGCCACATCTTCGGGCAAATCTCGCCTTCCCAAAATTCCACCATGAATTCGTGGATGTAGGGTTTTCACCCTGCCACCTAAAATTTCTGGAAAGCCAGTGTAATCAGACACTTTCGTTACCGGCAAACCCTCTGATTGCAAGGCTTTAGCCGTTCCACCACTGCTGATTAAATCAAATTCAAATTCTTCTACTAGCTGACGGGCAAAGTCGATTAGCCCAGTTTTGTCAGATACACTCAGCAGTGCCAGATTTGCCATTTCAAACAATTTTACAAAAGTTGACACTCCCCGCCCTAAAAGAGCGGGGATTCTTAGTTCTAGGACATGCCTTAAAATTAGCTATCCTGAAAGGCAATACTTAAGCCAAATACCCGTTTAAAAACCAAATATCGAGCCTAATTTAACTAACCCCAGTGGGCTTGTCTTCCTAAGCGTTGGGAATTTCCTTGTTCCCGTGTGCCGGAGACGAAACCTTATCAGAGGGTCGCCTTTATGGTTAGTCGGCTATGCGTAAAAGGGTTAAAACTTGTTGATTAAGGCTCCACTCTTCTTACGGTAACTTCTAACCCCACGGTACGTTATATATTTTGAAGTTGTTATTTTACTGGTTTTCGGTATCTGTTAAGACCCATGCGTTTTAGCGGTGCGACCCGTGGCGAATTTAATTCGACGACTGTAAGCACACCGTGAGGTTTTTCGCGCCTCGTGTACTAGCATCGCAAAACGCTCGTTGTTAAATAGGGCAGTACCGACGAATCCTGCCTGTGCTAGGCTACACATTTAAATATAATATACCTTATTTCGGAAAAAGTCGCCCTAGAAGGGAAACTCAAGTAGCGTGGCCTTTGGCCAGGCTTGAAACCCAGACTTTTGGTCAACCGAATTCTGAATTATCGTAAGCATATGCGCTACAGATGGTGCTACTTGAGGTGCCGTCAGCCGTCAGCCGTCAGCTTATTTTATTCAAAAGCACCGATTGCGCTACTTGAGGTGCTGCGCGAACAGTAGCGTCGCACAGGCTTCGACCCTGTGAGTTTCCCCATAAGCACCGATTGCGCTACACGCACGCTGCGCGAACAGTAGCGTGCCCACAAGCCCAAAGCTGATCGCTGATAGCACCTCAAGTAGCACCATCTGTAGCCCATAGGCTAATAGCTGATAGCTGATAGCTGAATGCTTACAATTATCAATTCAGAATGCAGAATTAGTAGTTGCTAAATTCAGGATTCAGCAACTTAATAATTCAGAAATAATTAATTCAGAAATATTCAACTTTACTTCTGGATTATGGATTCTGCACTCTGAATTATTTTTTTAAATTGTCAATAGGTTTTTTAGGGTAAATTTCAATAATTCAGCGAACTAAGGTAGGAGCTGTATATTAATTAGCTTACCTACCAATCCGGAATGAATTATTTAAATCTTTTACCCATTTTTCCTAATTACAACGGATGGAAAAGTAGATCAGGGAAAAAGCGGTTAAATTCAATCAAAATTCCAGCCGTAATGGTCATCCAAACAGCCAACAACACTGGTGCTAGGGACAAATACTTGAGTAAATCCTGCATGGAACATTCTCCTAAAATCGATAACTATTTCAAGACATCTTGGCACATCAATATCATGCCCTGTCTATAAAGCGTGAAAACTTGATTAGCGAGAACGGCACTAGTTTTTAGCTAACTTTTCAGTGCTAAAAGCGTTCCCGCCAGCGAGTCTAAGTATGATTGCTAGCGTGGTGAGACAGGAATCTCATCATCTTTAGCAAACATTTCACCAGTAGTGATTTCTTTGAATGCTAACAAAGGCCATGAGGCAGCCATTAGCATCTTACTAAATGCCACGGGGACATCAATGATGACTTCTTTTTCTTCTGGGTTCTTACCCTTTTGAATCGCTTGTAGATAGCTGCGACCTGCCCAGCCAATCCAGCCAGTGATATAGAGGAAGAGTAAGCTAGGAATGAGGAAGTCACCCATATGGGAGAAACGACCATCCACAATCAAGTGAGGATATCCCTCATCACCACAAAGTGCTTGAGAATACCGCTCAAATCGGTTCGCACCGGAATTGGGGTCACCTGTAGTATTTAGGAACTGAGCCTTCCGGGCTTGAAATGCAGCAGACTCACTACAAGGGGTGAGATGATCCAAAGAAGCAGAGGCTGGGCTGATGGCGCAAAGCCACACAGAGACGGCAAAAATTAAAGCTAACAATCGTCGCATAGAAAGTGTCTCCTTTTGTTAAGAAACAAAAAGTTTTTTGTACAAACCAAGAGATCAAATTATTTGTACACTCAGGCAATCTTACTCTGAGGCGTGTATCTAGTAAAGTTTAATTAACTAAAAGTAGTGTTTCAATAAAGGTCATTGGTGAATGGCTTGTGTTTTAGCAATAGAAACCAGTTGTGATGAAACAGCTGTGGCGATTGTTAACAATCGTAAATGTTGTAGCAATATTGTTGCCTCCCAAATTCCTATGCATCGGCAGTATGGGGGTGTGGTGCCAGAGGTAGCATCCCGTAGCCATCTGGAAACCATCAATAATGCGATCGCGCAAGCCCTAGAAGCAGCTCAACTGGACTGGGGAGCAATTGACGGCATTGCTGCTACCTGCGCTCCCGGCTTAGTGGGCTCTCTACTAGTGGGGGTCACAGCTGCCAAAACCCTGGCCATTGTCCACAACAAGCCCTTTGTAGGTGTCCATCATCTAGAAGGTCATATTTACGCCACCTATCTCAGTGAGCCAGAACTAGAACCACCATTTTTGAGTCTGTTGGTGTCTGGCGGTCACACTAGCTTAATTTATGTCAAAACCTGTGGTAGCTATGAGATACTGGGCGCAACCCGTGACGATGCTGCTGGTGAAGCCTTTGATAAGGTAGCACGATTATTAAAGTTAGGCTATCCCGGAGGACCAGTTATAGATAAGTTAGCACGAGAGGGTAACCCCAAAGCCTTTCCATTGCCAGAAGGTAAGATTTCCCTTGCTAGTGGCGGTTATCATCCCTATGACTCCAGTTTTAGTGGCTTGAAGACAGCGGTGCTAAGGCTGGTGCAAAAACTGGAACAGGAACACTCAGAAATTCCAGTGACCGACATTGCTGCCAGCTTTCAGGAAACTGTAGTGCGATCGCTTACCAAGCGTACCATTGCTTGTGCTCTCGACTATGGTCTGGACACGATTGTGGTTGGGGGTGGGGTGGCTGCCAATAGTGGCTTGAGACAACAGTTACAAGCTGCAGCAACTGAGCATAATTTGCGAGTTATTTTCCCTCCCCTGAAGTTTTGTACCGATAATGCCGCAATGATTGGCTGTGCCGCAACTGACCATTTAAATCAAGGACATACTTCCCCTTTGACTTTGGGAGTGCGATCGCGAATGCCTATCACTAAGGTGATGGAACTTTACTCAGAGGTTGAAGGTTTCAGAGGTTGAAGGTTTCAGAGGTTGAAGGTTTCAGAGGTTGAAGGTTGAAAGTTTCAGAGGTTGAAGGTTTAAGAACCTCTAACCTGTAACCTGCTAACCTGTAACCTGCTAACCTGTAACCTGCTAACCTGCTAACCTGTAACCTGCTAACCTGTAACCTGCTAACTTTTCAAGTTAGTCCAAAAGTACAATCGGGATGACAGGATTTGAACCTGCGACCCCTTCGTCCCGAACGAAGTGCGCTACCAAACTGCGCTACATCCCGATAAAGCCATAATTTAAGATTTCATCTATTTTATCATGCCTTAGGGGCAATCGGCCCCTAGCTTGTTAGGATCAAGATTAAAGTTACGTAACTTAAATTTATATATATATATAGTTGGAGTATAACCAAGAGTGGTAGTTAAACCAGAATGGTTGCGAGTCAAAGCGCCCCAATGGCAGCGTGTCGGCAATATTAAAGAAACCTTAAGAGATTTAGCACTCAATACTGTCTGTGAAGAAGCCTCTTGTCCCAATATCGGAGAGTGCTTCAATGCTGGTACTGCCACCTTTTTAATTATGGGACCAGCCTGCACCCGTGCTTGTCCCTACTGCGATATTGACTTTGAGAAAAAACCCAAAGCTCTTGACTCCACTGAACCCACACGGCTAGCGGAAGCCGTGCAGCGCATGGGTCTAAATCATGTGGTTATTACCTCTGTCAACCGGGATGATTTACCCGATGGTGGAGCTTCCCAGTTTGTACAGTGCATTGAAGCCATTCGCCTGGTCTCACCTGATACCACTATTGAGGTTTTAATCCCAGACTTGTGCGGGAACTGGGATGCCCTCGAAACGATTCTTCAAGCTAAACCCGAAGTCCTCAATCACAATACAGAAACAGTACCCCGACTCTATCGGAAAGTACGCCCTCAAGGGGATTATCAGCGTTCCCTTGAATTACTGTTGCGGACGCGAAACTTGGCTCCATCGGTTTACAGCAAATCTGGTATAATGGTAGGTTTAGGAGAAACTGATGCAGAAGTCCGGCAAGTCATGACGGATTTAAGGCAAGTAGACTGCGACATCTTAACTATTGGTCAGTATCTTCAACCCACTCAAAAACACCTAAAAATTTCTGAATTCATAACCCCTAAACAATTTGATAGCTGGAAAGAGTATGGTGAATCCCTCGGTTTCCTACAAGTTGTTTCATCTCCCCTTACCCGCAGTTCCTATCATGCCGAGCAAGTTCGAGAATTAATGCAGCGCTATCCCCGATGAACGGTTGCATGGTTGCAAGAAAATGGAAAGTAACAACTAACAATCATAATGACCAACATCACTATAATCGGAGCAGGTGTTTGGGGTACAGCCCTCAATAGCCTAGCCTCTAAAAACGGTGATCAGGTTTGTTTGTGGTCCCGTCGGAGTCAGACAAAATTAGCAGATGCTATAAAATCTAGCAGTATTATCTTGTCTGCTGTTTCCATGTCGGGGGTAAATGCTGTAGCGCAACAGCTAAAGTGTTTATCAGTATCTTCTGACGTGATCTTGGTCACAGCGACTAAGGGGTTAGATTTGCAAACCACCCGTACTCCCTCTCAAATCTGGCAAGCTGAATTTCCCAACAATCCTGTAGTGGTGCTATCGGGTCCCAATCTTTCCAAAGAAATTAAACAAGAACTCCCAGCCGCTACAGTAGTAGCTAGCACAGATGTAAAAGCAACTGAGATACTACAACAGGTGTTTTCTTCGCCAAATTTCCGGGTTTACACCAATCGAGACCCCCTCGGTGTAGAACTAGGGGGTACCCTGAAAAATGTGATGGCGATCGCATCTGGAACCTGTGATGGTTTACAACTAGGAACAAATGCCAAAGCAGCTTTGCTAACCCGTGGGCTTACAGAAATGATCCGTATTGGTAAAGATTGGGGTGCTAAGGTAGAAACATTTTACGGTTTGTCGGGACTAGGAGATTTACTCGCAACCTGTAGTAGTCGCCTCAGTCGCAATTATCAAGTTGGTTATCAGCTGGCTGTTGGTCAGAAACTTGCAGATATTCTGGCCAACTTGGAGGGAACAGCAGAAGGGGTCAACACTACAAAGGTTGTGATGGAACGAGCTAAGCTCAAAAGAATTTCAGTACCCATTACTTATCAAGTCCATCGATTGCTCCAAGGGGAGATAACCCCCCAAGCGGCTGTTGAAGCTCTAATGCTACGAGATACTAAGCCAGAATGATGGTCTGATCTCGAGTGCGTTCGCGTAGCGTGACCTACGGTCAATCGCGTAGCGGCTCTGTTCGCGTAGGGTGGCCTTTGGCCTTAAGAGTATCGCAATGATCATGAAAAATTTACCAAACCAGCTAGTATCCCTTGCTGCCTGACTGCGAAAGCTCTCCTGCTCCGGAAGCTCCCCTGCTTTCAAACTCATACAAAAAAACTGAGACAAAAAACTGAGACATTTTGCTGTTGTCTATCAGGCATCCTGAAAATATAAAATCTTTAGGGACATGCCACTGCTTGAGATAAAGCGACTACATCAAGACATTGCAAACTTTGGTAATGTTTTATCAAGTTTCGTAATATCAGTGCCAATCTAGCAACATAGCTAGGTGGCACTGATATTTGATTACTCTGGTAATTCGGCAATAATTTGGCAATTTTAAACTATGTGTATGCACTTATTCATAAGTTCGTTGTTTCTTCAAACCCATTCGAGCACAGGATATCCGCAAGTAGCTTCCCTACTGCTTAGTCCTTGATATTAGTCCCTGATACCCATAAATAAAATTTTTTCTTGAATTAGCGAGAATCTTTCTGGAATCCCCATGATGCGCACTGTAGATTAATACAGCTTTTGACCAAGGTCTCTATTTTACTATAGAGTTACTTATACAATAGCTGAAATCAGGAGATCCTGTTCCTTTTGCCATCTATAGACCTTTAGCTGAATGCGGCAAGGTAGGGTGGATAGATCGGGTGAACCGTTAGCTACCAATATTAATAAAGGCTACCAGGGATAACCGGTAAGTCTTGCCGGGAGAAAAAATTAAGTAGCTGTTTCTCCGATCATCATGGGTGGGAATTCTAGTACTAAGTGTGACAAACACAATTCCGTGTTGTCACTGGTTGTAATCGAGAGATCATTATGCCAGCCACTCCTTTCTATGCCGACACAGAATTAGATCACGAGACTTCTGCCTATAGCTTTGAGCTTAATGGCCCAAGGGACGATGGGGAAGGATCAGTGGATGACTTAGTTGATGTGGAGATTGAGGGTGCAGACGCGGCTAGCTTAACTAAAAATAGCACCCGTCGCACCACCGACCTAGTTCGGTTATATCTCCAGGAAATTGGTCGGGTTCGTCTACTGAGGCGAGATGAGGAAGTCTCGGAAGCTCAAAAAGTTCAGCGCTACATGAAACTACTACGGCTGCGCAATAATAAGTCGGCTATATCTGAGGATAAAGTCATGGAGCGCTTTGTCCACCTGATTGAAATCCATGATCGTCTAGCGTCCCAGTTAGGTCACCGTCCTTCCTTGGAACGGTGGGCAACGGCTGCAGGAATTGACGTTTCTCAACTGAAGCCGAGTATGTCAGCTGGAAAACTGCGTTGGGCAGAGTTAGCCGAACTAACATCCAAAGAGCTAGAGCAGGTACAAGCTGAAGGGCTCCAAGCTAAGGAACACATGATCAAAGCTAACCTACGTCTGGTAGTGTCAGTAGCGAAGAAGTATCAAAACCGTGGCTTGGAACTCCTAGACTTAATCCAGGAAGGAACTCTGGGATTAGAGCGAGCGGTTGAGAAATTTGACCCGACCAAAGGCTACCGATTTAGCACCTATGCTTACTGGTGGATCCGTCAAGGAATCACCCGGGCGATCGCTACCCAAAGCCGTACCATTCGCCTGCCAGTTCACATTACTGAGAAGCTCAATAAAATCAAAAAAGCCCAACGGAAGATTTCCCAAGAACGTGGGCGCACAGCAACCATTGACGATATTGCTGTGGAATTAGAAATGACTGCGGCTCAGGTACGAGAAGTATTACTACGAGTACCCCGCTCTGTTTCTTTGGAAATTAAAGTTGGTAAGGAACGAGACACCGAACTAGGAGATTTACTCGAAACTGAGGAAACTTCTCCAGAAGAAGTGTTGATGCGAGAAGCCTTACAACGGGATTTACAGCAACTCCTAGCCGATCTAACCAACCGTGAACGGGATGTGATTCGGATGCGGTTTGGCTTGGGAGATAACCAGCCTTACTCTCTAGCTGAGATTGGTCGCGCTTTGGATTTATCTCGCGAGCGGGTACGCCAAATCGAAGCTAAAGCTTTACAAAAGTTGCGGCAACCCAAGCGCCGTAACCGAGTTCGGGATTACCTGGAAGCTTTGAGCTAATCCCTTGGTGACATATTCCCACACTTTCCGATTAACTTACCGATTAGGGAAGTGTGGGCTTCTTGCCAATCCTATCCTAGCTATCACCCTAGCTATCCCTTGTCCTAGGGTTCTAGTTGTTCAAAATTTATTGAATTTATCAATACCTGAGGGAGCACCCCGATTTATTTATTTGTTAGTAGACTTTTTATTTGTTAGTAGACTTGAGCTTACTTAAAAATAGGCTACCCGGGCATCAAATCCTTGCGATCGCAATTCATGGGAACGACTTTCCGCTTCACTACGGCTAGAAAAAGCTCCAGCATTAAAATAACGGCCTCGATCATCGTCAGATATAATACCACCAGTCAGCTTCATCTGATTTCGCACTTCACTTAGCACATTATCATTAGGAATGGGGATCACCACCACATAGCGATTCTTCTCAGCTTCAGGATTTATATTAATAAGTCCCAATGCTTGCAGGGTTTGTAAATCAGCTATCCCGGTTGGAAGTAGATTATTATTACGTATCTGAAATTTAAACACTGCATCCTCAGTTTCTTCGCCATATCTCCCATCAATAGCACCAGGATTAAACCCTCGAGATCTCAACTCTTCCTGAAGCCGTCTAACCTCTGGGCCGCGATCGCCTGGTCGTAGTTCACTGCGACGAATAGGAGTACCAAATGCTATGGGTTGTTGACTGTTAAAGTCAGCAGGAGGAAGAGGGATCTGATCAGGCGGTAATCCAAACGGTTGTGATTGAGTAACTAAAGCATTAGATAGTTCTGCTCTAGTTTGTGATCCCACAATCCCATCCGCCCTGAGACCATAGTCTGTTTGGAATTCAATCACTGCTTGTTCTGTAACTGGACCAAAGTAACCGGTTGGGTCGGCATTGAAATACCCCAGTTGTCTCAACTGTCGCTGCACTTCCGTAACCGCTGATCCACGAGACCCTCGTCTGAGTCCAGATTGAGTAACATTCCTACGGGATGGTGCTGCTCTGGTTTGTGATGGAAAGAGTTTTGCTCTGGTTCGTGGTCCGACTTCCCCATCAGCAGGAAGCCCCTTTTTTCGTTGGAACCGAATCACAGCATTTTTAGTAATTGAACCAAAATAGCCAGTTGGTTGCCGATTGAAATACCCGAGTTCTCGCAAACGACGCTGAACCTCTGTTACATCAGCTCCCCTACGACCTTCCCGCAGCACCCTTTGGGCTAGGGCTTCTTCTGCCATCCCCACAATGCTAAGTATGGCAATTAGCAACAGTAAATAAATCCGATGGTAAGCAACTAGCTTATACTCCTTGAGCCACTGAAACAATTTTTGAATTGACTCCTTCAAAACTGCAGGAGTATCTGCTAGTTCTTCTTCGCTTAAGGCAAGATGAAGATAGGCAAGGGTCTCCATGATTTTTCCAAGGAAACTGTTACCGTTAGTTTAACAAATGACAGTAGAGCATTGGTAATGTTTCGGACAACATAATCTCAGAAATTTTACGTAATCGGATATTAAAGCATGTAGTTATAGAGCAAGACTCTTATCAAAACAGAGCAATTCTCCTCTCTAACCATAACGCAATAGTTTTAAATCATGAGCACTATTCGTCACTGGAGTACATTTGTCCCCCTCCTAGCTTTAGTCTTGAGCAATTTAGGGGGAGTAGGGGCTAGGGCTACCGTAATTCCGAGCACCAATTCCGCCAACAGCATCCCCTCGGCCAAACCAACCCAAGCTCAGACTCAAGGGAAATTTCAACTGGCTCAGGGATTGATGGGTAAATGTCGCGCCGCTGCTGAGTCAACGTTTATCTACAAACAGCGATCAACCTCTAACCTAATGAGAGCCTTAGAGGCTGATGAACAAGTTATTCTGGCCGAAAACAAGGTTAGCCAAGATGGTTGGATTGCGATCAACTTCCCCATTAGTGGATTTGTCCAAGCCCAAAATCTCAAGTTCTGTCCGCCGGGGATAGGAGGAGTAACCCCTACTCAAACACTATCTCTCTGCCGCCAAGCTGCTAAGTCAATGTTTATCTACAAACAGCCATCAATCGAACCAATCAGAACCTTAGAGCCTAATGAAGAAGTTATTCTGGCCGAAAACAAGGTTAGGAAAAATGGTTGGATCGCGATCAACTCCCCCGTTCCTGGATTTGTCCGAGCCAAAGATCTAAAGTTCTGTCAGGACAGAGTAATAGTACGCTCTAATCCAACACCATCTCTCTGTCGCGAAGTTATATATAAAGGTAATGATGGTATAGCTGTCCGTAGAGGACCGAATATTAACTCTTCTCGACTAGGTCTTGTCTCCTATGGAGTGGAAGTACAACTGATCAACGGTTCCCGTCAAGACCAATTTCGCAAGGACTCCCAAGGGCGCGAGTGGGCAAGAATAACTTATCCTGTTAATGGATGGATGTCTAACGGGTTTCCTGCTACGGGTGATCAGAATCTTGTGGTTTGTTCCAATTAGCCCACCAGAAAACACATAACTAGCAAGTTGTTAATTACTTATCATAGGACTTTTATTTATACTAAGTCAGCCTGATGTAACAAGGCACCAACTAAGCCAGCCATAGCAGTAATTCCTATAGCAATCATTGGGTGTTGACCTTGGCTGACAGCAAAAGAGGTGACAATCCCGGCACCCAAAGCAGCAGTCACAGCAGCACCCAAAAGATCTTTATTGGTATTTTTGTTGTACATAAACGTGTTAGCCAGAAATTAAGTTAACCAGAAATTTAACTTTTTTGATGGTGTTAAAAGTTAGTTTCATCACCCTATCATTCTGGATTCTGGCATTAAAGCTAGATCGGCAATATTGCAATCAAGATTAATATTTAGCTATTTTTCTTAACAAAAACAATACTTGTTAAGTATTGAGTGTTGAGTGTTGCTCGAAACTATTAGTTTATTTTTTTGACATTACCTGCTTTAACCCAACCTTTTTGGTCACTACCAGGCAAGCGTACTCTCTGCCATCGCTTATCATCACTGTATCCGAGGATGATCAGGGTCTGATTGTAGCCAATACCACCTATGCGTTGAGCGTTCAGGCTAGGGGAGTCCCGAAGAATCAACCCCTGTGGCCAGGTAACACTGGCTCGATAAGCACCCGGTTCCAGTTTTGGTAAAGGACTAGGACTAGGAATGGGTTTGGGAGTAGTTGCTGGTTTAGACTGCCCAGATGAACTGGTCGGTTGAGCTTTTGGTGATGGTGACTTCTTGGGTCGCTCCTCAGCAAAAACTGGTTTTTCAGGCTCAACTGCTAGTTTAGTAAAGAAGTAATAAACTGTACCAACAGCAGCACCTGCTAAGATGCCAATGCCGAGAATAAAACCAATGATAAACTGAGCTATCTTGGAAAGATTCATGGGAAAGTATTCAAAGATAAAGGTTGAACGCGATCGCGTGACCGAAAGGTCAAGGTTGAAAGGTTGAAGGTTAACAGGTTGAACGCTGAAGGTTGGAGGTTGTTAGGTTGAAAGGTTGAAGGTTAACAGGTTGAACGCGACGCGCGTGCCTATTGGCCAAGGTTGAACGCGACGCGCGTGCCTATTGGCCAAGGTTAACAGGTTGAACGCGATCGCGTGACCGAAAGGTCAAGGTTAACAGGTTAAAGGTTGAACGCGACGCGCGTGCCTATTGGCCAAGGTTAACAGGTTGTTAGGGTGTTCTAGCAAAAGTTCATGATATAATTTACAATTAATCTAGTTTCAATTAATCTAAATAATCTATAGGGTTTCTGATACTTATTAGGTCAAGTCAATTTTATTAGCGCTACTCCCTACTCCCTACTCCCTACTCCCTACTCCCTACTCCCTACTCCCTACTCCCTACTCCCATTAACCCAGGATGAAGTAGCTCACCCAATTGAGAACTACTACTATATATGATTACTTACTGGAGTTGGCGCTGAATGCGATCATTTAAGGGGCTATTGCGAGAAGCCATGCGAGCTTTTCCGGCAGCTGCCCAATCCTGTAAGAATTGGATTTGCTCTTGGGCTGTGCGTGCTAAGGGGATAATTTGGCTAGCGGCTTCGAGAATATCATCTGTGGTGAAGTCTCGGTTTTGGCTAAAGCCGATGTGCATGGCTTCGATCAGGGTCTGCTCAATTTCTGCCCCAGAAAAATCAGGGGTTTCGTAGGCTAATCGGTCTAAAGCGTAACTATTAAGATTATGAGGTCGCAGCCGGGATAGGTGTAGGTCAAAAATAGCACGACGTTCTTCCTGGTTGGGCAAACCAACAAAAAAGATTTCGTCAAATCGACCCTTACGAAGCATTTCTGGGGGTAAGGCTTGGATATTGTTGGCAGTAGCGACCACAAACACTGGGGATTTTTTCTCAGCTAACCAGCTAATAAAGGTACCAAAGACACGACTGGTTGTGCCAGCATCCCCTTTAGAGGATAAACCAGAGAAGGCTTTGTCAATTTCATCAATCCAGAGGATGCAGGGCGCGAGAGCTTCGGCTAGCTGAATCATCTGCCTAGTACGGGATTCTGATTCCCCTACTAAGCCACCAAATAGACGACCGACATCTAAACGTAGCAGGGGTAGGTGCCAGTGGTTTGCGATCGCTTTTGCAGTTAAGGATTTCCCAGTTCCTTGAATCCCCGCTAATAGTAATCCTCGAGGATGAGGTAACCCGTATTGTCGCGCCTGTTCTGTAAATGCTCCACCCCGTCGCAGTAGCCAGTCTTTAAGGTTGTCTAAGCCACCGATGTCGGAAATTTTTTCTTGGGTTGGGTAGAACTCTAGGATCTGGGTTTGCCTAATGGATTGACGCTTTTCTTCTAAAATTAGTTCCACATCTGAAGGTTGGATGGCATTATTAGAGGCAATCCCACGAGCTAGGACCCGACGAATCCTTTCTAAGGAAAGACCAAGAGCCGACCGCACCAGCTCATCAATGATTTTTTCAGTTAGGGTTTGTCCGGTTGCCCCCAACAAACGTTTCACCTCAGCTTTAATTTCCGATGCGGTTGGTAAGGGGAATTCGAGCACTGTCAGGACTTCGGTTAAATCCGAGGGAACCGACACTTGGGGGGTAACGATAACTATATTCTTAGGCTGGGATTTGAGGGTACGTGCCAGATTTCTGAGTTTACGAGCAACTGATACATCTTCTAAGAATCGGTGAAAATCTCTTAATACAAAGATGGCAGCAGCACTTTCGCCAATTCTATCTACAAATTCTAAGGCTTGTAAGGGGTTGCGGCGTCCAAAGCCGATATCATTAGGGTTTCCCTGGTAACCATCTACAAAATCCCAGATATAGACACCACGATTACCCAAACGTTTAGCTGATTGCTTGATCGCTGTTTCTACTCGCTCTTCTTCTAGAGTGGGAATATATAACAAAGGATAGCGAGCACGTAGCAGAAGCTCAAACTCGTCATTGAAATTCATATAGCAAAGGGAACAGGGAACAGGGAATAGGGAACAGGGAGCAGGGAGTAGCGATGCAGCGCGGTCTTGGGGAGGCAGCGCGGTCTTGGGGGTCCCCCGGAGACGAAACCTTAGACAGTTGAGCCTTTATGGTTGGTAGGTTATGCAAAAAAGGGTTAAAACTTATTGATTAAGGCTCAACTGTCTTACGGTAACTTCAAACCATGAGCGACTGCCGTGGTTCCCCCCATGAGCGACTGCATCAAGACGGGAATATAGCGTCAAAAATTATGACAATTCCTACACGGATTTTTATATAAGAGCCAATTACTCAAACAATAAATACTATAAAAAAATAATTAAACTTTGAACATAGCATTTTTATTTCCAAGAAACTTGGATAACGGCTCTGCTGCTAGTAACTCTCTGACCGATTTCCCCTTCAGCATTATACTACCAGGCAACTCACTATCCAGGAAGTTTTCTCTTCAGGGATTCTAGAGCGCCCCAACGTTGATCCCGTAGTTGATCCCGTAACTGTGCTTCACTGTTATCGTTAATCTGGATACCTATACATTCTTGGTCACACAGCTGCCGTGGCGGAATTGCCAGACATAGTTGTTCGTATAACCAAGTGTCTGGATAAAAATACCCCTGAGCTGGAAGGGTTTCTTGTAAATCATCCCACGTTATCTCCTGCTCTAGGGATTCATCCGAGAGTTGGTCAGCTGAGGAAGCTAACCAAACTAATTCGGATGTATCGATGCTTAGGCGGTGGTTGTACTGTTTTAAGCAGCGGTGACAAGTCAAGGTAATGATCGTTTCTGCTTGAGCACAGACCTCCAGGTAATTGCCTTGATGAGCCACTTGCACTTGACCTCGAACTGGGGTCAGTGTCGGTAAATCCACCAAGAATTGATTGACCGGAGTTACTTCTCTTTGCTCTGGTAATTTGAGCAACTCAGGAATATATATAGCCTCCATAATGCTTATCCTTTGCAGTTGACTGTTAAGCGTTGATGGTTAACCTTGAGCTTCTCAAACACTCATAGGACTTACCCATTTGCCCCCTAAATCCCCCGAGCGAGCAATCCCTCGCTCGGGGGACTTTGACATCATTACCCCCCAATATTGGGGGGCTAGGGGGGCTAAATCCACTTAAGCGCGTAAGTCCTGACTCAGCAAAAAGCGACCATTTATAGACTTAAATTGTTATATAGAGTTAATGCATTATGTTAGCCAGGTGGTGGGAATAATCCCAAGTACAATCAGCCGTGAGAGGGTGAAAATCCTGAATCTGTCAATACCTGCGACGCACCACCAGTCGTCGGTCTGGCTCTTGCCCTCGACTCAGAGTTTCTAGATCCTCAAAAGCCTTGAATAGGGTATGGACTTGACGCCGCTCTGCTGCCGATAGGGATTTCAATTCAAATTCTTTCCCGGTCTGACGGACTTTCATCGCAGCGTGTTCAGCGATCGCTTGAAGTTCCACTTGCCGTCTGGCTCGATAGCTATCTATATCGATGACGTAAACGGCTTGTTCCTGCTCATCATGACCCAAGTTAAGGAGGGAATTTGCTAAGTACTGGATAGAATCGATAACTTCCCCTTCCCGACCAATTAAAGTTTGAGTGTCTTTCGAGGTCAGTTGACTATTATCGATTGTCAACCAGTAGCTGGGTCGCTCTCCTAGAGGAGCTTCACCATCAGCTACCTCTATACTGGCGGGCAATCGAGATAATCGCAGGAGTTCTTCTAACCACTCTTTACCACGCTCCTGATGTTGATTTATCATACTAACTTGATGCTAACTTGATGCCTTTTTCTTTGAACGCTTGGGCTCAAAAGGTAATGCCTCTCGACCCTCTCCAGACTTAGCTGCTTGTCTTTTTGCCTCTTTTTCCTGCTGCTCAACTATTTCTTGCAAATTCTCTGGCAGAGGTTCTCTCGATAGAATGAAAGTCTGGATAGTTTGAAATATATTAGCTACAACAATATACATCAATACCCCAGCTGGCAGGGGAAAGAATAAGAACATGCCAGAAAACAATACTGGAGTAATCTGATTCACTGCCTTTTGCTGGTCACCGGCTTGCCCGGAACCTGCACCTGAACCAGACAACAGCTGGTTGACGTACAAACTGATCCCAAAGAAGAGAATCATCCCTACGATATCCCAGTGGATAGTGCCATCGTCATCAAAAGCACCCACTCTTCCTAAAGCATCAATAAATAGAAAGCCTTTGTTTGCAGCTATTCCCGGTAAGGTTCCCTGAAGCTTTACCTCTCCAGGCATCAGGGCTTCTAGTGTACCGTCCTCAAGAATACGTAAGCGGTCCTCTCCGTTGACTATTTGCCAAGTGGGACTGATATCGGTTTCTGGATGCTGAGCAATTAGTTGGTTTAAGGGTTGACCTTCAACAGTTTGAAACTCTACTCTGGTTTTTTCCCCAACTACCAGCTTATTTCCTGCCGGAAGTAGGGCGATGACTGGTTCATGTAAGCCATCGGTAATGTAAATATTTTGGGGTTTGGTGGTAAAGACTTTAGGCTGGATATATTCCAGCTGTTCTTGGGGAAAAATTTGTAAGTTGACGTCGTAGTTAATGTTTGCAAAAGGTGATCCCCGCAAGGTCGCAAATAGGGCAAACAGAACCGGCATTTGTACCAACAGTGGCAAACAACCGGCTAGGGGGTTGCCAAACTTTTGGAACAGCTTACTCATTTCTTCCTGCTGTTTAGCCGGGTCATCCTTGTAGCGCTCTTTTATTGCTTCTTGCTCCTTCTTCATCAGGGGTTGGGTGACTTTCATGCGCCTCATGTTGCGAATGGAGCCAGCATTAAGAGGGAAGAGGGCAAAGCGAATTACCAGGGTCAAGGCTATTATGGCTAAACCATAGCTAGGCACAATCCCGTAAAAGAAATCCAGGATTGGCAGCATGATGTTGTTGGAGATAAATCCGATACCAAAGTCCATTCGTTTGACGTTAACCTAGGCGCTATTGTAAAGTTTTCTGTGTCTAATGTAACTAATCTCCGTCCCTATGCGGTTCGGGTTTCCGACATTTATCAGGTAGATCTAATTACATCAAGCAGTTTAGCCGATTTAGGTGGCCAGATGTAGGAAAGGGAAGACTAGATCAGGGCAAGTGACCGATGTCAAGGTTTTCTTTTCAATGTTCTGTCTACATCATTTTGATGGCACTAACCGCTTTGCCTGTTTTGTCTGCTGCTCGTTCGGCAATGTAGTCGTAAATTTCTCTAAAGCGGGGTATTGCCCGCATTTCCAAACGGCTACCATCTTTTAGGGTAACGACAATATCTCCCCAAGTTCCTATACCACGGGGAACTGTGGCAATCTTTGAAACTTCAGAATAGATCACATCTGAGCGATCGCGTCCCCGCCAACCCCCAGTTATTGATATCCGGCGGCTGGTAATCCGATACCGTAGCCATAGAGCCCGGACAATAGCAGCTACGGTTAGAGGTATGAATATAATCGTAAATGCCAACAATATGCTAATGATCAGATCTCCCCGGTGAGGACCACCCTCATAAAATACATCTTCTCTAATGCCCATCCAACACCTCTGCTTTTACCAACAACTTTTCTAATTCTCTCAAAAGTTGTGCATATTCGCACTCTCTGGCTTCTGGTTTTACTATAAATACTAGTTTCCAACCGGGGGATAGGCGTGGTAATAATTGCCTGAGGGCGGATCGAATTTGCCGCTTAATCCGATTTCTAACAACTGCTTTCTTACTGACTTTTTGGCTGATGGAGATGCCAAGACGAGAGGGAGGGGGATTGTCTGGTAGGGATTTTTCTGGCGCAATGGTTTCTTTGGCAATCGGGGCAATAGTACTCTGTTGTAAACCCCGTAATGTTAGGTAACGCCCTGAACGACGAATACCCCAGCGATAAACTGTCTTAAAATCTCGCCAGTGCTTAAGTCGATTGGCTTGAGGCAATCCCAATACTTAACTTTAATCCTTGATTTTGTCAATTCCTTGAGCAGGATAAAGGCAGAAGAGCCACGGGAAATGGCTGTTTCTTAACCTTTTACCTTTCACTTGCAGCAGGTCGGCATCAATGCTTAGATGACTAGACCGAGAGACGACGCCGTCCCTTGCTTCTGCGAGCTCTAATCACATTGCGACCATCTTTGGTGCGCATCCGGGCACGAAAACCGGATTTTCTTTTTTGCTTACGGTTGGTCCCGCCTAGAGTGCGTTGAGTCATGGGTTTGCTGGAGGAATACTATGTACGAATACTATAAAGGATTGATTGCCAACTATAGCTGATTGTTGATCATACCATGTCAAGGGGTGATCTATCAAGGCAATCTATCAGCTATCAGTTATCAGCTATCAGCTATCAGCTATCAGCTATCAGCTATCAGCTATCAGCTATCAGCTATCAGCTATCAGTTATCAGTTTATGAGTTAGGTCACAGCGTCGAAGCGTCACAGCGTCGAAGCATCACAGCGTCGAAGCCTGTGCCACTGACCACTGATGGCTGACGGCTGATGGCTGATGGCTGATAACTGATAGCTGACCGCTGAATGCTTACACCCCTTCAGATGGTTTAGTCCTGGAATGCTGTATTAGGGGATGGCTCCTCTGTGGAAACCACGTTGAGTAAATTCCGAAGACCTTGATTCCACTTTTCTAGTTTTAAATAGTCGGTCATTTCAATTTCCTCAATTAAGGAGTTAAGGGATTCATCAAGATTAGCTAGCTCTAGGATTTCTGCCATCCGATTTGCATCTAATTCAGACAAAAACGGAAGAGCTATTAGCTGGCGATATTCTTCTGATAACTTACTATTTTTTTGGTTAATTATACTCATTATTTTCAACTTAACTTTTTTTCATTTGTAAATAAATATTTATTAGTAATTTATTATTTAATAAATAAAAATATTTTAAAAAATATATATTAATTATTTAATTAATAAAGGAAGATTGGGGCAATCAATGAAGGAATTACCCCAAGCGGTTTCCGCACCATAATTAGCTATAGTTAATCATAATATTTTGTTTACTGATTATGCTTCTTAAGCTCAAAAAATATTTTGCGCAAACGCTTTAGGGCACGATTACCTCGCTGTCTGGCAGACGCCTCAGTAATATCTTCTCCCTTAGAAGCTAGATGGTTTACTACTTGTTTCCAAGATAAGCCTTTTATGTGCCGTAACACGATTAGCTTGTTGTCCTTTGGCTCTAACTTTTGAAGAGCTAGCTCCAACAGCTTGAAGTTTTCCTCCTCAGAGTTTTCTGAGTCGAGACTATTGCTGTCTTCTAGTGCTATTTGATGTTCTTTAAAATTAGCATCCCATGACTTTTCTTTTTTTTGTTTATTTTTTTGTTTCCTGCTCATTTCACGGATGACATTGAATGAAGTCCTCCTGATCCAGGCTCTAGGTTTTTCAATCTCTTCGCCAGATTCTAGCAGTTTTATTCCCCGTAAATAGGTTTCAGTAATCACCTCGTATATTTGGTAATCCGGTAAATTAAATTGGCGTAGTTTGGACTTTATTCCGTTGATAAATGAAGTATTATCCCAAGTTTGCTTTACGCAGGCTATAATCAAAAAAACAAAAAGTTTTTGCCCAGAGCAAATTTGAGAATTTTTTACAATCAGCCTATAATAAATTGATAAAGATTTTTTTTTGGATAAAGGTTGAAACGCTTGGTCAAAATTTTCCTTCATTTATTATATATCCTCGAATAATTATGTCTGGTTTAGTGTTTTGATCATTTTTTGCAATAGGAGTGTAAATTCGCATAATCGATATCCGTATCAATGTTCCTCTATATATATGTGCAGAACTGTCAGAAAGTGTGACACCCTCTCGGGAAAATTTCCAAAAAAACAGGGTGCTTTAATTTTGAAGAGCAGCACCTCTAGAGCAATGAGCCAGTCAATGTCACAGAATCCTTGAACAGGCACATTAATATATAGCCTGGTGATCAGACTCTAAAGCTGCTAGTAGCGATTGAAAGAACATGCGTACTAATTTTGCGCAAAAATTCTTTGGGCAGGACTTACGCGGTTAAGTTGATATAGCCCCCCTAGCCCCCCAATTTTGGGGGGTAATGATGTCAAAGTCCCCCGAGCGAGGGATTGCTCGCTCGGGGGATTTAGGGGGCAAATGCGTAAGTCCTGTTGGGGTAGGAATTCTACTCTGAGTGAAAGCCTGCTGGATAGTTTGTAGCGTCTAGGCAGGCACTCAAGAGGAAATCGTGGCTATTTAACCAGTCGTCTCTAAGTGTTCAATCACTATGTTAAAGAATCAACAGAAAAAACCAAGTAAGTACAACTTCCCAGTTTGGCAAATTTCCTTACCGCTCTGTGGAGTCCTGATCTGCGCCATCGGAGCTATCACCACAGTCTATATGATCAACGGTCGCTATCTTTTTCACCTAAAGGCTACTCCCAAGGGACTGGAAATCATGACTGATGTAGACAAAAGGGAGATCAAAGAGACATTAAATTAGCACAATAAATCAATAGACCTCGCCGCAACAGTAGCGAGGTCTATTCAACAGGGGGAAACTAGTTTTGGGGGTCTGGCAGTTACCTCACTGGGGAGCATGTCACCCTTGTAATTATGTATATAGATCCCCCCTAACCCCCCTTAAAAAAGGGGGGAATTAGATTCAAAAGTCCCCCTTACTAAGGGGGAGCAACGGGGGATCTGAATCAGGGATTAACAAAACTAACATGCTCCGCTTCACCGAATTGAGAATTGCTATATTATCGACCAATACTCATAATCCAGGTACCGACATAACTGGGTAGTGGAATATCACCAGGGGCTAAGACATAACAAACGAAGTAATAGGTACCCCCATCAGGGTTTTTGACATTGGAAAATACTAATTCCACATTTTCATTGGCTGGAACTGCCTCTTCCATATAAATCTGAATGCTATAATTCTCTTTGTCCCAGACTACCTCAGAGACCGGGAGGGATTTACCGTCAACGCGCACCTCAATTTTGTCCACGTCGAACTTACCATCGTAGTAATCTGGATAAGAAATAGAAAACTGAGCGACTCCCAATTCCAGTTTCTTCTTGGGAATCCTCAAGCGGTAACGATCCCAGTAATTGGGGGCACCGTTAAAATCTAGGTGATATCTCAGGATATTTTCCCGCTTAACACCACTCCAGAGTACCAATCCGGGATTACTCTGGGCTAAGCTCCGAACCGATAGCCCGGTCAAGACACAACCAGCTAATGCGATCGCGGAAATCAGGCTTTTGATGGAAGATTTTGTGGATAGCATAAATCTAATGCTGCTGACTTGAGCTTACAGTTAACAGTTATTTGTTTTTTTACTGTACTACTTATATATATACACAAGCTATACCCAATATATATACGCAATATATCCCTAATACGTAAGCATTCAGCGGTCAGCGGTCAGCGGTCAGCGGTCAGCGGTCAGTGGTCAGTGGTCAGCGGTCAGTGGTCAGCCGTCAGCTTATTTGATTCAAAGTAGCTTGGCCTACAGCCAATGGCTGATAGCTGATAGCTGATGGCTGATAGCTGATAGCTGAATGCTTACCCTCATACCAATTTCAAAACACTATCGCTACACTTTAATCACCTATAACACTTTATTACACCATTACCATCATCATCTATAGTCAGTGACGGAATCGATCTGACTAGTAAAGATTACCTACGACAACTGAGTGCAACAGCACAATTCCTAAAACAAGTTAAAAATAATCCTCTCTTTTGGCAGATCACCATAGGATCCAAAAAGAGATCCGGTTATGGGGACAGATGTATTTGAACAGTCAGAGAAATTTATATAGAGAAATTTATGCCAGCAGTTCAAATTCAGCAAGAGGCCATGCCTGGTGTTGGATACCAGGACAAGTACCAGACAACGACAAGTAGCACAGATGGGAAGCCAGTCAGCTGATCAAGAGCGAGTCAATCACCCACCCTTAAGGGCATTGGCGGTGTCAGGGGGCAAACTGATCCTGTTCTAGTTGAACTTGGGAATCCTCTAAACAGGGTGAACATCCCCAGCAGGAAGAAGCTACAAGTTGCTAAAAACCACTCGAAATCAAAAGAAATAGAAGGATAGATTGTCATCAAGGGACAACATTTTTAAAAGAAGTTGTTACTTGATTCTATTTACCGAAAATAGTTAGGGAAAACAGTTATTATCGCCAGTTTTCCTGATTCTTGTTGTCCTCACCTAAGGAGTATTTTTCACCCATGACCAAAAGCTATGTTAGGAAATACGGTGGCCTTAGCCCCTGAAAGTGGCTGGTCTGGACATCCTTTGCCTGATGCTTCTAGACCCACCTTAGTGATCAACGAATTTTCCGTCGTTATTTCATTTAGACAACTGAAGGAGAGTCAATGACCCTAGCCATTCCCAAAGAGGCTGAAACGTTAGATTTACAGCCAACCAAAACTCGTATGAAGGTTGGTATCCCGAAAGAAATTTACCCAGGTGAATGCCGGGTAGCTGCTACACCGGATACAGCGAAGGTGCTCCAGAAACTTGGCTTTGATGTGCTGATTGAATCGGGAGCAGGAGAGACAGCGAATTTTCCTGACAATGCTTACGAACAAGCAGAATGCCAAATCATCCCTGATGCCAATAGCCTTTGGTCAGAGGCAGATATTGTTCTAAAAGTGCGTCCTCCTCAGATGCATCCAACTCTAAACAAGCATGAGTCTGAGTTGCTATCGGAAAATGGCACTTTAATCAGCTTTATCTGGCCAGGCCAAAACCAAGAACTGCTCGAACAACTCTCAAGCCGCAAGGCTACAGTGTTGGCTATGGATGCGGTACCCCGCATCACGAGGGCCCAAAAGATGGATGCCCTCAGTTCTATGGCCAATATTGCTGGTTACCGGGCTGTGATTGAGGCAGCGAATAACTTTGGTCGCTTTTTTACTGGGCAAATTACTGCAGCAGGAAAAGTTCCCCCAGCTAAAGTGTTGGTGATTGGTGCTGGCGTAGCTGGACTAGCTGCTATTGGTACCGCTAAAGGTCTGGGTGCTGTTGTGCGCGCCTTCGATACCCGCCCTGTGGTTAAGGAACAAGTGGAAAGCATGGGGGGAGAGTTTCTGGAACTGGACTTCAAAGAAGACGGTACCGGATCTGGGGGCTATGCCAAGGTGATGAGTAAAGAGTTCATCGAGGCGGAGATGGCATTGTTCGCTGCACAGGCTAAAGAAGTGGACATCATCATCACCACTGCCCTGATCCCCGGTAAAAAAGCACCGCTGCTGATCACCGAGGAAATGGTAGCGAGTATGAAAGAAGGCTCAGTGGTTGTCGATATGGCAGCTGAGCAAGGGGGCAACTGTGAGGTGAGCAAAGCCAATGAGGTCTACAAATACAAAGGTGTGACCATCATTGGATTAACTGACCTACCCAGCCGTATGGCTACTCAATCTAGCCAACTCTATGGCACCAACCTTTGTCATCTCCTCAAGGACATGGGTGGTAGTGAAAATTACCGTGTCGATATGGAGGATGAAGTGGTTCGGGGAGCCTTAGTCCTAAACGCTGGGGATGTAACCTGGCCCCCACCCAAGCGGCCTACACCTCCAGCACCTCCCAAACCCGCACCAGAACCCCAGACTGCGGTAACTAAAGAGCAGTCTGTGCCAGAGACGAAGAAATCAAAGGGTATCATGGGCTTGCTCTGGCCAGTGTTAGTGGGACTCGCCTTAGTTGGCTTGGGAATCGGAGCACCACCTTCTTTCCTCTCCCACTTCACGGTATTTATCCTGGCCTGCTTCGTAGGCTGGCAAGTGATCTGGAACGTAAAACCAGCCCTGCACACCCCCTTGATGAGTGTTACTAATGCCATTAGCGGCATCATCATCATTGGTGGAATGCTGCAAATTTCCGGCGCAGCCACCTCACCTACTACTATTCTGGGTGCGATCGCAATTTTAGTTGGAACCATCAACATCTCCGGTGGCTTCCTAGTAACCCAACGCATGCTCAAGATGTTTCAGAAATAGGTTAGCCGGTTAAAGGTTACAGGTTAAAGGTTACAGGTTGAAGGTTTGAAGGTTGAAGGTTTGAAGGTTGAAGGTTTGAAGGTTGAAGGTTGAAGGTTTGAAGGTTTGAAGGTTGAAGGTTGAAGGTTTGAAGGTTTGAAGGTTACAGGTTANAGGTTACAGGTTACAGGTTAGAGGTTACAGGTTGAAGGTTA
>NZ_GL890945.1:26202-169578 GCF_000211815.1 Moorena producens 3L
ACAACATTCAACCAACTAACCTTCAACCTTCAACCAACTAACCTTCAACCAANTAACCTTCAACCAACTAACCTTCAACCTTCAACCAACTAACCTTCAACCAACTAACCTTCAACCTTCAACCAACTAACCTTCAACCAACTAACCTACCCTTCGGGAACGCCAAGGGCGAACAACATTCAAGTTGAACACCATAAAACTAAGGAGACTATGTCAAATAATCTGTTGACAGTTGCCTATATTGCAGCTAGCGCTTTGTTCATTCTCAGCCTGGGGGGATTGTCTAACCAGGAAAGCGCCCGTAAAGGCAATATTTACGGCATTCTTGGGATGCTGATTGCCTTTGTTGCCACTGCCCTAAGTAGCGATGTAACGGCATACCTCACTCTGGGAGGGATGATTCTACCAGGAGTGATAATTGGTGCGATCGTGGCATCTCGGGTAGCCATGACCTCCATGCCAGAACTGGTAGCAATTCTCCATAGTTTTGTCGGTCTTGCAGCTGTACTGGTGGGTATTGCCAATTACCTGCAAGGGGAGGAATCCCTAACGGGTGCAGAAGTAACTATTCACCAGTTAGAAATTTATATTGGTGTGTTCATTGCAGCAATTACCTTCACCGGTTCAGTGATAGCCTTTGGGAAACTACGAGCTATCATCAGCAGCAAACCCCTAATGTTACCAGCACGCCACGTACTCAATCTGGCTATGCTTGGGGCTGTGATCGGGCTGGGTTACCAGTTCATGACAGCAGAGGGGACGACTGGTCTGCAACCCCTGTTGATTATGGCTGCGATCGCATCAGTTTTAGGCATCCACTTAGTAGCTGCTATTGGGGGTGCTGATATGCCAGTGGTCATCTCCATGCTCAATAGTTATTCCGGATGGGCCGCTGCAGCAGCAGGCTTTATGCTGTCCAATGACCTGTTAATTATCACTGGTGCCCTAGTAGGTAGTAGTGGTGCTATCCTCAGCTACATCATGTGCCGAGCCATGAACCGTTCCTTCTTCAGCGTGATTTTAGGAGGCTTCGGCGAAGGTGCAGGAACTACAGCTAAAGCTAAAGGTGGTGATCAGCCCGAAGGTCAAGTCACCGAGACCACAGTAGAAGATACCGTAGAGCTGCTACAAGGGGCCAAGAGTGTTATCATTGTTCCCGGTTACGGTATGGCAGTAGCTCAGGCTCAGCATCCCGTGTCCGATATTACCAAGATTTTGAGGAATGCCGGTATCAATGTTCGCTTTGGCATTCATCCAGTCGCTGGACGATTACCAGGACACATGAACGTGCTGCTGGCTGAAGCAAATGTGCCTTATGATATCGTTCTAGAAATGGATGAGATTAACGAGGACTTCCCAGAAACCGATGTAGTACTAGTGATTGGCGCTAATGATACCGTTAACCCTAGTGCCATGGAAGACCCCAGTAGCCCAATTGCTGGCATGCCAGTCTTAGAGGTTTGGAAAGCTGGTACCGTGGTGGTGATGAAACGGGGAATGTCCAGTGGCTATGCTGGCGTTGGCAATCCCTTGTTCTTCAAAGAAAACACCAATATGCTCTTCGGTGATGCCAAGACTAACGTTAGCGCTATCCTAGGCAAGCTCGTAGAATCTAGCCGGGACAGTGCAGCATCCAGCTCAGGAAAAGTCTTAGCTACATCCTCTGCGGGCTGAGTAAGGGTTAGAGGGGAATGACACCCTCGTTAAGGCTCAAACCTTGACTTGATGTCGAGTGTGGCGGAAGGTAGGAGTGTGGGAAGAGAGGGGATATTTTCTGGTAAAAATTCCCTGCTATTCTCCCCTCCTTCTTCTTACTCTTGCCTATCTTTGTAAGCATGAGCTAAATACTTACATTTTATCTTTCATTTCACAGGATAACGGAAATAATTGATATGGGTTTTTCTGTAGACGTTACTAGCAGCAACTACGCCACTGAAGTTTTAGAAAAGTCTTTTGAGAAGCCTGTATTAGTAGACTTCTTTGCTACCTGGTGTGGCCCCTGTCAACTGCTCAAACCAACTTTAGAGAAACTAGCTAAAGAATATGACTTTGTATTAGCAAAAGTTGATATTGACCGCAACCAAGACTTAGCGAACAACTTTAAAATTGAGGGAGTACCCGATGTCAGAATTGTCACCAATGGTGATATTATTCCTGGTTTTGTGGGGGTTTTACCAGAGATTCAGTTGCGGGAAATGTTGGCTAGGTTAAATCTGAAGTCTGAGCTAGACATTGGACTAGAAGAAGCTCGGGTTGCCATGGCAACTCAGGATATATCCCGAGCCAAACAGCTGTTTGAGCAGCTAATTGCCAAGTATCCAGAGAATCAAAGTTTAGTCATTGAAGTTGCCAATTTTTTGGTTCATATTAATGAGCCAGAACAGGCAACCACAGTGTTAGAAACCATTGGATACAATGATCGAGAATACTTCCCTAGAGCTCAGGCAGTTAGAGCATTGATTCAATTTAAGCAGCAGGCTAATCCTATTGGGGAAAGTCAATTAGATCAGTTATTTGCTCAGGCATCTCGGTTAGTTGTAGAGGGAGAATATGAAGCAGCACTCAAAATATTTTTAGAAATTGTCAGTAAACATCGTAACTATAGAGATGATGGTGCAAGAAAATCCATGATTGCGGTGTTTGATGTGCTCGGTAATGACCATCCCCTGACGAAAAAGTATCAGCGGGAGTTGATGCTATCCCTATATTAGTTTTGGCTGACGGTTTAATAGGTAAAATCGAAAATAGAAAAAAAATAAATATCTTTTAAAGTAACCAATTGCCAGGAACCAATTGCCAGGAACAAGTTTTAACCTGAGATATCAGTAGGGTAATCTGTATGAGCAGCTTCTAACTTCATTAAAATCTTCGGCTTCAGCTTTTCAAACTCTTGTTTAAGTATTCGTTTGCTCAACATTCCTTGATTAGTTGATTTTATTGTCTTAGACGTATTCGCCCAATCAATGAATAGCTGGCGTTGGGCAGGAGCAATGGTTGAGGTCATTACATTAGCACAGTATTCTGGTTGTGATTTGGCAAAAAACAAAATACGGTAATATCCAGTATCTCCCAAAAGTCTGATTATGTTCTGACCCTGATTTGTTTTGAGGTCTAAGTAGCAAGGAAACCAACAAGCACCGTGGTAGCGATTATGCACTGCGGTAATCCATAGCACCATTGGATGAGGTACCATCACATACAAGAATTGGTTGTAGCGTGTACTAACCTGACGGTTCTCAATCTCTTCTTTAGTAAGCATCACCCAGAGGGTAGGAAAGGTTGTGCTAGTGGTACGAATTATCTTAGGAAAGACAATAGATGCTTTAGGCTTGTCATCGGGCCAGGAGGTTCGCCGAGAAACATCATTCCCTGATACGGGAAGTATTTCTGTTGCCTTACTCAGAGGCTTCTCGGATAGTATTGTTTGAATCCGATTACCCAGATAGCGACCGCGATCATGACCTTCGTTTAATGAATCCAATGCTCGTAGGATAATCCCGACATTTTGAGGACGATCAGATACCTCTTTCGCTATACAGGTCATGATTAGGTTCTCTAGGGACTTCGGCAGCTTTAGCTTGGGGTTAATCGATCCAAAGGATTTAGGTGGGCTGAAGTGATGAGCTTTGTACCAACTACCAAAGGAATGATCTTCTGGAAGAATGGGCATGTGACCAGTTAACATCTCAAACATCATCACCCCGAGACTATAGATATCAGAGCGTTTATCTAGTTCCTTTCCCTCCATTTGTTCCGGTGAACAATAGGCTAGAGTACCCATAAAAGAATGGGTTTGAGAACCATCAAACTGAAGAAGCTTAGCAATGCCAAAGTCAAGGATTTTGATCAGTTCACCGAAGGAGGAATCTTCGACAACGAGAATGTTACTGGGTTTAATATCACGATGCACAATTGGAGTGAGTGTGCCTTTAAATACAATGCCTTGGTGAGCACATTGTAATCCCAGACAAATTTGGCGGGTAATATGCAAAAATCGGGGTAAGGATAGGGTTTTAGTGTGAATTATTTGGCTTAAATTTCCCCCTGCCAAGTATTCCATGACGTAGAAGGAAATATCGTTTTCATCTATGCCATAGTCCCTAACTCGCACGATGTGATTGCTTTTCTCACCAAGCAAAGCGCAAATCGTTGCTTCCCGCTCAAAGCGATCGCGCATTTTTTGGTTCAATAATGTATGGGAGAGAAACTTGACGGCAACCGTTACACCTCCGAGGAGCATATCTTTGGCTTGATACACTTGACCCATAGCACCTTTGCCGATCAACTTGACCAGTTGATAGCGATTGGCGAGTAGACGACCTTTGTTAGGGTCTGTGATCATAAGTTCTTTGGTGAGGTCTGGAAACTAACGTGTTCATGAATCATTAGTCTCTAGTCATCGCTAATTGGTCATTGGTCATTGGTCTTTTGTTAATACCAGGAGACTTAATGTGGATCACAAAGGACTAAGGACAAAACTGACTAAGGACAAAACTGACTAAGGACTAAGGAAGATGAACTCAATAGCAACGGTCACAGGCGTACTGCTTTTAAAACTTCCTTAATTCCAGAATACTTCTATTGTGGCTGACGTTCCAAAGTTGCTTCCATTGTGCTATTGAGATAATGACCTGCCATAATGCTACTGGAGAGGTAGTATATATTTTCATTACGTTGATACCGGGTTTCAAAACCACTGCGTCGTTGGCGATCCCCTAATACCCAATACCGTTGCACAATGGATTCTGGAGCCACCCATCCTTCTCCCTCGACACGACCTAGGAGGCTGTGCTGTAAGACAAAGGTATACTTGGGCTCGCCAGTATCGAGACGCCCTAGATACTGGCAAGAGATATCCTCCCGTTCACTATTGGGAAAAACCAGTCTTGTGACCATAGTAAACCAGTTTTCCCGACTCCAGGTAACCATAGTCCCACCTCTGACTACAATTAATTTTCCATTGCGTTCCAGCCAATTGCCCCGAAGTGTCCAGCGTCCTTCCTCCAATAAAAAGGTGTGAGCCACAGTGTTACTCTTTATCTGTTACTGAATATTACCCTCTCATTCCCCACTCATTCTAGCTGCTATACCTAAGGTTGTGGGGTTTACCCCCTCAGGTTATCCCATTGGCAAACTTCCACGAGTAGCCCAACTGCTACGGAGCAACAGACAAACTAGTTAAACTCTCCCCCAGACTCACCCACGGGGGATTCTAAGCTGATATGGCAAGAGCAGCTGATTAACTGCATTTCACAACGCTTACGATCCCTGTCTTGATGCAATAGCGAGTGGGGGGGACCCCCAAGACCGCGCTGCATCGCTAAAATACTGAGTTTTAGGATGACTGGTGTTGCGATCTCGGAGAATAGAGGTTTCCTAAACATACAGCCTCTGAAGCACCGGTTACTTGAGGTAGATTGCCGGGAATACCCAGGTTACGCCAATGAGCCAAAACAGCAAATGCGATCGCTTCTTTAAAATCCCGACTTAACCCAACCTGGTCAGTGGTTAATACTGGCACCGAATCTAGTCTAATTTGCAGCCGTTGCTTCAAGTATAGATTGCTTGCCCCTCCACCACACAATAGTACTTGGTCTGGCATTTGAGGCAAGAAGTTGCGATAGCTCTCAACAATAGAGGCAACAGTTAGTTCTGTGAGTGTTGCCAGGAAATCAGCAGGAGCAAGGTTATAGGCTTCACTTTCTACCAAACACTGCTTGAGATAATCTCGACTAAACAACTCCCGTCCGGTAGATTTTGGTGGCGGTATCTTGAAGAACTCTTGAGCAAGCCACTGTTCGACCAGAGCCTCACAGGGAGTGCCACTCGCTGCCCACTCTCCATTGTAATCATAGGTTTTTCTACCGTTGGTAAAATACTCGACAGCCAGATCTAACAGGGCATTCCCCGGACCAGTATCCCAGCCATATACCTGTTCCAACCAGTTCCCTTCACTAACTGGCAAGTAAGTAACATTACTAATACCACCAATATTTTGGATACATCGGTTATGGGTGGATGAGCGGAGCAAACAAGCATCTATCTTAGGAACCAGAGGCGCACCTTCTCCCCCAGCAGCAATGTCAGCCACACGGAAATTGCTGATGGTCTTGATACCGGTAATCTCAGCAATCACCTCTCCCCGTCCTAGTTGAAGGCTATATCCCAGAGTCGTTACAGGTTGTTCGGGTAGCGTGGCCTTTTGGCCAAGGTTAGCAGGTTGAAGGTTAGCAGGTTGAAGGTTAGCAGGTTGAAGGTTAGTAGGTTGAAGGTTAGCAGGTTGAAGGTTAGCAGGTTGAAGGTTAGTAGGTTGAAGGTTAGCAGGTTGAAGGTTAGCAGGTTGAAGGTTAGCAGGTTGAAGGTTATCAGGTTGTTCGCCTTTGGCGTTCGAGTAGGGTAGGTTAGCAGGTTGCAGGTTGTCTGGAAAACTTTCAACTTTCAACCTGTCAACTTTCAACTCGGATGAACCTTGGCCAATAGGCCACGCTACCCGAACAACATTAACCCCTAATGGTCGATGGTATACTGTTTGACCATGGGAGCCAATTAACTCAGCGGGGGGATGACCACTCCCAATTGCCAATGCTGCTTGGGCAAATTGAAATGCGATCGCATCATCCAATGCTGCCAATGCTGCCATGGATAGGGGACTTCCAGCACAGACAGCTAGAATTTTTTCCCTGAGTTCAGTGGGGTAGCCATAGGTAGCACCAGCCAGTAGCTCAATCTTTAAATCTAAGTCTGAGCCAGAAATTTCTACTAGTGCAGCATCGATGCCATCTACAGATGTACCGCTCATTAAGCCAATTACACGGGTCATCTTAAAATTGTGTTGGGTTAAGGTAAGCTAAAAATACCAATATAGGAGAGATACTGCAACTTATGGGTAATGGATGTAACGGATAGGAGGAGAGGGAACATAAAAACAGGTTTATTTTTCGCCTTATGTTAGCTACTGACTAGTAATTAATGTTTAGTTAGTCTATCGTTAACTATTTATTGTTTATTTCTAATATTACCACCTAACAATAACAAAACCCCTAAGACTTTAAGCGCAGGAATCAAAATAACTTGCTAATAACTTTAGCTGAGCTATCTTAAGATTTGGGTAATTGTTGAATGTTGGCAGAAAGTGCAGCAAAAAAACCCTAAGCCCGAAGGAACGGCTCAGGGTGGTAATTAAATTTCATCTACTTCTTTTAACTCCACCATTCCTGCCACTGTCTCCGGAAAACAGAAACTCGAATCCTCCTTTTCCTCTTCCCGTCTTACCCTGCACCGAAGCGCTAGCGCGTCTATGGGCTTTTGCGGTTTCATCAAGAACCATTAGCCCCATAAAGCACACGAGCATTATCACACAAAATCCCCATAGCAACCGACTCCGCCTCCTTAGCAGTCAAATCCCCATCGTGAATCGCTCCCTCCAAAACCTGTGCCAATACTATCCGTGCCCACTTGGCTCCCAAGTAATATAATTCCGGGATATTGTGAGCATCAGAAGAATACATCAGTTTACTGGTTGGCACAAATTCCAATAACTGCTGCACTACGTTACGCATCCCAGCTACACTTAAAAAAGGCACCGCTAACCCGAAATCTAAATACACCTGAGGATAGACCGCTGCTAGATAACCAGCTTCTTGGGTATAGGGATAAGACCCATGCAGCAGGACAATCGGAGCGTTACGGAAGCGTTGGTCTTCCAAAAGCGAACGCATATAAACTGGATTAGCCAGCGGCAAGTCTAAATCTGGGTCACCAAACCCTGTATGAAACTGCACAGGTAGTCCATGTTTAGCCGCCATCTCTAGCGCTTGGGTAATCAAAAAATCAATTAAAGGCTTATCTACCAGCCGCAGGGGTTTTCCCCTCAAGACCTCTTGCTTGAAGGAATCAAAACATTCCTTAGCTACCTCCTGTGGTATCTGTTGGATATCCAAACCTGTACGATAGGCAGCAATACTCTTGAAGCCTACCACTCCTGGTGGTGGTGGGTCAATGTTGTAGCGGAAATGGTCTAGGAAGGTAGCAAAGTCATCTATCTCACGGATGAGATTTTCTGCTAGATATTCCAAACGAAGGATGTGCTTTACTGGCAGAAATTGTTCATGCCATTCTCTAGGAAGAATCTTATTTGGCAGAAAACCATCATCTAAGAAAATTGCTTCTAGTTGAGATGATTTAAAACACTGCTGGGTTAGTTTTTTTAATCCCAATTGCTGGCGACGTTCAAGAATTGCCTCTTCCTCTGGTTCACACTCTAAGAGTTGGGAAATATCCCGAAGGCTTCGTTTGTAGAAAAGGCTGTGACGGGCATGATGATTAATCATCTCAGGGTCATAGGCTTCACTGAAGAAGGCAGGATAGGGATAATTAGCAGCAGCTTCAGGAGTTAGCAGGTTGTGAGCGTGTTGGTCAATAGCGTTGATAGTCCACAGGTTAATCATTTCAGATGATTAGATGCTAGAGATAATTGTCTGGTAGTTAACGTAAAAAAAAGTTTATTGAACTACGAAGGCAGGAAGTACCCGAAGACGCCTAGGGTCTGTTTGGAGGATTGGTAGCGATCGCTTTAGTTGTTGGTGGGGTAAACCATTTGGATGGTGATACCTCTAACTGTGTATTTGGTAACTGTGTCTTTGCTAAGATTGCTGGTAATATTATGACTGTAATCCCTGATTTTAAGTCAACTAGAATACTGCTTAACCACCAAACATGAAAAATTTACCGTTTCAAGTAGTAGTATCCCTAGCTACTTTGATCACGACAAGTATGGCTAGTGCTAATGCTCAAACTGTCGTTGCTCAGATGGATTTTGACCACCGTAACGCCTCGACAGAGAAAGTTGCTGCACAAGGGAGAATGATCAATGAGTTGTGGCAACAAGCCAGTCAGTTACGAGGAATTGGTAAGTATAGTGAAGAGATAACGATACGGTCGCAGATTGTAAAACTTCAGCCAGACTCTTTCTTAGCTTGGTATTGGCGAGGGGATACGTTGAGTAGCTTGGGCCAGTACGAAGCCGCGATCGCTTCCTATGATCAAGCGATTAAAATTAAGCCCAATTACCTTTTAGCGTGGTTTGAGAAAGGCAAGGCAAACCATAAACTAAAACGATACGATGCGGTGATTACGGCCTGGAAGCAAGCAGTTTCAATTCAAGCCACATCAGAATTTGAACAGCAGTTGGTACAGACAATTATTCCCAAAAAAATTGCCAGTGTGCTGCTTTATGATTTGAAACGGTATTCTGAGGCGATCGCATTCTACAACCAAGTACTGGAAGTGGATGCCAAAGCTGCTTCAATTTGGATTGACCGAGGCACAGCTTTTTATCAACTCGGTCGATATCAAAAAGCAATCACCGATTTTGACAAGGCGATTCAACTTGATGCTCAAAACTCTTTGGCTTGGAAACAGCGAGGATTTGCCGATACTTTTTAGCTGCCAAAATCTTCCAAAAAGTCAATCCTGGCTCACTAATGCAAGCTGATTTCTCAGCCAGGGGGTATCTCCCAAGGCTCGCAGAAATATACCACGAGCGCCATTGATGTCTCGATCCATAGATCGACCATCAATTTTTGATTTAATAATTTTACTTCCGCCGATGTTGACCAACTGTTAGAGTCGATGTCCCCTATTAAGGGGAGCATCTCTCCTACAAATCCGTACGTGCGACTTTCGTTGCATACGGCTCCTAAGTATCTTTTTGGCTGCTGTGTATGTATTGGTGGCAGCTCTGGTGAACCGCCATTAAATTCTTTGGTTTCCAATTGTCGTGGTTTCCATCTAGGTGATGAAGGTGTACAGATTCGTTGCCTATTAACTTGTGACCACAATGTCCACAGCAATGGTTTTGCTTCTTCAAGGCTTTGGAAGTAGCATTATCGTAGAGTCCAGAGTTCCTTTGGCTCCAGTACACCAAGTCTCCGTCATAGGGGGACTTGGTGCCCCTGACTTTAATATGCTTGTTTTCCTTATATTTCACCGCCGGGAATGCTTTCTTTACTAATCTTTCGGATTCGTATCGATTGATTTTCTTCTCTTTTCTGAATTTCTCTTCTGTTCTCTTTGCAGTGAACCACAGAGAGTTTCGGGAGCCGTCCATCTTGCAATTCCGGTGGTAATTTCTCCAGCCCCTTATTATGGGAGCTAATTTTTCAGCCTTTATTTTTGCACCATAGTTCGAGCTGTTGGCCACGGCTTTAATCTTCTTTTTGATGGTTCTTAGGTTTTCCGCTGAGGGAATACTTCGGAACTTTCCATTTTTCTGGACTCGGAAGTTCCAGCCCAGGAAGTCAAAACCGTCTGTCGAGTGAGTTATTTTGGTCTTTTCTTCGCTGATTTCCATTCCGCGTTCAGTTAAGAATTCCTTGACCTTTTTTAACACCTTTTGAGCGTCTTCGTTAGGTTTCAGGAATATTACCATGTCATCCGCGTAGCGGATTGATTGGTGTAGGCTTTCAATTCCATTTAGTGCCACGTTGGCTAAGAGTGGGCTGACCACACCTCCTTGGGGTGTTCCTTGCTCCGTGAATTCCGGACTGACGCCCGCTTTTAAACATCTAAAAATCCCCTGTTTTATGGATGCCGGTGCTAACAGTCTATCCATTATGGAGCTGTGTGATATGCGGTCAAAACACTTTTTGATGTCTAGTTCTATGACCCTTTTTGTGATGCCGTTGCAACTTGAGTTCAGGTTATTGAACACGTGTTTTTGGGCATCGTGCGCACTTCGTCCAGTCCTAAACCCGTAACTCCGGGCGTGAAAGGTAGCTTCGTGTGCAGGTTCTAGGGCGTATTTCACTAGACATTGCCATGCTCTATCAGCGATTGTCGGGATTTTCAGCATTCGCGTTTTCCCGTTCTTCTTGGCTATCGGGACTTCCCGTAGTCCAGTATGTTTCCAGTCGGAGCCATATTGGTTCAATAGCTCAAGTAGCTCTAATCTCTGCCGGTATGTGAGGGATGACTTACCATCAATGCCGGGGGTTTTCTTACCCTTGTTGAGCTGTGTTACTTGACGGATGGCCAGTAGTTGTGCTGAGCGGGATTTCATTATCAGTTTCTGTAGAGACCTGGCTTTTCTCAGGTTTCCAGCTTGAACTGCTTTATATAAACGTCTTTGTAGGCGAAAAAGGTTTTGGCGAAGTTTCTTCCACTGTTGCCCTTTCCAAAGGTCACTAGCTTTTTTGCTGTGTCTACCCATGCTCTTCTCCAAAGTCTATATACTTGATACCCGTGACCAGTTTTCGGTCACATCCTACCCGGCAGGAGGGATTAAGTTTGACATAACTTACTAGGGTTTCGACCGTTCCTTAGACCTCGTGTTGCTGCCGTTTTTACTCGTTCCATCTATTAGATTGTTGTGGTGATTTAGGTCAGTCCAATTTGCCCATCCTCCTCTCGGAGATTACAGCTATTCTGGAGAAGACGCTGTGAGAGTAGAGGATACATTCCATATTGGTTTTTCAGGTTATGGTAGGCTGGTAGGACATTTTTCTAGGACTTGTTTAACCATGTCACCTCCCCTTTAGCGCCAGTGTTGTTACCTGCTTCTTTTCAACTGATTGCGCCCTGGTGCCAGCTTCACTCTGTAGGGATGTCGCCCTGCTCGGTGTGGCCAGATAGGGAGTCACTTATCTCTTCAAGGGGCGGGTTTTCACCGCCATCCAATAGATAGTTAGAAATCTTTTGAGGGTGTTACCCTCACGATTCCCCTTACTCATACCCCTCTAGTTTCTAGAGGCTCCTAGTAAGAACGAGCCGCACCCCCAGTCCAGCTGACAGTTTTACTCGTATAGGCTTCGCAGACGTCTATCACCATCTTTCCTGACTCTTGGGCTTTGTGCTTGAGAAATTCTTTGAAACGGTAATGAGCGAAAGAGAGCATATTGCGAACTGTTTTTGATCTAAGTTTGCGATCACTTTTTCTCGACATCTGAGAAGTCTCAAAGGTGGGAAGCAAAATTACATCAAAATTGTCAACTATAAATCTGGCAGCTTTGTGATGGATCTCGTTCACTAAGTTTTGAATCCTGATCACCATCCGCCTGGAAGCTTTTCTCATTCGACGCTTCTGGCCACCTTTGGCTTTGCTTATTTTTGAAATCAGATTATCCAGGTGTTGACATAAGCGTTGAATTTGAGAAAAATCACCATTGCCAATTTTTCCGACAGAAGTTTCACTAAAGAATGTCAAGAAAGTCCTAACTCCAGGATCCAAAGCAACTACTCTACCTTGGTTTTCGGCTTTAACGTTAGTCACTTTGTGGGGGACTACAAGGTAGTAGTCCCCATTAGTACTGGTCAATCGACAGTCACAGATATTATCAGGCAGGCTCTCGGCAAAGGTTAATTCCCCTAGTTTTGTATGATAGATCCCCTTGTCTGAAACTGCTGATTTAGGAATATAGCAAGACTGGACAGGATTCTTTCGAGATCTAAATCGAACTCGGTTAATTTGCTTAGTCTTTTTGTACTTTTTTTTAGCTTCCCTGACAGCGGTGCAGGCATCCTTAATCGCTATCGATTTAATTTGATAAGGTACTGCCTTGCACCACTCTGGAAGGTCATTTAATATCCCTGTTTTAATAGCCTTCCAGTTGGCTTTAACTTCTCCATTCTGGAGTATTTTGACGGTCTTATTGAAAACATAGCGGGACACTCCGAACCATTGACGAACAATAGACCGCTGTTCAGCATTGAGGAATATCCGAATCTTTTTTGATTTTTGCCCCGTATTTTCTGAGCCCGTGGACGCGACAATAGAAGAGGTGAATGATGGAGAGAAGATCTGCTGTAAGTTCTGATCAAAGACAACTTTTAGGTTGGTCGAGAACCAAGATTTTTCCACCGTTGATACTGACCAGGTGCTCAAAGAGTTCAAACCCGAATCGGGTAAGTCTGTCTCTACAGGCAACAACAATCGTGAGCTGATCTCCTCGCATAAGCCGCTCCAGTATGGTCTTAAGTCCCTTCCTTTTGTAGTTGAGACCTGAGCCGATGTCTTTGATGATTTCGGCTTGTGGGAAAAGGGAATGCATATAGGCGATTTGTCGGACAAGGTCGTCTTTTTGCTTGCTGGAGCTGACTCGGCAGTAGCAAATTGTGCTTGCAACCCGAACAGTTCTATCATCTGTAGATCTACGTCCGAAAGTGAGCAAGCTTTCGGGATCAAAGAGTCTTGTTCCTCCTGGAGTTTTTTCGCACCTGATCGTTCCATCATCCGCGTATTTCCTCAATGTGTTCTTGGAGAGTCCCGTAAGTTCGACCGCCTTACGGAGTGGTATTAGTGCCATGTTTTTATCTTGGCATATTTTGGTAGATATTGTAAGATATTATGTGTGCATTTTGGTTAACTGTCACGAGCCTCCTTCTAGAAAGTCATTATTTCATAGATTGGGCCAGGACTGTTCTACCCGAATAACAAGCTTTCTCTATTACAAAATTTACATTTTGTAGTATATTATGCTGTGTTGAGGCATTTGTTTAAACAGAGCTTGATGAGCAGACAATTGCCTAATTAATCAATTAATTAATCACGCTTGGGTTATCCGACATCGGGTAGCCTAACCCTCCAAGGGTTGGAACTAGTGAATGTGACACAAGGAGGAGTTTGTAACATTACTTAATATCCTGTGTCTAGTTCTACTCCAAGGATGGGGTAAATGAATTAAGTAGAAATGATATTGACTAGAAATTATATTGTATGCTATATTGCCAATGAGCTTGAAAAAATATAAGCTAAAATCTTTTTCAGGGTAAACGCATCTTATTTTCAAATGCCTACTGGATATGATATTCAAGCGATAAGTTTTTATACTTATTAGTTTTGAAATATCTGTTAGGTGCGCTTTCTGTTGGCGAATTTAATTCGCCACGGGTAGCACCTCTTGATGCAGTTGCTCATGGGGAAAACCCCCATGACACCACTGCATTGCTTCTGAGTAAGGCTTCTAAAAAGATGGGTTTGCCCTGAATTTTTTTGACTAAATGGCATTGTTTGTGGGAGCAGGTCAATTTTGTAAGAACACTTGAAGTACAGTGTTTTCGGGGCTTCAGTAGCAGTGATGAGTTATTTTAGTACATTTGTTCTGCGAATTTGACATCCTCCCTTGTTTGTTGGATAGGAGTTGAATTTAATTCAACTCCAGCTATATCGTTTATTTGTAATTCAGCCTAGTAGTTTACTACAACAAGTATGACAGGTTAATTATTTCTATAACCCTTAGATAATACGAGTCAGTTTAGATATAAATTACTTGTCAAAACGTCTATGGTAAAGTACTAGGTTCAAGTGCTTAAAGGATGCTGATAACTCTACCACTTTTACTAATGCTGCTTGTCACCATAGCCCTGGGTAGCAAGATATTCTTCCAGAGAAAATATGAGCAATGGTGGAAAGGACTTTCTCGCCAGGAGAAATGGTCATACATTAAAAAAGGAAAGCTACCTTCCTTAATAGAATTTGTGAAAAGTGACTTGGGAAAGTTACCGGAACCGGAACAGATTCTGGAAGATGCTGAATATGAGTCAATCTTTCTAAGCCTCTTAGAAGGTGTATCCACTGGATGGCAGAAAGCTGAGATTGAAGATTTTTTTGCTAAACAGCCAGTAAGTATTGATCAGTCTACATTTCAGTCGTGGCTACGCAAGTTTTGTCGTCGCCTTATGAAAGCACCTCAAGGAAACATTGAAGTTGCTCAGCGCATGATTAGCTTTGGTGAGATTGGGGATTGGCAGCTTGGAAGGATATCTAAGGAGTTTGGCGAAAAAATTTTAACCGCATCAAGGCGAGACACAGTTGTTGTATATGTTAATCCCTTTACACTACTTGGCTTAGATCCTGAAAAATACAATACTGTAGAAGATATATCTGCTACTAAAATTCGCCCACAGAAGAAAAGGTTTTTAGCAAAGCTAAAAATTAACGACAATCAGTTTGAATTGAAAGAAGGCTTTAAGATCAAGCAGGCAGAAGCATATTTGGAAGATCTTCGAGATGAGCAGAATAAAAAATTCCACTTTATTATATTTAAGGACAAAAAGCTACATGACTTTCTAACTTTCGGAGATTTTCAATTTTTTGAGCAATATGTTTCTAAACCTGATTACCAGGATGAAGAATTCCGGGGATTCATTGGAAAATACTTTGCTCGACAGTATGGGAATAAACTTGATGAAGCGATACGCTTTAAGGATTTAGGTTCCATTAAGAGTTTGTTCTCAATAGAACTCTTAGTTCTTCCAGAGCATTATCAAATCTGTTTTGGTCGATCCTATGAATTTTTAGAAAGCTGCTGTAATGCTCTGAAGGAGATTGCTGATTTTGGTATAGATCCTAAACACTTTGATGAAAAAGAGCTTTTGGCGAAGATCCAAGAAGTTCTGGATATTGAGTTAGTGAATTCAATTAATCATCCCTTCTTTTTGATAGCTAAAGATCGGATATCTCAATGTCTTATTAAAATAGGATTCAAACTATGTCGCTTGCCAACATCTGAGCATATTGAATATGAGTTTTTGGTGGAATATTCTCTGAAAGTTATTGACTTAGCCTCTAAATTAAAGGTCTCGGAAAATGCCAGCAAGAGGGTAAAAGAGATTAAAGATAAGATTATTGAGGATAAAGGCAAAAGTAAAGACCGTAAGCTAAATTTAAATCTTTATTTAAATGCTTCTCATCCACTTGAAATTACAGATGATTACATTAGATATGGAAGAACAGTCTGGGATCTAGAAAGTATTGAAGCTATTAAGTTAGTTCCTTTTGGATACAACTCGCAACTTCGTACTTGTTCTTTTTTGAATAATCAGGGACAACAGATTTCCTTTACACCGATGATGGATGATCTAAACTATGAAGATGAATTAAGGAAAAAACTAGACTTTTCCTTAATAAAAATTATGGACAATATTACAGAAAAAATTATGGTGAAAATTAATACAGGAACAGTTGTAGAGATTGGAAATTGTCGTTTATATAGTCAAAGAATTTATTTTAAAGACTCCACATTTTTCTGCAAATACCATGACTTTACTCTAATTAGTTCAGATGATTATCCTAATTTAGTACTTGTCACAACAAACAAAAAGTATATAAATATATTTTTAGAAAACAAGGAAAATTTTGAAAATTATATCAAGTATGATAACAAGTTTAGGGATAAAGAACTAAGTATAGAACAGTATAAAAAAAGAATAGATCCTTATATTTTATCTAGAATCAAATCGGGAGTAATTAGTCTTAGAGATAGAGGAGCATTAATCGATACTGAGAAGGAATGGAATGGTGTACTGATTAGGGATGTGTTGAGGTTTCAGGAATTGATGATTACTGGAAAGATGTCAAGATAAGTTTGACTAAAAATTAAAATGGTTCAATAAAATATTGCAGTCTACCATGGAAAATAAATTAATTACCGAACAACTACAGCCCGATTTTTCTTCAGCCTTGTATCAAGTCTTTGAAATTGAGAAAAAGCTGAAAAAACTGACTACAGAACATACAATTCATAGAAATGTAGAAAAGCTCAAAGACTACTTTCAATCCTTGGGATGGTTTTATGAAATTCCCAAAGGGACGTATAATGAAACCCGGACTGACTGTGATGCTCATATCTCTAGTGATTCCCCTGAAGAATTGGTAATTTCTGAGGTGATCAAGCCAACGATTCGATACCGGGAGAATGAATCCTCTCCATCACGTATTGTTCGTCGAGCAACTGTTATTGTGGAATCTAAAGGGATCCAAGAAGAAGCTAGGGAAAAAATTAGCGAAAAACCTAGCATGATTCCCTCAAATATGAATATTTGTAAATTTATTAAAGAACAGTTTTCTCGTCTTAAGTTAAGATTTACAGGCAATGATGTCAGCTCTAAATAATTTTAGAGGATTTGTATATCAATACAAATCACTATTTCATAGTTAGGTATTATTCACAAATTCAAGGAGATAACCGGATGGCACACACAATCAATATTGGGATTGACTTGGGAACGACAAATTCTGCAATTGCTAAGTTCTCTAAAGGAAAAGTAGATGTATTTTCTAATCCCACAGTTCACGGAAAGAGAACACTACCATCCGTTGTGGGATTCAAGAAAAATAAAATATTCGTTGGAGATAAGGCAAAAGAGTATTGGAAAAAATATCCTGAGAATGTAGTTGCTTTCTTCAAACGTAAGATGGGAACTGATGAAGAGTTTCTAATTGAGGATCTCCAAGGATCTAAAACACCCGTCGATCTATCTGCTGAAGTTCTAAAGGAATTAAAGACGTTCGTTAGAACCGGAGAAGTAGTTGATGCAGCAGTGATTACTGTACCGGCTTCTTTTGATACCAATCAGTCTCAGGCTACAGAGAATGCTGCTCATCAGGCTGGAATTCAGCAAGTGTTTTTGCTTCAGGAACCTATTGCTGCCAGCATAGCCTATGCCAATCAGGAGAAAGGAGTAGAGTTTGATGAGCAAAAATGGCTAGTTTATGACTTGGGGGGTGGAACCTTTGATGTTGCCCTTCTGGAGGTGGGTGATGAAGAAATGATAGTTCTTGGTAACAAAGGTAATAACTTTTTAGGGGGAGCTGATTTTGACAACCTTATTGTTGATAAAATTCTGATTTATTCTATAGAAAAGCAGTTGGGTATCAGTGGTTTATTAGGTGAAGTGAAGAGCAAAAGCAGTAAGTATAATTCTCTTTACTTCAAACTTTTGCTGAAAGCGGAAGAAGCTAAGATTGCCCTCTCTTCCATGGAATATTATGACCTAGAGATTGAGGAAATTGAAGACGATAAGGGTGAAGAGCATGATCTGGAAGTAACAATTACACGCTCTCAGTTTGAAGAGTTAATCCAGCCTTATATTGATGAGACAATTGCTTTAATTAAATCATTGCTACAGAGCAAGTCTCTCAGTTCATCGGATCTCAAGTTTGTATTGATGGTGGGGGGATCTACTTACATCCCCTATGTGCGTCAACGCCTAGAAGAATCATTACAGATACCGGTAAATTTGGATGTTGATCCTACAACGGTTGTAGCAGAGGGAGCTGCATTGTTTGCTGCAACTAAACCGAGAAAGATAGAGGAAAATTCATCAAAGTCTTCTCCCAGTGGATTAGCACTAAGGATGGAATACCCCCATGTGTCTCGTGATTTGGAGGAGTTTCTTGAAGCAAGAGTAGAAGGGGCTTTAGAGGGTCTTTATTACCGGATTTTGAGAGCCGATGGAGGTTTTGATTCCGGGCTGAAACCCCTACAACGAGAGATTGAAGAAGACTTACCTCTGGTTGAGCAAGAGCAGAATATCTTTGAATTCAAGATTTTTGATAGTCATGGTAATGCAGTTCCCATTGATAACAACACAATTCAAATTTATCAAGGGATAACCACTGTTAGGGGACAAACCCTACCCCATGACATTTGTATTGAGATTGAGGATGAGAATTCTAAACAGACACGGTGTCAAGCTATTCTCAGAGAAAATAGCACTCTTCCCCAAAAACAGGACTATGAGGTGCAAGTGTCCAGGTTGGTGCGCCATGGCACAGATGATGAAATCCGAATCAATATCCTAGAGGGACCAGAAGATGCATTACCTCAAGCCAATCAGACCATTGGCTATTTAGTCTTAAAGGGCACTCGGTTTACCAGGAATATTCCAGCAGGAACTACGATTGAGATCACAATTGAAATGTCTGAGTCTCGGACCTTAAAGCTATCTGTTTATATTCCCTTGGTTGATCAGGAATTTAAGGAAGTGTTTGAGCCGAAGCAGCGTAGTGTGTCCTTAAACCAACTGAAGTCCGAGGTGCAGAATTTGTCCTCTAAAATTTCCAGTGAAATTGTGGAGGCTCAACAAAGGAATGAACAGGTTGTGGTGCAAGAACTCAAGGAAAAACGGGAGCAGGTTGATGAAATTAGCGCTAAGTTGCTAACCGTCAAGGCGGACGATGTGACGGATATACGCTATCAGTTAGAAGATGACAAGCGAAAGGTAGCCCAAGAGGTGGATAGCTTGACTCGTGATAAGTATATTTCTGCTGCAATTCAGAAGTATCAGGAGGCAAAGAGATTTTGCTGCCGTACTATTGAGGACAGTGGCTCTGAGGCTGATAAACGAACCTTGAATCAACTGCTGCAACAAGAGGAAGGGGTGCTGAAGTCTGGGAGTGTATCTAGGATTAATGCTACGACTGAGCAATTGAATCAACTGGGTGTGACGGCACAGATGAAAAGCCCGACATTCCATCTTAGTCTGTTTGCACACTTAGTAGATCAGACAGAAGATTTTGTTGATCCTGCTGAGGCTATAAAACTGTTGAATTTGGGAGCTAAGTATTTTGAGAGTCGTAATGTTGAGAAGTTGGAGCAGGTTAACTTGGCATTGCTCAATCTTCTGCCTCCTGATAAGAAGAGTAAAGTAACTGGAATGAGTGGAGGTACAAATATTCGGAAGTCACAATAGATAATTGTTTGAGTATTAAAATGACAATTCTAAATTATTAATTAACAATGTTATCAAGCTAGGTAGAATTAAAACATGAGTGAAAATAAAGAAGAGTTCAGCTTTGTCGATCAGCTTTGGGGCTTTGTTAAGGGAGCAGGAAATGGTGCGATTGAAGGGGTGATTGGAACATATGATTTGACGACGGATTTATTAGGTACTTCATGGTATTTAACTGGTGGATGGTATTTTAACCCTGAAAAAGCACACCAAAGGTGGGATAGCACTAAGGCCTTTGCAAATCAGACAGGTGATTTTGTTAGTGATGTATGGTATGTGACTGGTGGCCAAGTTACAAATCCGCAAAAAGCCAATAAAGCAGAAGAGAACTTTGGTAAACGATTTGATGCTCTTGCTGCACCATACCGTAAAGATTGGGAGGAGGGTAATTATGGAGAAGCGATTGGTCGTGGAGCTGTTGAACTATTCGGAACAAAAGGTATTGGAAAAGTTGCCAAGGCTGGCTCAAATCTAGAATTGCCCTCAGTATTACAGCGATCACCTGCTAAAGTTGCTGCTAGAGAACAAAAACGTTCAATTGAATATGGTAATGTTGATAAGCTGAGTAATAAAGACGTTTCAAATGTAACTGTTCTACAATTATCTCCAATACCTAGTGATAAACCTGATGGTAACTGGTTTCGTATAGTCTCGAATCAGGAAGAACTGGAAAAAATTAAAACTGGTACAGCCAGAGACTTTTCTGAATTGGTTCAAATCTCCCCTGGCTATAACCCAGATGCACCTTGGCATGGCACGTATAAGACAAATGCAAAAGTTTTCAATTATGATGGTCTTTTGGCTTCTGGTAAAGCATTAGAAAATCAACAATATGGCCCCGGGGGAGGAAATCAAGTTTATATTCTTAACAAACATCTTAAAAACCTCAGTCCTCAAGGTTCTTTTGAGCTGACAGATAATCTTGCTGACCATAAAATTATTGATAACAGGAATAAGATCGAAACTGAAAAAGCAAAGATTGAAGAAGATATTCGCAATATAAATCGTAAATTGAGTGCCTTTGATACAACTATTAAAACTGGAGTAGTATATGACAGACTAAATCATGATGATGAAGATTCATTTCTGGAACAAACGACCACTGAAACTATTGTCTACCAAAACCCTGAAAACCTGGCAGATAGTCAAACAGCCAAATGGGCGACTCGATCTATTACTCTTGAGGATGGAACAGTTGTAGAAGTTAAGGTAGATATTGAGACCGAAGAGATGCTAGGGATTCTTGATAAAGTAGAGCAAACAATTCAAGACCATGGTTTCCTAAATACTCACCCAACACTAGATACTCCCCTCCAAGATCGATCTTCGATTCAAGATCAAGAAAATCAACAAACCCCTATCATTCCTGAAGAATCCAAAAAAGATCCTGACAAACAATCTTACGACACAACCAATCCCGCTACTACTGATGTCTCTGTTGCTAATTTAGAACAAATTACCACAGAAAATATTATCTCCCCAAACCCTGAGGAACTGGCAGATAGTCAAACAGCAAAATGGGAGATTCGACACATTCTTAAAAATGGAAAGCTTGTACAAGCTAAAGTAGACATAGATAGTGAAGAGATTCTAGAGATTCTTGATCAGACAGACCCAACAACTCCAAACTCAGTCACACCAGCACTACAGGTTCACTCAACTCCAACAACAGAGTCAGACACAACAGAAAACAATCAAACCCCAGAAGCAGCAACCACTCTAGAAACTGCATACAAAATAATGCCGAATGGACGTTTGCTTGAAGTGACTACTGATACCAGAGATAACATCCAAGCAGAAGGAGACATTGTCAATGCCATAGACCAAGATACCCCAACCATAATGGATCATCAAGGTCAAGGTGTAGCCGTTGATGAGTTGATATCAATCCCTTTCTCAGATTTTAATTCTTCACTTACTAATTCATATCCATCAGAAAATCAATCACAAACCCAAGAGCCTGTAGAACAGCAGGCGGATCAAGCAGTCGAGCCAAACTACTCCTACAAAATACTACCTAATGGTCTTCTTGTTCCAAATGTACCTGATTTCCCAGATGTATCTGATACCAATGACCACAGCCAAATTGAGCAGACAGTAGATAGTCTTTATTCTGATGCTGAAGTGAATGGTAATTCCCTCCTGACACAAGAGACTTCTACAAACTCAAGCCACTATAATACACAGTCACCAAGTGATATTGATGCTGCTTGGGATGAAATTATGGCAAAACTTGAATCAGATCCAGAAGTCCCACCACCGATTTCAGAGATGAATTGGGAACACTCTGATCCATTTTCAGCCATCTTTAATTCTTCTGATCAATATGATGACCCATCAGCTGATCCCCTAGCTCAGGGACTTAACGAATTAAACTTTGATCACTCAAGTGGGATCCAGCAACCATCCTTTGCACCCGTAGAAGATAACTCATCATTTAACGATCCCAAGGATTCCCTTGAGGCACTGATTAATGAATCTTTTGAACGGGTTGAAGAAAGAATTAAACAAGAAGAGCAAGCAGCTTCTGGCTCAGGATTTTATTCAAGTGACCCCTATGACTCTAATTTTGATGAACATATTCCAGTTTCAACTATCGATGAAACTTCTACTTACGAAACTCCAACCTATGATGAACCGACGAGTTATGAATCCAGCTATGATTACGGAAATTATAATGATTCCTATGATTCCTATGATTCCTATGATTCCTATGATTCCTATGATTCCTATGATAACTATTCGTGACTCTATGGATGATTTACTTTTTTTTAAATTTAAGTTTAACTTCAATAGATAAAAATATATTTTTTTTAATTATATTAAGGGCTTATATAAGTCCTCTTTATCCAAAAATCAGTTTGAAGGAGACATACAGTTATGGAAATTATGAAAAAATATTTCCTTATGATACAGAAAAGTTTATTCATCTTTTAATCCTATCAATTTATATAATTTTTCCTTGGCTACTAATTTCCCTAGTTAAAGTTCCCTTTGGGGATAAGGTGATTATTAAGTCTCTGGTTTTTATCGCTATTTATCTATTGGCGAGTATTCCTTGTTTTATCAAAATCAAAAATAAAGTGAATTACGATGTTCAGTTTGCTAATGCTTTTATTGTCATTGCAGTATTAGGGATGTTCCCTATCGTTTCAGTAATAGTGGCTGCCAACTCTATCTCTGAAACGATGATCTCTCAGTTCAGTAGCGATAGAAATACTAGTCTGATAATTGCTGGCTTATTATTTATGCTATCAGCCTATGGACTAACAATAGAATATAAAAACATAAGCGAGCTTTTTAATGAAGTTTTTGAAGAACTTTTCTCGCTTTTAAGGGATTTCATAAATCATGGTATTATTTCTATAATACTAGTAGTTGTATCGATGATTGGAATCCGTATAGCTGAAATCAATCCAATTCTTGGTGCTATTCTGTTTATTTTGGGTATTGGTGTTTCAATCATAACGCTGGGTATAAGTTTTTTTGCTATTAGTCAATTTTTAAAGCTGATAGTTTGTTCGATATTCTTGGTTATTACGTTTATTCCAGGTTTAATTGCATCCTTAATATTTGTTGGTGCTAGCCATACAATAGGTAATCTCCAACGTATTAGCAGCATCTTTTTTCCAAACGAAAAAAATTGGAAGCCGTTCATTTCTATCGATGATGCTTTGAAAAATAATTCCATACCGTTATTAAGCTGTTGCGCATTTAAACTGTGATAACAGCATTGCCTTTGTTTTTTATTTTTCGTACCCATTTTATAATTAACCCTCCTTCATTTAAAAGATGATTTAACAAACATTCTAATTCTTCAATTGATTTGAAAACTCGATTGGCAATATATTCTTTTGCTGAATGCCAAACCAATTCAATTAAGTTATAATCAGGACTATACTCGGGAAGATATTCTAAATAAATATTCGGCATATCTTCTTCTATTTTATGAATATATTCGGCTTTTTTGTGAAAACTAGCATTGTCTAAAATAATGACGATTTTCGGTCCTTTATTAGCAAAGTCTTCTAGTTGATTACCCGCTTCCATCCATTCATTTTCTAGCTCTTTATAAAAGGTTTTTAAAACTTCATAAAAAGTTTGACTATTGCTTTTTTTGAGGAAATCTACAAATCTTTTTTTCTCTGAATATCGCAAAGCTCCCATCACATTAACTCTCCCTTGCCTTTCGGGCAAAGCCCGACGCTGCGCGAACGGTCTCCTCTAACTTTTTTTCGCTTTCCTCTTTTACACCAGTTTTTTCTTCTGATGACTCTCAAACTAAATCCGCTTTCATCCCAAAACCATACCTGAAGACGCTCTGGGCTTTCTTTTTCTATTTTTAAATACTCATCTAGTTTCTTTTTAAATGCTTCCCTTTTTTTAGGGTCTTTTTTAGAATCTAAGCTATACTTTGACCAAAGGTAAACATATTTTTTCTTGACTAGTATCCTACGAACTTGAGACCCACTTAACTTGATGCCTGTTGTATCTTCTAAATGAACGGCTAATTTTTGAGCTGTCCATCGACCAAATTCATATCCTAATTCTTCGGGTTCTTTTTCGACTAATTCTAATAATACTTCTATATATTGTTTTGTTGCTTTTTGGTGATTGCCTTTCATTCTTTTATCTTTAAGACTCTCTAAGTCATCTGGATCTCCGTGGACACACCAATAACAGACTGTGTTCTTTGAACAACCCAAAACTTCAGCAATTTCTAACTGTGTTTTTCCACTATTCAACAACAGCAAAATTAAAATACGTTCTCTAATATTTCCATTTTCTTCTATTTTTAAGGCTTTTTGAAGTATTGTTTTTTGCTCTTGTGTCAGATATTTTTTTGCTGGCATATTTCCTATTATTGGGTTATTTATTAATTTTTATTATACCAATTTAAATGCCGAACAGCTTAGCTATCTCCCTAACATTATCTACGCTATTGTATGGTTTATCAATTTATACTTTAGCCTCTCAAGAAGCTTTAATTACTAGCCTATCGGTGAAGGTACTAGCTCCGATTTTAAACAGTAAAAAATCTACACTGAAATCACCTGAAAGCGATATTTGCCAAGAAGTCACAGCCCTGGAAAATGCGCCTACCTTAAGGCCAGGGCAACAGGGTGATAAAGTTCGTATTTTGCAAAAGCTACTCCTGAAAAAATATGGTTATCGGCAGAAGCAGGTTCCCTTGGATGGAACATACAATGATGGAACTGTAGCAGCAATTAAAAAATTTCAGCTAAAAAATAGCTTGAGTGCTGATGGGATTGTTGGTCCTCAAACATGGAAGTTATTAGTGGAGCAAAGTGGCTGCTTATAGATGAAAAGGTCTAGATTAGTATTCAGGTATCAGGCGTGAAGCTGATACCTGAGGGCTGAATCCTCACGAATATCAATTAGCTCAATATCGCTCTAATAAAAGCTCGACTTCTTCCTCCAACTCAAAATCTTTCATTGCCTCCCACTCGGCTTTCTTTACCGCTATATAGGCTTGAGCCAATTCTACTCCTAAGGCATCCAATAGTACTTGATCAGCACTTAAGTTACCAATCGCTTCCCCTAAATTAGTTGGCAATAACTCAATACCCCTCTGACTACGTTCTAATTCTGTCAAATGTCCCGGATCCACTGCCACGGCTTCTCCCAATTCCAAACTGTTACGAATTCCATCCAAGCCAGCCGCAATTACTGCTCCCAAGGCTAGATAAGGATTAGAAGAAGCATCAACAGTTTTTAGTTCAAAATTGGTTGGACTCTCACCGTCTGGGTTACTCGGTACCCTTACCGCTGCCTCTCGGTTATCGATTCCCCAACAACGGAACGCACCGCTCCAACAATGAGGGCGAATCCGTCGATAGGAATTAGTACTGGGTGTAGTTAGTGCCATTAAAGCTGGTAAATGCTGTAACATTCCAGCAATAAACTGACAGGCGACTTGGGAAAGCCCCCCATCCCCTTCTGGATTGAGTAACAGGTTTTTCCCATCCCGCCATAGGCTGATGTGGAGGTGACAACCATTACCAGCTTGGTCAGCTAGGATTTTGGGCAGAAATGAGGCAACCAGGTGATGTTGAAATGCGATCGCTTTTACTGTCTCCCGGAAGGCTATTTGTTGATCTGCCGCTGGTAGGGCTTGGGTGTACAGTATAGAAATTTCCTGTTGACCAGGACCACATTCTGGGTAATACTGCTCTACGGGCATCCCTTGCTCCACCAAGGCTTCAGCAATGTGGTCAATCACCTCTTGATGTTGATCCATTGCCAGCGTCGAGGCAAATACGGTATTGTCTACCGGTAGAATCCCCTCAGGGGTTGGCTGCAGCAGGTAAAACTCATTTTCAAATGCAGCAACCACTTGTAAGCCCTCACTTTCCGCTTCTGCTACCATCCTTTTGAGGAAGTTTCGGGGACAATACGGCCATGGGCTACCATTGTTGACCATATCCCCAAACACACGGGCATGACCAGGAGCATAGGGTAAGGGGGTTAAGGTTTCCCAATCCGGTACTAAGCGGATTTCACCGATGGGTCCCAAGCCACTGCCTGGGACTGGGACATCATACATCACCGGTAGAGCTTGCTGGGCTGCTGAAATGCCCACACCGTGCTTGAGGTAGTCTGGTAAGGTTTTCCAGTGGACTGCTTTACCACGGATGATGTTAGCATTGTCGCACCAGATGATACGCACAAATCGAATACCTAGTTCATCTATAGTGTTCAGGATTTTATTTTTCATTAAAAATTTTTTTTAAATTATTAGTTTTTAGGGTGTTTAACTAGTAGCAAATATCATCTCAAAAATCTAGACTCAGTATATAATAATTAATGGTTAATTGTTACTATTGTTAATAGTTAATGGTTAAAGTAATTAAGCATAAATCGGGTTTCTTAATATAATTACTGGATTTCAGCCTTTGATTTATAGCGATGCAGCGCGGTCTTGGGGGTTCCCCCCATGAGCGACTGCATCAAGACAAACAGAAACCCGGTTTGAAGGGTCTTGGTGCGTCAGTCCTGATTACTGAATACTAGTGATAATGAGGTGCATTGATGACATAGCACTTTCTTGCCCCTCATCCTACTAATACCACTATTACCCATCATCCCCCTATTCTTCACCTCCTCACTACCAAGGTCAAGACTTATCGGTCAGGGATAAGGCTGAGATGGGAATGCTCAAACTGCTATCTTGGAATGTGTTAACTTGTCCATCCTGGAACTACTGAAGACTATGACACGAAAGATTATCCGTACCCCCAATGCCCCAGCACCCGTAGGACCATACAATCAAGCGATCGCAGTCAGCGGTCAAATGATTTTTGTAGCTGGTCAAATTCCCCTTGACCCTAGCACCGGTGAGATTGTTGGTGATAATGATGTAGCCAAGCAGACAGAACAGGTAATGGCTAATCTTGAAGCTATCCTAGTCGCTGCTGGAGCTAAAATCCCGGACATAGTCAAAACCACCGTATTTCTGGCAGATATGAATGATTTTGCTACAGTAAATCAGATCTATGCCAAATACTTTAACGAGGAAGATGCTCCAGCTCGTGCCTGTGTTGAGGTTTCCCGACTACCTAAGGATGTTTTAGTCGAGATTGAATGCATTGCGGTGATTTAGTCTTGTGGAAACTGCTATGGCGTTAGCTTAATGCTGATAGCTAACTTATGACGAAGGAGCTGGGGGGGCGACAAGGGACCCAAAGTACTTGCCAGCTCTAAGTTTAAGGTCACTATGAGCCCAAACTTATAATCCCAAACTATATATAGACAGTCATGAGCATATTTTCAATTACTGGAAACTCAATCCCTGATTCTTTCATCCAAGTGGTCGAAACATCGGGTTTATTTATAAGTTTGGTAACTGAATTGAATAAATCCAGACCAGATAATAATTATAGCCGAACTGTCACCCCCTCAGGTTCTGATCTATAAAGATTTTAGCAAGATTTTTTTTCACATTCCTTAAGTATATAAAGATTCCAATAAAATTACTTCTGCTATAGATTAGTAGATCTAAATGAACTATATGATGAACTACGAAAATAATTTGTAGTCAACAGCAATGAAAACCTTATTAGCAACTGCCCTAGGAACTGTATTAGTCACAAGTACTGCCCAAGCCGCAATATTTATAGATACTAGAGAAGCCTTAAAGCCTAATGATTTCCTAGATTGGTCTGAAGTAGCTGAGGTTGTTGTAGCACCACCTTTTCCCACCCTACCTAACCGATTTTCAGCTACTTCAGCGGTCGGTATTGATTTAAATGTCAGCATCCCTGCTGGAGAGTTTCTCCGTATTGATCAAACTCCTGTTTTCCCTGGTGCATTTGATGTAGGGGATGCCCTTCTATTTACAGGCCTTGCTAATCCTGGTCCACTGACTATTACCTTTGATACTCCAGTCTTTGGTGTTGGGACACAAATTCAATCCGATCCTATAGAAATTTTTGACTACATAGCAACCATTGAAGCGTTTGATAGCTTGGGAAATAGTCTAGGAAATTTTGAACGTCCAGGTGTAAGCCAGAGGGATGCTGGCAGCGGCGTGATCTTTACTGGCCTGTTTGATAGCAGTGGTGACATCAAAACCTTGGTGCTCAATGCCAAAGAAGAGGGCCTTGATGTACCTTTCGCTATTAATGCACTGAGTATCAGGTCTGTTCCTATCAGTGTTCCCGAACCTTCAGTGATATTGGGACTTTTAGTTATTGGTACAGGGAGTATGGTTTCCCGGCTCAGAGGCTTGCCAGAAAACAACTAATATCGAGTCCGGTTGAATAGTTATAATTCTCTGGGTATAATTCCTGGGTGTTCCTTACTTGTTACTTGAACATTTAAAATTGGCAACTAAGAACTAACAAGTAACAAGTAACATGTATGCTTAACTTGAAAGACTAATAGTTGAGTCCCCGTTTTTGATAACGATACTTAGCCACAATCGGATAAACTATATTACGTAGCCGGTTGAGAGCTCCCACAGGACGATGAACCACTAAGCCATTCCACGGGGAAAATCGCAGGTTTTCAGCAGAGTCGTATTGTTTGTCAAAATCGATGATCTGATGCTTGACGGTAAGGCGACCAACCGTAAAAAATGGTGATTTCTTCTCACTCCAACGAATTGTGACATCATCGATGGACATTTTCGGGTTAGTTTGGAATTGGATGCCAAAGTCCCAGCAATAAAGGGCATCGGTTTTCGATAGTTGTTCGATCAGCTCGTCTCGATAGTAATTGTCCGGTTTGCTTCCATCCAATCCCAGAGCCTTGGCGCGATCGAAGAAGGGAAGTTTGGGAATACCTGGTCGGGACTGATATCGCATCCTTTGATGGGGAGGCTGGCATGAAACAGGGGTAAACGCATATTTGATCACAGCGGGATAGTCAACAGGAACTAGGCCCGGTTGAGACTGATCAAAATCTGGTTTGAGTCCAAGGGCAGAAGCAGAACCACTCCAATACCGTTCCGTTAATAAACTCTTTGGGGTTCGAGCTGTTACTTTAGCTAGGGCTAGCAATTGCCTGGGATGACTCCTGAGCCACTTCTGGGCAGCTTGCTCTGAGTCAACTATGGAGCCAAAAAATTCATAATAATATTTGATGGTTTTGATAAAAAAGATCTTGGCATTTTGAACAATAATATCTTGAGTGTTTGGCTCGTAGCTTTGTTCTAGGCTTTCTCCTTCAACACCAATCACTTTCACAGACATTGAGCGTGTGTCTGCGACATAGTCGTTTTCAACGTTTGTTCGCCCATTGGCAAATCGCAGCTGAACAGGATATTGTTTCGGTGTCGCAAAGAGTCCTTGCTTGAGGGAAATCCCATTGAGTTGCTCTTGAGTAAGCCGAGTTCGTTTCGCTAGTTCGCTTTTAATTTTATGTTCATCAAAATCAAAAATTTCTAGGTTTCCCTCCACCGATGCGTGGGTTTTGGCATGGGTGTCTCGCAAAGCCCGTTCCTGATCCTTGTAAAGCTTATCCATCTGAATCCTGACTTGCTCGGCTACAAGGTTGTAATAGTTTTGTTCGTCCTTTTCGGGATATTCTGTAAATAGCTTCATGGTTATTTTTTCTAGACAAATTTTGATGAATTGGTTGTGATCAAAAATGGGTTAGGATAGCAGCGGATTTGATCGGGTACTGTCAACTTAAGTGACCATAGATCTGGTGATTGAGACTCAAATTTTACTTAACCGGTGATTTCTCAATCAGAGAGCTTGAATTTTTTGTTTAATTTTTGCTTGACAATACCCGATGCCTTGCTTACGGATTGTCAAATGTTACTTTATACTTTTTATCTTGCTGTGGACTATTCCGGTTTACCAGATCTGAGAGAGTATTTGTGTTTTGTATTACTTCCCAACCGACCGGAGAAAAAGTTTCTTCGTTGAAGATATTTTCTGCCAACAGGGGATTGGTCAATGCTTGGGAAAAGGCATCAACTGCTATCATTCGGGTAACCAGGGGAGCTACTGCTGCATTTGGTGGCACATCCTCGGCATAGAGTCCCACATAGAATTCTATATTGTTGACATCACCGTATAACCGTTTTAGTTCCCTTTGAGTATCTTCATCCCCCGTGATCTGATCGAAATCCGTCACCCGAGGAAACTGACATATTTCCCGGTAATCATTATAGCTAGCCAGTTGAGCTTCACGACCTAAGTCGATACTTGCTAATTCAACAGGTATTAGGAATTCTGACGTGTTAAACAAACCAATTTTGCTGCCTGGTTGGGAACAGGTCTCCTCAAATAATGGTCCCAAGCCTTTATTGATCAGCATCTCATTATTCCAGAGGCTATCCACCATGGGAATTTGCTTGCTGTCATAGGTAAGAGTCTCGGGAAGGGCACTGTGCCAACGATACACCAAACTAAACTCCACTGTCATCCAATTCTGGCGATACCACTTCTGATTGGTAAACGCTGGGGGATCGACAATGAAATTAAAGTGATAAGAGGTAATGTGATTAACATACTCTTCCACCACAATTTTCATGATTAACACCATCACGATGTTTCTGGCCGTTTGGAAGAGTCGCTCGTCATCCCAATCGGGATAATGCTTAGCCAGTAAATCACACAGGCGATTGTGTTCCCTCAGACACAGAACGTTATGCATTACATAGCCAATTTGGACATTAGCTCGTTCTACACCCATGGCAAATAGTTTTGCTTTCTTGGCTGGGTCGAGTCGCTTCTCATCATTGAGCGGTTCATACAACCCGTCAAACTCTGGTTTGACCACTCCCTTTTCTGGATCGTCGTAATAGAAGAGAGGATATTCTTCACCATTGATGATCTGGCTTTTCAGTTTCCCGCCCTGATGGGATCTCAGCATGTCTGTAGATTTTCTGTTCAACCCATAGACGGGAGATAAATCGATGCCATGGTTAGAGGTATTCTTTAATCTATTGTAGCGATCAGTGCGCAGAAAGCCGTCGGTAAACCACTGCACCCAATAGGGAAACAACAGGGTAGATTTCTCGGAATAGATGGTTTTCCCCTCTTGTTTGCGAAACAAAACAGCAAGGTCTTCGAGAGGGGGAAGGTTCCCTGCTTTGTTGAACTCTGGATCGGGGGGTAAATGTCGTCCGATCCAGGTTCGGTCTGTTAATGAGTCCCAAGAGGTATAGGGTGCCATCGCACTTAACTTATGGGGACGAGTGGGCATTTTGTAGACGGCATTGTTAATGATAGTTTTGTTGACTTTACGTTTGAGAGAGTCGTTGCTTTGAATAAAGTCCCAAATCCCCTTGAATTTGTTTAAACCAACGCTTTCTAACTGGTTCCTAAATCCGTCTCTAGATGTATTCCTTTTTTTTGTCATTGAACTAGTTCCCTTTTACTATTTACCTTTTGTGTATAGCAGGATTACTTGTCCCAAAAGTTATTATAAGGTAAGTCTTCAGCTATCAGCGTGTCGCGTATCAGCTAATGCGCTACGCGCACGCTACACCGAACAGCTATCAGCGTGTCGCGTATCAGCTATTGAATAAAATAGATCAGCATTCGTTTAATCTGAGTTCCGTCAGCTAATGCGCTACGCGCACGCTACACCGAACAGCTATCAGCTTTTGAATAAAACAGGTCAGCATTCGTTTAATATCTATTACGTCTGCTGTTCGGTGTAGCGTGAGCCTTGGCCATTCGCGAATGGCTGACGGCTGACGGCTGACTGCTGACTGCTGATAGCTTACGTCTTATCCACAGTTTCAAAGGATTCTGAACCCAGTGGACTGGGTTTCCAGCCTTGAATATTGGCGCGCTTACCTAAAAGCGGTTGGGAGTGGACAATGGGAATGCGCACGGCTTGTTCAAATAAAATTTGATCCACTTGGCGATAGATTCTTGCCCTAGCATCCTTGCCTTGGGTCTTACGACCGGTTTCCAATAACCTTAGGATTTGGTTATTCTTCCAACGTCCAAGGTCAGCGGTAGCATTAGGTCCGAAGTGGGAATAGTAGAAGTTATCTGGGTCGCCATATTCCCCAGTCCAACCCAATATAAACCCTTGGAAACCAGGAGACTTTTGTCGGTCTTTCAGATAATCTTTCCAGGGTTTTGTTTTTAAAGAAACCTTGATGCCAATCTTACCCAAGTCATCAGCTATGGCTTGGGCGATCGCTTTCGGATCAGGATAGTAGGGGCGGAAAATTTTCATATACCAGAGTTCGAGGTCAAAGCCTTTGGGGTAGCCAGCTTCCCTCAGCAGTTGCTTGGCTAGCTTTGGGTCATATTTATAGCTACCAAAATTAGATGACTCAGACCAATCCAGTAGGGGTGGGGTGAAGTGAGCATCACTCTCCCCTAAACCCTGCCAATTTTTTTCGACAATCTTTTGCTGATTAATTCCTAAGGCGATCGCAATCCGTACCTTTTGTTTGGCAAGGGGTTTGTAGTTGGTATTGAGGGATAGATATCCGACATTGAAGGAGGGACGGAAAATAGATTTGAGGTTAGCCTCACCAACTAAATTTTCTAATTGCTTAGGAACTAGGTCTGAAGTGAAGTCAATCTCTCCAGATTTCAACATGGTCAGGCGTTTGCTAATATCCGGGATGAACCGCACGATTACCTTTTCTGCTTTAGGTAGGTTTGGTTTCCAGTAGTTCGGACTCTTTTCTAGGATAATTTCCTTGCCATTACGCCACTCTTTGAATTTAAATGGACCTGTCCCTACTGCTAGAGATGACTCACGACCATACTTAGAACCTGCTTTCTTGATGGCTGTTGGGCTAGCGATACCAAAGTAGCCTGACCCAATCATAGCTGGAAAAATGCTTAAGGGCTGTTTCAGGACAAATTGAATTGTATACTTATCTTTGATGACTATCTGTTGTAATAGGGATTTCGAGTTTCCCTTGAAGCCACCAAATAAATCAGCCCAAATTTGATACTTTCTGTCTTTATCGCGATAGCCGTATTTGTTTTCCGGGTCCCACCAACGCTCGACATTGAACTTAACCGCTTGAGCATCGAAATCAGTGCCGTCATGAAACTTTACCCCTTGGCGCAGTTTAAATGTCCAAACTCTGCTATTGCGAGACGCTTGCCAATCAGTAGCTAATCCTGGTTCCAGTTCAATCGTTCCCAGCTTGTATTCCACCAGGCGATTGTAAATTTGTTTCTGGACAACCAGGGATTCCCGGTCGCTGATATTACCTGGTTCTAGGTTTTCTGGTTGTCCCACTGCTCCGTAAACGATAGTCCTGCCCTTGGAATCCTTAGGAGGTTTAGTTGGGGAAGGAGTAGGAGTAGGAGTAGGACTAGGAGTAGGAGTAGGGCTGGGAGTAGGGCTGGGAGTAGGACTAGGAGTAGGGTTGGGAGTAGGGCTCGGGGAAATACTAGGAGTAGGACTCTCAGACACAGTAGGAGTAGGACTCTCAGGGGTATTTTTCCCAATCCAATTAGAAGGGCTAACGCAGTTACAGAGAACTATAGTTAGGACAAAAGCCACAAGCAACAGTATGGGTCGCCATCGCCTCATTGATAAAACTCCTTTATATTGCGGCTGTTGCCAGGAATCGGTAACTAATAGTAGTCATTTGTGATTAGTTTTTATTGACTCGACTTACCCTTGCTTCTGTTCCTTAACCATAATTGTAGGGGGGCAATGGTTTCGTCATCACTATATGTAGCGCAACTGCTGAAATCCTAATGGGTTTATGTTGATTTGGATACATGCTCCCATTATAAAAATAATTTCCGAACTTTTAGCCGTTAATTGTGTTATTTAAGTTGTTTATGTTATCACAAAAGTGGTCAAACCCAAATTAACCAAAAAGTTGGAAGCCAGAACTTTGGCCAGGCGCACGCTAGTTTCCCGCTCCCGATCACTTGCTCCCTATCACTAAAGACACAATAATTATGGTAAAACCGATACTTTTTAGCTACCATAATCTCCCAGAAAGTCAATTTTGGCTCGCCAATGCAAGCTGATTACGAGGGCCAGGGTGTATCTACCAAAGCCCTCAGGAATATCCCACGAGCGCCATTAATGTCACGTTCGCACCTCAAGCAGCGTCGGCTTTGCCGAAAGCGTGACCAAAGGTCAATCCATAGATCGCCCATCGATTTTTGATTTAATTTTCTTACTGCCACCAATATTGATCAATTCACCTGTCCAGCTAACAGTTTTGCTAGTATAGGCTTCACAGACGTCTACCATTGTTTTTCCTGTTTCTAAGGCTTTGTGCTTGAGAAACTCTTTGAAGCGATAATGAGCAAAAGAAAGCAAATTACGAACAGTTTTAGACCTGATCTTCCTGCTTCCCTTCTTGGCCATTTCAGATGTTTCAAAAGTGGGCAGTAGTATGACGTCGAAGTTGTTAACTAAGAAGCGGGCAGCTTTGTGATGTAATTCGTTAATCAGATTCTGAATTATGATAATTATTCGTCTGGCAGCTTTTCTCATTCGGCGTTTTTGCTTTCTTTTTGCCTTACTTATTTTTGATAAAAGGCTATCAAGGTGAGAGCAAAGTCGTTGAATCCGATAAAAATCCCCACAACCAATTTTCCCAATAGAATTTTCGCCCTTAGAACGTCAAGAACGTTCTAACACCAGGGTCTAAGGCTACTACTATACCTTGGTTCTCGGTTTTTACTTGAGTAGTCTTGTGGGGGACTGTCAGATATAGCAGAAGTCAGAAGTCAGAAGTCAGAAGTCAGAAGTCAAACTCTTGCGCTTACAAAGGGTGTGAGACTTTTGTCATGTCCTAACTGCCCTGGCGACTGCTATAATAGTCCCCATTAGTGCTAGTTAATCGACAATCTCCGATATCGCCTGGAAGTGTCTCAGCGAAGGTCAATTCACCCAGTTTTGTATGGTAAATCCCTTTGCTAGAGACAGCAGACTTGGGTATGTAGCAAGACTGAACAGGATTTTTACGAGATCTAAATCTTACCCGATTTATCTGTCCAGTCTTTTTGTATTTTTTCTTTGCCTCCCTGACAGCAGTGCAAGCATCCTTAATCGCTATAGATTTAATCTGATAAGGTACTGTCTTACACCACTCGGGTAGGTCATTTAATATTCCAGTCTTAATGGCTTTCCAGTTAGCTTTAACTTCGCCATATGTTCGCGTAGCGGCTCCTACGGAGCAAAGTATTTTGACAGTTTTATTAAAAACATAACGGGACACTCCAAACCACTGGCGAACTATTGTTCGCGTAGCGTGGCCTACGGCCAATCGTTGCTCAGGGTTTAGGAAGACTCGCATCTTCTTTGATTTTTTTGCCGTATTTTCGGAGTCCGTGGACGCGGCAAGAGAAGACGTGAATGATGGATAGAAGATCTGCGGTAAGTTCCGATTCTGGACAACTTTCATGGTTGTCGAGAACCAAGATTTTTCCACCGTTGATACTGACCAAGTACTCAAAGAGTTCAAACCCGAACCTGGTAAGTCTGCAAGGGCAGGCAACAATAATTGTGAGCTGATCTCCTTGCATAAGCCGTTCCAATATGATTCTAAGACCTTTTCTTTTGTAGTTAAGTCCTGAACCGATGTCCTTGACGATTTCCGCTTCCGGGAAGAGCGAATGCATGTAGGCGATTTGTCTGGCGAGGTCGTCTTTTTGTTTGTTACTACTGACTCGGCAGTAACAGATCGTAGCTTCTCTGTTTCCTTTACTTTTTCCAAGGCTGAGTAAACTAGTTGTGTCAAAGAGACGGTACCCGCTTGGGGTTCGTTCACATTTGATGATGCCATTATCTGCGTACTTCCGCAAAGTGTTCCTGGAGAGTCCCGTAAGTTCGACCGCCTTACGGATTGGTATTAATGCCATGAATATAGTCTAACAACTAATTTAATACTTTGATAGACTATGTGATACTTTTCAATACTGTCTACTAACCCCCGATTACACTACCACTGGCTCCACCTTATAGGCAGTACCTTCCCCCTGTCTAGCTTTTGCGTACGCGTAGCGTGGCCCTTCGCGCAGGGTGGCCCAAAGGCCAAGGCCAATCCCATGATGATTGATTGATAGTCCACTTAACCTTGACTTGATAACTCGGCACCATTACTGGATGCAAGACTGGATGCAAGATTGGCTTGTTTCACCTCATCTATCGCTTTCCGTCGTGCTTCGATAATTTGACCAATTTCACGGGCGAGACTTGGTGTACTTTCTATCATCTGATTAACCAGATCTGAATAAAGCGCAATAGTTTGCAAATCTTCCACAACGGTAACGGATACTGAGCTTGGTTTGCCGCTAAACAGTGCCATTTCGCCAAAAAACTCACCACTCGACAGAGTCATCACCTCCTGTTGTTCACCATAACTATCTTTGAGGTTGAGTACAGCTTTCCCAGCAATAATAATGTAGAGAGCATGACCAGGATCCCCTTGACGGATTACGGTTTCTCCCACACCGAAATGTTGTAGGACTGCTCCTTTCGAGAGATTCTCCAAGTTCTTTTGCTGTTTAGCTACAGGGACAAAGACAGGCATTGACTTCAAGCTCTCGGTAAACTTTGTCAAAGTGCTATCTGCCTGATTAGGGTCACTATCGAGTTTACGGAGTCTATAGATCGGAATGGTAGGTCCAAGATTGTTCCGTTGGGCTGCATACCAGATACGGGTCATCAACTGTTCACGGATTCTGGGCGCATCCTTATAGTCTTCGATAGAAAACTTGACCTCATAGTTACCCCGATAGTCGTTATATTCCATGGTGCGGATCTCTGGGGAAGGATCACTCAATATCCCTTCTGTCGCCAGTGCTGTTTCTTTTAATACTTGCTTAATTAGGTTGGGTGGATCATCACTGTCGAAGTCAATCCTAAAGGTTTCTACATGAATCGGTTTCGGTTTGCTGTAATTGAGGACTATTTCTCCTCCAAGTACCCGATGGGGAATAATAATCATGTCACCGTCCCGGGTTACCAGGTGAACAGCTCGCCAATTCATATCAATGACCTGACCAACTTTGTCTCCAATCTGCAACCAATCACCGACTTCAAAGGGACGAGCAAACAGTAGGGCAACGCCAGAAAAGACGCTGCCTAGAGAGTCCTGAAGCGCCAAGCCGATAACAATAGAACCCACACCCAAGGCAGTAGCTAGACCAGCGAGGTCGGCTCCCCAAACTTTCGATAGCACAATGGCAGCACCAAGGGCTACCAAAAAAAATCTTGACAAATCTAGGAGTAGTTTTGGGATCCGTCCTCGCCATGTATTTTCTCCAGCGGCTTCAAACAACACCGAATTGATTAGAGACAGAGAGGCGTCTATAACAAATATCCAGAGCAGGGTCTCGACAAGCTTGACAACATTGTTGTCCAGGTCTAATTCAACCACATTCTGGATAAATAGCAGGAATACTAAGACGGGTAAGACACGGTTACGAACTAGGCGGAGCGTAACTGCTATAGGCTGACCGCGTCTTTGTAGACGATGAGTAATTTCTGTGAGAATAATTACCAGGAGCGGGAACCCTATCCCTAAGGCTATTGCCCAGATAAACCAATCGTTTTGCCATATTACTTTGCTCATCAAAATAATCTCCTTGTCCCCTTATTTTTCTATCCCTTGAACAATAGGGTGAACCCTCTGAACAAGTTTTCATCCCCCACAGGATAATGCTCGCGCGGGGGTTCTTAATTTCGTGTATTATGGTAATCTGAAAAGAATGTAATCAAGTATAGTTTGTTCAGTTACCAATTCCCCATTAGCAATTCCCCATTACCCTTGGGTCTTTAATAATTTGGCAAAACTGGGCAAAGCCCATGTCTACACTGTTGAAGCTACTAATTCCTGTGCAGTTTTTAACAACCAAGCTTTCTGCTGATTTTTGCCATTAGGTGTGATGTCCTCAGCCTGCTCAAAGTCGTAAATATCATGGAGACTGTTGTAGACATTTTGAGACACTAATATAGCTCCCCGTGGGCAGTCAAACATCAGCTTATTGGCAACATTGACTGTATCGCCCCAAACGTCGTAGACAACTTTTTCTCGACCTACAATACCAGCAACAATATCTCCGGAATGGATACCGATTTCCAGGTCTATGTCAAATCCTCGTTCATGACTGAATCGGTGGGTCAACGCCAGCATTTCTAAAGCAAAATCTACCGCCCGTTTTTGATGGTCTATATGTAATATTGATAATCCACAGACTGCCATGTAATTGTCACCAATGGTTTTAATCTTCTCTATCCCGTATTTGGCCGTGGCTTGATCGAACAGACTTACTAGATCATTAAGAATGGCAATGACTTCATGGGTATCCATGGACCTAGAGAGCTTGCCGAATCCAGCAATGTCGCAGAACAAAACCGTAACATTGGAAACACTCTCAGCAATGTTTGTCTCTCCCCGTTTGAGACGTTTGGCTACGGAGTCGGGAAATACACTTGTCAGTAACTTTTCATTTTCGCGATTTTTCTGCTCGACTAGTTTAGTTTGAGTGCGTAAGCTGCCAACCATTTGATTAAATGACTCAGCTAACTCCCCAAATTCGTCTTCCGAGTTTATATTCACCACCGCATCAACTTCTCCATCCGTGACTTTTCGGGCGCTAGCAATTAAAGCCCTAACTGGTTGCACAAACAGATGGGCGAGCACCATAGCGAGTAGGGTGATCAGCAGTATGATCAAGGCAGCTGAAACCAAAACTCTCTTTTGAAAGGCGTAAACTGGGGCATAGGCTTCGGCAAGATCCATCTCGGAGAGGATAACCCACTCCAATCCATCGATGTTTAAGGGAGCGTAGGAACTCAAAACTTCAATACCCCGATAATCATTGATAATTTGGGTACCTTCTTGCCCAGCTAAGGCTGCTTTTACAGCTTCTGTCTTTACTGGCTGTTGTAGAATTGATGTACCAAACTGCTCGATTCGTTTAAGGATCTGTTCCTTTACACCCTGTTCTCGCAAGGCTTTACTATAAGCTGTGGGGTCTTGAATTAGGAAACGGGAAACTGATCGCATCAGATAATCCTCTCCGACTAGATAGATCTCCCCTGTATCCCCGAGACCATTACTCTTCCATTTACGGTAACCTGTCATGACATTGTTAATCTGATTAACCGGAAGCTGGAATGCCAAAACACCTATAAATTTGGAGCCGTCATAGATGGGAGCAGCAATAAATGCTACTGGGGCTCCAAAAGAAGGACGGTAGGAATCAAAATCAAATATCTGCACATAATCCTTTCCCTTGGCTTTTCGGAGGTCGCCTAAGGCGAATGCCAAGTTACTATCACTGTATGGTCCAGTGGTGAGATTGGTGCCAAAGTCTGTTTCTTTAAAAACTGAGTAGACAATCTCACCGGTTTGAGGATCGATCAGCAACATATCCTGGTAAGCAAACTTTTCAACAATGTTGCGAAAAATTGGGTGGTAGCGGGTGTGAATACTACTGTACTCACTCTTGTCTTCTGGATCATCTAGGAGATGTTTCTCCCCAGCTGGGTTGGGGTTAGTGGCGATGTAATAGTACTGGAGGTAACGAGCCGCAGAGGTTTCTGGTAAGTAGGATTCTAATACAGGCTTCCCGTCGCTAGTTTCCGCTAGTTTGGTTAAAAATTCTTTACGGTAGTATTCTTTGAGGGTGTCCTCTAAATCAGTTGGTGTATCAGTTGGTGTCCTAGATTGTTGCAGTTGGTTGTAGGCTGTTTTAAATTCCTGCATCGCCTCGACCACCATTAAGTTTTCACTCAGGGTCTGGGTCTGATGGCGAATATCTTCAAAGTATGATTCTATTTGATCTGCTTTGGAAGCTCGTAGACTGGTTAACTGGTTTGATACTGTTTTGCTCAGATGAGACTTACCACTCCGATAACCGATATAAGCAGTCACGAACAGCGAGCAAGTGCTCAGAGCCAGCAACATAAATATAAGTTTTGACCTGATACTGAAGTTGTTGAGCAATCCCATGAACAGCCTCCCTGATCCCCAATTGTGAATGATGATACCTGTTACCTTGTGTGATCCTCAATTGCCTCACTCCACACCTGAGAGGCTATGGAATTTGATCTATCTTCTTCCTGCTCAGGAGTAGGTAAAGAGTTCGATAACAAAACTCTTAGAATGTACGCAGTTGGAATCTTGGCTAGATAATAAGCTATGAAAGGGCATTGACTATGGGGGGTTACACCCCCCAAAATTATTACAATTGACCATAACTTGAACAGGACTTACGCAAAAGGTGCGACCCGTGGCGAATTTAATAATTAGATGCGGAAAGCGCACCTCACTGGCTCCTAAACGCGCTAATGATGTAGGGTGCGTTAATAAGGCCCCCTACAGGGATGGAATGCTTTAGTTCATTTGTACGGGGGAACTTCAGTAAAAAAAAAGTTCGCGGCAAGCACCAGCAAAATCTAAGTCAACTAAGTATTTTTACTCGGATTATCTTAGAGAATTTGCGATCGCACTCGATAGTTCTTTTGTGCTACAAAATGAAGTGCGGAAAGTGGGCTCGCCCGGACTAAGCAAACCATTAACAACCAATTGGGTAAGCCGACGGCTACCCCGACTCGGCGCTTGGTATTTCAGTGCTTTCAGTCGATTCATTTAGTTATCCTGGGCGGAGTCGAGCAAATTGTCAACTTAACTCACGAGCATCACAGGATTCTTCGCTTTCTTGGTGCTCCCTGCCAAAAATATTATCTACTGGTCTGACAAACCTGCGGAATGTGGGAAATAATATTTCTGATCAGGCAATAACCACAGGGTAAACGCAATAATCAATAAGGCGGCATTATTCTCAACAATATTAATATAAATTTGCAATAGTGCTGAGCAATCTTGGCTTAATATGGTCATCATCCTTGCCGTATATCACATTTTTGCTCAATTTTTCTTGCGCTTACCCTGTCACCAGGATCAGTTTTATCCTAACTTTATCCACTGACTAACACAAAAAATAACATTTAACAATTAATTAATAAAATTAGCAGTTAATTTCTTGCGATTACAAACTAAATCATCTATTCTTTTATTGAAAGCAAGCATTAACACCTTTCTGCATCCCTAAGGATACTTCACTATGTTTATCACCCAATCAACAACAAAAAACACCCACTTTAGTTCTCTACCAGATGACTTATTCGCAGCTATTGAAGATCTCAAGAAGGAGCTAAATGCAGTTATTTTAGTTCACTACTATCAAGAGCCTGATATTCAAGATATTGCTGACTATTTGGGTGATTCTTTAACCTTATCTCGCCAGGCTGCTACTACAGATGCTGATGTGATCGTCTTTGCTGGAGTTCATTTCATGGCAGAAACTGCCAAAATCCTTAACCCTAACAAGTTAGTATTATTACCTGATTTAGATGCGGGTTGCTCTATGGCTGATGGCTGTCCTCCCGAAGAATTTGCTGCTTTCAAAGCTGCCCATCCAGATCATTTAGTGGTGTGTTACGTTAATTGCTCTGCTGCGGTTAAAGCAATGAGCGATATTATTTGCACCAGCTCTAATGCGGTAGATATTGTGAATCAAATCCCAAAAGATCAGCCAATTATTTTCGCTCCTGATAAAAACCTTGGTCGCTATGTTAGCGAACAAACAGGAAGGGATTTAGTACTTTGGGATGGGAGTTGTATGATTCATGAAATTTTTTCGGAAAAGAAGATCGTACAACTCAAAATAGAACATCCTCAAGCAGAATTTATTGCTCATCCCGAATGTGAAGCTCCAGTGTTACGCCATGCGGATTACATTGGTTCAACGAAAGCTTTGTTTGAGTATAGCCAGGGAAGTGCTGCGGAACAATTTATCGTCGCCACTGAACCCGGTATTCTGTATCAAATGGAAAAGCATATGCCACACAAGCAGTTTATTGCTGCACCAGCGACGGGTAACTGTGCATGTAATGAATGCCCTCACATGCGGTTGAATACTTTGGAAAAGTTATATCTAGCAATGAAAAATCGGGCACCAGAAATTACCTTACCAGAAGACATTCGGATTGCTGCACTCAAGCCCATGCAACGCATGTTGGAGATGTCAGCGCAACTTTCCGTTACTAAATCTATGTTGTCCAGTGTCTAAATCGTGATTGACTGACGAAACTTCTAAAACCCTTGATTTTACTACGAAGCAAGATTTGTCAGTCAACAAATTATAAATCTTAGAGGATGTTTGAAAAAGTCTGTGAAGGATTGATTTTCAAACATTCTCCGATATAATTATGACACAAAGTATGACTAAAATTAGATATGTTATTACCTTAAAGTAATCATGACATTACCGCAATTGGAGAATCAATATTATTCCTCAAAAGACGCAGCTTTACTTTACGATTGGCGCATTTATAGTATTCGTCAAGCCCTTAAGCAAAAAGGAAAAGCTACCGGAACTTTAGAAATTCAAGACTTGCTAGATTTGGGTCATCTGGATCAATATCACTACTTTGGTAGTCAAGCTTGCGATCGCGCCATCAATTATTTATCGCTCAATCCCAACTCTCGCGTTTTGGATATAGGAAGTGGTGTGGGTGGGCCAGCTCGATATATTAGCTATAAAACGGGATGTCACCTCCAATGTGTGGAATTAAGACAGGACTTTAGTGAAATTGCCCAAGAACTCACCCAACGGATGGGACTCGATCAGCGCATCCAATACCTGACTGGCAATGTTCTCAGTTCCGAAATCATCGATGCCCTGTTACCCAATTCATTTGACAACATCATTTCATTTCTATCCTTATTACACATTGAAGAGCGTGACAAAGTCCTTGAAATTTGTTTTCGTGCTTTGAAAGAAAATGGCAGTATCTACGTTGAGGATTACGTGGCAAATTGCACCCTGACACCAGACGTAAAAACCACTTTAAAAGAAGTATTTAAATCTTCTTACGTGCCAACCCGTGAAACCTACCGACAGCACTTCGAACGTGCAGGGTTTACTGAAATTTGTTTCATTGATTTAACAACCGGATGGCAACGTTGTATAAAAGAACGCTATCAGAAATTCATCGATTCCAAGGAAGAATCAATCAAACTCTTCGGTGAAGACATTTTTGAACACCGCAGTCGATTGTATAGAATTGGTCGGGATATGCTTCAAGGGGGTAGCGTTGGTGGAGCATTGATCACTGCTAAGAAACCCTGTGCTCCAAAGATATACCAAGTACCAGACACCTATTTTTCTGCTTTAACCTCTGTTTATAATGAGCAATACCATTTCTTTCTCGAAGACGGCTCTCTCCTTGCTCTGAGACATTTTAAAACCAAAACCCTTGAGCATTACTCCGCCTGGTGGAGTGACACTCAGGGCAACTCTCAGGAACTGATTAATACCTCGGAACAAAGAAGCTCAGCTGAGCATATCTCTATCCAAAAAAACGATCAAACTGGAATAATTTGTTTGCCAGAAGCCAATCTGGAAGTGCAATTTGAAGTGACGACCCAATTCACCTGGGGTGTTCCTGGTGAAGAAAATCAGCGCGATGTTATCCATCAGCCACAACTTGAATGCATTGTTCATACAGATAATGGCACTCAAAAAGCGCAAGGATATTGCAAAATTTATGAGGGGAATTATCCTAGGTTTTGGGGCTACCATTTTGTTTATGCACTCTTCCCTGATTACGGGATTATTTGGAGCGCTGATGCCACATTTGGTCAAGAAAGAAACAATCATTTCAATTTCCTCAATACTTCTAAACTTAATACTTCAGAACTGGATAATTCCCAAACAGAAAAGCAAATATTGTTGCGCGGGGAAAAGTCTTATCATCGCCAAACAAGTGCTCATGCCAGCATTCAAAACAGAATGTATGACTTGATCTTCGATAGAGCCTTTGCAACTTGGTCAAGCATTCTGCGAAATCGAACATCAACGATGGAAAGTAACCTCAGCTTGGAATATAGGGAGGCCATTTTAATAATAGATGACCAAGAAGTGAGCAAAGGAGTTTGCTTAAAAGAATCTTGTTTTGGCACAATTGTATAAGGGCAAAACTATGCAAGACTCTCAAATTTCTCTATGTAATCCCTCAGAATTGCCAAATATTCCCTCCCAGTTTGATGTTATAATCATTGGCTCTGGTGCAGCAGGGCTCTATTCTGCTTTGTCTTTGCCTTCCTACTTGCAAGTGGGCTTAATTACCAAAGATGCCCTGAAAACCGGAGCAAGTAGCTGGGCACGAGGCATTGCTGCGGCAATCGATCCCTCAGATACTCCATTGTCCCATTGGGAAGACACCCTCAAAGCTGGGGCAGGTCTTTGCGAACCAGAAGCAGTCAAACTTTTAGCTGATAATGCTCCCGGTGCGATCAAGTCCCTTTTAGAGATGGGAGTCAACTTTGACCGCCACGGTCAGAAACTCGCCCTGGAGCTAGAAGCGGCACACTCTCGTCCTCGTGTCCTCCATTCTGGTGAAACGACTGGAAAGGTGCTGATTGATGCACTCACGGCTCAAGTTTTGGAACGGGAAAACATTCAGGTGTTTTCCCAGGCATTTGCCTTGAGTTTGTGGCTCAATGAAGTCACAGGGAACTGTCAGGGGGTGAGTGTCCTCTATCAAGGATATATTCGCTGGGTTAGAGCTGCGGCAGTGGTCTTAGCCACTGGCGGCGGCGGTCAAGTTTTTTCCCACACCACAAACCCCACGGTCAGTACTGGGGATGGGATTGGTCTGGCTTGGCGTGCAGGAGCCTTGATCCGAGATCCAGAGTTTGTTCAGTTTCATCCGACGGCGCTAACAGTAACTGGAATACCCCGTTTCTTGGTTACTGAAATTGTGCGGGGGGAAGGGGCTCATTTAATCGATGCCCAAGGACAGCGTTTTGTGTTTAATCATCATCCTGATGGAGAGCTGGCACCCAGGGATGTGGTCAGTCGGGCAATTTTCTGTCACTTACAGCAAACGAAACCCGATCCCTATTGTGTTTATCTGGATTTGCGACCCATAAAAGCCCAGAGGATGCGAGATCGTTTTCCTAGTATTATTCAAGCCTGTCAACAGTGGGACATCGATTTGTTTACACAGCCCATTCCTATTGCTCCTGTGGCTCATTATTGGATGGGGGGAGTTGCGACGAATTTGGAGTGTTGTACCTCCATCGAGGGGCTATATGCTATCGGTGAGACTGCCAGTACAGGAGTTCATGGTGCTAATCGTTTAGCTAGTAATTCCCTACTAGAATGTATTGTTTTTGCTGCTCAATTGTCCCAGCTAACGGTTAACTCCAAGGTTAATGGTGGTGATGATATGGGATATCAATCTCTGCCAGTAAGGCAGGAACAACAGGATTGGAATAACGAGATGGAGAAGGTTAACTCAATCAGACAAAATTTACCTAAACTCATGTGGCAAAGTGCTGGAATTTCTCGCTCTCAAGGAATACTTGAAGATGCGATCGCACAACTAAATAGTTGGCGTTCTCAACTCACTGATTTGAATATTATGGGATACTTACTCAAGGCGACACCCAACGAAACAGTGCAATTAAACTCCGATCGAGCTGAGCAGCACCTGAGGCTAGCTGCAGAAACTCTCAATTTGACCGATGTTGCTTATTTAATCTTAAAAAGTGCGGCTTGGCGCACTGAAAGTCGAGGCGGACATTACCGCAGCGATTATCCTCAAACCTCTGATGATTGGCTATTCCATACCCTAATTCAGGGAGATTGTTGGCATAAGTCCGGCAAGATTACCAATTAAACTGAGTTGGAAAGAGATGAGCCAAAAAATGTCAGGATTCAGCTATCAGCATTCAGCTATCAGCTGAATGCTTACCAGGGGAGAGGTCACTACCGAGTAATTTTCAAATGCAATTTTGGATCTTGTGCTGCCCAACCCCCAGGGGAATTCAAACGAACCTCAAAATGTAGATGGGGTTGGTTAATGTCAGGATTTCCCGTAGTCCCCACTGTCCCCAATAACTGTCCAACATTAATTTGCTGACCTGGACTGACACTAGTACGGTTTAAGTGAGCATAGCGGGTTTGGCGTCCTCCCTCATGATTAATCACTACCAAATTGCCATAAGTGTCTTGTGCTCCAGCATAGGCAACGATACCGCTATCAGTAGCAAAAACCTGAGTACCTTCCTGTGCGAGTAAATCCACACCAGCGTGAAACTTCTTTTCATCCTCACCAGCGTCTTGCCGCCAGCCGTAATCCAGTCCTATCCCTGCCACAGTTGGTAAGGGATAATTAGTCAATCCGGTGTAGCTATCTACAGTCGGAGTTTCCCTCGTTGCTGTGGGAATACCTATGCCAAGGGAATTTAACCCTGGGATAAAGGCTTGCTTAGAGGGTTTTTTACAACCATTTAACTCAAATAAAACCGCAGCACGGACACCGTAGGCGTCTGCTAAGTCTTGCCAAGTGGCATTCAATGGCACATTCACCAAGATACCATTGAATGGCGGAATCAGAATCTCTTGCCCCACTGGCATTGACTGCCGGTTTAAGGCTCGATTAAATCGAAGTAGTGTAGCCTCTTCAAGGTTGTATTTGTTGGCAATACTCTCGACGGTTTCACCTGCAACCACTTGGTGGCGAGTTAAGCGAGAGAGCACTGGCGGTGGACAAATATCCTCTATAGTTGTGTTTTGAGTTACTGTGTTTTGTGGCTGTTGTACTGTTTGTACTGTCAGAGTTGTTCGCGTAGCGTGGCCTTTTGGCCAAGGTTGTAGGTTGGCTGCTTGAAGTGTGGAATGTGTGAAATTTAACTGGCTTTGCGTTCGCTGAAAGCGGGACGAAGTCCATCGCTGAAAGCGGGACGAAGTCCATCGCCAACCATCATCTACAGATAAAGAACCAGGATAGGAATCAGTTGTTCCCAAGTTTGAACTAGCAACAGTTGGGGTCACTAGCCAAAAAATTGTAGAAATAATTGGGAGCCAGCGCACTACATTCATTGTTAAGGATTGAGTCATAGATCAAGACTAGGGCACAGGTAAACGGTTTCAACTTTTAGACTTCAAGCAAACAACCTAACCTTCGGGAATGGCTACTATGGTTTGAACTTTCCCCGTTCGCGTAGCGTGGCCTTTTGGCCAAGGACTTCCCTCAACCCTCTAAAAGATTAAACCTTCAACTAGTGAACCTTCAACTATTCAACCTTCAACTCTTCAACCTTCAAAGCACTCTTAAAATACTAGGAATACTATCCACTGCCTCTAGAGTCCGAATTTCATCTAGAGCCTCTCGGAAGTTCCCTTCACGCACATCATGAGTGACGACCACAATCTCTGCTAAGTTTCCTTGGAAACCAATTTGCACCACAGATTCTAAACTGACATGATGTTTGCCAAAACTGGTGCCTAAATGCCCAATTACACCAGGATGGTCTTGACTGAGGAACCGCGCATAAAAGCGGGTGACCAGGTCTGAAATAGGAGCAACATTACAATAGTGCTGATGAGCACAACTAAGTAGAGGATGTAGTTGCTTGGCTTCGAGATCGGTTTTGAGGACAGCAGCAATGTTCAAAATATCCGACACTACCGCACTGGCTGTCGGACCAGAACCTGCACCAGGACCAGAGAAAATCACTTGTCCAATCGGTTCGCCTTCTACCACAATCCCGTTGTAAACATCATTGATACTGGCAAGGGGGTGAGTTTTGGCAACAAGGGTAGGATGTACCCTCAGCTGAATAGTTTCAGACTTTGGGTTATCCCCAGTTGCCATTGGGTCTCGCTTGGCTACAGCTAATAGTTTAATTACAAACCCCAGTTTCTCAGCATAAACAATATCTGCTGCACTGACCTGACGAATCCCTTCACAGTGGACATCAGATAACTTAATCCGTCCTGCAAAAGCAATAGAAGCTAAAATAGCAATCTTGTCAGCGGCATCTAATCCATCCACATCAGCAGTGGGGTCAGCCTCAGCATATCCCAACCGTTGGGCATCAGCCAGAATATCGGCAAATTCTCCCCCTTCCCGTTGCATCCGGGTCAGGATGTAATTGGTAGTACCGTTAACAATGCCAGTAATACTATGAATACGGTTCACTCCCAATGCCTGTTTTAGGGGTTGAATTACTGGGATACCCCCCCCAACTGCTGCTTCTAACATGACGTAGACTCCTGCCTCTTCCGCCGCCGCAAAAATTTCATCTCCATAGCGGGAAATAACGGCTTTATTGGCAGTGACAATATGTTTACCTTGGGCAATCGCTTTGAGCATAAGCGATCGCGCTGGTTCTAATCCTCCCAGTAGCTCTACTACAATATCTATCTCTGGGTTGGTGACAATTTCTTCTAGGTCCGTTGTCATCAACTCCAGTGGTAGTTGCACTTCTCTGGGCTTATCAAGCGATCGCACTCCTACCTTGGCAATTTCTATCCCTTGCAGTAGTGGGTTACGTCCAGCTGTGTCGAGTAAAATCTTTGCTGTTCCTGTACCAACGGTCCCTAATCCTAATAAAGCAATCTTAAAAACCACAGTATTTATCCTGAATCTATATGCTTGCCAAACATGCGATCGCTGAAAGCGGGATGAAGTCCATCGCTGAAAGCGGGACGCAGTCCATCGCTTAAAGCGTGCAGATCGCGAATCTTTTTCTTTTCTAGCCTACTTTGCGGTTAAAGGTTCATCCGTTGAAGGTTGAAGGTTCATCCGTTGAAGGTTGAAGGTTCATCCGTTGAAGGTTGTTTCCTGCAATCTGCCAACCGGCTAACCTGCCAACGGGCTCACCCAGGTATAAGGGTTTCAACGTGTTTATATTTTTATTAATTTGTTGCTTTATTAATTTAGTGTTATTGATTTTTTTAGTGGATAAAGGTTTCATAATTTAGATGCATTTGCTTTATAGCTCAACAAAATACATTAAAATTACTTTTTTTTGAGCATCACATCTTTGGCAAACTGTTGTGTATTAAAAATATATAACAGCTTAACTGCTTACCTCACCATTGCCATTGGCATCTTTGCCGATATCCAAGCAGATTAGGTTTTGTTGGGTGCATCTCAATGGATGAAATTAAGCAAAAATTCGCGCGAGAATTCCCACACTCCCCGCGCCCCACACTCCCCGCGCCCCACACTTCCCACACTTCCCTTTTTTTGACAAATATGAGATACACCCGGTTTTGTTGACCTCTTTAATCTCCTCTGTGCTTGAGGCTGAAGCCTCTTTGCTGTTCCGCCTTACTTCCTAGAATACGGGGATAGCCACCTTCGGGTTATTATTTATTTTGGTTAACTCTTACTTTACCAAACACTTATAAATAATAAATGACCTCAACCCCATCAATCAAAGATAATAATCGCGTCTCCGTGACCGATATAGATATGCCTCCGACGCTGTTACTCGGACCTGGGCCATCTAATGCCCATCCTTCCATATTAAAAGCGTTGGGAATGCCCCCAGTTGGTCACCTGGATCCCCGTTTTATCGCACTGATGAACGAAGTGCAAACCTTACTCCGCTACGCTTGGCAAACTGATAACCCGATGACCATTCCCATGAGTGGCACAGGTAGTGCGGCAATGGAAGCTACTCTAGCCAATGCAGTAGAACCAGGTGATGTGGTTTTAGTTGGGGTAAACGGTTACTTTGGACACCGACTTGTGGATATGGCTGGTCGTTATGGTGCTGATGTCCGTAAACTAATGAAGCCTTGGGGGCAAGTCTTTACCCTTGATGAACTCCGAGAAGGCTTGGAAACCCATCGTCCTGCTGTCTTGGCTTTGGTTCATGCTGAAACGTCAACCGGTGCCCGTCAGCCCCTTGAGGGTGTGGCTGAGTTGTGCCGAGATTTCAATTGCTTGCTGCTGGTTGACACAGTCACCAGTTTAGGTGGGGTGCCACTGTTTATTGATGAATGGGGGATTGATCTGGCCTATAGTTGCTCCCAAAAAGGGCTTAGCTGTCCACCAGGCATTTCTCCTTTCACTATGGGAGCTCGTGCCCTCGAAAAACTCAACCAGCGTCGTACCCAAGTCGCTAATTGGTATTTGGATGTATCGATGTTGAGCAAATATTGGGGTGACGAGCGCACCTACCACCACACAGCTCCAATTAATATGAATTATGCCTTGCGCGAAGCGTTGCGATTGGTTGCTGAAGAAGGACTAACCGCTTGTTGGGAACGGCATCAAACTAATGCTGAATTGCTTTGGGAAGGTTTGGCTGATTTGGGTCTAGAATGTCACGTGGAGCAAGAATTTCGTTTGCCTACCCTGACCACGGTTCGGATACCAGACGGGGTGGATGGCAAGGCAGTTACCCGCAAACTGCTGGATGATTACAACATGGAAATTGGTGGCGGCTTGGGTGAATTAGCTGGTAAAGTCTGGCGCATTGGTTTAATGGGTTATAACTCTCGGCGAGAAAATGTGGAGCAAGTTTTGAGTGCTTTAAAGGAGGTTTTAGGGGATTCTAAATAAAACTTAATGGCAAGGGATTGGTAAGGGATGTAATGGTAGTGGTGATCCTATTTGTTCAGAAATATGCTCATTAACTTATAGCTGACTACTAATAGCTAAATCATAACCCTTGCCAAGCCTAACAATGCCCCAAAGCATGAAATGTTAAAAATTTCATAAGAACCAGAGCGAGAGCATAAAACGTTGCTCGGATGATGGAGTTTAATGATTCATCAATTGAAAAATAGGTAAATAGCCAAAAAAACTATAATTTTTGACTATTTACCTGTCAAATCATGATCACAAAGGATTCAGGATTTAATTCAGGTTTTTTTTGTTTCAGTATTTGTTCACAATCAATTGATAAAACGTGATATGAATATATTAAGTTTTTCTTATAGCAGGTTAAAGTAGCTTAAAGTGATCTATGCTATACAGGTCATCAAGTAATTGTTAAAGGAGAATTGCTAATTGTCTCGTCGCTATTTATTTACCTCTGAATCGGTTACCGAAGGTCATCCTGACAAAGTCTGTGACCAGATTTCTGACACTATCCTAGATGCTATGCTCGCTCAAGATCACCAAAGCCGTGTTGCGGCTGAAGTGGTCGTTAACACCGGTTTGGTATTGATTACTGGTGAAATTACCTCCCAAGCCCAGGTCAATTTGATTGATTTGGCGCGGAAGAAAATTGCTGAAATCGGTTACACTGATGCTGACAATGGTTTCTCTGCCAACAGTTGCTCTGTTTTAGTTGCTCTTGATGAACAATCCCCTGACATTTCCCAAGGGGTGACTGCTGCCCAGGAAAGTCGCGAGGAAATGAGTGACGATGAACTAGATGCCATCGGTGCAGGGGACCAAGGTCTGATGTTTGGCTTTGCCTGCAACGAAACCCCAGAACTGATGCCTATGCCAATCAGTTTGGCTCATCGGGTTTCTCGCCGTCTGGCAGCTGTACGTAAAACTGGTGATTTATCTTACCTGCGTCCTGATGGCAAAACCCAGGTCAGTGTGGCTTATGAAGATGGCAAACCGGTTGGGATTGACACGATTCTGGTTTCCACCCAACACGATGCCACTATTGGTGATATTACCGATGAGGTAGCTGTCCAGGCAAAAATTAAAGATGACTTGTGGTCAGCAGTGGTGGAACCCTGTTTCCAAGATATTGAGATTAAGCCGGATAACAACACACGCTTCCTGGTGAACCCCACAGGAAAATTTGTGATTGGTGGTCCCCAAGGTGATGCAGGTTTAACTGGTCGCAAAATTATTGTAGACACCTATGGCGGTTACTCTCGCCATGGTGGTGGTGCTTTCTCTGGCAAAGACCCCACTAAGGTAGACCGTTCCGCTGCCTATGCCTGTCGCTATGCAGCTAAGAACATTGTGGCAGCAGGTTTAGCAGACAAATGCGAAGTCCAGCTGAGTTACGCCATTGGGGTGGCAAGACCCGTGAGTATCCTTGTAGAAACCTTTGGCACTGGTAAAGTGGACGAGGAGATTTTGCTGGAATTGGTCAACAACTATTTTGAACTGCGTCCTGCTGGAATCATCCAAACTTTCAATCTGCGCCGATTACCCGCAGAACGGGGTGGTCGTTTCTATCAAGACACGGCAGCTTATGGTCATTTCGGGCGTACCGATTTGATTCTGCCTTGGGAAGAAACTGATAAAGCAGAAATCCTTAAGGAAGCTGCTGGTAAATCTGGTGCTGTATCGATGGCATAAACTAGTACTCGGTCAATGTACTTTTGAGAGTTAAATCAAGGTGTTAAGTGTTAGGCATGAGGCTTTAGGGATTAGTGAAAGCCTCATGGCTAGTGCTATTAAGCTATCAGCAATCAGCAATCAGCAATCAGCAATCAGCAATCAGCAATCAGCTATCAGCTATCAGCTATCAGCTATCAGCAATCAGCAATCAGCTATCAGCTATCAGCTATCAGCTATCAGCTATCAGCTATCAGCTATCAGCTATCAGCTATCAGCTTTTGTGAATAAAACAGGTAACCATTTGTTTAATCTGAGTTACGTCAGCCTAATGCATTAGGCTGACCCCTGACCGCTGACCGCTGACCCCTGACCACTGACGGCTGAATGCTTACCTAATAATGTCTCTAGGGTTTTTCCTGATTATCTCCCTTCTTAGTTTCAGCAGGTTTACTGGGTTGAGAGCGTTTTTTCAACTGAACAAAAAGTTGAAAGCGGGTGCGATTGGGGTCGATTTTGGCAACCGTTAAGCCGATGGTATTAATTGCCTTTGCTAAGATTTCTTGCTGGGTTGGTAGTTGGGCGAGATTGAGATTACTGCTATTGAGGGTACGCTCAACATCAAGGAAAAATTGACCAGTGTTGGGATTAGGTTTGGTTGGTACGGTGTTTTGAAACAGAGGTGCTTGAATTAGTGTCTTTTGGGGTTGAGGGAGCAGTTCACTAGCAATGGGGGCTCCTAGGGTGAAGAAGACTACATTCCCTTCTAACCAGCCGTGGGTAGCATTCACCCCTCCTAGAGTAGCTGTCCAGCTCACCATTGGTTGACCGTTCACCTGAGTTTCTACTACCGGTAACTGATAACTATTGGTGATTAAGTCATCCAATTGCTGTAGGGTTGCTTGAGCACTAGAGCGATCGCTTACTTTTACCATCAATGCTAGCCCAGCTCCTAAGGGCGCAGAGTAAGGGTTATCCTGAAGCGCCAGTTTTTCGGGAGACATTGGTATTAAGGCTAGGGCAAACTCCCCTTCCATCCAAGAGAGTAAATCCTTTTCCCAATCCAAGCCTAAGGTAGTTTTCAATCCACCTTGGAAATTGTCTGGGGAAATGGGGATGAGAGAATTTAATGCTCCTTGTTCGGTATAGTATTGCCAAAATTGTCTGATGTTACCCCCAGATATAATCGCTAGGGTACTCGCTGGCATCCGTCTAGGCAAAAAAGAACCGCTAGTGTCGTTACTGGCCTTAACAGTGCTTCTGGGTTTGACCCAGGAAATCCCTTCAAAACTTATCCCCTCTGGTGTTAGGGTTACTGTTGTGACTATGTCTTGCTTTAAGGGTTTAGCTGCTGTTTTTTGAGCCTGCTCCTGGGAATCAGGGGCTACTGCGGCTAAAAAAGCTGGTAGATTAATATACAACTGACCAAAGGACTGATCAGCTTTAATCTGAGCGATCGCATCTTGGTACCCAGCTTTACTAGCTAAGGAAATAGCTCCTTTGTAGGTGTCAATCACCTGATCAATAATTTTGGGGTTTTCACTCACTACTAGAAAACGCCCCAGCACTGTTACTGAGTACTTTTGTGAGTACTTTTGGGAGTTACTCTTGTTTGTTTCGTAAACCTGAATACCTCTGTAGGTTCTCTCAACCCACTGTTTCCCTGATTGAGACTTGGCTTTTTTGAACAGCTCCATTGCTTGGGTTAGTTTGTCAATGGGTAGTACAATCAAACTGGGAAAAACTGATTGATCGTTTGATAAGACTGCTGGTGATAAGTCTCTAGGGCTAAAGTATGCTAAGGTAACTTCTTCACCCAACCAAGGTTTGATATCTTGCTGATAGTTGTAGCCGTTAGCGTTTAGTAAATTTTCCTGCAACTGACCAAGCTGTTTTTCCAAAACTTGTCGAGATTCAGTTGTGCCATAGTTTAGCAACTGTTGCCATTGTTTGGAGTCTGTAGAAATTGATGCAGTAAAAAAGGCATTTTGGGGAACTAACTGGGTACTTACCTGAATATTTGGTTTGAAAATCTGCCGCCGAACTAGCAACCAGTAAGCGGTTACTCCACCGCCTACTACCAAGACGGCTGCTGCAAAAATTAGCAGTAGAAAAGATTTCTTTTTTTTGGTCATGGATTTGATTGCTAGGGACATAAAGATAAAAGGTTATATCTCTGTGTGACCGTTGAATGTGATTACAATTGGTTGTTCGTAAATTACCAATTACTAATTACCAATTACTAATTACTAATTATCAATTACAAATTACCAATTAACAGGTATGGTATCAACCAGATTAGAAGTGATTAACTGGACTTGATCTTAGCTGTAAATCGTATCTCGTTGCTGATAGGGACGGCCAATGGATTGAATGGCTGCTTGTAATGTTTCTACTTCCATACAGGTACCCCCCATAGCTCCGGCCATGGTGGTGATATGCTCCTCCATTAATGTGCCACCAATATCATTACAACCCCATTTAAGGGCATCTGTCGCCCCAGCAAGACCGAGTTTTACCCAACTGGGTTGGTGATTTTTAATCCAGTTCCCTAGGAAAATCCGAGCTACAGCTGTGAGTAACAGAGCATCTTTCAATACCGGTTGATCCCGTCCAACCCGATGGCGTAATGGTTTGGGGGCTTCCTGTCCGACAAAGGGCAGTAAGATAAATTCAGTGATTAAGCCAGGGTATCCCTGGTTACAGGCTTTTTGTTGAAGCGATCGCAATTTTTCCAAGTGTGCCACTTGTTGTTGGGGTGTCTCAATATGACCCGAGAGCATAGTACTGGTTGTGGGCATTCCCAATTGATGAGCTGTTGACACAATCTCTAGCCAAGTGGCGGTATTGGTCTTTTCTGGACAGAGAATACGTCGGACATCATCATCTAAAATCTCTGCTGCTGTTCCTGGCATTGAACCAAGACCAGCCTCTTGTAGTTGAGCAATTACCTCGGCATAGCTAAGTCCATCTTGCTCAGCAATAAATTGCACTTCCTGGGGAGAGAAAGCATGGAGATGCAGCTGAGGAAAGTCTTGCTTAATGGTTTTTACCAACCCTAGGTAATAGGGCAAGGTTGACCCATTCATCTTTGCCTTGGGGTTGAGTCCGCCCTGCATGCAAATTTCTGTAGCATCCCGCCGCACCGCATCCGCTGCCTTTTCATGAATTTGCTGCCAATCGAGCCAATAAGCACCCTCTTCAGAGGCATCCCGCCGAAAAGCACAGAAACTACAGTGCTGGGTACAGATATTGGTAAAGTTGATATTACGGTTGATAACATAGGTAACCGTATCCCCAACTTGTTTATAGCGCAACCGATCCGCAGTTTCTTGAATTGACGCTACGGCCTGAGGTTCAGTTTGCTTCAAAAGCACAACCCCTTGATCGGGTGATATATCAACACCCCCTAAGGCACGGTTGAGAATAGTATCAATACTAGTGGTAATCACAGGCATATTCAGTAAACCTACATTCAGTAAATCTACAATGATCGCAGTGATCGCAGTTGAACACCTCCATGGTGTAGCCGGAAGGTGAAAATAACTTAGGGGCTAAAACCCCCTGTTTCCATATATTTTGTCTGTCATCTATTTCCATTCCATTGGCAAGTGTGCTCCTTTGCTGATTGAGGTTACTATTGTTGAAAATTTTCCTGAGAAGTCTCTGGTTCCACCCCCTGTTGCTATTGTTTTGGATTGCTATTGGCAGTGTTTTACGCTTCACTAACCTAACCCTGAAGTCTCCCTGGACTGATGAATTTGCCACAATCGTGTTCAGCTTGGGCAATAGTTATCAAACCTTACCCCTAGACCAAGCCATTTCCCTCTCTACCCTGTTACAACCACTGGCATTTAATCCAGAATCGGGAGCATCAGCAGTTATTCATCATTTATTCACTGAGGATCACCACCCTCCTCTATACTTTGTCCTCGCGAACTGGTGGATGAGGCTATTCTCCTTCGGTGTACAGGCGTTTGATGGAACATCCTTACAGGATAGCGACTTAGTAATTTGGGGAATGCGATCGCTTCCCGCCCTGTTCGGTATAGTATCAATTCCCGTAATCTATGGACTGAGCTGGGTAGGGTTTCGTTCCCGGTTAGTCGCTCAACTAGCAGCAGCAATTATGGCTGTGTCTCCCTACGGTGTCTTTCTAGCCCAGGAAGCCCGTCATTACACCTTAGCTATTTTGTGGGTAATGGCATCCCTGTGCTGCTTAGTTATTGCTGTACAACATCTTCAACGCCATACTGTTCTACCGATTTGGATATCCCTGTCTTGGGTAGTGGTTAATTGTTTAGGTATAGCAACCCACTATTTTTTTATCCTGACCCTCTGTGCTGAGGCCATGGTTTTATTAGGACTTTGGGGATTAGCCAAAATTTCTCCTTCTCGACCCTCTCCCATCCGGCGCATTGGTGCAGTTGCGGCAGGTAGTGCTATGGGAGGATTAGTTTGGTTACCAGTGTGGCTATCGAGTTACGATGCTCAGATGACTGAATGGATTATCAGTAGCAGTGAAGGGAGTTGGGCTTGGTGCAAGCCAATTTTTCAAGCTATCGCTGCTTGGATCACCATGTTATCGCTATTGCCCGTAGAGTCATCTTCCCTGATAGTGGTCATTGCTTCGGGTTTGGTGATGTTGCTGTTTCTAATCTGGTTGCTTCCGATTCTCTATCGCTATCTAAAAATACAACTAAATCACCCTCAGACTGCTTTGGTCACAACGGTTTTAGGGAGTTTCTTGATTAGTGCGATCGCATTATTTTTTGGTATTACTTACTGCCTTGGTACCGACCTCACCCGTGGTGCTCGGTATAGTTTCGTTTACTTCCCTGCTGTGATTGTATTAGTAGCAACCGCCCTAGCCGTGAGTAAGCGTCACCCTTCAACACCAAATCCCACTGACAATAGTAGCCATGGGAAACCGAAAACTATAGCGCTAGTTTTGTTAATGGGGTTTTTGAGTAGTATTACCGTAGTCAGCAATCTAGGCTATCAAAAATACTATCGTCCAGATTTATTGGTACCGATAATCGAACAAAAGTCATCAGTACCGATACTAATTGCTACTACTCACAACACCTTGGTACAGACTGGTGAAATGATGGGACTGGCTTGGGAATTCCAACAGAAGGCTGATCAAAAACTATCTTCAGTAAATCCCAAATTTCTATTGGCACATCAAGACCAAATTCAGTGCCAGCAGACCAATTGTCCGGCTGCTATCACTCTTAAAAAGACTGTTGCTAATTTGTCAAGTACCCTAGATGTATGGTTGGTGAATTTTAACGCAACAGTTGAAGAGTTACCTAATTGTTCTGCTGAGAATTCTGTTAATAATTTAATATCCGTGGATGGTTACCAAGCTCAGGTTTATCACTGTCTTGATTCTAAGCATTCAGCTGTCAGCTATCAGGCGTCAGCCGTTAGCCGTCAGCCGTCAGCCGTCAGCCGTCAGCTTATTTTATTCAATAGCTGATAGCTAATAGCTGATAGCTAATAGCTGATAGCTAATAGCTGATAGCTGATATCTGATAGCTGATAGCTAATAGCTGATAGCTTAAGCAAAATATGCGATAGTATCTTTTGTAACAAACTCTAATTAAACCCACCCCCATGAGTATCGCCCCCCTAACCTGGCAAGAACTAGAAGCTCTGACGGATTTTCAAATAGATACTGTTAATGGAGCTACTAACGCTCAATCCTGTTTGCGCCTATTTGGTTTTACTGAATCTGATATTCGGGTTACCCTATACCGCGATAACCACGCTTGGTGCCCTTACTGCCAGAAAACTTGGCTATGGTTGGAAGAAAAACAGATTCCTTATCGTATCAAAAAAGTTACCATGTTTTGTTATGGTAAGAAAGAAAGTTGGTACAAGCAGAAAGTGCCATCGGGGATGCTACCAGCTCTAGATCTAGATGGTAACTTGATTACCGAAAGTGATGACATTTTAATCGGATTAGAACGGGTTTTTAAACCCTTAGAACAAAGCATGAAAGACCCCGCTGTCATCAACCTACGGCAGTTGGAGAGACTTCTGTTTAGAGCTTGGTGTACTTGGTTGTGCTATCCTACACGTTCATCTAAAGAAGAACAAAATCACCAAGACCAATTTGTTAAAGTGGTGGAGATGGTGGAAAATGCCCTAAGCTCCACTCCGGGTCCTTACTGTTTGGATCAGTTCGGTACTGTTGATGTGATTTTCATGCCTTATGTCGAACGCATGAATGCCAGTCTTTATTACTACAAAGGCTATTCTTTGAGGGAAGAAAATCCTCGATTGGCAGCTTGGTTTGAGGCCATGGAAACCCGACCTACCTATCGTGGCACCCAGAGCGACTTCCACACCCATGTCCATGATTTGCCTCCCCAGATGGGGGGCTGCTGGCCAAACGATAAACCCCAGACGTTAATCAATCAGGCACGGGTGGACAATGGTCCTTGGGAAGGGCTACCGGATGTAACTTACCCAGAACCGGAAACTTCCCGTACTGAAGCTCTCCAACGAGTGCTTAAACACCGCACCAATATCATTCGAGTTAACCCCGCCGACGAGACCTTGTTTGATCCAGCCCTGCGTTGTGCCTTGACACACATGATTACCGGGGAAACCTGTATGCCACCCTTGGGTTCAGATCCTGCTCTGCGATATTTGCGCGATAGAATTAGTGTTCCTCGGGATATGTCTATCTATGCTGCTAAGAGGCTCAGAGAGTCTCTGGAAAAAACTGCCTCTTTAGTAGGAAATGGTCAAGGTTCTGCTATTCCCATCCGTCACCGACGTGACCAAGATCCAGCGAACTTTGCCAAGGCGATCTAGAGTTGCGATCGCACTAATTGGGTGTATCTTATATTTGTAAAAAAGTGATTAATCGTAGGGTGGGCAGTGCCTACCAACCCTATGGGCAGCTTCGTGAATCTGCCTGATCCACTGCCCACCCTACATCTTACCAACTACATCTCAGTAAGGTGGGCAGTGCCTAGCCACCTGATGGGCAACTTGGTGAATCTGCCTAATCCACTGCCCACCTTACATCTACATCAACTAGAGTTGCGATCGCACTAAGTTTATCCAGCATATTAATCCTAGGGTGGGCAGTGCCTAGCCACCTGATGGCCAGCTTAGTGAATCTGCCTAATCCACTGCCCACCCTACATCTACATCAACTAGAGTTGCGATCGCACTAAGTTTATCCAGCATATTAATCCTAGGGTGGGCAGTGCCTAGCCACCTGATGACCAGCTTGGTTAATCTGCCTGATCCACTGCCCACCCTACATCAAGCTCAATACAAATACAGGGTTGTATAGCAATGAAAAATAAATCTATGAATGGGGATCAGTCCCAACGGGCGAGCAAAAAGAAGCATCTACTAGCAGCAGATAGTAAAAAGAAAGATAAGAAAAAATTAAATAAGAAAAAATTAAATAAGAAAAAACTTAAGAAACAAAAGAAGGCCAATCTCCCAAATTCAGAACGAAAAGTGTTCTACCACATTTCTGAGGCAGAAGGCAGCTCTAAACTTCCCAGGAAAATTTATGAAAAGGAGCTTGCCCGTCTACAATTGGAACTGGTGAAAATGCAATACTGGACTAAGCATACTGGTACCCGCATTGTGATTGTGTTTGAAGGACGTGATGCAGCTGGTAAGGGGGGCACTATTAAACGGATTACCGAACCCCTAAATCCACGTGGCTGCCGAATTGTGGCATTGGGTACACCGAGTGATCGGGAAAAGACCCAATGGTATTTCCAGCGCTATGTCGCTCATCTGCCCGCAGCCGGTGAAATTGTCTGTTTTGACCGCAGTTGGTACAATCGCGCTGGGGTGGAGCATGTGATGGGTTTTTGTACCGATGCACAGTATCAGGAATTCATGCAAACCTGCCCAGAATTTGAGCGGATGTTGGTCAGATCCGGCATAATTTTGCTGAAGTATTGGTTTTCAGTTAGCGATGAAGAACAAGAGCGACGCTTCCAATCTCGCACCACCGATCCCGCTCGTCGCTGGAAGCTCAGCCCGATGGATCTAGAATCTCGCGATCGCTGGGTGGAATATTCCCAAGCAAAAGACAACATGTTGGCTCACACCAATATTCCCGAAGCCCCCTGGTTCACGGTGGAAGCTGATGACAAAAAGCGGGCTCGTCTTAATTGCATCAGTCATATTCTCAGCAAGATTCCCTACATTGATATGACACCGGAACCTCTAGAATTACCCCCACGCAAGAAGGCTCCCAATAACTATGTGCGCCCACCTCTGTATGAGCAATTCTTTGTGCCCCAGTTGTATTGACATTTGGGAACGTCCTAAAATTCAGGACTTAGGGGTTTCTTCCTGTATTTTATTTCATTATCCTTTGCCTGAGACAATAACTGATAACTATTTCGATAAGCTCCTCTAGGGTCAAGTAAAGACTGAATCTTTTGTGATGTTTCTTCAATAGCATGTAGAATCCTGCCAACGATATCAGTTTGCTTAGCTTTAACTAGCAACAAACACTGATTAGGGTAAAAAACAACAATCAGCAAAGTATCTCTAGATTCCATGAATATTTTTTCGTTGTTTACCAGACTAGGTAAGCGGTTAATCGATTGGTGAAACTCGATTATTTTATCGGCTATTTTTAGAATTTCAGTTTTATTTAATTTACCTATTAACTGAGTAATTGGCAACTGTTTATAGAGGATAACTGCACCTAAAATGTCATCATTATCAGCTACTAAATCCCTAACAATGCTATCGTAATCTTGTGTGTTTTTTGACATATTGATTATGTTCATGGGATTAATTTTGATTAAACTACTCTAGCAAAGGGAACAGGGAACAGGGAACAGGGAACAGGGAACAGGGAGTAGGGAATATGGCATCAAAATTATATCAATTGCTACACGGATTGCTATATTGATAGTCTTGATCGGTATCCAATAAAACTATGATCACACTATTCCTAAACTAATTTCATTTATGATCATAATCCTTTGGCTTAGTTTGTCTGTATCAAATTAAACTTATTTGCTGGAAAATACTGTTATTGATTACCTTCATAACCGGCTGAATCCTAGAATTTAATGGGTTTGCTTGTATCTACAGAACAGTGTGTTAATTTTGTCTTTGCTGATCCCTCAGCGGTGATTGCTTGAGATCTCCCTTAAACAAAAAGCCACTGTAGGCATTCATACGGTGTTCGTGGAAATCTAGACCTTCAATTTCTGCTTTTTCTGTAACCCTTAGACTTGAGGAAAGTATACGTTTAACTAATAACCAAGCTAGCCAGCTCAGGAAAACCGTTGACACATCTACAGCAACAATGCCGAGTAGTTGAATAAAAAGCTGCCGGATACTATCTATCCCGCCACCACAGAATAGTCCGGCTACTGGACCGTTACCAATACTATACAAATCACCAGGTCCTTCACTGAAAAGACCTAAAGCCAGTGTTCCCCAGACTCCACCGACAAGATGGACAGAAATAGCACCTACTGGATCATCAATTTTCATCCTGTCCCAGAAGTCTACTGAAAAGACCACTATTATTCCTGCCAGCAGACCTATGGTGATAGCGCTACCAATGGTAACGAATCGACAGGATGCGGTAATGGCTACCAAACCCGACAGTACTCCGTTAATAATCATAGTGGGGTCAGGCTTACTGTCAGGATCCCTTGGGTCAAGCCAGGTAGTTAGAGCTGCGGCAATACCCCCTGCACAAGCTGCTGTATTAGTGGTGAGGACAATATGGCTAATTGCGTTGGGATCTAAATTCGTCGTTCCGGGATTAAAAATCGTTGAGCCGGGGTTAAAACCAAACCAGCCCAGCCATAAAATCAAGCAACCTAGAATCGCCAGGCTGAGATTGTGTCCGGGCAGCCCATAGGAAACGCCATCTATATATTTGCCCTTGCGTGGTCCGAGAAGGTAAGCACCTACTAAGGCACAGCAACCGCCTACGGAGTGAACTACCGTTGAACCAGCAAAGTCCCAAAATTTCAGCCCTTGTAGCCAGCCTCCTCCTAGCCAGCCTCCTCCCCAAATCCAGTGACCCGTGATTGGGTAAATGATGCCGACAAGTAGAAGGCTGAACAGACAAAAGGCAGAAAATTTGATGCGCTCGGCCACTGCTCCAGAGACAATAGTGGCAGCAGTTCCAGCAAAAACCAGTTGAAAAAAGAATTTGGCGTTGAGGGGTATACCAATATCTTTTAGTGAATAGAAGACACCGTTGTAGGCTTCTCCTATGGCTGGACTATTATCTGATCCCGAAAGGAAAAAGCCATTGAAACCTAAAACAGGGTTGCCATCACCAAACATGAAAGCAAAGCCAACTGCCCAGTAAGCGGCTGTAGACAGGGCAAACACAATCAGGTTTTTAGTCAAAATGTTGGCGGCATTCTTTTGGCGGCAAAGACCAACCTCCAACATCCCAAAGCCCGCGTTCATGAAGAATACTAAACAACCAGTGAATATCACCCAGATAGTATTCACGGTGATTTGGAGCGATTCAAGGGTAGTCTTAAAAGGTGGATTCTGGGCTACTGCTACCTCGGCACACAACAGAATAATTATTGGGATTAAGGGCAAGCAAACTTTCCAGCTTTGCAGCCTCCAAGCGCTGATGCACCTTAACCTTTTGCGCTTTTGTTTAGACATTAGTAATCAAAGGTTTAGTGCTTAGAATAAAAATCAATACTTGTAAGCATTCAGCTGTCAGCTTACGTGGTAATCGACAGTGGTATGGGAATCATGGTCAAATAATTGATTCCAAATCCTGTCGATGGATACCTACAATCTCGGTTATCTGTGATCATTATGAATTAGTACAAATAACCTAGTAGACAACTGAATTAATTAATTTTTTTTGGCCTTGGGCTACTAGTGAAAACTCTTTTGGCGTAGATAAAATGTTGGCGTAGATAACACCCTAATCTTAAATCAGCCTAAGTCATGAGTGACCATTGACTTGGCTTATCCTTACACTAGTTCCCTTGATTCTATGAGTAACTATAACTATTAACTCCCCGGGCACTTGATAGTGTTTTTCCAGGAACAGTTAAGCACTATCTTACTCTTAGAGTAGACGATATTTTCACTATTGTATGCTAGCATTACCCTTTTTCTTTTTTTATTCGTCGAAATATATTCCTGTTTTTTTACTCTCATAAAATGTAATTATTCAGCAGTCAGCTGTCAGCCGTCAGCTGTCAGCCGTTGGCCTTTGGCACCTCAAGTAGCACCTCAAGTAGCGGATTAGCTGAATGCTTACAGTTGCGGCAGGAAACGGGCAAGATGCCCGTTCCACCAAGATGCCCATGGCACCAAGATGCCCGTTCCACCAAGATGCCCATGCCAGCAAGATACCCATGCCAGTAAGATGCCTGTTCCACCAAGATGCCCATGGCACCAAGATGCCCATGGCACCTACCGGGTCAAACCGCAAAAATGAGATGCACCCAAGAGTCGATAACCAGGATTGATGATCGTGATTTTTTTTTGCATGATGGAAGTAACTCCTATTTAGGAGGGAGGAAAGCCGCGCTGGTCGTGGTTAACAGGTATTGCCAGCGCGGCTATTAGTTTCAGTCGTCACCTTCTATACTATACATAACTCCTCGAAAAAATGCAAGGCTTAATTAAAATCTTTTACATTTATTTACAAATAGTATTGATAGCCATTGATGTACTAAATTATGTTTAATTTGTACAGGATTTTTTTATGGTATTCTATTTTGATCGAGCAGGGAACAGGGAATAGGAAATATCAAAAAATCTGTTTAACTGATAGAGCATCAAGAATATTAATGTAGGGTGGGCAGTGCCAAAGATAGATAACAGCAGCTGGCGATCGCATTAGTAGGCACTGCCCACCGCGCGAATTAATCACAATAGAGAATATTGATGTAGGGTGGGCAGTGCCAAAGATAGATAACAGCAGCTAGAGATAGGATGACTAGGCACTGCCCACCAAAGAATTAATCACAATAGAATATTGATGTAGGGTGGGCAGTGCCAAAGATAGATAACAGCAGCTGGCGATCGCATTAGTAGGCACTGCCCACCAAAGAATTAATCACAATAGAATATTGATGTAGGGTGGGCAGTGCCAAAGATAGATAAGAGCATCTGGCGATAGCATTAGTAGGCACTGCCCACCCTACTAACTACTAACTAACTCACCCAATTTAAAAATACTATAATAAACCAAGACTCTGAATAATCTCCTTCAACTATGGAACCATTAGCCGCTGCCGTTGTCGCTATTTCTACTGTGCTCGCCACTAAAGCCTTAGAAAAAACTGGGGAAAATGTCGGGCAAGTTATCTGGGATACACCTAAGCGGTTGTTTCTGGAATCCTTCAGAAAAGAGTCTCCAGATACAGTAATGGCGATCGAGCAAGCTCCAGAGCAACCCCTCGATTATGCCGAAGTGGTATTGCAGCTAGAAACAGCAGCGAAGCAAAATCCCGAAGTTGCCCAAGCCATGGAGCGTTTGGTGACTACTGTTGATGCTGAAGCTTTGCCTAATTTAGAGGAAATTATTCAAGACATTAACAAAGCCTTGGAATCCCACAAAGCTAAGCGTGACAATTACAACATTGAGAAAGTAGATAACCAGGGTAACTTCGTCCAAGGAGAGAGTATTCATAAAGATAATACTAATATTGGAGGAAGCCAAAATATTATTAAAGGCGACCAAACTATTACTTATAATAATACTTGACTGCCGTCGCCTGGGAGTCAGGTTAACCAAACTCGACCAAATCAAGCACCCCCACTACCTCCGTATTATGTCGAACGCCGGGAAGTAAGCCAAGAACTAAAACAAATTCTGTTATCCCAAGAAACTGCTAGAGCTGGCACTTTAGTGGTTAGTGCGATCTATGGCTTAGGAGGAATTGGTAAATCCACCATTACTGCAGCCTTAGCCCATGACGAGGAGGTTCAATCCCATTTTACCGATGGTATTTTTTGGGCAACCTTAGGTCAGCAACCTGATATTTTATCGTTTCTAAGTACGTGGATACAGCAATTAGGAGATTATGACTTTAAACCGATTAACATTCATAGCGCTTCTTTACAACTAAGAACACTATTATCCGATAAAAAAGCGTTGCTAGTCGTGGATGATGTTTGGCATCCTGACCATGTTGACCCCTTTCGAGTAGCAGGGAGTGGCTGTCGGGTGTTAGTAACTACACGAGAAGCTCCAGTTAAGGGTGCGATTCGCTATGATTTAGATGTGATGACTCTAAATCAATCCTTGGAGTTATTAACCGCTTGTTTCAACAATGAGTTAACTAATCAAGAACTCGACTATGCTAAAATTTTAGCGAAAACTGTGGGCTACTTACCCCTAGCATTAGAATTAGCTGCTGCCCAAGTTAGGGATGGATTCTCTTGGGAAGAGTTACTGGATGAGTTACAAGCAGAAATTGCTGACTTGGAAGCTTTGGATCGATGGGAAGCAGAGGAAGAGCCAAGTGACGCTAAGCGCAAAAACTACAGTCTTGTGGCTTCGTTTAATCTAAGTTTAAAGCGATTATCCCCCGAGAGATTGCAAAAATTTGCTTGGTTAGGGGTACTGCCGGAGGATGTCACTATTACTGAAACCATGGCGACTACCTTATGGGAATGTAATTCAGTTGAAGCAAAAGATAATTTAAAATACTTAAGACAAAAAGCCTTATTACTACCTGGTGTTTCTAGTACCGAAAAAACTAACTATCGCCTCCATGACCTGTTACATGATTTAGCCCTTAATCTGCTGACTAGGTCTGCTACACCAGAACAAGCCTCTCAATTACCAGGGCTAGGATTATCAATCCCAGAAGCTCATCAGCAATTATTAGAACGTTATCAAAAGGCTACCAGCGCAAACCGGGATAAAATGCCGAGCATGATTAGCTCAATCGTCCAGAGGCTGCAAGTATTACTATATAATGTATTTCGCTTTAAGTTGCTAGCCTATCAAAAAAAGACAGATTTGGAATTATGGCATACCTTATCCGATGATGGTTATATTTATAACCACTTAACCTGGCACCTAGAGAAAGCTGAAAAGATAAATGACATTCATCAACTCCTGAAAGAAGAAACTCCAGAAGGAGATAACGGCTGGTATTGGCAGTGTGATAGACAGGGAAAAACTGCCAATTTTGTTAAAGATGTATCGAGAGCTTGGGCAATAGCAGCAGCCAATTTTACAGAAAATCAGAAAGAATCGATTAGTCTACAGTGTCGGTATGCTCTGATTACCACATCCCTCAATAGCTTGGCTAGAAATATTCCTCCAGAGTTAATGGCAGCATTACTTAAGAACAAAATTTGGATGCCAGCCCAGGCACTAGCTTATGTGCGACAGAATAAAGATTCTAGTAGGCAAGCACAGGGTTTGGAGGCAATTATTGAGTATCTTCCCCCTTCTTTATTACCGGAAGCCTTAGATTGCGCCAGAGGGATTTCGCATGAAGAAGACCGAGCCAATACCTTAAGAGCCTTAGCCCCCCACTTATCGGAAGTGTTGTTACACCAAGCCTTAGAAGTCGCCAGAGGGATTTCGGATGAATCCTCCCGAGCATTAGCCTTAAGAGCCTTAGCCCCCCACTTACCGGATGTGTTATCCCAAGCCTTAGATTGCGCTAGAGAGATTAAGTATGAATACCAGCGAGCATTAGCCTTAATCGGCTTAGCCCCTCACTTACCCGATGTGTTGTTACCCCAAGCCTTAGATTGCGCCAGAGGGATTTCCGATGAATACTCCCGAGCCAGAGCCTTAGTGGCCTTAGCCCCCGACTTACCGGATGTGTTACCCCAAGCCTTAGATTGCGCCAGAAGGATTTCGGATCAACACCACCGAGCATTAGCCTTAGGAGACTTAGCCCCCTACTTACCCGATGTGTTACCGGAAGCTTTAGATTGCGCCAGAGGGATTTGGGATCAATACCACCGAGCCAATGCCTTAGTCGCCTTAGCCTCCCACTTACCCGATGTGTTATCGGAAGCCTTAGATTGCGCCAGAAGGATTTCCGATAAATACTACCGAGCATTAGCCTTAGGACACTTAGCTCCCCACTTACCCGATGTGTTATCGGAAGCCTTAGATTGCGCCAGAGGGATTTCGTTTGAATCCTCCCGAGCATTAGCCTTAATCGCCTTAGCCCCCCACTTACCCGATGTGTTACCAGAAGCTTTAGATTGCGCCAGAGGGATTGAGTTTGAAAACTCCCGAGCCGATGCCTTAGTCGCCTTAGTCCCCCACTTACCCGATGTGTTACCAGAAGCCTTAGATTGTGCCAGACGGATTTCCGATGAAAACTCCCGAGCATTAGCCTTAGTCGCCTTAGTCCCCCACTTACCCGATGTGTTACCAGAAGCTTTAGACTGCGCCAGAGGGATTGGACATGAATACTCCCGAGCCGATGCCTTAGTCGCCTTAGTCCCCCACTTACCCGATCTGTTACCGGAAGCCTTAGATTGCGCCAGAGGGATTTCGGATCAATACCACCGAGCCGAAGCCTTAGTCGCCTTAGCCCCCCAGTTACCCGATGTGTTATCGGAAGCCTTAGATTGCGCCAGAGGGATTTCCCATGAATGCTTCCGAGGTTATGCCTTAGTCGCCTTAGTCCCCCACTTACCCGATCTGTTACCGGAAGCCTTAGATTGCGCCAGAGGGATTTCGGATCAATACCACCGAGCCGAAGCCTTAGTCGCCTTAGCCCCCCAGTTACCCGATGTGTTATCGGAAGCCTTAGATTGCGCCAGAGGTATTCGGGATAAATACTTCCGAGCCAGAGCCTTAGTCGCCTTAGCCCCCCATTTACCGGATGTGTTACCTCAAGCCTTAGATTGCGCCAGAGGGATTAAGTCTGAAAAAGAACGAGCTCATGCCTTAGTCGCCTTAGCCCCCCACTTACCCGATGTGTTGTTACCCAAAGCCTTAGATTGCGCCAGAGGGATTTCCGATGAAAAAGACCGAGCCGATGCCTTAGTCGCCTTAGCCCCCCACTTACCGGATCTGTTGCCAGAAGCCTTAGATTGCGCCAGAGCAATTGGGTCTGAATCCAACCGAGCCAGTGCCTTACAGGGCTTAATTAAGAGATTAACTCCTTCGTCAGTTGATTTTCCTTTTTGGCAACAAATTCTTGATGGTTTAGCTAGTCTAACCCGTCCCAATTTTCTTAAAGCTCTTCCTGAATTAGCTCCTTTAATCATCAAGTTTGGGGGTATTGAAGCCCTAATAGAAACGGTGGCAGCGGTTGATGATGTTAGTCGATGGTGGAAATAGGGAATCGGGAATCGGGAATCGGGAATCGGGAATCGGGAAGAGATAAGAGTTAATCAAGGATAGAGGAATTATTATTAGCTTTAGAGGATATCTGAAAAGTTTTTTATACTGAATTTTGCCCCCCTAGCCCCCCAATTCTGGGGGGAAAAAGAATCCATTTGTTGCTAAAAGTCCCCCAAAATTGGGGGATTTAGGGGGCTTGGATGTAGCAAATGAGACAATGAGACTTCTCAGACAACCTCTTACTGGCTGTGAAGTTAACCAATGTTAGGATTCAGTTGATGCCTGTGCCATGGGGAATAATTGCGCTAAGCTAATGTTAGCTTAATCATGGGCAAGTTTCGTTTTGCTAACTAAGCTAGACTATATATAACCTAAATTAATAATAAGTAAGCCTCTCATCTCCTCAAAACAATACTATCCATGGAAAACGTCAATCAAATCACTTTAAATTTACCCACAGATTTGCTAAAAACTACAGAACAGCTAATTCAAACAGGACTAGTCAATAATCTTGAGGAATTAGTTGTATTAGCATTGCATCATGAAATTGTTAAACTTAAACAATTACAGCAAAACAATCAACAGCTACCAGAAAATAACAATAGTGTAGATGATCCGATTTGGGGACTCGGAGAGAATCCAGTTGTAGGTGGAGTCAGTGATGCTTCTACATCTATTGATCAGTATTTATATAACTATTAATAATGAATTGCTTGTTTTTAGACACAAGCTATATGATAGCTTTAGAATTGGCGGATGACTAAAATCACTCAATCACGTTAAATCATTGGCAATGCTGTTGTCGAATTCTTCTCACCCATTCGCTACTATTTTGAGTATCTTGTCGATCACGACCCATACCAATAAAAGGTTGATCCTCTAATTCCAGAGGATTAAGAGATGCCGGTTTTTTCTGTTACATACTGTTTTTTGAACACCTCAATGATATCGGCAATAATTTTTTGAGCGTCTTCTGGTAGTTCTTGAATATCTTTGGTCAGTTGTTCTAGGTCACCCATAAGTCTTAGGAAGTATGTTATAGTTATTGGCATGCCGAAAAAAATAAGACAATTAAAGCAAATGTTGCAGAAAGCAGGATTTCAACTCTTGCCTAAGCGGGGAAAAGGTAGTCATTCTTATTGGGTTCATCCACTAATCACAAATCCTGTAGTTCTGTCTGGTAAAGATAGTAACGATTCCAAGCCTTATCAAGAAAAAGAAGTAATAGAAGTACTCAAAGAACTGGCACAATTAGAACAGGAGGATGAATCATGAAATATAGCATTTTAATTCAATGGTCAGAGGAAGATAACTCTTATGTGGCTAGTTTACCCGAATGGGGTAACTATGCTCGTACCCACGGTGACACCTATGAGGAAGCTCTTGAGAATGCTAAGGAAGTTTTAGAGGATTTGGTGTACGCCTATAGCCAAGTTAATAAAGAGTTACCAACTCCAAAGATACTAGAGGTAGCATTAAATTAGCCTAAAAGTAAGCATTAACCTATTATAGCAATTTTACGACTTGTGAGGTACAAATATCTGGGTTTTAGGGAGCAGGGAGCAGGGAGCAGCGCTGCATCGCTATTGCCTATTGCTAGCATGCCTATTGCCTATTGCTAGCATGCCTATTGCCTTGCGCTATACATCTTCATACAAAGCTTCAATACTAGTCCTAAAATCCACAGTTTCTAGATGAATCTCACTGCCCGGATCATAAAATTGCAATGTCCAAATTCCCTCGGAATTCCGGCGAAAGCAATCTAAGCGTTGACGGTTTTGGCTAATTAAAACATATTCCACCAAGGTGTCTAGTTTTCGATAATCATAAAATTTATCACCCCGGTCAAAGGCTTCAGTTTTTGGAGATAAAACTTCTACAATTAAACAGGGATATTTTTTATAATTGCTCAATTCTCGGTCTCTGGCATCGCAAGTCACGAAAACATCAGGATAATAATAACTATTGGATGCTTCGACATAAGCTTTCATATCTGCCATATAAACCCGACAGCCAGTGCCCCTGACATGATTTCTTAACAGAGCAAATAAGTTACCGGCAATAGTAACATGGGCATCACTCGCGCCAGCCATGGCATAGACTTCTCCATCAATATACTCGTGTTTGATGGCACTATCTTCTTCGTAGGATAGATACTCTTCGTTTGAAATGTAATTGGGGCTTGGATCAGCAATCATGACAATTTCAAGACAGTGACTCTATTAGTATATAATAAAGGGAGTCGGCAGTCGGTAACAGGCAAGAGGCAAGAGGCAAGAGGCAATAGGCATGCTAGCAATAGGCATGCTAGCAATAGACAAGCCGATTCCCGATTCCCGATTCCCGATTCCCGATTCCCGATTCCCGATTCCCGATTCCCGATTCCCGATTCCCGATTCCCGATTCCCGATTCCCGATTCCCGATTCCCGATTCCCGATTCCCTTGTTTACATCTCAACTAGAGCCATTCTCGTCGAAAGAACGCATCTTAATAACTTTAGCAGGAATTCCCACTACCGTTGCGCCAGCAGGTACATCAGATAAAACTACAGCATTAGCACCAATATTTGCCCCATTACCGATAGTAACCTTGCCAAAAATCTTGGCACCAGCCCCAACATTGACACTTTTTCCTAAAATGGGGGCATCCAAAGGACGATCTAAGTAACGATTCCCCAAAGTTACTCCTTGACGGAGGATAGTATCATCACCAATGGTGCAATCCCCATGAATCACAATCCCACTTTGATGCTCAATAATTACTCGGCGACCAAGCTTTACGGTGTAAGGTAATTCAATCCCATAGGTATTACGAACTTTACGATATAATGCTCGGTAGAGAATACTAAACGGAGCCCGTAGTAACTTCGGCTCTATGTTCATTCTCCAAACTCCAAACCGCTGCACCGCTACAGCCCGAAATCCCGGCTTAGTCCAATCACAACCATGGGCTTTCCAATCTTCTTTAATTTGTTGCCAAAGTCCCAAATTATCGGTTTTTGGCTGGGTAGAATTTGCCGTTAAATCTGTTGGCATCACCATAATCTGTTTTTAGAATGTAGAATTTAGAATGAAGAATTTAGAATTTAGAATTTAGAATCGGGAATCGGGAATCGGGAATCGGGAATTGTAAGCGGTCAGCGGTCAGCGGTCAGCGGTCAGCGGTCAGCTGACGTAACTCAGATTAAACCAATGCTTACCTGTTTTATTCAAAAGCTAAAAGCTGATAACTGATAGCTGATAGCTAATAGCTGAAAGCTAATAGCTGAAAGCTGATAGCTGATAACTGATAGCTGATAGCTAATAGCTGAAAGCTGATAACTGAAAGCTGATAGCTGATAGCTGAAACCTAATCACGAAATCTTCGGACTACTAAAAGCACCTCCTTTACAAAACACACTATTGCGCAGAAAATCAGTAAGTAACTGGGGTGGGTCATTATCGGGCTTACCTTGAACCATTCGGCGCAATTGCCACAATAAATAACTAGAAGCCCAGGTGTGATCCGCTAGAGCAGCGTAAAACCAACCATAGTTTTTAAGAAAATACCGTCGTCGAGAATCAAACACATACTGGGGTCGGCGTTTGGGTGGACGCTTGGTGTCGGTAACACCTGAACTTTGTCCAACTAAGTGGACTACGCGACTTTCAGGGACATACCAGCATTCCCAGCCAGCTCTCTGGGCTTGCAGGCAAAAGTCCATTTCTTCGTAATACATGAAATACGCTTCATCGATCAGGCCAACCTGCTCAAACACTTCCCGGCGAATAATCATACTTGCCCCAGCTACCCAATCCGTTGGACAGGGTTGGTCAGGAATCGGTGGCCAAACTACCCACTCCGATAATAATGTCGATACGATACCGAGACGCAAACCAGAATCTAGCTCACTGAGGACGGTATGAAACCGAAATGCTGAACACTGAGGGGTACTGTCAGGCTCTTCCAGGCGAGAGCCAGCAATACCCACCTGGGGATGGTCACTCATAAACTCCACCAGGGTTTTGATCGCCCTAGGACGAACAATGGTGTCTGGATTGAGCAACAACACATAATCCGGTGGCTGATTAGACTTCAGGGCTGGGCGGATCACAGCGTTATTGCCAAAGGCAAATCCACCATTGTGCTCTAGTGCCATCACCGATGCCCAACTACCCCAGTTTTCGTTTGCGATCGCATTTTTAATGGCAACAGCCGATCCATCCCCAGACGCATTATCTGCCACTACCACCTGAGTATTCGATAAACCTGGGATTTCATCCGCTAGAGAGCGTAAGCAATCAATAGTTAAACTAGGGGTTTTGTAGTTAACAATTACTATAAGTAAAGAATTTACGGGATTGTTTTTTAGTTCATTAGACATAACTAAATTTGGCGTTTTTTTTCCTTAGCTAAATAATTATTATTTGTTAGTTAATTTATATTTTTTTAGTAACAAAATCCTGTTGTTGATCGTAATAATTTACACAGATTTTTTACCCTACTCCCTACTCCCTACTCCCTACTCCCTACTCCCTGCTATATCATCCCTAATTCCGTTGAACTTGTCTTCGTTGATTACGATTTTGATTACGATTTTGATTACGATAACGCTGGGCTGCCAATGCCGGGACTTTTTTAACCTTATTGGTTGTAGGTTCTTGGATCACCAATCCTGATAGTCCTCCACAAGCCAATACAAAGACTGGATTACCATGGGCATTGAGCATAAATTCCACCATGTATAACGCTACGGCCACGGTCAGCACCGCCACTGGTGACGCTTGCCGCTTTGGCCACAACTCGGCTGGACAACGGAACCAAAACATAGTCAACACCGGCATTAGTAAGGATGTGGTCAGGCTGGCTAGTCCAACGGTACCAGTTTCACCAAACGCAATAATCCACAAACTATCTGGAACTGTAACTTGCTCACCCTTGTCATTAAAGATCAGACTTCTTCCCCATCCTCCCCAGCCAAACACGATCCGTTCCCGTGCTTTATCTACAAGTAGCTCTTCATTATCAAATCTAAACTGTAAGGATTGGATACGGTCTGCAGGAACCACACTCGATACATTTGAGATAATCTGATCACTAACGTAGGTTTCAGTCTGTGAGTTAATGTATAAGTAAGAACAAATAAGCCCAATTAGGATAAAGACTGGCAAAGCAGTACGAAATTGCTTGCCCACAAACAAGATGCCAACTCCCAAGAGTAGTAAAAAATAGGCACCAGTGGATTTGCACAATATAAATGTGATCAACAACGCAGCTACCAGCCACTTCATGGGAATATTCCAGAGTTGTTTGATCACCCCAGTGTGCCATAGCCAAATTCCCACTAAACTAGCTGCCATCATCCACATACCCACTGGCAAACCGTGGATCATAAATACTGTCGGTCTCCATCCCCCGTAACGCATTGTTTGGCCAAAGTCAGGATGAGCATGGAAGCCGTACAATATCCTATGGAGCTGGGGACTAAAACGAATTTCGTACAAACATAGGGGAACATATACCAACCCCCCCATGAAAATCCCAATTGCCAAGTCACGTAATCCACTCAAGTTATTGAGATAGATCCGACCGAGAAAATAGGGTACTCCCCAGGTCAAGGTTTGCGTCAAAACAGTAGAGAAACCATCGTAAGCCCCCAAGCCATTCGTAATAGATGAAGCCAATGGACATAGGCACCAAATCAGGATGGGCAAGTCAATCCAGCTGAATTTAAAGGAGCTAATACGCCCAACATCGTATATAAAAGTAGCCAACAAAATACCGTAGCAAGTTGCCGACATCTTAGTATAGTCAGGTAGACCAGGCAAAGCATATTCTGCCACAGGTAAGAATAGCCATGCTACGATGAAACTCACAATGACTGCCCGCTGAGCTGGAATTCTCATGAAGAGATAAAGAACAACTGGAATCCAGCCGAACATGACGATGGGGACTAAAAAACTCATTGGCTTTTTTGGGCATGAACGTGAACAGAGTTGTTTGAGTAATTATCAGCTATCAGCTATCAGCTATCAGCTATCAGCTATCAGCTATCAGGTATTAGCTATCAGCTATCAGTGATCAGCTTATGGGTTAGGTCACAGCGTCGAACCCTGGGGAGCATGTCAATTTTGTTAATCCCTGTTCAGATCCCCCGTTTCCCTTAATAAGGGGGACTTTTAAATCTAATTCCCCCCTTTTTTAAGGGGGGCTAGGGGGGATCTATGTACCTAATTACAAAGGTGACATGCTCCCAGAAGCCTGTTCCACGCTACTTGAGGTGCCAAAGGCCAACGGCTGACCGCTGACCGCTGACCGCTGACCACTGACCGCTGAATTCTTACTCAATAATTAACTTCTTAATAAATTTCTTGACTTTGGTTACTGGAGATTTTTTAAGTTGTATTTTTTCTCCTGGTCGAGCCTTAAATAATGTAGAATGGTCGCCACTATTAGAAAGCTCTTCAGCTGGTCTGCCATTGCTGTAGTAGTAAAGTGCCAAGGATTTCCGAGTCCGTCCTTCTGGACAAGTTAATGGCTCAGGATGTCCGTGATAGGAAAAATCGGTAGTATTAAATATGACACATCGGTTGAAGACGGGGAGAATTTTTTTCTGAGACTTTGTCATCTCTTTATCCCACATTTCAAAATAACCACCATAGTCTTCTTGCCAATCTTTGTTGAGATAGATCAGAAGATTTAAGCGGCGGTCAAGGCGCAATTTTGTATGGCGATTGAAATCAGCATGGATTTTTAAGTAACCACCTTTTTCGATCTGATGTAAGCCACCACCAACAAAATGAGGATCAGGGATTATTCCATCAATGCCAGTTAAGGTTTCTAAAAAGTTAAGGAAAGTTGATGAATTGAGCTGATACAGAAAAAATCGGGTGTACTCTCCCATTTGTATTTCCGATTTTGAGGCCAGTTTTTTTTCTGGTGCAGCATCAAACTTTTGCCAATCAATTGCATCAGCTTTAGGAAACTCATTCAGAATCTTATCTAGGACATCTTCTGGAAAAAAGTTATCCATGATAATGTGTGGAAATGGCTCAGACTGGGCGTATATTTCACAATTATCATTCGCAAATTTAGTTAATTTTTCTGGCTCTAGGCAATAGTTTAATTTGGAATACATTTTATCATCCATTAGTTTTTTTAATTAATTTTAGTTTTATTAAATAATAGCAATCCTAAATAGATTGTAATAATTTTTGTTACCTGTTCCCTGTGCCCTGTTCCCTGTTTTAAAAAAGTCCACTGATGGGATATCCAAAACCCAACATATATCGAGCCCAAATCACCCACATCAGTAATGTCAACAGTAGTGCAGTAGCCCAGAGGTCTTGCTTAATAAAGGAAAGCCCTTCACGACAGAGACCATAAGTTATTACTAGATAAGGGAGAATGTCATTGAAAGCAATCACGACTACTGCTCCGAGTGCTCCATTTCCCAACTTTTCCATCAGATAAAATCCTAGGGGTATGCCAATACAAACCTTAAGACTCTTGACCAATTGACTGTAAGCGTTATAGTTTGGCTTGCCAAGAGCCATCAGGGCTTGCTGAACGGTATCAATTAATAATGCAGGCCAGATGCCTAGGGTCAGGATTGGTAACATCCAAGCCGCCTCATAAAACCTCTCATCATATAAGATAAAAATCGCAACATCTCCAAAAGCAGTACTGACTGTCAACATCAATGCTGCAACCACTAGGATAAGTTGCCGATTGTACCAAATCTTGATCCGAAAGGTTTCCCGAGGCAAATCAGCCAGCTGAGAAAACGTTGGCAAAAGCACCTTGGAACTAATTGCCGAGATTACCTGGGAAGGTAGGTACGCTAAATTAAAGGCAACACCATAAATTCCCAATAGCTCAAATGAAAACAATTTGCCTAGAATTAGTCGGTCGGCTTGGGTCGCGAGAAAGGTAAGGGCCGTTGAAATAAATATCCATTTCCCGAAGGAAAAAATGCTGTTAGCTGCCTCTTTCTCCCAGGTAAAGCGGTTTGATTTTCCAGGAATTAACCAATGACTCATTACCATTTTGACCAATGCCGTCAGCACATTTCCAATAGCAAGAGCCCAGATTGTCCGATTGACAAAAGCCCAAGTGACCATCAAGATCAGGCCGGACAATTGCCCCACCAGCTCAAACATCATGATCTTGCCAAATGCCATCTGGCGGTTGAGGCTCCACACAGCAGTGGAGTTGAATCCCTCAATCAGTGGAATCACACCAATTACTGGCATCAGCCATAACAGCTGCGGGTTATTATAGAAGTGGGCAACTGGCCAAGTAATTATAAGACAAGCCACCCACAGCAAAAGGCCCCGCAAAACCTGAATAGTCCAGATAGTATTCAGAAAAACTGGGTCATCCCCACGTTTATTCTGGATGATGCTTGCACCAATACCGACATCGGAGAATAACCGTAAGCCAATGATGAAAACGTTGGCTAGAGCCATTAAGCCGAAAAACTCTGGTGCAAGCAGGCGGGTCAGAACAAGATTACTTGCCAGTCTCAGAAACTGACTTGTTCCATAACCAGCTACTGTCCAAATAGCCCCACGGAGGAGTTGTTTTTTAAGTGATGAGGACATGGTTAGATTTCCGAGTAGGTAGACGGGATGGGTGGGGTTGCAGACTTAAAGGCATCAGATAATTTAGTTAGTTTTAAAGATTGGCTCTACAGCTGATATCTGAGCATGTTGTGTAATGTAGGTTTTAAGTTACAGCTAGGTAGATAATAGTTGTTGAGCACCAGATGAATACTCGCGAACGGTCTTTTGCCAGAAACGGGCTGGCTCTTGAGATGAGAAATAACGACTAATATAGTCGTGAGCATTGCGTGAAATATTGTCACGAAGTTCTGCATGCTCTAGTTCCAAAAGACATCGTGCTGCCGCCTCAGGAGTCTCGGCAGCCATAGCAGTCTTACGGTGTTCCATGCAGAAATTTGCCCCACGGGCAGTCTTGCCCACTACCACAATTCCTGCTGCCATGGATTCTTGGGGAGGAAGGGCACAACCCTCAACCTCTGCAGATGCCAGGAAGACTTGTGGTCGTCTAAACTGCTTTGCTAGTTCGTGAAAGGGAAGTCCATCCACACGCTCAAATCTCCAGTATGTACCACCTAACTTTTGATACCATTCCTCAGTCTCGGTGATGAACTCAGGACCTTTTCTGGGAAAGGCGAAGACCAAACCTGCTTCTCTTTCTGCTTGAGGAATAAATGGAAATGCCTTGTTGTCAACTACATTGGGAACGATCTCAATGTCTTTGCCAGGATAAGTGGCTTCGCATATTTCCTTCATGAAGGGAGAGTCTGTCCAAAGAGCCACACGGCTATCTCGATAGTCAAAATCCGCTTTAACCAAAATTGGAACCTGGAGATAAGCGATCGCTGGTCCTTTGACATCATTGATCAATAGTGTGAGCCAATCAGGAATAATGCATACATCATCGGGACGACGATCTGCCCAACGGATAAAGGGTAGATCGTGAATCCCCCAAGTATTACCAAAGGTGTTACGACCAGTCATGGTGGCAATTACTGCATCAGCCCCAGATTCCCGAGCTGCCAAGCAGTGACGCATGATATTCAGGTCTCCGCCGTTTACTTCGGATTTATAAAGCCACCTACGCCTGACCCAACTCTGAATTGGCTTTAGCTTAGGACGGCGAAGGACACGGTATATTCCCTGCCAAGTGGTGCTTGTTGAAAAGTCTGAAAGCAAAAATACAAAACGCATCAGCTAACTGTTACAAATAAGGGAAATTATTCAAAATGGGGCGTTGCTAATTACAGGTATGATTTTGCCCCCCAACCCCCAATTCTGGGGGAGAAAGATAATTTCAAGTCCCCCAATTTTGGGGGACCCACGGGGGCGTTACTGAAACAAGACAAATAAATTCATACTTCAATTCAGCAACGCCGAAAATGCTCATCTGTTGCCCCGATTCACAATTTGATTCACAATTTAAATACGTGAGAGCTTAGCACTCCTTGGTGGTGCCTCAATCGGAGCTTGCTTTGGAGGTAGTTCAGGATTAGACAAAAATAGGGCTGACAATTTCTTGGCTTCTGTTGCGACATCATGCCGCCTAGCCACCCGCTCCGCCCCAGCTTTACCCATTTCCTCCAGGGTTTCCACCGGGGAGTTTAAGGCTTCAGCCATTGCTGCGGTTAAAGCTTCAACAGAACCGGGTGGCACCAGCCAACCACAGCTGCCATCACCCACCAACTCCGGTATCCCAGCAACATAAGTAGTAATCACTGGACGACCCAGGGCTAAAGCTTCCATGAGCACGACTGGTAATCCTTCCGCAAAGCTGGGCAGTACGAGAGCCCGTGCTGCTAAAATTTGTTGCTGAACCTCAGTATTACTAGCCCAGCCAGTAATCTCAATGTGGTCTTGCAAACCCAACTGGGCAATAGTTGCTTCAATTTGCGTACGCAACGGTCCATCACCCACTAGTACCAACTTGAACTGCAAGCCCTCAGCGGCTAACTGATGGGCCGCTTCAATCAAGAGTAGATGTCCTTTTTGTTCACTGAGGCGACCAACGCAAACTAAGCGTGGCACCTCTGGTATCGGGGTGTGGGTTTTACTCAAAAACATCTCATCCACACCACAGTGGATCACATGGATTTTTGACCACTGTTTGTGGCTGCACCATCGATAAAGCTGGCTTTTGCCAAAGGAGCTAACCGCGACCACAAAAGCAGCTCGGTTGATTTTTTCTCTTAAAGCGAGAAGTTGGGATTTATCAAACTCTTCTGGACCATGAACTGTGAAGCTGTAAGATGGTCCACCGAGAGCATGACATAACATCGCTACTGTAGTTGAGTTTGTTCCGAAGTGGGCGTGAACCTTCTCAATATCTGACTCGGAAAACCAACCCAGCAGAAGGCAAGCCTCAGCTAAGTACGCTAGATGATTCAAAACTCCTCGGTCTGAACCCCAGCCGATTTTGAGGGTCAGCTCTAAGGTCTTCAAAAGACGTATCGGTCTGGTTAAGGCAGTGCGTAATAGGCTAAAACACAAGCCCACGATGCCAACTCCTAAGACAAATCGAGTCTTCTGTAGCTCTAGTTGATCGGCTTGATCAACTAGTTCAGAGGCGCAGGAACGGATAGAAAAACGTTTGACTTGAATATCGCAAGCCTCAAGACCTGCAATCTCTCGCCGGATAAAGCTGTGACTTACCTTAGGATACTGATTAACTAGATAGGCAATTGTCATCGTGAACTCGGGGCAACGGTATGTCTGTTTCTATGAATTTTTCGTAGTTCGTAGATTGACACCTTATCTAAGAGATGGAATAGATCGAGAAAAATCTTCAAATGTTTCAAGGGATGTAACGCCTTCATTAACATCACCTGATTAGGCTCCATTGTCCGTACCAATTTTGCCGCCTCCTTAGACTAAAGCAACTTTGGTGACAGTATGTTATTAATTGTTCTTACTAACTGTGAACTCAGAATCCGGATTGCGATCCCATGGAGGATAGGTAATATCGTATCCGGCAGAATAAGTTTCGGTGGCAGGTTATTCGCGTAGGGTGGCCTAAAGGCCAAGGTTGTCTGTCAGAATGCAGAATGTAGAATGTAGAATGTAGAATTTGGAATTCTAAATTCTTAATTCTACATTCTTAATTCAAAAATGGCGAACAACCGAATAACCTTTAAGAACCGATGTTCTAGGGTGAGACAGTCAGGGAAGATGGTTGGACACGATTAACTACTACGCCCAGACAGGTTAAGCCAAACCTGTCTATTTGATCGAGGACTTGCTTGAATTGAGATTTCTTAGTTCCTCTGAATCCGACCACCATCAAGATTCCATCTGTATGGGCAGCTAGGAAATTGGCGTCTGTATAGTTCAGTAGATTAGGAGTGTCATAGATAACCAAGTCAAATTTTTCCTGAAAATGCCCCATAATCTTTTCCATGCGAGGAGAGGCCAGATCTGGAGCAGATTCTACTAAGGCTTGCCCAGAAGTCAACACAAAAAGATTATCTGAGAAAGGCGATCGCTCCATCACAACCTCTAGGTCGTTTGATAGCAAGTCGCTCAGTCCTGGCAAGTTCTGTAAATTCAAATTGGTGTGAAGTTGAGGTGAATGGAGATTACCATCTACTAATAGAACTCGCTGACCTCTGGAGGCTGCCATGTGAGCTAGGTTTAAGGCGACACTAGACTTACCATCCCCAGCCATAGCCGAGCAAATGGCGATGGAGCGAAGGGGTGGATTACAGAAGCGGAAATGCATGTTAGTGTAGAGAGATTCGAATGCTTTTTTAAATCGATTATCCTCAGAAATTCTGTCCTCATCGTTGTCAAAATCTACACTAAAATTATTGAATGGTTCAGGATTTTTACTAAATGGTATTTCTCCTAAAACAGGTAAATTATGGCCTTCTTCAATATCCTTGATTTCATAGAAGATATTCCGATACTTATCATAAAGGATAACTGTCCCCATCCCTAAAGCTAAACCGCCCATAACTCCCATCAAGATCAACTTATTCTGACTAGATTTTCCGATCGGTGCACCGGTCGGATCGCGGTAAAGCTGAGGTTGAGAAACTATCTCCCAAGGCACTTCCCGTTGAGCTTTCTCCACCTGCAAGGTCTCTTTCTGAGTTTCTAGTTGGTTGAGAGTTTGAGTAGCAATTTGTAACTGCCGCTGTAGATCATTATACTTACGGACAAAAATCGGGAATTCTTGGACTTCGCGATCAACAGTGTTTTTGGTTTGTATCAGAGCCTGATTACGAACCTGTAGTACCTCAATTTGGTTGGTGGTATCAACCAATTGTTGAATCAGTTGTAAACGAATTGGATTTTGAAGGGTTCGCACTCGGGGGTTAATCGGTTGACCTCCTAAGTTCTGACCCAGAATCCGTTGTACTTCCCGATTGAGAAGAGTTTCTAGGTTTTGCCGTTGCTCTAGTAGGGTTTGAATATTAGGGCTCTCTGGCTGAAAGCGGGCGGATTCTATCGCAATTCTACTTTCTATTTCTTTAAGATCCGCCAGTAACTTCTGATAGTTAGGATCTTCACTCAAGGCAGAAGAAGCTAAAGCTTCATTTGGCGATAGTTTTAATTGTCTTTGTAAGCTGTTTTTTAATTTAATTAGCTCTTGTAGCTGCCTGGTTGTATCTCTTTTTTGGTCGCCAATTTTACTAACTTTGTTTGATAATTGTCCCCCATCAAATTGAGGTTCAATTAGCTGATACTGCTGTTGCAGGTTTTGCAAATTTCCTTGGATAATATTAACTCTATCCTGTAATTTAGGAAGTTGCTCATTAATAAATTTAACCCCTTGGCCAATGCGAGTTTTTCGGTCTTCTAAACTATACTTTTCATATTCTTCAGCTGTTGTCTTTAAGACCAACTCTACTAGTTTGGGATCTGTCCCACTATAAGTAACTGATAGGATTTTAGTATTTTCACCTTGACTTTCTTCTTCGAGACGTTCAACTGTTAAATAATACTGAAGTAGCCCAAGCTTAAACTCTGGATACTGGAATTTAATTTTATTGACGATTTTAGATAAGACTTCAGGACTGGTTAGGATTTTAATCTGAGTTGCATAGTCCAGTTCAAAATTTCTCTCACCAGGTATTCTTCCCTGACCCCGAGTAAGTGTCATTGGTTCAGTGGATATTGCTGCAGCAGATGTGACTGGTTCGACTAACAGCTGAAAATTACCTGAATATATAGAGGGAGATTTGCTACTCAAAAAGGTAGCAGCAACAGTCACTAAACCTGCAATCCCTGCAACCACCATGGCTTGGCGTCGGGCAATCCTCAAAAGCGGACCTAGATTTAATCCTTTTTGAGGAGTATTTAACTCATCTTGCTCGTTTAATGTTAGTTGTTGCAATTGTCTGCCCCTTTTACTAGTTGATAAGGTTTCAGCCCCCTGTTGTATATCCAAGAGGATGCTAATTTTTGCAGGGAGACACTAATAATTACCAACTCTCAGGGCAATAATCCGGATTGTCCAGGTTTATAACCCTTTTCACATCGATGCTATAGTTGATCGATGTAGAAGCAAAACTTATCAATATTCCGGAGTGCTATCAACTCCTTTGGCTTGGGTTATTTATAGTATTTTTTTCACAATACTTTTGTCATGTCAAACTTGATTTATCTTAATAAATGTAAATCAATTTTATACCAATTCTGGAAATTACGGCTACAGATAAATTTAATCTTACCATCTCCTAATCTGGATATGTAGTCCTACTTTAACTACTTGGTCTTATCCGCCGCCGGTTTAATTATCTTTGATAATACACTTCTTTGATAATACACTTATGATGCTACCATCTTTGATAGGATTTGTGGGCAAACTCTAAAATAGTTAGATCCAAAATCGGTAAGCCCAAGGATAATTCCGTGGGCTAAATTATGGCATTAAAAATTTAATTAACCCTGATTATGAAACAATTAATTAGCAATCCTATAGCTATAACAATTCTATACCTAGGACCAGAGAATGATCTCTCCTAGTAGAATCAGTTGATGGCTGCATCTCAATGCATGCAAAAACACTCTTCGGCAATAGAAGGCTAATATCATGTTATGACAATTACCCTTAATAAAAATCTCCCCCATCTCCCTATATTCCCCTCCTGGTCGGGGTTAGGGGTGGGTTCCTATCTCCTCACTTGGGTAGGTTTTTTACATTTGGGCGAGTACGTACTGGCATTGGGAATAAATTTCTCAAAATATGTCGGAAAATCTCCCAGAATTTCCACCGATTACCGACCCATCTCCCGCTCTTCCCCTCCTGGTCGGGGTTAGGGGTGGGTTCCGATTAGCCATTCCCCATTCCCCATTCCCCATTCCCCATTCCCCATTCCCCATTCCCCATTCCCCATTCCCCATTCCCCATTCCCCATTCCCCATTCCCCATTCCCTATTACCTATTACCTATTACCTATCTCCAAAGTAAAAAACCTACCCTTGTCAGCCCCACACTTCCCACCCTCCCCACACTTCCCTTCTTTTTTACAAATATGAGATGCACCCCAGTTGATTAGGATGATGGGGTATCGACTGCATCCCGTTCTGTGCGAATCCACTTGGTCTGAGGTTCCACCAGAAAAGCCAGATAGAGGGGAATTTTCCACAGAATGTAAATCGGGACAGCTAAGAGCATCAGGAGCGGAAAGTCTGCTCGGCAAAACTTAGCCCAACCTTCAACAATCGCAATTAACAGCAGCACCCCTTCTATGAGTAACACAATAGTACTTATCCATGATGCTCCCAATGCTCCCCCGAGTAAAGCTCCCCCTGTAGCAGCCACCCAAATTAGAACCAATAGGGACAATGGTGGCACACATAAGTCTAATGCGATCGCTAATAGGTCTATTCGTCTTTGACGAATAGACTCTTTGAGCAACTCAGGAACTTGGTTTAGCAAAGTCTCGATATGACCATGCTCCCAGCGTGACCTTTGACTCTTTGCTGAACCCTGTTTCATCAGACGACCTGTGACTCCTGCTTCCTGGCAATATATTGGGGAATGTCCGATGATCGCTAAATCCAAAGCCAACTGCATATCATCAACTGTTTTACTGCCAGCCAAAGAGATTTTGCGAATCACTGACCAGGGGAAAGCCATTCCTGAACCTGTTAACAAACAAGGCAAGCCCAGTCGATGTAACCCACTCGGACGGACTGTATTTTTGAATTTAACCGCCAGGGTAGAGATCAAATCCTTTAGTACCGGGTTGTCTGGTTGTGTCATTAAGTAAGTTGACTGAACCGGTCGTTGTGTAGCGATCGCAAGGCGGGAAATCCGTGAAATCGTTCCTTGAGCAACAATACAGTCTGCATCAACCACCACCACGACATCCGGTGGATTAGGCTCAATAAACCCCATACCGAAGTCTAAGGCATATCCCTTACCTCTGCGCTCATGATCTTGTCGTTCAATTACAATAGCGCCAGATTTCCGAGCCACTGCTGCAGTGTCATCAGTGCAATTATCAGCAATGACTATTAGTCGGTCTTGCTCCGTAAGCTGAGGTAGTAATGTTTCCAGGGTGGCACTGATATCAGAGGCTTCATTGTGAGCTGGAACTAAAACAGCCACCGTTGGTCGGGGTTTGCTAGCATCCGACCATGGCTCAGAGCCATTAGGCAAAATTGCTGCACTACATTCAATAAAAAGAACTGTAATTGGAACGATAAGGGCAAATGCTATTACCAAGAATGGAATATCAATCAATGAGATGAATGGCTGATTAGCTAACACAATTCAACATCCTTAAAGCTTAAAATAAGTTATTTTTTTAGGGAACAGGGAACAGGGAATAGTGATTAGGGAACAGGGAACAGGGAATAGTGATTAGGGAATAGTGATTAGGGAATAGTGATTAGGGAATAGTGATTAGGGAACAGATCAGAGGTTTTAGTCAACAAAAAAAACTTTATTTATCTTTTTTGATAAGTATTAACAAAAAAATATATATTATATAGAGCCAATAAATAATCGTTAAAGTCTAAAACAAACCTAGAGATAAATGATACATATCCAGATATTATCTAATAAAATTTAAATAAAAAACAATAAAATCAGATTTATTTGATAATGTTTAAGGTTACCTATTACCTGTTTACTATTACCTGTTTACTATTACCTTTTGCTATCAATCCTTTGTTTACAACTCAAATACAAACGCTATCTAACTGTTAGTATTAAGTACAGTTTTGTACTCAACCAAGTTACTACGCTGTCCGAGCAATCGATTTAGGTGAAATTGAATCTGACCTTGGACCTGAGGAAACTTGCCGATCATGCAAGACAGACTATAAAGTAAAGCATCTGTTGAGCTCAAACCTGTCTGGGACTTATGACGATAGATCCGGTAAGTCATCAGAGGATAACCCAACAACAGCAATAAGCTCAAGCCATGGGTGAGCCATGCGATCGCAAATACTAATATAGGTAAGAGTAATCCCCAGAACCAAATGCTCCGGCTTTCTTTGACCCAATGGCGTTCTGGAGTGTGACCGTGTAACCAGGCTCCCTCAGCGTAACCATGACCTGCTCTCAAGAACCGCTTCCAGCACTGACTAAAACGTGTCATTTGGGCATCATGCAAAGTCATTTCAGCATCTAGGCGAAAAATCTTCCAACCCTTCTGGCGCAGCCGCAAGCACAATTCCGGTTCTTCACCAGCAATTAGAGTAGGATTAAACCCTCCGACTTGTTCAAAAGCTTCTGTGCGCATCATTGCATCACCACCACAAGCGGAAGCTTCACCCACTGGTGTATCCCACTCCATGTCACACAATCGGTTATATATAGATGTTTCAGGGAAGCGCTCTCGTCGGCGACCACAGACTACAGCGACATTAGGGTTGGCTTCCAGTTCCTTTTGAGCATAGTTGAGCCATCCCCCTACTACCTCACAATCCCCATCCACGAATTGGACAAACTTAAGATTTGGCTCTAAATGTTTGAGATAGATATATCCCGCATTTCTAGCACGAGCTGCAGTAAAGGGTTTAGATAGGTCGAGTCCAATCACCTCTACCCCTAAAGAATGAGCGATTTCCACACTGTCATCTGTGGAGCCAGAATCGACATAAACCACACGAGCCACGTTTTTAATCACAGACAGTAAACACTGGCGTAGGCGTTCACCTTCATTGCGTCCAATCACAACTAATCCAATTTGCTTCAAACCTTGGGCTTTGTATTCTACAGCTGAGAGAGTGTTCATCGTTTAACTGCCTTGAAAATTTAGCTCTTTTCTTGCACTAGGCAAGGAATTGAAACGCAGAGGTAGCACTGAAACGCTGTTTCCCTAACGCTATCGTTGTTGGTGAAAAATTTTAGCCAGATTAAACTGTAACAGATTCACCCTTGTATAGCTTTCTAGGGAAGTTTACAGGATCAGGAATTTTGATCGATAAAGTCTATTAAGGCATCATACTTGGGTGAACTCTTTTGGTATACATGTTCTAAAGCCCCCCAGCTCCCCCATTTACTGGGCTTCTTGATATCAGAAAAGTGCATAAATAAGCCACCGCCCTGATTCTTCCATTCATTCAGGAGTTGTGTATAAATTTTATACATTTTTGGATGTCTATTAAGCTCAATGAAAAACTCAGTTAGTTTTTGATTATCGGACTTGACAAGATGTTGACCACCTTCGTAAACCACTAACTGTAGTTTTCTCTTATCTGCTACTTTGTGATGATAGTTAAAAATTTGATCAATATCACTTAAACTCTCATAGTCTTCTTCTTTGGGAAGTAACCCCCCGGATTTGATCTGCTTAAACGCTTTTGACACTCCCCCATCGGGTTCATTCAACCAAGATTCTATGGTGCTTTCGTTTTCTTCCGCGTTTAAGCTGCCATTAAAATATCCCGCGATCGCAAAAGCATCAATACTATGTTGATAACAAGGGGCATTACCCTCTGCTACCCACAGAGGACAATCCAAAGCAGCATTTTCCAAACCAAGCCATACGGTATGGGTAGCCATAACAGACACCACTTGATTGCTGTCACTACCAAATACATTTTTCCAAATATCAGACATTTGAGCAGTACGCATTCCATACCATTGCATGTATGCATCTCCTTTATCCTTGCCCCACCTAGCTTGACCTTGAGCTAACGCATAGTTAGCTTGTTGGAATTGCCAATTCCACACTTCATTAGACAGTTCCACATAAACCCTTAGATTTGGATCTAAGGTATCTTTAACTATTTGGGCAAAATTAGTGATATAGTCATCTGTAGCTTGATGGGGCATATTAAACCATGGATCAGCACCAATTCGATTGGCCAGTTTAACCATGATTTCTACAGGTACACCTTTACCGTAAGCGTAGGAGGCATCATCTACTTTTGGTATATTTGCCCATTCCCTTTGCTTAGAATGATTGGTTTCCATCCAGTCCATAAAACGGATGGCTTTAAATTTTTTAATTTTATTGATGAATTCCGGATTAAAAAGTTCAGACTCGTAAGTATCTTCATACTTAGCTTGAACAACACGAATGTTGCGAATATAATTACCCGTGTTATTAGGATCCGTAGCGGTAATTATTAAATAGATACTAGCCCCGGATGGCGTTACATTAATTACATCTCTTCCTGGCCTTGACGCTACCTCATCTTTGGTGGCATCAAACTTATATTCTATAGTGCCTTCTCCATCGTATAAAACCACATACTTTCCAGCTGGATAATTTTTCATCCCTGTAAAAAGTAGTGTAGCCACACGAGTATATTCAGGAGGAGCTTCTGGAGCAGGTAAAGACTTAACCCAGCCCTGTTCGTCTAAATCCAGTTTATCGTATTCCTCAGTATCCCACGAACCACTACAGCCTGTTTCTCCAGAGACACATTGAGTAATCCATGGTCTCGACGATTTGAAGGCATCTAAGAAAGGAAGTTCAGTTGACCAATCAGCAATTCCATTCAGGTTAGTTCCTAATTTAGGAGTTGTAAACGGAGAGTTTTGAACCGTTGATTTACTTAAAATAATATTAAGTTTTTGATAAAATTGTTCAGGATATGTTGGATGAAGCGCAATGAATAAAGTTAGACAAAAACTCAAAAAAAATAATGTAATTATTTGGAATTTATTAAAAACTATACTGTACACTAATTTTAACTATCAGGGCTAGCAAAACTGACTTGATAATTGGAAGTTATTGGTAAGCTGACTTCACTCAAGTAGCGTTCGTGGCACAGGCTTATAGCCTGTGACGCACGCCCATTAGCTTACTGCTTACATGGCTGGTAATTATCACCACTAATATATACTTAATAAAAAACAGCTATCCGGATTTTTGCTCTAGAGATTTTTATCAAAAGCTTACGCTATATATTAATTTAAGTTAATCTTGTTATAAAGTTATAATAACGAGAAGGATTTTTAGAAATCCATAGGTAAAGATCAAAGCAGGGGTATAACGGTAAACTTAGCTGTTGTATAACATAGACCAAATCGAGTTTAATGTCACTCTAAGACTTGCCAAGATTCACAAATGCCCCTGGTTAAGTTGCAGGTTGCATCTCCAGTATTAACATTTACTTTTAGAGAAATGAACAAGCCTGTTATTGTCATTGGACTAGATGCAGCTCAGCCCTCTGTCCTTGAGAAATGGATGTCTCAGGGACATCTCCAGACTATGCGTCGTTTGCGCGACCAGGGAACCTATGGACGCCTGAAAAATTTTGAAGCGTTTAGTGCAGAAACGCCTTGGACAACATTTTTGACTGGCTGCTCGCCTCACACAACTGGGTACTGGTCTCCCTTGGGATTCCGAGAAGGTAGCTATGAGTGCTACACCAAGGCCGCCTATGACTATAGTGAGTATCCTCCATTTTATGCCCTGGGTGAAGATTATCGAGTGGCAGTCTTTGACATGCCTCAAACTCGGCTCTGTGAGGAGGTAAATGGTCCCCAGGTTTTAGCTTGGGGAGCCCATTCTCCTCAAGTAGCTAGTGGCTCTTTACCGGCTTCACTGTTCCAAGAACTGGTTGACAAACATGGAGAACATCCAGGACTCCATAAGGACTATGCTGTGTGTGTTGATTTAAAGGGAACACTTCGACTTCGGAAACTTCTGGAGACAGGGATCTCCCGTCGCGCTACTATTTGTCAAGATCTCTTGGAACGAGAGTCTTGGGACTTGTTTTTAACAGTGTTTGGCGAAGCCCATGCACTGGGTCACAATTTCTGGCAGTTGAGTCAACCGGAACATCCTCTCTATGAGCATTTTAGTTCCCGTGTTTCAGGTGATCCCATGCTCGAAGGCTTTCAAGCCATTGATCGGGCAATCGGCAAGATTTTAGCCAAAGCACCAAAGGATGCTCATGTCGTCATTTTCTCCGCTCATGGCATGGGTCCTAACACCATGGATGCCCCCAGCACCACCTTCCTGCCTGAGTTTTTATATCGCCTTAGTTTCCCTGGGAAATTTGCCCTGGCTAATGGTACTGAGTTGGGAACACCCCCTGAACCGATAATTACCAAAATGAAATGGAACTATTGGGAGCGACATCTGTGGGGTACCAAGTATGATCCTAATCCCATTAAAAGGTTTTTGAGACGAGAAACTCCCACCAAGCTTTTCAAACTAATCGAGCCATGGTTAGATTCTTCTCAAGAACCCGATCTGATCTCCCCATTCAGGCTAGCGAAGGAAACCGATGTAGTACCTTTCCAACCAGCCGCTTGGTATGCACCGGTCTGGCACAAGATGAAAGCGTTTGCCCTACCAAGCTTTTCAGAAGGGTATATCCGTATCAATCTTCAGGGACGAGAACCCCAAGGATTGGTACCGGAATCGGAGTATGATGCTTTCTGTGATGAACTGATCCAAAAGCTTTACGCTCTTAAAGATGCCCGAAAAGGTGTACCCATGGTCAAGGAGATCATCAGGACACGGAAGTCGCCCACTGAGCGAAATTGTAAGCTGTCTGATGCCGACTTGGTACTTGTCTGGCAAGATGAGTATGCCACAGATGTGGTGGAAAGTCCTGATGTTGGACGTATTGGTCCTGTACCCCATTATCGTGCTGGCAGCCATCGCCCTGAGGGATTTATCATCGCCGCAGGTCCAGATATTGCGTCCGGTGTTGATTTCGGAGGCGGTCATGCTCTTGATCTTCCCCCCACAATTTTGGAATTGATGGGTGCACCAATTCCTGAATACTTTGAAGGTAAGCCACTACCATTGCTAGCAAAAGAGCTTGTCAACGGTTAATATGCTTACCGGCTTAGAGTGTGGTCAGAAACATTGCCCTCATAGTTAAGTCTTTGTAAATTAGAAATGAGGGATAAGGTAAAGAGGGGATGAGGATATTTTTACTCCTCTTTCCCCTCTTCATTTTATTCCAAATCTCACAAATCCGACAGGAATCAATTGAACATGCTTATCATCACACGATGTATACGTTCTGCCCATTTATCCCAATTTAGAGACTGATCGTATTCTTCTCTAGAAGACTTTACTAACTGTTCATAGACTGCCCGATCACCAAAGTTATTTGCTATCACACTAGCATACTGATCACTTGAGGCAGATAACGGTAACATATAACCATTTTTGCCATTTTTAATAATTGTCGGAATTCCTCCGACATCAGTTGTGATTACAGGGAGACCAAATGCATTAGCCTCACAAATCACAATTGGTGAACAATCAGCACGGGTGGGAAACATCAAAAAATGGGATTGCAAAAATAATTGATTAAGTTCCTCTCGTTGCTTAGGATTATTTTTATTCAAAAAAGGAATGACGTTGAGCCGCTCATGCTTAATGTCATCCGGTGGCACACAACCAAGCATAACTAGCTCAGCGTCAATTCCCATGTTGAGCAGAGATATCAGAGTTTCAAAGGCAATATTTCCACCTTTTCTCTGCCAATCTTTACCAATAAACAATAAACGGCAACGGGAAGCATTACACTTGGAAAATAGTTGATATACTGAGGGGATATCATCTAAATTTGCTCCAAAGGGAATTACTTCAACTTTCTCTGGATCTGCCTGATAGTCGCTAATGGCAGATTTGGCAGCCCAGTCTGAAGAATAAACTAGTTTATGAGATTTTGATAATACAGTAAATTCCTGTTTTTCTCCTAGTTCAAATTCTTCTATATTTCGGTAAATTTTATAGTATTCATTGTTGATTAGCTTCGGAGTGGCATCGGATAAAAAAATAATAGGAATACTAGTGTCAATTAAACTTAATTCTCCTGATGCAACGGGGCAAAATAGTAAATCACATGGGGTTTCTTTGAACTGTCTTTGAACTGTCAGTATGAATCGATTGAGCTGTTCATTGTGATCAGAAGACTTGAAACCTAAAAATGAATGGATTAATTGGATAGGCTTGACTAGCTTATGCCAATAGGATACTTTTTTGGGATTGCCGAGATTAATCAACTGAAGGTCTCTTGATGCCAGAGACCTATGCATATAATAAAGGGTGCCAGAAAAAGTATTTTTATCTAAATAATTCTGAGAAGAGAAAAAACCAACTCTCAAGGGCTGCATCATCGGTTTTACGAAGGTTGAATCTTGCCATCAAAATGTACCGCTTCAATTATAGCTCCCTATTAGTAAAGTATTTGATGTTAAACCAGCAGTATTATTAAATTGATTGATAATTTATTGCTCCCCAGTAGTTTACTTTTTAATGTAATCATTTTTAGGGATTTTTTAAAAAAACTAAGCAAAATTGCTTAGTTAGCTCTAGGTTAACACGGCATTAGGATTTTCTTTAAAGGTTTCAGGGGTTTCACCATACGCCTCAACTTATTATCAACATAGATCATATAACAGTCAAGAGGCTCGGCTCCAAAACTTTTCTTAAATGCTATAACTCCTGGCAATCCACCACTAGGATTAAAATCAAACCAAGAATATCCTTGTTCACAAGAATCTTTAACAATTTCATACATAACTAAGTTAACTGGTCTTAGATTCAAGTATTTTTCTAAGGATGAGCCATGCCAATACACCACATGTTTCTTGGCGTAGAAGCATAGTGCTCCGCTGATAATTTGGTCTTGATAGTGGGCTAGCCAAAGCTTAACGTTAGGTGACTTAAGTTGAAAAATTGTTTTAAAAAGTTCCCAATTATAGCTACCAAGACTATTATCTCCCCATCGTCGTAATGAATCTTGATAAACTTGATAATATTCCCACCATTGGTCTAGGGTAGATGCTGTAGTTACTGAAACTCCTTCCTTGATAGCTTTTCGGACTTTTCGAGCCATAGAACTACCGCCCTTTTTCCAAGTTTTGGAAATTGTTTCAAAACCCACGTCTAAGTTAATGGCGTGAGTGGTATCCTCCTCTTGTTCACTGACACAACTTAGGGCTACAGCTTTACTAGCTAGTTCATTGTAAGGATTTACTCGCCAACTTAATTTACCCCAAAAATTTTTATCGAGAAATTTAACTAGTAAAATGGCATGGTCAATGGTAAGTTCGTCTGCGGAAATCCATCCTCCAAAGGTTCCGTCTGGTGAGGATGAGTATTTCTTGATAAATTTCTGATTTCCAAGTTTATAGGAAAGGGCAATCAAAGCTCTTTTTTGATCTGAGAATAGGATAATTAGAGGGTTTGGACGAAATTCTCCTTGAGTATAGGTATTCCAGATTTCAGCCCATTCTCTTGAATGAAAATAAGTTGAATAATTGCATTGTTGCCAAATTTTGTCCCATTCTTCAGAATTAGCGAGATAGGTTTTGGTAATTGATAGGCTCATTGACTACTCCTATAATTAATTTTTGTGACCCTAAGTATTAGAAATGCCCTAGTGAATTGCTTGATTAATCTTGACCAAAGAGAATACAAAGTAAGCGTTCGCGTAGCGTGACCTACGGTCAATCGCTTACCTGGAAACATCAACAAAGCGATGCAGCTTCGGAACAGGGGAGGCAGCGCGGTCTTGGGGGTCTCCCCCACTCGCTATTGCCGTGGTTTCCCCCACTCGCTATTGCATCAAGAAGGGAAAAATGCGATTGACCGTTCGCGCAGCGTCGGGCTTTGCCCGAAAGGTCACGCTACGCGAACGCTTGAGTATTGGATTTATCGATTTAGATAGCTGGGCTGATTTTCACCTATCTATTTATTTCACGACTTACGCAGTAACTCTACTTGTAGGGTCTCACCCTACTATTTCTAGTGTTTGTTACCCAATTTTGCGTAAGTCCTGTATGTCTTAAAGTTCTGGTAAAGTTCAGAAAAATTTCTTAATTGATGCCACAACCCTTGCTTGGTCAGCCTCAGTCATATCGTTGTAAAAGGGCAGACGAAGTAAGCGATCGCTTACATCCTCAGTCACCAAGCAGTCTCCTTCTTTGCCCCCAAACTCTCGTCCCATATCAGACAAGTGCAATGGCAGATAGTGAAAAACGCTGTAGATGCCTTGAGCTTTTAAGTGAGCAATCAAGGCTTGGCGCTTCTCTAGGGACGGTAAGAGTACGTAGAACATATGGTATGCCTGGTCACAGTACTCTGGCACAATTGGCAAGCGGATACCGTACTCCGGTGCCCAATCCTTGAGATTTTCGTAGTAGTACTCCCAAATTTGCTGTCGTTTGCTCTGAATCTGTTGGCGACTTTCTAGCTGAGCATACAAGAAAGCTGCGAGTATGCCTGAGGGGAGATAACTCGAACCAATGTCTACCCAGGTGTACTTATCAATTTGACCGCGATAGAAGCGAGTGCGATTAGTTCCTTTCTCCCGGATAATCTCAGCACGTTCGATATACTGCGGGTCGTTGATCAACAGTGCGCCACCTTCTCCACAGGTAAAGTTCTTAGTCTCGTGAAAACTCTGGGTAGCTAGACAACCAAATGTACCTAGATACTTGCCTTTATACTTAGCAAATAGTCCATGAGCATTGTCCTCAACAACTGGTATACCGTAGCGCCCAGCAATCTCCAAAATAGCATCCATCTCGCATGCTACACCGGCGTAATGTACAGGGACAATGGCTTTGGTGCGAGGGGTAATCAGTGATTCTAATTTCTCTTCATTTAAATTGAGGGTATCCGGGCGGATGTCGATAAAGACAGGTTGAGCACCTCGTAAGATGAAGGCATTAATGGTAGAGACAAAGGTGAAGGAGGGAACAATGACTTCATCCCCTGGTTGGATGTTTAATAGTAGTGCCGCCATTTCCAGAGCATGGGTGCAGGAAGTGGTTAGCAGAACCTTTGGAATTGACAATATTTGTTCGAGTAGAGCATGACATTGTTTGGTAATAGCACCATCACCGGAAAGATCCATGTTCTTGATGGTCTGTTGGATATACTCAAATTCCGTTCCGACAGTAACAGGGCGGTTAAAAGGTATAGTTGACAAAGTAACTTCCATTTTTAGTTAGCAATTATTAGTTTCTACTTGGTATTAATCCGATTAATTTTTACAATGCACCTGAAATCCTATAGATTCTGACTTCTTGCTCTGGCTGGTTATTGCTAGTAATCCTAATAATTAGTAAATTTTTATTAGGGAGATGTTTAGTTGTAGCGCCCTGAACTTAACCGATGCTGAATTAACCACTGTTCATTTTCTGGTGAGTCATGTAGCCATCGCTTAATTAGGTCAGCAAATTTTACTGGAAGCTGCAAACTCTTCCAGGTTTCGTAAGAGGCTATAGACAGATTATGGTAAAGATCTGAATCGGAAAGCAGCTTTTGAATAGATTCTGCTAAAGCAACAGAGTTGCCAGCAGGAAAAATTTTCGCACTGATGCCATCTTTTAGTTTATTAATAAACATTGGGTGATCTGAAGCAATGATTGGAGTTCGAGCGCAAAGGGCATGAGTAATTGCTAGTGGGAAACCCTCTGGAAATTCGTGGCGACTAGGAACTAATACAAGATCAGATTCTCTCATCAGAGGAACTACGGTATTATTTGGTACTATTCCCAGAAACTCTACACAGTCTTCGATTTGTAGCTGCTTAGCTTTATTGACAAAGAAACCTGTTTTATCGTTACCAGCTATCTTCAATTTTATTGGAAACTTATTAGCTTTTAATTTAGCGATAGATTCTAATATATCCCCAACCCCTTTAGCTTCAATCATTGACCCAATGTAAAACAGTTGCCAAGACTTGGCCTGTGCTGGGAGAGTTTTTGGTGACAAGGATTCTGGGGTTTCAGTAACAATAAAAGTCCAAGGAATTATCTTGTCAGATTGGACTCCTATGTCCTGGAGTACTCGGGAGGAATCAATCCCATAACTACCAATCCATTGGATTCGATCATTATTTAATAATTGGCTTAGTAAATAATTACGAAACTTGTTACGCACCTTTCTGGTTGGAATAGATTCAGCAAATAGGGCTAGGGTTGGAACATTATTCTGAATTGCCCAACGAAAAACTTCCCGAATTGGTGTGCGAACAACTAAATGAGTGGGATGGTAATCTTCAATCAATTTGATTAAATTTTTAACCTTAATCTCTCCATTAAACCCTGCACCAATGGCACGAACTCCTTTTTCCAGTAGCTGATTGTAGGGTTTTTCGGTCATACAACAGAGAGTTGCAACTTCCCCAATTTGTTTGCCAATTTCAGCTACCGCATCTACAGAATATTTCTGAGCATAGTATGTCTCAGGTCCACCGTTAGCTAAGCGTTCAAAGGCTTCACGGTAATCTCCAGCATACTGAATAATCAATAAACGCATGAAATTAATTACGTTATTCTAACTCAATTTTCCTAAAAAACATTAATTTTTTTATAAATTACCGTTATTTTTTTTAATAAATAAAACTATACCCTTAATATAGACTATTCCATTTGATTAATTGTCATGATAGTGATTTTTAGTATAAATGTGTGATTTTTTAAAAATTAGCATACACTACCATTGATTTATTATCGAAATCCTTAAAGATTAAGTAAATAATATCAAGACTAGGTAACGCTAATTTTTCCTATCCATTTAATTTAAAAAATAGATAAAAAAAAGCTATAGAGCATCAGGTGTAAGCTAATAGGCATTTATAGCAGTCGAAGTAAAGCTTAAGACATATTTATGCTCCCTGCTCCCTTTAAACCAAAATACTCTGTCCTAAACTATAATTCGGTTGCTATAAATTTTAAGATCGATCCAGTTGTGCAAAAGGCTTCAATCCATCTCCCAATCTCCCAATCTTCCAATCTCCCAATCTCCCAATCAGCACCGATTCATAATTTACATGCGTGAAAGCTTAATTATCAATACAAGCTCAATCAAATAAATCCGGATTATTGAGCCTATTTTTAAAAACCAATAAAGTCAAACTGAGTGCCCTGGTCTATAGAGAAAATTTTGTTAAGGGTGGTTATTAATTAGTGGTTAGTTTATTTTTTTTACTAACTACTAAATAGTCAAGTAATAACCACCCTCCAAGGAGGTAATTAATCCGATGTTACTAGAAGTGAGCAGCACAGAAAACTGCCTAGATTTGGTAAGTAAAGGCAGCTTTGGTGGATAAAAATTAATGCACCATAGACGATGGACAATTACCAGCTTCCCTGAAGCGTAAGGAGCATGCCATTGACCTTAAAGAGGTTTGAGAGTATTAGCCAAAAGTGCAATGGCATCTTTAACGTCTCCCTGAGCTGATTCTGTGGCGCAAATTAGCATCACCACCACATTTTTACCCAGCTGACGCGCTAAGATCACTCCACTGACTGGCTGAGTCTGACCACCTAGGGTTAAGCTACCTCTCCAAGGAAGAGACACCCCTCCTGGTACTGGCTGAAAATTACCAGTTTGAAATCCTTCACCCCGCCTAAACTGTTCAATAGCAATCTGTGCTAGGGAAGGGTTGCTTAATGGACGATCTGTCGCTCTTTGTTCTACAAGCACCGTGTAGGCTAAGTTACCATCGGGTGCTTCAATTAATGGGAAACCACCCATGGTACTAACCTTATACCCTTCCAGTATACCCACCTGAAAGCGCTTTGTGAGATCTTTATAAGGTTCTTGATTAAGTCTTAAAGTATGGGCTGAGGTATCAGCAGTAGTGGGAAACGCTGCTAGGGCAGACAATTGAGCTTGAGCTGGTAATGATTGTATTGGTATAGTCAATTGTTCAGGTTTAGACCAAGGGGTGCGTCCCCCAATTATCAGTAATAGGGTAGTTAGCAGAGTTAGACCAATCAGCAAAAGTTGGTTACGTTTCATGGAATTATGCAGGAGGAATTATGAAATATCAATTACAATTTTTACCATTTCAGAATTTAGAATTTAGAATTTAGAATTTAGAATTTAGAATTTAGAATTTAGAATTTAGAATTTAGAATTTAGAATTTAGAATTTAGACTTCACATTTGCTGACTTGAGACTATTTTCCCAAAATTGCTGGGTTGCCGAAATCAAACACACCAGCAATACAGCCAGTCATGTATGTAGCTAAAGTTGCTGCCCAGAGAGCTTTCCAGCCAATGGCGCTAATGTCAGCACGACGTTCGGGAACCAGACTTGCTAAACCACCAACAAAAATGCCAAAGGAGGCAATATGAGCAAAGCCACAGAGGACATAGCTGATAATCAAAATAGCGCGATCGCTAATTAATCCCTGGGCTGATAGCTGGGCTAACTTAAGATAGGAAGGAATTTCGGTTTGTAATAACCGTTGACCGATTAAGACAGAGGCTTGCCACAGTTCTTGCCAATTTAGGGAAATACCAGTGAGAAAGGTCAAGGGCAAAAATAGTACCCCAAAGATATTATCCAAGGTAATCACACTAAAGATATTACCGATTAGCTGTAGTAGGGGATTGTCACTAGCAGTCAAATTAGCCAAATATGCAAAAAAAGTATTGACGAGTGCGACTAAGCCTAGGATTGCAATGACTACAGCGGCAATTCCCACAGCCATCCTCACTCCATCCGATGCTCCCACAATTAAACTATCGATGAGGCTAGGTTTTTTCTGATTCGGGTCTTCTTCCTCTGTTGGTACCTTCCCTAAGGTTTTCGGCACATCGGTTTCTGGCACAATCAGTTTCGCCATCACGAAGCAGGCGGGGATAGTTAGCACAGAAGCGGACATCAAGTGACCAGTAATTGTGGGGAAAGTGGGTCGCAAGAAACTGGTATAGAGAGCTAATACTGTTGAAGCAATCGAACCAAAGCAGCATGTAAGAATAGCACACAGTTCGCTGCGGGTCATATCGGCTAAGAATGGCTTGACTGCGATCGCTGATTCAATCCCTACAAAAATATTTGCTGCTCCTGATAGGGATTCAGCACCACTAATACTCATAGTTGCCCGGAATAGTCTGGCAAAGACCTGAACCACTGGCTGGATCACACCCAGTCGATACAACAGAGCAATCAAGGCGGAAAAGAAAACCACCTGGGGTAGGGAGCGGAAGGCAAAAATAAAGCCGAAATTCAGATTATCTGGAGTGAGGCGATCCCCTGGAACCGAAACGTAAGGAGTTCCCACTGCTCTGTAAATCCAGCGTCCCGCTGGACCAGGACCAACCATCAATTCTGGATCAGGAACAAAGGCAGAATTACCACCACCGAGCATAAACCTAGCTCCTGCTTCTGAAGCATCCAAGATAGCATTGAGAGCGTCATTCAAGCCGAGGATGAATTGGCGGGTGGGGGCAAACAGGAATATTAACAGTCCCATGACCAGTTGTAAACCAATCCCGAAAATGATCACTTTCCAAGGAATTAGGCGGCGATGTTCTGAACTGAGCCAAGCAATGAAACATAGGGCAAAAATACCACAGAAGGAAATAAGATTGAGATATAACGGATGAGACATCGGTCCTTGTGTTTTCAATTAGGCAATATCGTCAGCCATGAACTAGCACGACCAGATCCTATGCCAGAGGTACTGCCTCAAGCTAACTAAAACAATATCCGATTCAGGGGAATTTCTCGATGGTACAATCCCTAAAATAGTTTCAGGGAAATAAAGAATCCCAAATTAACGTAACTATTGCTAACTATTACCCCCCGAGACCCCCAGAGGATTGCTATATATATGGATGCTTTTGCCCCCTTACCGCCTCAGTGGACCAAATCAGCCACCCATGCCTTGGAATTCTGCTGTCCTAGTTGTCGAGCATCTGTTCTAGAAGCTGAGAAGGTTTGGATTAATCGGTCTTCACCAGTGATATGTGAAGACCACCGCCGGAAGTGGCAAGAGTTTTATCAATGTCAGTGTGGCTATGTATGGTGGGCTTGGAGTAGTGATCGCCCACCCTCAGAATTGAGCAATCGAGACAATCCTCCTATCGTTTAACCCCCGAGTCGTTACCGTTCTTTCGGTCTTCGTGGTTAACTAAAACTACTCTCAATTCTATTTTTCCTACCAAATTGTCAACTAAATCAACACCCTTAGTGTTAGATGACCAGCAGATCACCAGGTAAACAGGGAGCTCCAAAAATGCGAACGCAAGAGAACGACTGGAGACTTTTCCTACGCCTAGTCCCCTACGCCCGTCGCAGTAAAGGCCCGCTATTTATTGCAATTACTTTATTGATACCCCTGTCCGTAGCAAGTGCCATTCAACCCTTAATTGTCGGTCAGGTAATCTCTTTAATTCGTCAAGAAGAGCGAACTTGGTCTTTCCTATTAGAGCGCTCTCTCTCACAGAGCATCAATATTCTGATCTCTATACTACTATTAACCATACTAATCCGGTTAGTCTTTGTTGGGATTCAGGGATTCGTGGTGGTAAAGATAGGTCAGAAAATCACTGCTGCTATCCGGGAAGACCTATTTGAGCACGTCACCTCCCTAGCGGTAAGATTTTTTGACCGCACACCAGTGGGCAAATTGATTACCAGGCTCACTAGCGATGTGGAAGCCCTAGGCGATGTCTTTTCCACCGGTGCCATTGGCATCGTGGGTGATTTACTATCCATGATAGTCATTGCTGGCACCATGTTTTTGGTGCAATGGCAACTGGCATCGATCTTAGTGCTAATGCTCCTGCCAGTGACTACTATTATTATTTACTTCCAGAAACAATATCGCAAAGCTAACTACAAATCTAGGGAAGAACTTTCCTCCCTAAACGCTATGCTGCAAGAAAACATCTCTGGCATTAATATTGTGCAACTGTTTCGCCGTGAACAATACAATGCCGAGATGTTTCGCACGGTTAACCAAAAATACGTCACTGAAGTAGACAAAACCATCTTTCACGATTCAGCGATTTCAGCAACCCTAGAGTGGATTTCCCTGGTAGCGATCGCAGCAGTGTTGTGGAGCGGTGGTCATTTTATCCTCAAAGATCACCTGAGTTTTGGTGATTTGTCTGCCTTTATCCTCTATGCTCAGCGGCTATTTGACCCCTTGCGTCGGTTTTCAGAAAAATTCACTATGCTCCAAGCTGGTTTCACTGCAATTGAGCGCATCAGTGACATTATGAATGAAACCATTGAAATTCGTGACCCCGAAGGGTTGCAGGTCAGACGGTTGCAGGTGGCAAGTTCTCCAGAGTTTGAGGGAGGGAAACAAGACCGGAAACAATCTGGGGATTTACCGATAAAGCCTCCAAGCAGCTTGAATGGTGATCTAGCCCATCACTCTTCTAACTTATCCTTGGGCAATGGTTATACCGAACAACCGTCTAACCTTGGCCAAAAGGCCACGCTACGGGAACAACCTTTGACCAACGGTCACGCTACGGGAACAACCCTAAACGGAGAGATTTGCTTTGAACACGTTTGGTTTGCTTACAAGGAAGATGAATATGTTCTCAAAGACTTGCACTTTACCATTCATCCAGGGGAAAAAGTTGCTTTAGTAGGTCCGACCGGTGCAGGTAAAAGTTCCATTATTCGGTTGCTTTGCCGCCTCTATGAACCAAGCCAAGGGCGAATTCTCGTAGATGGGATTGATATTCGGGATTTACCCCAAGCAGAACTACGACGCCACATCGGGGTCATCCTTCAGGAGGGATTTCTTTTTGCTGGTGATGTTAAAAGTAATATTTCCTTAGGAGAAACCTACTCCATTGAGGCAATTAAAACCTCAGCGGAGGTGACGAACGTGGCTAGCTTTATCGAAAAACTGCCCCAAAGCTACGATACCCAGCTGCGAGAGCGAGGCACTAATCTGTCTGCTGGCCAAAAACAATTGTTAGCATTTGCTCGTGCTGCAATTCGTAACCCCCAAATCTTGGTGCTGGATGAGGCAACAGCCAGTTTAGATGTGGCTACCGAGGCTCTGATTCAAGAAGCTTTGGAACGGCTGTTAGAACAGCGGACTGCAATTATTATTGCCCACCGACTCTCCACTATCCGTAATGTAGACCGGATTCTGGTACTAAAGCGAGGAGAGTTAGTAGAGTCGGGAAGCCATGAGGAATTGTTAGGGCAAAACGGATTGTACGCTAGTTTATACAAATTGCAGATGCTAGGAGAATGATGGCTAATCTAGCATTTTCATTTAAGATGTGAAACTACCATTGATGGGAATAGGTAACAGGGAATAGGGAACAGGTAACAGTAGGAAAGAGCGATGCAGCGCTATAAGACCACGCTAAATCATTCCCTGTTCCCTTGTCCGAAGTTCCCTATTCCACCTCAAGTAGCGCTATAAATAAAAATTGTCGTTTCTGCTTAAGATGCGTTCGCGTAGCGTGACCGTTCGCGTAGCGTGGCCTTTTGGCCAAGGTCAATCGCTAACTCCGGAAGAGTGACAGGTTCTACAATCTGTCGTCCCACTGCTGCTGCCACCGGCTTTAAGCTATGAACCAAATCCACCATTGCTTCGATAGAAAGCGCCTGTCTAGCATCAGAAACAGATTTTTCTGGTTCCGGATGACATTCAATAATCAGTCCATCTGCACCAGCGGCCACTGCAGCTTTTGCCAGAGGTGCCACTAATTCCCGCTTACCCACAGCATGGGAAGGGTCTACAATCACTGGCAAGTGAGTCAACTGCTTGAGTGCTACTACTGCTCCTAAATCTAAGATATTGCGGGTATAGTTATCGAAACTGCGAATACCTCGTTCACACAACACCACCTGAGAGTTACCGTGACTGAGGATATATTCCGCTGCCATGACGAATTCCTCAACAGTAGCAGCTAGTCCCCGCTTTAGCAGTATCGGCAAGTCTTGCTTACCCAAGGCTTTGAGTAAGTCAAAGTTTTGCATATTGCGACTACCTACCTGAAGCAGATCAGCGTGGTTAGCAATAGATTCAATTTGCCCAATCGACATCACCTCCGTCACTACTGGGATTTGGTGACGCCTGCCGATATCAGACAAAATTTCTAGTCCTGCTAGTCCTAGCCCTTGGAAAGAGTACGGGGAGGTGCGCGGTTTGAAGGCACCTCCCCGCAATGCTTGTACCGGGGCAGCTTTAAGTTTAGTAGCCACTGTTTCCATCTGGGCGTGACTTTCTACGGTACATGGACCACCAATAATCACCAGTTCTGAACCACCGAAGACAACTTGTTCTGAGAGTCTAACGATGGTTTGGTGATTGGGGTTAGTAGCTAATGCTAATTTAGCGTTCAACATGGTTATGGACTCCTTAGTTACAGATTTAGTTACAGATATGGACATAAAAAAAACCCGGAACCTTCAAGGAACCGGGTTGCTGTGAAAGGTTGGCACGACCTAACTACCCGGAACGATTTCTGGGCCAAAAAAAGTAAAAGCCGTAAATGTTGTAAAGGTAGGTGGTCATGTCTTGCTCTTGTCGCTGCTTTACCTAAAAAAACAAAGGACCGCAGATTATATTGCTGCGGTCCACCGGGGGGTTCCATATGGAACTATCCTCACCTCCGGTGAACCTTCCTAAACCAAAAATAAAAGTAATAGCTGGGGCTGAACATGTCTTTTTGGGGCGTTAGCTATAAAAGTTTGGCAATTTCTTTTTACTGGTACTACCCTAGCAAGGGTAATCGCCTCATGTCAATAGTTACTGGGAAATCAGGAAAATTCTGAGCTACTACCCCTGGCTTCGATGCAGCCTAATCCCATTTATAGTCGTCTAGTCTTTCACGATTTTTGCCCAACACATGATTTAAGATCACAGTATTAGTGCTCATTGCTCAGTTTAACGAGGCAAAGCCGTTGAATGCTAGTTTGATTGAAGTCAAAGTTCATTCCTCGTTACGGGATTTTTTGCGATCGCAGGGTCAACCCAATTGGCCTCACCAATTGACTATGGCGAGGCTAGTGGCACGAGCCTTGCGGTTAGGGCGTTCTGCTTTGATTCAGACCGGTTTAGAACCCTTGCAGGAAACCTCTCTACAGTCTTCCTATCGCCTGAGTTACCTGGCACCAGCCCTGGTTTGGTCTGGACCTGTGATCGTAGTAGCACCCTTATGGATACAAGAATGGTTGCTGCAAAAGGAAATTCCCCTTTTACAACAGTGGTTTGGTAGCGATAAGGTAATTCATACCAGTGATAGGTTTCCCGATCAACCCTTCCAAGGACTGTTGATTACTTCACCAGAATCGTGGCTAACAGACCGCTTGAAGCACAAGGGCTGGTTTCCTAATCACATCCCTACTGTGATTGATGGTGTGGATGACCTAGAATCTTGGACCAGTAACCAACTTAAAGGCTGCATCCAGCCCCAAGACTGGGACGCACTGATGCAAGCCCATCCACAACAGGCTGATTTGATTCGGGATGTGCGGGTAAAGCTAACCAAAGCCTTATTTCAGCGCCCTGCTAACCCCTATGAGTGCTACCTGATTGAAGCAGATCAGCAAGATGGCTTGGAACAGCTATTTGATCGACTAAGTTCCCTCAGCACTGAAGCACAATCTCTGTATCGGCTAAAACCCTGGGAAAAGTTTTGCCACTTCTGGCAGCAGTCAGGTCAGCTAATGTGGGCAACCGTTGCGCGATCGCAAGGTCAGTTTTCCTTATATAGCGCACCAGTAGAAGTGGCTACAGCCTTAAATCCCATTTGGTCGAGACAGCCAGTAGTGCTAATCGGTGGGGCTCTAGATTTAGAGAAAACTGCCTCTGTGTACCGTCAGCAGATCGGATTAGGCGAGTTAACCTGTTTGAAGTTTTCCCCTCACCGACAGATTCAACTGTATTTGCCCGATCGTCTACCCATGCCCAATACAGAGCGATTTCAAAACGCTCTGACTCAAGAAATTCGCACCCTACTAAACCTAAGTACTGACATCACCAGACCAGTAGTTATTTTAGTCGGAGATGTCCCCCTCAAAGCCCAGCTAGGGGCAGTCTTAGCAGCAGAATGTGGTTCCCGAGTGCAGGTAGAAACCACCAGTCTCAGTCACAGAAGTATTTTGATTTGTGGCTGGGAATTTTGGCATAGGTATCAAGCTCAAATCCCTTCTCCCCAACTGTTGATGATTGCTACCTTACCAATTCCCTCTTTGGAAAATCCATTAGTTGCTGGTCGAGTCGCTTACTACAAGCAGCAACGTCAGGATTGGTTTCGTTTGTATTTGTTACCAACAGCATTGAGAGAATTACAACGAGCAGTGGCACCAGTTAGAGCTACTCAAGGCTGTGTTGCCATCTTGGATAATCGTGTAAACCGCCGCAGTTATGGACGCCATGTGTTATCAGCCTTGAGTCCTTTTGCTCGAATTAATTATTTAGATGCTAGTTGGTTTAATTCAGATTCCCCAGAAGGACAAGATACTTGGCTTTAGAAAGTCAGTAAGCTAAAACGAATTTAAAATGCGTTTTAGCAAGGCAAAAGGCAAAAGGCCTGCATGATAAAGGGGACTGGAATATATATTTTTTAGTTGATTTCACGGGCTTATACAGTTTAAATTCACAACAGTTTAGGTTAGTAAAATTAAAGCCAAAATGTTGAGTAACCCAAGTCCTAATTACAATCCAAGTTTGAATTAACTGTTTCCCACCCCTACAGAATTATCAAATGTCAACATTCAGCTATCAGCTCTCAGCTATCAGCTCTCAGCCATAGGCCAAGCCTGATGGCTGACGGCTGACGGCTGAATGCTTACTATCAAATTGCCGTATTGATAGCACATATTCCCCTTGATTTGCACTATAATTTGTTGAAACATCAAACACTAAACCATCTGTCTCAGCCTTGATATCAATTACATTCGGTAGATTTCCTTCTTTATTAAAGCTCAGTAGCTGATAAAGTCTATCTCCTACTTTGACAACACTCCCTAACTCAACTCTCGATTGAATCATTCCTCCAGCCGGAGCATAGTATCTCTCGATGTTATCTTTAGATGCTAATTTCATTTGGTAGGAGTCTGGATCAGTTATCGGAAAATCCGGCAACTGTAACATTCCTTTTTTCGACAAATAGTTTTTGATACCGTATACTCCCCTTTTCACCGACTCTGGATTCATTTGCATCCCAGAACCCAATTCTAGGGTCCATGATTCAATATCAAACTGAAGGGTTCTGCCTAACTTAGCCAAGGCTTTCTCTAACCCTTGCCAAGGCTTAATAAATGCTTCATCGAAAGCATCCCCATCATACTCATCCTCATGCATCACAATTCCATAATCGAGAAGAAAGTCTTTGGCGCTTTTTTCCCGAGAGTAGAAGCCATACAAGAAATCAAGTCCTTGATTAGTAGAACTATGGATATCAATCACATAGTTAGCATCTACACATAAAGATTGCAGTTGATAGCGGTAAAGGTGACGAAACGGTAATCCCCTAGGGGAGTAGCAATCCTCTAAGTGTTGTTTCAAGCTAGACTGGATCCGTGCTAAATAGTTATTTCTGATTTCATCAGGGTTCAAATTAAGTTGAGATTGGGCGAAATCCTCTAAATCATCACACTCTTTTTCATAGTCCCAAAAGATCCGATTCCAGTCTTGACCATCGTAAGGATTGAATCCTCCTGTGGCAAAGAAATGACTACGCTGATTAGTGCTAGCTGGATTACAAACAGGAACCAGCCAGATTTCCCCAGTCAGCTGAGTGTCATCCAGAGTGCTCAAAAAGTCAATCAACTGGTGAATGACCGCATTACCAACAATTTCACAACCATGGAGATTGCCTTGTAAATATGCCTTCTTTCCTGGTTGGGAGCCAACGAATTTATAGACTTGGAGCGAAATGCGATCGCCTGAGGTTAGTTGCTGAATTGGAATAGTAGAAATAGTTGGATTCATCTAGCAGTTTTAAATTGGGTTAGGTAAAACGTCCTAGTTTTTAGGGAGTAGGGAGTAGGGAGTAGGGAGTAGGGAGTAGGGAATAGGGAATAGGGGGAATAAAATTGACTTTACCTCATAAGTATGATCAATACGTATGATCAACGGTATAGTTGAGCTTAACCCCTATGGTTTTAATGGGGTTAAAGATTTTGTACCATACCCTGGTATCCATCTAGTCAATCGGTAGGTGTTACCATTGAGGCAAAAGTTAGGAGGAGGCACGATGAGCGTTACGATTCCCAACGATATCTTCCAATCCACAGGCATGACAGAAGCCGAGCTAGAGCTGGAGATAGCCGTGATGCTGTATCAAAAGGAAAAACTTACCCTCGGCAATGCTAGTCGTCTTGCTGGCATGAATCAAATTAATTTTCAACAACTCCTTGCCAGTCGCAATATTTGTCTGCATTATGATGTAGAGGATTTTCGAGAAGACCTGCATACTCTCGAAGAATTAAAGAGCCTGTGAAGATTGTCAGCAATACCTCTCCCATTACCAGTCTGGCTGCTGTAAGACAGTTAGAACTTCTGCAACAACTGTACCGGCATATAGTAATCCCGCAAGCTGTAACCTTGGAATTGACTGGTGCAGGCCCAGCAGTACCAGGAGCTAAAGAAGTCCAGACATTCGGGTGGATAGAAACGCGGCAGGTAAGAAACCAAGCTTTGGTACAGGCACTGCGGCAAAAAGTGGATCCTGGTGAAGCCGAAGCGATTGCGCTAGCGATAGAATTACATGCAGATCGCCTAATAATAGATGAACGTAGAGGTAGAAAAATAGCAGCCAGTATGGGCCTCAAGTATATTGGCATTCTCGGTGTTCTTTTGGAAGCAAAAAATAGTAATTTTATCACCGATGTTAAGCCCATTATTGACGATCTGATCGCGATCGCTGGTTTCCGAATCAGCCCTCGCCTCTAGGCGGATATTCTACAAGTGGCAGGAGAGTAACTGGCAACCCGAAACAGATGCGATGAAGCGTTCGCAAAGCGTGGCCAAAGGCCTCAGCTTCCGCGCTTATGCGATTGACCTTGGCCAAAAGGCCACGCTACGCGAACGGTCACGCTTTCGGCAAAGCCGACGCTGCGCGAACGCGAACGCTTTCCCTATGCTTGAGTTCCTGAACAGAGTTTTGTCAGCTTCCATATTTGGCTAGCCAATCCGAGGTCCACATAAACGGAATTCCAGCGGCAACGGCTGCCTCAGCATCTTCGTTGCGATCGCCAACCATCAAAGCTGAAGAGCCGTTCGTTTTAAACTGCAAAATCATTCCCGGCTTTGGTTTTCGGTATTCTCCAGCGTATGCTTTACTGGTTACTTCAGAACAGTAGTGTCGCTCGCAATAATAACAGGTTGCCCCATAGTCAGGACAAAAAATAATTCCTTTGAGCTGGGGAAGTAATTTAAGAGTTTTCTGTTGCTCTTTAATACAATTTTTCAGGGTTTTATGTCGGGCTGCAACTCCAGCCTGATTGGTCACCCCAAAAATAATATAACCCTCATTTTTGAAAGATTGCAGAGCTTTATCAGCTCCTTCAATCACTTTTTGCTGGTCAGGGTGGTCGATAAATCGACCTTGACCACTCGGCTGGCGAATGGTCCAGTCGCAATCTACAAATAGCTCAAGTTTTGAATTCATGAAGCTTGCTGGGTGGTACACCAATAACGGAATAGAGTTATTAGCCGATGATGGAAATGTAACTTATTAAGATCATAAGACGCTAGATCGTCAGTAGCCATGGATTCATCCTTGCTCACCGAATCCATGAGCTGTTTAGTGTCATCAAGGTCGATCCACTCCCAGGCCAAGCAAGCAGTTGGTTCTAACTTGGTGTTAATGGCATTTTATTCAAGTCTTTTTCATCAAAGCTTCATCTAGTTACTGGTTTAGTTAATGTTTTCATCAAGTTTTGCGGAATTGTGAAAATTTTACTGAAGTTATATCTATAATTGCTTTTAAAATAAAATTCAGCCATCCAATTCAACTAGTTCATTAAATCCTGAGTACTTACGTCCATGCTTACGACATTTGGCTTGGATGTTTACCTTGATGGTACTCGCTGATTAAGATGCTCCCTTATTGTCTAACTAATTGGCTGAATTCACTTGTTTTTTAGGCCATTTTGCTTGTTAATTAATGACTATAAAATTGAGAGAATCTTAAGGACAGAGTGTGAATATTTTCCTGATTGGTTATTACGGCTATGGTAATATTGGCGACGATTTATTTGTGAAGCAGTTAACTGATTATTTTGCTAGAAAAAAAAATGTCAAAAAAATATTTATCTGTTGCCAAACTAATTATTACCAAGGTTTGAGTCACAAAGTTGTGTTCTTTAGGAATGCACAACTATCAAAACTAAAAAGAACTTTATTACTCTTTAAAAGTGACTGCATAGCCTGGGGTGGGGGAACCTTAAACCTACAAGACAGGCCAAGGAATTTATCAAGGATGCAAGCCTTGTCAAAATTAATGGGTAAGCGTTTCTGCTTCCTCGGTGTTGGATTAGAAAGCGTGAAATCTGAGAAGAAAAAAAAGATAGCTGATATCTTTGAAAAAGCCGATCTGCTATACCTTAGAGATAACCATTCCTATGAAATGGCATTGCAACAGCTTCAACTTGCTAAATCACCTGACTTAGGAGGTGATTTGGCTTTCTTAGATTTGACTATTTATGAAAAGTTTGTCAAACCAGCCCAGCAAGCTAGTGATATTTCCAACATATCCTTCTCTGGAAAATTTTGGTGGGGTGAAGGCAGGGCTGAGTTTTATGCCAAACAGTTAATGCCACTCATTGAGAAGTATAATTGTATGATTCATTTGCTACCAGGACATTTAGGAAATGAAAGAAATGATAATCGCTTCCACGAACGACTGAAGAAATATTTACCCGCTTCTAATTGCCAAATCAACTCATGGAAAAATCCGGAAGAGTTTCTAGCAATCCTGAGGCATATGGATTTTCACATAGGTAATCGCCTGCACTCAATTATACTAGCCGATCTTCTTGGCATTGCCAATATTGGAATTGTTAATTCCGAATCAAAAATTAAGCATTACATTGATAAGTCAGAAATGCTACCGACAGCAAGAGTGGTAAATTTTATGGAGCCCTTGTCTCTAGAGCGGATAGAAACCATTTTCAAAAATTACAAAAGACCAGAAGAGTTTATCTGCCAAGAATCAAAAACTGCGAAAGAATGTCTTGATAAAGTTTTTGCCAATAGATAGTTTTCCCTTTATTCAACTACACTAATAAATCTTATGAAACTACTGCATGTTGAAAAAATCATTGCTAATGACACAGTGAGACTTGTTGGTCTCGTGCAGGTTGATAGCCTTGACCAAGAAATAGAGATTTATTTTGAATATCCTCAACGATTCGCTGATTTTGTCAGTGAAAGCGCCGATGCTTTTGTTCCTGCCTTACTTTTACCGGCAATGGAGAAAGGTGAAAATCTGGAGATAAAACCGCTGATGTCCGCGAAACTTTTCCGAAATTTACCTACCATACAAGATATCTTTCATCAGTGGTATCCATCCCAGCTTAAAAAAGTTTTAGTTACCGCAGAATCCCCAACAAACTATGATCAAAAATCCCTTAGCAAAGTTGGGGCATTTTTCTCCTTGGGAGTGGATTCGTTTTATACCTTTATTAAACATACGAAGACCCGTAGCGACCTTGCACTTCCCCTTTCTCATTTAATTTACATGAAAGGCATTGAGCGACCTTTACGCATTTATAAACATGGTCAAGAAAAAAAGGTAATCTCAAGGATTATGGAAGTTGCCCATGCAGCCAGTATAGATTGTATTGTCGGTGAAACAAATATCCGCAATCATTTTAACTTACAATGGGGACCTTATTATCATGGGGCTGGCTTGGCTTCAGTGTCACTTTCTCTTTCAGCAGGTTTAGAATCTGTTTTAATTCCTTCAACAGATTCTTATAAAGATGTTTTTCCTTGGGGAACTAGCCCATTACTCGACCACCTATGGTCAACGGAAAAAACTAATATAGTTCATGACGGCTCAGAGACCCAAAGGGTTGAAAAAATTGCTAAATTTTTAGCCAAAGACCCTTTCGCTATGAAATATTTGAGGGTATGTACTAATAATGAAGGTGGTGAAACCAACTGTGGAACCTGCCCTAAATGCGTGAGAAGCTGCCTTTACTGATTTCTGGAAATTTAGAAAAAGCTATAACTTTTCCAGATAAATTACCCAGTAATTGGAACAGAATATTGCAAATTCAAGATACTCATGATCTAAGTCATGCTGTAGCAATTTTGAAGCTGGCGAAAGACGTTAATGCCGAACCAAAAATAGTAAACGCTCTTGATAGCAAAATAGAAAATGGTAAAGCCTATTTATTTTGCCAAGGCAAAACTATTGCTGGAGTAGTAGCTTCAATACTTCACGTTTATTTTATTAAGAAGCCATTTGATTTGGTCAAACAACCAATCAAAGACATTCTAAATAGCCTAAATTTATATAGCGCAAACCAGGGCTGAATGACACCCTGGTTAACCAGGGCTGTTTCAAAGTCGGACTCAAATGTGCTTGGTGGGGAGGTAACTTCTCAATAACCGCTGTGGGTTCAAACAGATGGGTATTGAGCTTGCCCCCCTTGTCAAGAGTGCATAAATCTGGTTCAAAAAAGATATGATTGAAAACCCCGTGCAAGTGAAAGATGACCAACTCAGCGACCTTCATGAGGTCGAGAAGCTGCGTGTGCTTGTCGGGCAACAGGCTGAAATGATCGCAGCTCTGGACAATAAAAATAAAGAGTTGACCAAGCGCATCGGTGAATTGGAGGAAGAGTTACGAGGGAAAAAAAAGCTGAATAAAAAGCCCCAACTAAGTGCGAGTAAGCGTGGGCGTAGGCAAGCAGCAGGAGCAACAGCACGGAGATCGAAAACGTCCGCGCCTCAGCTAAAGGTCGTAAGAAAGCTCGCTTCGTGGTGGACACCGAATGGAAAATAGAACCGTATTTAGTGCCAGACGGGGCAAGATTTAATGGATACCGAGAATATGATGTTCAAGAGCAATGCCATGAACGCAACAACATCCGCTTCTATTTAGCCGAATATGTGTTGCCCGATAGTGGGGTGATCAGCGCTCAATTACCACCACAGTAACGCAAGACAGGGCATTATGGGCCAGAACTGGTGGGATATATCTTGCACGAGTAATATCACAATCGAGTCACGCAACCGCTGATTCATGAGCAGCTATTGGAATGGGGCATCGAGATATCAGTAGGTCTTATCAATTTTAACCACGGATACTTCAGTTAGTCTAGGGTTCGCGAGCCGCATATGCTGGTGCTCGAAGCGTACGCACAGTTTGGGGTTAGCGTACGCACAGTTTGGGGTTAGCGTACGCACAGTTTGGGGTTAGCGTACGCACTGAATAATTTACCTAGTAAAGGATACAGCAATTTCTGGAAAGTACTTGACAAATTACTCTTTTGCTTAACTTGTCACCAATGCCCATTACCCATTACCCATTACCCATTACCCATTACCCATTACCCAGATTTAGTACAAATGTTCGGCAAAAGTGACATGCTCCCGATATGAGGTTTGATATGAGGTTTATGAGGTTTGATATGAGGTTTATGAGGTTTGATATGAGGTTTATGAGGTTTGATATGAGGTTTATGAGGTTTGATATGAGGTTTATGAGGTTTATGAGGTTTGATATGAGGTTTGATATGAGGTTTCATATGAGGTTTCATATGAGGTTTTATATGAGTTTTATAAGTTTACAAACACTTGTGATTAGAGTTAATCTTTATATTAAAGGAAGTAAAATTTCCTTTATTGAAGACAATTACGAGTTGTAAAACAAAAAGACCATTGTAGGAGATCACCTAAGATAGTTATGGGTAAGACATCTTGTCAATAAAACTGGCGTAGTTCTTAATAAAATAGACTTAGTATGCTTATTGATAATGCACTTTGTAAATATAGTATTTGCATATTAACAAAACACTATATTTACAAAATAAAAAGATGTTAAAAATAAAAAAAATGCGTTTTACCTACTAAAATATTATTTTTTTTATTGGCAACCCGTAACTTAGGTTACATAAAATATAAGCATCTCGATTATAATCTTGTAATGTTACAAAACGAGGTTTCATTATGCGTAAACCCCCTAGTTATGATAGTGTGAAGACTGCACCGACGTGCAATTGCGAAGAAAATCCAATCGAATGTCTCAAAATGATGTTTGTTGACATGGTGCAAATGGGACGGATTGAAGAGGGCCAATGTCCCGCCCGTCGCCCTGTTTTTCTGCGCTTGCATGGCGTTGCTCACGGAAGCTTAGAAGTTGTTTCTGACTTACCCGAAAACTTGCAGGTTGGTCTATTTAACAACCCCGGAAAAAGCTATCCAGTTTGGGTTCGTTATGCCAGCGATATACCCGATGGCGTACCCGACCTGAAAAGTACAGTGGGGATCGGGATTAAAGTTTTTGACGTTGAGGGAGAAAAAATACTTACTCCCGACGAACATGCTCCTACCATGGACTTGCTGTTGCAAAACATAGATATCTTTTTTGTAGATAATGCTAAAGATATGTGTGAATTTACACAAGCTAGTTTTAGTGGTGAAAGCGAACAATGGTTGAAAGAGCACCCCGAAACAGCAGAAATTCTTGAAGAAATGGCAAAGGAAGTGCCTTCTGTCCTCGAAACCAATTTGTGGAGCGCGATGCCCTTTCATTTTGGAGAGAATGATTTTTGCAAGTACAAATTAGTGCCAGAGGTCGTTCCAACTGGGCCCGATCCCGATTACGGCGACTCCAATTATTTACATGCGGATCTAGTGCAGCGACTTCAGAATGGGGAAGCAAAGCTGAAGTTTTTCGTTCAGTTGCGCACTAACCCTGGAACAATGCCCATTGATCGCGCAACCGTTCGCTGGGAGGAATCACAATCGTCCCCCATTCACGTTGCTACACTGGTTCTTCCCCAGCAAGATATCACCGCCCGAGGACAAGCAGAATATGGTGAAACACTATCCTTTCACCCGTGGCGCACCCTGAAAGCACACGAACCTGTTGGTTCTATTGCAGAGGCTCGGAAGGTTGCCTATCAAGCTTCAGCAGAGCTTCGACGCAATGTCAATGGCGAACCGATTGGAGAACCACAAGTAGTGCGCCCTGACACCGTTTGGCCGCCAGCGTCACAAGGGTGTCAACCTAATCAGTGAAACAAACAATACTAAAACTAAAGGAGTAACTAAGTATGGTAACAGATCAAACAATCGTTCGCGCTGCCATTTATCCTGGAATTGGAATTGCCCGCGTGGGAAACAGTACCGCTGAAGGTGAAGAAGGCTATTATATTGGACCAGAAGTTACCGATCCGGATCTAAAGGGTGTAAATAACCGTGATGACAGCGGAGCTATTAAACGTCAAGCTGCTCGATTCCGAATTTATGGTTACAATGCTGCCGGTGAAGTTGTTAAAGAACTTAAATGCACTGATACAAATACAGAGATCAAGTGGACTGTACATCTGGCGAATCGCAAAGCCCAATGGTATAAATTTGTCGTTGCCCTCGATATTCCCGAGTGGAACAATGTACCTTCCGAGCATCGCAACCCAGACATAAAAGGAACAGATCGAGAACAATTCGTGATTGATCCGGGCTCTCGCACGATTCAGGGCAATGATATATCAGGAGATGAGTACAAGTTTGACAGTGGCAAATTTATGGTCACTAGGACAGTGCCCTTAGGTGAGTTACGAACGGATGATGCTGGACGTTTGTTGGTCTTAGGGGGTTTTGGTAATTCCGGTTCGCCAACAGGCGCACCTATCTACAATCTAGATGATCCTGCTGGCTTTCTCAATCCTAATGAATGGTACGATGATATTTCAGATGGGCCTGTCACAGCCACGGTAAAAATTAATGGGGATCCTATTCCAGTGGAGTCCAGTTGGGTGGCTGTTGCTCCGCCTAACTATGCTCCTGGTATCGTTAGCTGGCGCACTCTCTACGACTTACTTGTCGATACCTATGTAGAATGTGGCTGGATGCCCATGCCGACAACAGCATCTTTTACCAAGGATATCTTGCCTGTGTTGTCGCGCCTGTCAAATTTACAGTGGGTCAATAAAGGGTTTGCCACCTTGTTTGGTAAAGGGTGTCCTATGGATTTTAGCGATCCTGAATTGATTCAGAAATTGGCTGACAAACCGGTATCAGAAGAAGACGATCTATATCACGAGCTACGGCAGATTGTATTTAACACGTTTCGTCCAAGTGAGACCGAGAGTACTACTCGCAGTTCCTGGCCATGGATTTACGGTGATGCCTTTGGTAGTGCCCCTGACAGCTCACCCCGGAACAATCTGGCTTTATCAAAAGTGCGGATGGAGTTGATGAGGTTGTGGGTTGAGGGCAAGTTTGAAAATGACTGGAATAGCTATACACCACCGAGCTGCCTAGATAATGTTGAACTCCAAGAACAGCCAGCAATGTTGGACAAAGCGGCTCTCCATTTCTGCTTAGCAGATGCTTTTCATCCGGGCTGCGAGCTGACATGGCCTATGCGTCACAGTACCATTTACTCAGCACCGTTCCGAATTCGTCATGCTGCAAATCCTACCAAACAAGATTACGGTAAGGTACTGACTCAGGATATTGTTCTGCGACCTGGAGGACCACTCTACACTCAAGGACCGGGAGACTTAACTCGATGGATGGGTATTCCTTGGCAAGCGGATACAGGTTTCTGTCGCTCGGGCTACGAGTATGAATACGACCCTTACCTGCCTACATTCTGGCCAGCTAATGTCCCCAACCAGGTTCTCACAGAAAAAAATTATGAAATTGTCGTCAGCGACACAGGGGAAGACGAAAAGCTCAAAGCTTTTTACACCCGAGAGCCCTGGCTGCGTGCGTTGCCATCAGACACGGTGGAGGCGATGTTATATATGGTTGAGCATTTTGCCCAACTGGGGATTATCGAACTCCGCGACGGCTTGGATAGTGATCCTAATATCCCATCAAAAATCTTTGTAGAGTCGCGAACTCTATTGGCAGCTTCGGAAACGGCTCGGTTAGCCCTGCCCCTAAATATCCGACGTGCTGGCTGGGCTAGTGTCGAGCAATTGGAGGCATTTCGGAGGGTTCGACTGAATAGGTAGGGCTTGCTGAATAAGTCTTGTGGTAGGGAGCAGGGAGCAGGGAGCAGGGAGTAGTTCCGGAGTGATTATCTATACCCTAGGGACATTTTTTGAGCGCATAAAAATGAAACTTTCTAGTGAATATGATGTTGCCATTGTCGGTGGAGGACCTGCGGGTTGTGCTACTGCTCTGGCTCTGAAACAGCAAGGAATTTCTAAAATCCTGGTAGTAGAGTCGGGTCGTTATGAAACTATTCGCATTGGCGAGAGCATTCCACCAGATACCCGTCTTCTTCTGGGTAAACTGGGAATATTGGAGGATTTTCTTCAGGAAAACCACGAGACTTGTTTTGGTAGTTGCTCTTCCTGGGGAGATGACGGACTGGGCTACAATGATTTTTTGCGTAATCCCTATGGTAACGGCTGGCATTTAGACCGGAGGCGCTTCAATGCTTTTCTAGCCCAGAAAGCGGTGGAAAGGGGAGTAAAACTGCATTGCGGGACGAAAGTTCGGAATTGCGATCGCATCCCTTCCCAAGGCTTCCAGTTGCAACTTGTGGGAGAGGACAAACAAACACGAGTGATCACTGCGAGTTTTCTTGTAGATGCCACCGGAACACGAGCCAGTCTGGTAAGAGGTTTGGGAGCCAGAAAGCTTTTTCTCGACCAACTGATTTGTGCGATCGCTTTTTTCGAGCTTCCCCCTTCCTGGCATTTTTCCAAACTAACTCTGTTAGAGGCGGTAGAATATGGCTGGTGGTATGTAGCCAAGCTCCCCAACAATAGGTTAGCAACGGTAGTAGCTAGCGAACCTTCAATTATCAAAGAAGCTCGATTGCACCGGATGGAGAACTGGCTGACCTACCTGAAAGAAACCAAACACATATCAAAAGAATTGGTTGATTGTTGTGCGATCGACAACCTTTCAGTCTCTTCGGCATCCCAGGCAAAAGCACAAGAGCCAATGGTTTGCACTGCGCCTTCATTCCGGTTAGACCAAACTACTGGAGATGGCTGGCTAGCTGTAGGAGATGCGGCTTCAGCTTTCGATCCGATTTCCTCCCAGGGTATTTATAAGGCTCTGTGGGACGGTTTGAAGGCGGCGAAGGCCATTACTTCCTATTTGCATGGAGATAGTAGGGGTCTGGAAGAGTACGAATCTCTCATTACCTCTCGATTTAATAATTATTTAACTCAGCGCAATTACTTCTACAAAATGGAACGACGATGGCCTGCTTCTCCTTTTTGGCAGCGACGCCAACAAAGAACTGGTTTGGAACAGGGTAATTTACTTGCTGGAGTTTAGATTAGTTACCGGTGCGCAACTGTTGAACTTCCTCTTTTTAGCCTACATTCCGCAGGTTTGTCAGACCAGTAGATAATATTGATGATGCTGTTGAATTTTTTGTTCAAGGTGTTTGAGGTCAGCTTCTTTTCTGGCTTCACTTTCGACCACCAGCCATAGCTGTTTGATCTCACCATAGGTAGTACAAACACAAGCTATAGGATATCCTGTTAATTGAGCCTGATTGAAAGCCTATTCAGACAACTGCTCCATTAACTGTTGAGCTGCTTTGATAGTTGCCGGGACTCGGCTGAGCCATTGGAGATCTCTCAACGATTGAAGGTTCTCCTCACTGTAAACCGCAGCATCGGCAACAAACAAAGCTTCACACTGCCATTGCTCCGGGAACTGTCTGATCAGTTGGGCAAAAATGGCTTGGTCTGGTTCATTGCGATCAGAATCTCGTAGGTATAATGGTAGATCAGCAATCCCCACTGCACATCAAATCCACCATGAATTTTTTGAGGTCAGGTCGATGGTCATAAGGAGTAACCATGAGTAATCGTGATTGCTGCTGGTTGTTTCTATAAAGAAGATCTCTTGGTCTGATCGCCTCGATCAACGTGAAAGGAACTTGAATCAAGGTGTAGACTCTGCCGATTTACCCCAAACTTAGAAGCCGCTTCTAGAGCTACTTTGACAAATAATTGAGTGAGTCGAAGTTCATAGAGTTGCTCTAAGACTCTTCCAAGACGGTCATCAAAGAGAAGCTTTGGTTCAATCCCCTCTCCCAAAATATGTTCGGTGGCTTTCCCTACAAAAAATCTTTCAAACAGGTTTTGGGGGGCACTAACTAAGCCCTTACCATTGATAATCATGGCTTTTAGCGCTACTGAGGCACTTAACTTTTCTTGAGGGTGGGTTCCTAGTTGTTGGTTAATTTGTTCTACTAGTCCCATCTGGTCAATGATACCTGCCACTAGGCCACAGTGGTCAAGATCTTGTACTCTTATTGAAGATGCTACTGATTTCATGCTTCAAAAATACCATAGTTTTCCTCTCCTACCTGCGGAATGTGGGATGTAGTTAAAGGCTTGCTCAAGAGTGGAAGAAATACAACAAATAACCATTGCTTCATAGAGTTTGCCCTTCTTCGCAAATAGTGAGATTTTAAAAGTTTCGGGAAGGTATTAAAAGCGTAGTTGCTCAATAGTATTGATAGCATTTTCCAAAGCCTGTTGAGATGTTGGTAGTTGACCTTGATGCTGCTACGTTAGCGCCAGTCCGTAGAGAGATTGCTATTTAGTTTCTGGTGTTTCAAACTCCTCAGCCTGGGCAGGGCTGTTTCATTTTCAATTTTTCGGTTCGCTGAAGCTCCCGAGTGGGAGCGGTTTCGCTCCTATTTTTCTATTATTAAACCCAAGAGTATAAAAAAACGGTGATTTGCTTACCATAAGACGCTTTGAGCCCCTCACCCAGGAATTTTAGGGTCGAGAATGAAACAGCCCTGCTCGGCCTAGGGGGGTGACATGCAAGCAGAAATCCTTACTGGGTAGTCATTTCAGTCCATAAGTTACAAAAGGTGGGCTTGACCTTGGCGAATTTAATTCGCCAAGGTCAAGCCCACCTAAAAGATACATGCTTTTTTGGGCTGATATTGGACATAGTTATAAGGGTTTGAGCTTCCAGAAAGCGATGCAGCAAGGGAACAGGGGGTTTCCCCCACTCGCGCTTTGCATCAAGACAATGAATCGAGGGTTAATTTCCAACTGTATCTTCCCTGAGCTCATTGGCCTCAAAGCCTTATATAGTAAGCTTTTTATGTCTCATGTTACCCCCTCAGTGCGCAATAGCTTAAGCTGATAGCTGATAGCTGATAGCTAACTAACCCCCTGATAAAAACTGGGGCTTCGGCCAATGATATTGGTTCTTAACAGGTAGCGGAGCTGCCTGACTTACCTTTTCTTTCCTAGCACTTTCAATAACACTCCCTTGGCAAAGCATCTGAGCCATCAAAATCATTACAGTTTCAAATACTGAGGTCTTATTATTGGGATTAACAGCCACAATTGGGGGTTGATTAGGATCGCCGATGTATGCCATGCGCATCATAATTTCCTCTGGAGTCCATGCCCCTGAAACATCAGTATGAGTCAGACCAATAATCATTGGAATAGTGACCCGCTCCTGCATAAACGATAAAATCTGACGAGCACTAGCAAAATCACTGCTTCGATTAGCTGCCATTAATAAAATATAGGCGTGAGCTCGGCGAATCAAAATATCCCACATAAAATCAAAGCGAGCTTGACCAGGAGTTCCATACAGGTGCAAATCCAAGTTTCGATTTAAGGGACGCAAACCAAAGTCTAAGGCAACGGTCGTTTTTTTCTTAAACAATGATGTGGCATCCGTAGCCGTTCGTTCTGTTTCAATAACCGCACCTTCGCTGAATGTTCTGACAAAAGTAGATTTGCCAGCCCCTATTGTTCCCGTTACTACAATCCGTATACTGTCCATTGGATTATGCTTCCCTAGCAAATACTACAGGTTATCAACTGTGCCAGTAGGTTGGGGTGAATCAAGGTAATTTGTTGACGATTGATGGTTGATGGTTGACGGTTGATGGTTGACTGTTAGTGGTCAACCTTGAACAAAAAATACCTTACATTGAATTTCACACACCCACTGACGTTATACCAATAATCCAGAATGCCTTGGCCGTAGGCCACGCTACGCGAACAACAATTTTTAAAAAAATTTACCATTTAATAATGGGTAATGGGTAATTAATCCTAGTCTTTAAATTAGCCATTACCCATTATCTATCACCCATTACCAATGACTATCAATTACTATAGTTTATCCCTTTTATCAACTATACTATTAGTATAGTAATACCCAGAAAATTACTATAGCAACATTGGTTTTAATTCAGCAAGAGTTCGTTTAATTTCTAACATCAATACTCCCTGCTTAGCTGCTTTACTAGCTAGAACCAGAAATACCGCTTCTTCACCACAACTGGTCAAAACGCTAAATCCCTCTTTCCCCTCAACATAGATCCGGTCAATGTCACCTCTAGCCAGTTCTGAGCCAATTCGCTCACCCAAGGAAAGCATAGCTGCAGACATGGCTGAAACCCGTTCTTCATCCATTTCTCCAGGCAGACTAGATGCTAACGGTAAACCATCGGTCGTGACTACAGCTGCTCCCTGAATATCAGCAGTGGATGTAACAAAATTATGGAGGATATACCCCAATTTTTGAGAATTAATCGCCATTGTTCCCTTACTCCAATTGCAGAATGTGTAATTCGGTTAGTTTGTGTTCCTCGAAACTGATAGCTGATATTTAAGTAGGAGTAGTGCCAATTTTCCAGAACTTATAGACTATTGATTTAGTTTCCAACAAAAACGACACGTAATCTAGCAATCCTATCGGAAACGTGAACAGTTACAGGTCTTACTCAGGACTCATAACTCTCCGAGTCAGAACTATTTTCTTGAGATTTATTGTTCACAAATGATTTAGGATTGCTATAGTTACATAGAGCTAGCGCCAGTACTAATCAGACGTCTAAATAGACCCTCTGTCCAGCCAGTTTCTTTGAGAACCGCTGCCGAACTCACTTCTACATAGGCTTGCTCAATGAAGGCTAAATCAATCATGCAGATCCGACTGAGGGCATCCCGCAAGGCTTCATCTTTACTATCAGTTTTTATCCGGTTAGTAAATGCCTGCACTACAATTGCCATGGCTGGGACGACATGTTGAGGAGCGATACCAATTTTCACATGTACCAAACCTATACGCCAACGACGTTCAGCATAGGCTTTTCCCCAGTCATCCATACCAGTGAACATTTCGTAAAACCATTGCACAAAGGTTACCCGTAGGCGCTCCATACGACCTTCCTTCTCTTTCATAATGGCATCCATTTCTTCATCATTACCTAAGTAAGTATAGAAATGATCTGCCATTTCAGAAGCAATTTCTTTTCCCCAATCTGCGTGTGATTTCAGAAGCGCTTTGTCTTCACTGGTCAAATTGACACGCTTTTCCATCTTGGTCATAAATTCCTGGGGATCTAAGCTCATAATTACTCCGATACAGGTTAAGCTAACTCTAATTGATTACTTGAATGTTTAGCAAAGCACCCCGATTTAATTTTAGATTATTCCAACACTATAGCAACCTTTGTTTTTAAATATTATTATCTGAATAGATAATTTTGGACTAAAATATAATCCAGTATTTTAGTTGCATTTTAGCTTTTTAAATTTATAAAATAAAAGATTTACCAGTTTTTTTTGTATAGTTTTAGTGAAGTTTATAGTTTGGGTTTACCAGAATTTTAAACTATTCACTTCATCTATCGTTGAATGTACCTATAACCTAAACTCTTGGATGTTTAGTAGTTGATACTACATTTATAGGTAAACTCTATAACGTTTACTTACTAACCTTTTCAGAAAGTGATCCGTTCAATCCGGATCACTTTTTTTAGTGACGCTAATTAATGATTTATGTAGTTTTATAAACATAAATTACAGAACATGGCAATTCTTAGAAACGATAATCCTTGGGGCGAAGTATTCGGCTAGCAAATTTGGGAGCAAACCAAGAATTTATGTGCGAATGCTTAGCCCTGACAAACGTCCTTTCTTTTATGGGTTTCGACCTGACAGGGGTTGGTCACTTATTTGACAGTTATTTGAGCTGAACTGTACTAGCTACTGGCTGGTCTAGGAATCTAGGAGATCCATCAAAAGCACCAAAGCCTCAAGCACTGAGGTTCGCTGATTGGGATTAAGTATTACAGTTGGGGGTTGATTGTGAGGGTTGCTATAACCGAGAGTTCTGATAATTTCCTCTGAAGCCATTGCCCCTGGACAATCCATATGGGTTAAACCAATAATCATCGGAACATTTACTCGCTCCTTCATAAACAGGAGAAGCTCACGAGAGTGGTTCAAACTGCTGGGTCGATGAACCGGGACCAGTACAATGTAGGCGTGAGCTTCACGAATCAAAATATCCCACATGAAGTCAAAGCGAGATTGACCAGGAGTACCGTAGATATGAACATTTAGATTGTTACCAAAGGTAAGGCTACCAAAGTCAAAGGCAACGGTAGTTTTTTTCTTTAGCAGAAGTATTTCGTCGGTGGCTTTACCTTCTATTTCCACAGCTTCAAAATTACTTGCTGTCCTCACAAAAGTAGATTTGCCAGCTCCTACAGTTCCGGTTACTACCACACGGATACTTTTCATGGGATTTACTCCACCAAGGCTAATTAATACTGAGTAGATTTCTGTCTTAGCAAATTAGAAAGGGAAATTTGGCGGCGTAAGTCCTGTAATTTGAGTTATAGCAGTCGCCAGGGCAGTTAGGACATGACAAAAGTCTCACACCCTTTGTAAGCGATGCAGCGCGGTCTTGGGGGTTTCCCCCATGAGCGACTGCATCAAGAAGCGCAAGAGTTTGACTTCTGACAAATGACTTCTGACAAATGACTTCTGCTATAAAGGAGGGTTATCAAAGCGAATTTGGTATCAACACTTAACCTTCAACAGTATTAATCTCAAGTCCTCGACTTTGTATAGTTTGCTCAAATAATGGCGTAGACAGGGCTTGTTCCACCGGCCAAACTCCCGGTTTATTGAGTTGACCAGTAAGCATCAGTTCAGCAATACTACCAGTACCGACCCCAGCAGCGACAGCAGTATTCTGATGGACTAAGGTTGAGCCAGCACGGGCTGATTTACCATCTTTGTAACCAGTAACCTCTGAGCGAATGGCAACACCAACGCCACTAATGCGATCGCTTACATCGGTCATGATGTGGCTGACATGGGACAAAAACTCGATTCCAGCGGGATTTTTCAGCCAAGATGAGGGGAAGATATGGGCGGCTATCCAGGTCAGATGATTATAAAAATCGGGAACTGAGCCAAATTTAGTGATGACGGTGTTAACAGGGAATGAGTCCACTAAGGTCAAGGCTTCTGGCATATCAAACCAGTAGACACCAGCTTTACCATAGGGAGCAGGGAATTGGATGGTTTCCCTTACGCTATAAGGTTTCACGGTTTGCCACTGATTATCAATCCAAGCTTCAAACGGTTCTTGCAATCCTAGGAAAGTAGTACGCATCACCGTCACTCCAGCACCACCAGAACCGGCAACTACATAGCTGAGGTGAATCCGTTCTGCAACATCTAACTGTTCTACATCGTGACGCACCATGCTATTGGAGATACCAGGAAAAATGCCAGAATTGACAATAGCGGTGACACCAGCAGCAGTAGCTTGTTCACGGAAGGCTAAGGCTTTACGGGTAAAAGCACGGTTGTCACTGACATCGAGATAGTTAACTCCTTGTTCGATGCAAGTGTTTAGGACAGTAGCGTCTCGGTAGAGAAACGGACCAGCACAATGGATGACTAGGTTGTGAGATGCGATCGCATTTCTTAACCCCTCCTGATCAGCTAAGTCTAGAGGGATAAACTGCACGGGGGGCTGTAACTGTTGTGGCAGACCTAGGTCAAGTTTACCCTGACGTCCGGTAATCGTAATTTTCGCCTGAGTATGGGCAAGTAAGTCTTGCGCTACACTGTTCCCGATGCGTCCTTTGCCTCCTAGGATTAAAACCTGGTCTGTCATTAGATTATGTCTGCTTGAATACTGATCGCAGTTCTATCTTACGGTTGCTAGTTTCACTTAATGTCATCATTGGATTCAAGTCTAATTGAATTGTGTCCATTGGGTTTTACTAAAAGTAAATTTTTGAACTCTAGGGATCCCTGTAGGAATTGTGATAATTTTTGATGCCATATTCCCTACGGTGCGCTTACAGTCGTCGAATTAAATTCGCCACGGGTCGCACCGCTCCCTACTCCCTACTCCCTACTCCCTACTCCCTTTAACACTATAGCAATTTTCAGGTATTGAAACGTAATAGAAGTCAGTCCGACTTTGGGGAGATTCTTTGCTATCTTCCCCATCTTTCCCATCTTCCCCATCGCCATCTTCATCAATTATCCCGATGTTGTGCAAACCCCTTCAGGGGATAGGCTTCACCTGCGCCATTTAGTTAAGTTTTGTTACAAAATTGCGACATCCGGCATAAACGGTAAGGCTTAATCCTGATAAGTATTAAAACCCTTAAAACTAGCAACTAACTACACTTTGCCGTAAATAACCTAGCTCCCCCAAACTGATCAGTGGGAAATCCCCTCGCCACAGACTATCCAACTTCTTTTAGAATAGGTCTACAAGATGAATACTATCACTAACTCTTTAGAAAGAGCCAATACTCAAGCACAACAGTTAGATCAGGTTTTATTACAAGGGATACTGGAAGGATTTATTGATGGCATTTTGATTCTGAGTACAAAAGGAAAGATACTTCATGCCAATGAATCGGCTCGTCTTCTGTTGGATAAACTCACACCAGACAGTAAAAAATCTAATTTGGTGCCTAAACAAATCTGGCGTGTCTGCCAAGCTTTGAAGTACAGTTTTAAGTCCTATCATTCTCAGGCAGTTATTATAGATTCTTATCTTACTACGAGTCAGTCAACTCCTGTTCGGATACGAGTTCGATGGCTCAAATTAGAGTTATCCAAAGAGCCTTTTATTTTAGTCACTCTTGAAGACCAACATCAATCCATTCAAAATCTAGTGCTTGCAGAAGTTTACCACTATGGTTTAACTCCTCGTGAAGCAGAAGTCTGGTTACTGCGTCGAGTCAATTACTCCTATAAAGACATTGCCGCTAAGCTATTCATTACCCTCAGCACAGTGAAGAAGCACATGAAAAATATTCATGCTAAACGTAAGCTGACAGCCGTCAGCTGTCAGCTGTCAGCTTAAAATAAACCTCGAACGGTCGAATTTAATTCGAGATTAATGAGAATTGAAAGGGGTGCATCTCAATGCATGCAATTAGGCAAAAATTCTAATAAAATCTCCATACTTCCCACACTCCCCGCGCCCGGGCCCCACACTTCCCGTCTTTTTTACAAATATGAGATGCACCCAATTGAAAGTCTGGGGAAAATCCCATCAGTAGAAGTAACTCACATTAAACGAATCCTTGCCTCTTTTCTTCAAAAACTGTTCGCGTAGCGCATTAGCTGAATGCTTACAGCTAAAACCTTAAGCCAGTGCTTTGCAGCTAGACCAATGATTTGAAGCGAGCAGTTGTGGACTAGCTGCTGCATCTGGCTTACCAATTAGAGGAGTTGCACTCGGAGGGTTTGTTGTAGTCTGTAGCAACACCCCCGACTCAGGCAAACTCTTGTCAGGCTTACCTCAATCAATGTTAGGTATTGAACCATCAGACTAGACGAGGGCAAAATTCCCCTAACCGATCACCCCCTATTCACCAAGGGTTTCTATTGTTAATGATAAGTCAGTTTTAAACGTTATGAAAACTACTTTATGCAAAAAACATTTTAAATTCATGCAAAATATACATTAAAGATTTTTTTATGTAAAAAGCAATTGAATTTCATGCACCCGATACATAGTAACTCTATCTATTTAAGTTATTGTTGTCCATGATGAAAAAATAACCAATTCTCGTAAAAGACAACTGGGTCATGACAACAATGACATCAGAGACGGCTCAAGTATCATCGGTAAATCAAAGGACTAATCAGACGGAAAAATCAGATAGCTACAATCAACCCGTCAAGCTAGCTTATATAAAGCTAATCCTCTGCGCTACAGGGATTGGCATTGCTGGCGGATTAGTAGCAACTAGTTACTATTTTGTCCTAGAACAGTGTTTGCATTTTGTTTGGCATTGGTTGCCCGAATTTCTAGAACCCTATTTCCCCAGTTGGATACCCTCTTGGAATTATGTGTGGATTGCCACTACCATTGGTGGGTTTTTCGTGGGCTTATCCCTGTACTTCTTGGGGTTACCCGGTGAAATGGCGTTGGTGATCGAAAAAGTTCACGATCCAGGTAGGATGGAGCCTCGTCAAACTCCTGGCATGATTGTGACCTCTCTAATTTCCATCACCGCTGGCGGGAGTGCTGGACCAGAAGCACCTTTGGTACAGATTAATGGTAGCTTAGGTAGCTGGCTAGGAGTCAAGCTTAAACTGGCAATCAGCCATATCCGGATATTGACCTTCTGCGGGATGAGTGCTGCTCTTGGTGCCTTTTTTGGTGCGCCGATCGGGGGGGCATTGTTTGCCCTAGAAATTCCCCACCGCCGGAGTCTGGAATACTATGAAGCCATCGTACCAGCCATTGTCGCGTCAATTTTTAGCTTCTCTGTTTTCCGCTTTGGTACTGGGTTAAATGTGGGAGGAATTTACCGCTTTAACCTTTTTGATACATTACCTACTCTGTCCTGGCTAAATTTAATTGAGGGTGGATTACTCGGGGTTGCTGGTGGATTAGCTGCTATCGTGTTTATCTATATCTTTCGCTTTACCAAGTCTTGGATTAAATCTATTGAACATCGCCATATTTTGCTAGCTACACTAGGCGGATTATCTATTGGGTTGATTGCTGTATTCTTTCCCCAAACCCTATTTTTTAGTGAGGAGCAAATTGAAACAGTGATTGAACAAGGTCCCACTTTGGGGGTAACCATGTTACTGGGGATTGCCTTGGCAAAAATGTTTGCGATCAGTTTTACCCTCCACGGTGGGTTTAGAGGCGGATTTATCTTTCCTCTATTTTTCATCGGTGCCAATCTGGGTTTAGCTATCTCCATCGCCTTACCCGAAATTCATCCCACCATTGCTATGCTTTGCCTGATGGCAGCGGTGAATGTGGCTGTCACCAAAACACCGGTCAGTAGCACGGTTATTCTTAGCGTTCTGTCTGATACATCGATTCTTCCAATTATTGCTATTGCTAGCTTTGCCAGTTTCTTGTTAACTACTAATATTTCTTTGCTGAAAACTCAGCGATCGCGTAGTCAGGAGGGTATACCAGTAATGGCTTAAGAAGACTTAAGTCTGAGTTAGTCAAGGATTTAGTCAGTCAACAAAATCAGTTTTTTTGTTGAGAAGTTAGCTAATTGGGTAATTAAGAGTCAACCGCCAAAAAAAACCATCAGTTAGGTAAAATTGTATCGTTAACAGCTTCCTAGATAGGTACAGGGTGAAATCTTTAAAAGAGTTCTGTCTAAGTGTTGTTGATCTCGAATTGATGCCAACTGCGCTGAGGGTGGCTTTGGTCGTTGGCTCAGTTCTGTTTGTGATCAATCATGGTTCTGCTCTCCTACAAGGACAGATGACTCAACAGCGATGGATTTCAGGGGGTTTAACCTATATAGTTCCCTACTTGGTCAACATTCATGGTCAGTACACCATGCGTTCTAGGCAAACCGCTCGAAGAGGAAAAGCAGATTATAATCGCAATTCTGGTTGATTACGATATAGCATTTATCAATTGGGTGAGGTACTTTCGTCTGGGGTTTTAGGGAGCAGTGAGCAGGGAGCATGGAGTAGAGGTAAGAGTATGGGGAATAGGAAACCCAGGCGCGTTGAGGGGGGGGATTTGAAAAAATTTTGTGTACCTCATAAGTATGGAAAACGCTAGAGTGATGTCAAAACCCTGCTTCTGGTACAATGGTCAGCTAATTGAGGGCAACTCCCTGAGCCTGACCATTGATGAGCCAGGATTTATCTATGGCGCTACAGTTTTTACCACCCTACGAGTTTACCATCAGTCATTAGATCACCCACTAACCCATTGGACTAATCATTGCCATCGCCTCCAATCGAGTTTACAAGCATTTGGTTGGCAACAGCCGGATTGGGAGCAATTGCGCCAAGGAGCACAATCACTGATCACCCTTTACCCAGTGCTGAGAATTACCCTATTCCCCGATGGACGAGAATTGATTATGGGTCGTCCTCTGCCAGCCAATTTAGCTCAGTGGCAAGAACAAGGCATCACTGCTTGGGTAGCTGAGTCCTCTTCGGTAAAATTTCATCGCTGCTTACCCACTCACAAGACCGGGAATTATCTATCTCCATGGCTGGCGAAGCAAATGGCGCAAAATATGGGAGCACAGGAAGCAATTCTGGTAGATAATCACGGGAATTGGCTGGAAACTAGCACAGGTAACTTATGGGGATGGAGAGATGGTCAGTGGTGGACACCACCAGTGGAAGCTGGAATTTTACCAGGTGTGATGCGATCGCATTTAATTAAGTGGCTGACTTGCCAAAATCAGAGAGTTCGTGAGGAACCTTGGTCACCCGAGTTGGTAGGACAGTTGGATGCGATCGCATACACTAACTGCGTGGTGGAGGTTGTTCCCATTCACCGGGTCATTCAAGAAAATTCTGAACGAGTTTATGACCCACTACACCCAGTTTTCCAAGACTTACGTAAGTATTAACTATTAACTTTTAATTGACGAAAAAATTCGTACTCTGTTTATTGATCAGGGGTTGCCTTACATTAGCTGATAGCTCAATGCTGTTAGCGTAGCGTGCGCCTAGCGCATTAGCTGACTGCTTACCTTTAGTCTAAGCTTCAGACGTTCAAAGTAGTTGTTTTTACGGTATACACCCAATGATTATTATCAATAATTTAATTAGGTATGGATAAATCTACTTATCCTGCTATCTGTTGACCATTTTTTTGTAGCTAAAAAAATCTCTGCAATTACAATTACCAAGTTTTAAATTTGGTGCTTTCTGATTCAACCAATAGATTAGATTCGGTAAATTTCAGGATATAGCTATAGTAAAAATCCGTATTTATACGGTAAATTAATTTATCAAAATTGTGTAAATTCAATACATCTATTCAGAATTACAAGACAATTTTCGTAATAAATATATCGAAATGGCCCCTAGAGGGTCTGGGAGATAATATCTCGGTATGCCCTACTCAATGGTTTTTGTCTGGCTAAATTTTATCATAAAAACTGTTCCAATTAGCGATACAGATAGAGCAATGAGTGGTATCTATGACCTACAGTTAGTTGTTCTATCCATTGCTATCGCCTCGATTGTGACCTATAGGGTGCTGATTTTAGCTGGACAAGTAAAAACCTCACAAAAGCCTACCCGTAAAGGTTGGCTGATTGGTGGGGCAATGATCATGGGAGTTGGGATTTGGTCAATACACTTTTTGGGAATGCTAGCATTCCGGTTTCCGATCCCCATCACTTATGATACGCCCATGGTACTGCTTTCTTACTGGGTAGCAGTGCTAATCTCTGGTGCCGTACTCTATAGTGTCAGCCCCATCACCAACCTCAGACAGTTAATGGTGGGCAGTGTGGTAATGGGATTAGCGATCGCATCCGTACCCTACCTGCTGATCGCTGCCATGGGAATACCAGGGCTCATTCACTACAACCTCCTTTTAGTTGCCCTATCCGTTGTTATAGCCAGCTTGACATCCTTTTTCATCTTGTGGCTATCTTTTGATGTGGGGGTAGGAACCGGAAAATTCCTTCATGGGTGGAAGCTTTGCTGGGCAGTGCTCCTGGGATTAGCCATTACCGCTGTAAACTATACAACCATGATGGCAGCCAAGTTCACCGTTACTCCACCATTAGACACTGGGTTTTCTCCGACATTAAATACTTCGGTAGTAACAAGCACCATAGGGATAACTAACCTAATCATCTTCAGCCTCACCTTACTTGCCTCATATTACGAGCAGAAAACGAGTAAAGCACTGCAAGCTCTTAGACAAGAAGCATTGCAAGAGAGCGAAAGGCTATTCCGGATGGTGATTCGAGAAATGCAGGTCGGGGTATTGCTATTCGAGGCAAAAACCGAATTCATGCTCTTTAATCAAGCGGCTCTCGATATATTGGGCTTCACCGAAAGTGAATTGTTGGATAAAAGTCCTTTTGGTTCGGATTGGACTATCATTCACGAAGACACCACTCCATTCCCCACCGAAAGTCGTCCCATCCAACAGGCAATTAGCACCCGTAGACTGGTAAGAAACGTGGTAATGGGTGTCCATAATCAAGCTACTGAAGATTGGGTATGGTTACTAGTGAATGCCGATCCCCAGGTGGGGGTGGATGGGTTAGTAGAGCAAGTCATTTGTACCTTTAGTGATATCACCAATCGCAAGCGAGCCGAGGAAGCGCTGCGGCAAGCTGAAGCGAATTACCGTAGCATCTTTGAGAATTCAGTAGAGGGCATCTATCAGATTACACCGGATGGACGCTTTATTAGTGCCAATCCAGCCTTAGCGCGAATTTATGGCTATTCTTCTCCAGAAGAACTAGTGGAGTCGATTACGAACGTTTCAAAGCAAATTTACGTGGACACTGAGGCTCGTAACGAGTTTACTAACTTGCTAGCGGACAATGGCGCTTTATCATCCATTGAGGCTCAGGCTTATCGCAAAGATGGTAGTGTAATCTCGATTTTGGAAAATGTGCGCCCTGTCCGAGACACTAATGGGAATTTGCTCTACTACGAAGGCTCTGTGGAAGACATTACCGAACGCAAGCGAGTTGAACTCGCCTTGCTGGAGAGAGAGGAGCAGTATCGGTCAGTGGTGGAAAATGTGCAAGAGGTTATTTTCCAAACCGATGGGGTTGGGGTATTGACCTTTCTCAATCCAACTTGGACAGAAATGACGGGCTTTTCTGTAGCAGATAGCATTGGTACTAACTTTATTGATTATCTCCATCCTGATGACCGTCAAACTAACATAGAACTGTTTCAATCTCTAATTACCCAAAAACAGGAGTATTATCAGCAGGAACTAAGGTATATTACCAAGGATGGCGGCTCGGGCTGGCTCGAAATTCATGCGCAATTAACCCTAGATCCTGACAGTAATATCACAGGTACCTCTGGTACTATCCGAGATATTACAAATCGTAAATTAACCGAGTCACATCTGAAAGAAAGTGAGAGACAACTGCGTCAAGTTATTGATTTAGTGCCTCATTTCATTTACGCCAAGAACCGAGATGGAGAGTTTCTTCTAGCCAACAAAGCAGTTGCGGAAGCTTATGGTACGACAGTAGATGATTTACTATACCATCGGGATGAAGATTTTGCTCAATCCTTCCTAAAATCCTTCGAGTTTAGAGAGGCGGATTTGCAGGTATTGGAGAGTGGAGAACCGACACACCTTCCAGAAGAGACGATCATCTATCCTGATGGAGAAAAGCTTATCATCCAAACTACCAAAATTCCCTTCTCCTTAGCAATTGCCCACATGCCAGCGGTATTAAGCGTATCGATTGATATATCTGAGCAAAAGCAAGCCGAGGAAGCATTACACCAGCAACTGACTCGTGTGATGCTACTCAAACAGGTGACCCAAGAAATCCGCCAAAGTTTAAAGACTAAACAAATTTTTCAGACCACCGCCACACAAATTGGTCAAGTGTTTCAGGTGAACCGTTGCACCATTCATACCTATGTTTCCCAACCTTATCCTCGCATTCCTACAGTTGCTGAGTATTTAGAAAAGGGTTATCTATCGATACTGGATTTAGAAATTCCGATTCTGGGGAATCCTCATTTAGAGCAGTTGTTAGTCCAAGACCGAGCCATCAGTTCCCCTAATGTTTACGAAGACCCCCTTCTGAAACCGATGATCCCAATAAGTCGGCAGATTGGAGTCAAATCCATGTTGGTAATTCGTACTTCCTATCAGGGGGAACCGAATGGTGTGATTGGAATACATCAGTGTGATGAATTTCGTCAGTGGAGTCTGGATGAAATTGAGTTACTCGAAGCCGTCGCTGACCAAGTAGGGATTGCTATTGCTCAGGCTCACCTGCTTGAGCAAGAAACCCGCCAACGAGAGCAATTGACTGAGCAAAATTTCGCCCTAGAGCAAGCTAGAAGAACTGCCGAAGCGGCCACTCAGGCAAAAAGCGAATTTCTGGCAACCATGAGCCATGAAATCCGCACTCCTATGAATGCCGTGATTGGCATGACGGGTTTGCTACTGGATACAGACCTAACCTCCCAGCAACGAGACTTTGTGGAAACTATCCGCAATAGTGGGGATAGTTTACTCACCATCATTAATGATATTCTCGATTTTTCAAAAATTGAATCTGGAAAGCTGGAGTTAGAAGAACAACCGTTTAATCTGATCACTTGCATTGAGGAATCCTTAGATTTGTTGGCGGCAAAAGCAGCTGAGAAAAAATTGGAGTTAGCCTATCTATTCCATCCCAACACTCCACCCATGATTGTGGGAGATGTGACTCGGCTGCGCCAAATTCTAGTCAATTTGTTGGGGAATGCGATTAAATTTACCCATATCGGGGAAGTGTTAGTTTCTGTAACTGCCCGAGAACTTAGCATAGGGGAATTGGTTGATGGCAAAGAAACAGAACACAGTAATACTGCTAACTACTCCTACCCGTTGGCCTCTGCTCCTGACTACGGAAAACATTACTCTTTGAGTTTCCCTACTCTAGCCAATGGAAAGGACTACACTCTACAAGGAGGATTTGACCAGACGGGCTATATCAACGGGGTCAGGGGAGCTAAAGGAACACAGAACAATACCAGAGACAACACGAGAGTATTTTCACCGCCTCACCCCCAGATTTCTTCCCGCAACCCTCACACTGCCAGATTTCGTTCCGCCTCTACTCAATCTTCGATCTACGAAATCCAATTTGTGGTCAAGGATACTGGGATTGGCATTCCTGAGGATCGGATCGACCGCCTCTTCCAGTCCTTCTCTCAGGTGGATTCCTCCACATCTCGCCAATATGGAGGCACAGGTCTTGGTTTGGCCATTTGTCAACGGCTCACCACCATGATGGGTGGGAAAATTTGGGTAGAAAGTCAAGTTGGTCAAGGCTCTAAATTTTATTTCACTGTATTGGCTAAACAGCCTGATCCGATCGAGGAACCTAAGCTGCCAGTATCTCAGCCATTGTTAGAAGGAAAGCGGCTGTTGATTGTAGATGATAGTGCGACCAACCGCACGATTATCTCCGAGCAAGCTAAGTCTTGGGGTATGCTTACCCAGACAGCAGCATCAGGTAGAGAAGCTCTCGATTGGCTCAGTCAGGGGGATAAATTTGACATTGCCATTCTGGATGGGTATATGCCTGAGATGGATGGTTTTACCCTAGCAACGAAAATCCGCCAGCAGTCTGAGGGTCAAGCCTTGCCCTTGGTAATGCTGAGCTCAATGAATCAATCAGATACAAAGCATCATCAGAGTCAGCTAGATATTGCAGCTGTCTTAAACAAGCCTATTAAGCAATCTCAGCTTCACGATGTTTTGACCCAGGTGATGAGCGGACAGCCGATCAAGATTAAGCGAACACCTGCTCAACACCTAAAACTTGACACCGAAATGGCTCAAAAGCATCCTTTGCGGATTTTGTTGGCTGAAGATAATATCGTTAACCAGCAGTTAGCCCTGCAATTGTTGAAACGGATGGGTTACCGGGCTGATGTCGCGGGGAATGGATTAGAAGTACTCCAAGCTCTTAGTCGTCAGCCCTATGACTTGGTTTTGATGGATGTCCAGATGCCGGAAATGGATGGCTTAACTGCGACGCAACGCATTTGTGAACAATGGCCAGCTCATTTACGCCCCTGGATTATTGCCATGACTGCTAATGCCATGGAAGGGGATCGAGAAATGTGCCTGAGTGCAGGAATGGATGATTACATTAGCAAGCCTATCCAGGTACCAGAGTTAGTCCGTGCCTTGAGTCAATGTCCGCACTATCGTCAACCTTCCAACCCAGTAGTAGCTGATCAAGCTGTTGACTTTTCGGTTTTGCAATCCTTGATCGACAGTATCGGAGAACGGGGGGCCGAATGCTTGCTTGGTTTGATTGAAATTTACTTAAAAGATACTCCGAGGTTAGTGCAAAACATGGCTCAAGCAATTAGTGAAGAAGAGCCAAAAGCCATGGAAATTGCGGCTCACACATTAAAGTCTAGTAGCGCTACCCTAGGGGGTATAAATCTCTCCAAACTGTGTCACGAACTGGAAAGTCTGGGCAGGTCGGAAACCATCACTGGAGCAGCGGAAATTTTTGCGCAGCTTGAGTCTGAATACCAACAACTCAGAGTAGGACTGACTAAGAGTGCTAAGAAAATTGAAGAACAATCCTTGAGTCCAGTGCTCTAATAGACCTCTTGCAAAAGTCTTTTTAGAATAGTGTTTGCGTCAATTATTGTCCACTGTTTCCTGTTACCATATCCGCTGTTACCGACAACTGCCGCGAAGTCTAATGTATAATTAAAAATTATGGGGTAAGGTTAGGGAAACCAGCAAACAAATCGTAATCGTAAACTATTGCTTCTAAAAAGGACAAGACAAACGTCCTTCTCGCAGCTGTACTACTGGCTGATTGGAGATTCTGACTAAGTTTTCATCATGAGTTGTGACAATAACTGTAGTGCCTAGGTGATTGAGTTTCCTGAGAATGTTTAATACCTGCCAAGAATTGTCGGGATCGAGGTTACCTGTTGGTTCATCAGCTAATATCAAGGGCGGTGTACTAACAATGGCACGAGCCAGGCTTACCCGTTGTTGTTCTCCTCCTGAAAGTTGCTCTGGAAAACAGTTGGCTTTGTGTTGCAAACCGACTAATTTAAGGGTTGGTGTTAGGCGTCGCTTAATTTCTTTGCGAGTGAAACTCTGTGCCCACAGAACAAAAGCGATATTCTCTGACACAGTTCGCTTGGGAATTAGTTTGTAGTCCTGAAAAACAATCCCCAGGCGACGGCGTAGGAATGACAAGCGATCGCCTCGTAATTGCCCAACATTGAATTGATCGACAAATACTTTCCCTTGGGTGGGGCGCTGTTCACCATAGAGTAACTTTAGCAATGTGGATTTACCAGCACCAGAAGGCCCTGTGATAAATAAAAAGTCTCCTGACTTGACTTCTAGATTGACGTTAAACAAACCTCGGTTGTTGGGATAGGTTGTTGTTACTCCTTGTAATTTGATTATCGCTTTCTGGGTCATTAGGGATTAGGGAAAGATAGGGAAGTGTGGGAGGTGTGGGAGGTGTGGGGAGATGGGGAGATCCGGAGATGGGGAGATCGGGAGTCAGATGAACAACTGGCCTTCCACGGGGCTAATAAGCTGCGGACGCAAGCTTGAGCACACAGCCGATCCCCATTAGCGATCGCATAAAAACAATACGAAACAATACTAATGGTGCGAACTAATCCTTTGAGGTCTATTGATCAGGGATAGGGATTAGGTTATGCCAACCTTTGACCTAAGGCTTTGAGAGCAAACTGAGGGAAAACCATTATTCTTTGAGCTAAGGCTTTGAGAGCAAACTGAGGCAGAACCATCATTCGCCGCCAACGGTGGGGTTCTTGATACAACCGATATAACCATTCAAGATTATTGTTCCGGAACCAGGCTGGCGCACGGGTTTTAGCCCCTGACCAGATATCAAAGCTACCACCAACACCAATCCAAGTGGATTGGGGACACAGGTGGCGATTCTGGGCAATCCAAAATTCTTGACGTGGTACACCTAAGCCGACTAATATGATTTTGGGCTGCTGTTGTTTTAAGGTCAGCTTTAATTCTTCCTCTGCTTCTGCACTGAGGTAGCCATGACTAATTCCTGCGATCGCTAATTTTGGAACTCTCTTCTGCCAAACCCTAGCTGTTTTTTGGACTACATCAGGGGCTGCCCCATAGAAGAACACTGGGCAAGATTCTCCGTATTGTCCAGCCTTGACCAGTAAAGACTGAGCTAGTTCAATTCCTGGACAGCGCTGCTTTTTTTTTCCGTGGAGTCGTAAGTAAAATATAATACCTGCCCCATCAGGAATCACTAGTTCTGCCTGCTTGATAACGGCAGCTAGCTCAGGGTTGCGCTCTCCCTGGATTGCCATTTCAGCATTTAGAGTTACCACATGACTACCTAGACCTTTGGTGAGACGATCATCTAAGTAATGACTATAGTTGTCTAAAAGGTGAACGGGTAACCCCAAGACAGGAAATTGTTCAGCTGTTTCAAACATTGGCTTTTGCATACCCTCACATCACCCATGTATTTTATTCTACGTAAGACCAGTTAAACCCTTCGGCTCTTCCGAACTTGTTATGGTAATTGGAATTTAACTGATGCTGAAATCATTACTGGGCATTGCTTTGAGAGTTAAAAAACTTTTGATCAAGTCAAATTTTTTTTCCCAGTCAGGGCATAACAGATTTGGGCGGTTATTTAGGATGATCTCTTATGGCAGAGCCAAAACTTCTTTAATTAACTCCTTAGGATTTCGTACTGATCAGGAAAACTTGGGAATTGGGTTGGGAATTGGGTATGTGATTGGGTCCTAATTGAGAATTGGGATTTGATGGTGCTGTTGAACTCAATTAGGAATTATTCCCCCATCCTTGCTGAACTTAGGTGGCGGAAGTTTCATTAACAATTAAAAACACTATTAGGAGTTGTTCGCGTAGCGTGGCCGTAGGCCAACGGTTGACCTTTTAGCGCAGAACAGAGTCAACCGTCAACCGTCAACCATAAACTGTTAATCAGCTCTTAGCAAAGACACTAGCAGCAGCAGCAATACCTGCTCCTGGTGTCATGGATTGGTGTCCTAATTCCTGAAGGGTGGCTTCGAGAGCACCAATGACAGTAAGAATATCTTGCTCACTGACAAAACCTAAGTGACCAATGCGGAATATTTTTCCTTTATAGTTGTCTTGTCCCCCAGCTAGAGCAATGTTATAGCGTTTTTTCATCACAGAACGGATTTGTTCGGACTCTACTGATGTGGGAATCACTGCAGTTGCGGCTGGGCTAGCATACTCATCAGAACCAAACAAAGGTAATGATAGGGCTTTGACGGCGGCACGAGTTGCTTCCATCAGACGCTGGTGACGGGAAAATATTGATTCTAACCCTTCTCTTTTCATCATGCCCAGTGCAGTTTGTAGGGCAATGACTAGGTTCACTGGCGGGGTAAAGGGATTGCTGTTTTTAGCAGTAGATTTCTTGTAAGTCCCCAAATCTAGGTAAAACTTGGGCAGGGTAGCCGTTTTGTAGGCTTCCCAAGCTTTAGGACTAACACTGACAAATCCTAGTCCTGGGGGAATCATGTATCCCTTCTGGGAACCAGAGCCTACTACATCGAGACCCCACTCATCAATGGGTACATTGACTGCTCCAAGACTGGTAACTGCGTCAACAATAATTAGGGCTTCCCCGTGGTCTTTGACGTAACGATTTATGGTTTCTAAGTCGTTGAGAACGCCAGTAGAGGTTTCAGAGTGGGTGACGATTACGGCTTTGATTTGCTTTTCGGTATCAGCTTCTAGCTTTTCGCGAAACTGCTCCGGATCTAAGGGCTTACCCCACTCGGCGGTAATGGTGTCCACTTCCAGACCAAAAGCAGTACTGATTTTTCCCCAACGATCGCCAAATTTACCATTAGAACCAACTAAAACGCGATCGCCTGCACTGAGGAAGTTAATAATGCCAGCTTCCATGACTCCGGTACCGCTAGCGGTTACAGTCAAGACATCATTTTTGGTCTGGTGTAGCCATTTGAGGTTTTCATTGACCTCTGCCATGATTTCGCTAAATTCGGGACTACGGTGTCCGATCGGGTGTTTGGCCATGGCCAGTAATACTTGTTCTGGTACTGGCGTCGGGCCAGGAATCATTAGTTTGAGCTTGTCTTCCATCTGTAGTTAGTCTTGGTATCTAGGGTTGTTGTGATCTGATGATTGGTTAGTTACTCTGAAGTGACCGATTAAGTCTTGGATCTTACCGGACAAAACCGGAAATTCAAGGTTAATTTAGGGGTTAATTTGGCGTTTCACCACCGGAGCATGGGAGCGGTTATCCCCACCCATGCTTACACGACCAACCCAGCCGCGCTAGATTTAAACTTGCCTTCAAGTCTTTGTATATTGACACCCTGCAGTTAGGACACTCTTTAGTTCGGAGCCATAGCGAGCATGTGTTATTGATGCCGACAGTGGGAGTAACGCTCCTCAGGAGTAGGTAACAATCTCAAAATATATTGGCTCAAATGAGATACTCTGACTAAATTTCTTAGTTTTTTTTTATGAAGTTGACAATTTGTTGACTATTTAATGGGGGAGTCTTCCTGCTGAATCCGGTAAACCATTTGTTGAATCATGGGCATCCAACTTGACGCTGTTGAGAGACCAGCGATACTCCATGGGCAAGTTGGCTCGCTGACAGCTTTGTTCTAATTGCTTCTGTTGAGCTCGGGCTTTACGCAGAGTACTGATCAATTCATGAACCTGCTCTCGCAATTGGGGGTTTTGACTGGTAGCAAATGCTGTTTGGCGCTCTAGCAGTTGGAGCAGCAGTTCGTAGTGAATATAAGATGGAAGGGGAATTGGATCCATGAAATTTGCTGTACCTCGGTGAGTCTGAGTCTGCCATCACAATTGACTATTTTTTTGGGCTATGGGTCACTGATGGCTAAACAAGCTGGCAATAGCAACTGCTGGGTCTGGCTGTTTTACCAATGACTCACCAATCAGGACGGCTGTGGCTCCGGCAGATGCTACCTGATCAAGGTGAGCGTTGGTATGAAGCCCTGATTCACTGACTACCAGAATGCCACGTTCGAGTAGTTGGTTACCCCTTGCTGCTAGTATTTGACAGGTTGTTTGTAAATCGACGGAAAAATCTTCCAAGTTACGATTGTTTATACCTACTAGGGTAACGCCATCGAGAGATAATACTCGATCTAATTCAGATTGGGTATGGACTTCGATCAAGGGGGTGATCGACAGAGTCTTAGCAATTTTGATAAAGTATTGCAGGTCTTGATCGGAAAGGATGGCTGCAATCAATAAAACTGCATCTGCTCCGTGACTACGAGCCATGTACATTTGGTAGGGATAGATGATGAACTCCTTACACAGCAAAGGCATGTCTACAGCAGCACGAACTTTTGCCAGGTTTTCCCAACTACCCTGAAAGAATTTTTGATCGGTCAGCACTGAGATCGCACTAGCACCACCTTGGCAGTATGACTGAGCAATGGCTACTGGGTCAAAATCTTCTCGAATAACCCCCTTGCTAGGAGATGCTTTTTTGATTTCTGCAATCAGGGCAGGGCTAGTCTTTCCTGATTTTAGGGCTGCTAGAAAGTCTCGGGGGGGTGGTGCTGTTTGTACTCCCTTGCGCAACTCCACTAGGGGCAGACTTTCCCGCATCTGGTCAATTTCTTTCTCTTTGTGCCAGACAATTTCTTCGAGAATATGGTGGGGTTTATCGTCTGGTAATGCAACTTGATAGTGCAGGGTTTGGATTTTAACTGCTGGATTAGGTGGGCGTCGGCGAATTTGCATCAGTAGTTTTATATAGTCCGTGTTTGGCGTCAGTCCCTCAGTGCGTCAGTCTCTCAGTGCGTCAGTCCCTCAGTGCGTCAGTCCCTCAGTGCGTCAGTTTCATAATCCTTTGTTAATTAGCAATTAACAAAGGATTATGACTAATGAGTTACAGCTCGTTTGTAAGCTTCGTCGAGTACTTCTGAGAGAGTGGGGTGAGCATGGACTAGGTAGGCGAGGGAGTTGACGGATTGTCTGTTTGCGATCGCATTTGAGGCTTCGTGAATTAAGTCGGAGGCGTGGATACCTAGGATGTGGACTCCTAGCACTTCCCCGGTATCTTTACGGTAGATCACTTTCGCTACCCCATCTGCTTCTCCTTCTGCGATCGCTTTAGAATTCCCCTTAAAGTAAGATCTTACAACGGATACTTCAAAGCCTTCTTCGGAGGCCAATTGTTTGGCTTGTGGTTCGCTCAGGCCGACGTAGCTGATTTCTGGATGGGTAAAGGCGGCTGCGGGTATGCTGCGATAGTCTACGGTGCGCTGACGTCCACAGATATTCTCTACTGCGACAATACCTTGAGCGGATGCGGCATGGGCTAACATCATTTTCCCAGTGGCATCACCAATTGCCCAAAGATGGGGCACGGGTTCCCCTGCTGAAAGTACTGCCATGGTGTCATCTACGGGAATAAAACCGCGCCGGTTTGTTTCCACACCTACGGCATCTAGTCCTAGGTCTTTGGTGGCGGGAATCCGACCTGTAGCGACCAGACAAGCATCGACTTCGAGCACATCGACTACTTCCTTAGTTTTGGCATCTGCTAGTTCAATTACCACAGGGGAACCGGGAGTTACTTTCATCGCTAGCACCCCAGTGTGGGTTTCAATGTCCCGAGGTTTGATCAGTATTCGTGTGGCTAGTTTGGCAATATCAGGGTCAAAGGTTGGCATCAGGTTGTCTAGGGCTTCGATCATGGTGATTTCACATCCTAGTGCTGTGTAGACATCGGCAAACTCTAGACCAATGTAACCACTGCCCACGATTGCTACCCAATCTGGCAGCCATTCTAGTTTTATGGCATCATCACTGGTAAATACGGTTTTGCCATCAATCTCAATTCCTGGGGGTACAAAGGGAATTGAACCAGCGGATATCATAATGTCTTTAGCTGTGATCGTTTTTTCACCATTGTCTGTAACAACGGTTACTTTTTGATTACTAGCAACTTTACCCCAGCCTTTGATAATATCCACACCCAAGCGTTTTAGGCTGTTGGTCAGGTCACCACGAATTTTACTGACTAGATTGCTGGCATGATTTGCGATCGCATTTCGGTCAAACTCAACCCCAGCTACTTTAATCCCAAGGGCATTGAGATGATGAGCGTCCTGTAGCTCTCGCACTCTACCTGATGCGGCTAATAGAGCTTTAGAAGGGATGCAGCCCCGGTTGACACAAGTTCCGCCCATGTCAGCGGCTTCAATAATAGCGGTTTTCAGACCACAGCTAACTGCGTGTAAGGCAGCACCATGACCCCCCACACCAGCACCGATAATCACTAAATCGTAATCAAAGTCTTGACTCACATCTATCTCCTGAGTTAGATTGGCTATGCTTCGTCCTTATTATTTTCAACTTGAGCAATCCACGATTGCAAGTGCCCAAGTATTAAGATTGGGAGGATGAAGTATGAAGTATCAAGGATCCCAAAGGGAATAGGGAACAGCGGATCTGGGAACAGCGGATCTGGGAACACGGAACACGGAACACGGAACACGGAACAGGGAACACGGAAAAACTCCTGTGTACCTCATTAGGCTAGAAACCGCTATAGAAAAAATTTTAGCTAGCCCCAATCCCTTAATTGTTATTAGTTACAGGTCATAACTATAGATTTTTTTCAACTTACTTAAGTTAGATGGGGTGCATGTCACTTATGCAGAGCATTTGTACTCAAGCTATCGCCCCTTCATCGCTCTTTTTTTATTGAACCATAAAACCCCGAATCTGTTTCCCCTCTTGCCTCTTGCCTCTTGCCTCTTGCCTCTTGCCTCTTGCCTCTTACCATTGAAATACTGAGCATATATTGAACCATCACCTGTCAAAAATAATATTTTTTTTATAACTATAAAATTTCCTTAAATAATTCAAGATTTTGGCTAACATACCTGCTAGATTCTGGAGGGTTACAAATCCTTTAAAAGATTGAGGTTTTAAGTAATGTTTAAGCGATTTTTTCAGTTGATTGGACTATTGGCTGCAGTAGTCTTGCTGAGCACAACACTAGGGGTTTCTCCTGCCCAAGCCCAAGTTATTGATGGCCCTGTAGGACGGACAACCACTGAATTTTATAATTTCCCTGAGGCCAGAACATTAGGTCCAATTACTGAAATCACCGTTCATCACGGCTTTATTATTGATGGCTTTAAGGTAAGTTATGCCAATGGAAAATCATTTCAGAATGGGGGTACTGGTGGCGGAGAGACCACCATTTCTTTTAGTGCAGATGATCCATTAGTAGAAGTAGATGGTTACGTTGCCGACTATTCATATGCTGGCAACAAACCCTTAATTGCCCAATTAACATTTAAGACTCTTAAGGGCAAGAGCTATGGTCCGTTTGGTACTATGCAAGCAACATCAAACCGAAAGCCATTCACCTTGAAAGCTGCCCAACCCACCATTCAATCATTCTTCGGCAGCGCCAGTGGCTATCTCACCTCTTTGGGAGTCTATATCGACACCGGGTGTGAATAAACTGGGGATAGTTATCATCCGTATTCCCATCTTGTTGGGTAACCGGGGATAGTTCTTAATAAACCCTACTTTATTGTTCTTGTTGATAAGGCAATTTATAAAAATAGTGTTTTTGGAATTCCAAGAACACTATTTTTTATAAAAATCATAAAATTAGATGTAGATGCCTTTAAAGTAAGGTGGTTTAACTAAGCTGGTTGAGTTTTGTGTAAGCTATCAGCTATCAGGTATCAGGTATCAGGTATCAGGTATCAGGTATCAGGTATCAGCTATAGCAGTCGCCAGGGTAATTAGGACATGACAAAAGTCTCAAACTACAGTATGGCAAGAGTTTAACTTCTGACTTCTGACTTCTGACTTCTGACTTCTGCTATATCAGCTATCAGCTTTTGAATAAAACAGGTAAGCATCGGTTTAATCTGAGTTACATCTTTTGTAAGCATTCAGCTATCAGCCAAAGGCCTTTGGCCACGCTTGGCGAACAGCTATCAGCTTATGGGCAAGCTACACCGAACAGCTTTTGAATAAGCGATGCAGCTTCGGAACAGGGGGTTTCCCCCACTCGCGCTTTGCATTAAGACAACAGCTAAGCATTCGTTTAATAGTCACGAAAGTCACAGCGCTTGTGGCCTGTGCCACAAAGCTGACGGCTGAATGCTGACAGCTGAATGCTTACTTTTAAATAAAACAGGTAAACATTGGAATAATGCTGAGTTACCTCCCAGCCTCGAAGCCTGTGCCACAAAGCTGACCACTGACGGCTGACGGCTGACGGCTGACAGCTGACGGCTGACGGCTGACAGTTTTGTCAGTCAACCAGCCCACCTCAGACTGAGACTAAATACTTTCAAAAACGTTGCCGTTTAGCTTCGTACAACATCAAGGCAGCAGCAATGGCTACATTTAAGGATTCTACTCCTGGCATCAGGGGAATATTCACTTGCTGATCTGCTGTTTTTACCAAGTCTTCCCTAAGTCCAGCTGCTTCATTGCCCAGGAGTATTAAGCTAGGACAGCGCCAATCTATGTCCCAGTAACTGACCTTAGCATCTGGTACTGTGGCCACTACTTGTATCCCTTGAGCTTGAGCTTGAGCTACGAGGGTGGGCAAATGGGGGGTAACTGCCATGGGCAGACGGAACCACTGACCGACTGAGGCTCGCAATACTTTAGGATTATCTAGCTCTACACTATCGGAACTTAGCCACAATCCTTCCGCACCAGCGGCTACCGCAGTTCTAATGATTGTTCCAAGATTTCCTGGGTCTTGTATGGTTTCTAGAGCCAGCCCTAGGGAGAGGGAATTGAGGGGTTTCGGGGAAAGGGGAAGACGGGTTGCTGTGGCTACTACTCCATCTGGCTCAACTGTAGTAGCGATCGCTTTTAGTACAGACTGACTTACCACTTCCACTCTTTGAGACCGAACGGAAGCATCTTGGGATAGTTGTGGATGAGCTTCAAGCCATTCTGATGTATAGCAGAGGGTGACTAGGGGATAATCTACGGCACAGGCTTCTGCCAACAGGTGGGTTCCCTCCAACAGAAATAGGTCTTGCTGCCGACGTCCTTTGACTCTGTGCAGCTTCCGAATTTCCTTGACTAGGGGATTCTTGGTGCTTGTGAGCATACCAGTTTGGTTAATTATGCGGAACCCGGGACTTGAACCCGGAAGTCCTTGCGAACACTAGAACCTGAATCTAGCGCGTCTACCAATTCCGCCAGTTCCGCGTTTGTTGGCGCTATAGCAATCGTTGGTGATTCCGAGAGTGGTCAGTCCTGAGTCATAACTGTCACGGTTTAGGATTCAACTTAGGGTTGCTATGGGGGTTGCTCTATTAGCTCACCGGTTTTTTAGTATACAGCATTTACTGCTATTGTGGACAAGTTTGTTGTCGATAGCCGCAACGCCTGAAAATTTACCGGTTTACATTGCC
>NZ_GL890946.1 GCF_000211815.1 Moorena producens 3L
GGCCTGATTGGGTTCATGCTGCGGCAATTTGAAATTGCTCGTCTAGTAGGCATCAGACCCTACAACGCGATCGCATTCAGTGCGCCGATTGCAGTATTTGTCAGCGTGTTCCTGATGTACCCGTTGGGACAGTCCAGCTGGTTCTTTGCACCTAGCTTCGGAGTAGCGGGTATTTTCCGTTTCATCCTGTTCCTGCAAGGCTTCCACAACTGGACACTGAATCCCTTCCATATGATGGGCGTAGCTGGAGTACTCGGTGGTGCTCTGCTGTGTGCCATTCATGGGGCAACGGTAGAAAATACCCTGTTCCAGGATGGGGACAAAGCCAACACCTTCCGGGCGTTCAACCCGACCCAAGCGGAAGAGACCTACTCAATGGTCACCGCCAACCGCTTCTGGTCTCAAATCTTCGGAATTGCTTTCTCTAACAAGCGCTGGTTACACTTCTTCATGTTGTTTGTGCCAGTAACTGGCTTGTGGATGAGTGCAGTGGGAATTGTAGGTTTAGCATTGAACCTACGAGCCTATGACTTCGTGTCCCAGGAAATCCGGGCAGCAGAAGATCCAGAGTTTGAAACCTTCTACACTAAGAACATCTTGCTGAACGAGGGTCTGCGGGCTTGGATGGCTCCAGCAGATCAACCTCACCAAAACTTTGAGTTCCCTGAGGAAGTACTGCCTCGCGGTAACGCTCTGTAACACTCCAAGGCTGATCCCGAATTAAGGTTAGCGCTTGGATTTGCTCAAAGCCCCACCTGGAGGTGGGGCTTTGAGCAGTTCTAGAAACAGAAAACTGGAACGTTCTGAGCAATCTTCGCTGAACTTATAATTATGCTAGTTTCCAGAGGTTGCCATTTGAGGGATACTCTGTTATTGTAAGAAAAGGTAATAATCCTGGAAAGGTACAAAAAAACCGCTTAGGGATTAAAGGAGGTGATGCCCATGGAAGATAGTAGTAAACTCATGGGTCATCTGGTTGGAGTTAGCCGGCTGTGCGCCGGGGCTGTTCTCTAGGAGTTAGCTGGATTCTCTACGGAGAATCTATATGACTGCTTAGGCAGGGCTACCTAAGAGTTCCTCTCGGCAGCCTGGTTTCAATCAGAAGACCCGCTAGACCGCTCTCACACCAGGTGTTATGGATTAACCAAAACACTAGCCGTGAGAGCGGATAGTCTTTTTTTGGGATTGTTGAAGGAGTGGATCTAACCATCATGGCTCAACTACTCAGCGATGCAGAAATTCAAGCCAAGGCGAGTCAGCTAGAAGACTGGAGTGTGGAAGGGAAAACCCTGCGTAGTAAAAAGACATTCAAGGGTTTTGTAGAAGCGATCGCTTTTGTGAATAAACTTGTTGAACCATCTGAAGTTGCAGGACACCATCCTGACCTAGAGATTTCTTACAATAAGGTAACGATTACTCTAACCACTCATGATAGTGGTGGCTTAACCTCAAAAGATTTTGACCTAGCGCAAGTTATTTCAGAGCTGGGTTAATATCCTTTCAATAACTCTAAATAAGTGACAATTGCTTTAGCAATAGACCCGCAGCTAGCGCAGAAGTTCATTCACAGGCATTGGCAAAAAAGTTTGTATAGCACTTTGTCGATAAAGGCTATAGTATAAGAATTGTTCCTCTAATAAATTGTTCCTGTAATAGGTTAATAGGTTTCATCGCAATAGCGCTGATTCTTATCTAAACCGCGAGAATCCCCGTACTTTACCGTATAGAGTAAGTGTAGGGATGGAGCGCGGGGCAAGGGTCGGAACAGAGCTTTCCAATGCGATGTACTAGGGATAGTAGGGAAAAACAAATTAAGAGCTAACCGCCACCTACGCGCCTGAACCTTGACAACCAACGAATATGGGGTGACCTTCAGAAAAAACTTGATAGTTTGAGTTATCTGTGGATGGGTAAAATTCCATAGGTGCGCTTTCCGTCGGCGAATTAAATTCGCCACGGGTCGCACCTGCAGTACAAAGAAAATAGAACTTTTTTGTATTGTTCCGGCGCGGAGGGGCATCCCGTGTCGTTAATAAAGCTTACCGAGTAACCTAAGCAGTAGCTGGTGTTGGTAAGAAGCCCGTGCTGTCGCGTGCTTGTCAGCGTCGGGAGTATGTCACCATCCTCCGTGATTGATCCGGGGGAGAGTTCAATAATTGTAAAGGTGTGAGGATTAAGAGAAGATGTCTAAACTACTGTTGAAGTCCCTACTGATAAGTCCTGCTGTAGTGGGTGCTGCTCTCGCCTTTGGTACCAATGAGGTACAGGCAGCCAACAAGGCCAACTCCTTAACAGTTGAGAATCAAGTTACTACGGAAGCTGCCCCACTTCAAGCTGTCCCAGTAAAGACAATGGCGATCGCGGCGGCCCCCACTGCTCCAGAAGTAAAGGATACCCCAGTTTTTTCCAGGTCGATGGGCTCCACCTTGGGTGAGGGAACATCATTAACTTTAAAGGCCGATACCCTAGTTCCTAAGGTAGACGTACCGGAGGCAGAAACAAAAATAGCCCAAGCCGTCCCCTCAGCCTCAGATAACAGCCAGCTGTTAAATCAAATTCAACGCTACGGTAAAGAAGGCAGTAACAGCCAAGATCAGGTAACTAGTGTTTCCCAACTGCGGGATGTTTCTCCTGGAGACTGGGCTTATGAAGCTCTGCGTAGTCTGGTAGAGCGCTACGGTTGTATCGCTGGTTACCCAAACCGCACCTTCCGTGGCAACCGTGCTACCACCCGTTACGAATTTGCGGCTGGCTTGAACGCTTGTTTGAACCAGATTGAGCGTTTAATTGCTGCTAGTACTGCTGACTTTATTACCCGTGAAGACTTAGAAACGCTGCAACGGCTGATTCAAGAGTTTGAGGCAGAACTGGCTACCCTCGGAGCACGGGTCGATAACCTCGAAGGTCGAGTCGCATTCCTAGAGGATCACCAATTCTCCACTACTACGAAACTGGAAGGGGAAGTCATATTCGCCCTGACCAATAACTTTGGTGATTTTGGGGAAGATGACAATAACCAAGTTGTCTTTGGTGACAGGGTTCGTTTAGTTCTCGACACCAGCTTCACTGGTCAAGACAGTTTAGTAACTCGTCTGAGTGCTGGTAACCTGAATGCCTTCACAGCGGGGGGTGAGATTACCCCAGAACTCACCCAGACCTTTAACACTGAGATTGATGGTACTGGTGACGGGAACGATATAGGAGTTGACTGGTTAGCCTATTACGGTGACATTCCTATTGGTCCGTTTGGTCAAGTATCAACTTACATTGCTGCCTTTGGTGGTCGGCATGATGATTACGTTCCTACACTCAATCCCTATTTCCAAGACTTCGATGGTGGTAGTGGCTCTCTATCCACATTTTCTCAACAAAACCCCATCTATCGGATTGGTGGTGGTGCTGGTTTAGGGGTTAGCTTCCAACTCGGTTTACTAGAGAGCGTGATTGGACCAAGTACTGTCACACTGGGTTACCTAGCTGGCAATGCGTCAGATCCTGATGAAGGTTCAGGTCTGTTCAATGGTGATTATTCTGCCTTGGGTCAGTTGAACTTCAACGTCAACGACCGCATTGGTGTGGGCTTTACTTACGTCCATGGTTTCCATAAAGAGAACAGTGCCATATTCAGCAAAGGCGCTGGAGAAGATGGTATAGTAGGTACTCGTGCTGCCAACTTAAATCAAGAAGCACTTCTTGCTAGTCGTATAGCTGATTCAGCTGACAAGGTAACCAACTCCTACGGAGCAGAATTAGCGTTTCGCCTCACCGACAAGATTTCCTTTAGTGGATTTTTCAACTACACCGATGTGATTGTGATTGGTGAAGGAGATGGTGAAATTTGGAGTTACGGCGGTGGTTTAGCCTTCCCCGATTTTGGGAAAGAAGGTAGTGTGTTAGGTTTCTTTGGTGGTGCAGTCCCCTATTCGGATTTGAATGAGATTGATACCCCCATTCACATAGAAGGCTTCTACAAGTATCAGCTATCCGATAATATCTCTATCACTCCTGGTGTGATCTGGGTGATTAATCCAGAGCAGAGTGACGGTAATGATGATGCTGTGATTGGTACCATCAGAACCACATTCACCTTCTAAAGACCCTGGCTAATTGCCCAAGGACTATTGAGAATTAGTTAGGTTTCCCTGCCCCTAGGCGGGGATTTTTGTTTGAAGGGGTGGGAGTGTCAAAAAATACTAGGATGGATGATGGATAACAACTAATAACTCAGAATTTCCAACAGTTATGCGAATTGCTCCAAATATTACCGAACTGGTTGGTCGGACACCTCTAGTACAATTAAACCGTATTCCTCAAGCAGAAGGCTGTGTCGCTAGAATTGTAGCCAAGCTAGAGGGCATGAATCCATCTTCGTCTGTTAAAGACCGGATTGGTGTTAGCATGATCAACACAGCGGAGCAGAATGAGTGGATTACCCCCGGCAAAACTATTTTGGTGGAACCGACCTCGGGAAACACAGGTATTGCTCTAGCAATGGCAGCGGCAGCCAAGGGTTACCAACTGATCCTAACCATGCCAGAGACAATGAGCATCGAGCGACGGGCTATGTTGCGAGCTTATGGTGCTCAGTTGGAACTGACACCAGGTAGTGAAGGCATGGGTGGCTGTATTAGGCGAGCTCAGGAAATTGTAGAAACCACATCCAATGCCTATATGCTGCAACAGTTTCGTAATCCAGCTAACCCCAAAATTCACTATTGTACCACCGCTGAAGAAATTTGGGACGATACGGAAGGACAGGTGGATTTCCTGGTGGCTGGAGTTGGTACGGGTGGTACAATTACTGGTGTTGCTGAAGCGATCAAAAAACGCAAGCCCAGTTTTAAAGCGATCGCAGTTGAACCAGCTGGTAGTTCTGTACTTTCTGGAGGGTCTCCAGGACCTCACAAAATTCAGGGTATCGGTGCGGGTTTTATTCCAGAAGTACTCAAGGTTGAACTTCTTGACGAGGTGATTACAGTTACGGATGATGATGCGATCGCATACGGTCGTCGTTTAGCCCGTGAAGAAGGAATTCTTTCCGGCATTTCCACTGGAGCCATACTATCAGCGGCTATTGAAGTTGGCAAACGTCCAGAAAATGAGGGATGCCTGATTGTCATGATTCAACCGAGTTTTGGGGAACGGTACCTAAGCACCCCCCTCTTCCAAGAGCCAACCGCCACCACTGATTAGTGTTATGGGGCAAGGCGCTTCGGTTCAGTAGTTATCCTAAAACCTCTGGAAATCGATGGAAATATAAGGATTGAGCTTAGTTGCTACCTCAATTATACTATCGCTGCCGGTTTCAGTAGGTTTAGTGTAGCCCATGTCAGACTCGAATCACTACCAAACTTTGGATGTTCATCCCCACGCTACGACCCTAGAAATTAAACAAGCCTACCGACGGCTAGCCAAGCGCTTTCATCCAGATAGCAACAGCCCCACCGCTGATCCGGAAAAAATTATCCAAGTTAATGCTGCCTATGAGGTACTCAGTAACCCTGAGCGACGGCGTTCCTATGACCAAAAGAGGAATTACTTTCAGGATTCATTAGAGCCTCAGAATCGACAACAGCGAACAGCTCATGCCCAAAGACATTACCAGCATCATCGGCAAAAGGGAAAAAAGACTGATGCCCAGCTAGGGGAATGGTTGCAGCAAATTTATCAACCTGTAAACCACCGGATTAGTCATATCCTTGAGCCTCTAGAGGCTCAACTTGATGAACTCTCCGCTGACCCGTTTGATGATGAACTCATGGCAGAGTTTGAAGCTTATCTGGAAGAGTGTGGTGATCATCTCCATCAAGCTCAGAGACTGTTTCAGTCTCAACCTAATCCTGCCACCGTTGCCAGTGCTGCTGCTAACCTCTACTACTGTCTTAATCAGTTAGGAGATGGGATAGAAGAATTAAAGCTGTTTACCCTTAACTACGACGACTACCACCTACACACAGGTCAAGAACTGTTCAGAATAGCTTCCCATCTGCTCTGGGAAGCTAAAGACACAGTTAAAGATTTTTGCTAATGGGTAACCAATATTATTTTTTTAGCTTACCAACGACCACTAATCCAAATTAGTTTATCCTGAAAATAAGTCTAGTTTACCTAACTTGACATGGAATGCGTCATTAAGCGCCGTGCTGAGTTTTCAGCCAGCCACCGATACTGGTTACCAGAACTGAGTGAAGCTGAGAACCTTCAGCGGTTTGGTTTGGGGAGCAGATTTCCTGGACACGGACACAACTACGTTCTGTTCGTTTCCCTGACCGCTCAGTTGGATAAGTATGGCATGGTGAAAAACTTGTCTAAAGTCAAAACGGTGATCCAACGAGAGGTCACCAGCCAACTTGACTACGCTTATCTCAATGAGGTTTGGTCAGAATTTCAGCAAACCTTACCTACTACCGAAAACATAGCACGAGTAATTTGGCAACGCTTGGTTACCTATCTACCACTACTGAAGATTCAGCTATTTGAACATCCAAAACTCTGGGCTGACTATCAAGGAAACGGTATGGAAGTATATCTGACTATCAGTAACCACTTTAGCGCTGCTCACCGACTAGCTCATCCTGACCTCAGTGACGAGGAAAACTACCAGATTTACGGTAAGTGTGCTCGTCCCAACGGACATGGACATAACTATCACATAGAAGTGACAGTTAAGGGTGAAATGGATCCGCGCACTGGCATGATTGTTGATCTAGGCTCCTTGCAGCAAGTCATGGATGAGTATGTCCTGGAAGCTTTTGACCATACTTTCCTCAATAAAGACATTCCATACTTTGCCCGGGTTGTTCCTACTGCCGAAAATATTGCTATCTATATTTGTCAGTTATTGCAACAACCAATTCAAGAATTGGATGTCCAACTTCATAAGGTGAAATTGAGTGAAAGTCCCAATAACTCCTGCGAAGTCTACTGCACACCAGAGACTACCAAGTCAGCAGTAACATCATCTAGAGAAACTCTGCTGGAAAGAACTAATTAATAAAATCTTGCGAAGTTTCACCGAAAGCCTCGGGAAAATCTGGTAAGCACCGATCGCCGAATTAATTACCTACTCGCAATCTCTGTAACCCTTATATTGTAAGGATTTGAGTTTTACAAAATGTGAATGAATTTTGTGCACCTGCTTAGTATTAAATAGCTGATGAACAAAACACAGCTAACATAGCTTGCAAGCTTAACCGTCCGCTCACAAAAAGATTCGGAAAATAACAGAAGTAAGCTTCAAAGCATTGAAGCATCAGACAATCAATCTAGGTTGTTCTGTAGTAAATGTCAATTCGCGCTTGGTCAATTCGCGCTTGGGGCAAAAGCGCTGTCAGGCTTTTTCGACAGCTTTGAGAGATGCGTCCTCATCAATTGGTAAATTGATGTGCTATACACGGCTTACCGTTATGGGGCGGAAATACCGGGTTAAATGTATCTGAGCTTGATGTAGTTCAATAAAAAAGTTTAGCACAGTCCCTACCTACAATCTTTGATGGGCAGTGGCGTGCTTTCATCGCTGGCAAGCGTAGCATGCGCTACGCCCATTAGCCCTAGGCTGAATGCTGACCTAGGGATTTTTATTTGCTGAGATTAAATCATCCATAAGTTAGATTTAGTATAGCATTTGTTATGATATTGGTAAAGTTGCGGTAACCACCATTAATGCGGTTATCATGGTAGTCAAGTACCCGCACTCGTACTGTTAGGTTGAGCTGCGCTAAATCTGAAAACCGTCATATTCTCGTTAATGCCCTGTGGTATCTCACTCAAAGGATGAGATCCGACCTTGAGCAATTCAAAACAAGGGAATATATGGCAAAGGATTTTACTCGATTGCGCAAACTTAGAAAACTACAAAACTCTTGATGATCCTTAAGAGGCAATAGGAATGGAGAGCCGGTTGCCGTGTGATGACAGCGAATATAGGGAGCGTCTAGTAGAGGCAGCACGCCAAACTTTCGTTCCTACATTACCTGACAACATTCCAGATAATGTTCATGACCTTGCGTCAAACCATCGCACCGGTGAAGCTGCTCAACTTTTAGAGAAAGGGATTGAGCAGCACCAGCGATGTCAATTATCCGCAGCAAGACAGTCGTTTCAAGAAGCACTAGCAATGTATGCGCAATTGGCAAATAGACGGGGTCAAGGAAAAGCTCTGAGTGGTATGGCCCTGACTGCTTATTCCTTGGACAACTTTCAACAAGCCATAAAATATAGTAACAAAAGTCTTGCGATCGCAAAAGACATCAAAGACCAGCGTCTTGAGGGCCAGGTTTTGGGAATTTTGGGAAATGCCTACCGTCACCAAGGAAATCACCTCAAAGCCATTGACTATGGTCAAAAAAGCCTAACTATTATGCGGCAACTCCAAGACCGACTGGGAGAGGTGACTGCCTTGAACAATCTAGGATTGGCCCATAAGGCACTAGGGGATTTGCCCCGAGCAATAGCTTGCCAGCAACAGAGCCTCTATGTTGCCCAGAGTCTTGGGTTACCGCAGCTGGAAGAGCGAATTCTGAGAAATCTTAGTAACTCCTGCTACTCCATCGGTGATTATGCTCAAGCTATTGACTATTACGAGCAGCGTTTTGCGATCGCACAGCAGATGGGTGATCTTCCCCTAGAAGGACAAATTCTGGGCAAGTTGGGTAATGCTTGCTTGGCACTAGGAGATTATATTCAAGGGATTTACTATATTCAGCAGCAATTGCTCAAAGCTCAACAAATAGGTAATCGCCGTCTAGAACAACAAGCTTTAGGTCGCTTGGGAAAGGCTTATGATGCTTTAGACAATTATGGCCAAGCGGTTGAATATTATGAACAACGTTTGAGTATTGCCCAAGCCATCGGTGACCGGAAGGCAGCAAAAAAAGCCATAGCTAGTCTGAAAGCCGCTTATTACTCTCAAGGAAACTACACTAAAGCTATGGAGTACCATCAGAAAAATTTAGCACTCACTAATCCATAAGAGAAATGGTACTTCTGGTCGGGATAAGGCTCGTACTTATTAGCCATTACCAAAACACCGACACTGATCTCTATCAAAATAGCGATAAAATAGGGTTCACTTATTTATTGTCGTCTATATACTTGCGCTGGCTCGGAGGGGCGACCCAAAGTAGACAATAGCCGCTAGTGGCTTTTTTTCCCCCAAAGTTTAACCGGATTCCTGCCTCTATGGCATCCTTTTGACACTCTAAGTTATCCAAATAGCCCGCATTCCATTTGGTTATATTTCTGGCTAATTTGCCCTCTTTACTGATTGCCCAATTTAAGGTAGCTGCTTCGTCTAGGGTTAGTTGTCTAGAACCATTGGGGTCTAATTTTGGTTGACTTAACTCAGATAGCCCCCAACCCGCTCCTAGTCCACAAACCAATGACAAAACCACAGCTCCACAAATGGCTGTAATGTTTGTAAAAGGAGATGCCTTAACAATCGGAAAATCCATTGACCCTTTGGGTGGATAGGAACAGGGCTGTCTTTCTGACTTGGATTCTATGGTTACTTTTGATTGCTCTATGGCAGACGCGTTCGCCTTTGGCGCGCTCTGAAGAGCGATCGCTTTAGCAATTTCTTGGCGCTGAATATCCACGGTGGATTGCCCCACGACATCAATCATCTGCTGGATATCCTTTTCCCAACTTCGGAATAACTGCTCTAAGGATTTAGGAGTATCTGCTAACATTGTTTCCAAACTGGACGTTGCTACCAAAAATAGGAATAGCGGGTCATTAGCGTCCAATTCTGTCGCAACAACTAAATCTAAAATTTTTGCCTTAAAGCTATCGGAACGTCCTTCTAACAGCTTTTCCAATAGAGAGTAATCCGTCTTATCCCTCTCGTCAATTAAATCTGACAGACTTTCAGGTTGCTTGATGTGGGAGAGGTTTTCTTGAGAAAGATTACTTCCTACCATTTCCCTAATTCCTTGTTTGCTTACTTCTTTATAAATAGCCATAAAATTCGATAATAACAAGATTTGTAAATATTTGTTACATAGAGACGTTAAAATCCTGAAACGATAAAAATTCTCTGAAAAAAGGAACGTTACTATAAGGGGTTATATGTACATAATCAATCCGTTGCTCTGCTTAGAGAGTACTACCAAGAAAGAGAAACAGTCAAAAACTTGAACAGGTTAAATCAGTAAGCATTCAGCAGTTAGCTAACGCGCTACGCTCAGGCTGACTGCACCTCAAGTAGCGTGGCCTACGGCCAATAGCTGTTGGCGTAGCCTGCGCGTAGCGCATATGCTTACTTAAATCAAGGGATTTAGAAGAAGGAATTTATGGCTATGACCCACCTAATTGCTCAAACTCATCACACTGATCCTCAGATAATTGATGATGATTTTTTGGATTATCCCCACGTAGATCATATCTGTCTTCAATTAGAGGAAGTCACCCTAGGAGCTTATAGCCTTGATAACCAAATTGTTTTTAGCTTACGGCAAATGTCTATACCGATTAGACAGTCTCCAAGACAAGCTCAAAAATTTCTTGAAGAAAATGGCTATCAAAAATTATGGGTTACTACTCCTTCCCAGAGAAACTTGACTGTTTATCCTCTCAACAGCTTACTGGCTTATTGGAAATATTTAGTTTCAGACAATCTCATCCCCCCCTACCTGGATAAAAATCAAACAGTTTCCTTAAAGCAACTCATTGAACAATTAGAGAAAGACCCAAATCAATTAATCCAACCAAGGGTAAACTTAATTAACCAAGATTCAGATTTGCTAAAAGCAACCCCGACTAGGATTACAATTGGTCAATCCCAATTAGAAATATTAAAGACAGAGGATGATCAGGAGTTTCGGGTTAGTTTATCCGCTGCCATGGATGCCATAGGCTCATCGGTTGCTTTACTGGTGGGAATTATTAACTCAAGGAGAAAACTAAAAAAATTGAAAGCCAAAGGTTTTTCGGGTAAGATACTATACTGTTATACAGAAACTCAAGGGATAATGAAAACTATGAGTTTAGGAGATTGTCTTCATATTTGGGAATACTTTGCCCTGAAAGGCAATACTAAAGCTGTCTATCTCCTATCGTCTTGCAGCAAACTGGGGATAAATTCTCTGCTGGAATTTAAGTCTTAATCAGCAGTTATAGCAAGGAAAGTATAGTTTAGGACATAGTATTTTGTTTTCAAGGTAACAGGGTTCCCCCCTAACCCCCCTTAGTAAGGGGGGAAGGGAACAGGGAACAAAATATGTCTTAACCTTTACTTCGACTGCTATATTTAAACCTAATCAAGGTATAAAATTCCTTGATTAAACTGGTTGGTAATCGGTAAGGCTTAAGTGTTAATGGGTAATGGTACGAGAGTAATCACAATTACCCATTACCCATTACCCATTACTCATTACATCGGATTAGATATCAGATTAAGTCCGGTTGAATACCCATAATAAAGAAGATTGATGGGGAGATAGTGTGCTGTAAAAATTGGTATTAAGGATAATTATCGGGACATGATATCACTTAAGACCCAACATTTAATCGTTCTCCCCACAAGGTAGTTATTTCCCTAGCAAAAATTGATTTATCTGGTGAAGAGGAAGGCTTACAAACCCCTTCTGCTCGATTTTCCATTGCTAAAACTCTCTCGGTATCCTGAGAATACAAGGGAGTCATTGCTTCTCGCTGCTCTAATAGATTTTCCAATTCAATTTTAAAAGGAGTTCTCTGACCTTGATGGAACACTCGCTGCACTGCTGATTCTACAATGGCACGAATTTCTGCTCCAGTACATTTTCGTGTCGCACTCAATAATCGACGCCATTGTTTTTCTGTTAATGGTCCATTTCCCTCCCGATAACGAGGATCAAATCGGCTAGCATGGAGTTTAAAAATCTCAAACCGCTCAATCTCTTTGGGAAAACCGACATAAAACAGTTTGTCAAATCTGCCAGCACGAGTTAATTCTGGAGGCAAAGCATCTAATCGGTTGAGAGTTCCAATCACAAATGTGGGAGTTGTTTTCTCTTGCAACCAGGTTAATAGAATTCCTAGAATTTGTTTGGTGTTATTTGTTTGGGAATCAAAAAACTTGTCCAATTCATCGAGAAACAAAACACAAGGACTCGCGGCCTCAACTCGACGCAAGAGTCGTTTTAAATGGGTTGGACTACTACCAATTACTAAATCCACTCCCATGCTAATTAAAGGAAATCCTAAGGTTTGAGCACAGACTTTGGCAGCAAAGGTTTTTCCTGTTCCTGGAGGACCAATCAATAGCCATCCCTTGGGCAATGGAATCCCATAAGCTCTGGCTTGATCAGAAAAATCTTGTTTCACCCATTCCAAGGCTTGTTTCAGTTTATCTAATCCCCCAAATTCCCCAACATCAGGTTTGAGGAACTCTAAACCAAATCCTTTGAGTCTGTGAATTTTGTAATTGATTAATTGCTTGGCTAGCTCTGATTGAGATTGGGCTTTGTTGACTGCTATATGAAATTGCTTGCGTTCGCCTTTGGCGCGCTCTTCAGAGCGATCGCTTAACAGGCAAGACACTATGGGGGCGTATTTATTTTTTTTCGCCGCCAGTTTGACTGCCATCCGAATTTCTTCCGGAGTCAATCCCCCGATAGACCGAGCTAGTCTGTCGTCTAGAGGTGTTTCTTGGTCAGCCAAACCATATTCTACTAAATGAGTTTTTAATAATGCCGTGACTTCCTTGGGTTCTGGGAAAGGAAATTCGGCAGCAGGAATAATTGAGTTTAAAATTCGAGGTAACTCATTCTCCCCCGTATCCAAAAGAATTAGAAACTTATCGCTTGAGAGACCAAAGTTGTAGAGAACATTAGACAATGAGGTTCTGATGGTTATGGTTTGCCCACTGTCAGCACTATCGAGTAAAGACGGTAAATCTTCTAAGATAAATAGAGCTTTACCAGAATAGGCTTGACAAAAATTCAACACTTCAACAACCTGTGCAAATGGCTCACGCTCTTCTAGGACATTAACCATTGAACTTTCTAAGGTATCATAATTTCCATCCCATTCAATTTTCTGAAATCCACGACTAGCTAAATTCCAGAGGTAAACCAGGAATACTCCATGGTGAGTAAGACTCTGACAAATCCACCTGAGTACATTGTGTCTTTCAATCAAGGGAATTCCTATAGATACTGCTCCATAGCATTCTAATAATGTCCCAACTTCGGGTATATTCATTTTCAAGCAAACGTTATTGATTCAAAATGAAATTATAGCAATCCTAAATAATTTGTGAACAATACTTCCATTTAAACTAGTCTTTGCTAAGAAAGTAATGAGTCCTGAGTAAGGTAAGCATTCAGCAGTCAGCAGTCAGCAGTCAGCCTTTGGGTGATAGCTAATAGCTAATACATTATAGCTGATGCATTATAGCTTATAAATTATAGCTAATACATTATAGCTTATACCTGTTCGCGTAGCGTGGCCATTGGCGTAGCGTGGCCTACGGCCAACTTGGCCTTGGCTGATGGCTGATAGCTGATAGCTGAATCCTTACTGAGTAAGACCTGTGACTGTTCACGAATTATAGAGGATTGCTAGATCAGGTTGTTTATTGTTGAGGGTTAACAGTTAACAAAAAGCCTTACAAAGATAGCTCCTTTGATTTCTGTTTGAGATTAATCGGTTCCGAGAAAGGTGTTTTAGCTGGCGGTTGAAAAGCCTGTCCATTGCTTGAAGCTAGTGCTGTTAAACTGGAGTGAGCAAAGGGGTTAGGAGCACCTAGGCTTTGAGATTTTAGAGACTGCACTGATGATCGAGAGGGCTGAACTAGTCGTTGTGGCGCTTGGCTCATTAAAGGTTTTAAGGCTTGCTCAAAGTAGGATAAATCCCGTTGTGTCATCTGGGACATAAATTGTCCTTTCTGCTGTGAAAAGATGGTTCCTCGTCTGTCCTTAGCCGCAATTGTGATATCGCCATTGGGAGTTGCTCTCCAGTTATAGTTGAGTTTACCTTCAACCTGGACAGTATTTCCTTGTGATTGGGCATACTCGACCAATGTATCTGCAACTGCCTTGACACGGCTAAAGTAGTCAGCCTCAGAAGCTCCTAATTGCCGAAACTTTCCCTCAGGTTTCTGTCCCCAATCTAACTGCTTTTTTACCTGTGAAATTTCTTGATATTGCTGTTCATTGAGTTTGGGTTCTCCCTGTACAGTGACCCCCATAGCACCAGCGCGAAACTTTATCAATTCCTTACCTTTTTTGTCCCTCATTGCATAGGAATTATCCTCGCGATGAATCGTATACTCTGCTGATTCATAGGTATCTTGTCCTGGTGATGCTTGAGAATTGATTAAGCGTACTAAGGTAGCAGCAGCTTCTTTTTGACGGGATGTTTCATGGTAATTAGACACAGCATTTTTGAATTTTTCCACTTTTTCTGAAATCGGTGAAACAACCTTTTCCCACCAACTCGGCTGCTTGGATTGAAGCATTCGGGCTTCAATCAATTCAGATAGAAACTCCGATTGCATAGCTTCTTGTTTTTGTTTTTGAGCACTACGAAGCATACGCATCTCATTAACCTGGCACTGCAAAAACTGCTTTAGTGGTGTATTCTCTAAAGCCTGCACTGAGCGTCGTACTGAATATAATCCACCTCTGGTTTCAGTATTAGCTTTTACGGGTTGGACTTTTGGTTTTAAAGATTGGTTTTGTGGTTGAATTGGACTAGATATCTTTTGTTTTTGCCCCTGTAGCTGTTGTTCATCAAAAGCGTTAACCTTTACCACACCTTCATCATTAGTTTGTAAAATAACGATTCCATCCAATTCTACTTTTTTATTGGTGACTCCAATCATCTCTCCTACAGATGACTCTTTGGCTAAAGTCAACTGACCAATGATGTCTGAGTTCAAGTCATTGACCAACTTATCTCCATCTTTACCATAGACTACTTTATCCTCATCGGTAATTTTAATTTCAGGCTCTTGATTACTATTGTATACCTGACCATTGAGTTGTTGAGCCTGTCGATTTTGTTCTTGCTTTTGCTGCTGCTTTTGCTTAAATGCTGCCAGTCCACTTGACCATTTGGAAATGACACCTTGGTATTGTCCTTGTAAAGATGATACATAGGACTCACTGACTATTGTTACTTTTGCCATGGTTTTAAACTCCTAATGCTCCCAACCCTAAGGCTCCAAAAATTGCTGCTCGGTGCTGCAAGTTCTGAGTGCGATCAAGCAAAATATTTTTTCCTCGATAAAACACGCAAAGCTGTCCATCGAAATACCAAGCATTGTAGTCACTGACCTGATCGTTGTGCCTAGGCATTTCATAGGGTATGCCTTTGGACACCACTACGCCAGCTAACAATCCATATTGATCAAAAATCTCAATCACATTAGGAAAATAGTCGATGGGTAATGAAGGTAGATCCGATAAGTTATTTGTTGCCCTATCTAAATCCTCTACAGGATTTATTTTATAGTTAGAAAACATGGCTTCCTCCAATTACACAATTTTAAAGTTATCAGATGGCAACTTACCCTTCACCGAACGCCAAAGGCGAACAACCTGCAACCTGCAACCTTCAACCTGCAACCTGTAGGGTGCATCTCATTGTCTTGATGCAATAGCGAGTGGGGGAAACCACGGCAAAGCGCGAGTGGTTTGAAGTTACCGTAAGACAGGCTCGCCTTAATCAATGGAGGCGCGCTTTCCGCTTGAAGAATTAAATTACGGGGTCGCGCCTCAAGTTTTAACCCTTTTTTGCATAACCTACCAACCATAAAGGCTCAACGTAATCAGGTTTCGTCTCCGGGGGAACCCCCAAGACCGCGCTGCCTCCCCTGTTCCGAAGCTGCATCGCTTTTACTGTTTGACCCGGTGGGTGGAATGGGCATCTTGCCCGTTACAATCGAACGGGCTGTCCCAACCCGGGCGTTGAGGCGGAAAATGAGGGCGAGCCCGTCTTATCACGCACCCTACGCAACCTTCAACCTGCAACCTGCAACCTGCAACCTGCAACCTGAAACCTGAAACCTGTAACCTGTAACCTGTAACTTCTATGAAAGTAACTCATTAAAAACTTCCTTCCAGAAGGTCTGGTGAGACATCTTGATCAGATAGACGTGGAGGCCAATGAGAAGTTGCCGTGGATGACATAGATCCAGATTTTGGGATTAGTGCTGGGGTAGGAGAAAATGATGCTGGTGCTTGTCTAGCTCCATCTGTTGGCAATGGAAATAATTGCTCTACTAATGCCATTCTCTCCTTAAGTTGACGCACCCTTTGCTGATTAGAAACTCGGTGAGATGCTCTCTTGACTTTAATTAAATGCTCTCGAATACTCTCCCATAAATTTTCTGACCACTCCTGCTCTTTAAGATCAGATTCAGGAATTTGAATTTGTTCTAACAAAGGCACATAGCTTTCTTTGGCTCTTTGATAAGCGGGATTGATGATCACTGCTTTACCAGTAGGTAATTTAATAAACTGAGCGGGCTCTAAAAGTGGTCGCTTGTTTTTTTGATCGGATTTAGAGTGAGAACTGCCCCCTGTACCACTACTCTTGGATTTGGATTTGAAATGAATTTGAAACTCTCCTAATAGGTCAGAGAAGGTTTTAGCGGAGTCTGGATCTTGGGGATTAAAGATGAACTTTGTAGCTGTACCTCCTAGAATAGCTCTGGTCAGCTCTTTGCCATACCTGTTTTCTAATTGTCCTAAGTTTTGATAGCCTAGAATACCACAAAACCCATCTTCTCGGTTTTCATTTAACCAGTTTACCAGCTGGGGTAAGTACAAACTTGGTAGCTCATCTAGGGAAACAACTAGAGGGTCTGTTCGAGGTTTAATTCGGGATACATTTCGGTTAATTACCATATGGAGGATTGTTGCTAATAGTGGTCCGACAATATCCCGGTTATTTCGATCTAACCCAAAGACGATGAGTTGTTTTCCTTCTAAATCTAAAGGTAAGGTGGTTTTTCCGCAAAATGCTCCCATAAAGTCTTTTTTCAAGAATTTTTGGAAGGTTCTCTGAGCAATTCCGATAATACCGGCTACGGTTTTTTCACTTTCTTTGATGCTAATGATTTGGGATAGGGGGCGAGTGGTCCAGACATTTAATTTCTCCTGGGAAGCAAATTCCAATCGGCTAACTAGGTCAGGCAAACTTAAAATTGCCTGTGCTGTCATTATATCACAATATCGCTGATTTTCTACTAAGGTACCAACTGCCTTTGTTAACAAAAAGATTCCTTCGACTAAACTATCACCCGCATCTTCAAAGAACTTATCACCACTGGCTTTTCCGCCAGTTAAATCTGTATTTCGGTTAATGACTTGGGCGATTTGACCGGCTGCGATCGCATCTTCTTCATCTTTGAGTAAATCCAAGGGATTACAGACATCTGACTCGGGAAAACCAGGGGCAAAAATATGTACGTTATAACCTCTTTTTAAAGCATAACCCACAGCTCGTTTTGCTTGCGCTGGATATTTGAAGTCATATATAATTGTAGGAAATCCTTGGTCAAGGGATGAACGAATTAGAGGGTCACAGACTGAAAAGGATTTGCCTGAACCACTGGCTCCAATGGCGGCAATTCCTCGTTGGGCATCGGGAAGATATAAGGACTCGGCAGCAGGCTTAAACCAATTGAAAGCTTCAGGTTTCAGTTGCTTTTTCAATTTCCCCTGCTTTATCCATTCTTGCTCCTGACGCTTCTGAATGTCTTCGGGAGTGCCGACGTAGAGAGCAACGGAGTTTCTGGAAAGATTAGCCATCTGTGCCTGAGCTTTTTTACGAGCAGCTTTTTTCTCCTTTTTCCCTCCCCAATAACCTGTAGCTAATTGACCTTTCTTGCCATCCGGTATTATCGCTAGCAAACCCAAAGCTATCAAACAGCTGGTGATGGTGATTCCCTGATTAGTTTGGGAAAAATCTATAAGATTTTCTTTGGTAAGTTGCTGATAAATTAATCCCGGAGGTAGACTAACAACATGATTTGGAGTCTGTTTCATTTTTTTTTTAATTGAAAATTGAAAAAGGACAATAAACACAGGACTTATGCAATCAATCTCTCGGTAGGGTGCGTTATTAAATAATTATACTAATTTTGCGTAAGTCCTGTAACAATTAACAATTTTCAAATTAATGACTAAAGTAAGCCTAAAAAGATTGGATCTTTCTCCTGGTAGGATAGAAATGGTACAGGACCAATGAAATAGGGTGTACAACCTAAATCCACAAAAGTGTTACGGATACAATAGCGGAAAAACAAGGCTGTACCAGCAGAGCCTTCTGTTTCTGATGTATCCCAAACTACTACCTTAAAGGCATCGCCAAAGGGGTGTCTACCAGTGGGTTCCATCCCATCATTTATTTGTCCTAAAAAACCGGAACCTCCCTGAACTTCTTGATATTTACCACTAATCCACTGCTTACCTTTGATACTTGGTTGACCAGCTAATTCGATATGAGCACATTCACTGTCACAGGGAACTTTAAATCCTTCTTGATCACTACCGGAAATGGTATTATAGCGTTGAGATTCAGCTATGCCAAAGGCAATATCCAAAATACCAATGGCGCTTCCTTGTGCTTGAATCGGATTGGGAAATTGGGAAAATGGTACTTGGGATAAGCCAGGAACTTGAGCGATATTGGTATTCTGCCAATCCTTAAATGCAGCCAAGGGAGCAACATCAATACCAGGTAGGGAATCTAAGGTATAACCTGATAGGTCAAGGGTGTCAAAGGAAAGGTCTCTGAGGTGGGGTGAGAATGCTAAAAAGTCTCCTAAGGTTTCTGTTGGGTCAAAGCTACTGGCCAAATTGATCGATAGTAAACCAAAGACTGGTTGCAGCTGTTCTATAGTATATCTCTCCAAATCAGGGATGGCGTCTACTAAGCTACCTAAGGTTTGGGAGCTCATTAACCCAAAATCTGCTAAGGAAAGATTTCCTAAGTCGAATCCGGTTAGGGACATAATGTTATTCAAGCTAAAATTTTGTAGCTCAAATATCTGCTGAAAGTCTCCTAATTTCATATATTGGTCTGGTGTTTGACCAGCTAACCATATCCTTGATGGGTCATAACCTACGGCTTTAATCACGTCTGAGGAGGCTTGAAAAGAACCCCCTTGAGAAATACCGGGAAAACTTCCGAAGGTGACTTGATTCCAATTTGGTAGTTTAGTTCCCTCCCAAGCGGTGGTTGGCAGATAGTCTTTCAGAGGATAACTTGCAGCATTTAATGCTACCTTGGGTTTTACGTTTGGTTTTACGTGTGGTTTTACTTGTGCTTCTACCTTGGGTTCAATTTTCGTTTCTTTTACTGGTAGTTTACTGTTTTGAACAGGAGTAAGAGTTGCGACCGCTGTTGGCATTCTTAATCCAGAGGCAATAAGAATACCAGAAAGTAAAAAGCAAAGACCTAAGCCAGTGACGAACCAATATAGTAAAATAAACCCTTTTCGCCTATGCTTATCCATTTGCAACCAAGGTTTATTTTTATTGGATTTTCTCTGATGCTTACTGCTCATTATTTTTCTCCTGGATTACGACTTCTTTAGTTAGGACTTCAATGGTGTTTTTCTGTTCATTCATTTGTGAAATGGCTGTTGGAACAGTTGGACGACGACCCATTTTTTGCAATTTATCTGCCAATTCCAAAGAAATACCGGCTTGAGTGGCGGCATTTGAAATAGTCTGACCGTCTTTGATAAAAACTACGAAATTATCTAACTTTCTATGAAGTTCTGAACCCTTGACTAAAAGTCCTTGTAAGGTTGCTCGAAAGATCCCCCGCTCTATGGCATCGACGACTATAAAGTCTACGGAAGGAGTAGGCTTATTAAACTCAATGACTACTTCGCTAGGTCGGTCAGCTGGAGTCACTTTAAATAAGTAAATTTGCCTACCCTCAACAGAACGAGTAACTACTGTCAAAAGTGTGCTATTTGTCTTTGGTATACCAGGAATATCAAGTTGTTCAATCCGGCGCAAATGAATTACAGTTGCCTGATTATACTCACAGTTTTTTTTAGCAACTAAGTTATCTAAGCAACCATCGACATCAACAGCAACGAATGAGGGATTATCAATCCAGAGTTTTTCAATAACTTCCCCAGTAGAAATGAAACTGATATTTACTCCATATCCTGGAGCCAATGCTACTGGAATTGGGCTATTTTGAGGCACTGAAGATTGCCCAGAAGAGGTTAGACTTACCCGTTTGACTGCTATAGCTGAATTACCAGGATCTGCCCAAGCTGGCTTAGCTAGAAAAAGGGATAAAGCAAATAGTAAAAAAATCTGAGTTTTGGCTGGGGTAATTTTTAACTCTTGACCTAATTTGATTTCCAAGGCTGAAAAAAAATTAGTCATGGCTACTTACAAGCTCCTAAAATGAAAAATTCAAACGTCAAAATGTATAGCAATGGCAGTATAGTTTAGGACATACTATTGTGTTTTAAAGGGAACAGCGGATCCCCCCTAACCCCCCGCGCGGAAGGGGGGAACAGCGGATCTGGGAACAGGGAACAGAAATATGTCTTAACTTTTACTTCGATTGCTATAAGTATTGTCTTGATCCAGTCCCTCAGCTATCAGCTAAGTCCGTCTTCTGAATTCAGGGTTATGAATTCAGAAGACAGGCTACTACAGCTCAAAGGGTGTGTTGACAAAAACTTGTACGGAACTCCCGGCACCCATATACCACAATTTGGGCAAATTTTGTAGTCGGCGTGTTGCTGAAGCATTACGCTCTACAATGTCCTGAGCAAGAGGTTTAAACCCTCCCTCAAGCACTGCTCCCCATAGGTTGCGGTCTCGACTAGTGAAGGTGCTAGACTGGCTTGAGCCAAAACCACTGGAGGTGATAATTTGACTCCGTTCAGGTTGATTGAGTACTTCTCCGACTTTGGCAGCAGAACCAAACAAGAAGGCGATCATGTCATTTCTGGCGATATCATCAGAACCCCGATCCCAGACATTCGCCACCATGGGATTACCCTTATCTCCTCTGAGACTAATCACTCCTAGGGGTAACTGATATTCTTGGTCATCGATGATTAATGCGATCGCATCACTATTGACTAGTCCACTATCATCAACCATGTCACAGAGAAAGACAATTTTGGTACCAGCTTTGAGCAAAACTTGGTTATCTTGATCCACTAGAGGCTCACTCAGACGCACCACAAATCGTTCATCCAAATTTGGTTGTTGAGAATTTCGAGATAGGTTCGACTTTGTCCAAACAATTGGTGTAATTAATTCTCCAGCTGCTTCTTGACCAAAGGAAAATAGCTTCCGTCTGATCGGTCTCCCAGCTAAAATACTGGCTTCTTCTGAGATAGCAACTTGATCAGCAAAGATAACGGGAGATCCATTAAGGGGTTGGGGAGGATTGGGAGAGTTGGAAACTCTCTGTACAGCTGGAATTGAGTATGTACTAGCAATAGTAGAGCGTCCCCTGATCCCATTGTTTCGTTGGGCTACTGCTTGTGTTTGTGGGCTTGGTTCCATCATCGCCACATTTTCCTGTGGCGCTTCTGGAGTATTCACCGAACTCAAACCATAACTTCCCAGTTGGCTCAAAGCCAGCCATTGCTCCATGGGATCTATCTTTGGTGCTGGGGCTGGAGGAGGTGGAGGAGGTGTTGGTGCTTTTGCCACAGGGGGTGGTGTTGGTGCTCTCCGCACTGGTGCTGTCCGCACTGGACGGGGTGGGGGAGCTTGACGAATTACTACTGGTTGCTGCACTGGACGCGGTGGTGGGGGAGCTTGACGAATTACCACCGGTTGCCGTACTGGACGGGGTGCTGGACGGGTTGATGCTCTTACCACAGGAGGGGGTGGTGCTGAACGCACTGCTGGCCTAGGACGAGGTGGTGGAGCTGTTTTCGGTGATGGGGGTTCTTCTGACTTGGCAAGCTCTATGGTTGTTTTTGGTCTTTTTTTCTCTTGAATGGCTTGGATCTGTTTTTGTTGCTTGGCTAGGGCTAATTCAGTCTTCAGTCGTCCGATTTCAGAATCGGTCGCGTTTTCCGCTTCGTTATCAACACTGGTGGGAATCGGAGTAACTTTTTCGACCAATTTCTTCTTAGAAGACAAGGAGGTCATCCCTGTAAAAACTAATCCGGCGACTACAGCAATTGACCCAGTTACTGCACCAACCGAAGCACCTTTTGCCCAACCAGATTTGGCGAATTCCGCTTGGGTAACATTTAAGTCTGGATCTAAATCAGCGGTACCATCAGTCGATGCTATTACCCCCTGACTGCTAGGATTTTTTTCTTGGTCATAACTAGTATCAAATTGTAACAACTCCGCTAATGATTCTTCTGTCCATGTCGGGGCGGTATTCTCTGCACCACTGTTCTGCTGAATCAGAGTTTTTTTACTCATTTCTTCTTCAGATTTATGTTCGATGCTTTGGACATCAAAGTCTTTGAGATCTGATAGCTTCATAATTTCTCCCAGTTGCTGTAGTTATTCCAGTTGCTGTAGTCATTAGTCGCACAACACTGATGTATAAACAGGGACGGATGCACGGATTATTGGACTCTTGGAATCAGGACTATTCGACTCAGGATTCAGGTTTATTTCGAGTCTAAATCCTTGATACTGACCACCTCCAAACCTTTCTCTCTAGCCTTAGCAATAATTGGAGGTAGACTATCGTCTGCCATACCTGGTGAATACTTAGGAGGCTCCACTGCCCGTACATGCACCTGTTTGTTGAAGGGAATATAGGTAGGCAAATTATTGGTAGTATCTAGAACGGTTAACGTGCCAACCAAATCGATTGTCCATTCCCCTTCTTTTATTTTAATAGGTTCTCTGACAAATTGGGGGACAAAAGCAAATTGTGTTTTGCCCTTAAATACGTTGGATGGCGTTAAGTCTACTAACTTTAATAGAAACGGATCACGAAAATCATCGGCTAAGGCAAAGCTAGCTTTCCAGGCTTGAGTAGATATTTTACCTCGACGCCTACCTTTGCCATGAATTTCTACTCCTGGATCAGAGTCTAAGTTAGAAAAGGGAACGCCATCTTTTCCAGGTAATCGCCCTGTCCAAGTAAACAGGTCACTCATGGTTTTAATTGTAAATGCTTTAATTACCTCTGCTGTCCGTTCTTTATTCCCAATGGCTTCTACGGCAGTGGTTTCACCAGTCTTCAATTGCACTAAGGAAGGAGCTGGCTTATTAGCTAGCCTTGCTTGAGCGCCATACAACAGGGCTAGGAAAAACAGAATTAAGGTATTGTAAGCAAAGTTGCTGATTAAGATAATTCCCAGACTATCCGTCACATTGAAACTGGATAACCAAGTACTCTTCTTACCTCTTTGGAGAAATTTAAGCTTATTCTGAGGAGAACTATTCGTGCTGTCCATTTATTTCAAGCCTCCTAATACAAAAGCACTGAAGGAGTTTAAGCTATTAAAAATAGCTAGACCTCCTCCAGCGGCTAATACTAACGCTAGGATGGGGGCAATCAATCCAGCTACAAAAGCAAAAACTAATGGGTTATAACTCTCAGCATTAACAATTAAGGTGGCGACTAAACCAACAATAATGTTGTAGCATATTTTAACTAAACCGATGGAGAAAAAGCTAATTAACCAAGCGTAAATCGCCTTAGCTCCCACAGGTAATAATGTGGCCCCAACCGCTAATGGACCTAATAGTCCGGTTAGCAACATGGAAACTTCTGCTACCCACTGAAATGCCATCCCAATCGACATTAACCAACCCGTTACTGCGGTTTGTAAAGCAAAGCCAACTCGTTCAGTAACATTGAGAGGGTTAAGCAATGAACCAATTTGAGAGAGAAATGCCTGAGATGATGGGTTTAACGTTCTAGAAAACTCCTGTGCTTGTTGCTCTGCATTTGTTAAACAATCCACCTGTTGTTGAACATCGACGATAGCATCACATTGAGAAACCAAGGAATCAATAACCGCCTTCGCCCCAATATTTTCTGTCACAATTTGGTAGGATTCTTGCAAAGAAATTCTGGCAGATGCGTTTTGCAGTAGTGAATTAGACGTATTGTTGATTACACTTCTGAGTCCTTGGGTGCCATTGGCTAACATTGCTCCATCATTGGCTAACAAAACCGCGACTAATAAGGGCCAGATGATCTCAGACCACATAATTGGCTCATCGTATTCTATTAAGGCTTTTGCCCATTGAGTCATGAATAGAACTAAGCTTCCCACGGCAAAAAACACCCCCAGTTTAGTGATCACAGCATACAACCCACCTCCGAGGACTTCACTCCACAGCTCATCCATGGCTTGTGCGATCGCAATTTGTCCGGTACGACCATTCTGGATAATTTGGGAGGCTCCATTACTAAATTGAGCGATTAAGTTGGGGGTGACTATCATTTAATGACTACCTCTTGACGTGATTAGTGATGGGATGAGCAGAGTGGGGAGAGTGGGGAGAGTGGGGAGAGTGGGTAGATGAGGAATTCACAGAGATCGGCAGACGGAGGAAATCCGGAAGATAAGGACAAGTAGACATGGCGATCGCTACACATGGGGATAAACAAATAAGGTAGGAATAGGGACAAGCAGGTAAGCCAGACCAAGGAGACATAGGAGAAATAGTTTTGAGTGGGAAGTATTGAGTGCGGAGTAATGAGTGGGGAGTATTGAGTGCTAAGTGCTAAGTGTTAAGTGCGGAGGGTGCGTGAGTTCAGAATTGATAATAATTGAAGAATTCTGCATCCAGATAACTGTTGACGGTCAACGGTTAAGGATTAACAATTAACGATCAACGTAAGCATTCAGCCGTCAGGTATCAGCTATCAGCTATTGCTCCTAGGCCACGCTACTTGAGGTGCTAGCAAGCGCTTTAACTGCACGGGGTCGGATGAGTAAAACGAGCAGGGATTTTCAACCAGCCGTACCAGCCCGTAAGCTTGGTTTACTACCTCCTGTTGATTAGCTGACGGCTGACAGCTGATAGCTGAATTCTTACCAGTCAACGGCCAACAGTCAACACCCTAGCTAACTAAAACAAGCCACTTAATGAGGTAATTCTCAAAGTTTCCATACCAGCGCCCAGTTTTTGGTATTGATCTGCCTGAGTTTGTCCATCCAAAGCACGAGAGATATTGCTCTGGAGCATGTTAGAAATTTCCTGTCGTTGCGCTTCCTCAACGGTAGCGGCTTGCAAGGAGCCGAGTATGGCGGCTTGACGAGCATTCTGAAGAGCGACTTCTTTGATCACATTCTGGGTAACTGTCTGATTTTGAGCTGTTTGTGCTGATTGCTCTACCTCTGAAACGGTATTCTGCATTTGCTTTAGCTCCCGGATTGACTGCTCCTGTCCTTCTTGACTCAGAACACGAGAGGCTGAGGCTCTAGCAACTTGCCTTTCTACTTCATTAGCAAGTTTGTCTCCTTCATAAATTGGGTAATCGCTTGTTTGGAGACTTTCCTCAATTGACGCTCTGACGTCTTCCACATCGGGGATACCTAAAACTCCCATGGAATCTTCCAATGCTGATTTCAAATCGTTGTCTATGGTTTCTGGTAGATTGGTAAACTCATCTAAGAAATTTGTAAAGTAAGACTTAACCTTCTGAAATTCCTCAACAAACGAGTCAACAAAACTATCGACAATTCCACCAGAAGCATAGGCTGGTTTAGGAACTGTTGTAATTAGGGTACTAATAATTAACAACTGTATCCAAGTTTTGGTCACATTTTTAGCCATGATTGAACTCCTAGATTGAATATTTACGAAAAAATGCTGAAGGCTGAAAACTGAAAACTGAAAGCTAAACCATATAGCACTACCCATTGAGATTAGGACATTCCTAAACTCCGAAACGTAAGTAATCGCTTACTTTTGAATTCTGACTTCTAACTTCTTACTTGCCCGTAGCGCTATAAAAGCGTATCCCTGACTTACCTAGATTATATCCTATTTTTATGGCTTAATTATGAAGTCGAACTTTTGCTCTCGGATCGGGTAACTTTGAATTCACAACTTGGACTTCTGAATTACGCATTTCTGCCATTTTTTTACTAGCATAATGCATAGCCATAATTTTATCCTGGGGATGTAAGCGCATTGCTGTCTGACGAATTGCTGATTCTTCAGGATTATTAGCAACAGCTGTTAACAGTGCTGAACCGGGATAAAATCGACAGTAGGTGTAAATCCCATTGTCATCGAGTAACCATTGAGAATACATTCCTTCTTGTTTAGGAAAAAATCCTTCTGTGGCATTTTTGTTAATAATCTCTGAAGGATATTTCAAAATATTAACAAAGCTATCCACTGCTGTTGGTTGAATCCTCCCTACTAAGCGTGTTGTTATATTCTGAAAAATTTTCGCTGCACTGGGAGACTTGGAAATGGTATCTGGATCTTGAGCGGATAAAATTACCCGAATTCCTGCTTTAGCTCCATTAGCACACAATCTGCCAATTAATTCAGCAATGGAATTATACTGGAACAGAATCGGACTTTCATCGATGAAAAATATACTCACCGGCGAGGCTAAAGAACGTCTTAAGGCTGCTGAGTAAATCCCTAAGGAGAGTAGTGCAGCATCTTCGTCACTACTAATATTCCGTAAGGCAAAGACTAATAACTGAGCATCACTTCTAAAGGTAGAAGGACGACTAATCGCTTGTCCTACTCGGCTATTGATCCAATACCTCAGTCGCAATTTGACTTGATCCAAGCCTTGAAGGATATCCCCAGATACAGAGGTAACTCGCAATCTCTCTAAGGAACAAAAATCAATAAAATCTGCAAGGGTAGGCATTAATTGCCATTCTTGAGAGTCTAAGCCATTGATATTTGCTGCTACATAACGGTCATGGATTTGATCATCATCAAAAAAGGCTTTGATTGCTAAGCTTAACATGGCTCTGATGTTATCCGTATAAGTCCGGTCATGAAACGTCGTGGAGCCAAGAACCATTAGCATTAGTGCTTCGACTAAGAATTCTTTGTATTCTGTAAGTCTCTCTTGTTGTAGTTTACCATCTAATCCCTTTAAATTGGGCAACTCGAAAAGATTAACTGCCTCTCGACCAATATCAAAATAAGCTCCTTTATCCCCGAGAAAAGCGGTGTAGTCACTAAAGGTAGAACTGCCATCGGGTTTTGGATAATCCATAGCTGAGATGGGTATACCATGAGCCAAGGCTTGGGTAATAATTCCTGATGCCAAAACAGATTTTCCACTGCGGGTGGTTCCGAAAATACCTAGGTTTTTATGCTGTTTGAATAAGTCAATAAAAACTGGCGTACCCCCTTCAGCAGAGATTAATTCAAATCCCGTTCTATCCACTGTCCGGGTTTTGACTACTGGCATTAAGCCTGGTGCAATATGGCTTAAATAGGTATGCGATCGCTTAAACGGACGCATTAATAGTCTGCTCCAGGAAATTGGTAAGGTTTCTAGCCATATTTTCCAAGGATACTCGCTCTCCCTTACCATCCAAGCTGGTGGCGGAAAATAAGATTTTAAAGTATAACACGCCTGATCTAAATCTTGTGGAGAATCGCGATGAACTAAGAAAACAACCGAGACATTAAATGGCACGGCTCCTTCATAGATAGCCGCCTGAGCCTCGACATTTTTCTGAATATTTAATTGTGCTTTAACATTAATCGTATTTTTCTCCTCTGCATATTTTGAGGAGACATTTGCCTGTTTCGTCAGCGAATGCATTTTGCTGGTTACTGTCTTAATGTTCGCTTTGGAAATCTCACAAAAACAATCGGTGTCATAGACCTCATCTTTTGCCATGACTTGCCAGAGATAGCGCATTTGGGATTCTTTATTCCTCCACCCCTCAGGCTTGTCTAAAAAGAGCATGACTGCGGTATACTGGTCTTTGAGATTAATCCAACGTCGATCAGCAAATGGAATAGCGGTATAGTCTTCCATTAACAGAGAAACCGGGTGGATTTCTGAGTAAACCTCTTCGGTAACTCCAGCTTCAGTTAAGGAAAGCAACTGGGGAACTGAACGAGGTGGTGTATCATTAAATCGCTGCCACACATAATTCCAACACTCTTGAGCAGAAAGAGGGCGAATCGATAGACCCATTTGATTGCTCAACAGCCTTTCCCAAAATTGATAGCCATTATTAAAGGCAATCTCTATCACTCTCTCGATCTGCTGTTTTTCATACTCATCCAGCTTGCCAATAAATCCGTTCCACCACTTGGTAGCTGTCATCAAAAATTCTTCGATTTTATCAGATGCTCCCTCTCGACCTGATTCTACGGTATAGGTAGCAAATAAATACAATGTCTTGGGCTTTCTAATCCCCCCTTTTGTCAAGTCTTGAATTCGCTTCTTTTCTCCCATGATTAGGTACTTTAACTCGTTAGAGTCTGTACCCTTAATCAACTGACTCAACGTGTTTTGTCTATCAGTGTCATCAGTGAAAGACTTTAGGTGAATCGTGAGGGTTTCCTGCTCTGGGAAATCTTTTAACCCAGCTTCGATGGCATCAAAAACCGGGTCAATTAACTCCTGCCGTAAGGTGGTGTGAATGCCTCGACATTCAAAACCAAACACAAATTTATAGGAAGCTTCTCCTTTTCTGAGAATGTATGCCCCAACATCAGACCCATCAAGTCTGACTTCTAGGAAACTAGCTAACTTACAGTCATCCTCGAACGGCTTTAAGGTTTTCTTTTTACCATTTCCTACATCAACCCGCTTCTTTCCCATCTTTTGTTTAGCTTGATCGTGAGCTTGAGTTGTTGTCATACTTTTTAGCCTTTGCCCTTTGCTTTTTCCCGTTTAATCTCTAAAAGCCTTTGGTATCTACCCATTCCTCTTGTCCATTGAGGTACAGGTATAAACTTAGAAAGAAATTTCCAATGGCTAGAGGAAGTTAGCACCCACCAAGTAGACATACCCCAAACTCCGAAACAAGATGTCCATACCCAACTAGCTCCTAGTACTCCCTTGACGATGTAATAGGCAATTGCCCAAATTATTGCCCAGGGGATAAACTGATCGGCTGGAATAGGACCAATTTTCGGTTTTTCATCAAGAGTTCGGTTAACACGACGGAATTGTTGCTGTGAATTATTTGCCATAGGTCAAGCTATTTTGGATCAGACTTGCCAACTATCAGTGATTGAAACAACTTTCAATCTCAATAAAACCCTGACTACTCATCCCTTCAGCTAGATAAAACTCAACAGGCAAATTAGATATAGCGTAGTTTATGCTCCTGTGCCAGTGATGTAGCCTGCTAAAAGATCACCCAATGTAACTACAATCAAAATGATGATTGGAGTACGGGCTAGGGTTTTCCAGTCATCATCTTGTTGGGCAGCATTGACTACTTTGACCAATGAAATGCCCAAATAAATTAGGAATAGTGCTCGTAAAACGTTAAACACCAGGGACACCAAATCGGCGTCTACTTCAGGAATAGCACTAGTTAGCCAATCTTCTGCGACTTGGAAAAACTGGGCATGGGCTGGCGCAGCGGTAAAGTCCAACATAAACCACAGAAAGGTGAATAGGAAAAGACAGGCTCCTAAACCATATTTCCTGACTAGCCGTTGAATTTGATTCCCAGAATTACTAGGTTGGACTCCAATCCACCTCACTCCCACAACTAGACACATCAAAAATGATACACCCATCAAAGGAGTGACGGAGGTACTGATATAGAGATCCAATGCCATGGCGATCGCAGCCATGACCATTAAATAGCCCAAGGGCACTTGCTTCAACTGAGCAAACAACTGAGCAAGCAACTTAGCAAACATAGTTTCTTTACTTTTCCAACGCTGTTGTTGACGAGGTGACATCGCAACAGAGGACTTGTTCACCATGGTGGATTTTTCTTTCCGTAATTTTTCTGACTCTTCTTGTGATACAGAAAATTTTTAAATCGCAAAAGCGATCCCAGAGGAATAGTTCAATTTATTTTCATTAATAAATGTTATTGAGTTAAGGAGCATTTTGAATAAGCTAAATGATTGTAATTGTTTCACCTCAAGCATTACAATTACTTAACCTCTCAATATCATTGGCACAGCTCGTCAAAAGTCTCAAAATGTTACTCGTCCAAAAGGAATAGATAAATAAACTAAATTTTAAGAAAACTCTGAGAAAAGAAAAAAAACTTAACAAAAAAAACGCTGAAACCCAACCTATAGGTAGAGGCGTTAGTGCTTAGTAGTTAATAAGCTATTTTGCTGAAAAGTAAACCTAAGCAATTAAAGTGTAACAATTAAACTTAAGATATTAATGGATCAAGTATTTATATTTGAGTTGTGAACATAGGATTGAAGTAAAAGGGAGCAGGGAGCAGGGACTGAGGCCGTGGGCTACGCGGGGCGCGTTCGGAGCAGTAGGAAAGAGCTTGGAGGATTTTTTGGTGTTATTAAAAACCGCTGCATTGCTATTATCTATTCCAAAGTTCCTTCTTCTGACTTCCCTACTCCCTCGGTGCGCTTGACCCGTAATTAAATTCGCCACGGGTCGCACCGCTCCCTACTCCCTACTCCCTCGGTGCGCTTGACCCGTAATTAAATTCGCCACGGGTCGCACCGCTCCCTACTCCCTACTCCCTACTCCCTACTCCCTACTCCCTACTCCCTAAAACCTAGAACTTTGTAACTCACCCAATTAAGAACTGCTGTATCTACTTCACCAAACCACTGCGAAGTGCTTGTACTGCTGCTTGTGTTCTATCGTCACAGCACAGTTTCCACAGCACAGACCGAATGTGAGTTTTAACTGTGCCAAGACCTAGTAATAATCGCTCGGCAATTTCGTCATTTGTATAACCGGCTACGATCAATTCCAAGACAGTTAGCTCCCGTTCAGTCAGTGGATTTTCCCTAAGAATCTGATAATAGTCAGGCTCACAGGAATTGATTAAAGTAATCCCAGAAAAATTATTACCCGGTGACTTGATACTGTTTTTTAGGAGATAACCAGCTATTTCTGGATCAATCCAGTGTTGCCCTTCATAGGTAGCTTTTAAAGCATCTAAGAAAGTACTGGTATCTACATTAGTTTTCGGAAAATTGATCCGTTTTAGATAATAGGAATCTACCCCAGCCCCAAAAGCGCTGATCACAAATTCTTCTGATGTGTCCCAAGATAGCAGCAATATGTTAGGAAAAAATGCCACTTTCCAATTTCTGACTAAGCGCAATAACGCATCAGTATTGGTTGAAGGCTCTAAATTAATGACTACTACGTCCGGGTTAGATTTTTTTAAAAGGGCGGCCACATGACGCAAGCTAGAAACTTGAGACACTAAACTGACTTCCTTGTACTGCTCCAAGACTTTTCTGAGACCCAACTGCGCTAAATCACCCCTCTCAATCAGTAACACCCGAATTTTTTTGATTACGTTCATAACCATTTTCTAGAACACTGATACCGAAATTGACAACTTAGGATGTGTTTGCTGACCTCACAACCAAAAAAAAAATGGAAGCGATCGCGCTCCATAGCTCAAGATTGGTCAGCAAGCTTGTGATCACGAGTCGCCACCTACCGAAATTGTTTCCATCGGTTGATTAGCGCTTTGACCCAATATTACTGATGATACAACTCCGGACTATTTTACCGGCATTGCTGAGGGGCAGAATGAATATGAGGTGGTGCGTTACGGGCAGCAACCTAACAAGGCGCGTTAGAGGCGCTCAGACCCGGCCCGTCCCTAACGCACCCTACGCAACTATTAATAGTTGAAGGTTGACAACACCATGTCGTCAACCTTCAAAACCACCAAAATATTTCCCTTTTTGGGCTTATTTACCCTTAGTTGGATTTTTGGCTTGCTCTAAGGCAATTTCTTTAAGGGCTTGATAAGAGTTGATATTAGAAGCACCCTCAATTGCCTTGACCGCTAAATCCTGAACTTGTTTGAGGGCAGTATCGAGTTGCTGGGAAAGACTGTGTATCCGTGCTGATGATTCCTTTATTGTCTGTTCCAGGGATTCAATTCTTAGCTGATAGACACGATTATTTCCTTCTAATTCCTTATTCTGTAAGTCGGCTTGAATTTTGACCTGGTGGCTAGCAATCGCTTTGCCTTCTTCTTGGGCTTTTTTGATAGCCACTGATTTTTCCTGGTCGAAGGCTTCTACCTTAGTTTTTAATTCTTCAAACTGCTTCTCTCGCTCTGCGATCGCATTTTCCCGCTCTGCCCACTGTTTCTCTTGTTGTTGCCTCGTTTCCTCCAATTCTTTGTATAAACGTTCTTGGTTATGGTTGTAGGTTTCTTTATCTAAGCTGCGTTGTAGGGCTAAATTATAATCATACTCTTGAGCATCTCGCTTACGGGTTTTATTTTGTTCTTCATTCCGTTCTTTAATAGCTCGTTGCTGTTCCTCTTGTTCTTTGTCCCAGGATTGTTTTAACTGATTTATTTCCAGCTCTAACTCTTCCCGTTTTTGGTAAATTTCTTCATCGAAAGCTTTAGAGCTATTCTGATAGTTTTCAATTAACGTATCTAAGGTATCGTCTTGAATTTCTGATAAATTGTGGAGTTCAGCGAGTTGTTGAGTTTCCTCAGTAACCGCTGTTCGTAATTCTTCTAGTTTAGCGGCTTCTGATGTTAGTTTTTCCGACAACTCACTGACACTACTACCAAACCCTAATTGCAGCTTAACCAGGCTGTCTAGGGTATACATCATTTTGTCTTTCATGACTTTTGCTGGTACGGATCCATTAGTTTGCTTTTTTTCCACCGTGGATACTTGAGGAGTTTCCGTTTTGTTCATCTGCTTCATTTCTTTTTCCAAAGCATTTCGTTCTGCTAGTAATTCCTTGTAAGCTTCTAAAATTTCTGCTTTGGTGTTCTTGCTGTTAGGTTTGCGTGTCATACTTTCAACGTTATCTTCTGTTTGACAATTTCTTAACTGCTATATAGCAATTATTATTTGGGTGAGGTACAAAGTTTTGGGTTTTAGGGAGCAGGGAGCAGGGAGCAGGGAGTAGGGATCCCCCCTTGCCCCCCTTAATAAGGGGGGAATAAAATTGAATGTACCTCATGAGTCTAATAATTGCTATAAATAGTCACTAATTTTGATCCTTGCTTCTTGAAGACCCATCAAAAGCTTTCAAAGTCAGGGCTTGGGACTGTTTCAGGGTCTCTTGTAGCTGACCATATAGATTTTCAATTTGTTTATTTTGTTTTTCTATGTGTTGCTCCAAGGACTGAATTTTTAACGTCATAACCCTGTTGAGTAACTTCCCAGCCTTTGGTGAGTAAATCAGCCTGTACTTTAGCGTCGTTTTGGACTTTTTTAATTGCTTTATCTTTTACTTTTTTAACGATTTCATCTAGCTCAGCGGGGAAAGCTTCCACTTTCTGTTGATACTCTTCAAACAGGTCTTGAGATTCTTGTAGCTTCTGTTCTCGCTCAGACCATTGCTTTTCTTTTTCTTGATTGGACTCTTGTAATTCTCGCTCCTGGTTACGGCTCAGTTCTTCATACTGATCCGTCTCAATTTTACGCTGACGTTCTAATTCGTATTGATAGTCAGCTTCTTGGCGTTGTCGTTCCCGAGCCAATAATTCGTTTTGTTCTTGACGTGCTATTTCAAAGTATTCCTGGTCTTTTTGCCAAAGCTTACGTTTTTGCTCTTGGTCTTTTTCGATCTCTTCTCGCTGTTGATCTGCTTTTTGCTCTAGGGATTTTAGCTTTTCCTGGTGCTCTTGATTGAGCAAATGTAAGGCATCAGCTACAACTCGAATTTGCTGAAGGTATTGCAAGTGTTCAGTTTCTACTTTAATCGCCAGCTTTAGCTCATCAAGTTTAGATGCTTCTGAGGATAATTTTTCTGACAATTCATTAACAATGGTGCCAAACTCCAGCTGTAAATCAGCCATTCCTTTGACAATATTATCAACGGTATAATTTGATGCAGTTTCCAGGACTTGTTGATTTTTAGCTTTTTCTGCTTCTTCTTCTTTGGTCGCAATTTTTGAGTCAATATTTTGCCGCTGTTTTAGGATTTGCTCAAAGGCTTGGAAAATCTGGTCTTTGCTGTCTTTTGTGGCAACCATATAGTGTGTTCCTTTGACGAGATTTAGATTTTTTTAATTGAAAATGATTACTTTAAAATTGCTATAGCGCTGGGAATCGGGAATCGGGAATCGGAACCCACCCCTAACCCCTCCCAGGAGGGGAACGGGAATCGGAACCCACCCCTAACCCCTCCCAGGAGGGGAACGGGAGTAGGGAATCGGGAATCGGGAAAAAATAGGTGTGTGTATTTCATTAATATGGAAAACGCTATAGTAGCTGGTGGCTGGTTAGCAATATTCATCCACTAACTACTCCCTACTAGAACAGTGCTCTTAAAACAGTGCTCTTATCTGAGATAATTCCCAAACAAGAGGTTTCTTTATCAGCCAGTGGCTAATGGCCAGTACCCGACACTACCCACAGCGATACGCGTTCGCAAAGCGTGGCCTACGGCCAATCGCTGCTCTAGAATCGTTCGTTGTAGGAGGGATGTGATGGCTCTAGGGGTGTGGGTGCAATGGTTAAGAGGAAAGACTATAGTAGTACAAATGTTCTACTTTATTGTCCTGAAACTCCAATGGATAAGTCAAGGGCAAATTGCCCATGCTAGGCTGGAACTCAAGTAGCTTTGTCATAGAAAAACACCTGAAACCCAGTTTATACAAGGGTTTCAGGCTTAATTTAGTCTGGATTTACTCAAATATAGGGAATCGGAACCCACCCCTAACCCCTCCCAGGAGGGGAACGGGAATCGGAACCCACCCCTAACCCCTCCCAGGAGGGGAACGGGAATCGGAACCCACCCCTAACCCCTCCCAGGAGGGGAACGGGAATCGGGAACAGAGCTGGTTGACTGACTTTAGATCATGGCGTAGGTTGGGTTGAGGCAACGAAACCCAACCAAGCGTGAGGTGTTCGTTGGGTTAGCGATCGCGTAATCCAACCTACGGGACAATCAGCATTTCAAGGGTCTTGTCAGTTAATCCTCGGTCCGGGGTGGGTGACCGGGTGTGGGGAAAATAGAAGGGAAAATCCCTCAATTTAATTCTCTCGAAGACATTCCCAACTGATATCCCAGGGCTTTTTTCTTCATGGTCTGGAAAATGTTGTAAAATCCATTAGCGCGAGAAGGGGTTAAACTAGCATTCAATCCTATGTCTTGAATAAAGTCAGGAGATAGGTTGACAATCTCTGTTGGCGTCAGTCCATTCAAGCCTTCAATCAACAACGCTACTAACCCTTTAACCAATTGGGCATCTGAGTCTCCCTGATACAAGACTTTGCCATCATCCAAGTTAGCAGTGATATAAACCTGGGACACGCAGCCAGGAACCTTGTTTTCTGGCACTTTATCGGTTTCTGGCATGGCCTGAAGCTTCTTGGCGTACCACAGCAACTGCTGATACCGTTGCTTGGGGTCTTTGCGGCGCTGAAAGCGTTCTACAATCCGAGCAAGAGCTTCTGGTAAAGGGCTTGAGGTGGCTGACATACCCAATGTTTAAAAAGGATTAACCATTTTATTTATAGCAGTTATCAATACCGAATTGATCACTGCTATAAATGCATATTAGCGTGAGCATTCAGCGGTCAGCGGTCAGCGGTCAGCGGTCAGCGGTCAGCGGTCAGCGGTCAGCGGTCAGCGGTCAGCGGTCAGCGGTCAGCGGTCAGCGGTCAGCGGTCAGCGGTCAGCGGTCAGCGGTCAGCGGTCAGCGGTCAGCGGTCAGTGGTCAGCCGTCAGCGGTCAGCGGTCAGCGGTCAGCGGTCAGCGGTCAGCGGTCAGTGGTCAGCCGTCAGCGGTCAGTATTTGACTGAAAGCTGATAACTCAAAGCTGATAACTGATAACTCAAAGCTGAAAGCTGAAAGCTGAAAGCTGATAGCTGAAAGCTGAAAGCTGATAGCTGATAGCTGATAGCTGATAGCTGATAACTGAAAGCTGAAAGCTCAAAGCTGAAAGCTGATAGCTGATAGCTGATAGCTGATCAGGTAAGACCCAGAGGAGTACAGAGTTTGTGAGCCAAGATAAATCGTCAACCTTTGATAAACAAAATCCTCGCCAGTTAGCATTCCTAGCCCTCCGGGATATTCATCGGCGGGGTGCTTTTGCTGATATTGCCCTGAATCGAGTGCTACACAATGCTCAGTTAACTGGTGCTGATCGGGGCTTAGTGACAGAATTAGTTTATGGTAGTGTCCGACGACAGCGCACTCTGGATGCTCTACTTGACCAGTTGGGGAAAAAGAAAGCGAATCAACAACCTCCAGATTTGCGCACTATACTTCACCTTGGACTATACCAGCTGCGCTATCAAGGCCGAATTCCTGCTTCAGCAGCGGTCAATACCACCGTTGACCTAGCGAAGAACAATGGCTTCAAAGGACTGGCAGGGGTGGTTAATGGTTTACTACGAAACTATGCCCGTTTAGCTGCCAATTCCCCTGACCCTTTGGAGTTGCCAGCAGGGGATATGGAGCGTCTGGGCATTTTACACAGTTTTCCCGATTGGATGATCGAGCTGTGGTTACAACAGCTGGGACTAGAGGAAACAGAACAGCTGTGTCAATGGTTTAACCAATCTCCTACCATTGACTTACGGATAAATCCCCTCAAGGTGTCCATTGAGGAAGTGGAGGCAGGGATGCAATCTGCTGAACTGGCTATTCAGCGGGTACCGACCTTGGTCTCCCACCAGGACGAGGGGAATGGTGAGATTATCCCTATGTTCAGCAACCCAGCTCAGCTCCCCCAAGCACTGCGGATTGTGGGTGGTGTTGGTGCGATTCAAGAGCTACCGGGATTTAAGGAGGGTTGGTGGACTGTTCAAGATTGTAGTGCCCAGCTGGTCAGTTATCTGTTGGACCCTCAACCTGGTGATGTGGTGATTGATGCCTGTGCTGCACCAGGGGGCAAGACAACTCATATTGCAGAATTAATGGCAGATCAGGGCAAAATTTGGGCATGCGATCGCTCAGCTTCCCGCCTCAAAAAAGTCCAACAGAATGCCCAACGGTTAGAATTACAATCGATTCAGATCAGTACTGGTGATAGTCGGGATTGCCCTGAATTTACTAACGTCGCTAATGCTGTGTTATTAGATGCTCCCTGTTCCGGTAATGGTACCCTTCACCGACGTCCTGATATTCGTTGGCGCATGACTCCAGAAAAAGTCCAGGAACTTACTGTTTTGCAAAAAGAATTGTTAGAGCATACCGCAACTTGGGTCAAGCCCGGAGGTGTTTTAGTATATGCTACCTGTACCTTAAATCCTCAAGAAAATGAGGCGGTAATACAATGGTTTCTGGAAGGTCATTCTCAGTGGCAAATTGAACCCCCTACTGTTTCGTTTCTTAAGGAGTTTTCAACACCGGAAGGTTGGCTGAAAGTTGTGCCCTATCGAGACCAGATGGATGGTTTTTTTATGGTGCGCTTGAAACGAATGATATAGCAGAAGTCAGAAGTCGGGAGCTTGTAGGGTGGGCAAAAACAGTTTGGTTTTGTTGAGTATTAATGATTATATTACTTTGCCCACCCTACTTTAATTGGTATTTTTTTTAACGTTTTCTTACTCTGTTAGGACAACTGATTAATTTCATCGATAGTCAACCCCGTATATTGAGCAATATCATTCAGGGGTAACCCAGCGGCCTTCATCTGTTTAACAATCTGCTGTTTTTCTTCAAGTCTACCTTGTTCTCGTCCTTCTATTCTTCCTTCTTCTCGTCCTTCAAGTCTGCCTTCTAGTCTACCTTCTTCTCGTCCTTCCCTTTTCGCGAAACTCCATGCACGTCGCGCGTCCTCCAAGGCCATCTCCTGTTTGCGGAGTTTTTCCACTTCTGAGACACTCAACCCCGCTTGATTCGCTATGGTTAAGGCTTGTTCTAGCTGTGGTATTTCCCTGAGCTTGTCAGGAATGATTTCTAAGTTGGGCGCTTCTTTGATAAAAAATATCCACTTATCTATCACACTTTCTAATTCTTCCAGTTGCTTAGTAAATTTGGGTAGTTCCACAAACACCAACTTTAATTCGTTCTCCTGATAAGGCAAGTGGTCTTCTTCTTCTTGAAAGTAAAAACAGCTAATTACTTTCTGGCTTGAGGGGAATAACTTAAAATCTGTGATAGTTAAAGCAATAACCGGATTTAAATCGAAATACCCCTGTCCCGATTTCAGTTGATTCCCATAGGTTTTGCACAAGTTATAAACTACTCGCTTCTCGAAAGCCTCCACATTCCAGAGTTGCATCTCAATGATGACAGTCGTTTTATCTTCTAATACTGCCTTAACATCCAGAAAAGTGTCTTTTAAATCTACTACATCCCCGGCGCTATAGGGATCAATAATTTCTAAATCCTGGATGACGGAATTACCAGAGTATATCATGGCATTGAGGAAGGAAATCAGAATATCTTTACTCTGATCTGAGCCAAAGATTTTTTTGAAAGCAAAGTCAGTTTTTGGGCTGATGAATCTCATGGTTTTACAGGTTGATATAGGGAGCAGGGAGCAGGGAGTAGGGAGTAGGAAGCAGGGATTAAAAGGAATTGCTTTTGTAATTGGGTAATTTTTTGTTAACATTATTCACCCTGAATACCATCCCCGCACTTACAAAAATAATATCTTACTTATGCCCTATTTACTATTATAGCTATTTTCAATTTTCCTAATAAAAAAAATCCTAAACCCCTTGACATTTAATTAATTTATTTATATATTAATAATGTACAGCATTTAAAACTACTGTTGATCATGACTAAAAACATTCCGCCTAACTCCGATGACAATCAGACTCCTGAAAACCCTGGTCGTAAACCTAAGAAAGTCAAGTACGTTTTGATCGGTTCTCCTGAACAAGTTCGGAATACGATTAATGCCATCTATGGCCTGAAATACGCTTATCCCGACGAGTGGAGCACTCCAGAACCTACTGAAAAGCCTGGTGAGGTTATGACTTTTTTGATTCGATATTTCTATGTAGACTAGGATAGGGTTTTGCCAGCGATGCAGCGCGGTCTTGGGGGTTTCCCCCATGAGCGACTGCATCAAGACAGGGTTTTGACGCCCTGGCGGCTAGGAATTGTGGCGGTTATGTTTAAGCTATCAGCTATTAGCTTAAGCGCTACGCGCACGCTACGCGAACAGCTATCAGCTATCAGCTTAAGCGCTACGCGCACGCTACGCGAACAGCTATCAGTTATCAGCTTATGGGTTAGGTCACAGGCTGGAAGCCTGTGCCACAAAGCTGACCACTGACCACTGACCACTGAGGAATGTATTAGTTGATCAGCAGTATCTAAATTTGAGTTGAGCTCCGCTGTATTTCTGGTGGCTTACACTATAGAATTCGGTCAATGATTGGGGTTAACCACAACTTGACCGATTTTTTTTATTGGTATGTATAATTATTAATTGGGTGAGGTAACTTTGTCTTGGGTTTTAGGGAGTAGGGAGCTTGTTACACTCTTTCCCCTATTGCCTTTTTTTGCCTAAGTGTTGTCAGAAATCATGATTTTACTCTCCAATTAAAAAGAAAGCTGCCCAGTAGTAGGGGCTTTGGAAGGGTTGCTCATCGGGGTCAAACCAATCCAGTGATTGTTCAATGTTTCTGATCGAAGATTTGTCTAGAGGTAACTGCCTACTGCAGGCTAACAACTGAGACACGGTACTATTCCGCAGCCAAAGTTGCGCTTGGTTAAGGGCAACTGCTAAAGACATCTGGTTGAGCAGATTCTGATAAAATTTAATCATCAACAACGCAGTAGATTGATCGTTTAGCGTCCACAAGCTACTAACTACCGCTGGACTACCCGCAACTAGGAAACCGCTGGCAAAACTAATGTATTCATCGCTGGTGTTGGTGTAATCTATTAATCCTGTTTCGCAAGCAGAAAGAGTGACAAGGCGACATTGGTCTAATTTCAGGGCACAGATGTCATCTAAGGTGAGGCATTTGTCTAAGTCAATTACGTTATCGTTATTCAAAACTAGATGTTGTTCTGGATCAAGTTCAGCCGATGCACGGCTAAGTAGAGGATTTGCCAGGATGAGAGCTGATTTACGTGGTTCTTGGTAATTAAAATAACCCTGACAGCTAAAATGTAAACAGTGGTAAGTGTTGAGAGGTTTGTGATCTATGGCGGCTTTGGTCGCAGCTTTTTCCACAAGAACCTCTGTATCTGGTGGTGGATTGAAGTAGCTTTTGATGACTTCTACTTCCATCTTGCTGTAACTCAAGTCATTTAAGGGGTCTTGAACTGCAAACAGGTGGGTAAAGTCCGGACGTCTTCTGGTTTGGAGAAGTTGGAGTAGTTGACAGCTAGGGGCATAACTTACTCCTGCTGGAAAGCAATCCATCAGAATTCCAGATGTTGCTTCTCCCTGGTGACTGTTGATAGGTAAAGCATGAAGCGGGAACAAATGTAAATATCGATGAGGAATTAAAATTAAGCGATCGCAATTTCTTGGAATTTGCTGAATGATGTCATCAATATGAATAATTTGACTCAGCAACTGTAGGCGGTTATTCAGGTCATTTTGCGAATCAGATTTATTGGTGTGATAGCTTTGAAGATATTCATTTCTCCAATTTACCAATTCGTCTAAGTCTTGTGGAGCAGATTGCCAAACTATTGGCTGCTTAGTTTGACGAGTGAAGATGAAAGTGAGCAGCTTATCCCCTGTAATGTAAAGCTCTACAACGGCAGTGTGGTCATCTAAATTGTTCTGAAATTTATCAAAGTTAAAGCTATAACCAATAGGTAAATATTGGTCTCGTAAATCATTCCGCTGCTGTCGCAATTCTTGGAGATGTTGTGCCAGGGCGGTTGGATTGTCAGCTTTACCATGTTGGATTTGATATTGACCTGCTGCTATTTCATCCCTATATTGTTCTAATTGAGTGACAACATCTGGAGGAAAGATGGTTTTCAGGTCACGGCTGAGGATCTGTTCAACTAAATTGCGGGTTTTGCTCCGTTCAACATATTCAATTGCTTCTCTGATGTTACCTAATTCTAAACAGACTTCCACCATCCCTCGATAGACTTTATTCCATTCTTCAGCTAGTTTGGTCTTGTATTCTTCCACTCCAGAACCAAAAATAATTTCCTCACGCAAGGATTCTACTGTTTTAATGACAGCATCAAAAGTTTTGTAAGCTTCAGGAAAATTTTGAGTATATTGGTATGCGAAAGCAAGTTTATTTTGAGTATCTAGATACTCTCGGGGAAATGCTTCATAGGTATAAACTCTAAGAGCCTGTTGGTAGCAAGCGATCGCATCTTCTAAGTTTTGTGCCTTCTGACCTGTAATTCTGTTACGGTAAGCATTACCGAGATTAGTTTGTGTCGTTGCCCATTCAATAGGAAATGCCTCAAAGGTTGTGACTCTAAGAGCCTGTTGGTAGCAAGCGATGGCCTCTTCAATATTCTGTGCTTTCTCACCTTTGATGCGGTTACGGTAAGCATTACCGAGATTAGTTTGTGTCGTTGCCCATTCAATAGGAAATGCCTCAAAGGTTGTGACTCTAAGAGCCTGTTGGTAGCAAGTGATCGCATCTTCTAAGTTTTGTGTCTTCTGACCTGTAATTCTGTTACGGTAAGCATTACCGAGATTAGTTTGTGTCGTTGCCCATGCATAAGGAAATGCCTCAAAGGTTGTGACTCTAAGAGCCTGTTGGTAGCAAGCGATCGCATATTCTAAGTTTTGTGCCTTCTGACCTGTAATTCTGTTACGGCAAGCATTACCGAGATTAGTTTGTGTCGTTGCCCATTCATAAGGAAATGCCTCAAAGGTTGTGACTCTAAGAGCCTGTTGGTAGCAAGCGATGGCCTCTTCAATATTCTGTGCTTTCTCACCTCTGATTCTGTTACGGTAAGCATTACCGAGATTAGTTTGTGTCGTTGCCCATTCATAAGGAAATGCCTCAAAGGTTGTGACTCTAAGAGCCTGTTGGTAGCAAGCGATCGCATCTTCTAGGTTGCGTGCTTTCTCCCCTGTGATTCTTTGTAAGTAAGCACTACCGAGATTGTTTTGAGTCGATGCCCAATCCATAGGAAAAGCGTCACGGGTGTAAACTGATAAAGCCAATTGGTAGCAAGCGATGGCCTCTTCGAGGTTTTGTGCTTTGGGACCTGTGATTCTTTCATGGTAAGCACTACCGAGATTGTTTTGAGTCCTTGCCCATTCAATAGGAAACCCTTCACGGGTGCGTACTTCTAAAGCGGATTGGTAGCAAGCGATGGCATCTTCGAGGTTTTGTGCTTTATCCCCTGTGATTCTGTATAAGTAAGCATTACCGAGATGGTTTTGAGTGGATGCCCAATCATAGGGAAAAGCTTGACGGGTGCCTACTTCTAAAGCGGATTGGTAGCAAGCGATCGCATTTTCGAGGTTTTGTGCTTTCTCCCCTGTGATTCGCTCAGAGTAAGCAAGACCGAGATTGTTTTGAGTCGTTGCCCAATCAATAGGAAAAGCGTCACGGGTGAAAACTGATAAAGCCAATTGGTAGCAAGCGATGGCATCTTCGAGGTTTTGTGCTTTCTCCCCTGTGATTCGCTCAGAGTAAGCAAGACCGAGATTGTTTTGAGTCATTGCCCAATCAATGGGAAAAGCTTCACGGGTGCGTACTTCTAAAGCGGATTGGAAGCAAGCGATCGCATCTTCGAGGTTTTGTGCTTTCTCCCCTGTGATTCTGTTTGAGTAAGCAATACCGAGATTGTTTTGAGTGGATGCCCAATCAATAGGAAACCCTTCACGGGTGCGTACTTCTAAAGCGGATTGGTAGCAAGCGATGGCCTCTTCTAGGTTTTGTGCCTTCTGACCTGTGATTCTGTCATAGTAAGCACTACCGAGATTGTTTTGAGTCGTTGCCCAATCAACAGGAAAAACTTCACGGGTAAAAACTATTAGCAACTGTTCGTAACCAGCAATGGCGATTTCTATGTTACTGGCTTTATTCCCGAGAGGAAAATCTTTGATCAGGTTGCTGAATTCCCAGATAGTATTAGCGATGTCTTCTGCTATTTCTGGTTCCAATTCTGAGAATCTAGCACTTGCCCAGGTTTGCAGGATATCAATCAAGTTATCATCGAGTTTGTCTAGGTTGGCTTGCAGGAGTGGGTAGACGACTGTGGGGTCGCTATTGCTATCTACGGTTGCCTGAAATACCTCCATCAAGAATTGCAGATAGTCTTGGGATGAAGGATTAGCTGAGGTAGGAGTTTCTGAGATTAGGAGTTCTTCAGCCAAACGAGCATACTCCCCTCCTAATCGCCGTAATACTTGAGCCTTTAGGTGTGCAAAGGGACGAATTTTTGCTTCTAACCCATCATTACTTGCAGTTTTCGGTGTAAGTAAACGCCCTTCAAAGTCCTGTACTGATAAGCCTAATTGATTAGCGACAAACTCAGATACTTTATCAATAACTGAAACGGTTTTACTAATGGGTACAGAATCTACTAATAATTCCCTTACCCCTGGCTTAAAGTCGTACTCAATATAATCGGGATTTGAATCTTGGTCTACAGGTTTTATAGACTGGAGCAGTCCACTCATAAACACCTCCGCTACATGAATTTGGGCGGATTTTGGTAGCAGGGTTTGCTGAATGAGTTGCACTACAGGTAAACTAACCGGAGCAGCTGCCATTAATCCAGCTAACCGACGCGCCATCGGAGAAGCCGTAGCACGAAATCGACTAACTAATGCTGGTGCTGTGAGTTGGGCTTGAGTAAGTTCACCATCTACTGCTATTCTCTGTGCTTGGGGCTTTTCGGATACATCAAAGTTAAACCCCACTGTACTAACATTCCCCTGACCAGCTATTACCTGTGACCACGCCAGTAGGGGGTAGGGTTCTAACGTAACCACGGGAACATTTATAGAGGATTTATTCTGAATAGACTTACTGTTCCCTGTTCCCTGTTCCCTGTTCCCGACTTCTAAAAGAAGTCCAATGTCATCTTCATCCCAAGGTTTAACAATCAACTGAGAATTGACAACTCCAGGACTAAGAGAATGCAATTGCACTGGTGTTTCTGAACCTAAAGCCGTGCGTTCCCAAAGCCGTTCAGGAAGTAGCTGAAGGATAGTCAGTAAACCATTGCGTCCCCACAACTCTAGCACTGGCTGAATTAATTGTCTGCGCCAAGCCACAGAAATACAATCACTAACCAATAGAATTAAACGTTGTTTCTTGGGGTCAATTAATACCTGGGGAGGATGGGGAGTGGAATCATACCGACCCGTGCTAGTTTGAGGAAATAAGTTGACTTTTGTTTCAGTAATCCTTAATTCCCAGGTGCGTACATCTCGAAACGCTCCATGATGCTTCACTAAATGTTGAAGTTCAGTAATTGTCTGTTTCCAAACCGCAGTTGAACTAGTTTTTTCAACCACCAACGCTAACTCTAACCATCGTTCGGAAGCAGGTTTCAGAACTGGCAGCCAAATGTTTGATTCGGCAATTTGGTAAACAGTAGCTTCTTCATCCAATATCGTTTCTGTAGCAGATGGGACTTTCCGCATTAACGGACGAAGTGCCCGTCCCAACGCCAGACTATTTCTCAATGCTACCGCTGCTGGTACTTTAATCGGAATTGCTTCTCTACTTTCTTTAGTCTTGTTAGGTTTGGAAGAGCGTAGATAAACATCAGCACCAGGTTTTGTGACTTCAGGTAACGGTGATTCTTGGGTATCTGCTTGGATATCTGGAGTTTTATTTGGGGGTTGCTGTGATTGGTCTTGGGATACCGTTGATGGTGGCGATCGCTTTTGTGGTTGCTGTGATTGGTCTTGAGATACCGTTGATGATTGGGATGGCTGCTGTGGTAATGGCTGCTCTGGTTCCTCTGACTGGTCTATGGGCTGATCTAGATGAATAGCCAACCAAAAAATTTCTGCTATTTCCCGAGCAGTTAAATCAAATCCTGCTTGTTGTAGAATAGCGATCGCTTCTTCAACCATAGCCCTTAGGTACTACTGAGGTACTGGAGTAATCGGTCAATTAACCTTGCTTTTTTATGGTCTTTGTCTTCTTCTTGAGAGTCACCCATGGGAGAATCCTCTGTATTAACTGTGTTAGTTAACAGATAAATGGCATTGAGCAATTGGTCTGTAGCCAAGTCTCCTTTATCCCGTCGCTTGAGAAATTTTTCAATAATCTTTTCTGCTTGTTTAAGAGTATCCCCTAAATGAGCTTTGACAATTGCTTCTAATTCCTCGGGAGTTGGTTCCCGTAAATCTAATCGTAAACAGCGTCGTAAAAAAGCCGGGGGAAATTCCCTCTCTCCGTTACTGGTCAGAACTACAAAGGGAAAGACTTGACAGGTGACCTTTCCGTTGGATATGGTTGTAATTTGATTATCCCAGGTTTTGACAACAATGTCTGGAAACTGGTCACTGATTCGTGTTAATTCCGGGATTTCAAATTCTCCTTCCTCAAAAATAGTCAATAAATCATTGGGTAAATCAATATCGCTTTTATCCATTTCATCAATTAATAATACCCTGGGATAATTTGAGGGAAGTAACGCTGTTCCCAAGGGACCCAATTGAATATACTTACCAATTTCCCCTAAATTATCCTTGCTGCTGCCTTTAGCATCTTGTAATCTACCAATGGCATCATAACTATAAAGTCCTTGCTGTAAATGGGAGCGAGTGGTAATATTCCAGCGTAACACTTCTCCTAATTGTAACTCTTGAGCAACTGCATAGGCCAAAGATGTTTTTCCTGTGCCTGGCTTTCCCGTTACTAATAAAGGACGACGCAGATACAACGCTGCATTGACTAACTCTATTTCCTCTGGCCTAGTCTGATAGGTTGTACCCCGTTCTTTTTTGTCAAATTTCCGCCAGCTAGGAGGATCAGGAAGGCGTTCAATGCCATTGTGGGGTTGTTCGGGAGTTCCGCGAAAGATTTTCCAAGATTTATTACTCATAGCGTTGTATAGTCAATCTGGGGTGGTAGTAGATCGGGGTCTTCCCACAAAAGAGCAAGATGGTGTCCAATATGTTCTTGTTGATTCCCTTCGCCAAAAGCGTCTAAACGTTGTTGTTTTACCTTTTCGGGAAGCTGATTTATTTTACAATTGAGTATTTTATCGAGTTCCTCTTGACAATTTATAGTTTTAAAATCATTCTTTCTCAGCCATAAAGCAACTGGGATTGCACTCTCGTTAATTACTTTTATTATATTAACACATGGGGGGGTATTTAATTTTAATGCTATAGCTTTTTTTTTACTTCTTCTTTGTTCTAAATCAGCAAGCAATTTATTGTAATTATTAAAATTACTAACATCAACAAAAAAATCATGGCATTGAATTTCACAACTAGAGTTTAGTAGTTTCCAGTTTTCGATGCATTGTGTGTTGTAAGGCTTGTCATATTTTTCTTCAGGATTATGATGAATATCTTTAAAAAAATGTTTAAAACGTTCCAGCGATCGAATATATACGTAATACTTGCTACCAATAGTACGTTCAGAAAACCTAATTTTAATCTTAATGCTTTCAAAATCATGGTTCAATAGTTGATCAGGCAATAAAAATACAATAATTGGATCATAGGAATAGTCTTTGTAAATTTGCCGCGTTAGAAAAAACTCCATTAAAGTTTCTAAATCTTTAAGAGAGAAGACATTTCCTTCAGATTCTCCATGAGCTGGTGGAGTCCCTAACAAAATAGCCTTTTTCTTTTGTGAATAATCATAATTACTTAGGTCAGCAATGAACCAAGCTGAGACTAAATAATTAGGTTGACGTTGTTGGTGATATTGCTTACTGGAATCCAGCTTGACAAGCAGATAAGGTTGTGCAACATTTTGTTGCTGATCATTTTGAGAGTGACTGCTAGTCTGAGATAATAAATCAGAATAGCTCTTGGCATTTTTTTCTAACCATTGCTTGAGTTGATCACCAATTGGCTTGGGAATATCTCCAGTTTCTAATAAACGAGCTACAAATTTGACAATACGTTTTTCATCATTAGTTGCTTGAGGTATATCATCCAAGTTTTTTAGAATTTCATAGAAACTGTCAGGGAGTTCATCTTCCCAATCATCCCATAAGTTATTAGGACAACAAGCTTGATAAGCCTGTTGCATTGCTTCGATAATATTGTTTGGTAAAGGAAATAATATGGAAAGTAAACTAGGCGGAATTTTAAATTCTTCGGAATAGAGCTGTTTTAATTCATAATTACCTGGATTTTCGTTAAGTGCTCCATCAAGTAAGTTTCCTAACTTATTGTGAGCATCACAATAAGTTAGGAAACTGTGAACGATTTGCTTTAAATTTTCACCACTAGCAACCTTGTTCAGCTTTATATTTAATTTATAAAGCACCATCATTTCTAATTTCCCTTGATCAGGGAAAGCACTACACAGTGCTTCGTTTATCTTTTCGAGGAGATAACCAGGGGTATGTCCAGCATTCATTTACGGTTACTTCAATAGTTTAAGGGATAGATTTGCCAAAAATTGATTACAACTCAATACGATAATAATCCAAAGAATTTTTTCCCGCGCCCTGACTCCACCGTGAATCAGGTTTCCAAGCACCATTGGGTTCTTCGCGACGGCGAGTGTGGACAGTGAGCTGATTACCTTCAAATGTCAGTAGATTATATTGCCAGGGATAAGCAGATCGTAGTTCAAAGGTCGGTGCGCCAAAGGTACCAGCACAAATTTGGTCGAGTTTCCGTCCACCTGGGCTGAGGTCGTAACGGAAAAGACTGGTTTCGGCTTTATGGATGTGTCCGTGGAGGAACAAGCGAAATCCAGCAACGGCCAGTTGTTCGATGAAGCCTTTGTCAATAATGCGATCGCTTCCGTCACTATTGAGGGGATGGTGCCAAACCGCTATTTTCAAGGGGCAGTTGCGGTAGTCTGGGTTACGGCGAATCTTGGTCAGGGCGTTGGCCAGAGCACCGGATTTGATGCTAGCACGGGTTTTGAAGTGATGATCCAGTTCCCAAGCGGAGTTTAGTCCTAGGATCAGCAAGTTTTGCTCTGGGAAATGGTCGATAATGGCTTGCTGGTCATAGTCGAGGGGATAGGGTTGACCTTTGATAGCTTGATAGAATTGGCTGAAGTGAGCAAACCGTTGTTGGTATTTGGCTTCATCTCGGACTCGAATTACATTTGGACTCTCTTCGATGTAGTGACCCTCTTTGGGTTTACCATCGTAGTCTTCGAGATCCAATAACTGATAACCCCGCTTTGCTAGTTCCCAATTGAGGTCATGGTTACCCGGAACTATAACAATTTTCTCTGGGTCTAGGGGGAAGTCTTTGCCGAGGTTGTCGAGAAACTGTTGTGCAGCCTGGTATTCTTCTGGAGTGGAATAATTAGCGATATCACCCGATAGGATCAGAGCATCAAGGTCAGGGATTTGAAGTTCGTAGCTGAGGTCTTGGGCGAGTTGGTTTGACCAAAGGGTAGCTTGCTTAGGGGTGGTGATGTGGAGGTCCGAGAGGTGGAGGATATGGGTGGTTTGACAGGATTTTTTCCCAGTCCTCCCCGTCCCAGGGCTCAAATCATGCTTGGCATTTTCGTATAACCATTGCTTTAGTTGAACACCAATTGGGTTGGGAATATCTTCAGTTTCTAATAAACGAGCGCCAAATTGTATAATAGGTATTTCCTGATCATTGTAGTATTGAGGTATTTTATCTAAACTCTCTAGAATTTCCTCTAAACTTTCAGGGATTTCCTCTGCCGAATCATCTAATAAGTTATCAGCACAACAACCTCTATAAGCCTGTTGCATTTGCTTCATCAAGTTGTTTTCTAAAGGAAGCAAGATATTGACTAAACTAGTCGTAACTTTAAATTTTTCCTTGATTGCCTTTAAGTCAGGATTATATGGATTTTCTTGAAGAGCTTTATTAATTAATTTTGCTAAACTCTTATTGCTACTCTTAAAATCTTGTACTACTTTGTAAACAATTTCCTTCAAATTGCCACCACTAGCAACCTCTTCCAGATTTGTATTTAATTGATGTCCTAGCATCATTTCTAATTTAGTTTTACTAGGGAAAGCACTACACAGTGCTGACTCTATTTGCGCGAGTAGATAACCAGGGGTATGTCCAGCATTCATTGATGGTTACTTCAATACCTGTGAAAAATAGAACTTGATATTCTGACTCTAATTAAGTATCTATACTATGATTAGACCGAGTTCCGTAAATTTTCCTTGATTTCCTGGCATTTGGCAACCTGGTGGTGGTTTACAGGTTCAGACAACCGTAAGCATATGCGCTACGCGCACGCTACTTGAGGTGCGGTCAGGGGTCAGCGGTCAGCCGTGGCACAGGCTTCGACCCTGGGAGTTAACTCAGATTAAACAAATGCTTACCTGTTGTATTCAAAAGCACCTCAAGTAGCGATGCAGCGCGTAGCGCATCAGCTGAATGCTGATAGCTGAATGCTGATAGCTGAATGCTGATAGCTTACAGACAACCATTCACCACATTGCTTCACCTTTAAGTAAATCTGTCAATAACCCTTGCTTCTCTAACCGCTCACAAATAGCACTGAAAGGACTGCCAGCGTTATAACTAGGATTCCAGCTTGGGTCACCACTATGATGCAGGGCTACTAAATTCCAGTTAATATCAAAACATGGAGAACCAGAGGAACCGGGTTCGGTATTGGTTTTATACTTAACCGTTGTACCATTCTCGTTAATAGTAATAATAGCCTCGGTGTCAAAGGCCAATTTTAAGGGTTCGGCCTGGGGATGCTGCACAATAAACAGTGGAGTATTGGGCACAAACTGATAATATGGCTGTTGGGGTAACTCAATCCACTGGCGCTTTGGAGAATTGGGATCGGGATTTTTCCCAATCGGTTCTTCCCCAGGAACTCCATCTACTCTCAGCAAGGCATAATCCAATTGCTCAGGGGTTGGTAATGGATTGTTGGTATAAGGACTTTGATCAATTAGCCAGTCATCCTCTACTAAGCGATACTCCTTACCAGGATTGATAACTTTACCATCCCCTAACTGCTTGTAGTCAAAACGCAGGATAACATTACTAGACGTTGCTTGTTTTAAAATTACCGATTCCACCACATGGTAATTAGTAATAACCACATTGGGAGCAATCAGAAAACCTGTCCCAAATTCCAGACTATTATCCTTATTCGTAACTTCTACACGACAGACTTGCCCTTCAATTTGACCTAACTTTTCCCGCCACTGATTTACATCTAAAAAAGAATTAGTTTTCTTAATCAGTCTTTCTAATCGACCTTTTGCTAATAGCGGTTGCGGCATAGCAATCGCAATATTAAACTCCTGGGCAAAGGCGAATAACGCTGGGTTACCTGGATTCGATTCACGGGCACCTGCAATTAATTTATCAACCCATCCTTCTGCTTGAGCAGCTTTAATTAACTTAAATACAATTTCTTTTAAGTCATCTCCCATCGCAATAGAATCTAGATTTTTGCTGAATTTATATTCAACTAATTCAGCAAGTCTTATTTTTAATGGGAAAGCATCAAGTAAAGCATTCGTTAATTGTTGATATTGCTGTCCAGTTAGTTTCATTTAGAATTTCCATTTGAGTTGTGAACAGAATCCCTTAGGAAAAGGCAAAAGGCAAAAGGCAAAAGGCAAAAGGCAAGAGGCAAAAGGCAAAAGGCAAGAGTTAATCAAGCTCCCCACCCTCCCCACACTTCCCACCCTCCCGACTCCCTGCTCCCGACTCCCGACTCCCGACTCCCTACTCCCTATAGTCTATTCAAAAAATAACTTTCAGGAAAATGTTCACTAATCATCATCACCGATTGGCGATTAGAAAAGACGCAATAGGTACGAAACAGTAAATTTGCTTCCGGTTCAATCTGGAAATAATCAGCTAATTGGTTAGCTGGCTTTTTTCCAGTATCCACAATTTCTTTAAAGGTCTCGAATCTCTGCTCTCGCCAGATTTTGCCGATAGGGGTTTTAGTTTTAAGTAAATCTTTTTGAAAGTAATCATCTAGGCGATCAATAACAATTATTGACTCAGCATAGATATAATTTTTACGACTTATTTTCCCCTGTAACAGTATTTTTCTATCAAGTACTGAGCTTCCTTTATCTAATTCCATTGGCTCTATATCATCAGTTGTTGTCACCAATTCTTCCGACAACTTAACTAGACGAATCTGTTCAAACAGATAGGCTTCCAACATATCGGTTACTGTGCCATCTGTCGTTAACAGAATTCTTTGGAAAATACTCAGATTCGAGGGGTCTATATAACTTCGAGTTAGGGATTGCTGTAGATCATTCCTCATTTTTAATAGCAATTATTATTGGGGTGAGGTGTTAATTATTTGGTTTTTAGGGAATCGGGAATCGGGAATCGGGAGTCGGGAATCGGGAGTCGGGAATCGGGAATCGGGAATCGGGAATCGGGAGCGGTGCGACCCGTGGCGAATTTAATTACGGGTCAAGCGCACCGAGGGAGTGGGAAAAAATTATCCAAGCTCTTTCCTACTTTTCCCTGTTCCCTTCGCGTAGCGTGGCCCACGGCCTCAGTCCCTGCTTCCTTGATAGAAACGCTATATATAGCGTTTATTGCATGTATCAGGTACACTTATCAACCTCAAAGTCCCCCTTAAAAAGGGGGATTTAGGGGGATCCCTTTGTACCTCATGGGAAAGAGAATTGCTATATATATCCAGCGCCACCTTTAGCTCTTGGCGATTTTACAAATACTTCCGCAATATCAACTCCAACTTCTCCTTAGTTGCTTCTGGAGCCTGATCTAAGGGAGTGAAAATAGCATACTTTAAGGCAGAGTGGGCTTTAGAAACGGGTGGATTATCAACTAACCGGCGCACTGTCTCTTGAATCACCTTCTGAGCATTAATCGCATTGCGCTGTAGATTATCAATTATCATATCCACCGTGACATGGTCATGCTCTGGATGCCAGCAATCATAATCGGTGACTAGGGCTAGGGTAGCATAGGCAATTTCGGCCTCCCGTGCTAACTTGGCCTCTGGCAAATTGGTCATGCCAATTACTTTTGCGCCCCAACTGCGGTAGAGATTAGATTCGGCCATGGTGGAAAATGCTGGCCCTTCCATGCACAGATAAGTGCCACCGTTATGTACAGTCACCTCTGGTAATTCCAAACTTGCGATCGCATCCACTAAAATTCCCGCCAGTTGGTTGCACACCGGGTGTCCAAACCCAATATGAGCCACAATCCCGTCCCCGAAAAAGGTGGAAACCCGATTCTTGGTGCGGTCAATAAACTGATCCGGTACCAGCATATCCAAGGGTTTGACCTCTTCCTGGAGAGAACCCACTGCTGAGGCAGAGATGATATACTCTACGCCTAACTGCTTCATGGCATAGATATTGGCTCGGAAGGGTAACTCCGAAGGCATCAAATGATGATTGCGACCATGACGAGCTAGGAAAGCTACAGTAGTTCCTTCTAAGGTTCCCACCATCATCGCATCGGACGGAGGACCAAAGGGGGTGTCAATGGGTACCTCCTGCACATCTTTGAGAGCAGCCATTTTGTAAAGTCCGCTACCGCCAATAATCCCAATTTGTGCTTTCACCATGGTGTTTGTTCTTACTCTGCCTCAGTCCAACGTTTAGTCATTCTACCTTAAATTGTATTAATTTTTGTTAAGGGGTAAGCATTCAGCCGTCAGCCGTCAGCCGTCAGCCACAAGCCTTGGCCATTCGCGTAGCGTGGCCAAAGGCCAAGGCCACGCTACGCGAATGGCTGATAGCACCATCTGTAGTGCACCATCTGTAGTGCATTAGCTGATAGCTGATAGCTGTTCGCGTAGCGTGCGCGTAGCGCTAATCGCTGTTCGCTAATAGCTGATAGCTGATAGCTGTTCGCGTAGCGTGCGCGTAGCGCTTAGGCTGATAGCTGATAGCTGTTCGCGTAGCGTGCGCGTAGCGCTTAGGCTGATAGCTGAATGCTTACGTTAAGGGATTTTAAAATACAGAGTGATGTTCCGATCCAATAGTTTTGCCTTATGTCTGACCAACCTCTTGGGAAACCCCGTCCTCTGGTAAAAGTGATGCTGCTATCCGTAGCCACATTAACGCTGTATTACGGTTGGTACAAGTGGATCATTCAGGAAGAGTTGCGAGACTATAACAATTCTGGTTGGTCCGGTAACCTGTGTTTACTACCGTTCCTTTTAGGTGTCGCCGTTCCACAAGCCTTATGGATATTAGATCCCGATGTGCCTGGGTGGTTTGGTTGGTTTTCCCTGGTCGGTATCGTTTGGATTTACATTGTGCAGTTCAGGCTTTACCGCACAGTTAACCAACTGTATCGACAAGAAGGACTCACAGAACCTCTGGTAGTGTGGTGGATTTTCATACCTGGTTTGAATTTAATTGTGGGATTAAAGCAAATTCATGTACTGAGCCAATTTTGGACAATGAAACAAGAAACTATACCGGACGGGGCTATTTTGAATTGAAGTAAAAAGCAGACTTGTTGAACTTTGGAATAGGGAATAGGGAACAGCGGATCTGGGAACAGGGGGAAGAATGTCTGTGTTGACAACAACGATAGACAGACATCAGCCATGTTGGTAATCGTTTACTACTCGATTCAACATTTCTGAGCAAATATTCCCGACTCCCGACTCCCGACTCCCGACTCCCGACTCCCGACTCCCGACTCCCGACGATTCAAACTAAAATCTTAAACCAAATCCACCTTGAACAGAGGCAGCCACGCCGCCACCCTCCCGATAGGCATCAAAAGCAATAATCGCATTACCAAACAAAACCGTTTGGCTATTAGGAATCATAAAATCAATACCAGGTTGTATAGCAAAACTTGTCTTATCTCCTACTGGTGAGGGAGAGTGACCGCTAGCAAATACAGCCCCTGCTCCCACGTAAGCATCGGTTTGCCAGTTAAGGGGGAAATCGTAGGAAATTGTTGGCACAATAGCAGTGCCAGCACCAATCAGGGCTTGTGTCCGGAAGGAAATGGGGATTTCTAGGAATTTGTAGCGAAACGCAATTAATCCACCAATTTGCTGACCTTCTCCATCATCATCCTTTGTAATACCAAACGTAGGACCGATTCCCACATAACTTCCGTAGGCAGCTTGAGCAAATGCTGGTTGCGACTTAATCATTAAACTAGCCAGACTCACCAGCACTAGCGTTCCTAGTGTGGACAATAAACCAATAGCATTACCCATTTCCTCAACTCCTCAATACCTAATTCTAATGATGGCTGCTTTCTCGCTTATCTTAGCTTAATTGCTGCGGTGAAACTAATATAGCAAAGGCAACAGGGAATAGGGAACAGGGAACAGAGGTAATAAAATTGAATATACCTCATAGCTATGAAAAACGCTATACAAACCTAATATACAGGTTGATGTTTGTTTTTTTTACTGTTGATAGTTAACTTGACATCAAACGCAATCAATTAAGCAATAACTATGGTGGTTAAGCGGGTTTTAAACTGAAGTCAACTCGAAGATAGTGAATCGACTCAGTAACTTTTGAATTTATGCGATCGCGTAGCGGATCTTACCGAGCATCGCGTAGCGGATCTTACCGAGCATCGCTAATTTTTTCTCTTGTTAAAAACTTTAGCCTACTTGATTTTTTCCCACTTGTTTATTACCACTTGTTTCTTCCTTGTTGGGTGCATCTCCTAAAAGCTTTTTGACCCGGTGGGTGGAACGGGCATCTTGCCCGTTACTGATAGCTGATAGCTGATAGCTTACCCCGACTCCCGATTCCCTACTCCCGATTCCCTACTCCCTACTCCCTACTCCCTACTCCCTACTCCCTACTCCCGATTCCCGATTCCCGACTCCCGATTCCCGATTCCCGATTCCCTGTTCCCTGTTCCCTACTCTAAAAGAGTGTCACAAACATCGAGGATGAAGTCCACCATAGGTACAAATATATCGAAGTTGCTGCTCATCTAAATTTTTAACATTAGCAAAATCAACCCCCTTGATCCGGGCTAAATTCGATTTAGGTGGAGGCAAAGTAATAAATTGATTAGCCTTAGTCTGTTTAGCCATAGCAAAGGTAACTCCCTTAAAATCTGCTCCAGCTAAATTAGCCCCTCGCAAATCCGCAGCACTGAGATTAGCGTAACGTAGCTTAGCATTGTACAGCTTAGCATTGCGTAAATTAGCCCCTACCAATTGGGTTGAATTGAAATCAACATTTTTGAGATTAGCATTACTCAAATTTGCCCTAGAAAGATTCGCTCCTTGCCAGCTTGATTGACTTAAATCAGCAGAAGAGAAATCACTCCTCACAGCACTAACTTTGCCCAAACGAGCACCATGGAGACTAGAGAGACTGAATTTTGCTTCCCCCAAATTGGCTCCTGTCAGGCTAGCATTTTCTAAGATAGCTCTACGGAAATCAGCATTAATCAACTGGGCACTGCTGAGATTGGCACCGATCAGGCTGCTGTTATAAAATCTAGCTCGGTTCAGGGTTGCCCCGATTAAATTGGTGCGATTCATCAAGACATTATCGAGAATAGCACCAGTGAGGTTAACTGCCCTCAGATCAGCTCCGCTGAAGTCGCTGACCCAATCATCAAAAGTGCCAAAATGTTGATCCTCACCAGGGCCATAGAAGCGACTACCCTGCAAATTAGCACCGGACAAATTAGCGTAGCGGAAATTAATGCCCGACAAATTCAGGTTGTCCAGAATTGGATTAAAATAGCCATAACCCTGATTAACCTTACTGAGGTTAATATAGCTCAGGTTAGCATTATGCACTTGACCGTCGTAGATAGTCAGAATTTTCGAGATAGCTTGCTTAGTTGCTCGGTGCCGCACCGCTAGCACTCCCCCAACCCCTGGTTTACCTTCCCTGGTTAGGGTTTTCTGGTCGTTTGCCAAAGATTGATTCAATATTCGTAGATGGGGAAGGGGTTGAACACCTTTACTGACCAAAGTTTGTTGGAGGGTATCAATCAAGCTAGGGGTATTTTCCTGACCCAGCAAATCCACCAGAAACGGTACAGCACGATGGTCGTCTATCCTACCTAGAGCCAGAATTGATCCCAAACGTTTTTCTTGAGCAGTGCTATCAGTAGAGCTTAATTGTTTCACTAAGGTCAGAAAGACCTCATTTTTCTGCTGATTGAACGCTCGCCAATTGGCCTGACTTTGAATATAGATTTGGGTTCCCACAAACGTGCCCAGTACAGAACCCATCCCGCCAAAGGTAACAATTAGCAGAGTAAGACCGGGATGTCGGCGCATCCACAACCAAAGATTGGGGGAGTGCTGTTGCGATAATGAGATCAGGGTAATGGGATTAACTGTTGCGCTACGGTAACCCGAGGTAGCTTCCTGGTGATTAGACCATTGCCCATCAGTTTCCTCCTCTAGCTCAACCTCTTCATACTCGGGTGTTGGGGAGGATTCAAAACTTGACCAGTACGGTAAGAGCAACCGAGAGGAATCCGAGACATAAGTTCCGGCTATGTAGTCGTGGAGGCTGCGATGTTGAGGATTTAATACAGAACAAAAACTCTCTGCCAATAGCATCAATCCTGCCAATCCCAACAAAATTAACAAGTCAGGAAACGCTCCAGTGTAGCGCCAGAGTAAATAAGCACTTCCGAGTGGTAATCCCCAGCGTCCCACTGCCTCACGCCACACCGCACCGATCAAACCAGGGGGTTTTCCCGAAGCGGTAACCACTCGCACTCCAAACCAACCTTTGGGAGTAGTTTGACCAGTTTTTCCCAGCAGATAAAGTTGCCATAGGGTTACTCCTACTGGCATCACTAACGAAGCACACCAAAAAAAATTGGTCAGGGGAGTGACTCGCTTGGTTAGTTGTAGGCGGGGGTAAGCTAGAGTTTTTGCGATCGCATTCTGGGTTGCCCCCAAAACTGGGTTAAGGGGAACCGGTTCTGCCTTCGAGTATTTTTCTGCATACAAACCAATCCCGTAAGGGAGCAATGCACTAGTAGTTACCAGCGATACTTCCAAAAGCGCTGCCACGCAACGCCTAGTCACCAGTGGCAGAACCAAGTTCAGTCGCAGCGGAAAATACCAGCTACCTTCTCGGTGTTGACCTGTTTTTAGAGTGGGGCTAGCCATATTTAATACTCAGGCTGCGATTTTTGGCTTTTTAATGACTGTGAACACTGATTTCAAGGATCAGTAAGCAAATAAGGGCGAGATTATCGCAGATTTTGCTTCATACCATTTTTTGGGGCAAACACCTGATGACTATATATAAGTACGTCCAGACTCAACCGGTTGAATACCGGCGAGAGCACTGATCCGCTATGAAATCAGCCTCATTATTATATAGCAGTTTTCAATTGGGTGAGGTACCCCGCCCTTGGGGTTAATGGGACTAGAGTAAGCATATGCGCTACGCGCAAGCTACTTGAGGTGCCGTCAGCCGTCAGCCGTCAGCCGTCAGCCTTTGACTGATAACTGATAGCTGATAGCTGATAACTGATAGCTTATAGCTTATAGCTTATAGCTGATAACTGATAGCTGATAGCTGATAGCTGATAGCTGATAGCTGATAACTGATAGCTGATAGCTTACCCGAAACAAATTTAATTCTAGATAGTCAAGTAATCTAGGACAAGTGTATTAGTAATAGATCACAAGACTTTAGGGGATGACAATGACTAAACTATTCCCACAGTGGATGATTGTTCCGATCACCATAGCTGTAAGCTTAAGTAGCGCTGGTGTCGCCAACGCCGAAACCATCAACCTTGAGCCTGGATTCCAGCCTGATCCCATCGTAGTTACTGGAAACTCTGGAGGATCAAATAAGAGCCAATGCGGTATGATTAGTACCCAGCCCAATCATGTCATTAATTTGAACCAAGATTTTACCTACTTGCGCTTCAACCTAGAAAGCCAAGGCCAGCCCACTCTATTAATTCAGGAGCCAAATGGTACCTCATGTACACAGGCCGATAATTTATCTGGGGGGAATATTGTTAAAATCGGGTATTGGGAGCAAGGCAGCTACTCATTCTACGTCGGCGATCGCAATGGTGAACAGCATCCTTATACTTTATCGATCACTAAAACTCCCTAGTACCAGGGTGCAGAACTCAAAGTTCAACACTCAATAATTATTGTAGGCAAGCCTTTTGGGTGCAAGCCTTTTCCCTGACAACTGCAGCGAAGTCTATGGGTGATTAGCGATTACTCTAATCTTCAATCTGCTGAACCGATATCTCAACCGCTTCCACATCAATCGTACCTGGAGCTGCTAAGCGGTTAAAATGTCCGTGTTCTATCTTCAAAACTTCCCCGCAACTGGGGCACTGACACTGGGTATTGTTAAACCCAGTCAACTCATAGGCACAGACTGGACATTTATCTTCCACTAGATTACGTCTGAGCCACCAGCGAACTCCAAACCAGGCAATCACTGGTGAGATGATTAAAAAAGCAATTAAAATCAAAAAACCATTGACTACCCATCCCAAGCCAACTGTGCCTAGCAAGAAACAAGTTAAGAAGAACGCTAGCCAACAGCCCATACCTGACAGGTTGAACTGAAACTGTCTCGGGGTATTTTGATTCACTGTTTTCTTTTAACAATAACAAATATGATCGGGTAGTTATATCCTAGTTCAGATTCGTCTTAACTTGAATAGAAATTACCCCTCGCTGCTTATGCTCCGCAAGGGGCGACTCAATTTTTACGCAGTATCGAGTAACTCTTTTAACTGCTTTGTCAGAGCCTCTTTACTAAATAACCCTAGGGATTGTTCTCGTAACCACTGACCATCACAGCGCTGATCCTCTCCCTTGAGAATTTCAATACAAGCCGCAGCCACTGCATCGGGGTCTCGATAGGGAACTTGCCAACCAAGCTGACCATCTTGCAAAGGATCAGCAGAACCATCAGAATCCCCAGAAAGGACAGGTTTACCACAAGCCATGGCCTCTAGGTATACAATCCCAAAGCCTTCTTGGGAGGGCATGACGTAGGCATCAGCCACTCGGTAATGTTCCACTAATTCTGGTGTAGGGACAAAACCAGCAAAGACCACCCGATCCCCAACACCCAAATCTTTGGCTAGCTGCGCCAGTCTCGGTTGATCATCACCACGACCAATAACTAGATATTTAACCTCTGGAAAGATTTTAGCGATCGCAGGAAGTGCTTGAATGGTAACATCAACTCCTTTATAAATATCCCCAGACCACAGACGAGCGACAGTCATCAACACCTTAGCACCAGTCAGACCATACTTTTCGATTAAGGCTGGTGATTTCAGACCAGGAGTAAACCTATTGCCATCAACAGCACAAGGCAACATCTTTACCTTTTCAGGATTTAGGTTATTGGCAGCACAAGCGCGATCGCGACTGTAACGACTGATTGTCCAAATTGCTGCTGCCCGGTCTAGGGCATTACGTTCTTTCAGGGGTAAGAGTTCCCAAACCTCCTTGCCATAAGTCAAAACTGTATAGGGAATCCCCAAACTATTGCACAACAGCTGAGTCAGGGGAGCGAGTTTGATATGACCGCAGAAAACGTGCTTGGGACGTTTTTGCCATAAATAAAAACCTAGCGCTATTGTTAAGCGAACACGCCCTAGCACAGGAGGCTTGGTTTTCAGGTAATGGAATCTGAGTGGGTAGACATCAAAGAGATTGTCACAACCTCGGCCATCTCGCAGCAAAAATACTTCAGCCCTAGAACTGGTAACAGTCTTAGCAGCAACAGACAAATATGCCTCGAAAATATCTTTGACGTAGGATTGGATGCCCCCTTCACACTCAAAAATCTCTAGGAAAATGAATACGTAGTTAGATGCGGTTTTCTGTGTATCGCTCAAATTCGTTAGTTTTGAATTCGATTCACCTATCTTAGCCTCGAACTATTTCTAATAGCATTAGGGATATTAGGGAAAAACAACCAAGAACTTGTAGCCATGGCAGATACGCTTAAGATCCTACATTCCGCAGGCTGGTTGACTGACTTTAGATCATGGCGTAGGTTGGGTTGAGGCAACGAAACCCAAGACCAGTGAGGTTTTCATTGGGTTACCCTATGGCTAAGCGCTCCCTACGGGATAATCAGCATTTCAAGGGTCTTGTCAGTCAATCAGGGTTTCTATGTCTTCCCACCCCTGAGCACCTCCGATGGTGGCGCTCCAGCGCAATCATCACAATGCTCACAAATGGATGAAGTACTCCTTTGTTCCCTCACGGATCAGCCAGGTTCTCAAACTGATGGGTCAGAAGCTAGCTGAATCTGTTCACAATCGGTTGCAGGCAGCAGTGGCAAGGATTGGCGACTGGTTGCAGTTAAGTTAGTGGGGGTATCGAAGCCAAAAACCATTGGAAATTTTGAGATGACATCATCGGGTAAATCTGCGGGATTACTCCCGCTTCGTCCCCAAGGCACCGTGCGAGCGAGTCTCCAAGCACACGGCGCGCCCAACTTCTTTAGAACACGTTTTCTTTTGCGACTTACTTTTCCTTGAATCCGGGTTTGTACCTTTTGGCTTTTGTCCCTTCTTCTTGGAGGGTTTTTTTAATCCCATTTTTAGCATTTGTTGTATTTCGGGATTTGTCGCACCCAGGGCATGGATTGAGTGATGGCAGTCATTGTGTAAGTATATTAAATTGTCATACTTATCTGTGCCGCCATCCTTTTTTGGTGTTATGTGATGTAGATGCACATTATCATACCTTCCAAGGGTTTGATTACAGACAGGACATATGTAGTTCTGTCTGTTTGCTATTTTGTTTTTTCCGTTGGATAGTCTATTTCTTGCGGTCTTTTGTTTCTGTTTATTTTCCCTCTTTTCCCAGTATTCTTTGAGTTCTGGGTCGTCCGGGCTATGAGTATGTGTGACCTGGGTGTGTCTTTCGATATTGACCCATGCAAGCTTAGTCAGATAAACTTTCCTTTCTCCAAATACCCATTTATCGTCTCTTCCGGGACATAATTTACCGAAATACTTCTTGTACAACCATTCCCGGGATTTTTGATGCTTTCTTAATCCCCATCTTGTTAACTTCCAGAATATGTAGCTGTCAATCTTATTGAATATTTCTGAAGATACTGCTCCGCTGTGGTAATTTCCCCACCCTCTTATAATCGGGTTGAGTCTTTTGATTACCACTTCCTGTGGAGCTGATCGTACCTTCTTGAATTCCTCTTTAAGTTTGGTTTTAAATTTCGCTACATTCTTATCTGAAGGTTTAATGATGGTTATATACCCTGATTTTCTTGTACTGGTATTATGTTTCCTGAAGTTCCACCCCAGAAAATCAAATCCGGTGGTCAAGTGGGATATTCTAGTTTTTTCGAAGGATAATGTTAGTCCTTTTTTGGATAACCACTCTTCAGCGATTTTCAATGCATTCACCGCATCTTCTTTGCTTTCGGTGAGGATTACAAAGTCATCGGCAAAGCGGACGTAAGTCCTTGGTGTCCTATTTTTCCAATTTCCGCCGTTTTTGGCTTTCTTGTCTTTACACCAGTAGTATTTAATACCTAGTTCCTTTTCTAATCCATGGAGAGCTATGTTGGCGTATAGTGGACTGATTATCCCACCTTGTGGTGTTCCTTGTTCGGTATCGTAGAATGTCCCTTTGTGGATGTATCCTGCTTTGAGCCATTCTTTTATGAGTTTGGTTGCTGGAAAGCTACCGATTGCTTCCAATAGTGGTTCATGTGCAATATTATCGAAGCATCCTGAGATGTCCGCGTCTACTACCCACCATTTTTTATTATTCTCTCCTTTGATGTTTAGGAATATCCTCTGTCTGGCGTCATGGGTACTTCTTCCAGGTCTGAACCCGTATGATACTGGTTCAAACATTGCTTCCCATGATGGCTCAAGTGCATTTTTGACTATACCTTGTAGGCATCTGTCGGTTATGCAAGGAATCCCTAATGGCCTTTTCTTTCCATTGGATTTTGGGATGTAGATGCGTTTGGTTGGTATTGGCTTCCATGTCTTATATGTGGTGAGGGAATCGACCATTAGACCTCTTTCCGCAGGGTTTAATTTTTTCTTTCCGTCTATCCCTGCTGTTTTTTTACCACTATTTACTTGGGTTGCTTGTTTGACTGATATCAGGATATTGGAATAGCTACGGAGAGCTAGTCTTTGTAGTTTGTTGACCTTTTTCCAATTACCCTCACGTGTCGCTCTGAAAATTCTACGTCTAAGTTTCCTGACCGTCCTGTAGGCACGTTTCCAATTGATAGCGTGCCAGTCAGTGGTTTGTTTAGTTACGATACCGTTCCCGTAAGGTTGCGGTTCTATCTTTTCCATATACAATTAAGGTACTTACGTATTATTTCCCTAGCTCGAAGTCAGTTCTGAAATTCAGCACTCTTTCAAGTTAAGGGATTTCCCTCTATCCAACCAGTTATATACTTTCGTATTTTCCTGTTGCCTTTCGGCTGTTGGCTTTTGCTTGGTTCAGTCTTCTACCGGGCTGAGAGTTATACCTCCTCTTACGATTTGGCTACCTACATCAATCGACCTAGATCTAGGACTCAACCTCGGCTTACCTGTTGACACACTAAGAAGTTACGAATCTGAGGTTGCCGCCTATACACCGAGTCCAAAGTGGGATTCGATTGCCCCTTTAACGCGAGGCTAATCCAGGAGCTTACACCTTCCATTGCCGCTTTATCGGAAAGTGTCTATCGTAACGATGCCTTGTAGTGGCGATTCATCACTTTTCAACCAAATGATTCTTTTCCTAACCCAACAACATCTTCTCCACGGCATGTAAAGATTTGTTGCGCATTCCCCTCTAGCTCTGAAACCTAGTGATTCGGGAGTGTCGTAGCCTTAGCCGCGATATCCATCTCACTACGCTCCTTCGGGTGGAAACTAGTCTGAATCCAAGACTAGGAAAGGGTTCTAGCCTTTCACTTCCAAGAGCGCCTTTCAGTCGCCCGGTTATTTCATATTATGGGTTCATTTTTCTTGCGTTTACCCTGATACAATTCTGGCTTGATGGTGTACAATCAGGGGAAAAAGTTCAATGTTGTGTGGGCAAAAGTGAAAATTATTACAGAAGCCAGTAGCAAGAGGTTAATATGATTGTATTAAGTGAATATTTAAAAAGCCTTGCAATTCTAGGAGGAATTATTGCGGTATTATATGTTATCACCTTTGTGATTCTTCCGCCTATATTTCGTCGATTCTCCTCTGACGCAGCAATCACAAGCTTAAAAATTATACGTCAACCTTTATTATTATTTGTACTACTTTTACGAATTCAAATTTCATTAATTCCTAAACTTAAACTAAGCGAAAATTATGAAGTTTGGGTAAATCGAGGATTAACCGCTGCAATGATTGCGATAATCACTTATGTCACCGCTCAAATTTTAACTAAAGTTATTCTCTACTACTTAAAGAAGTATTCAGAGCAAACAGAAGCCATGTGGGATGATGTTTTGCTTCCCATTCTTCAAGGCATCTTGCCTATTTTAGTCTATGTTATTGGCGGCTCACTATTCTTACAAACTTTAGGAATAAACGTGGCTGGAGTCTGGGTCGCCCTTGGAGGAGCATCTTTTATTCTTGGCTTTGCATTCAAAGATTCCCTCGCCAATTTTCTGAGCGGTTTGGTTTTATTAGTCGATACTCCTTTTCAATTTGGAGATGTGATTTTACTGTCTTCCGGTCAACTTGCAGTGATCAAAAAAGTTGGTTTGCGAGTTACTCATCTGTATGTTGTGAGTAACCACAGTGATGTCTACCTTCCTAATTCTACCTTTGAAACAAAAGAAATTGTTAATCTCACTCGTCCAACTCCCCATTATTACGATCAACTGGAACTTCCGATCATGTCAACAGTTGATCCCGGTCAAGCAATTCAGTTGATTGAAAACGTGATCTTAGCTCACCCCGACACAATGGGACTAATCGATCGCAAGCTTGAACTTTTAGAAAAGTTTTATGGATTTTCTAAGCCGGGAATCAGAGCAGAACAGAAGCGAAAAGTGGGTTTAATCCGGTTAAAAGCAGAACAAAAAGTGAATCATAAGTTAGAGGAAATTGAAAATGCGTTTGATCGCTTGTCCGAGCAAGTGGATCGGTTTGAAAATGAAGGCTTAGAATACAGTGAAATCCGTATAATTCAGGGAGATTATTTGAATATTTGTGAGCAAATGGGTTTATCGACACAAGCGGTTCGTTTGGGAAATCGTCAACGAAAATTAACTTTAGAAGAAGGAGAGCATGCCCAATCTGGAGGAGACTCCCTGATTGGTTTAGTCAGAGAATGGTATAACACCTGGTGCAAAGATCCAGATTTGTTGTTAGAAGATCATAAATTACTGCGCGAGTCTTGGGAACAAAAAATTACCATTCTTAAGCGCAAAGCCAATCAATTATGGCTGAGAGCGAATAATCTCTCCATTGATGATACCCGATTTGATGATGTTGTTGATGATCTGATTATGTGGTTACAAGAACGATTTAAACGCTCCCGCATCGAATGGCAAAATCCGAAAATTTGGATGGAAGAAATTAAGATGGTGGGAGGATCACAAATGGACTCCAACAAAGTTTTGACTGTCAAGTTTTTTGTAGATGATATTAAGCTAGAACACTGCGAGCGGGGAAATCGTGTCAAAAATGAACTTTATCGGGAACTAATTTGGCAACTCAGACAAGCTTATCTAGCCAAATAAAGCGATTGCGATCGCCGGATTGCATCCCCTATTAGGCGTAGGTAGTGGTACACAAGTAGTGACTTTAGCTCCCGTTACCTTGACCAGACCCTAGCCAAATCACTACATCTTTACCATTACCTAGGCGTAAATAGAGTTAGGGGTCATGCATGAAGCTTCCACCACCTGGCTAACCGAGGTGGTGGTGTCCTATGCTAATCTGGAACTACCGCTAGTCCACAGATCACACAAGCACGCCCAGCTTCTAGGCGGTCGTCGAGATCTTTTGCTGGAACGACCCTCGTTGCCATTTCTGCGAACGAGTTTAAGTACACCTCTAGCCCCGATGTTGTAAGCGCCGTTGAGGTCGGCATTGAAACACTTACCTGATAAGAAGGTTGCTAGGGAGTAATTTCTTGAATTTCGTTTAACCGTACCGGAGCCATCGTAGGCCAGTTTGGAAGTGTAAGCAGCCACGACTTCTACAACTTTTCCGCCAAGTTCAGTCCACTTCATTTCTGTGAAATCACGAATTTTAGCTTTGAGCCACCCGTGAAATTTCTGCCTCAGGTTAGATCTCTTTTTTCCACCTTTAGGCTTCCATCCTTTGAGGTTCTCAAACACGATTGCTAAGGCCGTAGGCCACGCTACGCGAACAGAATTGAATTTCTCAGCAATCTCAACAATTCGTTTAGAAACTATATGGCTAATTTGGTTGTTGATTCTTTGGCATTTTTGGTAGGTCAAACAGCAGAAACCTTTATGAAGTTTCCCCCCTTTGCCCATAGTCTTGGAGGCTCGGACGGATACGGATCTTAGTCGTTTGTCCCTACGGTCTATGTCTCTTCCGGGGTGAACGAAATCACGGTGGATTACAGTGCCGGTGTGGGTTACAACTGCTATTGTTGCGGTGGTATTGATGCCTAGATCTACCGCAGTAACGTTGCCTTCTGGCTTGCGCTTTTCTGGCTTGCAAGCAAATGGAACAGATAAATGACAGTACCTATCATTGAATATCAATGACGGGGACATGATTTTGTTAGTCCCACAGGTGTGGCGGTTTCTTAATCCGGTAATTTGAACTTTCGTCCAGTCCCAGTTTTTACCATCAAAAACCTTAATTTCTACTTGGTCGAAACCATGTAACTTATAACACTGTCCTTTGTATAAAGCAGGATAGCAACCAGTCCCAGCATTTAGTTTTGGTGGCTTACTATCTTTTCTTTTTCTGTTTCCAGATTGCCAGTCCCTATAACGAGTGACATAGCTACTAACCTGTCCCGCCGCAAACGAGATCGCAGCCCGACGGTAGTAGCTGGGAAATTTGTAAAAAGCTTGATTGAACTGAGGGTATTTTATATTAGGTCGCTTGGCGGTTTGATGCATTAGCCGCTCTACAGCAGGAGTTAATTGATCTGCTGTCAATCCACCAAGTTCAGACCAGTGAGTGTAGATGATACCAACCAAATACTTGCAAGCCTGACGATAAACTTTGACCGTCTCCGCAAATAATTCTTTTTGCGAGGGAGAAGGATTAAGCTTCCACTTATCAGTTCTGATCACTTTGGTTGGTGTCTTCACTAATATAAAACAACTATATTAACTAATATATTAACCTATGAAAATATAGATTGCCAGAGGTTTTTTATTGTTTATTTTTTTGTTACTGGCGTGGACTAACCCCCACCTGAACGTTCGCGTAGCGTGGCCTGCGGCCAGGTGGGGGAATGCGTCTCACGTCTTGTTCAAAAATACCATAGCTCTGCGAGCTAAGCTGCGGAATGTAGGTTAAGATACTTGGCACGGAGGAAATTCTTGGAAATTGCTATCAAACAAAAATCCCACGTACATTGAGCCGTGGGATTTTCAGAAAAGCTTTTTTTTAATGACTAATCACTAACCACTCGAAATCCCACAAACTCTAGTTCAAACTCTAGTTGTAGGATGAGACTGATGGTTAAGCGAATCTTAAAACAGACCCCAAGTCAAAGACTGATCAATGGGTAAGGTAGCACCAACACCAAGCCAGATGGTGACTAGGGTACCAAATAAAAATACCGTAGTTGCCACTGGACGGCGGAATGGGTTCTGGAATTTGTTCACACCTTCGATGAAGGGAACCAGCATCAGACCCAAGGGAACTGATCCCATAGCAGCAATACCCAAAAGTTTATTAGGGAGAATCCGCAAAATTTGGAAAACAGGATATAGATACCATTCCGGGAGGATTTCTAAAGGTGTGGCAAAGGGATCGGCTGGTTCACCAATCATAGCTGGATCAAGCACAGCTAAACCAATGCATAGAGCAATGGAACCCATGATTACCACTGGGAAAACGTAGAGGAGGTCATTAGGCCAAGCTGGCTCGCCATAATAATTATGACCCATCCCCTTGGCTAGTTTGGCACGTAAAATTGGATCGTCTAGATCCGGCTTTTTAAGAACTGACATTGCTTAAATTCTTCTCCTTAATAAGTAAAGGTAAGCAGGTGGCAGCAGCAAGGTTTGCATTTAGTTTTAACACTTTCCTGACTTTTAGTCAGTACAGATTTACAACGGACCAGAAATGCCCTGTTTGCGAATCATCAGGAAGTGCAGCAGCATGAAGACAGCGATAAACCAGGGCAGCACAAAGGTATGTAGACTGTAGTAGCGACTCAGAGTACCCTGACCTACACTAGTACCACCCCGCAGCAGTTCGACGATTAAAGAACCAACCACGGGAATAGCTTCAGGAACGCCAGATACAATCTTGACCGCCCAGTAACCAACTTGGTCCCAAGGCAAGGAGTAGCCAGTCACACCGAAGGAGACGGTAATTACTGCTAAAACTACCCCTGTCACCCAGGTCAGTTCACGGGGCTTTTTGAAACCACCAGTCAAATAGACCCGGAAGACGTGCAAAATCATCATCAGCACCATCATGCTGGCAGACCAGCGGTGAACAGAGCGGATCAGCCAGCCGAAGCTCACGTCAGTCATAATGTACTGTACAGAGCTAAATGCTTCAGCGACCGTCGGCTTGTAGTAGAAGGTCATGGCAAATCCAGTGGCAAACTGGATTATAAAGCAAGTTAGAGTAATTCCACCCAGGCAGTAAAAAATATTAACGTGGGGAGGTACGTACTTTGAAGTGATGTCATCGGAAAGTGCCTGAATTTCCAGACGCTCCTCAAACCAGTCGTATACTTTCGAGTCAGTGATTTGCTTAGAAAACATGAGGCCAGAGTTTCCGAAAGGATTTTGCCGTCAGACGTTGAACGTCGGAGTGTTCAACTCCTTAATTTACAACGAATACAGCCTATATGTTACATGATGTTAATTTTAACATGACCTGCTTCATTAATTTGCCGTCAACTCTGGCGGTTACAGCCCAAATATTATACCTGATCGCGGTTACAGGTAACATAACTTAACAAGTACTCTCATAAATTTTTGATCATGCACAAACGAGCCTTCTGGGTTGGACTCTTACTAACCTTCCCAATCATGCTATTGTCTGCCTGGTGGACACCAACAGCAGCTGCCTTCTCTCAGGAGCAAAGGCTTTTTTCCCAAGCTTGGCGGATTGTCTCTCAATCCTACGTTGATGATACCTTTAACCATCAGAATTGGTGGTTGTTACGTCAGAAGACCTTGAAAAAGCGGCTGCCTAATCGTGAAGCTACCTATACGGCCATAGAAAACATGTTAGGGAGTCTTGGGGATCCCTTCACACGATTGCTCAGACCCGACCAATATCATAGTTTGCAAATCAGCACCTCTGGTGAACTCTCTGGTGTCGGGCTACAAATTGCGATTGATGTGGAAACTGGTGAGTTAGAAGTAATCACCCCAATTGCTCAATCACCAGCAGATTTAGCCGGTATCCGAGCACGGGATCACATCCTAGAAATTGATGGCATGCTGACTAGGAACATGACTCTAGATGAAGCGGCAGCACAGATGCGCGGACCAATTGGTACAACGGTTACCTTGAAGATTCAAAGCAAGAAAGAACAACCAAAATTGGTGGAAATAGTACGCGATCGCATTTCCCTAAACCCAGTGTATTCAGTCCTCGATACCCAGGAAAATAGAGACCCAGTCGGTTATATTCGTCTGTCTCAATTTAGTGCTAACGCCCCAATGGAAGTTGCCCACGCCGTTGCTAAACTCAAGGAGATGGGTGCAGATGGCTATATTCTTGATCTCAGGAATAATCCAGGGGGTCTATTGCAGGCAGGTATTGAAATTGCTCGCCTCTGGTTAGATGAAGGCACTATTGTTTACACCGTTAACCGCCAAGGCACCATTGGTAGCTTTGAAGCCTATGGTGACGCTCTTACGGAAGACCCCTTGGTTGTATTAGTTAATCAAGGCAGCGCCAGTGCTAGTGAGATTCTAGCTGGCGCTTTACAGGACAATGGTAGGGCAAAGCTAGTCGGGGAAAAAACCTTTGGCAAAGGGTTAATTCAGTCCTTATTTGAACTAATAGATGGCTCAGGATTAGCAGTTACCGTTGCCAAGTACGAGACCCCCAATCACCGGGATATTAATAAATTAGGGATTGAGCCAGACTTGGAGGTGCCTTTAGAAGCAATTACTATTAGCCAAGTGGGGACAGAAGCAGATAGTCAGTATCAGGAAGCAATCAATTTGTTAACATCTGATCCTTTTCTAGCTAAGGCAAGTTAGATTATCTGTAGATCAGGGCGTCAGAGCCTCAGGGCCTCAGATATATAACGCTTCTGGGTTTTCAAACTTCGCCCTTACGTCTGATAAACCCTCGTAAGCTTGGTCAATCACGCCTTTGCCTCGCAAAAAACCAGTATTGGCACCAGGACAGATAAATTGAAGAGTCTCTGGGGTAAAACGCTCAAGCAAAGATTGCACATTCCGAATCTGTCTCGGCCAATGAAATGTTTTCGGGGTTCGCAGGGGCAACAGTTCTCCCTGTTTACTAGGAAGCAAATGACGCCCAGAAAATAGCACACCCCCTGCACCAGTGTAGTAAAGACAAGAAGAACCAGGAGAGTGACCAGGAGTCCAAATGACGTAGCAGTAGGGATTTATAGTCAACTCCTGGTGAAATGTAACTACCTCCAATCCCGGCAGTAAGTAAGCCTCTTGTTCTTGAATCAGGACTTGGCACCCCATACTCTCCTGAATTTCCTTTGCTTTACCAATACCACCCCGATGGGTAATAAACAGTAATGAGACTCCCCCTTGCTCACGCAAAAATTGTTGGTTAGTCTCATTCCAGGCAGGACAATCAATCAATAGGTTGAAGGAATTTCCTACAATAATATAAGCCGTACCACCTAACGTATCTCGATTGGGTGGAAAAGCAAAAATGGTATCTAGAACAAGGCGTGGTGGCTTGGATGCAGCAGGTTGCTGATTAGACGATGCGCTTGGCGTAAGAGAAAAATCGCCTTTTGCTGGAGGATCGGGTTGCACAATGCTTGTAGTTTAATTGTAGTTTTTAGTAGACGGTGTGATCTTTCATCATGGAACTCTGGCTACTCCCATTTACATTTATTTTACTCGCTGTGATTACCTACTTCGTTATCCAGCGCACCGTTGCCAGCCTCACCCGGACACCAGTATGGTTACTGTGGCTGGTAATGATGACTCCACCACTAGTCTGGATTGGTTGGACTCTGTTCAATGGTAAGAACACACCAATACCACCAGCCCTATTGCTCGGTCCATTTGTGATTTGCTTGCCGTTGTACTGGCTGCTGATTCAGTGGGGACGCCCAGCTCCCAATTCAACCATGACCAAAGACAATCCGACTAAAACAAGTACCTCAGACCCGGTCGCCAAAATTGCATCGGCAACTGAAAAGTCAAGCCTTCGTCCCATTACTAAAGAAGAAGAAAAAGACCTCAGAAATTGTTTTCCCTGGGGAATCTACTATCTCCAGAATATTGAGTACCGACCTCAAGTAGTGTTGTGTCGCGGCAAACTGCGCACTAACCCAGAGCAAGCCTACCGTACCGTGCGGTCAAATATAGAAGCCGAGTTTGGCGATCGCTTCTTCGTAGTCTTTCAAGAAAGCTTTAGCGGCAAACCCTTTTTTGCTCTAGTGCCCAATACCAAAAAATCAACCAAACCTTACAGGGGGTCTGAATCATTAACGCGACCTGGTTTAGCATTGGGGCTGATGGTGATTACTTTGTTTACCACCACCTGGATGGGCACTCAGATAACTGGGGTGTCGGAAAATCCCCTGACTGACCCAGCAGTTTTACTGCAAGGACTGCCCTATGCCCTGGCCTTAATGGCAATTCTCAGCATTCATGAACTCGGTCATTATTTCGCCGCAATGGTTTACAAGGTGCGTACAACTCTGCCTTACTTTATCCCCATACCCTTTTTATTCTTGGGAACATTGGGAGCATTTATTCATATACGCTCTCCTGTTCCTAACCGTAAAGCCTTATTTGATATAGGCATTGCTGGTCCACTAGTCGGTTTAGTGGTTACCCTACCAATCCTAATGTGGGGATTAGCCCATTCCACTGTAGTGCCTTTGTCTGACTCTTCAGGAATCTTGAACCTAGAATCCCTCGATCCCCGATTTTCCCTTTTGCTAAGCTTACTAAGTAAATGGGCATTGGGCAGTGAATTTGTCTCCAACACAGCCATTAACCTTCATCCTGTGGCAGTCGCTGGTTATGTCGGTTTAGTTGTTACTGCTTTCAATTTAATGCCAGTCGGACAACTGGATGGTGGACATATCGTCCATGCGATGTTGGGTCAAAGAACTGGTATGACCATTGGTCAGATTACCCGGCTGTTAATGATGCTCCTAGTATTTATCCAGCCAGAATTACTCCTGTGGGGAATTATTCTTTTATTCATGCCAGTGGCAGATGAACCAGCCCTTAATGATGTTTCAGAACTTGACAACTGGCGAGATTTGTGCGGAATTATAGCCTTGTTGATTTTAGTCACTATTATTTTGCCAGTACCAGGAACAATCACTAAATTGTTAACTATTTAGTCAGATCGTGTCCCGTTAAAATTTAAAATTGAGGAGTGATAATTGAGAATATAAAATTGTTAATTGTGAATTGGTTGATATTAAAAGTTAACAATTAAAAGTTAACAATTAATAATTAACAATTGAATAAAGTGGTTGTCATAGAAATGAGGTACACAGGATTTTTTTCCTGTTCTCTTTTCCCTACTCCCTACTCCCTACTCCCTACTCCCTACTCCCTACTCCCTACTCCCTATTCCCTGTTCCCTATTCCCTGTTCCCTTTGCTATATAATGACTAATGACAAACAACAAGTAAATGTTATCGGTGGTGGATTAGCGGGTACAGAAGCCGCTTGGCAAATTGCTCAGGCTGGAGTACCAGTGGTGTTGCACGAAATGCGACCAGTGCGACTATCCCCGGCTCATCATACGGTCGAATTGGCAGAACTAGTATGTAGTAATTCCTTTGGTGCTAAGTCAAGCGATCGCGCTGCGGGTTTGTTGCACGAAGAATTGAGACGCCTTGGTTCAATTATTATTGGCAAAGCTGATCAACATGCTGTTCCAGCTGGGGGTGCCTTAGCTGTAGACCGAGCAGTATTTAGTCGGGAATTGACGGAAACCTTAGCTAGTCATCCCCTGATCGAGTTGCAGCGGGAGGAAGTTCCGCAAATTACTACCACAGGGGTGGTGGTACTTACAACCGGTCCGTTGACTAGTCCTGCTTTAGCCGAAGACCTGCAACAGTTCACTGGTTTAGAATACTTTAGTTTTTTTGATGCCGCATCACCGATTGTAGTGGGGGAATCCATCAATCGTGATATTGCCTTTATGGCATCCCGGTATGACAAAGGAGAAGCTGCTTATCTTAATTGTCCCATGAATCGGGAACAGTATCGTCACTTCTGGGAAGAACTGTGTGCAGCTCAAAAGGCAGAATTGAAAGACTTTGAGCAAGAAACTGCTAAATTTTTTGAAGGGTGCCTACCGATTGAGGAGATGGCTCGTCGGGGGGAAGATACTATGCGTTACGGTCCTCTGAAGCCAGTGGGACTGTTTGATGCCCGTAAGGGAGACTTCCGCGCCCCAGAAAATCAGCACCAGCGTCCTTATGCTGTGGTACAGCTGCGACAGGAAGATAAAGCAGGTCAGCTGTGGAATATGGTGGGATTCCAAACCAATTTGCGCTGGGGTGAGCAGAAACGGGTATTTCGACTGATTCCGGGTTTGGAAGAAGCAGAGTTTGTGCGCATGGGAGTGATGCATCGGAACACGTTTCTCAATGCTCCTGAGTTATTGCAACCAACCCTACAGTTCAAAAAACGGTCTACTTTGTTGGCAGCTGGTCAATTGGTAGGAACAGAAAGTTATACAGCAGCAGCTGCGGGAGGGTGGCTGGCTGGTACCAATGCGGCGCGACTGGTATTGGGATTGGAACTGGTAACGATGCCACCCACTACGATGATGGGAGCCTTGTTTGACTTTATCAGTTCCGCATCACCTAAGCATTTTCAGCCTATGCCACCAAATTTTGGCATTTTACCCGAATTGCCAGTGCGGATTAAGAATAAGCGAGAACGGTATGGAGCATATCGCGATCGCGCTTTGGCAGATCTTGATGGTTGGTTGAGTAGGCTGCGCGTATCAGCAGCAGAAAAACTCTTATATTCCAACAACATAACTTTGACTTATTCTGACTCGAAGCTCCTGAATTAAGATTACTAAATTTTAGAGCTTTTAAGTGAAGGTGCAAGATATTAGAATGGGTAATGGCTTGGAAGTAATCATAGTTACCCATTTACCATTACCCAATTTTTACAAGACTGATGTTCCCGGATCTAATATCAGTATCATTCAATTGATATTTACCAATTAAGTGCGGGATAGCTCAGGTGAAATACCTGTTTTATTAGGATCCAACTCTTGTTCCTGAACTAAACTATCTTTTTTTCTAGAACTCTTCTCCAGATTAGCAATCGGGGCAACAATTGGCCAAAAAATGCTTGCTATCGTCAACACTATCCAAGAAGAGCGGATTTGATCAGGAGATAAATTAGTGTCTTTCTGGAACGCTTGAAACCAGATCGAGAAAAAGTAGAGAGCGCCAGAAACGTAAAATCCTGCTAGTACCGTCATAACGAAATTCAATCCTAATATTGCTTTAATTACAAGTTTTCAGTCGGTCTGATTGACTGAAAAGGCGAGATGATATCAAGTCCGGTTAATTACTGGTTTGTTAACTATTCCTAGGTGGGCTTGACCCATTAAGAATTAAATTCGCTCAAAGCGCCTTCGGGTCGCACCTCTGGATGTTTGGTAATGGTAAATAGGGAATCGTCAACTACTAATTTCCAATTACGAATTACCAATTACCCGATCAGGGATATAATCATTATTTGACCGGATTTGAAATTATCTGCCTTGGTCGTCATCTCCCAAAAAACGATAAAAAACGCTATATATACTGTACTTCACGGCATTGAAACCCGCTGTATACTTGATTTCCCTTACTTAAATAGACTAGAGGGCTGAGGTTTGCGCTGAGGTTGTTGCTAGGGTTTGTGGTGTTTACTTTGGTGTATGATTCCCCAGCTCAAATACCTTAGATACCTACATAGTACAGACCAGTCCCCATAATGACAACACTAATCGTTTCCCTTCAGTCTTCACTATCGGCCAGTGGTAGTAGATAATATCCAAGGAGTGTTTGACTTTCGTCAGCATAAATTGATTTACAACCGTTGACAGCTGTATTCGGGAATTTTTTCGATGATTGTTCACAATACTGAGATACTCTGTGGTTAAGGAAATTCGGCAGAGGGGAACCTATACCAAAAACCTCAACGCTTTTGGTAGGGTTAGGGATTGGTATGGCTTACACGGAATAGGGAGAGTTTGTCTAGGCTGTGTGCTTTGGCTGCTAATCGTCACAATTCCAGCAAGTACTGCGCCCTCAACCAACCCAGAAGCAATCAACCCAGGAGCAGTTAACCCAGGAGCAGTAGATACCCTGGAACAGATACAGAAACATATTGAGCAGCAACGGTCTACTATTATTAAGGAAAGCGATCGCATATCCAATGTCGAGCAATCTGCCCAGAAGAAGCTGGGTGTGATTGAGCTTAATCTCAAGTCTACTGATACGGCTAACCAGGATTACAATGGGCAAATCCAACTCGCTAACCAGCGTCTAGACCAGTTGCAGGAGGATTTAGCAATTGCCGAGAGCAGCTATTACCAAAAGCGGGCTGCAATCATTGCTCGACTGCGTTTTCTACAGCGCCAGCCCACGGCTGAAGTTGGGTCGAATATCCTGCTCAAGAGTCAAGATATCAACGAATTTCTGGCTCAACGCCGCCGATTGAAGTTAGTCTATCAAACAGACCAGCAAATCTTAACTAGTTTAAAAGCTGAAGCCGACAGCATTAACCAACGCAAAACCGAGATAGAGGCTCAGAAAAACCGAGTTTCCCTACTTAAACAGCAACTCCTAGCCAAAAAGAAGCAGTTTGAAGCCCAGCTGAAGACACAGCAACAACTGATTGAGCGACTTAACTCTAACCGAGAAGCTTTAGAAGCATCCCAAGCGCAGTTAGCAGAAGATTCTAAAAATCTTGTGATCTTGATTCAACGAGAGATTGCCCGTCAAAACAAGATTGCGGCAGCTAGGAAGGCAAGGCTTCGCAAAACGGTTATTTTTAATACTGGTCAGCTGCTTTATCCCAGTAATGGCTCCATTACCAGCAGTTTTGGTTGGCGACGTCACCCCATTCTAGGCACATCTCGCTTCCATTCTGGGATTGACTTTGGGGCTAGTTATGGCAGTACTATTCGAGCAGCAGATAGCGGTACAGTAATTTTTGCCGGTTGGTATGGTGGTTATGGCAATACAGTAATTATTGACCATGGCGACAGTATTGCTACCCTATATGGTCATGCCAGTAGAATCTTGGTGAGTAAGGGAGAATCGGTCAAACGAGGAAATGCGATCGCAACCGTTGGGTCTACGGGTTTCTCTACCGGTCCCCACCTCCATTTTGAGGTTCGTAAGAACGGTGAACCTGTCGATCCGACCAGTTATCTGTAGCTGATGGCACTTGCTAGGACAGATTTCAAACAGTTTACACTTTTCCGTGCTCAAGTGGTGTATAATAAATAATTGCAATAGTGTGCTATTATCAAAGCTAATCAAATAGATTAACGCTTGATATATTCACTCAAGCATAAGGGCGCGTAGCTCAGTGGATAGAGCACCAGATTCCGGTTCTGGGTGTCGGGGGTTCAAATCCCTCCGTGCTCGTTTCGATAAGTTGATCTAGCAATCCTACTTGTATTCTATGAAGGGATAGCTCTGGCGTTAAGCACGACCAGAGGTTAACTGCCGTGAAAGTTGTAGATTTACTTATTATTATTCAGTTAAAAAATAACAATTAACAATTAACAATTAACAAAATTCCCCTAACCATAATAGACATCTCCAGAAACTCGGTTTTGACCCAGGCAGTGCAAGGGTTTGAGGTTAATTTTTGGAGATGTCTAATAAGATTTTGATTAACTGAACTTCCCATCACTGTCTATCCTAGAGCCAATCATGAACCTTCCAGACTTAGTGACGTGGCTAAAAGAAGGAACTGATCTGAGTATTTTGACTCAGGAAGTGTTACAGAATCTAGCACCTAAGCTGGAAGAGCGGATATGCGGTGCAAACCAAACCTTAGTGCTAGCCAACACCCCTGCCGTAGGATTATATATTCTCCGCTCAGGTGCAACATTTAACCTGTACAAACCTACTTACAAGCAGATAGGACGATGGTATAGCATTAGTTTTAACTAATGGTTGTTGCCGACAAAGCAATGCCAAAGACAAAGCGCTAATTTTCTTGATGGAGGCTCTCGGCCTACTCTTAAACCGCACTGTAACTTCACTCAGTCCATTATTTTACGTCGCTTAACTTACGACCAGCTGCCTTCGCTTTTAGTTCTTCGTTGGGCGGTAGTGTTCGCTTGTTAAACAAGTTACTGACTGATTTCATTGTAAGAGCATGAATAGTGTTTGACAAGGTTTAGGGCAGAAAATTCGTGTTTTTGTTGGACCTCTTGCACAGTCAAGGAACCAATAGGAGAGTCATCGATAAAAACAGACACTTGTTCCGACAGTTTGTAATCTTGAAATTGCTGATAGGTTGGCGTTGTATATATATCAATAGGTTGGGTATAAACTTCGAGTTGCTTGTCGATCAGATTGACAATCCAATAAACTGAAATACCTGCACGAGCATAGATGCGTTTCTTCAACGTTCGGTCTCGTTCTAGGGTGGAGTCGGCAATTTCAACCACTAAAGCTAAGTCTGACGCACCAGGATGGCGGTCAAGATAATCGCGAGTATCGCCTTTAACAATCACGATATCCGGTTCTGGCTCACTATTGTCTAAAGTAATTGGTTCTTGTGCATCTACGTACCATCCGTTTGGAATAATCGCTTCCAGTGCATTCCGAGTTAGTTTAGTAGACGCACGATGTGGTGGATTTTTCGGCATTTTAGGAATGAGCCACCCTTCCAGCAGTTCCACTGGGTCATCTTCGCCCAGGATACCCCAGCGAATCATCTGGTGGTATTGTTCAACCTTAAAGCGCCAGACCGGTTCCGTTGGTACCGCTAAAGGCTGTTCAAAGTTTTTTCCCCTCGATTGAGTAGAGACAGACACAAGGTTACGACTTCTTGTTTTTGCCTTTTATCCTAGCATGGCAAAACCTAAGAGATTGCCCCAAATCTTAATTGGGTGAGGAACTTTCGTTCTGGGTTAATGGCAGTAGGGAGTAGGGATTGCTAAAATTGAATGTACCTCATAAATATGATCAACGCTATTTTTTTAAATCAGTATATGTAAGCATTCAGCCGTCAGCTATCAGCTATCAGCTAGCAGCTATCAGCTAGCAGCTAGCAGGCGCTTTAACTGAACGGAGTCGGATGAGTAAAACGAGCAGAGATTTTCAACCAACCGTACCAGCCCGTAAGCTTGTTTACTACCTCCCGTTGATTAGCTGACGGCTGACGGCTGATAGCTGAATACTTACCAGTATATACTAAAGCCACTGACACCAGATAAATGATCTCGGGGTCCCTATAAAAATGCCACAACTCAAAACTAAAACTCTACTTACCCTGGAAGAATTTCTGGCAATGCCTTCGACCGATGTAACCTATGAATTAGTTGAGGGGCTTCCAGTACCGAAAATGTCTCCTAAACGTTTTCATGCTAGGGTAACTGGTGCTTTATATACACTTTTGGATCAGTGGTGTCAGGAAAAGGGTGAAGTCAATCCAGAGTGGGCAATAGCCTTGCAACGTCACGGTCAAAACTGGGTACCTGTGCCTGATTTAACCTACATTTCTGTTCAGCGTCTGCCCTCAGAAGTTATAGAAGATGAGGCTTGTCCAGTACCTCCAGAGTTAGCCATTGAAATTATCTCACCGGGACAAACTTTTGGCCAATTAGCCGAGAAAGCAACGGATTATTTAGAAGCGGGAGTATTACGAGTTTGGGTTGTTGATCCTCAGGCGAGAAGTATCACAATTTTTTATCCAGATGCGCCACCACGGACTTATACCAAAGCTGCGCTGATCACTGATTCGCTTTTTGAAGGATTGGAACTTACTCCGGAGCAAGTGTTTGGGAAAGCGAGGTTACCTAAGAAGGGTTAATTAGTCAAAATCAATAAAAGTTATGTTGTTGAAATAACCACAGTTATAATAATAGTTTAAGCAAAAAAATAACTAAAAATTATTAGTTATGTTCTCTGTTCCCTGTTTCCTATTTCCTCTTAAACACTTATGGAGCAATTGTTAATTGCCAATTAGGAATTGACAATTAACCACCTAAAATCAAACTACCCGATAGAGAAAACTTAGAGTTGCCCAAGTATTGACATCCAAGGCGTAGGAATCAGCACCTATACTGAGGGAAGAATCTAGGGAATTTGCACTAGCATTGTGTATGTCTTGCAGCACCGCCTGGGCTACGTCCAAGGGGTTAAACAAATCATCAATTGGTGCTCCGATTCCGCGACGAGATGGCACAGCGTCGAGAGCTGTAGCGGCCTGAGTGAAGGGGGAGCGACTGCAAATCAGTTGCATTTCCACCAGTCCACTAGGACCTGAGACAATCCCACCAACAGAAGCTACAGCTGATGGCAGGGTTAGAGTTTCCCCAGGAGCAATTACGGCATTTGTGATAAATGCAGAGTTTTCTGAAGTCTGTGATGTTTCCAAAAATGGCAGTTCATATAGTGCGATCGCATTGCCATTGGTATTAAAGCCTAATAGCAAGAAATAGATCGGTTGGTCACCGTAGTTTTCGATCTGATAATGGAGACGACTCCCAATCGGCAAGATCGGAACACCTGCTCCTGCCACAGTTTCCGTCAACTCACCCTGAGATTTAGCTTCCCCCTCACCTACGAAACCTACCCGTGAGGAGGAAGCCGTCCGTAATGTTTCGAGTTGCATCACTACCTTTTGCTCTGGTTCAACCATGTCCAGGGATACCCGAATACCTAGACCGGAAGACCCATCATTTGCGGTTAGACGCAGCAATTTTGCGGCCAGCAAGGTGTTCAGTTTACCAGCCAATCCCATAGCTGCTGACTTCACGGCTACCCCAGCTTCTCCAACTCCATTGGGTATGGGTTCACCGTCTAGATAGAAGATTCCATAACCCCCTCCTCCACCATTTGTGGAAGAGAGTGCTTTCCCAAACAAATAATCAGCCGGTTGTTCCCCTGCTTGCACTACCGATGCAGCAGAGATACCAGAAAAGGCACTGGTAGCATCTACTCGCTCAATTCGTTCTAGGTTCCCATCCAGAGCTACCGTTAGACCAATATTACGGGGTAACACCCGGACAGCTTCTTGCACCAGCTGCCCAACTTGTAGCTGATTGTTATTATCAGTAGTACCACCAATAAATTTTGCCTTAGCAGTCAGACCATCTTGAGACGTTATTTGTAGTTGGGAGACTCCCGATTTAGCACCGACTAATTCCAATACAGACAATACAGAGTTGTTGCTATAGTAATCCACAACTGTTGCTGGTAATCCTGCTAACCACAACTGTGCAGTTTGACCATTATCTTCCACGGCAGTGACCACACCATCCGCTCCCATGCTAGGGTCAGCAGGGAGATAATAGGTAGGTATTGGCTCAAGACTACTTTGACCTCCTAGCTTTGGCTGTTGCTGTGTACCTGTCAGTTGATTAACCATCACACCAGCGTGAGTCAGGCTCACCTGACTTGTCGTTGTTGGTATTGCCTGCCACAGATACTGAGTAAGACCATAGCTAAATAAGCCAGCACTGAAACTATTCCATTTAGCCTCCATTGCTATTTGATTTGGTTCAGCAGCCGTGAGCACCATACCTGCCATCGGATTCATCGATCCAGGAACAACCGAGACGGATTGCCGGTTTACAATCCCTTTCCCAGAATCCTGTATCCGCCGCCGCAGTTCCTCTTGAAAAGCCAGTTCGTCCCGACTAGCCTCTCGGGCTGGTCGGTTAGTACTAGAGCGTACCTTAATATTTCCTTGGAGGAGGCTATCAGCTACGGTGTAGCTAGTATCAAGTACTGTAGTGACTTGGTCAGTGAAGAGCGATCGCAATAGCAAAACTAGCGTTTCTTCCAGTAAATCGTTGGCTACCTTAGGATTTTTTTTGGTAAGGCTCCCATCTACTGGAACCAAGCTATTTTGAAGTGCAACAGACCTATCGGTTTGATATCCTGGAGATAGCTTAACCTGGCTACCGAAGCCACTGAAGTGGAAGACTACCACATCACCCGCTTTCGCTTGCTCAGTCAGATGTTCAATAAAAGCCGTTTCAATATTTTTGCGAGTCGCTTGGTCATCTTTAAGTATAAGTATATCCTTCGGGTTGAAGCCAAACCGATGAATCAATAGTTCTTGTTGTAGTTCTACATCAGTAACACAGCCATCCAATAGTGTGCTACGAGGATACTTGTTGATACCCACTAGTAGGGCTAACTTTCGCCCAAGGGGTTGTGCTAATACTTGGAAGTAACGGTCTATTCCAGGAACAGCTAAACCACTATTCCCTAGGAGGGATAGTAATGTTTCACTTACTCCTAATGTTGCCAATCCCAAACTAGCTTTTTGCAGAAAAGTCCGGCGATTAAGTCCCATATCCGCGCTTCAGCTTTCAGATTTCAGCTATCAGCCTACCAGGATTGGGGCTCCCACGGCCACAAGCTGTGGGATTTCCAGTTCAGCTAGTTCACTAGTTCACTAGTTAAAGCTTGAACGCGACGCGCGTGCCTATTGGCCAAGGTTAGACGGTTGAAGGTTGAAGGTTATTTGGTTTAAGGTTACAGGTTACAGGTTATTTGGTTTAAGGTTACAGGTTACAGGTTATTTGGTTACAGGTTTGGAATATAACCGCCTAACCAAATAACCAAATAACCGCGTCACCGGCAACCTTCAACGGTCTAACCTCCAACCTTCAACCTTCAACGGTCTAACCTTCAACCTTCAACGGTCTAACCTCCAACCTTCAACGGTCTAACCTTCAACGGTCTAACCTTCAACCTCCAACCTTCAACTTTCAAGCTTCAACGGTCTAACCTTCAACGGTCTAACCTTCAACCTTCAACCTTCAACCTTCAACCTTCAACCAAATAACCTCCAACCTTCAACCTTCAACGGTCTAACCTTCAACCTTCAACTCGTCTCGTGCATTGCCTTAGCCAGTTCTGCTGCCACTTCAGGTCGGGAAAATTCCGGTGGTGGTAACTCTCCCTGACGTAGCATTTTCCGTACCTTAGTACCGGATAAATGAATCCTCTGCTCCGGTGTACTTGGACTAGTCTTGGCAGTAGCCATACCCTGGGTGCGAGTGCAGTAGAAGGCGTGCTCAAACTTCATCGGCATGATCCCCAACTCACCTGGCTCAAACTCACCAAAAATGTGTTGGGCATCATAGGTACCGTAATAGTCTCCCACACCAGCGTGATCCCGTCCTACAATGAAATGGGTACAGCCATAATTCTTCCGTACCAAAGCATGGAAAATGGCTTCTCTTGGGCCAGCATAACGCATGGCAGCAGGGTTAATTGCCAGAATCACTCGGTTATTGGGAAAATAATTCTCCAACATGATTTCATAGCAACGCATGCGCACATCGGCTGGGATGTCGTCGCTTTTAGTAGCACCCACTAAGGGATGAAGGAGTAGACCGTCTACAGTTTCTAGAGCGCACTTGATGATATATTCATGAGCCCGATGAATGGGATTACGGGTTTGGAAACCTACCACTGTTTTCCAACCCCGTTCCGAGAACATGGCTCTCGATTTTTCTGGATCGATTTGGTAGGGGGGAAACTGGGGATGGGGTAACCGTTCCAGTAACCATACCGAACCAGCTAAATTAATCTCTCCCTGGTCATACACGACTTTCACACCAGGATGCTTATCTTCATCAGTGCGGTAAACTTGCACTGCTTCATGGGTTTTGTCGTAAGGATATTTTTCCGTCAGTTCTAATACACCAATAAACTGACCACTGGTATCATCCAAACGGACTAACCCCCCCTCTTGCAGAGGGGCAGCTACTTCAGAGGTAACCGAGAGGGTGATTGGAACTGACCACGGTAGGTTATTGGCGAGACGCATCCGGTCTACCACTGATTGGTAGTCTTCTTTCGTCATGAAGCCAGTCAGAGGACTAAAGCCACCGATAGCAATCATTTCAAGGTCGCTGACAGCCCGTTTATCTAATGTGACTCTGGGCAGAAATTCAGCTTTCTCCAAAAATTCCTGCCGTTGTTCGGGTGTAGCGATACGGTTGACCAGTTGACCACCGTGAGCTGGGATAGTTTGTGAAGGATGGCTTAACACCGGGCTTTGCATACTCTAGGAATAATAATTAGATTCTACAATTGTCTCAAGAATTGTCTCAAGATACGACTCCCACTCTAAAGCGTGTAGGTGGGGTGCTTTAGTTAACGTATAAAGATTTTGCTTCAAGTACTAGAAATATAATTTAACTCTTCCAGCTTTTTGATAACTTTGTCCACACTTTCTGATAATTCTTCTTTATCAGTGCGACATTCTACCTCCGGATTTAATGGTGGCTCATAGGGGTCATCTATACCAGTAAAACTCTTAATTTCTCCAGCACGAGCTCGTTTGTAAAGTCCTTTGACATCTCGGCCTTCGCAAACGTTTAGGGGAGCATTAACATAAACTTCTACAAATTCACCAATCCGTTGCTTAACCTCCTCTCGAATTTCGCGGTAAGGGGATATCGCAGAGACCAAGACAATAACTCCATTGCGGGTTAAAAGATGGGCAACAAAGCCAATGCGGCGAATGTTTGTATCCCGGTCTTCTTTACTGAATCCGAGTCCTTTGGTTAAGTTCTGACGGACGATATCCCCATCCAAGACTTCCAGCTTGCATCCTTGGGCGTTTAGTTTTTCTTCTAATGCCTTAGTAATAGTGGTCTTTCCAGCACCACTAAGACCAGTTAACCATACTGTAACACCACGATGTTCCATGAACTCTATTTACCTCCTATATTTTTTGTTGACATGACTTGGATTTGGTGTGGATAGGGTATTGGTATTTCAGCTGAACACCAAACTCAAGTTCGTATTCGTAAGTCCTATTGGCTTTAGTCTCGGCTCATTTATAACAGATGCTGCCCTTGGTTGGGATGCTTTTGAGATACCCCAACTTAAGGTAGTAGAACGAGTCGGATTGCCCTCGAATTATTTTCTGTCACATCCCTATAGTGGCTTACCCTGATGCCAAGTTAATGGGGGTTTTTGGCCTTTTTCAAGGCTAACCTTCTGAAAGTCTCTGAACCAGATTAACTCATCTGCCCTAAGTATTGCTGATAACCTAACTCATCGAGCAATGCTTGCTTTTCCATAACCGATTCCGCTAAATTCTGGCGATACTGCTGCACTCTCTCTAGTAATTCCGGCTGATGAGTGCCCAAAATCTGCACTGCTAACAATCCTGCATTCTTGGAATTACCAATTGCTACAGTTGCGACGGGAATTCCTCCAGGCATTTGAACAATGGAGTATAGGGAATCGATACCTTTCAAGTAACGACTAGACACTGGCACCCCAATCACAGGTAAGGGTGTTATGGCCGCCACCATCCCAGGCAGATGAGCCGCCCCCCCAGCTCCAGCGATAATAACTTTGAGTCCACGCTTGTGAGCGTCTTGAGCATAATTTACCATCCGTTCGGGGGTGCGGTGGGCGGACACAATCGCTACTTCCCAAGGAACACCGAAGTCTTCACATATTGCGATCGCATTTTGCATGGTGGGCAAATCGGAATCGCTGCCCATAATAATCCCAATTAACGGTTGGTTATTGGTCATGAATCATGTTTGATGGTATATGATTAGACTTCGCCACATTCCCTAATGACTCTAGATATTATCAATGCTCGTGTCCCTAGTTACCAAGGTTTACAGAATATTCATATTAATGATCATGGAATTATTGACGCGATCGCACCGAAGCTAGAAACTCTTCCTAAGCTAGATACTCTTCCTAACCCGGCTATCCTTGACGTTGCTGGGGATTGGGTCTCCCTAGGGGGTGTGGATTTGCAGATTAATGGGGGGCTAGGCTTAGCCTTCACCGATGTCGATTTTCACCACATCCCTTTACTCCAGGAGATTTGTCAATTCCTTTGGCATCAGGGTGTGGATCAGTTTTTACCCACTCTGGTCACTACCTCGGTCGAGAAGATTCAGCGTACGCTTTCTGTCTTTGCTGAATTTATCCCTTCCCAACCTTACCAGACCCCAAGCGCCCGCATCTTGGGTGTCCATCTAGAAGGGCCTTTTCTCAATCCCCAAAAACGGGGGGCTCATCCTCTTGAGTATCTATTACCACTTAATCTTGAAAATGTCAAGGAAGTTTTGGGAGACTATGGTGATCTGGTCAAGATTATTACAATAGCGCCAGAGTTAGAGAGCATTGGTGAGGTGATTCCGTATTTGCGATCGCGCAACATAATTGTTAGTCTCGGTCACTCCCAAGCCACAGCAGAGCAAGCCCAAAGAGCTTTTGAAGATGGGGCATCCATGGTAACCCATGCCTTTAATGCCATGCCAGGACTCCATCACCGCAAACCAGGATTACTGGGAGCTGCCCTAGTTACTCCCGGTGTCCAGTGTGGACTAATTGCCGATGGTCAGCACGTTTGTTCCACCATGATCCAACTGCTGCTCCGTGCTGGGGGTTATCAACAAGGGATTTTTCTAGTTAGCGATGCCCTAGCACCAATAGGATTACCCGATGGCGTCTATCCCTGGGACACCCGCAAGATAGAGGTCAAAAATGGGACAGCACGGCTACCAGATGGGACATTATCTGGGACAACCTTGCCCTTATTGGTAGGAGTAAAGAATTTAGTCCAGTGGGGGATTTGTAGCGTTGAGAATGGCATTGCCCTCGCAACGGTTTCCCCTCGCCAAGCCATCGGTTTAGCAACCCTAAGCATCGGTCAACCAGCTCAGTTATTACGCTGGCATCTCGATGAGGAAACATCAAAGCTGAGTTGGCAGCGTTTGTAGTCTCACTCTTCCGACTCCCGATTCCCGATTCCCGATTCCCTCGGTGCGCGCCTCCTAGGGCGAGTAAATCGCCCTTGGGTCGCACCGCTCCCGACTCCCGACTCCCGACTCCCTACAGGTAAATTAATAAAACTTAAACAATCAAGTCAACGGAGAAGCCTAATTGAGTAGTACGCTGTAGAACTAGAGCGTAAGGTAAATTTTTTTATGGCAGAACTAAAACGTGGTGCAAAAGTTCGGATTAAAAGAAAAGAATCCTACTGGTATAACGATGTGGGAACTGTGGCTAGTGTAGACAAAAGTGGTATCAAATACCCAGTGATTGTCCGCTTTGATAAGGTCAACTACGCTGGCTATAGTGGTAGCCCCTCTGGGGTGAACACCAATAACTTTGCACCCACTGAACTGGAAGTAGTTGGTTAACCTAGCCAGACTCAGGAATTTGAGTTCCTGGTGTCTGTAGAGTGCTAAGTTAACACGGTAGCACTCACCATTGATCAACTAAAGCACTCAATCGTGCCGGAACTACCAGAAGTTGAAACAATTCGCCTGGGTCTAAATCAAGTGACTACAGGCCAGGAAATCCAGGGTGGAGAGGTGTTACTATCGCGCACCATCGCCCACCCTATTTCTCCGAAAGATTTTTTAGCCCAACTCAAAACTGTCACCATTAGTGATTGGCATCGACGGGGCAAATACCTACTCGCTAAACTAACCAAGTCAGATACTGATCAAGCCGGTTGGTTAGGTGTTCACCTCCGGATGACTGGTCAACTGCTATGGCTAAGTCAAGACCAGCCTCAGCCAAAACACACGCGAGTGCGATTATTTTTCCCAAACAACCAGGAGTTAAGGTTTATCGACCAGCGCACTTTTGGTCGAATGTGGTGGATTCCGCCATCCCATTTACCAGAAACCATTATCACTGGTCTAAAGCAACTCGGACCAGAACCGTTTTCCCAGGAATTTTCTACAGATTACCTAGTCAGTAAGCTCCATCACCGCCAGCGTGCGATTAAAACCGCCTTGCTCGATCAGTCCCTGGTAGCAGGAATAGGTAATATCTATGCCGATGAAGCATTATTCTTGAGTGGTATTCGACCAGAAACCCTTTGTAAAGATTTGGGGTTAGAGCAGATCGAAAAGCTGAGCATCGCGGTTATCCAAGTATTGGAAAAAGCTATTGAGTCTGGTGGTACCACGTTTAGTGATTTTATCAACGTCCAGGGAGTCAATGGCAACTATAAGGGGATTGCCTGGGTTTATGGTCGCACCGGAGAACCCTGTCGTATCTGTAGCACCCCCATCCAGCGAACCAAATTAGTCGGTCGCTCCGCTCACTTTTGTCCGAACTGTCAGCGTTGATCAGGCTGGGAAGTGTCGGAAGTGTCGGAAGTGTCGAGATTTCTATTCCCGATTTCCGATTCCCGATTCCCGACTCCCGATTCCCGATTCCCCATTCCCGATTCCCCATTCCCCCGATACAATAGAATAGGAAAGACAAAAGAGATTTTATGGCTGGGAAAATTAAAAAGGGAGTATTGGTTCGGGCTATCCAAGCCCAGTTAGAAGGTAGCCTGGAAGCCAAAGCAAGTGACCCCCGCTTTTCCTCTTATCTGTTTGAAACTGATGGGGAAATTCTTGATATCAAGGGGGATTATGCCCTGGTCAAATTTGGTCGGGTACCTACCCCCAACATTTGGTTGCGCATTGACCAGTTGGAAATCTCCTCTTGAATAGTAAAGAGTAGGGAGTAGGGAGTAGGGAGCGGTGCGACCCCGCGCTTTTTTAAAGCGCTAGGGAACGCGCACCGTAGAAAAATGGGGAGATGGAAAGAATTATTCCGAAAAATATTGTATAATTAGATACATATTTATAATTCTAAGTAACGAAAGTACATACTCGCCCCAATGTTCACAAACCTACCCTTGTGAGCTTTGGCACCCATAGCCCCCTAAATACCCCAATTTTGGGGGAGTTCCTGAAAAGCGATTGGCCGTAGGCCACGCTACGCGAACGCATTTCCACGCTACCCATTCCGATCATGGTACCCTATCCCAACTCCCCAATTGCTTGCCACGACAACCGTGTATCCGTCATCGGTGGTGGTAGAGTAGGGAGTACTCTTGTCCAACGGATTGCTGAGAAAAATCTGGCCGATGTCGTACTCCTCGATATTGTACCAGGTATGCCCCAAGGCATTGCTCTAGATTTACTAGAGGCCAGGGGCATTGAAGGCCACGATTGCCAAATTATCGGAACTAATGACTATGCTGATACTGCTGGTTCCGATGTGGTGGTGATTACGGCAGGAAGTCCCCGGAAACCAGGCATGAGTCGGGATGACCTGCTACAGATCAATTCCAAAATTGTGGTGGAAGCGGCTAAAAATGCGTCCGCAAAATCCCCAGATGCCATGTTAATCGTGGTCACCAATCCCCTCGATGTGATGACCTACCTAGCCTGGCAAGCTACTGACTTACCACCCCATCGCGTCATGGGCATGGCAGGGGTGTTGGATTCTACCCGATTCCGGACATTCATTGCCATGGAAAATGGTGTATCCGTTGCGGATGTGAATGCAGTAGTGCTCGGAGGCCATGGGGACTTAATGGTGCCACTACCCCGCTACTCTACCGTTAGTGGTGTTCCCATCACGGAACTGATGACACCAGACCGGATAGAAGCCCTGATCGAACGGACTCGTCGAGGAGGGGCAGAAATTGTAGAACTGATGCGCACTGGCAGTGCTTATTTTGCCCCAGCATCCTCCGCCTGTTTGATGGTAGAAGCAATATTACACAACCAATCCCGCCAAATCACCGCAGCTGCCTACCTTCAGGGTGAATATGGTTTGCAAGATATTTTTATAGGAGTACCCACCCGATTGGGGTGTCGAGGCATCGAAAAAATTTTGGAATTAAAGTTGACAGATCTTGAACTGTCCTCCCTCAAGATATCCGCTGAATCAGTTCGTGACAATATTAAGAAGGCACAAGGGATGCTGGGTCATTAGGAATAGGGAACAGGGAACAGCGGATCTGGGAACAGCGGATCTGGGAACAGCGGATCTGGGAACAGCGGATCTGGGAACAGGGGATAAGAATAGACACAAACAGTATCATTTGCGGTCTATTCAATTCCATCCCATGGTACTCATTAGTATAGGGAACAGGGAATAGGAAACAGATAATAAGTAGTTTTCGATTAAGTTGGAATTTTTCAATACATTTTATTTAAATACATTGTTTATCATTTTTATCCTACTTTCTGCTCTGTTGAGAACAACGATAGGTTGACAAGGTAAATTTTTATTACTGGATTAAAACTTCCTTCTGCAAAAAATCCTCGTATTTCTTTCCTACTCCTTCCGATTCCCGATTCCCGATTCCCGATTCCCGATTCCCGATTCCCGATTCCCTGCTCCCTGCTCCCTCTTCCCTAAACTATAAATCATCAATTGGCGGCTATTATGTCTAATACCTTAAAACCTGGAGCAATTATCAAAGACCGCTATACAATCTTAGGCGATTTAGGTCAAGGAACTTTTGGACGTACCTATCTCGCTGAAGATGCTAATCGCTATCAAGAGCGTTGTGTACTCAAAGAATTTGCTCCCCAACTTCAAAACAACTATGAATTACAAAAAGCTCAAGAATTATTTGAGCGAGAAGCTGGGATGCTATACCAGCTCAGACATAACCAAATTCCTTGTTTTCGAGAGTTACTTAGAACCAGTATTGGTCGTAAAAATTATCTCTTTTTAGTACAAGACTATGTGGAAGGGTTAACCTATCACCAGCTTTTAGTCCAGGGTCAAAAGTTTAGGGAAGCAGATGTGATTAAACTGCTCCAAGACATCTTGCCAGTTTTAGATTATATCCACTCTAAGCAGATCATTCATCGGGATATTTCTCCGGATAATCTGATTAAACGGAATTCTGACAATAAGCCAGTATTAATTGACTTTGGTTGTGTCAAAGAAATGGTAACCACTGCCATTGTCCAATCAACCGGATACGTGATTGGCACTCAAGTGGGAAAGCGGGGTTACTCCCCAGATGAACAGTTACGATATGGCAAAGCTGATGCCACTAGCGACCTTTACGCTTTAGCGGTAACTGCTTTAGTATTGCTAACCGGTAAACAGCCTCTAGACTTTTATGATAGTTATCACGCCACCTGGCTTTGGCAAGAGATAACCATTAGCCCCAGCTTCAAATCGGTCTTGGCTAAAATGCTGGCTAATCTTCCTAAAGAACGGTATCAGTCAGCCCAAGATGTCAGTGAAGCCCTAGAAACCGTAATTCCCCAGCCGGTAAGTAGCCAGCAGCCAACTAAGCTACCAAATAATCTACCAAATCAACAACCAACTAAGCTACCAAATAAACAACCAAATAAACAACCAAATAAACAACCAAATACACTATTTACCCAGATCGCTACCTTAGTGGCTGCTCCTGGTCAAACTATTAAAACAACGTTCACTGCTGTGCTCAATCGCAAACAGCAATCCACTAACCGTGAACTAAGGTTTTTTGGTATTTCTATGTCCATTTCTTTATTAGTAGTGTTTGGAACGGTAGCAGTAGCTAGAGGAGGGTTTCCTACACCAAAATTCCCGAAGATATCCTGGCAATTGCCCTCTATACCATCATTGCCCTCTAAATCATCTGTGAGTAACACCGAGCAGCAACGGCAAAAGCAAATCTATCAGCGTTGCCTAGATTTGAAGATTGAACCAGGGACTTTTTATCAGAAAGTTGATCAATTTTTTTATAGTACATATCCCCAATTAAAGGGAAAGACTCTTTCCGATAAACAAGATGATGTTCAATTCCGGCAAGCTTGGTATCAAATTGCTGAGGATTTACTTGATAATTTGGAACAAGAGGCTTTTTTGAGTAATTAGAGGTTTTTGCTGGTTCATTCTGCATCAATCCCATCCCAAAGCTCTGAAACAGGAAGTGCATTCCCTGTCATGGCTTCTTGCCATCCCTGACGAAAACTTTCTTCTACCTTATTCTGTGTAACACTCTCACGAAACAGACGAACTATCTGTAACAAATTTGGTAAGTATTCTTGGGGAGTTTGCTGTATTTCCGTATAGCACTTGTTCCAGTATTTCTGTGGTAGTAGCGTTATCAGCTACAAAATTTTGGTCTGTCATTATTATATCTTGTTAGCAATACTCTGATTAATATAGCAAAGGGAGCTGAGGCCGTAGGCCAGGCTACGGGAAAGGAGCTGGGAGCAGGGAAGTCGGAATTGGAAAAAAATCAATCCTGTGTACGTCATAGGTATGATATAGCAATTCTCAGAGCCATGAGGACAAGGTTTATCCTTTTAAGGCAGAAGGCAGAAGGCAGAAGGCAGCAAGGCAAGAAGGTCTTAAGGCAATAAGCGCCAATCAAGACTGTACCTCATAGGTATGAGAAACGCTATAAACGCTATAACTATAGCAATAAATCAATAAAAAAAAATCGGTCAAGTTCTGGTTAACCCCAAGTCTTGACCGATTTATATTATGTAAGCTTCCACAAGTACAGCTGAGCTGCACTCAAATCTAAATCACTGTCTTGATGCAGTCGCTCATGGGGGGGACCACGGCAGTCGCTCATGGGGGAAACCCCCAAGACCGCGCTGCCTCCCCAAGACCGCGCTGCATCGCTACTGATCAACTATTGAATTAGTCAGCAACTACTCGAAAGTAACTACATACCAACTCATCCTTCATCCTGGTATATACCCCTCCACAAAACAATTTTTACCATTCCTGGTCGCCAGGGCGACGCCCTGGCAATTTACTATCCTAGTCTAGGTATAAGTATCGAATCAAAAAAGTCGTAACCTGACCAGATTTTCCGGTAGGCTCGAAAGCGCTCCACTCGTCGGGATAGGCGTATTTAAGGGAATAGATAGCATTAATTGTTTTGCGAACTTGTTTAGGAGAACCGACCAAGATGTGCTTGACTTTCTTCGGTTTACGACCTGGGTTTTCAGGGTTGGT
>NZ_GL890947.1 GCF_000211815.1 Moorena producens 3L
AGCCCGGATCCGGCGTATAGGTGAGCGTGCCGTCGCCATTGTCTACCAGGGTGCCATTGCTCGGGGCCGTGAAACTGTCGAAGGTGATCGGATCGCCGTCGGGGTCGCTGTCATTGGCCAGCAGCGCCGCCTCGTCGATCACCAGCGCCGTGTCCATCCCCACCGCCAGCGCGTCATCCCCGGCTGCGGGCGCCTGGTTCACCGGGCCACCACCGCCGCCATCCTCGTCGAGAAGGGGGTCACTGGCGAATTCGACGTAGTCGACCTGCGCGGTATAGCCGGTGGCCTGGGCCACGTTGCCCGCAAACACCCCGGCCGCGGTGGCGTTCAGCGCGTGGCTGTAGCTGACGGCGGTGGTCCAGCTGTTGCCATCGGCGGAATACTGGTAGGTCCAGGTGTCGCCCAGGCGCTCCACCCGCAGGTATTCGGCGTCGCCCTGCTGGATCGTCATGTTGATCCGCACCGAAGACGACCCGTTCACCGTCACCCCGGAGAACACCCGCAGCACATTGCCATCCGAGTAGGTGTCAAAGCGCACCCAGTTGTCGGCGTCCTGCTCCACCAGCAGCCCGTGCAGCTGGAAGCGCTCGCTGGGGGTGGTCAGGAAACGCGCCTCGATCTGGAAATCCTCGTCGGCGATGGTCTGCATCGCGCGGGCCGCGTTGTTGGTTTGCCAGGCGTCGTAATTGCCGTCCGGCGTCACCAGCTCGAGATAGGCGTCAGTGGCATTGCTGCCGAGACCGGCCGCGATCCCGGCCGGGCCTTCCACGCTCCACACCGCCGGATCGAGGCTGCCGCCCGCGAAATCATCCGATACCGGGCCGCTGCCCGAGGCGGGGGCCGAGACCGTCAGCGCAACCGTCGCGGTGTCGGCCAGCCCGCTGTCGTCGGAGATCGTATAGGTGAAACTGTCCGCCCCCTCGAAACCGGGATCCGGCGTATAGGTGAGCGTGCCATCGCCATTGTCCACCAGGTGCCATTGGCCGGGGCCGTGAAGCTGTCGAAGGTGATCGGGTCGCCGTCGGGATCGCTGTCATTGGCCAGCAGCGCCGCCTCGTCGATCACCAGCGCCGTGTCCATCCCCACCGCCAGCGCGTCATCCCCGGCCGCAGGGGCCTGGTTCACCGGGCCACCGCCACCGCCGCCATCCTCGTCGAGGATGGGGTCATGGGCGACCTCGAAGTAATCGACCTGCGCGGTATAGCCGGTGGCCTGGGCCGTATTGCCCGCAAACACCCCGGCCGACGTGGCGGTGATCGCGTGATCGAAGCTGCCCGCCGTGGTCCAGTTGCTGCCGTCGGCGGAGTATTCATAGGTCCAGGTATCGCCCGTGCGGTCCACCCGCAGATATTCGGCCGCCCCCGCCGGGATCGTGGCATTGACCCGCGCCGAGGAGGAACCGTTCACCGTCACCGCCGCGAACACCCGCAGCACGTTGCCGTCGGAATAGGTGTCAAAGCGCACCCAGTTGTTGGCGTCCTGCTCCACCAGCAGTCCCTGCAGCTGGAAGCGTTCGGTGGGGGTGGTCAGGAAACGCGCCTCGATCTGGAAATCCTCGTCGGCGATGGCCTGCATCGCGCGGGCCGCGTTGTTGGTCTGCCAGGCATCGTAATTGCCATCCGGCGTGATCAGTTCCAGATAGGCGTCAGTGGCATTGGCGCCGAGACCCGCCGCGACCCCGGCCGGGCCTTCCACGCTCCACACCGCCGGATCGAGGCTGCCGCCCGCGAAATCATCCGACACCAGCCCGCTGCCCGAGGCCGGAGTGCCGATGGTGACGTCGAAAAGCACCCTGGCCGGTTCGGAACTTCCGTCGCTGAGCCCCAGTTCGAACCCGTCCAGCCCGTCGGTCCCCGCCGTGGTGACAAAGGCAACCAGGCCCTGGTTCACATCCGCCTGGGTAAAGCTCTCACCGGCCACCAGTGCGTTGCCATTGAGCCGCAGACTGCCCAGGGTCGGGGCCGCAACCACGGTATAGACCAGTTCGCTGGCACCTTGCTCGGCGTCGGTGGCCGACAGCAGCGCCGCATCGATGGCCAGGGTTTCGCCCGCGTTCAGGACTGCGGACTGCTCCCGGTGCTGCAGCAGCAGCGCTACGGTGGCGTCGGTCTTGCTGGCGACGATGACGTCCACCAACCCGTCCTGGTTCACGTCGGCCGGGGTCGGCGTATAGGCCCCCAGGGCATTGCCGTCGATGGTGATGGTGCCAAACACCCCGCTGCCGTTGTTCTCCAGGAACCGCACGCTGTTGTCATTGACGCTGGCGGCCAGCAGATCGATATCGCCGTCATTGTCGACATCCTCGGCAATCACCGAGCGCACCCCGCCAAGGCCGCTGGCCAGCACGGTCCGGGTGTAGCCGCTGCCGGTGTTGAAATAGCCGATCACCTGATTGCTGACCTTGGCCGCGGCGGCGATATCCATCAGCCCGTCCCCGTTCAGATCCGCCGCGGTGACGTAATAGGCCCCGTCCGCGGTGCTATCGACCACTTGCTTGGTGAAGCTCTGGCTGCCGTTATTTTCGTAGATCGCCACGGTATCATCGCCGTGGCTGGCGCTCAGGATGTCGAGATCGCCATCCGCATCGATGTCCACGGCGATCGCCGTCTTGGCCTCCAGCGCGTTGCTGTCCAGCACATGTTCGGTGAAGCCCTGGCTGCCGTCGTTT
>NZ_GL890948.1:0-99726 GCF_000211815.1 Moorena producens 3L
GTAGACCATGGAACCGTAGAAATACCATCTGAACTCAAGAGTGTAGGAGTAGACAAGGGATACACCGAAGCTTTCTATGATTCGGATGGTCACGCCCATGGGAAGGGACTAGGGAAAGAAACTACCAAGAAATCAGATAGAATATGTGCCAAGAATCGCAATAGAGGGAAACTATGGGCACTTCATAGAAAGCTAGAGGAACTAAATCCATCTAGATCTGCTCGAATACTGAAAAACAATCTTAGTCGAAAGACAGAAAATAAACGCTACAGACAAAATCAATCGGAACTTAAAGCCATTATAGGAGCCGCTTCTAAATCTCTTTTTAATGGTGAATCGTTGAAAGTTTTTGCGGAAGATTTAACACAACCAATAAAAAATAAACGTCAGTCCAAGGCCATGTCCCGTAAGCTTAATAGTTGGATGAAGGGTCAAATGCGGGACTCCTTACAGAAGTGGGCTAATTGGACTGGGTCGGTTGTTACAGAAGTTCAACCTAGTTACACGTCGCAAGTTGACTCCAGAAATGGAACCCTTCTCGGGAAAAGGACTGGGGACAATTTTACCGGATTTGATGGGGTCGTGTTGCAGGCTGACTATAATGCTGCCAAAAACGTCCTTGATAGAGGTACGGACAAGGACATTACCCGGTACATGAATAAAACCGAGGTGCAGGCAGTATTATTGCGCCGTACCGCGCGTTTCTTGGAAGGGATGGGACTGAGTTTGCTTGATGCAATTGAGCTTGGATGGCTTGATTGTAAACATGAGCTTTGCTCGGGCTTTCAAGGAACTCCTGGTCGGGATGCCAGGAACGTCTAAATAGATGGGTGGCAGGCTTAACTCCAATTGCCGATGACCACCCCTCACTTAGACCACAATAAAATGCACCTTGACCGTCTTATCCGGGATTATCCCGATTAATTACGGTTTAAGAGTATCCCTAGGTTCGTTTTTTCCTACGCTTCCTTGCCAGCTTCCTCTCCTTAATTTTGGCAGCAACAATACTGCGGTCAATGGGCAATCCTGCTCTAGGAATTACCTGATATTGTCGCTCGTCTTCTAGATTTTTAAGCTTAGTGTAATCAACCCAGTGGATACAATCTACTGGACAAGTGTCTATCGCTTCTTGTATCACCTCTTCTGGGTCCCCATCTTGCCGAAAAACCCGGGATCTACCGTAGTCGGCTTCCATATAAAACGTATTTCGAGCGACGTGGGCGCAGTGTTTACAGCCAATGCAGGTAATTTCATCAACGTAAACACCTTTTTGTCGCAGAATACCCCCTAGCTCTGGCTCAAAACCAGAACGCTCTGGAGCATCTCGAAAGACACCCCCTAACTCTGGTTCCAAACCCGAACGCTCTGACTCTGGCGTCGGTGAGAACTCAGACATTACGCGCTCCAGCGTTGTACAACTAAACGAATTGAACCATCTTTATTATCTTGTTGCTCAGCAACCTCAAAGCCTTGCTTAGCAGTTTCCTTAATTACTGTGTTGTAAGCGTAACGCTGGGTTACCCGTTGTAGGAAACCATCTACAGACCAAGGCTGTTGCCAATACTGAAAATCAGCAACTAGTTCGTAAGCGTTACCATTCCAACTAAAACCGATGTCGTAGTCATTCTCTTGCTCAATCACTACTTCAGCAGTGCGAGTTTGACCTTGATAACCGCGCACAGGGCTAGGACCAGATTCCCAATCAATCCCTAAGTCATTTAAAGCAGTTTCTAAGGATGAACGGTTACGGATTTGGGTTTTGATAGTGCTGAAATGAGACATTTTTGGTAATAAAACGAATTTACTAACTGGAACACAAATTTACCAATGGCTAACGGTAGCTTGAGTTGTGGCTGTTGCCGACAGTTCAAGCTTTTGGTCGAAGTAATCTGATGTTTTCTCAACAGATACGACTTGTCCTAGCTGAGCTTCAATAGCAGCTGTTACCTCTGCGCAAGAGGCTCCGATGATCCCAGTGACTTTTTCCTGGACTCGACCATCTGGATAAATTACAAACTCTAATGTTTCCATAGTCGCCTTAGTGCTCGGTTTATCCCTAGTTGCAGGTTGTGGCACCGGTTGTTGCACCAGTCCAGGAGTATCTAAATCCTGGATTGATATCACTGATCACTGACCAGTGCTATAGCTGGTTACTAATCAAATGATAATAATTCAGATCATGGCGCAAACAACATTAACATAAGTTTATAGTAAATCGAGTGTTTACTTTAATATTTTGTTAGTTTCTCGTAACTTTTGCTATCAGTCAAGGGGTGGGATAACCCAAAAATGGTTTGTTAACAAGTAAGCTATCAGCTCTCAGCTATCAGCTCTCAGGTATCAGCTATCAGCGATCAGCTCTCAGCTATCAGGTATCAGCTATCAGCGATCAGCTCTCAGCTCTCAGCTCTCAGGTATCAGGTATCAGCTCTGAGCTATCAGCTCTCAGCCAAAAGCCTTGGCCTATATCTGACATCTGTTCGCGTAGCGTGGCCAAAGGCCAACGGCTGACGGCTGACGGCTGACGGCTGACGGCTGACGGCTGACGGCTGACGGCTGACGGCTGACGGCTGACGGCTGATATTAACAAAATGTAGAGAATCTAGGGGACTGGGCAAAGTATGAAGTATGAAGTATGAATTATTAAAGTTCAGCGAGATAGTTTAATAACCGTTATGAGTGAAACGCAAGTCAGAGGTGTAAATAACCCCAAAACCGCTAATCCCAATGGATTAGAGCGAATACGAGTAGGGGTTTTAGGCTTTGGGGGATTAGGTCAAGCCGCTACCAGAGTGTTAGCTCCTAAGGGAGAAATGCTTTGGGTCGCAGCAGCTGACCGGAAAGGTTATGTTTATGACGCAGCTGGGTTAAACCCTGAGCGTTGTATCCAGACCTACCAATCCCAAGGTTCCTTGGGTTATGTAGAACCAGGTGGCACCTTAAGTAGCAAGAGTATCGAAGAGTTAATCCAAAACGCGACAGTAGATGGATATTTCCTAGCACTGCCAAATTTACCCAATACCTTTATGGCATCGGTGGTTAAGCAATTTATTCAATCGGGTTGGCAGGGAGTTTTAGTAGATGCTCTCAAGCGCACTAGTGCTGTAGAACAACTGTTGCAACTGCAAGATGAATTGCAAGCAGCTGGAATTACCTATATGACTGGCTGCGGTGCTACTCCAGGACTATTGACCGCTGCTGCTGCGATCGCATCTCAAAGCTATGCCGAGATTCACAGTGTCAACATTACCTTTGGGGTAGGGATTGCTAACTGGGAAGCCTATCGAGCAACAATTCGAGAAGATATTGCTCACCTTCCTGGTTACGATGTAGAACGAGCCAAAGCCATGAGTGATGCTGAGGTCGAAGCCTTATTAGATCAAACCGATGGCATCATCAGCCTAGAGAATATGGAACATGCTGATGATGTGATGCTGGAACTAGCAGGGATTTGCTCACGCGATCGCGTTTCTGTTGGTGGTGTTGTTGATACCCGCAATCCTAAAAAACCCCTCAGTACCAATGTCCAAATCACAGGTCGCACCTTTGAGGGTAAAATTTCCACTCACACCTTTACCCTTGGTGATGAAACCAGCATGGCTGCTAATGTCTGTGGTCCCGCCTTTGGTTATCTAAAAGCAGGAGTTTCCCTACATCACAAGGGGATTTATGGTCTATTGACTGCTGCTGAAGTCATGCCCCAGTTTGTGAAATAGTCATTGGTTTTAGGGAGTAGGGAGTAGGGAGTAGGGAGTAGGGAACAGTGCGTAGGGTGCGTTAGGGGCGGACTTGCCATGATTTTCCGCTTCTTCGCCCGGGTTGGGATAGTCCGCCCCGTAACGCACCACCTTTGGGCGAGCCCTCTTCTGTCTATAGCTCTAAAAAACGCTATAATAAAATAATTTCCTGATAATTACCCTTAATAAATATCTCCCCATCTCCCAAACTCCCCACCTCCCTATCTCCCCAAATTATTAAACTAAGCTGGTGGACTTTTGCTGGAGCAGCTGTCTGATGTTTCCTCCTGTTCCAGACTAATAGCATCGGTCGTTTGCAGCACAAATGGTAGACTAGCCCCTAGTAAGCCTCGCTGAATCCGTTGGGGTGTCTCTGGGAACACCACAAACAGGGGATAGATACGGTTTACGCCATCACTGAGAATGTGTTGATAGCCAGGAGGCATTAGCCATTCATAGTCTTTGTCTAGTAACACTTGGGTATGACGCCAGCGACTGAGCAAATCAGAAAAGTCTTCATGGGGGCGATGGATAAATAGAACAATCTCGATCTCCATCTTGACTTTCCATTCGGGATCACACATTACCATAGCTAGATCACAGGGTAAACCTACGGCTTCGGTGATCGTGCCATGGCTAACGCTTTTATGCCCTAAGGAGGATGGCGAGTGACGAATTCTCACCACTGGCAAGGGAATGGTGATCACACACTCATTAGGTCGGCGCATACTAGGAATCATTTCCAGGTAAGGTCGATAGGATTTAAGGAGTGCGATCGCACCATCATGGTTACTATACTCTGCTAGCCAAGCTTCGTAATCAGATTTGTGAACAGGCATCGAATTAGCCCATAGTTTCAAACACTTTAAACATTGGTAGATACATAGATATCAAGATCACACCAACCATGCCTCCCAAAACCACAATCATAATTGGTTCCAAGATACTAGTTAGTGCTTTAACCGCTTGCTCCACTTCATCTTCATAGAAGTCAGCAACTTTCATCACCATAGAATCCAACTCACCCGTCTCTTCTCCAATACTAATCATTTGAATTGCTAAAGGAGGAAAAATGTTTTCTCGTTGTAAAGCCAGGCTAATCATCCCACCCTGTTGAATCTCATTTTTAGCTGAGTTAATAGCATTAGAAATTACCTGGTTACCCGCTGTATCTCTTACAATATCTAAGGAATTCAGGATCGGTACTCCCGAACGAGTTAAGGAGCCAAACACTCGGCAAAAGCGAGCTACAGAGCCTTTTTCATTCAACTCACCAAACAGAGGTATTTTCAACTGCAATGCATCAATCTGTAACTTACCCATGGGGGTTTTATAGTAATATTTAAAAGCTGTAACTAATACAATTATAACAGCAATGGGAATCAATACTTTCCAACTTCTGAGGATGCCGCTCAACCATAACATAAACTTAGTTAAAGCTGGCAATTCCGTTCCTAAATCTTGAAATATCCCAGCAAAGATTGGGATCAGAAACATCGTCATTGCCAGAAAAACCAGTAGAGCTAAGAATCCTACCACACTAGGGTAAGCCATAGCTGATTTGATTTGGTTTTGCAGCCGATTCATATCTTCCAGCAGCTTAGCTAATCGGTTGAGCACTTCATCAAGGACACCCCCAACCTCCCCAGCTTGAACCATACTCACGTAAAGATTATCAAAACAATCTGGATGCTTACGCATAGCATCCGATAGATTAGTTCCTTGTTGTACCTCAGCACTGATGTTCATCAAAGCCTTTTTCAGCTTAGGATTAGAACACTGTTCCCCTAATACCCCAAGACAGCGGACGATAGCCACACCAGCATTAACCATAGCGGCAAACTGACGAGAAAAGACCGCTTTGTCTTTGATCGTGACATTGGTAAATTTTTCGGAAAGGTCTGAGAGGCTAAAGCTAACATCTAAGCTTTTCTTGACGCTGCCAACAGCAGAATACCGATTTTCTAGGATGCTGCGGGCTTGTTCAGGAGTAGCAGCTTCAATTTTTTGTTTTTTGGATTTGCCTGATTTGTCCCGAACTTGAGCAATAAAAGTAGGCATGGCTTTTTTCTAGATTAAGTCTAATCGCAAATTTTATCGATCCAGTCCCTGCTTTCTCTAGACTAGCGGTAAGCCGTTGGCCGTTGGCCACGCTTCGCGAACAGCCCTCAGCCGTCAGCTTAAAATAAACATCGATTGGGATAATTTAATATTAAGAGATTTTAGAGAATTGAAAGTCTGGGGAAAAGCCGATCAAAGCCTATGCTGATACGCGACACGCTGATACGCGACACGCTGATAGCTGATAGCTTACGACTAGCGGGTTGCCTTTGCTCTAGCGCCCTTAGCATTCATCCCTCCAGAACCAGCAAGGATACGTTGCAATTCGTCTGGTTTAGAACTTTTGCCAACTGCTGCTTCCAAAGAGATCAAGCCAGATTTCACCTGATAAGCTAAAGCTTGTTCCAGGGTCTGCATTCCCAATTTCATACCGGTTTGGATAGCAGAGTACACTTGAGACGTTTTTCCTTCCCGGATCAGGTTAGAAATAGCAGGTGTCACTACCATGATTTCCTGAGCCATCGTCCGACCAAACTCACCGGGTTTAGGGTTTTTCTTCGGTACTAGACATTGACTAAAGACTGCAATCAAAGAGTTAGACAGCTGAGCTCGGATTTGAGCTTGCTGTCCAGATGGGAACACATCAATGATCCTGTCTACAGTTTGAGCAGCTGAGTTAGTGTGTAGCGTTGCAAATACCAAGTGACCGGTTTCAGCTGCGGAAATAGCAAGAGCAATTGTTTCCATATCCCGCATTTCACCCACCAAAATCACATCCGGGTCTTCCCGCAGTGCCCCCTTCAGGGCATTGGCAAAGCTCTTGGTATCTTCACCTTTTTGACGTTGGTGAATCAAGCTCTTGATGTTAGGAAACACATATTCTATCGGGTCTTCCACTGTCAGAATATGTTCTGCCCGAGTGCGGTTAATTAAGTCAATCATGGCTGCTAGGGTAGTGGTTTTCCCAGAACCCGTGGGTCCGGTGACCAATACCATTCCCCTTGGTCGTTCACTCATCGAGCGCACCACATCCGGTAAACCCAATTTGTCAAAGTTAGGAATCTTGGAAGACAACGCCCTCAAGCAAGCCGCATAGCAACCCCGTTCTTTGTAAACATTGACACGGAAGCGAGCCAACCCCTTGACACCATAGGAACAATCAAGTTCCCAGTTTTGCTCCAATTCCTTACGCTGTGAATTGTTAAGCATACTGAAAATCAATCGCTGACAGGCTTGAGGGTTCAGGGATTCGTCATCAATGGGTTGGAGTTTACCACTGACGCGGAAGTAGACTGGCGCACCCGCTTGGATGTGCATATCTGACCCCCCCATCTCAATCATCTGCTCCATCAAGTCTTCAATCATCAGTTCCATAATCTTCTCTGCCTTAAAAACGTCAGTAGTCGTTAGTGATTAGTCATTACTCAAAATAAAATAGCCAATTGTTCATTAACAATGGACTAATAACTAAATTAATTTTGAAAACGGGGTGTCATACAGTAAGGACAGTCTAGCCACTCCGCCTGTAATTGAGCTGAGCAAGTGCCACAGGTCAGAGAACTCTTGCGTTTAGCTTTAATTTCTGTCTCTAAGCCGGAATCAGTAAAGGTTACTCGTTCGACTTCTTCAAAGGTGGTGTAACCTTCCTGTACCAAATTCAAGCTATAGGCTAATATGGTGATCATCCCTTCCTCTACAGCAGCTTCCTTAATCCTTTCCGTGGGGGCACCTTGGTTGATTAAGGCTTGCAGGTTCTCAGAGACGCGCATAACTTCATAAACACCAACCCTTCCTTTGTAACCAATACCATTACAGGTTTGACACAGTGTACCAAGTGCCCTAGCTTCAACGATTTGCTCTGGTGTCAGGGTATTGGCGCGATAGATGGTAATCTCCCCATCCCTAGAGGCGGACAGACCATAGCGCGCTAGTTCTGCCGAACTTGGTTGGTAAGAAATGCGGCAATTGGAACAAACACGCCGCATCAATCGTTGAGCCAACACTCCCAGCAAGGCACCGGAAACCATGAAGGGTTCAACACCCATTTCATCTAAACGAGCGATCGCACCAGCCGCATCATTAGTGTGTAGAGTAGTCAAGACTAAGTGACCAGTCAAAGCTGCTTCAATCGCCGTTTTGGCTGTTTCTTTGTCTCGGGTCTCACCCACCAGAATCACGTCCGGGTCTTGGCGCAGAAAGGCTCGTAGAATTGAGGCAAAATCCATGCCTTTTTCCCGGATAACTTGCACTTGGGTAATCCCAGGTAACGAATACTCAATCGGGTCTTCTGCAGTACTGATATTCACCCCAGGGTCATTACGTTCTGCCAGAATTGAATACAAGGTGGTTGATTTCCCCGATCCCGTTGGACCCGTCACCAAGATTAATCCAAAGGGACGCTTAGCCATTTCCCTGACCAATTCTAAGGTGTCTGGGTCTGTGATCAACTTATCCAACCCCAACTGGGTGGATTCGTTATCTAGGATCCGCAGAACCACCTTTTCCCCATAACGACTGGGCAAGGTATTGACCCTAAAGTCAACTTTTCGCCCCTGGAACATACGCCGAATTTTACCGTCTTGGGGTAAGCGTCTTTCCGCAATGTCGAGATCTGCCATGATTTTGAAACGAGCCGCCACCGCTGTATGTATTCGCTGTGGTAAGGCATCAAAGGCTTGACGCAGTACCCCATCTTTGCGATAGCGCACCCGCAACTGCTCCTCTTGGGGTTCGATGTGAATGTCAGAAACCCCTTCTTGTAAAGCCTTAGCCAGGATTTTGTTAACCAAGTTGATGATCGGAGCCCCACCTGCCTCATTCAAAGAAGAATCTAGGTCTGCTTCCGCTTCCTCTGGGGCATCCTGTAAAGTATCGAATGAGCCTAAATTCTCTAAATCCTCCTTTACATCTACGGATTTTTGTTGATCTAGTTGCTTTTGCCGTGCCAACTGATCGTCAAGATACTGACTAATGATTTGCTGATAGTCTTCCTTAGTGATGACCATCCGTTGCAACTTGATTCCCTGAGGTCGTAGAATCCGATTCAAATCATCCTGGGCTTCTAGATCATCAGGAGAAACCATTGCCACCAAAACCGATGGCGGCTCAGTTTCATGCTTAGATATGGGGAGCAGGTGATAGCGACGGCAAATATCAATGGGAATCAGGGTTTCGATCAAGCCACCGACTTGCTGAGTGGAAATATCACTAATTTCCGGATCTAGAGACTCAACACCAAAAAGAACTTTTAGTTCAAACAACTGCTGCTTCTTGTATTGACGGATCAAGTCCGGTGGTAACTGACGTCCGGTCATTGCTTCGACGACTTCCGTCAGTGGTCTTCCGGACTTGCGAGTTTCCAGCATTGCTTGCTGCATCTGGTCAGCATTAACGTAACCAGCCTGAATCAGTTTATTGCCAAATGGAGAAAAATCGTTACGGACTACTAGGGCGCGTCGTTGAGATGAGGAGTAAGTCATGACGGAATAGGAGCTCTCCTTACTTTACACAGTATTCCCAAAAGCCTTATGTTAACTAACATAGGAGTGGCTGCCACTCTGGTTATTTTTACCTTTTAGTTAGATTGACGGACTAGAATAATTTGTCGCAGTTAAATATTGCATTATACATCATAATAAAAACTCAGTCAAGTCATTGGCTGTATAATTATTATCAACCCCTAATCCATCAAGGTGGTTCACAATCTCAGATGCTAGATTTTGATTAATGACTGATTTAGCCACAACATTCAACTATGCAACAAGACCAGCCAAAGTATGCAACAAGACCAGCCAACGGAAGTAGCGCCATCAAGGACAGTGGTAAGGGTACAGGCCATAAGGATCTGATCGGCTACACTTCCAACAGCAGCATTCTTGCTGACGGAGGTGTGGAAGACCACACAGTTGAGGTAAGTTTACGGTCGGAGTAACTCTCAATCAGGTTAGAAACCAATGCTATAGTCGTTAGACTGAACGTGGTTAGTTTACAAAATTTGCTGGAAAATTGGTTGGCTAGTAAGAAATTATAGATAAACTAGCACTTTATTGAATTGGGATGAGTGGAGCATGATTGACGAAGCAAAACAGTCAGATAACACTTCGCAGCAGACAAACGAAGAGTCCACCACGGTACTCGAAGACAATCATGAGGCGGAAGCGGTAGCCGTAGCATCTGACTCAGATGTCAACCCTGAAGCAGCACAACCAACTGAATCCCCTGCTGCTGAAGCATCTGAGTCAGGGCTCAACGACCAAGAAGCCCAGACCGATGTAGCTGCAACAGCTACTACCGATGAATCACCTACCGAGGACGATGCCAAGATTCTAGAAACAATCAAGCAGGAAAATCAAGCCCTGAAAGCTCAACTAGAAGAGCGAACTCAGCAATGTGACTCCTTTAAATCTCAATACATCCGGATTGCGGCAGATTTTGAGAACTTCCGCAAACGGTCAACTAAAGAGAAAGAAGACTTGGAACATCAAGTTAAAGGAAACACGATCACTGAGTTATTGTCAGTAGTAGATAATTTTGAACGGGCGCGTACCCAAATTAAGCCTCAAAATGATGGGGAAATGTCGATTCACAAAAGCTATCAAGGTGTTTATAAACAGCTGGTAGACAGTCTCAAGCGCCTTGGGGTTGCTGCGATGCGACCAGAAGGGCAAGAGTTTGACCCCAATCTCCACGAAGCGGTGATGCGAGAACCAACGGATGACTATCCAGAAGGAGTGGTCATAGAACAGCTAATGCGGGGTTATTTACTTGGGGAGCGGGTGCTGCGTCACGCTATGGTGAAAGTAGCTGCTGCGGCAGAACCACAGGAAACCTCGGAAGGTCAGAAGTCTGCTGAGGCGGAAAATTAGCTGCCATTGATTGGTTAACCTTCCTTTGGTGTCAGCCTCTGATCATCCTACCAAAAGGGATGTAGCACCAAGGGAAGTTCTATTATTTTGAGCAACTCAACAAAAAATCAAACTAAAATAACTTTACTAACCGTTAAGCTGCAACCCTATGGGAAAAGTTATTGGCATCGACCTAGGCACAACCAATAGTTGTGTTGCTGTCTTAGAAGGAGGTAAACCCATAGTCATTTCCAGCTCGGAAGGTGGGCGAACCACACCGAGTATTGTGGGATTTGGCAAGTCAGGGGAGCACCTAGTGGGTCAACTGGCCAAGCGTCAAGCAGTGACCAATGCGGAAAACAGTGTCTACAGTATCAAGCGCTTTATCGGACGTCGTTGGGATGAAACCGCTACAGAGCGTTCCCGTGTTCCCTATACCTGTGTTAAGGGTCGTGATGAGACGGTAGATGTAAAGATTCGGCATCGCGAGTACACCCCTCAGGAAATATCGGCCATGATCTTACAAAAGCTCAAGGCTGATGCTGAAACCTTTCTTGGGGAACCAGTGACTCAATCCGTGATCACAGTTCCGGCCTACTTTACCGATGCGCAACGACAAGCCACCAAGGATGGGGGTACCATTGCTGGATTGGAAGTGTTGCGCATTATAAATGAACCCACTGCTGCTGCTCTTGCCTATGGCTTAGATAAGTTGGATCAAGACCAAGTTATATTGGTGTTTGACTTGGGGGGTGGTACCTTTGATGTATCAGTTCTGCAACTGGGTAATGGGGTCTTTGAAGTAAAGGCAACGTCTGGTAACAATCACTTGGGGGGAGATGACTTCGATAACGTGATTGTCCGCTGGATGGTGGAAAACTTTAAAGCCAAAGAGGGCATCAATCTCACCCAAGACAAAATGGCTCTTCAGCGTTTGCGAGAGGCGGCGGAAAAGGCAAAAATTGAACTGTCTAGCATGGTAGCCACCCCCATCAACTTGCCCTTCATTACTGCTGATGAAACAGGACCAAAACACTTAGAGATGGAGTTGTCCCGGGCTAAGTTTGAAGAACTATCCAGGGACTTGATTAACGCAACTATAGAACCGGTAAAGCAGGCGCTCAAAGATAGTGACCTCAAGCCAGAGGACATTGACCGCATTTTGCTGGTAGGGGGTTCGACCCGTATCCCGGCGGTGCAGGATGCTATTAAAAGGTTTTTTAATGGTAAGGCTACCGATCGTTCGGTGAACCCCGATGAAGCTGTGGCATTGGGAGCAGCAATTCAGGCTGGTGTTTTGGGTGGGGAAGTCGAAGATGTCCTGCTACTGGATGTTACTCCCCTGTCCCTGGGTATAGAAACCTTAGGGGAAGTGTTCACCAAAATTATCGAGCGCAACACGACTATTCCTACCAGTAAGTCCCAGGTATTTTCCACCGCTACCGATGGACAAACCTCCGTAGAAATCCACGTATTGCAGGGGGAGCGGGCAATGGCTAGAGATAACAAAAGCCTGGGAAAATTCCTGCTGACTGGTATTCCCCCAGCTCCCCGTGGTGTCCCTCAAATTGAAGTCACCTTTGAAATCGATGTCAACGGCATTCTTAAAGTCGCTGCCACTGATCGAGGCACTGGGAAAGAGCAAAGTATTGTGATTACCAATACGGGGGGATTAAGTCCAGCGGAGGTGGAACGGATGCGCCGTGAGGCAGAAGACTATGCTGACCAAGACCGCCGTCGCATGGAATTGGTGCAACTCAAAAACCAAGCCGATAGCTTACTATATAACTATGAATCTACCATCAAAGACCATGGGGAATTGATTAGCGCTAACCTTCAGGCTCACGGATTAAAGGAGCAAGCAGATCAACAAAAGCAGCACCTAGACACCATAATGACAGACCCCTCAATTGAGGTCGAGGAGGTGAAAGAAGCTATTGAAACTTTGCAGAAAACTGTCTTGGAAATTGGGGGTATCATTTACGCCAGTGCCAGCTTTGGGTCAGACCCGGAATTTATCACCTCTGACGAAACAGTTCAAGATTCAAATTCCAACGACTCCAGCCAAAGAGAACCGGATGCTCTAGGAGAATTTGTGGTTGATTTTGAGGATGAAACCTTAGAGGTGAATGTTGACTACGAAGCAGTTGATTACGGCAACAGCTCTCTAACAGATAGATAATTTAATTCGCTGCTTTGACTAGCTCAAGCCGACCGCGAGAGTATGGTCACAGAAGCAGGTGGCAATCAGCTGATTTTTTTGATAGACAATGATATAGGATGCAGGTAATGCTGAAATGCGCTTATGGTGCTTTGATAGCAATAACCTGAGGAATAACAATAGCCCCTACTATGTAAATGGAATACCGATCAGCGCTCTATGGCTGACTATTATGATCTGCTTGGTGTCTCTCGTGATGCCGACAAAGATGAAATTAAACGTGCTTACCGTCGCTTGGCACGGAAGTACCACCCAGATGTTAACAAAGAACCAGGAGCTGAAGAGCGCTTTAAGGAAATTAACCGGGCTTACGAAGTCCTCTCAGAACCAGAAACTCGAGCAAGATATGACCGTTTTGGGGAAGCTGGTGTTTCCTCAGGTGCGGGAGCAGCCTACTCAGATTTTGGGGATATGGGCTTTGCTGATATTTTTGAAAGCTTCTTCAGCGGCTTTGCTGGTGGTATGGGTCAGCAAACTGGTCGTCGGCGTAGTGGCCCGGTGCGTGGTGACGACCTGCGACTAGACTTGAAGCTGGCTTTCAAGGAAGCTATATTCGGTGGTGAAAAGGAAATCCGCATTCCTCACCTAGAAACTTGTAAAGTCTGTAACGGCACAGGGGCAAAGCCAGGAACTCGACCCCGCACTTGCCCAACGTGTAACGGTTCAGGTCAAGTACGGCGTGCTACTCGTACCCCTTTTGGTAGTTTCACCCAAGTCTCAGTCTGTCCTACCTGTAACGGTGAAGGTCAAATCATTGAGGATAAGTGTGAAGCCTGTGGTGGTGCTGGTCGTAAACAAGAAACCAAAAAACTGAAAATCACCATTCCAGCAGGGGTGGATAATGGCACCAGGCTACGGGTTTCTAAAGAAGGGGATGCTGGATTACGTGCTGGTCCACCAGGAGACCTATACGTTTATCTATTTGTAAACGAAGACAGCCAGTTTCAGCGGGATGGCATTAACATTCTGTCTGAAATGAAAATTAGCTATTTACAAGCCATTTTAGGCTGTCTTATCGAAGCAGAGACAGTAGACGGTCCAGTGGAATTAACTATTCCACCCGGTACTCAACCCAATACTGTATTAACTTTAGAGAATCACGGTGTCCCCAAATTGGGCAACCCAGTCAGTCGGGGCGATCACCTAATCACGATTTTGGTAGATATCCCCACTCGAATTACCGCTGAGGAAAGGGAATTGCTAGAGAAGCTAGCGAAAATTAAGGGTGAGCGCACTGGTAAAGGTGGTATAGAAGGATTCTTGGGAGGGTTGTTTGGCTCATGAGTACACTAGCCTCCTCCCAGATCAGTTCATTACCTGATGATCAGCTGGATCTGCGGGGTACCCCTTGCCCGATTAACTTTGTTCGCACTAAACTATATCTAGAGAAAATGGCTCCAGGTGCCCTATTAGAAGTGTGGCTCGACCCAGGAGAACCCATTGAACAGGTTCCTGATAGTCTGACTATGGAGGGTTACCCGATAGAGGGCGTTGAAGAACGCGATCGCTATTTTGCTCTGAAGGTGCGTCGTCCACACCAGCATCTTCATGATTGAATTAGAATACACTAATTCATCAAACTTGTCAACCCCTTGGCTGGGTACCGTGCTGGCGGTTCAGGCAAATTTCTATCAGGTGCGTTTAGATCAGTTGAAGGTTGACAAGTTGGAGGTTGTAGGTTACGAAGATAACCTTCAAGCAAATAACCTACAACCTTCAAACCTCTTATGTACCCGTAGAGCCCGGTTGAAAAAAATTGGCCAGCAAGTCATGGTGGGAGACCGGGTTCTAGTAGAGGAACCTGACTGGGCTGGTGGACGAGGGGTGATTGCGGAAGTGCTGCCCCGGACAAGCCAGCTCGACCGCCCACCAATCGCCAATGCTCAGCAAATTCTGGTGGTTTTTGCTCTGGAAGAACCGACCCTGGATGCTTATCAGCTGAGTCGGTTTTTGGTGAAAGCAGAATCTACTGGTTTCAAGGTATGTTTGTGTCTGAATAAACTTGATTTAGTAACACAACAGCAACAGCAGGATTGGCAACAGCGTCTGGAAGCATGGGGTTATCAGCCAGTCTTGATCAGCGTTCATAATGGTACTTGTTTAGCACAACTGACTGACCTGTTGAGTCAGACAATCAGCGTTATGGCTGGTCTTTCCGGTGTCGGTAAATCGAGTCTAATTAATTATCTGATTCCAGCAACAAGGGTCCGGGTGGCAGCAGTGACTGGTAAACTGGGTCGAGGACGCCACACCACTCGCCATGTAGAATTATTTGAGTTGCCTAAAGGTGGTTTTTTGGCAGATACCCCCGGATTCAATCAGCCTGACTTGACTTGTTCTCCTGAGGATTTAATCTATTACTTTCCAGAAGCAAGAGAGCGTTTAGCCCAACACCGCTGTCAATTCAGTAATTGCCTACATCGGGATGAGCCAAACTGTGCTGTGCGAGGAGACTGGGAACGGTACCAGCATTATCTGGATTTTTTAGCAGAAGTGATCGCACGACAAGAGGCTTTGAAGCAAAAAGCTGATATCGAATCCAGTATGAAGTTAAAAATTAAAGCTTCTGGTCGGCGTCAATACGAACCTAAGCTAGAAACAAAAAAATACCGCCGTCGCTCCCGCCGTACTCAGCACCAGAACCTAGATGAACTCTATGACGATATGAGTCAATAACTCACCGCTAAGTCCTATGGGACTATAGCGGGAGCTTGTTAAAAGCTCGTAGTTGACCAGTCTAAGTTCTATAAGAACTACGTTATTCCTAAGTGTTAAAGTTCCTACCTGAGGATGCGTAGCTAGTCTTCAGCTCTAGAACCCGGTCGTTAAACAGGTGTATTTGGGTTAAGCCAGTGCGACTAGGAAAGTACCGAGGAATAACATTGACTAAGCTAACTTAACCCTAGTAATAGGAGTAAACACAATTATGCGTGTCTTTGTACTCAACAAGAACCGACAACCTTTAGATCCGTGTAAACCTGTAAGAGCTAGGATTTTACTTTCGTCAGGAAAAGCGAAGGTCTATCGTCGTTACCCATTTACCATAATTTTGACGGAGGAAATAAAACAGCCAATAACTCATAATCACCAGCTCAAAATAGACCCTGGAGCAAAAACAAGCGGTTTAGCTATTATTCAAGGAAAGCGAGTAATTTGGGGAGCAGAACTCACCCATAGAGGTTTTCAAATACGAGATTCTTTGATCTCTCGCAGGCAGTTAAGACGCAGTAGACGGAATCGTAAGACTCGATACCGCAAGCCCAGATTTCTTAATAGAACCAGACCAGAAGGTTGGCTAGCTCCTAGCTTAATGTCTAGAGTTCAAAACATTTTAACTTGGGTTGAAAGGTTGAGTCGATTGTGCCCTATTACCGGCATCTCTCAAGAATTAGTCAGGTTTGATACTCAAAAACTGCAAAATCCTGAAATATCTGGAATCGAGTATCAACAAGGAACACTTTATGGCTATGAACTCCGAGAATATTTACTTGAAAAATGGAATCGTAAATGTGCTTATTGTGGGACGACAGGAACTCAATTAGAAATTGAGCATATTAAGCCATTATCCAAAGGTGGCTCTGATTGGCCTTTCGGCCACGCTACGCGATCGAGTTTCTAATTTAGCGATTGCATGTCACCCATGTAACCAGGCTAAATCTAATCAAAACATTGAACTTTTCTTGTCTAAAAAGCCTAGTATCTTGAGACGCATACTAAGTCAAGCTAAACGCCCTCTGGCTGATGCGGCTTCTGTCAATACAACCCGATGGAAGTTGTACCACGATCTCAAGTCAACAGGGCTACCTGTTGAAGTAGGTAGTGGCGGATTAACCAAATTCAATAGGTGTAGTCAAAATCTTCCGAAAACTCATTGGTTGGATGCGGCAAATGTCGGGAAAGTCGAAACATTGATTATCGAAGTAACCAATCCTTTGATAATAACCGCCAAAGGACATGGCACTCGTCAGCTCTGTAGAACCAATAAGTATGGGTTTCCCACTCGTCATTGCTCCAGAATCAAATTTCACAAAGGCTTTCAAACAGGCGACATCGTTCGTGCTGTAGTAACCAAAGGAAAAAAGATCGGTACCTATATAGGACGGGTCGCAACCAGAAAATCAGGGTTTTTCAATATCTCAACTAAATCAGGATTGGTGCAGGGCATCAGTCACAAATATTGTCAATTTATTCACAGGAAGGATGGTTATGCTTATACGACTTAGATCCTGTCCTCCCTTTCCTGAGTGCCTGTCACCTGGGGGAACCCCAGGTGTTTATATGGCACGTCTCCCGCTAAATCTCGCGATTATAGCGGGAGACGACCGGGAGGCAGACAGATGAAGGATGAAGTATGAATACTTCATCCTTCAACCGTTTAACTTCTCCGTTTAACTTCTAAGGCTAACCCCAAATGTTTCCTCTAGGGCTTCTCGCACTTTCTGATGTACTGGCTCGACTTCTGCATCAGTAAGAGTGCGATCGCTAGCACGGTAGATTAGCCGAAATGCCAAACTTCTCTGTGCCTCAGGAACAGACTCCCCTTTATATTCATCAAACAATTGCACTGACTCCAACAAATTCCCCGCAGCTTTGCGAGTTGAACGTTCGATTTCTGCCACTGACACTTGTAGTGGTGCAAAGAACGCAATATCCCGGTCAATGGCTGGGTAGCTGGAATAGACTTTGAATCGGGGAGTCAGAATTTCATCGCGATCAAGAGCCTCTAGAATTAGATCCAAGTCCAAATCAAATACATAAACCTGATCGGGAAAACCTCTTTCTGAGCGTAGCTGGGGGTGCAACTGCCCAAATTTTCCTAATTTTTCACCTTGCAACCACAAGGATGCAGTGCGTCCTGGGTGAAGACGGGGATCGCTGTGGTCTGGTTGGTATTCTACTGTCAGACCGCAACGGGAAAACACACTCTCTAGTACTCCCTTAGCCTCGTACCAGGTCATGGGTTCGGAATGCCCTCCCCTGACCCAGTTACCTTGGGTGATATTTCCCCCTAAAATCCCGGCAATAGCATCAGCTTCTGCGAAACCCTCTTCTGGTCGCCAGAAGATCCGACCAATTTCAAAACCGTTGAGTACACCGTTGCCTTGCTCGATATTGTACTGACAGGCATCAATCAGCCCTGATAGTAAATCCGTCCGTAGGGATGAGTATTCCGTAAACAGGGGATTATCGAGACGAATTTGGGTCTGTTCCTCTGGCTTGACCAAGGAATACTGGACTAATTCGGTCAACCCAACTGCACGGAATTGCGATCGCAGTTTTCGCTTTAAAAATTCCTCAGCAGATAGATAACCTGGTTCAGTCTTGTCTGGTAAGCTATCACAGAAGTTGTCATAGCCGTAGAGACGGGCAATTTCTTCAATTAAATCAATTTCCCGCTCTAAATCCCGGTAGCGGTAGGGCGGTACAATCACTTTCCATTGGGGAGAATCTTCGGTGCAGCGCGGTTGTAGTTGACATCCGAGGGCAGTAAGGATTCTTTCCACATCTTCTGGCAGGATTTCCCCAAGCTCCTCTGCCTCATTAACTGGTCCTAAAATCTGATTGACACGGTCAAGACGTAACTCAATCGAACGTGCCCAAGTGGAGGGGTCAGGGCGCTGGTCAGCAATACTCTGGGTTGTGGGGGTACCAGCAGCTAACTCAGTAATTAATGCGATCGCTCTTTTACAAGCAATATCCAATTCTGCTTGATTGACACCACGCTCATAACGGGCAGATGATTCTGTCCGTATGCTTTGACTGCGGGAAGAACGACGAATAGTCACTGGATCAAACAGTGCTGCTTCCAAAACAATAGTTTGGGTGTTGTCGTTCACTTCTGTGGCTTCCCCACCCATAACCCCAGCCATAGCAACCGGTTGGTCGTTAGCTGTGATCAGTAACGCTTGTGGTTCCAGGGAACGGGTTTGACCATCAAGAGTAGTCAGGGATTCCCCACTGTTAGCAAAGCGGACACCAATGGTCAGGTTTTCGACCCCAGCAACAGCTTGCAAGCGTTCCCGGTCAAAGGCATGGAGGGGCTGACCCCATTCCAAGAGAATGTAATTAGTGACATCCACTACATTATTAATCGGTCGCACTCCAGCGGCTTTCAAGCGCTGTTGTAACCAATCCGGAGAAGGACCAATCTTCACCCCTTCAATCACAGTGCCAATATAGGCGGGGCAAGCTTTCGGTTCAGATACTTTCAAGGTCAAGGCATGGGATGCTTCTGGAATAGACACCTCAACAGTTTCTGGCAAGCTTAAGGATGCCCCAGTTAAGGCCACTACTTCTCTGGCCACGCCCACCATACTTAGAGCATCCGCCCGATTAGCCGTAGACGTAACATCAAGAATGATATCAGTTAACCCCAGTAAAGGACGAGCATCACTGCCTAGGGGTATAGTTTCTGCCTCGAAAATATGAATGCCAGCGGATTCCTTGGCCAAGCCCACTTCTGCTAAGGAACAAATCATCCCTTCTGAGCGAACACCTCGCAGTTTTGAGGCGCGAATTTTCAAATCAATAGTTGGTAGGTAGGTTCCGATGGTGGCCACCGGCACGTAAATGTCTGGTCGGACATTCGACGCACCACAAACAATATTCAATGGGTCACTCCCACCAATATCCACTTGACAAACCCGAAGCTTATTTGCATTAGGGTGAGGCTCTACCTCCAGAACCTTGCCAATCACCACGCCATCGGCCAGGGTTCCCAGGTCTTCAATATCTTCTACCTCAAACCCAGCCATAGTTAAGGTTTGAGCTAGCTCTTCTGGTGTCAGAGTTACCTCTACTAGTTCTCGCAGCCAGTTTAACGATATACGCATGGACTCCTAAATTTTTTTGCTGAACTCTAATATAAGGTAATAAATAAGGTGCAAGTTGCCGGTTACTTCCACCGTAAGCATATGCGCTACAGATGGTGCTACTTGAGGTGCAGTCAGCGGTCAGCCGTCAGCTTATTTTATTCAAAAGCTGTTCCCTTAGCGTGGCCAAAGACCAATGGCACCTCAAGTAGCGTGGGCATAAGCTGATAGCTGATAGCTGATAGCTGATAGCTGATAGCTTACCTTCCACCGAAACATTTTTCTATTGTGATGGGCATAACCCCTTAAGGCTTGACAAAAGTACACTATCTATGGTCAATGCTAAATAAACGCTCTAAAATATAGGTAGCTTCATAAACGTTTTACTTGAATAACCCTTTACTTAACTCAAAATTGTCCTTTGTACCCTTAGATGGATGCCAAAAATCGGGTATCCTGGTTGAGGATCAGGTTTCACCGGAATAGTTGTCTAACTAAGGGGGTAGTAAAAGGCATTTTGCAGAAAATAAAGAAAAGTAAAAGACTATAAATAATCTTTGCTGCTCAGGTACTCCGAGCCAAAGTTTTAGTTCCAGTATGGGCAAAGGAACATCAGTAACGCTGAATGAGCTACTGTCTAAATCCTACCTGCACTCAGGCAAAAAACCCACAACACGCCGACTTTTGTCAGGCGTGCAGTTCTAAATTATTATTACTTGACCGCTATCGTGTGATCAAACCACTCGGTCAAGGGGGATTTGGAGCAACTTTCTTAGCAACAGATCAATCGTTGCCTGGTAAGCCGACCCGTGTAATCAAACAACTCCGCCCAAGTGCTAAAAGTTCAGAGATTTCACCGATGGCAAGGGATCTGTTTGAGCGAGAAGCCCGAACCTTGGGAGAAATTGGGAATCATCCCCAATTCCCACAGTTATTCGATTACTTTCAAGACAATGAGCATTTTTATCTGGTTCAGGAATACATTAGCGGTTTGACACTGCAACAGCAAGTCAGACGGTCTGGTTCATTCTCGGAAGAGGGAGTTAAACAATTTTTAAGTGAAATTCTACCACTCCTGCAATATATTCATCAGAAAAACGTAATTCACCGGGACATTAAACCAGCGAATATAATTCGTCGTGACCAAGACCGCAAACTGGTACTGATTGATTTTGGGGCTGTGAAAAACAGCCAAACCAATCCCTCCAATTCCTCAGACACAGTATTGACCAACTATGCCATAGGAACTCCAGGCTTTGCCCCTCCTGAACAAATGGCATTGCGACCTGTAATTGCTAGCGATATCTATGCAGTGGGGGTTACTTGCCTTTATTTGTTGACGGGTAAATCTCCCAAAGACCTCGATTATAATCCTTCTACTGGAGAAATAGTCTGGCAGACTAATGTCAACGTTAGTGACCACTTTGCTAAGGTTTTAAGAAAAATGCTGGAGTCTTCTGTCCGTTATCGCTATCAGTGCTCAGAAGACATCCTGAGAGCTCTTGACCTAGAGCCATATCTGGAGAGTTTAAACAAAAGCTTAGTGTCGCAACCCCTTGATGACGCTAATTCTCACTTCAACTCAGGGAATTTGGGTCCTGTGAATGGTTATTCATCCCCGTCGTCAGTTCAATCCCGAAGAATGGCAGAGCAAATTAGAGAATGGCGGGAGCGTCGGGGATTGAGCAATGGTCGAAGATCAGAACCTAAAAACGGTGGAGGTTTTACCAGTCACAGGGATTCTACAGCTGTGAGCGGTAGTAGGAGTAGCATTACAGGCAAGTCGAAGGGTAATGGCAAGTTGGAGGCGGAAACGTTATTAAAAGCTTACGGCTCTGGCAGAAGAGACTTTGCGGCTAAAGATTTGAGGGGACTTAACCTTAATAATGCCCAGTTATCTGGGATAATTTTCCGCCAGGGCAAACTGTTAAATATTAGTTTGAAGGGAGCGGATTTATCTAGTGCTAATTTTGGTGAAGCGAATCTCCATCAAGGCGACTTACGCAATGCCAATTTGGGTCGAGCTTACCTGAAAAAAGCTATTTTGACAGGAGCAGACTTGCGTGGGGCGAATCTTAGTTATGCTCATCTCGAAAATGCTAATCTGCGGGGAGCAAATTTGTGTGGGGCAAATCTTGCTAATGCTAAAGTTACTCAGGAACAATTGGCTCAAGCTAAGACTAATTGGACAACGGTACTTCCTACTGGTAAGCGGGGGTTTTGGTGATATAGCAAAGGGAGTGGGGAGTAGGGAGTAGGGAGTAGGGAGTAGGGAGTAGGGAGTAGGGAATTGGGAATCGGGAATCGGGAATCGGGAATCGGGAATAGGAAGAAAGAGATGCGATTATTTTTTGGTGTTATGATAAAGCCGCAATTTTAATAATAAATTGTCTAGCTTGCGGTCGGGTGAAGTGATTGGTTAAACTTTTTTGGTGGTTCAGTAGCGGTCATGAGTTATTTGAGTACATTTGTTATGGGAATTTGACATGCTCCCAACACACCCTACAAAATTAGCGATCGCACTAATGTTAGATTGCGTCAGTACTTGTCTTTGATTGCTCAACTTGCTGCTGATGTATCAACATAGGCAAGCAACAAAGCCTCAATGTAAGGCACCAGACATATGACATCAATGGACTCATAAAGTCACCATCGCTAATCAAACCATGAGCCATACGATTTCTTAAGTTACTACCAGCATGTTCAACCAGTAAACATTTCAATTCAAATAGCATAGTTTCATCAAAAATAGAGGTTATCTTTGAATGAGCAAGAGTCTTGCTCAAACTAAATTCATCCTGAATACCCTTGTCTTTCAACTTAGAAGTAATGATGCCTCTTTGCCACATGATATAACGGATAGAGTTTTCAATTTGGGGAATTAGGATGTGGGTAGATGTGAAAAAGTCTCCAGTAAGTCCAGCATACAGCCCCTTTGCAAACAGGTACTCACGCTGAGGTGGAATAAATGGACTATGGCGAACTATGAAGAGAATATCGTTAAGTCGCACACAATGCTCTAAATTAATCTGATATCTGGCAGGTTCAATATATGCTTGAGCTTGTAGATGATAATACTCAATGGCTTTCTGGCACATATAAAAATTGGTTGCACGCTCCGCTTCTTCAGGATCACTGGAGAGAACAGAAGCTGGTTGAATAGCAACAGTTTTGCCCATTTCATTTATTATGTTAATAGGGACAAGATGAATTCCTAAAGAGTTATGAGCGTCCTGCTGTACTTGTTGTCTCAATTTAGAGACATTAGTTGGAACAGCCAAAACAGACAAAGCGAAGAGTGCCTCTTTAAAGTCTTTGCCCTTAACCGAATTTATGGCTTCCTCTACGACCTTGCTAATATCCATTTTATGAGAAATGGTCATCATCTCGTTGCGACTTTCTTCTTGGTACTGAAGAAGCAGCCTGTGAAGTTCCTCGGCTCTTGCTTTGGCATCCACAGTTTCTTCCTTTGTTCCTCGAATGCTTCTAAAGGCTTTAACAGCTTGTTGTAACAAGCCTGATGCGGCCATGTAGCTTGGTGGAGTTCTTTTGAGAGCAGAGTCGGCTTCCTTGACATAAGTCTCAGCGGCTGACATTGAAGCAGCAAGCTCTTTGCTGTAGTCTTTATCCATACGATGCCATTTTGCTTTAATACTCCAGAATCTTCTTGCTATTGCCCAATTAGAGCTTGATTCTGCTAAATTTGCTGCTTTTTCAGCCAGGGCTGCATATTTGACTGGTTCTCCACATTTATGTTCCTGCAATAGCTCCATTAACCTTGGAGATGGCCACCAAGAGTCTTCGCCTTCATAGCATTCAAGAACTGCTTCTATATGTTTAAAAACAACTTTGTCCTTATTTTTAAATTGGCGTTCCAGCCGAAATGCTCGTTCTATTCTGTCCAAAGAATCCTTCCAATTATTAGAGCTTTCTAAGGTAGTTGCTGATTGTAAGTAAGCGGTAATTGACAACTGAGCCATTAGATCGTCACGTCGTCTGACCCAGAGAATATCTGCTACTCGCGCTTGAAGTTCAGGATCTGATATTTCAGGTGCGATTTCAGCAAGAAAATTTAGCTGCTCCTCTGTAAGATTCTTAAACCTATCAGTAAACAACTCTTCGGTTAATGCTGGATTCATTGGAGCGTTAGTCACGGCTGCCAGAATTTCAAAAACAGCTTGTTTTGTGAAATTTCCTGATTCTTGCGCCTCTTGGACTTTTTTATCAAAAGCAATACAATAGGTGATACAATTCTTCGGTTCGCTGCTGTTCACTACATCTTGCCAGCAAGTGTTAGTGAAGTCATTTTTTTTAAGAGGTGGGTTCAGTTCTGACATAGTGCTAATTCATTCTTTTTTTTATACTTTGCCAAAATTTTATTCAATTAGCTTGAGTATAAACACTGAATAATAAATTTTCAAGGACTACCCCACTAGTAACTTAAGCAATCGAATTACTAATTATTATACTAAAATTGTTTGATCATACGGTCTAATTATAATAACGGGCACCTTATATTTATAAGGATTCAGCTGAGACTAAAAATCATAATTTATTACCTATTTACTATAACTTCAGTTGTGGATAACATCTCTACAAAAATCTTGAATATTATCTCTATCAGTATGCTCTTGATAGTTGACTAATATTTCTGAGATTATTTGTTCAGTAGTTTTCCTACCCTGAGGAGGTATCAAGTGGCTCATTGTTGTTATTATTTCCTGAGGAGATTACGGATAAAACAAGGATTAGGGCTGGTGTGGAATTCCATGCGATCGCATATACCCTAATCCGAGATATATTTTTTTTTGAGAGTTATGTTAATATTCTACTGGGTTAGGTGTTAAGCCCTAATCAGTGATTCTGCGGGAAGTTTCCTGAAAGTCGTCGGTTTATCTGGTATGATTTCCTTAACAGCCACAGAAGCTTGAGATTTTGCAGTCTGCTGATAAAGACTCCAGAAGCAATAATCGAGCTAAGAGTCTTTGAAGTATCAAACAACAGTATCGAGTCTTAGATATTGACGTAGTCTAAAGGTGGTGCGTTACGGGGCGGGCTCTCCAAACGTTGATATTGATTGATCATAGCTGATATTCTTGATCAAGACTTGCCGCATAATCGCTCATTCCCACTTCAGCAAGAGCGCGATCTTCCTGGGCAAACTCATGAGAAAGGGCTTTTAACTGAGCAGGATCAAGAACAATCCGACAACGTTTATCTTGAAACTTAAGAAATGCAATAAAATCAGCGACTTGCTGAAGTTGTTCAGCAGTAAGTAGATCCAGGTCTTGCTTGATAGCTTCGGTGCTGATTGACATAGCAGTAACTTAGTACAGTAATGATTTATAGGTTATTGGCCAAAAATTTTGAATCTAGTAGGGCTGATGGCTGATAGCTGATACGCGACACGCTGATAGCTGAGGGCTGTTCGCGTAGCGTGCGCGTAGCGCATATGCTTACAGTTGACTGTACCTCATAAATACGACAAACGCTATCAACAAGTTTAGCTAGGGACAAGGTTCAATTGTCCAATCTTTAGGTTTCTCACTTTTATAACAGGACTGTTGACGACCTGCTTCTTTTAAATTCCATTTACCGGTAGATTGATCGAATTTAAACTGAAGTCGATAACGCCTGCCCCTAACTTTGTCATCAGGTAGATTCATCTGGGTCAGAATCACGATTTTCTCAAAAGCTTGCTGATCAATCACCTTGATTTCTTCAGTAAACTCACTCTTGACCGTTGCTTTGTTACCAAATAACTCTAATGCGATCGCTTCCGGATCATCTCCTATTCGCTTACCTTTGAACTCAGCTAGATTCAAGGGTTGATAACGAGATTTTTCTAACGCATCATCAGAGGGATTACAACCCATTAAGATTAAGCTAATAGTCAACCCTACTACTATAAGCGGTAACCTGTCTTTTCTATCCATGGTCATTTAAAATTAAATTGGTTATAGCCTTGATTTTATCAAACACGAATCAATTTTTGGCGTTGCTGATTCTGGGTATGGTTTCGCCCCCCTAGGGTGTGTTTTCAAAGTTTTCCGCAAGATATTAGATCCCCCCCAGCCCCCCTTATTAAGGGGGGAGCCATACTCAAAGTCCCCCTTTTTTAAGGGAAACGGGGGATCTCGGAGTTTGAAGACACGCCCTAGCCCCCCAAGCGAGCAATCCCTCGCTTGGGGGGAACAAAACTCGGAAAGTCCCCCAAGCGAGCAATCCCTCGCTTGGGGGACCAACGGGGGCTTTAATAAAACCAGATAATCGCGCATTCATTCCTTCATTCAGCAACGCCCAATTTTTAATTGACGGCAAATTCAGTTTGCTGACGCATTTCGGGAGGATAGAAAGCTAAAACAATATTTTCTTTAGGAATGCCAGCATTAATTAAATCAGTAGTGATCCCCGTTTCTATTCCATCATATTCAATATAAATTTTAGTATTTTTTAGAGTAATATATATTAGGTTTCCTCTGATTCTTTTTCCCTGTGACCATCCTACCTGCATTAATCCATAGTGCTCTCGTGTTTCGTCAAAAATGGGGTCAAGTCGGATGTCTCCATGAGAGGGACGAAATTGAGCGTATTTTAGAATAACTTGTTTTATTATTTCTCGATAGGTCGTTTGGGTATCCATTGTTTGACCTCTAATTGGAGGAAACCAATCCGATTGGATTTGCTCAGGGGAATAGGGACAGTGGTCAGGAAAGTCCCAATCGGAAATTCCGGTTTCATTAGCAGCATCGGCTCTCGCATCACCATAAACTTTTGATAAATCTGCCCAGTATCGCTTTAAACTAGGAGTATCTCTGAGATAGCGTTTAAGGTGATTGCGCTCTCGTTTGATCGTGATTTCCCAAGACCTAGACCGTTTTTCAGGTTGATATTCCCATTTCAACAGATGTTGAATCGTTAAACGAATAGAGCAGAAAAAGCGGTCTCGCTCTCGTTTACTCAAGTCTTCAATCTCTTCTAGGAGATTAACCCAGTCTACTTCACTATATCGTTCTTCTTTGATCAGGGAAACTTGTTGTTCAACCCATTGGATGATGTCAGTTTCATAGAGCATTTTTTCCTCCGAAATCTAACTAAACCTGTAGGTTGGGTGGAACGAACTGCTCCCGCTAACCCAACCTACGAATAACGCTAGTGTTAGACTGAACAGGACTGCCGTCAGCGCCTGCAAACCAAGAAACCTGGTTAGCAAATAAAAGGTGCTGCCAAATACCCCATCGGTAACACCAAAAGGAAAACCGCCCCACTAACAACGCCCCCACCCCCAGAAAAGGCATGGGGTTTGTCGTTGGGATTGCGAAAACCAATGATCTAGCGCTATGCTGTCACCCCTGTAATGATGCCAGACAGCAGACATGCCAATCAGCGTATGCAGCTTCAATATTCCCTTTGCTGCTGTGTAGGGTTCTGCTAATCCGGCTTCAATTTACCCAAAAATAACAGCAATAACCATAGAAATAGTCGCAAAAAATAAATTCTACCAACTTACCTCATACCAGGGATAATTAGGGGGAAAGTAGCCGATCGGGTCACCAAAGACCGCAAACAATATCATGGAAATCACAAAATGAACCACAATCGGAGCAATTGTCTTGGGATACGGCAAGTGGTGATCGTTGAGTGGGGCGAGATACTCTAGGATATTGTTCTCAATCAGGTCTCAATTAGGAATTGCTCTCAAACCTTACACTAATAAATCACACTAAAAGGATACTATAAAATTAGTTGGCATCTTTGAGATTAGAGCCATAAAAACGACCAGGTTCAGAGTGATAAGCAATAAAATAACATAAAATTGTTGTGGTTTGATGTCTTTCCAAAAAATCACTGCGATTCTCCTAATTTCTAGTTGGTTTACTTAGGTATAAATCCTCAAAAATGTGGATTTATTTTATTTAGCGGATAGTTTGGCAGATATATAGTTAGTGCAGGGTAATTTTTAACCCAACAACCATTTGTGTCAAATGAATTGTCTCAAATGACACGGTTTCAAAAGCAGGCAGCTAGCTCCAGTTAGTAGATATAGCCACTAGATAGAGCAAGTATAGCCAGACCTGAATTCAGATATATCACCTGGTCTTAGTATAGCCAGCTAACCCTAGGTGTTAGTAGATTTTTCAGGAATTTTTAAGATTTATTACAAAGCCAAAAAGGTTGACAATTTGTCTGATCTAATTTTGAGAATTTGTCTTGTGATAAACCTGATCACCTGGTGATCAATTAAACTAGTCGATATCAGGGATTTTAACTATAGCATTTCTCAGTTATCAATTGCTTAAGGTACTTTCGTCCTAGGTTTTAGGGAGTAGGGAGTAAGGAGTAGGGAGTAGGGAGTAGGCAGTAGGGAGTAGGCAGTAGGGAATAGGTACAAAATTATGTGTACCTCATTACTATCAGAACCGCTAGATAAAGTCTTGGTTGTATAAATTAAATGGCATTTGCTCTGGAAACTCTAGACTAGAACTCTGGACTAATTTTACTGATGGATTTAATTAGATGAAGAGTCAAACCTTTCTTCAACCCATTGACCGTACTGCTGGCGCAGTCATACTTATACTGAGTCTACTGATTGGTATATTACTGTGGACTGGCGATCGCACTGCCCCCAGGGTACGGAAATTTACGTGGCAAGATAAACAAGTCGGTGCGGAGGATAAAGCGTTTATCCTAACCTTCAGCCGTCCTATGGATCAGACTAGTGTGGAAACTAATCTGAAGATTGTTCCACCCATACCGGGCAAAATTAGCTGGGCTGGACGTAAAATGGCTTATACTCCGCTGCTCCCTTTACCCTATGGCACCGAGTATCAATTCCAGCTCACTGGAGCAGTAGATCAATTCGCTAAGCCTGGCAACAAGACTGCCATGGAACCGTTCAAGGCATCTTTCCGTACCCGTGACCGAGCCTTTGCCTATGTGGGTGTTCAGGCAGAAGAAAAGGGGCGATTAATTTTCTATAATCTCACTCGCCAACAAAAAACTATCTTGACGCCTCCAGATTTGGTGGTTATGGACTTTAAGTTCTATCCTGATGGCAGCCGACTTCTTTTCTCTGCTGTTGATAGTCAGAATCAAGAACAGGACTTGCTCTCGGCCAAATTATATACTGTGACCACGGGCATATCTACTCGTGCCCCAGCTCAAGCTCCCGTATCCTCAGACTCTGATGGGTTAGTTGAGCAGGTTCTCGATAGCAAAGACTACCAGAATCTGAAGTTTGATTTGTCTGCTGATGGTAAAACGATTGTGGTGCAGCGGGTCAGTCGGAGTAATCCTTCGGAATTTGGGCTGTGGACCATACAACCTGGTACCAAACCGAGACCATTAGACCATGAACCAGGAGGAGATTTTATGATTACTCCTGATAGCAACGCAATCGCGATGGCTCAAGGTCAGGGAGTGGGCATTTTACCCTTGACACCAAATGCTCAACCCCTAGACTTTTTACCGAAGTTTGGCATGGTCATAAACTTTGCTAAGGATGGTTCAGCAGCAGTGATGGTGAAGTTTAATTCTGACTATACGCGATCGCTATTTTTAGTCAAAAACCAGGGCTCTGAGCAAGAGATACTGCGCACCACTGGTTCTGTCCATAGTTGTGAATTCTCGGCGCAAAACCAGATTCTCTATTGTCTGCTCAGCCAACTCATTGCTGGGGAAGAATTCAAAGAAGAACCTTTCCTAGCAGCGATTAACCTTAAACCTAATGAAAAGAATGAGTATACCTTAAAGCGCTTGATAGTTTTACCGGAGCAACAGGAAGTTCATATGAGTTTGTCCCCAGATGACTTAGGCATACTCTTTGATCAACTGGTTCCTGAACGGTCATCTGAGGAAGGTTTGATCACTGATGAAGGACAAATAATTGCCAATGCTAGACTGTGGCTATTACCTTTAGTGGATGATACATCGTCAGATACTCCAGTGAAGCTGGAAGCGGAACCACTCCTAACTGGATTTAATGCTCGTTGGCTACCTTGAAGGTTAGCAGGTTGAAGGTTAGCTGGTTGAAGGTTAGTAGGTTGAAGGTTAGTAGGTTGAAGGTTAGCTGGTTGAAGGTTAGCTGGTTGAAGGTTAGCTGGTTGAAGGTTAGCTGGTTGAAGGTTAGCTGGTTGAAGGTTAGCTGGTTGAAGGTTAGCTGGTTGAAGGTTAGCTGGTTGAAGGTTGGCTGGTTGAAGGTTGGCTGGTTGAAAGTTAGTAGGTTGAAGGTTAGCCGGTTGAAGGTTAGCCGGTTGAAGGTGTTTTTTTTTGGAAGGGTGTTTGGTTGTTCGCGTAGCGTGGCCTTTTGGCCAAGGGTGAAGGTTGGTAAAATAACCGAGCAACCTGTAACCTGTAACCTGTAACCTGTAACCAAACAACCTTGAAACCTTCAAACCTTCAACCTGTAACCAAACAACCTGTAACCAAACAACCTTAAACCTAATAACCTTCAACCTTAAACCTTCAACCTTCAACCATCAAACCTTCAACCTTAAACCTAATAACCTTCAACCTTCAACCTTCAACCTTCAACCTTCAACCTTCAACCTAATAACCTTCAACCTAATAACCTGTAACTTGACATCAAAAGACTATGGAAATTAATCAGTGTCTTCATGTTGCTGTTTTAGTTTCTGATTTGGAAAAGGCAGAGCATTTTTACGGTAATATTTTGGGATTATCTAAAGTTAATCGAGAGCTGAGATTTCCTGGTGCTTGGTACCAAGTTGGTCAATTCCAAATTCACCTGATGGTTAATCCTAATGCTAAAGTTGACCTAAAAAATCCTGAAAAATGGGGTCGTAATCCCCACATTGCCTTTAGTGTAGTAAATTTAGATGAAGCGAAGGAATGTCTACACGCTCATGGTTACCCGATTCAATTGAGCTCATCTGGTCGTGCGGCATTGTTTACCCAAGATCCAGATTGTAATATTATTGAGCTTAGTGAGATTAATAAGATTAGCACTTAGGGTTTAACGTAGGGATGGGGAGAATAAATGAAAACCATTGCCTACCTGTACAGCAATCCTCTACTTGACCCGGTGCCTGACCCAGAAGTTTGGGGTTTGGAGGTGGATCAGGTCTATCTAGATTTGGGAGGACGCCAGCAGTGGCAGCAGTTAGTTGCGGATTGCCAAGCTCAAGCTCCTGATTACTTGCTAATTCGTCGTCTGGAAGAACTGGGAGAGTGTTTGGCTGAAATTAGCGATCGCATTAGCCAAGTTGAAAGCCTTGGTGTTTGCTTGGTTGCCACAGAGCAATCTTACAATTCTGCTCAGCTAACGGATGCTACCAACTACACTACAATTCGCGCTAGCTTACTGAAACTAATACACGAAATCCAGCAGGAAGTCAACAGCCGCCGCCTTCGGCAAGGACATGCTCGTAATCGCCTCAAAGCCTTACCTCCACCAGGAAAAGCCCCCTATGGCTATCGGCGGGGCAAAGACCGCTATCTAATTGACCGCAGTACTGCACCGGTGGTTAAGGATTTTTTTGAACAGTTTCTGCTTTATGGTTCCTTGCGGGGTGCAGTACGGTATTTAGAGCAAAAATATGGTAAACGGATTTCCGTGACTACCGGGCGTCGTTGGCTAACAAATCCGGTTTATCGGGGAGACCTTGGCTATCAAAAAAATGGTGAAGTCATTTCCGATACCCATAGCGCCATTTTGAATCGCGAAGAAGCCGCACAGATTGACCGATTGCTCAGGCGCAACCGACAATTACCTCCTCGTACCGCCAGTGCTCCCCGTTCTTTGGCCGGGTTGGTGGTTTGTCAGGAATGCCAGTCGGGGATGACCGTTGTTAGTGTTACTCAATATCGTAAAAACAAACAATATCTCTACCTACGTCCGATTCATTGTCCTAAGCATCCAAAATGCCGTGCTATTAGTTATGAACAGGTTTTGGAGCAGACTATTCAACTGATCTGTCAGGAATTACCCCGTGCTGTTGCTGCTATGAATGCTCCCAGCTTGGATGGGGTCAAGGAATCCCTTAAGGATAAAATTACTCAAAAAAAAGATAATTTAGAGCAACTACCTCTGTTAACGTCTAGTGGGGTGCTTGATCAAGACACGGCTGATTTACGAGCATACAAACTACGCACAGAAATTTCCCAATTACAGCAGCAGCTAGCCGCTTTGCCGCCAGTGAATTTAAAAGCGATCGCTCAGACAGTATCCATTCCTCAATTCTGGATTGATTTATCAGAATCAGAGCGTCGGTTTTACTTTCGGGAGTTTATTCAAAAAATTGAAATCCTGCGTCAGGTAAAAGAATTGCAGCTGCAACTTGTGTTTATTTTTTAGGTAAGCTATCAGCTATCAGCGTGTCGCGTATCAGCGTGTCGCGTATCAGCTCTCAGCTCTCAGCTCTCAGCTATCAGCTATCAGCTCTCAGCTCTCAGCTCTCAGCTCTCAGCTCTCAGCTATCAGCTCTCAGCGTGTCGCGTATCAGCTATCAGCGTGTCGCGTATCAGCTATCAGCCAAAGGCCATGCTTGGCCTTTGGCCACGCTGTGCGAACGCGAATGGCTGACGGCTGACCGCTGACCGCACCTCAAGTAGCCTGCGCATAGCGCATATGCTTACTTTTTTAGGGTTGATCTTTTAGCCTAATATTGTCTAGTTTTTAGACTATAATTTGCCCAGCAATGGTGCTACTGATAGCTGGCACATTCAAGATATCATCAGTTGTACGCACCGACACATTACTCTTAGTTTAAGTAACGCCGTTTGGCGAGGCATCCTGTAAAGTTATCCAAAGATTAATTACATTAGCTTTCACTAAGCTAGTCCTGCTCAGGAATTTTTGTAAAATTAAATACAGAAAATAGTTAAAGTTTACCCATTGTCTGGGAAGATTTTGGCTCGAAGCAGTCTCAGCTAGGGTAGACGGGAATTTTTTTATCTTGATGACGAACTATGAAACTTTTAGAACCGCAGACCCAAAGCCCGACTTGGAACAGCTCCCCTAATCCCAACTTAGATCAGTCCCAAGATGCGTTCCAACCTGGGACTTGGGTACGTCTGTTAGAGCTACTTAACTAGTGAGGGGGTCTGGGGGAGCTATAAGTCCCCCACTATACACGGAGTGTTAGTGGTGGGATACATGGACTCCCCCAGCCAGACAGATAGAGAGGGTTCGACGCCCTCTCTATCTGTATTTACCATTGTCTTTTTCTGTGGTAAAATAAGATTATGTTAATGATGAACTATACATACAGGATTTACCCGAGCCAAGATCAACAACAGATCATCAAGGAATGGCTTGAGACTTGTAGACGAGTCTATAACTACTCATTAAGAGAGTTAAAAGACTGGATTGCAAGTCGTAAATGTCCTTAGGTGCGCTTTCCGTTGGCGAATTAAATTCGCCACGGGTCGCACCTGTGGATAGGTGTTCTTTGCAGAGTGAGTACATAATCCCTGCCGATACACCATTCCCCAGTTACCATCGTCAGCAAAACAATCTACCCAAAGCCAAGAAAACTAATCCGTTTATGTCAAGGGTGCATTCCCAGGTGTTACAGACAACCGTTAGAAGGTTGCATGACTCATGGGAAGCAATGAGTAAGCGAGGATTTGGTTTTCCAAGATTTAAGAAAAAGGGTCAATACAAGTCGTTTTTATTTCCGCAATTCAAGTCAAATCCAGTAGAACACGAACATATCAAGCTTCCTAAAATTGGCCTAGTTCCTATTCGGCTCCATCGAGAAATTCCTGTTGGATTCCAAGTCAAACAGGTCAGAGTTCTGGCTAAGGCTAGACAAACAGAATGGTATGTTGTGATATCAATTGCAATGGAAGTTGATATCCCAGATCATCCTGCCGTTGGTCGGGCAATAGGGATAGACCTTGGGTTAGAAAAGTTTCTGACAACTTCAGATGGTTTCACAGTTGAGCGTCCTAAGTTTTTAAAGCAACTGCAAGGTAAGCTGAAATTGCTACAACGTAGAGCAGCTAAAAAACAGAAGCGTTCTAACAACTGGGAAAAAGCACAACTGAAGGTGGCCAGATTGCATCATAAGATTGCCAACACTCGTAAAGACTTCCATCTGAAAACAGCACATTTGCTCTGTGACCAGGCTCAGACAATGTTTGCGGAAGATCTCAACACAATAGGACTCAATCGAGGAATGCTAAGGAAAGACTGCATTGATGCATCTTTTGGTCAATTCTTAGATCTCCTCAAATGGGTAGCTTTCAAACGTGGGTGTTACTTTCAGCGAGTAGACCCCCGTGGGACGAGTCAGACTTGCCCTGAGTGTCAGGCCACAGTGAAGAAAGATTTGAGGGTTAGAGAACATAAATGCAAGACATGCGGCTACACGACACATAGAGATCATGCAGCCGCTCAGATGGTGAGATGGCGAGGATTAGAATTAGTACCCGTGGACAATTCGGGAAATGGAAACAGCCTGTCAAGTAGTCGATCTGTCGGGGGAGAAATCCTAGATAAGTGGCTTTGGGCAGGAATACCTATTTGTGAGAATGGGAAGCCTACACTATACGCGAAGCGTATAGTGTAGGAGGATGTCACTCCCTATAGCTTTGATGAAGCGCTGCTGCTGTGCCAGGTTTCAGAAGACCAGTGGGTATCCTGGATTCCTGATCATGGTGAAGCAACGCTGCATATCAGTCAATTTTTCTGAGAAATATGACCCTTGGAGGCAAAAGGCTTGCAGGCACAATAATCGATTAGCCACCGCTAACAGGAGGAATCAGAACCACTTCATCCCCATCTTGCAAGGGGGTATCGGGGGGAACAAATTGTAGATTGATGCCAAAGCGGGTCACTTCACGCCATTGCTCCAGCTCTGGGTGTTCACTCAGTAAACGGTCTAACACCGCTGATACTGATGTTTGAGGGGGAAATCCCAACTGGAGTTCTGGCAAGCCATAGGTTTCTTGATAGGCAGCAAAAAGCTTGACTGTAACAGTAATTGATGGTTCAGACATAGATTAATTTGGGTTCAAGCTCTTTTATTCTATTTTATTCTGTTTTATTATATTTGGTTCTGTTTAATTTTAGTCTGCCTGGCTAGACTGATACCCTTGGCACTATACTTGACAAAATTAGATCGAAGTAAATAGATGCACCGTCATGATCACAGCAGGTAAGTTTAGGACAGCTATTACAAGGCAAGTTCCGGTATTTATTGACAAAAGCCGTAAGTGTATCCATCTTTTCGGTGTATTGCCGATATATCTTGAGGTTTACAGCTTTTGTAGCCTTTCATTCCTAACGGGGTAAATCCAAAACTTCCTTTACTTCTGGGAGTAACTTTGCCTATCCCTAGTTTTTGATGTTTGGCTATGTCTCCGGTTACCCAGCCTTTAATCGGCTTCAATGGGTTATGTCTAATGGGGTAGCCGTACTTGTTGAGTGCCGCTTTTTGCCTTCCTCCTTGCCCAAAGCAGGTTACTAGAAGAGGTTGAGAGGTTATCAAAGTTAAAGTCTCAATATCCCCAACACAAGCGGCATCAATCCAGTGCTGTTTAGGGAGTCCTAGCTTCGTTCGGTTGTACTTAGTTTGTGCTCCCGTCCCAGTTACTACTGGTCTTACACTTTGGAGCATTTTTACTAGCTTTTTACGGGTTGCATTAACCGCCGCCGCATCCTTTAATGGCTGTTTAGCTTTAGTCTTAATCTTCTGAAGTAGACTTGGCTTATTTTTTAGAAAATCTTCTATAGGCTTATTTCCTTTTCGTTGGTTGCACTTTTCGCAAGCCAAACAAAGATTACTTACGCAATCGCTTCCTCCTTTCGATTTTGGATGGATATGTTCAATCTGCAAGGGGACATTTTGCTTTCCACAATAGGTACATTCCCTTTCCCATTTTTCAAGCAAATACTCTCTGACTTCATAGCCAGCTAGTTCCCCCTGCTGATACTCAACGCCACTAATTTCTGGATTCTGCATTTTTTGGGTATCAAACTTAACTTTTTCAAGCCAAATCTCATTGACCGGGCAGAATTTTATCAATCGTTTTACCCAAGTCTGGGTAGGTAGTCAGAATTCTGTGCTCTAGGCTAGGGGGCAGCCATCCCTGTGGGCGTCTACGGTTAAGGAATCGAGGTTTTCTGTAGCGGGTGTGGCGATTGCGCCTTCCGCTTCTTACAGCTCTTCTAGACTCTAGTTTTTTCTTGATTAATCCTCCTCTGTGTTCTAATTCCATCCCCCAAATAACTTGATCATTTTGGACTAAGGCAAATCCAGTTACCTTGCTGCCAGGATCGATCTTGATTTGACAGGGTGAGATAGTTGGATCATCGTTCGCGCAGCGTCGGCTTTGCCGAATCCCTGTTTTTAGGATGATTGTGAATGGATACATCCTAAAGACCGCCGCTTTACCTTTTTTCAATAATCGGCGTGCTTTCTTTGGCGAAATGGGATTTAGTGGTCGTTTGTTCGTGTCAATGATAAATACGTAATTTTGCATTTTTAGTGCGTCTCAAGTCGGTTATGTGTTCCAAGTGCTTCGCACACGCTTGCGCGAACGGCAATGTTGAAATGGCTTGTTAGGCTAACCACACATTTTGCCTTCACTTTAATGATTAGCGACAGAGCCAGGAACTGGAGGTCATTCCTAGGTGTCATAACCAAATCAACGTAGGACTCAATCCTTAGCCTGCATCCTAGTTGGCAATTCCAGGAGTTACCGGGAATTACCAAGGCTTAAACTAGGAGTATTGACCCTAATTCAGATGTATTGTAAAACTTAAGTGACATATTTGACTAGATTGATCAACTCCCTAGTCCAGGGGAAACGCATCTTATTTTTGTACATGCTGGCGGGGTCAGGATTTCAGCGATCGAGTTCTGTTTGAAATCAATTGATTAAATCCTTACTGGATAAGGGTTTTGCAATTTAGATGCGTTTGCCCTAGTTCCTTTTGTCAAGCGTGATTGAGATGCTCTTACCCTGAGCTATAAACCTGGCTGACCCTAGAAGATATTCTGGTATTCGTTCCAACCGTTTGAAATAACCTTCTCCGCACCCTGATTCTGAAAGTTATTAGGATCCGGTAGACCAATATAGCTATAGTAGGACAGTTGGCCGTTGGGCTTTAGAGCAAACAGAACTCCACAACCTCCGGAAAAAACTCTACTATATTCGTTCCAACCGTCTGAAATAACCTTCTCCGCACCCTGATTCTGAAAGTTATTAGGATCCGGTAGACCAATATAGCTATAGTAGGACAGTTGGCCGTTGGGCTTTAGAGCAAACAAAACTCCAGAACCTCCGGAAAAAACTTTACCATATTCGTTCCAACCGTTTGAAATAACCGTCTCCGCACCCTGATTCTGAAAGTTATTAGGATCCGGTAGACCACTATAGCTATAGTAGGACAGTTGACCGTTGGGCTTCAAGGCATAAAGAATGTGAAAACCAGACTTACCTTCAGTCAAAACAGGGGTCAAGGTTGTAAATAGCCCGGTCATGGTAGCGAGTACAACCAAAAACATTCGACGTCTGATGACACTTTTCATTTGTTATACGCCGTTTCATGTGAATAAATGTGATTCGATTCCCTCCCAAGCTATAATTTAGAATATTTTAAATAAACACAATACTGTCATCAACAGCTGTTTAATTTATTCCACTTTATAGGGGCATCAGCAAGGGAATTGCTAAGTATTAAACATACACATAATTGATAATAATTTAGTTAGCACAATTGAGAATAGTTTAGTTAGCAAAGTTATAAAAAATTAATAATAATTAAGAATGATTTAGAATAATTTAGACATTCTGGCTAGGCTATACAATGCCAGGGTAAGCGCATCTTGTCAACAAACTGGGGGTAGTTCTCAATAAACCCGGTGTTATTGTGCTTATTGACAAGATATTTTATACATATAGTGTTTATGGAAATCAATAAACACTATATGTATGAATCAATCAATTAGATGTGTTTACTCTGCTGCCTAGTCTTGATAAAAATATTGCGATATAGTAATAAACCCTTAGTGGAAATGAATCTAACAAACCGAGGGTGAGTTGGATTTACCTCTTAATATAGAGTATTGGTATTTCTAGCTTAGTAAATGAGCAGATCCCCTCAAGCATCTACTCCCGAATCCAACGATAACCTTCCCAAAAGGGCAACTGAAGCAGCAAGGAAAGTTGCGCCTGAGAATACTGACCATCGGACAGTGGACCGCAGTAAGCTGACACCGATGATGCACCATTTTGCTGAACTAAAAGACCAGTATTCCCATGCTGTGCTGCTCTACAGAGTTGGGGACTTCTATGAAACCTTCTTTCAGGATGCCAGGATAATTTCTGAAGCCCTGGAACTGGTCTTAACCAGCAAAGAAGCTGGTAAGGGAGTGGGACGGGTGCCAATGACAGGGGTTCCTCACCATGCTTTGGACCGCTACAGCACCATGCTAGTGGAAAAAGGCTATGCGATCGCAATTTGTGACCAAGTGGAAGATGCCTCAGTAGCAGCCAAAGAAGGACGTCAGGTGCGCCGGGAAGTCACCCGTGTCCTTACCCCCGGTACCTTGATGGAAGAGGAGATGCTCCATGCTCGTCGTAACAATTTCTTGGCAGCAGTAGTAATTGCTAAGAATCATTGGGGTTTAGCCTATGCAGATATTTCCACTGGGGAATTTCTGACTACTCAAGACCGAGATTTAGACCTGCTGGTTCAGGAATTGATGCGCTTGCAGCCGTCGGAGGTATTAATTCCCACCAATGCTCCCGATTTGGGGAGTATGCTACGACCTGGTCAGACCTCTGAGAGTTTACCGGATTGTTTACCAAATTCATTTTGTTATGCACTCCGTCCCCAACGACACTTTACCTTGGCAGAAGCCCGACAGCGACTGTTGGAACAGTTCAGAGTGCGATCGCTTGAAGGGTTAGGGTGTGAACATCTGCCCCTTGGTGTCCGTGCTGCTGGTGGGTTGTTGGAATATCTGAAAGATACCCAAAAAGAAAATTATGTAGCGTTACAGATATTACGGACCTATACCATTGCTGATTATTTAATTCTCGACCACCAGACTCGTCGCAATCTCGAAATTACTGCTACTGTCCGAGATAACACCTTTAACGGTTCCCTGCTTTGGGCTCTAGATCGAACCAGTACAGCCATGGGAGGTAGAGCATTGCGGCGCTGGCTACTCCAACCATTACTAGAGATTAAGGGAATCCGGGCGCGACATGATACCATCGCGGAATTAGTGGACAATACTGGACTGCGCCAGGACTTACAGCAGCTGCTTCGGAAAATTTATGACTTGGATCGGTTGACAGGGAAAGCAAGTTCTGGTAGAGCTAATGCCAGAGATTTAGTAGCCTTAGGGGATTCTCTGTTGAGGTTACCGGAATTAGCTGACCTAGCGGCTTATGGCTCTTCTCCCTATCTGAAAGTGATGCAGAATGTACCGCCACAATTGGAAGAGTTAGGGCACACACTGCAGGAGCATCTGGTAGAGTCACCACCCTTGCATCTGACTGAGGGAAAATTAATTCGGCCTCAGGTCAATCAGCAGTTGGATGAAATGCGTGCTCAAGCCGAGGAGGATCAGCAGTGGATTGCTAATTTGGAAGTAACGGAGCGGGAAAAGACAGATATTCCCAAGCTGAAGGTAGGGTTTAATAAGACCTTTGGATATTACATTAGTGTACCTCGTGCTAAGACAGCTCAGGTACCAGATGATTATATTCGGAAGCAGACGTTAGTTAATGAAGAGCGCTATATAACCCCAGAGCTGAAGGAACGGGAAGCACGGATTCTCACGGCCCGGGAGGATTTGAATCGTTTAGAGTATGAAATTTTTGTGGGCTTGCGCCATGAGGTAGGGCTGGAAGCTGACAGGATTCGGGGTGTGTCTCGGGCGGTAGCAGCATTGGATGTGTTGTGTGGATTAGCAGAGGTCGCTGTTTATCAGGGATATTGTCGTCCCGATATGGATCAAAGCCGGGAAATTCGGATTATAGATGGACGGCATCCAGTGGTGGAACAGTCCTTGCCCAGTGGCTTGTTTGTCCCGAATTCCGCGTCTTTAGGTCAAAACAAGTTAAAGGTTGACGGGGAGTTGAAGGTTGACGGGGAGTTGAAGGTTGACGGGGAGTTGAAGGTTGACGGGGAGTTGAACGTTGAAGGTTCTTCTGAGTTGAACGTTGAAAATTCTAACGAGCAACCTTCTAACCAGCAACCCGATAACGAGCAACCCGATAACGAGCAACCCGATAACGAGCAACCTGCTAACCTTCAACCTTCTAACCTTCAACCTTCTAACCTTCAACCTTCTAACCTTCAACCTTCTAACCTTCAACCTTCTAACCTTCAACCTTCTAACCTTCAACCTTCTAACCTTCAACCAAACAACCTGCAACCAAACAACCTGCAACCTGCCACCGAAACGGATATTCCTGATTTGATTATTTTGACCGGACCTAACGCCAGTGGGAAGAGTTGTTATTTGCGTCAGGTAGGATTGATTCAGTTGATGGCACAGGTGGGAAGTTTTGTGCCAGCATCAGAAGCAAGTTTGGGGATATGCGATCGCATTTTTACCAGAGTCGGTGCGGTGGATGATTTAGCAACAGGCCAGTCTACGTTTATGGTGGAAATGAACGAGACAGCGAATATTCTCAATCATGCTACGGATAAGTCTTTAGTGTTGTTGGATGAGATTGGTCGAGGCACAGCAACCTTTGATGGTCTTTCCATCGCTTGGGCGGTCGGGGAGTATCTGGCCATGGAAATTAAGGCACGGACGATTTTTGCCACCCATTATCATGAGTTGAATGAGTTAGCCTCGATTTTGCCCAATGTAGCTAATTATCAGGTGACCGTAAAAGAGTTAGCGAATGAAATCATCTTTTTGCATCAGGTACAGCCAGGAGGAGCTAACCGTTCTTATGGGATTGAGGCAGGACGTTTAGCGGGTTTACCAACCTCAGTGATTAATCGGGCGAAACAGGTGATGAAGCAAATTGAGAAGCACAGTAAAATTGCCCTGGGGTTGCGCAAGGGGATTGGCAAACAATTGTCAGCTAGGAATACAACTGGCCAAAAGGTGACAGACCAAAGGGTGACCATCGAGCAGTTGGATATTTTTGATGATTAAGCCACCATGGTTGTGATCTGATCAACAACTACACCGTTAACACAGCTGATCACTTAACGAGGATGGGATGAGACCTAGGAGCCGCTAAGCAAAAGCATTCCCGCCCACTGCCCTTACGGAAAAAAGATCCGATTGCATAAATTTCTGAGCTAGCCCTGATTAGTATATAGACCGATACTTTTTAGCTACCAGAATCTCTCAAGGGAAAATTTTGGCTCACTAATGCAAGTTGATTTCTCAACCAGGGTGTATCTACCAAGGCTCGTAGGAATATCCCACGAGCGCCGTTAATGTCTCGATCCATAGATCGACCATCAACTTTTGATCTAATTATTCGACCGCCGCCAATGTTGACTAATTCACCTGTCCAGCTAACCGTTTTACTGGTATAAGCTTCACAGACATCTACTACTATCTTCCCAGCTTCTATTGCCTTATGCTTCAAAAATTCCTGAAAACGATAGTGAGCAAAACTCAACATATTACGGACAGTTTTAGATCGGATTTTTCTGTTCTTTCTTTTAGACATCTGAGAGGTCTCAAAAGTTGGAAGCAGAATTACGTCAAAGTTGTCAACCAAAAACCTAGCTGTTTTGTGATGAAGTTCATTAATTAGGTTCTGAACTTTGACGATCATTCTCCTAGCCGCTTTTCTCATTCGGCGTTTCTGTCCACCACTAGATTTACTGATCTTTGATAGCAAATTGTCTAGATGTTGACATAATCGTTGGATACGAGAAAAGTCTCCATTTCCAATTTTTCCTACAGATGTCTCACTAAAGAAAGTAATAAAAGTTCTGACTCCAGGATCTAAAGCGACTACTCTACCTTGGTTTTCGGTTTTCTTTTTAGTCTCTTTATAGGGGACAACTAGGTAGTAATTCCCGTTGTTACTGGTTAGCCTACTATCGCATACCTGATCAGGAAGGCTTTCAGTGTATCCTATCTCTCCTAATTTAGTGTGATATATCCCCAAGGTCGAAACTGCTGACTTGGGTATATAGCAAGATTGAATGGGATTTTTGCGAGACCTAAACCTTACTCGCTGAATTTGAAACGTTTTCTTGTACTTTTTCTTGGCCTCCCTAACAGCGGTGCAAGCATCCTTTATCGCTATCGATTTAATTTGATAAGGGACTTCCTTGCACCATTCGGGTAGGTCATTCAAAATGCCAGTTTTAATGGCTTTCCAGTTAGCTTTTGTTTCGCCATCCTGGAGGATTTTGATGGTTTTATTGAACACATAACGGGACACTCCAAACCACTTACGGATAATTGCTCGCTGTTCAGGGTTTAGGAACAGATGAATCTTCTTTGATTTTTTTACCGTACTTTCTGAGTCCGTGAACCCGGCAGGATAAGACGTGAATGATGGAGATAATATCTGCGGTAAGTTCTGATCAAAGACAACTTTCAGGTTGGTCGAGAACCAGGATTTTTCCACCGTTGAGACCGACCAAGTACTCAATGAGTTCAAACCCGAAACGGGTAAGTCGGTCTCTACAGGTAACAACAACCGTGAGCTGATCTCCAGACACGACTCGTTCCAGTATGGTTCTAAGCCCTTTCCTGTTGTAATTGAGACCGGAACCGATGTCAAAGATGATGTCTGCTTCCGGGAAGAGAGAGTGGAGGTAAGCGACTTGGCGGGCAAGATCGTCTCGCTGTTTTGTACTACTGACTCGGCAATAACAGATGGTGTAACAGCGCAATTTGTCAGACTTTGGAGCTTTTCCAAAACGGAGAAGATCTGTTGAGTCAAAGAGTCTAGTCCCTCCTGGTGTCCTTTCGCATCTGAGTGTCCCATTGTCTGCATACTTCTTTAGTGTGTTCTTGGAGAGTCCCGTAAGTTCGACCGCCTTACGGAGTGGTATTAATGCCATCTCCTTAATCTACCATAATTTAATAGTAAGTGGTAGATTAGTGGAGGTTTTTGTTAACTGTCACAAGCCTTAACGAATCAATTTGGGGAGCAGCTCCGTGACTAGATACTACGCCACCTGTAACTCTTGATAGCGATAAACCTTTAGTTTCTAAAGGGTAGCATCTTCGATTATAGCGCCATGTGATGTAGAAATTTTGTGGATTTGTTTTTTTTTTTAAGTTATTGGATGAGCGAGGCTAATCATGAAAGTTAAAGACGTCTATCAAGATGAACAAGGAAATTGGCAGATCGACTATGGAGTTGATCATCTGATGGGGCTAGCCATTAGGAATGATTTAGGACAGACACTGACCCAATTTATTATTTCGATTCCCATGAGTTTCTTGTTTTTTATGTTTTTACTTTCCGTTTTCGATGCCTTAATTGAATTAATCCCGCAGGTAGATACCAGTATTCAACAGATAGTTCCTCAAGAAAATGGCTCTCTTATAATGATTATAGTAAATGAGTAGTTTAAATGATCGATTACCCCTTAAATAGCCAGGGATTCAATTAAATAAAAATACCTTGTTTTGAATTGCGGAATTTTATCTATAAGCTTTGTAGGATGAGTAAGGTTCATTTAGGGTGGGCAGTGCATCAGACAGATAATGAAGCTTGCAAACCACGTTGCTAGGCACTGCCCACCCTACGATTAGTGACTTTATAAAATTATTTTTGGTTTAACTTGCGGAATATCACCTATAAGCTTTGTAGTTATTTTTATACTTTATTGAATGAGTGAGGAAACTTATGAAAGTTAAAGACGTCTATCAAGATGAACAAGGAAATTGGCAGATCGACTATGGAGTTGATCATCTGATGGGGCTAGCCATTAGGAATTATTTAGGACAGACACTGATCGGAGTTATTATTTCGATTCCCATGAGTTTCTTGTTTTTTATGTTTTTACTTGCCGTTTTCGATGGCTTAATTGCATCAATACCGCAGGTAGATAGCAGTATTCAACAGATAGCTCCTCAAGCAACTTACCATCCTCTTCGCTAATTATTAGATAGCTCAGGAAGATGGTAAACCACTTTCCTAACTATTGCTGATCATTCAGGGCTATTTCATTCTGATTGCGCCAGTGATCTGCCCTGCTAGTATTGCACTGCTAAAGATTTGAGCAATTGTCGGAAACTTTGACCTCAACTTGTATCATAAGCATGGCTTTTCTGATCTGGGTGAGGCTCAGCGTCTTGCTGGTTTTAGTCTTAACACACTCAAGGAAATGATCGAACTTTAAATTCAGATCTAATTGATACGATAAGTGGAATTGCAAACTCTAACACGTATTTTTTGACATTTAAATACATTAACAAAATTAAATTTTTCTGATGCTTAAAATCAATCGATTATGGAACAAAATAGTTAATAAAATCACATCAAATAGCAAATTTTTGTTGCTCACTGCTTTGAGCATTAGTCTGGTTTTGACGTTTTTTAGAGCACCCTCACTAGCACAGTTGCCGCCACTAAAACAATTGCCCATTGAAGAGGATTCGGAAACACAACCTGCACCGGAAATAGGAATTGAAGAGGATTCGGAAACACAACCTGCACCGGAAATAGGAATTGAAGAGGGTTCGGAAATACAACCTGCACCTGAAATCGGAATTGAAGAGGGTTCGGAAACACAATCTGCACCTGAAATAGGAATTGAAGAGGGTTCGGAAATACAACCTGCACCTGAAATCGGATGGGAGTTCTTAGGTAGCCGAGAACTCAATCAAGTAGAAATTCACGAAACTAAGTATAAAGGTGAGTGCCCAGGTTACAGCTGGTCTTCTCGGGAAGCCCGGTTTACTTCCAGTACTACTCCACCAGCTCGTAAAAGACGTGTAATTGTTAAAAATATTACCAGAGGAGTAGCTAGTGACCCATTTCCTTACACTGACAGAGAGTACGATGAGGGTAGATCTTCAGAAGGGACACGGATGAGTTTTGGAACAAGACATGATAGTAAAGAATTTCACGTTTTAGACGGAGAGAATACATTTGAGTACGAGATTAAAGAACGCGATCGTGTACTTGAGTCTGGAGTTTTCACTGCTGTAATTAAAAGAAATGTGGATGTCAGACAAAGAGATTCGTATCCTATTACCAAATCAGTTTGTATGAACTCAGAAGTTCCTATGTCTTTGTGTGCTGATATCAGGACTCTTACTAAGTACAAATGTCGGAGCAACTGGGTTCTCCGAAGCTTTCTCATGCCAAATACCCCTGAAGTTGCTACACTTATATCCAATCAGACTCCCTACTCGGTAAAGTATTGGATCAATGATAGGATACAAAAATTGTCATCAGGAAGCGATAAAATCTATACCAATAACTTTTTAAACATAAAGTTTGAATCTTGCTCTGTAGGAACCGAGGATGGAAGCAAGGCTAAAGAATGTACTATCAAAACCAGGAGTTTAGAACGAGGTAAAAGATATCGGTTTACAGCCTCTGATTTAGACTATGAATCCCTTGATATAGAAGATTTTCCACGATCATAGTTTCTTATAGGGCTGCAATTCTGATAGAATTAAGTAAGCATATGCGCCTAGGGCATATGCTGATAACTGATAGCTGATAGCTGATAGCTGATAGCTGATAACTGATAGCTGATAGCTGATAGCTGATAGCTGATAGCTGATAGCTGAATGCTTATATAATTAAAACACAAAAAATTTGCCCCCTAGCCCAACAGTGTGGAATTTTTTCCCCCAGAAGTTGGTGGTATAGATACTGAAAAGAAAATAGTTTTGGTGACGAGTGTAGCTTTCGATCACTGGCTTAACTGCACCAGGTGGTAAAGGTTTACCGACAAAACAAGCTGCTTTTACCCCAAGAGGAAGGGATTTCTGCTGGCAGTAAGTATCGTGTAAGTGCCATGACGCATGATCAAGATAAGCATCTTTAGTTGGATTGGTGAGTGCCATAATGCTGGACACTAAAGCTAAGAAAACGGTGTTATTGATGCGCTGATACATAATTTCTTGTTATTAAATGTTGGTAATTAGTTGCGTAGGGTGCGTAGGGTGTGTTAGGAGCGGACTTGCCCTTATTGTTCGCCTCGACCGCCAGCCTTGGGATAGTCCGCCCCGTAACGCACCGCCAGTGTTAGGTTGCTGCCCGGAAATTGAAACGGGCAAGATGCCCGTTCCACGCCTGATGCCCGTTCCACAGGTGCGACCCGTGGCGAATTTAATAATTAGATGCGGAAAGCGCACCTAAAAGATGCCGGTTCCACTCACCGGGTCAAACAGCTTTAATGAGATGCACTCTACCCGGTCAGCCATAGGATGATTAGTCAACCGGATTTGATCTAAGCTCGACCTAGGGAAAGCCCAGTTAAATTCCTTTGTTAAATATTTTTTCGTTACGTTGTGGGTCTATTCCGGATAATCTAACCTCTTGATTGCTATTGCTGCTAAATCGGCTATTTTCCAAATGATTAACCGGACTTGATATAATTCTATTTTCGCCGATATTAAGTTCCCCGTTCCCTAAAATAGTAAACTTTACAATTCCAATTACTACGGTATTTTCACACTTTATTCACAAGCTATGATTATATTTTTTATCTAGTAACGTTATAGTAATCTGGTTATGAGTTATTTTTTTGATCAAAGTAAAATCCTTTGATTTATGTCGGAATAACAGACCATAATTAATAAAACAATATGATTAATAATTACCCTCGATACCAAGTCGGTGGTAGTCTAGCCAGTGATTCGCCTAGCTATGTAGAAAGACAAGCAGATGTCCAACTCTATAACGCCTTAAAAAGGGGTGAGTTTTGTTATGTTATGGCTCCCCGACAAATGGGTAAGTCTTCTCTAGCGGTGCGAATCAGACATCAGCTAGAACAAGAAGGATTTAAATGCAGTACTATTGATATGACGCGCATCGGTAGCGAAATAATTACCCCAACTCAGTGGTACAAAGGAGTGGTGGCTGAGTTAGTACGAGGGTTGAAGTTATTCGGTCACTTTAATTTCCAATCCTGGTGGCACCAGGAAAAGTATCTTTCACTGCTTCAGCGATTGAGTAATTTCCTGGAAGATATCCTGCTGGTAAAATTTACTACTGAACGAATTGTTATCTTCATTGATGAAATTGATACTATTCTCAACTTACCTTTTCCGGTTGAGGATTTTTTGGCCCTGATCCGATTCTGCTATAACCAAAGAGCAACTAATCCCGACTATAATCGCATTGTCTTTGCTTTGTTCGGAGTAGCTAAGCCAAGGGATTTGATTACTGGCAAAAAGCGGACACTGTTTAATATCGGGAAAGCCATAGAACTACATGGCTTTGAATTCCATGAAGCATATCCCCTTGCCAAGGGATTAGAGGGAACAGGGGGTAACCCTACAAGGATTCTCAAGGAGATACTGGCTTGGACAGGAGGACAACCCTTTCTGACCCAAAAACTATGTCAGTTGGTAGTAGACTCAGTAAGGGTCGGGTTGACTATTGCTCCTGGTAATGAGGAATCTTGGGTTAGCCAAATCGTACATAATCAAATTATTGATCATTGGGAATCCCAGGATGAACCCGAGCATTTACGAAGTATCTCGGCTCGCCTTTTGAGTAATAATTTGAGTAATAAATATTATGCTGACAAATTGCTGGGACGTTATCAGCAGATTTTAGCTGGAGATGATGTACCGATGGATAACAGCGAAGAGTGCAACGAATTGTTGCTATCGGGTTTGGTGGTTAATCAACAAGGACGGCTAAGGGTGAACAACCCTATATACAAAGCAATTTTTAATCGTGAATGGGTTACCAAACAACTAGAGAATCTGCGTCCCGATAGTAAACAATTTTGCTATTCCTGACTTAGTATTATATACTGTTAGTTTAAGCGACTAAAACCCTAGCTATATCTCGATTTTTTGTAAGCATTCAGCTATCAGCGTGTCGCGTATCAGCTATCAGCTAATGAGCTACTTCCCAGCGTCGTTCGCACAGCGTGGCCATTCGCGTAGCGTGGCCAACGGCCAAGGCCAAAGCCTGTGCCACGCTACTTGAGGTGCTATCAGCGTGTCGCGTATCAGCTTTGGGCCTGTGGCCAACGGCTGACGGCTGACGGCTGACGGCTGAATGCTTACGATTTTTTGCTTCAGCCGCTTAAACTAACTTAAACTAATGTCCCAAACTCTTGCTAGGCAAGAATTTCACCATGTCTAATAAAAAGTCAAAGGAAAACAGTGGATGTGGATGCGCAAATATTCCCATTTCTGTAATCTTACTGGTTTTAGGCGGTGGTTATTGGTGGTTGAACCATCAAGGAGGTTTCGCTATTATTAGCAAATTACCTCAAAATCTCCCCATAGCTATTCCTCAAAATCTACCAATAGCTATTCCTGGTTTAAATTCGACACCAGCCGAACCACAACCTTCGGCTCCTACTAAGCCTTCTGTAACCACTGCACCTTCCTTCCCAAATTCGCCAATTGTTAAACCTAATCATCAGCCACCTTCACCAACACCAATAACAGCTCAAAAACCTCAAAAACCTCAAACAGCTCAAAAATTAAAAACACCAATTGTTAAACCTAATCATCAGCCAGCATCACCAACAACTCAAACTCCTTTGGAGAAAAAAGCAATCAGAGGAATTTATATAAGTCGTTATAACGTAACTAATAATGCTAGTGAAGAGAAAATTAGAAAACAAGTTCGTCATTATCACTCTCAAGGAATTAATACGATTATTCATGGTGTATGGGGTAATATTTGTCCTATGTACACTAGTGAAGTGATGCAAAAAACTTTCGGTTATAAAAGTTGTCCCAATCAGTTTCGCGACCGCTGGTTAACTTGGCTAATTGATGAAGCACACAAACACGGCATGGAAGTTCATGCTTACTTTGAAAAAGGTATCAAAATAGATAAAAATAGCCCGATTTTTGATTTAGCTATTGAACGCAAATGGGTTGTACCTGGCGTTGACCGCACCTATCCAGGAATCGAGCATTATATTCTGGATGTAGAAATTCCTGAAGTTGCTAATTTCTTTAGAGATATTTTAGTGGAATTTGTCCAAAAATATCCTAAAATTGATGCAGTCCAATGGGACGATTATCTGGGTTACCATGCCGAGTTACCAGGGAAAGTAAATCGCACTAAGAAGCTAACCACTTTTTCACAAGAAATGATCGGTGCTATGAAACAAGCTAACCCAAAGGTTAGTTTTGATCTTTGTCATCATAATCCTTATTGGGCTAAAAAATATTTTGCTGCCGACTGGCCAAAATGGAATGTAGATCGAGTTTTTATTCAAGCTTATAATGATAAAAATTTTACCAAAGAAGTAGATTATGCCGAAACCTATGATGGAATTGCTATTACTGATCAACAATTCCATCGCTTGCCAGAAATAGTGGCTAATAATAAAATTAAGGCTATTTTAGTGTTTCCTGATCGGACAAATCCAGAAGACGTAGCTTCTAAGTTAAAACAATTTTATGTTAAATAGATGTAAGCGTCGTAAGCAATCAGCTATCAGCTATCAGCAATCAGCTATCAGCAATCAGCAATCAGCTATCAGCAATCAGCTATCAGCTATCAGCAATCAGCTATCAGCTATCAGCTATCAGCTAATGGGCTACGCGCAAGCGCACCTTTGAATAAAATAAGCTGACGGCTGACCGCACCTCAAGTAGGGTGAGCTTTGGCTCACGGCTGAATGCTTACTAAGCATCTAACTAGACTTCCGGAGCTATACAATGCCAAAATTTTCCCCTTCAATCACTGCTTCTGCTTCTAATGCGATCGCTCTCAATTTTTCTAAAGTATCTGGTTCAACTGACTGCCACAATCCCCGCTGATTGGCTTCCAGTAACCGTTCTGCCATATCTCGCAATGCCCATGGATTCTTTTGTTGGACAAACTCTTGGACATCTGGGTCAAATAAATACCCTTGAGCTACTCCTTGATACATATGGTCTGCCACACAATTAGCGGTAGCATCATAGGCAAACAAATAATCTACTGTTGCTGCCATTTCAAATGCTCCTTTGTAACCATGGCGCATCACTCCCTCAATCCACTTAGGATTCACGACACGAGAACGGTACACTCGGGCAATCTCTTCCTTTAGCTGTCGAACTTTGGGCTTTTCAGGGATAGAATTATCCCCAAAGTAGGTTTGAGGATTTTTGCCAGTCAACCCCCGCACCGCTACGGTTAACCCCCCCTGAAACTGGTAATAATCATCTGAATCAAGTAAATCATGTTCCCGATTATCCTGATTGTGTAATACAATTTGCATCTGTTTGAGACGCTGCTCAAAGGCTTCTGGGGCTCCTTTGGGGGAAGATGAGCTGTAGGCGTAACTACTCCAGTTAATGTAAGCGCGAGCTAAATCCTGCTCATCTTGCCAGTTTTGAGATTCAATCAAACCTTGTAACCCGGCACCATAGGCTCCTGGTTTTGAGCCAAAGATGCGGTAGTGCGATCGCATTTGGGCTTGGGACTGACTCAACCCTACCTGTAACCAAGAGTCTGTTTCCTGTTTCACCTGGGCTGCTAGAGGATTGTCTGATGGTGATTCATCCAGGCTTGCCACAGCAACTACTGCATTGTGAAATAGGTCGATTAAATTGGGGAAACTATCTCTAAAGAAGCCAGAAATGCGCAGGGTCACATCCACCCGGGGACGTTGTAACACAGACACTGGCAATATTTCAAAGTCTACCACCCGCCGTGAGGACCCATCCCAAATCGGTCGCACTCCCAACAACGCCAGGGCTTCGGAAATATCATCTCCCCCGGTACGCATGGTAGATGTGCCCCATACGGAAATCCCTAGGGTTTTGGGATACTCACCATTTTCCTGGGTATAGCGCTCCACTAGCACTTCAGCTGCCTTTCTGCCCACATCCCACGCTGTTTCTGTGGGTATGGCACGGATATCAACAGAGTAAAAATTGCGACCTGTGGGCAGAACGTCCGGTCGTCCTCTAGTCGGCGCACCAGATGGCCCACTGGGTACATATCTCCCATCTAATCCCCTTAACAATTGGGTGAGTTCTTGATTAGTTTGTTGCAGTGCTGGTAACAGGCGATCGCGTATCCAATCTAATTCTTGTTTTGTTGTTTTACTAATCGGTAATCGGTAATCAGTAATCGCTATTGGGGAATTAGTGATGATTTGTTCTACTAATTCAGATGCTTCTTCTTCCAATACTTCAACCAAATCACCAACAGTATATTTCCCAGTATAGCATTCCTCTGTTGCCTCTTCCCTTGTCATTAATTTTGATATCGAATCTATACTACTTCTTGCGATATCCTTAACCACTGAAAACTCTTCCGTTAGGGGGTCAAAATCCCAACCTAAATCCTGAGCCAAAGCACGAGTTAAGCCGATGCGATTCTTTCCTGGATGACGAGCAATTGCTACTATTAAATCCTGCAATTGACGTCCTTGGGGACATTGACTAAACACATGTAAACCATCTCGAATCTGAGCTTCTTTCAATTCACAAAGATAAGCATCAATTTGATTAGTAATTTCCGATTCTCCAGCTTCGATGTCATCTACTGCAATCCCCAAATCTTCGTGCAAGTGCTCATCAAGGATAAGTTTAACAATGCGGACGCGAATAATTGGTAACCGAGACAAATCCAAACTCTGCGCTTCATAATACTCATCAACCAATCCCTCCAACTGTTGCAGAGGACCATAAAGTTCAGCACGAGTCATGGGAGGGGTTAAATGATCAATAATCACCCCTTGAGCGCGACGCTTTGCTTGAGCTCCCTCTCCGGGATCATTAACAATAAATGGATACAAATGAGGCATGGCTGCTAAGGCGACTTCTGGATAACAGCACTCTGACAAGGCCACACTCTTACCCGGTAACCACTCTAAATTCCCATGCTTGCCCACATGAACAATCGCTTGGGCACCAAAACACTTCCGCAACCAATAATAAAATGCCAAATACCCATCAGTTGGTTCCAAATCGGGAGCATGATAATTCAAAGCTGGGTCAATATCATAACCCCGAGAGGGTTGAATCCCTACAAACACATTTCCCAACTGAATCCCTGAAATGGGAAATGCTGAAATCTCTGTTATCTCTCCCTGGCCATCTTTGTTGTCATTACCGTTAAGATCAAACTCTCCCCAACGCTCACGGATTCCTTTTTGAACCGCTATCGGTAACTCTTGAAAATAGTCCCAATACTCCTGCCAACTCAACTCTTGTCGTACCAAACGTAACTGCCATCCTTCCGGATCATTGGTCACCCCAGCGGTTAACCACTCAATCAACTCATCGCCACTTTCCGGAATCTTCTCAACCCAATACCCAGCATCCCGTAACCCTTTTAAAATCTCTACACAACTGGCCGGGGTATCTAATCCTACGCCATTGGCCAGCCTGCCATCTCGATTAGGATAATTAGCTAAAATCAGAGCAACTTTTCTCTGATTCGGTAGGGTTTGCCCTAACCGTAGCCAATTCATGGCTAAATCTGCTACGAACTGAATGCGATCGCATACCGGCTCATAAACCACCACATCCGTTTCCAGAGCAGGATTCCACCGTTGCGCCGACTTAAAGGAAATCGCACGGCTAATAATTCGCCCATCCACTTCCGGCAACGCCACATTCATAGCAGTATCCCTAGGCATCAATCCCTGAAACCCAGACTCCCACTGTTCCACCGTGCCACTACTTAAAATAACCTGCAACACAGGTACATCCAGCCCTTCCCACAACTCCAACTGATGTACCTCAGCATCCAACTTAGCTACCGAGAAACTTGTCGTATTCAGCAACACTGCGATCGCGTAGCGTGAGCAAAGCTCAATCGCACTACTAGAGCTATCGGGATTTTGGAAATAGCCTAACAATTCCCGTTGTACCTCTAGATCCCGTAGAGAAGAGACAAATACTGGCACCGGTTCCAACCCCCGTTCTACCAAAGCCTGACATAACCCATCAATCGGTGCTGTATTTCCCGCTAAGTAATGGGCACGGTAGAACAGGATACCTACTTTAAGATTGGCTTTACAGCCGTTTTCAGATGAATTTACCTCACTACCTTTAGCTGCAAGCCCCCTAAATCCCCCAATTCTGGGGGACTTTAACTTCATTTCCCCCCAGCGAGGGATTGCTCGCTGGGGGGCTAGGGGGGCGAAATTTCCTGTAACATTGCCAGTAGCTTCTGCAGTTATCTCCGATTTCCATGGATAAACCCCAACCCGAGGCACAGGTTTTGGTGGTGGTGGATTATTAGTTTGGTCTAGGCATACATCTGCTACAAATTTCAGAGCGTTAGTGAAATTCTCAACACCGCCTTCTGTAAAGTAGCGCCATAATTGATTCACTATCGGAATAGTTTCTGTGGAGTGACTAGTTAACGTCGGATCTGGTCGGTCATCCCCTGGTAAAACAAATAATGTAGCGCCAGTTTGTTCTACTGTTTCTTTCACCACTTCTAAGCCATAAGACCAGTACGAGCGTCCCCCCAATAATCTGATAATGATAATCCGTGCTTTGCCCAAGATATCCTCAGCATAGGTATCAATGGTTAGTTGTTGCTGCAACTGCAACAGATTAGCGACTCGGATAGCTGGGAAATCTGGGGGAAGTTGGGATACCGATGCGGCTAGGGTTTGGATATCGGTGTCAGCAGCAGTCAGGAAAATAATTGGTGCTGGGGTTTGTTCGATGAAGATAACCCCTTCAGCTTCAGGGTTCCATCCTCCTGGAGTTGCGGCGATGCGATGCATAGTTTAGGGTGCGATTCGTTATTTTAATGCTGTAACCTCTAAGCCATGCCCACTTCCAAGAAAGACTGTTTCCAAAATTTTTGGAGAGTTCATCTGTCTCAGATAGGTTCCGAGAAGCTCCATAGCATAAAATGGTAAGTAATAATTTTTTTCTTTGAGCAAGGCAGGAACATAACGCTTAGGATAATAAAGGGTATAATACTCATCAAATGACGCTTTTGGAGATAGAATTTTCATTTTATTGTATTAGTTTAGTTGATTTTTTTTAACCTGAAAATTTGTTATTAATTACCATTGCCAATGATATCTTTTTATGCCTACATGTCCCTTAATTGATGATGCCCCAGATGAAGCTAGGAGTTTTCGTCTTCTTTTTGGTGTCATGTAGAGCATTTTATTAATTTTCCAAATCTGGAGAAAATTCATGAATTCTGGATCCATAAATCCACGCCGATAGGCATGCTGAGAAACGTTAGCATCACCAAAGTAGCCAAGCTCAAGTATTGTTGGTCCAGTCTCACAAATAGCAACATCCCAAGAAGGACAAAGATAGCCTGGAAAGGCCAGATGTGCTTCGATTACAAGTTCGACTACCTTGTTCCAGTAGGGGATCTGAAATCCAAGTAGATTCCTGCCAGTTTTCGGATGTAAAGGATTTTCAATTTGATCCAGGCCAGTACCAGAGATAATACGGAAGATTTTACCCGTTTTGATATCTACAGCCGCCAACAGATTTCCACTTGTACCATTCAGAAAATTGTCACAGTCTAAATTGCCCACATTTACTTTAAAGATTGCTTTCATTATTTGCGGGCCAGAGTCCAATAAAATAGTGTGTATTCTGATGCTCGAAATTTTCTCTGTACCAGAAATCTCAGCAATTTCAGAATGAGCAGTGAGAGGTTCCTGCAAAATCCATCCCAGGGTTCCTCCGTCATCAAGGGAGCAACAAAAATCCCTGAGTGGTTCTGAAGAACCCGTACCAAGGTGGAGCATGTCGCCATTTAAGTGATCAGCCAAGGTATTACCGTGACCATAGGAACCTGAAGACCGCTTAAAGTAAATCGGTAATGATCCTGGCTTTCTAAGGTAGTCTTCAAGGTCTTGTGGTGTAGCAATATTTAGTAAAACACTTGGGCGACGAGACCGATAAATTGCATGAATCTCGGGTGTTGGAAAACCACTAGCACGAAACAATAAGTACATTGTTACCTTGTCAATACTCATAAATTTAGAGTATTCATCGACTAGTATCTCTATAAGAGTAGATTGCATGCGATGTCCACAAAAGGCTGCCTTTTCGGATAAAGTAAGGTCATTAAGGTATAGTTTAAAATCTAGATACTCGGATAGATCGAGATAAGGGGAGGAGAATCGGAGCCTCAAAGCTTCCAAGGCAATTTCTAGGATTGGGCGCTGTGAAACATTAGCATATTTTAAAAAATCATTAAGGTTATACATTAAGCTTTAAACACACAATTTTCCAGAAAATTAGGTTTTATTTCTGTATTATATACCAAAACGCCAAATATTTAGCGGCGCTCTTTTGTCAGCTTGGAAATCTGCTGCCATGTAAGTATTCAGCTATCAGCGTGTCGCGTATCAGCTAATGCGCTACTCCTCGCACGCTAAGCGAACAGCTTTTGAATAAAACCGGTAAGCATTGGAATAATGCTGAGTTACCTCCCAGCATCGTTCGCACAGCGTGGCCATTCGCGTAGCGTGGCCAACGGCCAAGGCCAAAGCCTGTGCCACAAGGCTGACGGCTGACGGCTGACGGCTGAGTGCTGAATGCTTACGCTGCCATTCCGTCTAACGATGGGGTTTACCTGGGTGGACAAGTTTGAGAAATGTGCCCGGACGCCTTGAAATACCAAGCTTCAGGTGCAGCCAGGTGTGTACGATTCGTTCATCCTAAATTAGGCTATTATGACTTAGGGAAAAATTGCAAGGACTTGCGCCTTGTAACTGAATAACCGTGAGGGTGAAAGTCCCTCTGCCCTAGTGCTGAGGTGACAGGATTAATGCTACAGTAGCCACTGGTGACCAATTTTTCAAGGGGAGTAAAAAGGCGGTAACTGGGAGCATAACTGGGAATCCCTATAATAATCTCCAGCTTCGACCTGCCCATTGTCACCCTGTTAACACGGCTAGGGATGGCTGGGGTCTTGTTGGGCTTTGTCCTTCAAACCAACCTATCAATCGGCTTGATCATATCAAATTATTGAGTTATAAATTCAATTCCAGTTGTAATACCGTATTATTAGCTAGTCCGCGAGAAGCCCCGCGCTCTACCTGATAAGGTGAGCGTCTTGAAGTTACCGTAAGAATAGTGGAGCCTTTATGGTTGGCAGGCTATGCATAAAAGAGTTAAAACTTATTGATTAAGGCTCCACTATTCTAAGGTTTCGTCCCTAGGATGATAGCGGGGCAATGAAGTGAAACGGAATTGCCGACTAGGTATTTTTTGGCTCAGGGAAACGAGCTATTAAACTTCTTAGCAACTCAGATGAAGTCATCCCCCTTCGGTCGGCTTCCTGTTTTAACTGGTGTTTTTCAAAATTATTCATTCTGATTACAAATTGTTGATATTTTATTTTTGAATTGACAAATGTTATAACATTTATTACCTTTATAGTAGGTCGAAAAATAGGAGATAGCAACAATGAGGTCAGCTTATCAGTACCGGTTAAGATTAACAAAGCCACAAGAAGCGGAAGTAGAAAGATGGTTGGATATGCTCCGTCATCAATATAACTACTTATTGGCTGATCGGTTTAGCTGGTATGAGCAAAATCGTTGTTCTATAAACTCCTGTCCTTTGGTGTGTCACTTGCCAGAACTAAGAAATAATCCTGATTACTTTTCTCAGAAAAAGACTTTACCTCAACTAAAAAAGGATAGACCTTGGTACGGGGCAGTTCAGTCTCAAGTTTTGCAAGATTGCGTTAAACGGGTAGACTTAGCCTTTAAACGTTTCCTGAAAGGAGACAGTAACGGAAAGAAAAGTGGCAGGCCAAGATTTAAAAGTAAAAATAGATACAAATCGTTTACTTTCCCCGCTCTTTCTAAGAACCCGATAACTGGGAGTATTTTGACTCTTCCTAAATTTGGGAAGGTCAAAATGATTTACCATCGGCCTATCCCCGAAGGGTTTAAAGTCAAAACGGCTACCATAACCCGAAAAGCTGACGGGTACTACGTCACACTATCTATTCAGGATGATTCTGTTCCAAATATTATCCCAGTAGATAGCGCCTCTAGTCCTGTTGGGATAGATATGGGTCTTAAGTCCTTTCTGGTTAAGTCGGATGGCTCTGAGGTGCCAATTCCTCAATACTATCGGAAAGCTCAAAAACGACTAAAGAAGATTCAAAAAGCCGTTAGCAGATCCAAAAAAGGTAGCAACAACAGAAAAAAGGCTGTTATTAAACTAGGGAAAGCTCATAAAAAAGTGGCCGATACTAGAAAATATTTTCACTTCAAAACAGCGAAAAACTTACTAGACAATCACGACCTAGTTGCTCATGAGAAGTTAAATATTAAGGGTTTGGCTAAGACTAAAATGGCCAAGTCTGTACTAGACGCTGGCTGGGGTCAATTCCTGTCTATACTGTCAACCAAAGCCGAAAATGCTGGGTTACTTACAGTTGCAGTGAATCCTCGAAATACTAGCCAAAACTGTTCAAATTGTGGGAAAAAGGTACCAAAAAAACTTAAAGACCGCATTCATTCTTGTCCTCATTGTGGATACACAGCAGATAGGGATGTGAATGCGGCGATCAATGTATTAAATTTGGCGGTAGGGCATTCCGTCAGTAGTAGTGCGGCTCGTTCCTAATAGGAGCCTTTCGTAATAGAAAGGGGTATGATTAGGGGGATTCGTGAGGTCTAACCTCAAAAATCCTAACTATCCTCAGGATGTGGGTGAAAGTCCCACCCTTGAAGAGACAAGTGACTCCCTATCTGACCACACCGAGTGAGCGGCAACTCACAGAGTGACGCTGGTAACAGGGCGCAATCAGTTGACCAAAAGCAGGTAACAACACTGGCGCTAACGGGGAGGCGACCAGGTCTAAGTAGTTCTAAAAAAGTGTCTAAGACGGCAACCACAACCTGAATAAAATATGTGGAATAAATTCTCTACTCTCACGGAGTCATTACTACGATATCCGTAATCTCTGAGAGGAGAATAGGCAAATTGAACTGACCTAAATCGCCAAAACAATCTTCAGGATGGAACGAGTAAAAACGACAGCAATAATAGGTCTGGGGAACGGTCGAAACCCCGGTAAACTATGCCAAGTCTAATCCCTACTGTCGGGTAAGATGTGTTCAAAACTGGGCACGGGTTCTCAGAATATGTTCAACCAAAGTAGAGTATGGTTAGACGCATGAATTCACATAGCGAACTTTGGAAAAGTCAGAAGTGGAAGAAACTCCGCCAAAACTTATTCCGCCTACAAAGAAGAATATATAAAGCAGTTCAGGCTGGCGACTTGAGGAAAGCTCGGTCTTTACAAAAACTGATTATGAAATCCCGTTCAGCTCAACTTTTGGCCGTTCGTCAAGTGACTCAATTAAATCAGGGTAAACGCACTGCCGGAATTGATGGAAAGGAAAACCTCAATTACCGAGAGCGAATTGAATTGGTAGACAATCTGAACCACTATGGCCACACCTGGTTTCATAGCGGACTAAGGGAAGTACCAATCCCTAAAAAGAATGGGAAAACCCGGATGCTTAAAATACCAACTATCGCTGATAGAGCATGGCAATGTCTAGTAAAATACACCCTCGAACCTGCGCACGAAGCTATCTTTCACGCCCGGAGTTACGGGTTTAGGACTGGGCGAGGCGCACATGATGCCCAAATGTACATATTCACCAACCTGAATAAAGGAAAAAAAGGCATCACTAAAAGGGTAATTGAGCTAGATATTAAAAAGTGTTTTGACCGCATTTCTCATAAATCCATCATGGATAGGTTGATAGCACCAGCACATGTGAAGAAAGGGGTCTTCAGGTGTTTAAAAGCTGGCATCAGCCCGGAATTCCCTGAACAAGGAACTCCCCAGGGAGGAGTGGTTAGCCCCCTTTTAGCCAATATCGCACTTGATGGAATAGAAGATATCCATCCATCCGTCCGCTATGCAGACGACATGGTGATATTTTTAAAACCAAAAGATGACGCCGGAAAAATTCTTCAAAAAGTGGAAAAATTTCTGGAAGAACGAGGTCTCGAAATCAGTCAAGAAAAGACCAAGATAACCAAAACGACAGACGGTTTTGACTTCCTTGGCTGGCAGATGCGAGTCAAGCCAAGCGGAACATTCCATTGTAAACCCTCAGCGGATAATCATAGGAAAATACGCGAGAAGATTAAAGCCGTAGTCAATAGCTCGAATTATGGTGCAAAGGTCAAAGCCAAAAAACTAGCTCCCATTGTAAGAGGATGGCGAAACTACCATAAATGGTGTGACATGAGCGATTCTCGGGATAGTCTATGGTTCCCTAACAAAGCGGCAAAAAGAAAATTCCTCAAGGAAAAGAAAATGAACCGCTATGAAGCAGTGGAATTATGCAAAAAGGCATTCCCTACAGTAAGGACTAAACGTTTTGGACACACTATGGTCACAGGGACTAAGTCCCCTTACGATGGAGACTTAGTCTATTGGAGCAAACGGAAAAGTACGCTCTACGACAATCATACGTCCAAGGCTTTGAAACGACAAAACCATTCTTGTGAACATTGCGGGTTAATGTTCAATTGCGACGAATCTGTACACCTTCATCATGTAGATGGAAACCACGACAATTGGAAGCTAAAGAACCTAGCAGCAATTCATCAAAGCTGCCACCAACAAATTCACTGGAGCAAGCCAAAAGGCAAGCCGAGAGGTTGAGAGAATCTAGGAGCCGTGTGAGATGAAAGTCTCACGCACGGCTTTGAAGGAGAGGTGCTCCGGATAATACCGGACATCGACTCTAATAAGCTTGCCGAGCAACCGAAGGGATACCTGGTGTTGGCAAGAAGCCCGCGTTGTCCCGTTAGGGCAACGTCGGGAGTATGTCACTAAATAAATTCATTGGTTGCCCTAAACACTGTGCTTCGTAAACTGCTTGAAGAAAACAGGCAACTCGATAGGCGAATTGTACAGGAACAGCGTTGCCAATCTGCTGGTGGACATGACGTTTATTTCCTCCATGAAATACCCATGAGTCTGGGAAAGTTTGAAGTCGGGCATATTCACGATTAGTAAAGCGTCGCAGACGGCTTGCACTGATACGCCAGAGCTTTAAGCTAATATTTGGATTCCTTACAAATAGCCCATTGACGCGATCTTTTTCCTTTCTTTCTGCCACCACATTTCCCTGAGCCCACCCCCAAATAGTTCCAGTATCAATAGCAGGAAATGGGGCATCCAAAGATCTTATTGGGTGTCCGTCAGATCCAGTTCGAGAGAATCTACATGGTACAGGTGTCTCAGTAGGATCAAATTCCTTTCCAGTCTCCTCATGAACACGGCTTTTGAACCCCCATTCAGGACAATGATTAGGAAGGGAAATGAATGGATTTACAGCCAGATCACCTAAATATACTGATGCTGGTGTATCTGGCTCTGGCGTGGGCCAGTGAAAACCTGAGGGAAATCGGTCGAAGCTGGCAATAAAAATAAATCTTCTTCTCGTTTGAGGCACTCCAAAACCAGATACTCTGAAGACATTATATTTTATGTAGTATCCAAGACTCTTGAAATGCTCTGAAATTACGTCAACAAAAGGCTTTCCACTTTTGGGTTCTTTCATTCTCCTGAGATTGAGAACATTCTCAATTACGATAAAGCGAGGCTTCTTGATCTTTGCCATTCTGACAACTTCTTGAAACAGAAAATTCCTCTCGTCGTTTTCCTTTCGATTCCCGCCCAGTGAAAACCCCTGACATGGAACCCCTGCTAAAATTACATCACTATCAGGTAAATCTCTTTCTGATAGTTCTCGAATATCAGCTTCTTCAACATCCCATTCAGGTCGATTATTACGGAGTGTTTTAACGCTCCATGTATCAATATCTGTGGAGTAGAGATGTTGAAAACCAGCCATTTCAAAGCCGATATCTAAGCCACCGGCACCAGAAAAAAGACTTGTGAATGAAAGTTCCATATCAACGAAGAGTGACTGTTGGTCCTAAAGATTTGGCTGCACGGAAAACTTCAAATGTGTGTTTCTTTCCTGCGTTTGGATTATCTATATAGGAAGGTGTAAGCGTATGTTCAATCATATCAAAGTAATAACCCCTTATCAGCCTTGAAGTCTCTATACGTGTGATAGTACCCGAGTGTTTTAAATCTATACCAAATTTAAAGCCAGTTGGAGCAATCAGAGTAACTTGGCGTTCTGTGCCATCCGTAAGGGCAAATGGTGTAGGTGCAACATACATTTTTCGGTCACGAATCATAATGTCTCCATAGCTACCGAAACCTTTAAGATTCTTATTTTTATGGATATAAGAATGGTCTGCATTTAAGAAATTGCCATGACACATGACAAGATCATAGACTGGATAGTTCTTTTCCTTGGTTTTTGCTGGGTATCGTCCAAACACATAGTAAATTGTCCTCCCATTATGCAGACCTGAGGGCACTTGACTATTGCAGTCATAGTTTGCTTCCCTGCCTGGAAATCCTAATCCTTTGATCTCGAAGCCAAGGGGGAAATCAACAAGCCTGAAGTCTGGATAAGCATTTCTTGAAGGTTCATCGAAGTTCAAGGAAAGCCTTTCAAGACGAACAGCAAACCAATTTTGAAAGCTAAACTCTTTGTCCGTGGAAGAAACGCGACTTATCAACTCGCTGGCATCGATGGCGCGAACGCATTCTAAGAAAACCTTTGCTATGATTTGATCCATAATGATTTGTCTAGCCCAATGTTGCGATCACTCTCACCTTTAGGTACACGCAACTGTAGTGCATTTGGTGCTTGACAATGGAAGCACATCCCAAAGACAAAGTCAATGTTAACAGTTCTGCAAGACCATCTACCGAGACTCAGCAAAGTCTAACGGTTAAGGTCAGCGGGGCGAAACCTTGCCATAAGTGTCTTGAATTTCATTCACTGCAGCCTGGATACTTGCCTCATCGGTGATGTCCATACGCAGCGGGTGAGCACCCAACTCTCTAAGGTCAGCCATTTTTTCGACACTACGTGCCGCTACTACCACGGTCAGACCATCCTTCAGCAGAGATTTGGCCATTTCTTTGCCCATACCCGATGATGCGCCGGTAATCAGTGCGACTTTGGATTTACCATTTGCCATGATATTGAAGTTCCCTGTGTGTAGTGGACTTGTTCATCTTAAACTGAGAAACTAGCAACCTTCACAGATTTTGTTACTGCTACTGTCTTGCGATCGCGCTTAATACGGTCAATTTCTTTGAGAGTAAATGATGTTAATTGACACTCCCCGGTCTAAAGACGCGGGGATTCTTCGCTCAACGACCCGACTTGCTGAACCTGGCCGGGACCAAGGACAGTAGAGGTCAGATCTCCCGAAGCGTTGGGATCTAGGATCCAGGTTCCGGTGTGCCCCACCGTACCCAAGGCTCGTTTTAAAATGTTCAGCGCAGCATTGTGGTCTCTATCTAACTTGCATCCACACTTACAGACGTGGGTTCTAGTTGATAGTGATTTTTTGACTGTTTCACCGCACTTAGAGCAGTTTTGACTTGTATAAGCAGGGTTTACTGCTACAGTTACTCTGCCAAATTTAGTCCCAAAATGCTCTAACCATTTTCTGAACTGATACCAGCCAGCATCATTAATAGACTTAGCCAGGCAATGATTCTTTACTAGATTCTTAACCCTTAAATCTTCGTAGGCTACCAGGTCGTTAGACCGGATTACGCAACGTGCCGGAGACGAAACCTTAGAAGAGTGCAGCCTTACAACAAAACCTGCCACCTTTGATGCATAGCCTATCAACTATAAAGGCTGCACTCTTCTTGCGGTAACTTCTAACCAGTCTCTTGGCATGTTCTTCACGTTGTCTACTTATTTTAAGGTGTGTCCTGCCTAGCCTATTAACTGCTTTCCTACGGTTGGCTGAGCCTTTCTTTTTGCGAGATACTCGACGTTGGTAAAATTTTAAACGCTTTTCTCCCTTCCTGTAGAAATGAGGATTAGGTTCAGTATTTCCATCAGAGTCAGTATAAAACTCCTTTAGTCCTACATCCAATCCGACGTTTCTACAGGAAGGTTTTAGGTCTTCTTTTATGTCAACTGCTATGCAAAATTGCACATAGTACCCATCAGCTCGTTTCACAATTCGGACTCGCTTAATTTGATTTTTGTCAAATTGCCACAAGTCCCATTTCCCTTTGAGTTTAAGTTTCCCTATTCCTTTCTTGTCGCTAAAGGTTATAGCCTTTTTATCAGGAGACAGTTTCCACCCAGACTGCTTGTACTCTACCGACCTACATTGCTTCTGAAATCTAGGAAAACCCTTTTTGCCGGGTTTTTTCTTTTTGCAGTTGTCATAAAACCGGACTATAGATGACCATGCACGCTCAGAAGCTGCTTGTCGTGCCGTTGAGTTTAGTTCATTAGCAAAAGGAAACTGTTTAGCTAGTATCTTGCAGTATTTACTAAGATCATATTTTCCAGTCCCTTTATTGTCCATCCACAATCTAATGCAAGAATTACGAATAAACTTGACCGTCCGAATAGCCTCGTCTATTGCAGTGTACTGACTATCTTTACCGTACGCTTTGAATTCAAGTATGATCACCGGATATCGACCTCCTCCGTTACTATTTTATTCTACACTATCTGGCGACAAATACCCGGACAGATTCAAATATTTACGGCGACTAAAGTCGCTACTAGCTTTCATCCCGGAGACGAAACCTGATTAATAGTGCAGCCTTACAACAAAACCTGTCACCTTTAATGCATAGCCTACCAACTTGCTTTGGCTGCACTATTCTTGCGGTAACTTCTGACCCGGTTTAAAAACACGGGGCTTTCAGCTTTGGGTGTTCCGTAATACTTGGCTTGTGCAACAGCCTTTGTGACACTTTCACTACAAAATGCTGAAATCGCCTGTACCCCATCCATTGGGCACAGGCGACAGGGGTCAGAAAAAAATCCTAAGAGCGATTAGAAACCGACAGCCATCCAACCTATGGTTTCTTTTGTATGTCCTCCATCTGACAGAGCCTGCCTTGGACCACCCCGAACTAATTCGTTCATTTTGAACTTAAAGCCCTTCGTGGTTACATCTGCGATCCTGACACCAGGGGTATCTGCTCCATTAAAGGTTTGAACCATTGGAATCACGATCACATCTGAGCCTTCCCGAAATGGCTCTGCGAAGAACACTTCTTTAAATGTGCTTGTGTCATTATTTGTTGTTTCCACTGGGCCTGGTGAACACAGCTCAATAATGCCTGCTTGAATCGACGCATGAGCTGGGGTAGCAATGAGTACCAGTGCAGCCATCAAAGACATCAAAAAAATCGCAACTCGCTTCATAATTTCCTCCTTAAAATGTGAAATGAGAAAAGCGAAAGAAGTCTTTTAGAGTTAACCTTGCTAAGAGTATCGTGAGCAGAACTGACACTGCCCATGTAATTTTGGCATGTTTTATTAAAAAAAAAACGCAGAAATTGTTAAGTTATTGTTGCGTAATTACTAATCACTCTAACAATAAATGAATAATCATTAAGCTACTCTAAGATCTCAGTGCCCTGTGAAAATCTGTCCCTACTCCCGAGGTCTAATGGTTGAATGAGCAACCAGGGTAAACCTTAAGGGATAGCGGTTTGCAACCTGGGCTAATTACAATACCAAAAAATAACCAAAAAATAGTCAGTTGCAGCAAATCTCAACATGTCAGAGGATACAGATACCAAGTCAGACTCAGGGCAAACCCCGCTCTCCGCTTGGCGTGCCCAAGAACTACAACGACTCCGCAATAGTTTAAGAAGGGGACAACAACCGATGGCCGACTGGCAAGGGGGAACCTTAGCGGTTTCTGCTGTCCCTGGTGCTGGTAAATCTACTGGCATGGCAAAAGCTGCAGCAATTGCGATCGCAAATTACCAACTCCATAGCAGATATCAATTGCTGGTAGTCACCTTCACTCGCTCTGCCGCTGCCAGTATAAGAGCTAAAATCCGCGATGACCTAAAAACCCTTAAGGTCCCACAAAATAGTTTTGTAGTCTATACCTTACATGGTTTAGCCCTCTACATTGCTAACCGTCATCCAGAATTATCGGGACTTAATCTAGACAGTAGTACTCTAGTAACTCCAAATCAAAGTCATCGCTTAATCCGTGCTTGTGTGGAACAGTGGATTGCTAATTATCCACGCCGGTATCTGACCTTGCTCGAAGGTCGAAGCTTTGATGGAGAAGAAACAGAACGGTTGCGCCGACAATCCGTATTGCGAACGGAAGTTTTACCTAACCTGGCCTACACCGTTATCCATGAAGCCAAAAGTTCTGGGTTATTACCAGCAGATTTGTGGCACCTCAGTGAACAGACAACGGATGAATATGGAATATTAGCGATCGCAGCAGGACTGTATCAACAGTATCAAACCATAGTGCGATCGCGTGAATTCATCGACTACGACGACATGATTCTAGCTGCGCTGAGAGTGCTAGAAAACGATGCCATCCGTCAGCTCTGGCAAAATCAATTTTTTGCCGTCTTTGAAGACGAAGCCCAAGATTCCACACCATTACAATACCAACTCTTGCAAACCCTGGCCACATTACCAGCTAGTGCCGAACCAAACCTTGGCCTATTGGCCACGCTACCGGAACAACCTTTAACTTTCCAACCTTCAACCTTCCAACCTTCAACCTCTCAACCTTCAACCTTCCAACCTTCAACCTCCCAACCTTCAACCTCCCAACCTTCAACCTCCCAACACCATACCCTAAATCTGATCCGAGTTGGAGACCCCAATCAAGCCATTAACTCTACCTTTACCCCAGCTGACCCAATTTATTTCAATTGGTTTTGCCAAGACTGTCAGGGAATAGGACGTTTAGCCACAATGGATCAAGCGGGTCGCAGTAGCCAGGTTATCATCAATGCTGCCAACTTTATCGTGAATTGGGTCAATAGCACCTATGGCAGCAAAAACTCTACCGAAACAGTACCACAGCCAGACTCTATCCCCCAAACCCAACCGTCTCCCGAGCTACCCTTTCGTCCTCAAACCATTCGTCGAGTAGATGCCAATGACCCTCAACCGGATGCCAACCCAAATCCAGAAGGGAGAGGTTTAGAACTCTACACTCCTAAGGACATTTACCACACAGTCGAGCTGATTGGAAAGCGAGTAGTGGAGCTATTTGCCAAAAACCAAAACCATAACGCTGCTGTGTTAGTGCGGGAGAATCGACAAGGGAGCTTTGTGGTGGAACAACTGGAGTATCTTAAACGCCAGCATGAGATTGAGGTGTATGATGTCCAAAAACGCGATCGCGAATCCCACGTTCCCAGTCAAATCCTAACACTGCTGCAATTTCTCGACCGTCCCCATTCTCCGGATTACCTAAAAGCTGCCCTAGATGTCTTGGTAAAACGTCAGTTAATTCCCACCCAAGACCTCAATGCTCTATCCACCTATCCCGAACAATTCCTCTATCCTGGTCCATTGGACCCACCCCAGACAAAAGCAGTTATCAAAGCTCGCCGCTACTGCTGTGATTTACTGCGTGCTCGTTTAGAACTCCCCAATTATCACCTAATTTCCTTCCTGGCTCAGACCTTAAACTATGACCAATCCGAGCTAGCCACAGCAGATAAATTAGCCGAACGGATAGCAAAACAGACCTTTGGCAACAGTTCTATCAGTGAAACTCTAGCAGTACTTCAGGAAATCGTTAGCTCAGAACGTTTTGAACCTGTAGACCCAGACAATACAGACTCCCCTTATCTGCGTTCCCATCAACTGACTGTAATCACCATGCACAAAGCCAAAGGATTAGACTGGGACTATGTTTTCTTGCCCTTTCTCCATGAAGACACCCTTCCAGGTAATCCGTGGGTACCTACTGCCGCTCAGTTTTTGGGAGAATTTACCCTAGCAGAAGTAGCCAGAGCTCAAATTCGTGCCTATCTTCACGGTAAACCCTTACCCATGGCACCCGAGGCTTGGGAACAAGCCGCACAGCTTAAGACTGCTGAAGAATTCCGCTTGCTCTATGTAGCCATGACCCGAGCTAAACGGTTGCTGTGGATGGCCGCCGCCGATTTGGGACCATTTCGGTGGAATACCTTTAGTGGTAAAGGAGATAACTTGCAGCAGAAGAAACCCTGTCCAGTATTGCCAGCATTGAATGCTCAGTTTCCAAATTCTTTAATGGTTAATGATTAATGGTTAATGGTTAATGGTTAATGGTTAATGATTAATGGTTAATGATTAATTTAACACTGACAATTTTTAAGTTTAAATTTACCGATTAACAAAAATACAGGGACTATTTTGTAAGTGATTAATGGGACTTTATCTATAGCAATGGCTGCTCAATTATTGACAAATTAAAGGGACTAATAATTGCTCAAAGATTTATGTGACAAGCTAAATTATTACCTGTTCCCTGTTCCCTGTTCCCTGTTCCCTGTTCCCTTTTCCCTGAGCACAGCGCTATAACACAAATAATAAAAAAATAAATCAGAAAATATTCGGATAAAAAATATTTGACAAGGCCATAAATACCAAAAAATAAAATTGCCATTCACCAAAAAAATAATTAATTTGTAAATGAAGATTGAATTTCATATCAATGAAAACCAAATATCTGATTTGCTTAGCTACTGTTTCTGTCTTAACCAGTATTGTGGCAACTACTACTGCAGCTAGGAGTGCCACGATCGTTCAATCCGCTTCAGTGCCACTGATCCCAACAAATATCAATGACGAGCCTCTCACACCTGTTATCAACCCCTTCGACACCAGTCTCGGTACCCTTGATGCCGTAACCATAGAATTTAACGGGCTAATGTCAGGAGACGCACGGAGCGAAAGCCTAGACGCAAAGCCAGCAACTCTGACTTGGAATCTGGAAGGCTTATTCACATTGGTCGGAGCAAATAATACAACCCTGTTCACACAGACAGCAACAGTAAGAGATTCAGCCGTTGTCGCTGCCTATGATGGCACATTAGATTTCCAGGGCGAGTCTGCAGTTTCATTCATCGGACTAACAGCTAATGTATCTGGTGAGAAGACATTCACAAATGGTTCCGTATTTAATGCATTCCTGGGCACTCAACCCGTAGACTTTTTCTTCTCTGCGGAAACCATATCGATTGTTAACGGAACCGCTAATATACTCAATGCGATCGCAACAAAAGCCCAAGGGGATGTTCAGGTTACTTACGACTACACACCATCAGAGCCAGAGTCAGTACCAGAACCCACGACTCCCCTTGGCTTAGGTTTAGTCGCAGGACTAAAACTGTTGTGGCAACGAAAGGAATATCGTTAATTGGTAAGCATTCAGCGGTCAGCGGTCAGCGGTCAGCTTATTTCATTCAAAAGCACCGATTGCGCTACTTGAGGTGCTGCACGAACAGTAGCGTGCCCATAGCCGATAAGCACCTCAAGTAACGTGGCCACAAGTCAATGGCTGATATAGCAGAAGTCAGAAGTCAGAAAAACTCTTGCGCTTACTTAGGTTTGAGACTAATGTCGATGTCCTAACTGCCCTGGCGACTGCTATAGCTGATAGCTGATAGCTGAATGCTTACGTTAATTGTTGATTGTTGATTGTTGATTGTTGATTCTTAAGAGCAAATTTTCAATTGCTTTAAGTGATATCTTTGAAAGCCACTTATTCTAAGGCTGTTTCGGTATCCTTAGGGGTGACCAAAAATACATCGATATAACTTTTCTACCCGGTATCATTCTTGAATACTTGATGATTTTGGATTTCAAATCTTTTCCTGAGCTCATTCTGTAATTGCTCAGCGCTATCTGGATTTATGTTATTATTATGTACCAGCAACAGCCGGGAAAATAAATGGTGACAAACTGCCCATTATTGATTATATAAAACATCAATAGGTGCTGAACTTTGATAGTAAGAACTTGTCGCTAAATCCAGGAACGGAACCACATCCGCAGGTGATACCCTGACCCAGACAAGGGTAGACCTAAGTAAATTGGTAACCAGAATATAAAAGCTAGTACAACTACCAAGATTACGGTGACACCAGCACTACGATACTGGTTTTGCTCACTGTGTAGCCAGCGGTCAACTAGCCAAGCTAGTGCTAATCCTGAAAACACTGAAGCTCCCATATAATGATAAAGAAACGTGCAGCGAGTCACTTTCGTCCAGGGCAATAGGTTAGCGGCGTAGTTTACGATCAAATAGAGGGTAATCCAGGTATAGGAGGTTGGTATGGATTTCCAGCCCACCCCTTCGATGATGCGTTGGGTTAACAGCAGCAACAGCAACAAAATTGCTGTAGTCGAGAGCCACCATAGGAAAGGATTGCCCATGGCATGGACATCATAGATTAAATTGCTCCCACCAGCCGATAAGGGGGAGTCAGTGGAAACAGCCTCAGGGGTGTGACTAGCAGTCTGATAAAAGTAAGCAACCGGACGCCACATTAACAGCCAACTATACCACCGGGAACAGTAAGGATGGACGTCAGTGCCACTGCCGACATTTTGATGGAAGGTTAAAATTTTGACTTGAGACTCCCAGAATCCAGGGGTAGGATTCATCAGTAAGTGAGGAATCCACAGGAGGCTGTAGGTGAGAGCTGGTAAAATTACCAAGTTCAGCACCATGTGCCCGACATTGAGTTCTGTCAGGTGTTGTAATGGATGGCTTAAGGATGGTATGGGACGAGTACGGGTTGTCTCCCCAAAATAGGTTCTAAATAATTGCCATACCCAAGCGACAGCCCATACTATATAAATGCCTAACAAAAACCACAAGCCATTCCACTTAATCGCTGCGGAAGCACCAAAAAACACACCAGATAGGATTAGCATCAGCCAGGGTTTGGCACCATGACGATTCAGAGCCAGGAGGAAAAACAACTGACCCAGTAATCCCAAGATCACTAAATATATATTGTTGAGGGCATAGCGGGATTCTACCAGGAATAAACCATCAGTAGCTGCGAACAGAGCAGCAATCAAAGCATAGCTGCGACGTCGATTGAGTTGATAAGCCAAAGCCGCCACTACCATCGGAATCAAAGAACCCGTCAGGGCATTCAGCCATCGGTAACTCCAGGTAGACCGTAACGAACCAGTCAGCTCGTTAACCGTATCCTGTCCAAAGGGGAGGTGAGAGCCAATCCAGATGCCAATGGCAATGATGTACTGACTTAGGGGAGGATGGGGATTGAAAAAGGAAGTACCGGTTAAGTAGTTATTGGCAAATATAGCGTAGTAAACTTCATCGAATACCAGGCGATTAAATCGACCCAGTCCCCAAAATCGCAGGGCGAGTGACAGTAAAACAATGGCAGTTATGCCAATGCTAAACCAGGGGATAGACGAATCAGACGGCTTTTTTGGCAAAATCATCACCATCGAGGCTTGGGTTATCGGTCAATGGCACACTAGACTTCGCGGCAGTTGTCGGGAACAGGGAACAGCGGATCTGGGAACAGTGGACAAGAATTGACGCAAACACTAATTAGAAAAATACTTTTGCAAGAGGTCTACTCAATCTGGAGTAGAGGAGACCTTGATCAGAAATTCTTTTCTGGGGGAAGAGCGGGAAGAGAGATAAGAGTGGAAAGACAACACTGCCCTTTTATCCCCCTTGTCTGCCTTCCCTAATTCCGAAAGTATAACAGGACTTACGCACAGACTCCATGGGTATGGTGGTCAAGGTTTTGCAAACCCTACAGGTAGCGTTAAATTGAGGTATTTGCGTAAGTCCTATATAAAATATGCCAATTAAATGCACACTAGCTTAATAACCTGTAAGCTGATCACCTACAACCTGTAACTTATATAGCACTACCCATTAAGATGTTTGACATTGTCTTGATGCAAAGCGCGAGTGGGGGAAACCACGGCAGTCGCTCATGGGGGGGACCCCCAAGACCGCGCTGCCTCCCCAAGACCGTAATGGTGCGCTTGACCTTGGCGAATTAAATTCGCCACGGGTCGCACCTCTGCATCGCTTCTAAACTCCGAAACCTAGTCAATGCTTACTTTTGACTTCTGACTTCTCACTTGAGACTTGCACGTAGCGCTATACCTCCTCAGCATGTGTAGCTCGGATAAATGAAATTGGTACACCTTATCCCTCTTATACCTTTTGTAGTTTTTAGGATTTTAAACCCTTTAAAGGTTTTGCACGCTTATCCTCCCTTCGTTTCTCCCTCGTGCCTATACAATTGTGATATAACCAAAAAAATTATCAGACAAGTATTCCGGATTTTCCTCTAACTGGATTGAAAAATTAATAATAGGCATCACCACTTGACCTTTCATTATTATTATCAAATTGCTTCACAATTTTCACACAAAGTCTCACTAAACTTAAACTATTGATAAAGATTATGAATGAAAAATATTTTTAGTATTAAACCAGAGTTAACATTCCAAAAAAATCGTTATAATTTAGCAGGTTTTTATGGACAAATAGAAAAATATATTTTTCTCCTTTAGGAGAGTAATTCCTGGGTGTGCTGCCACTCTAAACCCTCAGTAGCAGTAAAGATATTTTTATCGTTAATAGAGAAAAATATGCCTCTGCTAATGACTTAAAATTCAAGGATTCAAACAATCAAAACCCACAGAGTTAGCACATACTAAACACTTATGAGTACCAGAGATACTAATCAAATAAATGGCAGAAACAGTAATCAAATAAATGACACAGAGATTAATCAAATAAATGGCACAGAGCACGATGACGACCTCCGAGGTAGCGATGAACAAGTTGTACGAGATGAGATCTACGGCCAAGGGGGTGCTGACAGTCTATTCGGAGGTCCCGGAGGTGACTATATCAACCCTGGTATTGATAATTCTGCTGATGTGATCTGGTATAAGACGTTTTCCGAGAGGACGGACCTGATCGAAAACTTCGATCCCAACGATGAAGATATTGTGGTTCTAACCTCTGGTTTCTTTTGGGATCTTGTTGAAGAATACGGTTTGAATTCAGATGCCAATGTTGACGATTGGTTGAAAATTGAGTTGGAAATTGATCAGTTTGGTTCACATGCTCTTATTAAAGTAGATCGAGATGGTCTTCAAGGCAACACCCCCTTCAGAACATTAGCTACCCTGAAAAATGTTGATCCAAACGATCTAACTATAGATATTCAAGAAGATGGCGATTTTATCATCGGATGATTAACCACAGGTGATTTAGGATTGTCAAGATCAGCTTCGAGGTTACGTGTGGAACCAATCAGCAATCCGGTCAGTCTTCAACCCAAGACTGTCAGATGGGTTTCCAGCGTCTACTCGGACAAAATATCCACTTTGGAACTGGGAAGCATCTACCCATGACTAATCTCTAGTTCTCAACAAAGATAATAAATATGTTTCAGCTTAAAAACCACAAGTGCTTCTCTTTGAGAACAGGTATTGTCAGCCTGATCGGTGTGGCCAGTTTATTGGATACTAATCCTGCCTCAGCTGCCATCATCACTAATGGTAGTTTTGAAAACGATTTTACGGGCTGGGAAACATTGGGTAGTGCTTCTGTGCGCACCGCAGGTTTTGGTAGTAAACCTACTGACGGCAGTTTCTATGCCCAGCTAGATACATTCCTTCCCCAGGAAAAAGAGAACTTCCTGGAGCTAGCCAATTTTCTAGAGCTGAACATTACAGCGCTGGATAATCTGGGCGCGGGAAAGGGGGAGGTGTTTGAAGGATCAGCAATCAGAACTACCTTTACAGCCGTTGCAGGAGATGTGCTTAATTTCGATTACAACTTCCTCACAGATGATTACGGTTCCGAATATTTTAATGACTTCGCTTTTGTGGGAATTTCCGGTCAGGTGAGTGGTTTGGCTGATACGTTCTCAGTATTAGCTGATTCCATGACACCTTTTGTGAATGAAACTGGTTTTAGCACCTACTCTCAGACAATTGCTGCTTCTGGAACCTACACCTTCACCATAGGTGTGACAGATGTTGGGGATGGTGCTTTTGATTCAGGACTACTAATCGATAATGTCAATGTAGTCAGACTGGAACCAACTGATCCCCCCTCCGTTCCAACACCAACTGATCCCCCCTCCGTTCCAACACCAACTGATCCCCCCTCCGTTCCAACACCAACTGATCCCACCTCCGTTCCAGAACCAACCTCTATATTGGCGTTAATAGCCATCGGGGCTTTAGGGGTGAGAAGTCAGTGGAACAAAGACAAAAAAAAGTGTGAGGGAACTACTAAAACACTGCACAGCTAATTGGGAGACCCGCGAAAAATGGACTAAAGACTCTGACCAATGAACTAGAGCGATAAGGAGCGAGTGTTGGTTCCCAGTAATTCTAATCATGACAGAACGCCATGGGCGATTTCTATTCTGCAATAGTTACGCTTCACGCCTATCCCAACGGCAGGAAAATCTCTTAGCTTAGACTAATTACCTTAGACTAACAAAGTTACAAACAAAGTTACACATGCTCTAAAATCCGAATTATGTTATTATGAAATGATACCGATTATGCATATCAGTGAACAACGTAAAATCAATCTCCGCAACAAGTAATAGCTCGTTGCTCTAGGGCTTGTGCTCCTCGTGTTGTTATTTCAGGTCCAATGAGCAGAACTTTATCGCAAACCCAAATCTTTTGAAAACTTAATATATAGTCAACCCAAGTGGCGAGTACTCAGCTATAGCGCTACGCTTAGCGTCAGAAGTTAGAAGTCAGCAAGGTTCGAAGTAGGCGATTACTTACGTTTCGGAGTTTAGGAATGTCAAACATCATATGTAGTGCTATATCAGCGGTCAGCCCAGTTGCTTAGAACTGACCCTCAACCAATAACCAAACGCTCCGTGGGCAATGCACAATCAACGGCCTTACTGAACTAAGCAATGATATCAAGTAGTGTGGTATCAGTAGTCAGTTACCCAGTACCCATTACCAATTAGCTATTATAGCGCTACGCGCAAGTCTCAAGTGAGAAGTCAGAAGTCAAAAGTAAGCATTGACTAGGTTTCGGAGTTTAGAAGCGATGCAGAGGTGCGACCCGTGGCGAATTTAATTCGCCAAGGTCAAGCGCACCATTACGGTCTTGGGGAGGCAGCGCGGTCTTGGGGGTCCCCCCCATGAGCGACTGCCGTGGTTTCCCCCACTCGCGCTTTGCATCAAGACAATGTCAAACATCTTAATGGGTAGTGCTATACCAATACCCTATTTTCGTGAATGTGGAAAAACTGTACTGTTGAAGCTTGAAAATTAGGAATTATAATATACGGTGGGTAATATCTCCATCCTATCCACCTAGCGCTACCACAAAGCCAAACATTTCTTATGGGGACAACTACAGTTTTACGAATAGGCGATCGCGTCATTAGTGCAGAAGAAATTGTTCCCCTGCTAGCTGGTTACCAATTGCTGCCACCGTTAATCCGTGAGATTATCATTGACGAGGCAGTGGCTACCGCAAGCTGCACACCAGAGGAGAAGGCTCAAGCCTATCAGCAGTTCTTGGAAAAAAATCAGCTCATTGACGAGACGGCTAAACAGGCTTGGCTAAAGCAGCGTGGTATGAATCCAGCTCAATTAGAAGCCCTAGCGGTACGAAGTATTCTGATTGAGAAATACAAACAACAAACCTGGAGTCACAAACTGGAATCTTATTTTCTGGAGAGGAAGGGACAATTAGACCGGGTGATTTATTCCCTGATTCGGACTAAAGACCCAGGGGTAGCCCAAGAAATCTATTTCCGAATTCAAGAAGGAGAAGAGTCTTTTGCTGACCTAGCCAGGGAATATTCCCAAGGACCAGAAGCTCAGACTGGCGGATTAATCGGTCCGGTTGAACTGAGCGTACCTCACCCCGCCTTAGCCCAAATGCTTCGCCTGAGCCAACCCGGACAACTGTTCCCACCGACACGCTTGGGAGAATGGCTGTTAATCGTGCGTTTGGAGAAGTTTATGCCAGCCCAGTTAGATGATTCGATGCGCCAGCGACTACTGAATGAATGTTTCAGCACCTGGCTAAGTGAGCAACTGAATCAGCAATTAGCGGCGCTAGATTAACGACTTGACTTTCTAATGAAACTAAACTCAAGAAACTAAATAGATGGCTAAAATTCCGGATTTGGGGGAAAATAGGCGGGATTTGGCTAATAGTTTGGGCTAACCGCGCCAGATGGGGAAGATTCCGAAAAACCCCTCTAGCTTGGGGATATGGTAATCCTGAAGCTGTGCCGTGGCTAAATGATCAGTAGTCTATGGTGTACGGTAAAATTTTTGTTCTTTAAGGCTAGTCTCAATAGACTTTGCCTGATTCCATCATAGCATAGCCAACTAGTTACATTTCTTGATGGAAGCGCTAAGCAATTCCTAGGGTGCGTTACAGAGTCTTTACATAAAAGACAGACCTACTATGCTTAGCATATCCTAATAAATACCCCATTAGAAGCTGTTATCAAATTTAATTAAGCTAACTAATCTCAAATTTAAGCTAAGTAATCTCCTAAGAGGCTCAATGACCTATACAACAACAATTCAAGAGTTTCTAGCTGGTATTTCTCCGTTCAATAAATTGTCAAGGACAGCACTGCAAAAACTGTCCACGAGTTGCCAACTGTTGCGCTACCGCATGGGTCAGACAATTGTGGTCAGGGATAAAATGCCAGGCCAAATCTCGATTTTATTCCAAGGAAAAGCCCGTCTCATCGGCTATGACCAACGCCGTCAAACCCCCACAACCCTCAAATTACTACAACCAGGAGCGATTATTGGCTGGGTCAGTTTGGTCAGGGGCATACCCTGTGAAACTGCGATCGCATCGGTGGAAGCGGTTTGTGTCACCATCAATGCGGCTGACTTCTTAGGGCTGCTAGATACAGAAAAATCTTTCTCAGATGCCTTCAAAGCCCGTTGTGGTCTAGTGGAAATCTTTGATCTTTTGGGAACAGAGTTGGGGCGTCGGGCTGAGGCAGAGACTGACCTCAAAGCACTTGCCCTGTTAGCCTGGTCAGACGCTTTAGTTTATAACCTGCCTCGGGGCAAGCAAATGTCAAGCCAACTCGACCCCAATCGAGTATGGTTTGTGAGTGGGGGAGCAGCCGCCAATTTACCAGTAGGGTCTTGTCTGAGTTCAGAAGCATTGTCTAGCTTACAGGTCAATGGTCATGGTGCAACGCGCTTGGTGGGAATTCCAGAAGCTATTTTCTCTGAGCAAACCGCCAATGACTCGGAAACCCTGGCTGAGCCTACCGATACAATTCCCAGTATACCTCAAGACGATATTCCCCAGGCTCCAGACCGACCGGATCAAGCTCCCGAGACGATTTACACTGGCCAGACTACTCCTACAAAATTCCCCTTTATACGGGGTAAAGGAGCAGTGCAGGAATCCTTGGCTTGTTTCCAAATGCTGAGTAAGTACTTTAAAATTCCTTTCCGGCGAGATAGTATACGGAAGGTGCTAAAAAACCAGCATGCTCGCACCGGTCAAATCTCCCTTCAGCACTGTGGTGCAGTGGCAGAACTGATGGGATTAACTGCCCAACTCGCAACAGTACCAGCTAACGCTATCAAACGTTTACCTACCCCAGCCATGCTGTTGTGGCACGATAGCTTAGCTATTCTCTATGAAGCCAGTGAACGGCAAATAGTGCTGGCGGTGCCACAGCTGGGAATTCAACGGCTTAAACCCAAAGATTTTGAAGAAAACTGGGGAGAAGGCGGGCAGGTACTTCTGTTAAAACCTACCAAAGACACCCCTACCCAGCGGTTTGGTCTGAGTTGGTTTTGGCCTTCTATCGTTCGTTACCGCAAGGTATTGACGGAAGTTTTAATTGCTTCTTTCTTTGTCCAACTGTTGGGTCTAGCCTATCCCTTGATTATCCGGGTACTCATTGACAAAGTGATATCCCAAAACAGTACCGATACCTTGCAAGTACTGGGAATTTTACTGTTGGTGGTGTCGGTTTTTGAGGGGGTTTTAATCACCCTGCGTACCTACCTGTTTGTAGATACGACCAACCGTATCGATATGGCTCTCGGTTCCGAGATTATCGACCACCTGTTGCGCTTACCGTTAAATTATTTCGAGAAACGACCCGTTGGGGAGTTGTCCACTCGGATCAATGAGCTAGAAAATATCCGCCAGTTTTTGACCGGGACAGCCCTAACCGTGGTGTTAGATTCAGTCTTTTCTGTAATCTACATCGTGGTCATGTTCCTCTTTAGTTGGGTGCTGACCCTGGTGACTTTGTCAGTAATCCCTTTGTTCATGCTCCTGACCCTGATCGTTTCCCCAATTGTCCGGCAACAGCTACGCAATAAAGCGGAACGGAATGCTCAAACCCAATCCTATCTAGTGGAGGTATTATCTGGCATTTCCACCGTTAAAGCCCAGAATATTGAATTGCGATCGCGTTGGAAATGGCAAGAGAAATATGCGCGCTATGTTAGTGAAGGCTTCAAGAATGTGCTAACCTCTACCGCTGCTAGTTCTATGAGCACCTTCTTGAACAAACTCTCGGGTTTACTTGTGCTTTGGGTAGGGGTCTATCTAGTACTAGATGGACAATTAAGCTTAGGGGGGTTGATTGCCTTTCGGATTATTGGGGGCTACGTTACCAGTCCCTTGCTGCGTTTAGCCCAACTTTGGCAAAACTTCCAGTCTACAGCCCTATCTCTCGAACGCCTCAGTGACATTGTCGATACACCCAAAGAAGTGGCTGAAGCAGACCAGGGTAATATCCCCTTGCCCTCTATCACGGGAGACATTCGCTATGAAAATCTCTCCTTCCGCTTTGCCAAGAGTGGACCAATGCAACTGAATAACATTAACGTCGAGATTCCAGCTGGTTCATTTGTAGGGATTGTGGGGCAAAGTGGTTCCGGTAAGAGTACCATGACCAAACTTTTGGCTAGACTCTATGGTCCAGAGTCCGGTCGCATCATTGTCGATGGTTACGATATCTCGAAAGTCGAACTCTATTCCCTGCGGCGTCAGATTGGGATTGTGCCTCAGGAAACCCTCTTGTTTGAGGGAACCGTTCAAGAGAATATTGCTCTGACCAATCCTGATGCAGACAGTGAGGAAATTATTCAGGCAGCAAAGATAGCAGTGGCCCACGATTTTATCATGGAATTGCCTTTGGGTTACAATAGCAGCGTTGGCGAAAGGGGTTCAGGTCTTTCCGGGGGACAACGACAGCGTATTGCGATCGCCAGAACGATTTTGCAATCACCCCAGTTAATGATATTAGATGAAGCCACCAGCGCCCTCGATTATGACACCGAGCGGCAAGTGTGTTTAAATCTAGCGGAAGCTTTTCAACAAAGCACGGTATTGTTCATTACCCACCGCCTAGGAACCATTCGCAACGCTGATATCATTTTGATGATGGATCGGGGTTCAATAGTAGAGCAAGGTACTCATGATGAACTGATGGCTCAGAAAGGTCGTTACTATTGCCTCTACATGCAACAAGATGCTCAAATGTAGCTATGAAGGGTGAAGGGTGAAGGATTAACCATGAAGGGTTAAGCATTAAGGATTAAGGGTGAAGGATTAAGTGTGTATTGTCTCGGTATTTGCTATTTGGTTTAACCCTTGGTATCGGATAGACTAGGCTCAAGGATAAAAAAATACTAGTGGTCGGGTAGTTGGTTTTACAGAGGCTATCAAGTGAGAGCGAGAAGTTTTGGCTAACTCCCCCTAAAGTAAGTGATAAAAATGATCAATGAGTCAGTTTTTTATTAGTTACTAAATTTAATTATTCAACCAGATAATTATCTTAACATTCCGAGAAAATCCTTCATTCTTTATTATTTATCCTTCATTCTTTATTATTTATCCTTCATTCTTTATTATTTATCCTTCATTATTCATCCTTTCCGAAGTATTAACGAATAGCAGGAGCTAATAACTATGAGCCCATATAATGGCAATGGTAATGGCAATGGTAATGGCAATGGTTCCAAACCAAATCCAAAAATAAACTTAGGTTCTGTGGGTACTATTAGCAAAATGGCAGTTCCTCAAGACACCAGGGACAGACGTCGTGCTTCTAATAGTCACCTCGAATTCGACCAGCCGGTTATTCTAGAACAATCGCCCCATTGGTCTCATGCCATTCTCTGGGCACTGTTGAGTCTAACAACTTTTGGTATGGTGTGGGCTTACTTTGCCAAAATTGACTATGCCGTTCCCGCCCGGGGCAAGCTAGAGCCACAAGGTGCGGTTAAAGAAGTCCAAGCTCCTGTGGGTGGAGTGGTGACAAAAATTCATATTAAGGAAGGACAGCGGGTTAAAGAAGGGGATTTGCTCCTTTCGTTTGAGCCCAAGGCTACTCAGGCTCAACTCACGTCTCTCAATAAACGCCGTGCTACCTTAATCAGAGAAAACCAGTTTTATCAGGCTGCAATTAGTAATCCTAATTATCCACCTGTACCACCACCAGGTATGGATATACAACTGTCCTCACAACTGCCTTCTCTGATCGCTAGTCGAAACACGCTACTGTCAGAAATTGGACTTTATCGCGCTCAACTTAGTGGAGGTTCTTCTAGGGCTAATCTTAACCCTGAACAACGAATTCGTTTACAATATGGTACTGCTGCACTTGACGCTCGGATCGCTGAACTTGAGAGTAGAATTGGCTCCCTAGAGGAACAGCTGAAACAGAATCAGATTCAACTTGCCAATGGCCGAGACATCCTAACAGTTGAGGAGGGTATTCTGACAGACCTCAGACCCCTGTATGAACAAGGGGGCTTTTCTAAGATTCAGTTCTTGAGGCAGCAAAATGAGGTCAAAAATCGCCAAACTGAGGTAAACGCTAGGATTGAAGAAGAAAAACGCTTGCAAAAAGAAATTGCTGGGGTCAGAGCGAATCTACTCAGTACCATTGCGTCTTCTCAACGAGAACTGGCTGATTTGATGGCCCAGAATAAAGAAAGAATTGATAGCATAAACACCCAAATAGCTAGCATTATCAGTCAATTAAACCAACGCATTGTTGATAACAATAAGCAGATGGCAGAAATTGATAGCCAGTTGCAGCAGGCTCAACTAACCCTAAGCTATCAAGAACTACGAGCTCCTGTTGATGGAACAGTCTTTGATTTGCAACCCTCAACTCCTGGTTTTGTTGCCAATACCACTCAGCCAGTGCTCAAAATTGTTCCCGGTAGCTCTCTGATTGCTAAGGTATATCTTACCAACCGAGACATCGGGTTTGTGGATGAAGGTATGGAAACCGAAGTCAGAGTTGACTCTTTTCCCTTTAGTGAGTTTGGTGATGTAAAAGGTGAGGTACTATCTATTGGTTCTGATGCCCTACCACCGGATCCTGCGGAACTGCGTCAAGACTATACTTTCCCTGCCAAAATTAAATTGGATAAACAGTTCATTCAAGCTTATGGCAAAGAAGTGCAATTGCAATCGGGTATGTCTATCAGTGCCAATATCCGGGTGCGTAAACGAACAGTGATGAGTATTTTCACCGAGATGTTTTTGGATAAGACTGAAAGCTTGACCAAAATGCGTTAGCTATCAGCTATCAGCTATCAGCTATCAGCTATCAGCTATCAGCTATCAGCTCTCAGCTCTCAGCTCTCAGCTCTCAGCTCTCAGCTATCAGCTATCAGCTATCAGCTATCAGCTATCAGCTATCAGCTATCAGCTATCAGCTATCAGCTATCAGCTATCAGCTATCAGCTATCAGCTTTGTGGCACAGGCTAGAAGCCTGTGCCACAAAACTGTTCCCGTAGCGTGGCCAACGGCCAAGGGCAAATCCCCACAGTTAAATCGAACTATTAAATTCTCCCGTTCAAGGTTTATTTTAAATAAGCTGATGGCACCTCAATTAGCTTGCGCGTAGCGCATATGCTGACAGCTGAATGCTGACAGCTGAATGCTGACGGCTGAATGCTGACATGTTTCCCTACCTAAGCGATCGCTCTAGGTGTTGGTTGTTGCTATTGGCGGCAACCACTCCTCAAGATTACGGTTCTACCGACTGCTGAGTTTAAGCACAGATGGGTACATTGATGGAAGTAAAGTACATAAAACTTTACACCAGGGTGATCTCTCACCCACTGCTTAAATTCGGTAAGGTGAACCGGGGATGTTTGAACATTTTACAGATAAAGCGATCAAATCCATCATGCTGGCTCAGGAGGAAACCCGTCGCTTGGGACACAGCCTCGTAGGAACTGAGCAATTGCTGTTGGGTTTGATTGCACAACGAACAGCTGTGGCAGCCAGAGTGCTGAGGGATTTTGGTGTTACCCTCGAAGATGCTCGCTACTCGGTGGAAAACACTGTGGGTAGGGGTTCGAGAATGGTTAGCTCAGAACTTCCTTTCACCCCCAAAGCCAAAGAAGTTTTCCAGCAATCTTTCCAGGAAGCTAAGCAACTTGGACACAACTACATCGATACTGAACATTTGTTGCTAGCTATTATTCACGACAAGAACAGCGTTGCCAGTCAAGTACTGGTAAACCTGGGTGTAGACCTCACAGAATTACGCACCCATGTCAACAGTTCCATAGCAGAATTAACAGCAGCAACGACTGCTAAGGGAAAAGGTTCCTCGTTTAGAGGGAATACTCAAAACCAGAAAGCTACCTTAGAAGAATTTGGAACTAATCTGACCAAGTTAGCTGCAGAGGGCAAACTGGATCCGGTGGTTGGTCGTCAGCAGGAAATCGAGCGGGTGGTTCAGATTTTAGGTCGTCGTAGCAAGAATAACCCGATATTACTGGGGGAACCCGGAGTTGGGAAAACTGCGATCGCAGAAGGTCTAGCCCAACGGATTATATCTCAAGATGTTCCAGACCTGTTGGCAGACAAACAAGTGATTAGCCTAGATATGGCTTTATTGGTTTCTGGTACTCGCTTCCGGGGAGACTTTGAAGAACGGCTCAAGCAGGTTGTGTCTGAAGTCCAGCAATCCGGGAATATTATCCTAGTAATTGACGAAATTCACACCTTAGTTGGTGCAGGCTCCTTAGAAGGGGGTATGGATGCGGCTAATCTGCTTAAGCCTGCTCTAGCTAGAGGTGAACTCCAGTGCTTGGGAGCTACTACTCTCGATGAATACCGCAAGTATATTGAGAAAGACGCAGCACTAGAACGTCGTTTCCAGCCAGTCATGGTCTCGGAACCCTCTGTAGAGGATACCATTGACATACTCCATGGTTTGCGCTCAACCTACGAGGAGTATCACAAAGTCCAGATTTCCGACCAAGCGTTACTGGCTGCAGCTCAATTGTCAGACCGCTATATCTCGGACCGCTATTTACCCGACAAAGCCATTGACCTGATTGACGAAGCTGGGAGTCGGGTTCACTTGATGCACTCAAAGCCTTCTTCAAGGGCTAGAGCAGAATCAGAGTGGGAGAGTGAGGGAATTGAAGGTAAGTTATCTCCATCCCCAACTATTCCGATTGTGGATCAAGAAGACATTGCTCAAATCGTCGCGTCTTGGACTGGGATACCGGTCAATAAACTGACGGAATCTGAATCAGCTCTGCTGCTGCACTTGGAAGAAACCTTGCATGAGCGGATCATTGGTCAAGACGAAGCTGTTACTGCTGTGTCTCGGGCAATTCGTCGGGCAAGAGTTGGATTAAAGGATCCCAATCGACCGATTGCTAGCTTTATCTTCTCTGGTCCGACTGGAGTTGGTAAGACAGAACTGGCTAAATCTTTGGCTTCCTACCTGTTTGGGTCAGAAGACAAGATGATTCGCCTTGACATGTCGGAATATATGGAACGCCACACTGTTTCCAAGCTCATTGGTTCTCCCCCAGGGTTCGTGGGTTACGACGAAGGCGGTCAACTTACTGAAGCCGTGCGACGCCAGCCTTACTCGGTGGTACTATTTGACGAAATCGAGAAAGCTCACCCTGACGTTTTCAATGTACTGTTGCAACTGTTAGATGATGGTCGCTTAACCGATGCTAGAGGTCGTACTGTAGATTTCAAGAACACAATATTAATCATGACCTCCAACATCGGTTCTAAAGTGATTGAAAAAGGAGGTAGTGTTTTTGGCTTTGAGTCGTCAAAAACCTATGAGGAGTCTAGGTACAACCAGATCCGCACTCAGGTCAATGAAAATCTGAAAGACTATTTCCGTCCTGAGTTCCTCAACCGCCTTGACGATATAATTGTCTTCCGTCAGCTCAAGAAGAATGAAGTTAAGGAAATTGCGGAAATTCTGCTTCAGGAAATCTCTAGCTCTATACAAGAGAAAGGAATTATCCTGGAAGTCACAGAGGCTTTCAAGGACCACTTAGTCAAAGCAGGCTACGAACCGAGCTATGGTGCTAGACCTCTACGACGGGCAATTATGAGCCTGTTAGAAGATAGCTTAGCCGAAGCCATGCTATCTGGTCAGATTCAAGAGGGGGATACAGCAGTTGTTGATGTGGATGATCACGGTCAGGTCACCGTATTATCTGCAAACGCCCAAAAGAGGCTGCGGCAACCAGTTGGGGTTTGCTAGTGCCAAGGAATGATGCCAAATTTCGTTAAAGCCTGGACTTTAAAGGCTGGATCTGTAGAGGGGTTGCCTGCAATCCCTCTAACATATATCTACATCTACTATAAAAGATACAAAAAGTAGATATATACAGCGCCATAGTTAACCAGGAAAAAGGCTCCTCCTCATGAAGTTAGTTATTCCCGTTGCTCTACCAGAACATTCCTATGATATTGCGATCGCACAACACCTTCCTGATGGCAAGATGACCACAGGTGGCTTAGATGATATTGGGGTTTGGATGAGCCGTCTACAGTTGGGCAAAAAAGTTTTAGTGGTATCTAATCCAGCAATTTTCCGCAGATATGGGAAAAGAGCGATCGCAGCCTTGGAGTTAGTGGGATATCAGGTATCCAGCCTTACCCTGCCTGCTGGTGAACGATACAAAACTGTCAAATCTATCCAAAAGATCTATGATGTTGCCCTAGAAAACCGCCTAGAACGCTCCTCGACTCTAGTGGCATTGGGCGGTGGGGTAATTGGGGATATGACAGGATTTGCAGCTGCTACTTGGCTAAGGGGAATTAATTTCGTCCAGGTACCCACATCGCTGTTGGCCATGGTTGATGCTTCAGTTGGTGGCAAGACTGGGGTCAATCACCCCAAGGGCAAAAACTTGATTGGTGCCTTCCATCAACCACAATTTGTCTTAATTGACCCCTCGGTCTTAAAAACATTGCCAGCCCGAGAATTGCGAGCAGGGATGGCAGAAGTGATTAAGTATGGGATTATCTGGGATGAAGAGCTATTTGTGAAACTAGAGGAATCGAAGCGACTTGACCAATTGCGTTACCTGAAAAAGGATTTATTAGAAACAATTCTGTCTCGGTCTTGTCAAGCTAAAGCGGATGTGGTAAGCCAGGATGAGAAAGAAGCTGGGATTAGAGCTATTTTGAACTATGGTCACACCATTGGTCATGCCGTAGAAAGCTTAACTGGCTACAAGTTAGTGAATCATGGGGAAGCCGTAGCGATTGGAATGGTAGCGGCAGGGCAGATTGCTGTGGGACTCCAGATGTGGCAGCCAGAAGAGGCCGAACGCCAGGATGCTTTAATCGCAAAAGCTGGACTACCTACTAAGTTACCCAGTGGGCTAGATATTGATGCCATTATTGATACCCTGCAAACGGATAAGAAGGTAAAAGACGGTAAGGTAAGATTTGTTTTGCCTACCAAGATTGGTGAAGTAACCTTGACAGATCAGGTGCCAACTGATCTGATTAGGGAAGTGCTTCGGCAAATGCAGCTATAGCAAAGGGAATCGGGAGTGGGGAATCGGGAATCGGGAATCGGGAATCGGGAATCGGGAGTGGGGAATCGGGAATCGGGAATCGGGAATCGGGAGTCGGGAATCGGGAGTCGCTTACAAGGGTAGGTTTTTGAGAAAGGGGTGAGTAGGTACTTTTATAGCACTACCCATTAAGCTTAGGACATTCCTAAACTCTGAAACTTAGTCATAGCTTACTTCTGACTTCTGACGCAAGAACCTTGCTGACTTGCGCGTAGCGCTATATTACGTATAAATTCCTCAAAATATGTATCACCATACACAATAATTTCCCGGATAATTATCCCCATTTCCCGCTTTTCCCGATTCCCCACTCCCGATTCCCCACTCCCGACTCCCGATTCCCGATTCCCCACTCCCGATTCCCCACTCCCAACTCAAATGTCAAGGTTTGATAACTTGCTCAAAACATCTATCGAAGATGCTATGAAACCATTGAGAACCGGCCAAAGGGTTGACCCCTCATGTCACTCAATTCCTGACTGGGTAAGACTCTCCCCAGGTTACCCTAGGGGGCGGAAAGGATTTGCCCACACCATTATCCATAGCAATTAGGGAAAGTTGATCGAGAAATCGCAAAATTTTGAAAATGAGCTAGGGTAGACATTGGCACCAATCTAGATTTCAATTTAGGGTTAGGTTGCCATTGACACACGAAAATTACCCAAAGCTATGGGCAAAGGGCTTATTGCCCCACGTTAAGGGTGAAATTAACAAAAAAATATGCGACCTTAGCAGTAGTGGCAATTCGTTGTAATTCGGTTCCAGTTGAGAGGCAATATTAATGAGTGATGGTATGGCATTCCTGACGGGGGCTGCCTTTGCCGGAATGGCAGCATTGTTTCTCCTCAAAGGAGGAGGCAATATGGTGGCGAATAACCTTCCCTCTTCCCAACCCTTCCAAATTTCCCCTAACAATCCCTATAATTCCCCTTACACAGATCAACCGCCAAACCAGGCTCTAGCTTCACCGAACTTAAATAATTTAAATAATAATTTAAATAATATGCTCAATGTTGAACAGCAGCGGCGGGACACTGAGCAGCTCAAAGCTATGGTTGAGCAACAACGAGCTGAAACTGAACAGCTCAAAGCCCAACTTCACAATCAGCAGTTACTGCTAGACAATCTAACTGCTCAGGTTGATGCCAGTGTGATCAGGGCTCCTGAGCAACTAATCCCTAATCGTAAAACTACTAATGAAACCGCAAATACCCTCATGTCAGGAATACTTTGGGGACTTGGCGGTATGGCGGTAACCATTGGTGGTGGTGCCGTTGTGATTGGCGGGTTAGCCTTGATATCACGACCACAGCGTCCTCCTCGTACAACTTACGTGGTCCAACACCCCTACTCTAGTGCTCCTCCTTCCCTACCAGCGAGACGGCGCTCTGAGTTTATGTCTCATCAATATGATGATAGACTTTATGACCGGATGGACTACGAATAGATTGTCCAAGTCTACTCATCGTAGTATAGGTCATCCTCAGAGTCTAGGAATTTCAAGGATTTCCCCAAAAGCTGCCACACTAGAGGTGCGATCGCTCCCCCAAGAAGACCAATACCAACGCTAACAGCCAAAACAACACCGATTGGCAGATCAATTGACTCGAAGACTAAAAACTTCACGGATACTTCCGTGATATTTTGGATCGAGAAAATAGCGATCGCGCCAATCCAAATAGCAACTATCAGAGATGTCAGAAGTAAGCCAAGTTTTATGATCTGGGAATAGTTCATTATGGTAACTAGTTAATGGTGACTAGTTCGACTCTATTTATTATTTTTTCTAGCACAGTAGCCCTTTGAATACCTGATTCTGTCAACAGTAGGTGTAGGGTGGGCAAATAATTTTAGTTTCACCAAAAGTACAGTTATCATCGACATGCAGCCCACCCTACTGACTCTGGTGTAGGGTGGGCAAATAATTATAGTTTCACCAAAAGTACAGTTCTCATCTCCCTTTGCCCACCCTACTGACTGACTATGTCACAATGGCTGGTAAGGATAGCCGGAGGTGAGAGCGATGCCCCAACTACTCGACCAAACCACCGATCAACGCATCGTACATGATGGCACCTGGGAACAGTTTAAGTTGATCCAGAAGGGCTTTGATGGTTCTCCTGGTGTTCGGCTGTTTTACTTTGATGGGATAATCGAGATTCTGATGCCAGGACGAGAACATGAAATTTTTGCCAGTATCATCGGTTACTTAATCACAACCTTTCTGACGGAAAAGGGCATTTTGTTTCAGCCAACTCGCTCAATGACTCAGGAAAAAGAAGGCGTCGCCTCTGCCCAAGCTGACGATTCTTACTGCATCGGTAGTGTTAAGCCAATTCCAGATTTGTCCATTGAAGTGGTTTTTAGTAGTGGTGGCATCAGCAAGTTAGAACGTTATCAAGCTTTAGGTGTTCCAGAGGTTTGGTTTTGGGAAGATGGATTACTAAAGCTTTATCATCTTCAAGATGGCAGTTATGTCCCCATCGAGCGTAGCTTGCTACCCGGACTGAGTGAATTGGATCTTGATTGGTTCAGACACTGTGTTTTGATGGCGGAAACCGATGCGGGAGAAGCGATTAGAGCGTTTCGTAGGCAGATTTAGGGTAAGCTGTCAGCTGTCAGCTTTCAGCTAAAGCGCTACGCGCACGCTACGCGAACAGCTATCAGTTGGGTAGGGTGGGCAAATAATCATAGTTTCACCAAAAGTACAGTAATCATCGACATGCAGCCCACCCTACAAAAGCGATTGGCCGTAGGCCACGCTACGCGATCGCACTAATAACCTTCAACCTCATAACCTTGGCCAAAAGGCCACGCTACGCGAACAACCAACTAACCTTCAACCTGATAACCCAAAAAAAATAGTTCCCTCTAGACTGGCCCCACCACATGGCTATCATAAAAGGTAATTATGTTTCCTGAAGGTTCAGATACATCAAACACACTGTGTATTCGCCCTTCGCGAATTTCGCTCGGTGCATAGCCAGCCTCTTGCAGGGCGACTTGTTGAGCCTTCAAATCATCAACCATCAGATCAAAACTCGCTTGTCCTGGTGCCGCTTCAGGTTTATTTCTAAGCACCAGATGGGTTCCCCCTCTCAATTCAAGTACTGCTAACTCTTGAAATTCAGCAACCTTAAGCATTCCCACAAACTCGAAGAAGTCGAGAGATTTTTTGAAGTCTGAAACGTTTAACAAGATAGGGGAGGCAAGAGGGGGCGAAATTCCCCCACCTCGTCCAGGTGTTGAAGTTACCGTAAGGATAGTGGAGCCTTAATCAAAAAGTTTTAACCCTTTTATACATAACCGACCAACCATAAAGGCTCCACTATCCTAAGGTTTCGTTTCTGGGATGGATAGCCCCTTCAAATGCCAGAGACCTGTTTCCTTACCCAACTCTCTATATATTCTCCAACGCTTACCCCGGAGTCTTCAGCCGACAATTGCAACCATTTCCAAGTAGTATCTGTTAACCAGATTCCGTGTTGTCTTTTTAGCTCGTCATAATGAGCGGGTGCTCCCCTCATTCTTTTCTGAGGCTTTTTCCTTTTTGTGCTTGACATTTGTATTTACCATCAACTATACTAAAATAATATCAGCCCAAGCACGAAGATTTCAAGGAGGTGGTTTCATTCATGGCGAATCTCAGACATACATTTCGTCTGTATCCTAACAAAACAGCTGCGTCAAAGATGTTTTACGCGAGAAAAATGCACCAGTTGCTTTATAACGCTGGGATAGGCGATCGCCGCTATGAATGGAAAGCAAATAAAAAGTCCATAGGATATCTTGATCAACAAAACTGCTTGCCCGCCTTCAAGGAATGTTGGCCGGAGTACAAGGAGTTATATAGTACTTCCTTGCAAGCGACCCTTAAGAGGGTAGACCTGGCATATAATCGCTTCTTTCTTGGGTTAAGTGAAATTCCCAAATATAAGCCAATTCGGAAATACTCCGGATGGACTTATCCCAGTAAGGCTGGTTGGAAGGCTAATACTGACGGAAAAGATGGAACTTTGACGTTGAATGACCTCGGACTCACTATAAAGATGCGTGGTCAGGCCAAGTTTTGGGGGACACCAACGACTCTAACAATTACGTACAAGTCTAGTGTAAACGCTTGGTATGCTTCAATAACCGTTAAAGTAGAAACCCCCGACACTAAATATGGTTCAGGATCTGACTTAACGTACGAGAAAATCGTAGCCTATGACTTAGGGACTGAAACAGCAATCACAGCTTTCAACGGCAGCGAGTTTGAGGAGATAGCCAACCAGCGTTTTACGAAGACTCTAGAGCCTAAAGTGAAGGCCGCCGGGAAGGAAAAGCGCAGGAAGCAGGCTCCTAATTTCAAAAAAAGTATAAAGGCGTCTAAGCGTTGGAAAAAAGCCAACAAAAAAGAATCCCAACTAAAGAGGAAAGCGGGTAACGCGCGTAAAGATTGGCAACACAAGGTTACATCAGATTTATCTAGTCGTTATGACATCGGCGTAACCGAGAAGCTCAATACGAAAGGAATGACCCGGAAAGCCAAGAAAGGGTCGAAAAGAAGGAAACAAAAAGCTGGATTAAACAAAGCCATTCTGGATGTAGGATTCGGTACTCTCAATAAAATGCTGACCTACAAAATCGAACTCAAAGGCGGAATTGTTCTTCAACTACCGACTAGACAACTAAAGCCATCTCAGCGTTGTCCAGAATGTGGAAAGGTTCACAAAGACTGGGCTGAACTGTCGAATAGATACCACGTCTGTGATATTTGCGGCTTTGGGTTCGATAGAGACAAGACAAGCGCAATAGTGATGTTCAATGCAGCATTAGGAAAACAGCCGGGGTACGGTGCTGACCTCGATAAACGTGGATTTTCTAGCTCTACTTCAAAGACCAGAAAGCATACTGGATCAATGAAGCAACTGGGAAAGATGAAGCGTCAAAAATCACGCTCTAAGGATGGGGTAGCTGACACCCCGTCCTGGCCGTAGGCCACGCTACGCGAACGAACAGGGCGGGGTAGTTCATGCTAACATGCCCAATCCAAATAGGAGGGCGTTGATCTGACTGTGGATTATTTGGAGTCATGGTTCTTACTCTAAAACGGTTGGATATTGTTCAAATTTCTGTGAAGTAAGCATTCAGCTGTCAGGTGTCAGCTAATGGGCTATGCGCACGCTACGCGAACAGTTGGGTAGGGTGGGCTGCGTCATGATCGTTTCTACAAAAGTACAGTAATCATCGACCTTTGCCCACCCGACAAAAGCGATTACGCACCGACGCACGCTAAGCGATCGCACTTTCTATTCTTATTAATCTATCAATCTTAAATTCTCCTCTTATTAATCTATCAATCTTAAATTCTCCCGTTTGCCCATTGCGCACCGGCCCACGCTACGCTGGGTTTATTTTAAGCTGACGGCTGACAGCTGACAGCTGACTGCTTACATAACCTTCAACCAACTAACCTTCAACCTGATAACCTTCAACCTGATAACCTTCAACCTGATAACCTTCAACCAACTAACCTTCAACCAACTAACCTTCAACTAACTAACCTTCAACCAACTAACCTTCAACCAACTAACCCCAAAAAAATAGCCGCAGAAATACTTTCCACGGCTAGGAATTTTCGCTTATGCACTCAATTTTATCACCTATCTGTTCGCGTCGCAAACAGACCGGAGCCTTTGTCCGTAAGCATTCAGCTATCAGCTATCAGCATTCAGTAGTGGTGTCGGGTGGGCAAATAATCATAGTTTCACCATTTGTACAGTTATCATTGATATTTGTCCACCCTACAAAGCTATCTGTTCGCTATCAGCATTCAGTAGTGGTGTAGGGTGGGCAAATAATCATAGTTTCACCATTTGTACAGTTATCATCGACCTTTGCCCACCCTACAAAGCGCGATATTTCTACTGACGGCTGACGGCTGACGGCTGACGGCTAACCTTTGGCCAGGGGGGAAACCCCCCCAGAAATTTAAGGTCTTAACGCCAAATCCAATATCTGATCATAATCGTAATAAATTCTCCTGGATTTCCCGTCGGCTGAAGAGGACCCCAGTCAGTAAGTTGAGCGTAGCCCAAGCCATTAAGGATATACACCGTATGGGTTATTTGCTCGCGAGACCCCTTCAAAATGTACGGAACAATGAATCCGTTTGAATTATTGTTTGAATTTGGCTGAGAGTTTTGAGGCATAGTCGAATAATTGTTTTTAGGTTAATAAATATAATCATAATGATTATAAATTAATTTGTCAAGGGTTTTTAGATTTTTTTTTGTTGAGGGGTAATTGAAATAAAGGTAAGCTATCAGCTATCAGCAAAATGCTTAAAATTTTGCTCGTTCGCGTAGCGTGCGCCGAAGCGCAAATGGTATAATTTAATGGGTTTAAATTTGGATATCTTATGAATAATATTTGGAAATTTTGTAGGGTGCGTTAGGCGGTTTGGGTGAGAAGATTATATGATATAACCAAGCGTTGAAGCCGTAACGCACCGTGGTATTGGTTGAGAATGGTTTGGTTTCAATTTGGATATAGAATGAATATAATTTTGGGATTTTGTAGGGTGCGTTAGGCGGTTTGGGTGAGAAGATTATATGATATAACCAAGCGTTGAAGCCGTAACGCACCATGGTATTGGTTAATGATAGTTTGGTTTCAATTTGTATATAGATGGTGCGTTACATTTTATTAACGCACCCTACAAGAGCGGACGCACTAGTTAGAACGAACCGCACACATTTCATTAACGCACCCTACAAGAGCGGACGCACTACCTGTGCCGCGAGCGCTCGGGTGACTGGGGTAAGAACCGTATAACCTTCCCTTACATCTCATTTTTTTTTTGCTTTCCACCTTTTTTGCTTTTTGGTTTGTATGCCTTTTCCTTAGTCGATATTCCGATCATATAATATCCACACTGGCCTGGAGTCTTCCCACCAACTTTCCACTTCTTTGTTGTCCCTTTCCTTTCTTTTCTTTATTCTCCATGTTTTCGCATATACTATCATGTCCCTTTGCACACCATATATTCCTATCTCTGCTTCCCGTGCGTTTTTTCGAATTTCGTGTGCTTCTATTTTTATACTTAGCTGATCCTCCTCATTACTGCTAAGCAGTTTCGTGAGTGATATTATCACCCGCTCCCCTTCCCTTTTCTTTATTGCATCCTCCTTTATTACTCTCTTTTCTGTTTGTAATTCCTTTCTTTCCTCTAGGTTGTCCTTGTGGGGCAACATGTCCCGGTTTTCTATCTTTTCCTGTGGATTTATATTTGGTGTGTTATCTGTTTCAGACTCCGACTTGTCCTTGTCTTTTTTGATATCCCCGACTACCTTCTTTAATTTGGATTCCGAGTCCTTGGTGTATATCTCATGGACTGCAACGAAGTTGTTGTTTATAAATTCTAGCTCACTGACGTTATTTTTCAATGCCTTAGTCGATTCGATTTCTACACCTTGTTTGGCTTTTTCCACGCTCTTAACGTCTGTTAATTTGAAGCTTCCATCATTCGTTACCCAATACTGGAAGTCATGTATATCAAAATTCCCTTTCAAGAACTGCTTGGCTGTTATTAGCAACCTTTCAATTTTGGTTTTATCATTTGATAATATCCAATCCTTTAAAAACATACCTTCCCAATTTATACCACCATATATGTCCCGATTTTTGACCTCTACGCCATGGATTCTCTCTATCAATACACCTTCAATCTTTTTAACTTCTCCTTCATTATTCCAGGTTAGTGTAACTGGCTTGTCTCCCATTTTTCCTACCAACTCTTGATCAAACCAACTTAAGGTCTTTTTCCTTTGTTCAATTGTATTTTTAATTTCGCCATTTTTGTGTGAAAGAAGGACCCAAGCATCGGTTTCATTGAGCTCGTATGCCACGTGATGCGAACTTTCACCTAGCTTGCTTTTTATTGTATATTGTGTCTCGGTCGTTTCTTTCTCTGCCAACTCCTCTCCCTTCTTCCTTCCCTTACCGTCGTTTGTCCTCTGAATTGAGGCCACGCCCGCCTTGTTGGGCTTTCCAGCCCGTGCCACTCTACTGGTGAGGCTCTCCTTCTCTGCTTTTTCGGTGCTGCCTCTACGGTGGTCGCCTTGCCAATTTTTGGCCGCCTTTTGCCCCATGCGGTCGGCTTCCGTTTCCAACCACTGGTTGTCGTTGACTGGAGCCCCCTTTGCTTCAATCGTCGGCCTCACCCTTCCCTGCTTCTGCTGCACCACATGCCAAGCCTCATGGGCCAAATGCTTCTCCTGCCCCGGCGCTACATGAATATCCGTCCCCTGTGTATAAGCCAATGCCTGCAACTGTGCCGGTTTCGAGGAATTGTAATGTACCCTCACATCATCCATCGAGTAACCCGAGAGGTTTTCAACGCCTGCTTTGAGGCGATCAGGCAAGCCAGTTTTGTTTTGATTATCACTCCTCGATGCCCTCAAGCTTTCGCCATATGTCACCGAATCCCCCGTCAACGGTTGTGCTGCTCGCTGCACCATTCTCCTTTTAGGCTGCACTACCATATGCCCACCGACCTTCGCCCCTTCCTGGTTTTTATCAACCGGCAGTCCTATCCTTAGCTTTGCTTGCAGCCCCTTTTCATACCATGCTGTGTCGGGCACGTATTGTCCTGATTCTAAGGTGCGCATCACATTCGCACTCATACTTCCCCATTCCCCGACCGCCTCTTCCGCGTTCCACTCCCTTTCCTCGGCTTCCAATATTTCTCTATAACCAATCACTCTGGAGTCTTTCTTTTTTTGAGCAATTGTCCTAGAGGTAGAGTGAGAATATTTCGGTTTATAGGTATGAGTAGTGCGCATAGCTTGTTCTATTTTCCTTGGTAAGTATTCTGCTATCAGCTGTCAGCCGTCAGCTAATCAATGGCAGGTAGTAAACAAGCTGGGGGGTGCTGGTACGGCTGGTTGAAAATCCCTGCTCGTTTTACACTATCCCTACCGTGCCGTAAACCGGCGTCGAAGGTTGACGCATCCCCCCATCACCTGATAGCTGTTCGCTTTGCGTGCGCGTAGCGCATTAGCTGACGGCTGAATGCTTACATCCCCTGTACCCTTGAAGAAAACAATATCAGGCGTAGGGTGGGCAAATTCTGTGAATCTGACCATCAGTACCGTTATCCTGTGCATTTGCTACAAGGCGTAGGGTGGGCAAATTCTGTGAATCTGACCATTAGATCAGGAATACTGTCGATTTGCCCACCCTACAAAAGACTTTTTTTGGGGAATCCTTTGGGCTTCATTAATATACAAATGCTAAGCCAGGTTAAACCAAGAATTACTTACTCGCACCGTATAAGAAACAATTATTAACAACAATTCTTCTATAGCAAAGGGAGTCGGGAGTCGGGAATCGGGAGTCGGGAATCGGGAGTCGGGAATCGGGGTAGGGTGGGCAAATACATGTCATCTGACCAAATCCTCTGGATTCGAGTCAATTTGCCCACCCTACAAGAGTTTTAGATGGTCAATTGCCGGGTTTGGATGGTACATTAGCTGCAACAGTATATTTTGTGATCAGTGATCGACACCCCCGGTCGCCATCTACTATTGGAAATTGTATATTTAGTTGGAGTGGTAAGCCATGGTGAGGCAGATTGAAACCCTATCGAGATCAGCTCTGCAAACGGAAGTATCTCACTTGCGGGAAGAGTTGCAGCTTAGAGACCAGTTAGTGCAGCAGCTGTCTCAAGAACTATTCCGCTTGGTGAAGGGAAATGCTAACTTCAAACCACCCCAAGAGGTGTCTGAGCGCCACAAGGCTCAGATGGTGGTCTTGCGAGAACAGTTGCACGATGTGGAGCAGCAGGTGGAATTTTATCAACAGCAAATTGCCACCCGTGACACGGAAATTAAGCAATTGCGGGATAATGTAGAAGAATTAACCGAGCGCTCCCGTCAGCTAGAACAAGTTGTACAAGAGCTACCAAAAATTTATCACCAGAAGTTTTCGGAACGGATGGCACCAGTTAAGGAGAAGGTGACCATGTTACAGCGAGAAAACCGACAACTCCACGCCGAACTCCAGAGTGTAAGTTACCGACTAGCGGTCAGAAGCCGCAATATCACCCGGGTTGATCTACCGAGCTTCAATCGTCAGAATGCTAGTCCAATCCCAACCTTTGGTAGTGTCTAAAAGGCTTAGGCTTAGGGGTGCGTCAACTGGATGGTTGAAGGTTGGGTTGTTGAAGGTTGAAGGTTGGGTTGTTGAAGGTTGGGTTGTTGAAGGTTGAAGGTTGAAGGTTTCTGTTAAGCTGACGGCTGACAACTGACGGCTGACAGCTGACGTTTCTTGGTAGGTTAGCAACCGTTAACAATGGGGAAAACTTGGGGAAAACTCGGGGAAAACTTTCAACAAATCTGTCAACTGGCTAACTTGTCAACTTGCCAACCCTTCGACTTGACCACCCCATATCATGAGCTACTGTCTTAATCCTAAATGCCAAAATCCCCAAAATCCCAATCAGGCTAGGTTTTGTGCCTATTGTGGAACTAGATTACGATTGGGCGGACGCTTCCGTGCTCTGAGGCTGATTAGTATTGGTGGTATGGGGCGCACGTTTCTGGGGGTGGATGAGGCGGATGATAGCAATAGTAAGTGTATCATCAAACAGTTATCCTTACAACATCAGGATACCAATAATGCTCAGAAAGCGGCTGAGTCCTTCCGCCAAGAAGCTACTAGGCTGCAAGTGCTGGGACAACATCCTCAGATTCCCGAACTTCTGGCCTATTTTGAGGCGGATCATCAATTAGGTATCGCAGGAGAACCTGCTCTAGTCCACAAGTATATCGAGGGGGAAAGCTTAGCCACAGAACTGGAAACAGAAGGGACGTTTAGGGAAAACCAGGTTCGGCAAGTCCTGATTGAATTGCTGCCAGTGCTGCGCTTTATCCATAGTCATCAGGTAATTCATCGGGATATTAATCCCCACAATATCATTCGTCGCCCTCCTCCTGAGTCGTCTTTGTCCCAGCTACCAACACACAAAACCAGGAAAAGGTTTTATTCCTGGGGGGGAAGGGGGAGCGAACTGTTTCTGGTGGATTTCAGTGCTGCTAAGCTGACTACAAAAACTGTGCTAGCACGAACGGGAACTATGATTGGCTCTGCGGCTTACACGGCTTCGGAACAGTTGATGGGGAAAGCGATCGCAACCAGTGATTTGTTCAGTTTAGGGGTTACCTGTATTCATCTGCTTACCAATGTTCACCCCTTTGATATGTTTAATAGTCTAGAAGGGAAGTGGGTTTGGGTCGATTACCTCAGGCAACCTGTCAGTGATCCGCTTATTCGCATCCTGAACAAAATGGTAGAGAATTTACCAAACCAACGCTACCAATCAGCTACTCAAGTCCTCGGAGCACTTGGTTTACCAGAGGATTTCGCTGCTATACCAGTAACGTCTTTATCTACAACAGTTACCCCTAAATTTGATACTCCTACTTGGAAATGTGTACATACTTTTTCCGAAGAGTCCAGTGGAATTAATTCTATCGCCTTTAGCCCGAATGGAGAAACTATAGCTAGTGGTAGTACAGATAAAACTATCACGATTTTTAACTGGCAAGCTAAAACAGTGGTGGCTAAACTTTCAGGACATTTAAATGTGATTGAAGCGGTTAGCTTTAGTCCAGATGGAGAAATTATCGCTAGTAGCAGTTGGGATCATACCATTAAACTATGGCATGAGTATACGGGAAATTTAATTCATACCCTTTGTGGACATTCAGCTTGGGTAAAGTGTTTGGCAATTAGTCACAATGGGCAACTTATAGCTAGCGGTAGTGCGGATCAGACTATTAAGCTTTGGTTGCTGAAGAAGGCATCATTACAGACAACTTTGTTTGGCCATTTAGGAACAGTTAACGCAGTTGCTATTAGTAAACATGGACAACTGCTAGCTAGTGGTAGTGCTGACAAAACCATTAAGCTTTGGAATTTAGTAACTGGTAAGCTCGCCGCAACCATTACTGGACATTCGGCATCGGTAGAGTCACTCACCTTTAGCCCTAGTGGTCAAATCTTAATTAGTGGCAGTGCTGATAAAACCATTAAGATTTGGTTGCTGAAGAGGGATCGGTATTTACAAATACCAAAGAAACCGTTGGTTACTCTGACCGGACATGGGAATGCTGTTAAATCTATTGCTATTAGCCCTCAAGGGAATACGTTAATTAGTGGTAGCGCCGATAAGACTGTCAAAATCTGGCATCCTGGTAGTGGTGAATTGCTCTATACTCTCACCGATCATTTAAGCGCTGTGACTAGCGTTGCTATTAGCCATGATGGTGCTACCATTGCTAGTAGTTCTCAAGATAATACTATTAAGATTTGGAAGTTTGAGTGATGTCAGCTATCAGCTATCAGCTATCAGCTGATGCGCTACGCGCACCCGTGCGCGTTCAGCTTTTGAATAAAACAGGTAAGCATTATCAAATCCTGCTGTTTGCGCGATGCGCACGCTACGGAAGGTTTATTTTAAGCTGACGGCTGACAGCTGACGGCTGACAGCTGACGGGTTTATTTTAGTTGATTTGTCGGAGTTTAGCTAGGCTCTCACACACTGCTGCCCTAACTTTGGAGTTAAACTGCATCTATGGACAGACTCCGATTACCCCTATGGAAATTACGATCCAACTCCCCGATGAAATCGCTAGTCAACTCCAAGTAGGTGACCTCTCCCGCAGAATCCTTGAACTAATTGTGGCTGATCGCTATCGTCAAGGTCACCTTGGTGCTGCCCAAGTCCGCAGAATCCTTAACTTTTCTTCTCGCTGGGAAACCTACCAATTCCTCAAGGAGGAAAAAGCTTACCTTCCCTACACCGAAGCTGACCTAGACGAAGATAGCCAAACCCTGGACAATCTATTTGCCAACCCTGGATGATCGTTGTTTCTAATACTTCCCCGATTAACTACCTAATCCTGATTGGGCAGATTAACCTGCTACCCCAACTGTTTGGGCAAATCATTATTCCCCAAGCAGTGTATGACGAGCTATCAGATGTGGCTGCCCCACCACCTGTGCAAACTTGGATTGCCACCCCACCCCCTTGGCTGAAAATTAGACCCGTTAGCCTATCTTCCGATTCAGTTCTAGATTTGCTAGACCCCGGAGAACTGGCAGCTATTCTTTTAGCTCAAGAACTCACAGCAGATTTAATTTTGCTAGATGATATGAAGGCACGGCGCATAGCAAGGGAACGAGGATTAACCATCACAGGTATTTTGGGGATTTTAGACCGGGCAGCTACTATGAAACTTATCAATTTACCTGTTGTTGTCGATAATCTTAAAAATACATCGTTTTGGGCATCGGAAAGTTTATTAGAAAAGCTTTTAGATAAGCATTCCATGACATGACAACCTCTCTTATAAATCCTAATCAAGATTTCGCTCTATGGGCTGTGTTGCTGTCAGCAGCAACCATTGGATTGTGGGCAGAACGTACTCCTTGGGGAGCTAAACTATCTGGGGCTGTTGTCACCATTTTGGTAACGTTCATCCTATCTAATCTTAGGATTATTCCACCGGATGCTCCCACCTATGGGGTGGTCTGGTCTTATTTAGTTCCATTAGCTATTCCTTTGCTACTATTCCAAGCTGACTTGTTTCGGATTGTGTGGGAGGCTGGGTTTACCTTAATTGCCTATGGCATTGGTGCAGTGGGAACAATCCTAGGAACAGTAGTGGCTTACTATCTCATTCCTTTAGGAGAGCAAGGTTGGCAGTTGGCAGCAATTTTTTGTGCTACCTATATTGGTGGTTCTGTTAATTTTGCGGCAACCGCTGAAAGCACTGGATTAAGAGCAGGAGATTTACTCAGTGCTGGGGTAGCAGCAGATAATTTAGTGATGACCTTGTACTTTTTAGTGCTGTTTGCTTTACCTTCCATGAAGTGGCTACGGGGAATTTTCCCTAACCAGCGCTCTCAGGAGAATACTAATTCTAGTCAGTTTAGTGTCTTTGACTCCCAGTCTCGACAAGGACTCTCTGTTATCAATATCAGTTTGGCATTAGCCATTAGTATGACCATTTGTGCTGTAGGTTATGGTCTCGCTAGCTGGTTGGGTTTCAACAAAGGGGGAATTCTGGTAGAAACGGTTTTAATTGTGATGCTAGCGACACTATTCCCAAGCTATTTAGGTAGGATAACGGCTGCAGAAAAAATTGGCTATCTGCTGATGCAGGTATTTTTTGCTGTAATTGGTGCCAGCGCTAATGTAGAAATAGTGCTACGAGTGGGATCAGTTCTGTTTATTTTTGCTGGATTAATTCTCGCCATCCATTTGTTAGTCTTACTCGGAGTTGGGCGATTGTTGGGTTTAGATTTAGCTGAGTTAGTAATTGCGTCCAATGCTAATATGGGTGGGCCAACTACAGCAGCGGCTATGGCGACAGCACGGCAGTGGGATAAGCTAGTTACTCCAGCGATTCTTTGCGGTACTCTGGGTTATGCAGTAGCTACGTTTATTGGTGTCGGGTTAGGTAATTTTTTGCGGTCTTTGGGTTGATATAGCGCTACGCGCAAGTAAGAAGTCAGAAGTCAGAAGTCAGAAGTAAGTGCGGCTTGTTCCTACTAGGAGCCTCTAGAAAATAGAGGGGTATGAGTAGGGGACTTCGCGAGGAATAAAAACCTCAAAAGTCTAACTGTCTAACGGATGCGGGTGAAAACCCCGCCCTTCAGGAGAGAAGTGACTCCTTATCTGGCCACACCGAGCAGGCGGCAACCTCGCAGAGTGAAGCTGGCAGCAGGGCGCAATCAGGACTGAAACAGGTAGGTTCCCCGGCGCTAATAGGGAGGTGACACGGGTAAACAGATTCTAAAAAAGTGTCTCATGACAAAGCCACAGCCTGGGAAATGTGTGGACTTCATCCTCTCATTCTCGCAGCATATTGCTTGATAGCTGCAATCTCCGAGAAGAGGGTAGGCAAACTGAATCACCCTAAATCACCAAAACAATCCAAAGGACGGAACAAGTAAAAACGACAGCAAACGGTGCGACCCCGTAATTTAATTCGTCAGTGGAAAGCGCACCAGCAGAGGTCTGGGGAAGGGTCGAAACCCCGGTAAGTTATGCCAAATCTAATCCCTCCTGTCGGGTAGGATGTGACCGGAAACTGGTCACGGGTATCTAGAAAACACAAATCAATGAAGAGCATAGTTAGACACATGGTAAAACATAGTGAACTCTGGAAAGAACAAAACTGGAAAAAACTCCGGCAAAATTTA
>NZ_GL890948.1:100289-103002 GCF_000211815.1 Moorena producens 3L
GGTAATAATTCTCAAGCCAGAAGACAATGCAGAGGAAATTCTAGATAAAATCAAGAGCTTCCTCGCCGAACGTGGAATGGAAATCAGCGCTCGAAAGACTAAGCTAACTAAAACGACAGACGGATTTGACTTCCTGGGCTGGAATTTTCGAGTCCAGAAAAACGGAAAGTTCAGAAGTTTCCCCTCACCGGAAAACTATAAAACAACCCGAAAGAAAATCAAAGCCGTGGTCAGCAACTCGAATTATGGTGCAAAAGTTAAGGCAAGAAAACTAGCCCCCATTGTTCGGGGCTGGAGAAACTACCACCGGTATGGCAAGATGGACGGCTCCCGAAATAGTTTATGGTTTGCAAATGAATCAGCACGCCGTAAATTCATAAAGGAAAAGAAAATCGACAAACACGAAGCCGTAAGGTTAGTGAACAAAGCATTTCCGGCGGTACCTTATTCAGAGAACAAACATGTCAATGTTAAAGGGACTAAGTCACCCTATGATGGTGACCTAGTTTACTGGAGCAAACGCAATAGCAAGCTCTATGATAATGCTACCTCCAAAGCCTTAACTAAGCAAAACCATTCCTGTGGACAATGTGGACACAAATTCCTAGGGGAAGAAGTCGTACACTTACATCATATTGATGGAAACCACGATAACTGGAAACCAAAGAATTTGCTAGCAGTTCATCACAGCTGCCATCAACTAATCCACGGAAGCAGACCGAAAGGTCAGGATATCTAGGAGCTGGGTGCGGTGAAAGTCGCACGCCCAGATTTGAAGGAGAGGTGCCCTGGGTAATACCAGGCATCGACTCTAACGCTATGACTAAGTTTCGGAGTTTAGGAGCGATGCAGAGGTGCGACCCGTGGCGAATTTAATTCGCCAACGGAAAACGCACCATTACGGTCTTGGGGGTTCCCCCCATGAGCGACTGCATCAAGACAATGTAAAACATCTGAATGCGTAGTGCTATATAGCAGTTTTCAATTGGGTGAGGTACTGACTAGGAGTGGATTTTAGGGACTTCGGAGCAGGGACTTCGGAGCAGGGAAGTCGGAAAAAATCCTGTGTACCTTAGCTCATGAAAAACGCTATATCGCATTTCCCTATGTTTTGGAAATATTTCCGGATCTAGGTAGACCCCGGTTGGATTCAGGAATAGTAGATGCACCTTGACTTATTCCTCAGCTACCCGCTGGGGTTTTTTTGATCTTGAACGTAGATATAGGGGAATTAACCAGAAGCAGAGGAAGTTGGGTAAATATACAGAAGTGTGTTTTACACCTGGGTAACGTTTACGTCGCCCACACCAACAAACATCACCCCATTGCTTGTCATGCCAGTGAGCATAGCAAACTCGCTATCTGTGTCTAAAACACCGATCAAATCGGGCTTACTGAACTTGGCTACAGCATCTGTAATACCGTCACCGTTCACATCCTCAAAGTTGATATCCTCGGTGCAGCCTTCTCCTGTAGACGGACCAGGCATAAACTCTTCTAAGCAAACTTCCGTAATGGAAGTCGCGTCGAAAACACTGGTACCGAAGATTGCCACAGGTACGGTACCGTTACCCCTTAAATTGAAGGAGCTGGGGAAGGAACCGGGCTTAATGTCTATATCCACAGCCAATTTAACAGGTACATCCACAGTATCTTGTACTGGATCGGTTTGAGTACTATCAGCAATTCCAGTGTTGAGAACTTGACCGGTGAGTGCATCTGTTTCTGATACGCGGTAGATAACCTCAAAGCTTTTCATATCACCTGCACCTAGGAACTCGATAGTTTCATCAAGTCCTGTCAGGGGATCACTAACGGTAACATCAGTTAAATTCGCATCTCCGGTGCTACTGACTTTAATTGTATAGTTGAGATCGTCTCCTTGAGTAACAATACCATTGCCGTCATTATCGACAAAATCTACAAACATCTTGTCGATCTCCAGTTTTGGTTCAGGTAGATCAACTATCTCACTGTCCGTATCTGTAATATCCTCGCCTTGTGGGTCTTCGGCAGCTACGGTAGCAGTGTTTTCAATTGTACCTGCTGTAACATCAGCTGCAGTTACAGTGTAGGTAGCAGTACCAGTTACCTCCTCGCCTGGGTCTAAAGTTCCGTCAAAAGTACCAAAGTCGATCCCACTTAAACCAGGTAAGGGGTCTGTCACTCCTACATCAGTTAAGGTGACATTACCCGTGTTTTCAAGAGTGAAGCTATAGGTAAGTTCGTCCCCTGCACTAATATCTTGAGATGAATCAGCATCGTTGGTAAGTGCTACATCTTTGATCAGATCCACACCAGGCATCGGCTTTACACCGACTGTGGCATCATCGGTGATTGGCTCGGTTTCCGCACTATCAGCAGTAGCAACATTAACCAGATCAACCCCATTATCTAGATCTGCTTGAGTAACGGTATAGGAAGCCTGATATACCCAAGTTTCCCCAAAGTCTAAATTACCATCTCCATCAGTATCACCGCTAACAAAAGTTGGATTAAAATCATCGCCAGTGTCAGAGGTAAAGTTATCATCAACTAAGGTAATATTAGTTGCTTCTGAACCTTCAACTGTGTTGGTAATTTCATAGGTATATTCGATCTCATCTCCCGCTTCATCAACCTCTGTAACATTGGCTGTTTTTCAGTTCAAGTATGGGGTCAGGAAGAGGTGGCACATCTAAATTGCCGAATTGTTGAAAGGAATTGTTTGTTC
>NZ_GL890948.1:114756-144430 GCF_000211815.1 Moorena producens 3L
CCTTTGGGACACACCGTCTTCACAAACATACACAATACTGAAGAAAATATTAAGGATTAGAACACATAGTGTGAATTATGAGACTCTGATGTGTCAAGTATGAAAATATACAAAACACAAAAAGTTCACTGACAAAACCTTTGGAAGTAGCCCTGGTTATCGTTTATACCTCATCCCTGCTTCACACCAGATTTCCTTCTGCGACAGCGTTCTGAGCAATATTTGACTTCCTCCCAACAATCTTCCCATTTTTGGCGCCATGTAAAGGAACGTTGACAAACAGGGCAAATTTTTGTTGGCAGGTTCGATTTGGATTGCTTACGTGTCATATTAGTTTTATTATAAACTATGAATAATTATAATTGTAACATTTTATTAAGTTATCTCAAGTTTATTTAAGTTTATTTAACAAAAGTTAATTATACAGCGGTTAATTGTTAATTGTTAATCGTGAATTGTTAATCGTGAATTGACCACTTTTGAGTTTTGATTGTCTATAGAAATTCTAAATAGGTTGTGAAATTTCACGGGGGCAGGATACCCGTACTCACCAGGATTTTGGGTTTCTGAATTTTCACAACTCGTTTATAAAACCTATAATTTTTCCGACTTATCAAGTACTTCGTCCTAGGTTTTAGGCAATAGGTTTTAGGCAATAGGTTTTAGGCAATAGGGAGTAAGGATAAGCCAATTGACTGTACATCATTACTCGGAGAAATGCTATAGTAGTGGACAAAAGAACTCTTCTCGCCTGTCCCAACTAATCGATAACTAGATAACAATTAATCAAACTAAGAGGATATCTGAAAAGTGTTTTTATAGTGAATTTTGCNCNCNCCNCGTACGACGTACGTACGTACGTCGTACGTACGTACGTACGTACGTACGTACGGTACGTACGGTACGTACGTACGTACGTACGTACGTAGTACGTACGTACGTACGTACGTACGTACGTACGTACGTAACGTACTACGTAACGTACGTAACGTAACTAACGTAACGTAACTAACGTAACTAACTACTAACTACTAACTAACGTACGTAACGTACGTTAACGTTAACTTACGTTACGTTACGTACGGTTAACTTAAACGTTAAGGTACTTAACGAACGTTTAACGTACTACTTACTAACGTAGACGTACGTAGACTACGAGTCGATAGACGTCTAACGCTACGTACTACGNGTAACGTGTAGCTACGGTNTACTAACGTAAGGTAACGTACGTACTAATTAACGTTACTTAATCGTAATTACGTAATACTACTACTAACTACTACTACGTAACGTACTAACGTAACGTAACGTTAACGTAACGTAACTAACGTACGTAATACGTACGTAGTACGTACGTACGTACGTACGTACGTACGTACGTACGTACGTACGTACGTACGTACGTACGTACGTACGTACGTACGTACGTACGTACGTACGCCCAAGATTGGGGGATTTAGGGGGCTTGGATGTAGCAAATGAGACTTCTCAGACAACCTCTAACAATTAATCAAGCTAACAATTAATCAAAGAACCTATGCAACCTATTCGACAAGGCGACGTTATTTTACTTCCTGTAGAGCAAATTAATGGACAACATTTACCTCACTTAACCCTAGCAGAAGGAGAGGTAACTGGACATTCTCATCGCATCACTGACGGTGTTGCTCAGTTATACGAAAAAAATGGCATCCTTTATTTACAAGTTGCTTCAAAAACAGCAACCTTAACTCACGAAGAGCATCAGCCAATTGAGCTTCCCCAAGGTAGCTGGATGGTGCGAATCCAACGGGAATATGAACCTCAAGGATGGCGATATGTTGCTGACTAATATCATGTCCGGTTGACTACTTAGATAGCATAGGGAACAGGGAGTAGGGAGTAGGGAGTAGGGAGTAGGGAACAACAATTATCACAATTCCTACACGGATCCCTATTCAAACTTGTAACGTGAAACTTGTAACGTGAAACTTGTAACTTACCAATTACTAATTACTAAGCATTCAGCTGACGGCTGACAGCTGACGGCTGTATGCTTACCTCGATACTATCTCCTTAAATCTTATCCAGTTGAACCAAAGCATTGTAGTCTGGAATATCAACTTCAGGCGATCGCTTGCCTTTATCCAATAGCACATTCCCTTCGGGCCAATGTACCTGTAAATTTCCTGGTGTAATCGGTGCGATATGGATGTGTCCTTGGAATTGACCCTTTTGATTCCTCAGAATTACGGCATCGCCATGGTTTAATCCCAGTTTTTTAGCATCCACCTGACTAATCAGCACCGCCTTTCGCTTTGCCCCAGTAATGGCATCTTTCTGTTCTTGCACCATGCTGTTAAATTGCTTACCTCGCCTGGTGGCTACTAGGAAATGACCTTCTGGCAGTTCATGCTTGGGTGGAGATAAAGGGGAAAAATGGGCTAACCCATCCGGTGTGGGGAAATTCCAGCCAAAGCAAAGATGGGAACCACCATACTGGAACTGATCACCTGCTTCCTTAAGATGTTGGATACCAGCATACTGGGGGATAACCTGGGCAATTTCTGCCCGAATCGCGGCTGTGCTATCAAAGTGTAATTTATCTGCTAAATCCGGACGCACTCGCCTTGCTAGTTCCATAAACACTTCCCACTCCGGACGGGCTTCCCCAATCCGAGGGCCAGGAATTTCTGGACTGAAAATCACCCTTCTCTCGGTACTGGTTTCAGTGACTCCCCCTGGGATTTCGTAGCGAGTCGTGGCGGGTAACAAGACTACGGTTTCCCCAGGTTCTACTAACATTTGACTGGAGAGGACAATATCCATATGAACTCTCAGAGGGATTCGCTGTAGTGCCTCTTTGATATATTCTGGTTCTGGCAACACCTCCAGGAAATTGCCTCCGACGGAAAATACTATATCCAACTCCCCTGAATGGGCAGCATCAATCATTTCTGCTGCTGTTAATCCTTTGGTGGTGGGGACCTCAAACTGCCATTGTTGGCTGAGCTTGGCAGCATTTTCTGGAGTAATGGGCTTACCACCAGGAAAAACCGTGGCATAGCATCCCATTTCTGCTCCTCCTTGCACCCCAGAATGGCCCCGAATCGGCATTAACCCACAGCCTTCTCGACCAACAAACCCTTTTGCTAAGGCTAGGTTAATGATGGCTCGCACATTATCTTCGCCACACTGATGCTGGGTAATACCCATGCTCCAGACAAACACAGCTTTATCAGCTTCAGCTAGCATCTTGGCAAAGGCGTACATATGTTCACGGGAAGTACCGGAAAGCTGTTCTAGTTCTTCCCAGGATTGGTTAGCGAGGGTTGCTTTTAATTGCTCAAAATTAGTCGTATGATTTTTGATGAAGCATGAGTCTACCCAATTGTTGGCAATCATTTCCTTGAGGGTGCCATTGAGGAATGCCATATCCCCACCCATATTGATTAAAAAGAAGTCTTCGGCAAATTTAGTACCAAATAAGGCACTTTCGGGAATCGAAGGCACCCAATAGCGTTCCATACCTGGCTCTTGGTAAGTGTTAATTACCACGATTTTGGTACCAGCCTTCTTGGCCCAGTGGAGATACTTAACTGTAACTGGCTGATTGTTAGCAACGTTAGAGCCAATAAATACTAATAAATCGGTGCCAATCCAATCTTTATAAGAACAGGTAGTAGCTGCTACTCCTAATCCGGCTTTAAGTCCAGCAGTACTGGGAGAATGGCAGATGCGAGCAGCATTATCTATATTATTAGTCCCGATCGCCCGCACTGCTTTTTGGGCAGCGTAGTAGGTTTCGTTTACTGTACCTCTACTGGTTAGATAAACGCTAAATCGGTTGGTGGTGCTATCGGTGGGTGAAGGGAAACTATTCCGTAGGGAATCGCTGATTAATTCCAGTGCTTTATCCCAGCTAATTCGACTGAATCCTTTCTCCCCTCGTTGCCGCATCATGGGGTAAGGAAGCCGTCCCAAATCCCGCAGTTGGATACTTTTTTTCTTCTGAAGCTGGGAGACATCTGCTAAAATTTCGGGGTCAAATGCTGGCATGGTATTCATCCGCAACAGCCGCAGCCGGACATTACAGACATGGACGCCATCAAGAGTCCAGTCTTTCATACCAGTAGTGCCAAGGGCGCAACCGTCGCAGACTCCGTGATTTAAGATATCCCAAGCATAGGATAACTGGTCTCGGTTTTCCCAAGCTGCTCTGAATACTTCCCAATAATTATTCGGGTATTGTTCACCAATACCGAATGGTTTCCAGTTTGCCCAGTGGGAAGGAGTCCAGCGTTTTTTGGGTTGACGCAGCATGAGTTTGGAGTAATGTAAAAATCTGGGTACTTGATCAGGTTATCATAAACTTATAGCAATTATCATAGCTATGAGGTAAACAATTTCTAGATTTTAGGGAACAGCGGATCTGGGAACAGGGAACAGGGAGCAGGAAACAGGAAACAAAAAGTATCACAATTTATTTATAATTGCTATATAAATTAAATGATTAAATTAAAGGTTGATTATGAAATTAATGAGGTAATATAACCGTTGATTAATGTTAATATAATTGAGTTATGGTTAGTATTGAGAAATTTTTGTTTTGTGTTGATAGTCGAGCGATCGCTTAATTTAGGAATGCCATTAAAAGTTATCTAAATCTATAGTATTTATCAAATAGGTGAGGTAAATTTTTAATGTTAAGGAATAGGGAATAGTAATCCAGTTCTACTCCCTACTCCCTACTCCCAGATCCGCTGTTCCCTGTTCCCAGATCCGCTGTTCCCTGCTTTTACAGATAAATTTTAAACTTGGTGCAAGCTCTGAGTATAAAGTATGAATCAGCACCGTAGCAAAACTAAATCCCAAGTCTGGGTATTGGAAAACAGCCAAGTGCGATCGCGTTTAGATCAACTGGCAACAGAGGAACCCTTGGAAATTCGCCTGACCTCTCCCCAGAAAACCGTAGCTGTGACTATGCGCACCCCAGGGGCAGATTTTGAACTAGCAGCCGGGTTCCTCTACAGTGAAGGAGTTGTAAGGCATCGGGATGATATTCAACGGATTAGCTACTGTGTGGATGCTAATCGAGATGGTCAACAGCGCTATAACATTGTGAATGTGGCCCTGAGGGAGGAACTGACTCCAGATTTGCAGCCCCTGGAACGTCACTTTTTTACCACTAGCGCCTGTGGAATTTGTGGAAAAGCCAGTCTTGAGGCACTACGGTTGCGAGGGTGTCCAGTGATGTCTGATAGCCTGGAAGTCAGTACTGAGGTGATTTACAGCCTCTCGGAACAGCTGCGTTCCGCCCAATCAGTGTTTTCCACAACTGGGGGAATCCATGCTGCTGGGTTGTTTAATACCCAAGGAGAGTTACTATCCTTACAAGAAGATGTGGGACGTCACAATGCTCTGGATAAATTGGTGGGTTCAGCCTTATTAACTAATCAACTGCCCTTAAGCGATCGCATTGTGATGGTCAGTGGGCGCTCTAGTTTTGAGATTTTACAGAAATGTCTGATGGCTAGGGTACCAATTGTTTGCGCTGTATCCGCTCCCAGCAGTCTGGCGGTAACCCTAGCCAGAGAGTTTGGGATTACTCTAGTGGGATTTCTGCGGGGAAAACGGTTTAATGTTTATTCTGGGAAAGAGCGTATCTCTAGTTTGTGTGATCATGGTTGATATCTCAGCATTCAGCCGTCAGCGGTCAGCGGTCAGCGGTCAGCATTCCGTAACTCAGATTAAACTTTTGCTTACCTATTGTCTTGATGCAATAGCGAGTGGGGGAAACCCCCTTTGGCCGACTGCATCGCTTATTCAAAAGCTGTTTGGTGTAGCTTACCCTATGTCCATAAGCACATCAAGTAGGGTGGCACAGGCTTCAAGCCTGTGCCACCCATTAGCTGATAGCTGATAGCTGATAGCTGATAGCTGATAGCTGATAGCTGACGCTAGATTACACCACAAAATCGTCAGCCGTAATCAGATTGACGTTCACATCAGTCAAGAAAGCTAACGGTTGATTATTTTCAGTTGTGATCCAAGTGTCACCATTTTGTTCAAAGATAGAAAGTGACCCAAAGGTTAGACCTCCCTCTAATTTCAACAAATCTAGACCATCTTCAAAGTCAACAATAGTGTTCTTGCCTGCAGTGGACAAGACAAACATGTCTTTTCCACTGCCACCAGTCAGGATGTTATCTCCTTGACCACCATTGAGGAGGTCGTTACCGCTACCGCCAAAGAGTTTATCTTGACCTTGACCGCCTAAAAGGGTGTCATTACCATCGTCTCCAAACAATTGATCATCACCGTCACCGCCGTCAAGGAGGTCGTCACCAGCCAGTCCTTGGAGGGTATCTTGACTGTTAAGACCCTTGAGGGTGTCGTTCCGTGAAGTACCAGTGAGATTATCATTGTTTGAGGTGCCAATTTCCGTGATACCCACAAGCAGTATAGAACTCGCATCTGAGAGAGTCCATGCGCCACGCCCCAGAGTTCCAGCTACTAGTAGGTCATCGCTGGGATCGTAGTCAAGATCCCAAACAGGAACATTGGGTAAATCGGTTCCTAGCTTTAACCAATCGGTGAAATTACTGCTGCTAGTTGCTGAAAAGATGCCTATATTGCTGCCAACTACAATCCCATCTACCGTAGAACCGGAAATAAACTCAATTGATCGCAAGTTCAAATCCCCTGGCTCTAAATTTAAGTTGGTGGCGAATTCTTGCAGGTTGCCCGTGATATCCATCCAGTTATTTGCATTGGTGGTCTGAAATACCTGGTCATCATCAATGGCAAAGGCAGTCATCCAGTCGTCGCTATCGAGTACGATATCTCCAACTGTTTCACCAGAATAGTTAGTGTTCGCTAATGTCCCGCCTGATGTGGTGCGGGCAAATATGTTAAATCCCGATCCGACATAAAGTACGTCTGGATTATCTTGCCCATTCCGACGACCACCATAGGCAATTGGATCACCGTCACTGCTGTTGACTCCCACACTACCGCCCCCAGCCGTGTTCACAATAGTGACGTTATCACCCTGGTCAAACGATTCGTAGACGCTAGTGAATCCACCAATAGCAATACGGTTGGGATCAACTTCATTGACTACTACAGGTGTGACAAATTGTGTATCAAAAATGTTTAAACCATTGAGAGTAGGAAAAGTCTGGCTGATTAGGTTGTTATTTGCATCATAGACCCGACGTCTGAAACCAGCTAGAAATTGAAAGCTTGAGTATCGCACCGATTGCTGATCGTTATTAGGATCAATCGAAACTGCGACATCGCCACCATCAGCCGTAGACACGCTATCCCAGACAACTGAATCAGAGTTATTTTGTTGTGTTGTTCCTGTATCTTGGTTTCCGCTGATGATAATGTTGGAAACAGTATCGTAAGCAATATCGTGGATCTCAGTCACCTGCAAATTGCTATTGAGGGAAAACCAATCCCCAGTGTTGTCTTGTGGATTGGTGCGGCGGTAAATTCCTCCATCATCCACTTCAATGATGTCACCATTGGCATCGAAGGTAATTTCGCGGGAATCGGCGTGTGGTGAACTGTTGTTTGCCGTTCCGCCCCCACTAAAGTCGCCTTGGCTGTGAGTTAACGGTTGCCACTGGGGAGAGTTGATATTTTCTGGATTGCCTGGGTCCGTGGGATTTTCATCTGTGTCTCCCCGAAATAGACGACCAGAGAAATCATTAGCTCCTATGGCATTTGGAAACGGGATGTCTTGACGATCTCCACCTACATAGACCACATTTGGATTATTCGGGTCGGCAATAATTGAAAAGTGGATAGCTCCCTGTCCACCAGGCTTTTCCCTGGGGTTTAGTCCTTCAAAGTCGCCATTTCTCTCTTCGGTAACCGGCAGATCCATTTGAGTCCAAGTTGGGTTGGTTGCCGTTGGATTGTCTGTAAATCCGATATAAGAGGCTTGGCCATTGGTGAGAACAGCAGTGTATAGGCGACCATTGCTTGCGACCGCCATCTCTGTGTTATTATTACCTACCCCAGTGATGACCCCATCTAGATTCGCATCCTGATCAGATACGTTAATCCAATTAGCTCCACCATCATCTGAACGAAAAATACCGTTGCCCTGAACCGATACGTAGAAACGCTGGTTGTTAGTTGGGTCACCCACTAGATCAAAGGCAGCTCCGGCATCAAGTCCATTGCTACCTGATCTGAATTCCCAGGTTGCACCATTGTCAGTGCTGCGGTACACACCCCCTTGAGTACCACCACCAAAATTATTAGCACTGACTAAGAGCGTGTTCCCGCGAGAGGCCACACCTGAAATATTTCTTCCTGACAGCAAAGTTTCATCGGCTTCATCAACCATACCGTCACGATCGTTGTCCAGGTTATCAGCCGTTGCCAGTTGAGTCCAGGTCTTTCCTCCGTCAGTGGTCTTTAACAAACCCGTTAAAGCTCCCCCACGTCGTCGGAAAGAACTGAAACGACCTATGCCAGCAATGATCGTTTGATTGGTTGGATCACTCGGATCAAATTCCATTGCGCCAATGGAATTCCCTAGCAAGTCATCCGTCAGCGGTGTCCAGTTAGGGCTGCTGTCCGTTGCATTCGTTGTTTTCCAAATCCCGCCATTTACGGCTCCGATATAAAGGATATTGGCATCATCAGGGTGAGCAAGCACCGTATGAATTGCCCCAACCACCTCATTATTAGGCTGAACATTCTCAACTTGCCCATTCTGTGCCGGACTCGGTCCCTGGGCGATCCACTGTCCTTGAGGAGTAGCTAAAACTGAGCCATAAACTGCTCGTGTTGCTGCCTGAAATGCCAACGGGACTTCAAGATTACTGGTGGTGATCTCTAGTTCCCAGTCTCCTCCCAGTGCCCCAGAACCAGTGGGTTTTGTAGAAGCAGCAATTTCCGCCCCAGTTAGGTAGTGTAGCTTTTCCACAAACTCAATACCCGCATCCCCAGCAGCAACATTGCAACCGTAGAGAAGGATAGGAATAGAAGTGAACTTGCCTTCCTGAGTAACAGAATTTGAAGGAATCCAGGTCTTTAGTTGTCCACCATAGTGATTTAGAGTGTCTAGATTTAACTGGCTATTCCCTAAATACAAACACCCCGGTGAACCGTGAGAAACGATGTGAATAGCAGTAATATCAGTGCGTCCTTGCAGAGCCTTGGTAATTTCTTCAACGCCATCCTGTGTAAAGTCCAGGACAATCACCTCAGCTTCCGGTACCGTACCATTAACTAAACTCTGATAATCATCTACCCCTGAGTCAATAAAAACAATAGTGCTAGAGGTTTTGGAGTGACTTCCCAGAGCGTTGTGTACCTCAATCTCCCCAAAGTTCAACGACTTATCGAGATCGTTAAAACTTGCATATTTGATATCAAACATGCTAAAATGCCCCTTTATAATGTGTTGGTTTGTAACAGTAGCCACTGGTCAAATGGCTACTAGTCTCAGCAGTCGTATAAAATCCGGTTGATTACTGTTAGCATCCTGCACATTAGTATTAGTAGGTGGCTGCCATCCACCTACTAATTGTGACAAGTTGCTAACAGCATCAAGCATTCGATAATAAGGGTTTGACTGATTATAATCTCAACCAAAATTAGCAATCAGATATTTAGGATAATATTTGCGACCTCAACAATCATAACTACCAATCCGGCAAATTTAGGCGAAGCTTTGATGAAGTATCACTGAAGTTTTATTAACATTAAGGCAGGGCTTTCACATTTATAGGGCTTACGCATTTGCCCCCTAAATCCCCCAATTATGGGGTACTTTGACATCATTACCCCTCCCGGTGCGCTTTCCGCATCTAATTATTAAATTCGCCACGGGTCGCACCGAAAAATTGGGGGGCTAGGGCGTGTCTTCAAACTCCGAGTACCCCCGTTTCCCTTAAAAAAGGGGGACTTTGAGTATGGCTCCCCCCTTAATAAGGGGGGCTGGGGGGGATCTAATATCTTGCGGAAAACTTTGAAAACACACCCTAGGGGGGCGAAATCCACTTAACTGCGTAAGTCCTGATTTAATCAGATATAGCGTTTGTATTTGATTTGTGAACATACTCCCAAAGGGCAAGAGGCAACAGGCAACAGGCAACAGGCAAGAGTAACCCACCCGACACCTGACGTCAAATTAAAAAACCTACACCCTACACCCTACACCCTGCTCCGAAGTCCCTGCTCCCTAAAACCCAGAGATTTGTACCTCATCAGTATAATAATTGCTAGATATGATTAATCACAACGATGCTAAAAAATCTGCTCAAAAAAATCTACTAAAACTATTCCGTATACCCCTAAAAGCCACTCTAATTGGGTTTTTCCTTATCAATGGAGGATGCTTGGGAGGATGCTTAGCCCAGACAATTCCACTGACCGAAAATCTGATTAACCTCGATTCCGATCACGGCGAACAGTTACTGATGGCAAGCCAAGCCCGAGAAGACTATTTGCCCCTAAGTATTCAGTTTGTGACTCAGGAAAAGCTTACTTACTGTGGAGTAGCTAGTATGGTTATGGTGCTGAATGCTTTATCAATTCAAGCTCCAAAAGCACCCGAATTTAGGACTAACCGCTTCACCCAGAAGAATGTTTTGAATGCCAAAACTGAGCAAGTGCGCATGGCTGAGGTGATTGCTCGTCGGGGCATGACTTTGGAACAATTAGCAGGATTATTGGAAACTTATCCAGTTAGAGCAGAGGTTTACCATGGTGGTGATTTGACCCTGGATGAGTTTCGCAACATAGTGGTGAAGAATTTGCAAGAAGCGGAAAATTTTGTCTTAGTCAATTACTCACGCAAAGCCATTGCTCAGAAAGGTCCGGGACATATTTCTCCTTTAGCTGCCTACAACCAAGAAGCAGACCGTTTTCTGATCCTAGATGTCTCTCGTTACAAATATCCTCCGGTCTGGGTCAAGGCTGAAGAATTGTGGCAAGCAATGGCGACTAAGGATTCAGAGTCTAAAAAGACACGGGGGTTTGTGCTGGTGAGTCCCCGTTGATTGTCAAATTGATGGCATTTTCATTAATCTATCAATATTGAGGTTTATTTTAAGCTGACAGCTGACAGCTGACAGCTGAAGGCTTACAAATTAATCATTAAAATTAATCGGTTCTCCCATTGATCAATGTTTTGTCTGTGACCAGCAAAGACAAGAAAATAAGTAATGGCAAAAACACAATTGCCCAGCCAAGTCCTAAAGCCCAGGCTGGGTATCCTTCATAGGGAGTCCTAATATCTTTTGAAAACTGGGTTGCTAGCAAAGCGACTAAAGCCATAGGAATCAGGTATTTTATAGAAAAATTCCACCATTTACCAACCGTCCAATCACTAACTTGGTTCATGTATCGTCGCAGCTTTTCTGCACCATACACCCATCCCACTAGGATAGATTGGAAAATAGCTACCAACATCAAGTTATAGTTAGTAACAAAATGATCTACAATATCTAAAATGTATAATCCAGCTCTGGTAGTGTAAATAATTCCAGCAATAAATCCCCCTAGACAAACCCCAATTGAAACCTTAGCAACATTTCCCTGTTGTTGTTTGTCGAGGATAGTCGCATTCAAAGCTTCTACTAGGGAAAAAGCGCTGTCGATGCCTAGGGAAAGCAGCATCACAAAAAACAGCAGACTGAACAGCCAAGGCAAGGGCATTAAGCTTAAAGCTTCCGGAAAAACCACAAACGCTAGACCCGGACCAGAAGCAGCCAGCTCTGCCAAGGGGGTGTTGGTAACTCCTGCCATATATCCCAAAATTCCGAACACCACAAAACCGGCAAATAAGCTGATACCACTGTTGATCAAGGCAGTTAACCAGGTATCTTTAGCAATGTCATCCTCTGAGTTCTTGTAGCTAGCATAAGTCACCATAATTCCAAATCCCAGAGATAAGGTAAAGAAAATTTGTGAGAATGCAGCTGTCCAAACTTCGGGGTCAACTAATGCACTCCAAACCGGAGTAAGATACAGTTTCCAGCCATTGAGGAAACCTGGTAAAGTTACTGCTCGTAATAGCAATACCCCCAGTAAAATAATCGGAAGTGGCACGCTGTAGACAACGACTTTGCCCACACTGGTCGTGCCTTTCCAAACACAGAAATAAATCAAGACCCAGACTACAAGTAGAGACCATAAGATTGGCCAGTTGATACCACCTAATACGTTGACCCCATCACTGATTTGCAGAACACTATCAAAGAAGTAGCTTTTAGCATCACTCGACCACTTGACCCCAAAGGATGCCAGAAAGTAAATCAAGCTCCAGCCCATCACAACTGCATAATAGGAGACAATGATAAAGGCTGACATCAGGGCAAACAGACCGAGACTGCCGAAATTGGGGTGTAATTTCCTAAATGAGCCTATGGCTCCCCGTTGCATTTTTTGTCCTACCGCAAATTCCAGCATCAACAGTGGAACCCCAATTAGGACTAAAGCGATCAGGTAAGGCACTAGAAATGCTCCCCCACCGTATTTCCCAGCTAGGTAGGGAAAGCGCCACACATTCCCTAAGCCAACTGCAGAACCTACTGCTGCGAGGAGAAATACTGTTCTTGAAGCCCAACGTTGACGAGCCATCTACAATTCCCTCTATCTTGATAGTTCATGCTTCATACTTCATCCTTGATACTTCATCTTTTACAATTCATGCTTCATACTTCATACTTCTTTAAATTATTGTCATCGGTTTGCTTATTCCATCACAGGTTTTAGGGAGTAGGGAGTAGGGAGTAGGGAGTAGGGAGTAGGGAATAGAAAAAAAATTATCTGTATCTCATTACTATGAGAAACTTTTATAGCGTTTCTCGCAGTTATAATATAGAGTCTTCTTTGACGTTGATTTCCTATCTTGATGCAGCGGATCGCTATTCCCTGTTCCCTGTTCCCTGTTCCCTGTTCCCTGTTCCCTGTTCCCTAAAACCCAAAAAATTTGTACCTCACCTAATTGAAAAACCATATATTTCACTTCAACGTGCTTGGTAACTTTACGCCCAGTACTATCGCTCTTCCTGCCATAAACAAGGATAAAGCTAACCAAAGAAGATGAACACTTTGAAACTGCCAAGACGCCACAGCCATAGGGACAAATCCCACCACCAAGGCGATTACGGTAGAATTACGTAAGGTCTGTCCTGCAGCTAAGCCCAGAAAATAACCATCCAGCATAAACGCAATGGAACCAAATCCTAACACCAGGAGTAACCAAGGAACATAGAGAGTAATCGATTCGATCACCTCAGTGTGGTTTGTTAACAGCCCAAAGAGTGTCTGGGGAAACAGGATAAACAGGAAAGCAAAGTTAAGTCCCAATAGCAAACTGCTTCCTCCAGCAATTTTCAATAAAGGGACTAACTGCTCTTTTGCTCCCTGACCTTGTAAATTACCCGTCAGAGTTTCCGTAGCAAATGCCAATCCATCAATAAAATAAACAGCCAAGCTGAACACCTCTAGTATCAAAGCATTTTCCGCCAAGATTGTGGTACCAAGAGCTGAGCTCAAATTGGTAAAAATAGACAAGGTAAAAAGAATCGCTAAGCTTCTGATAAAAAGATTACTATTTAGGGTAAAAGTAGCTTTTATATCCAACAAGTTCCAAATTCGTTTGGCTACTGCTCTTAGCTCTTGCCACTTTATTTCTTGGCTAACTAAAACTATGCCCACTAAAACCATCACGTATTGACTAACTGCTACGGATAATCCAGCGCCAGTGCTTTCCCAACCCCACCGAATAATAGTAAAGTAATCGCAAACTATATTAGCGGTGTTACCGATAATGGACAGCAGCAAAACCTTACCACTCATTTCTCTACCGAGAAACCAACCAATCAGTACGAAATTGAGTAATGTTGCAGGAGCTCCCCAAATCCGAGCATTAAAATAAGCAATACCGGAAAATTTGACATCTGGTGTAGCACTTAACAAAGCAAATCCAAGCTCTCTGAGAGGATACTGTAAACTTAAGATAACTACACCTAAAATCAGAGCAATTAAGCCATTACGAAGTCCCACCAGCAACATAGCATCTCGGTCATTTCCTCCGACAGCTTGAGCGGTTATCCCAGTAGTTCCCATCCGTAAAAAAGCCAAACTATTGTAGATTAAGTTAAACAGGATGGTGGCGAGAGCGACTCCAGCTAAGTGGCGGATTTGATCTAAATGACCTAAGAAAGCCACGCTGATTAAACCCGCAAGGGGTATCATGAGAGTAGAAAGAATATTGATGATCGCCAGTTTCCAGAAGCGATAGACCACATTGTCTTGGTTTGAGCAAGTAAAAGTCATCAATTTATCTTAAAAATTCAGGCATGATTTAGTGTAAAATTAAGGATTTTATACCTTTTAAAAAAGGTTAGCTTAGTGGCTTTATCAAGTCGATACTATAGAGGATAATATTTTTATATCCCGAGATTAATATAGATATAATTATCGACTATAATATAAAGAATTACGACGACCATAACCCTAAAGATGAAACTGATGATTTTTTTGATGTTTTTTTTAAAATTACCTATACAAGGATACCATAAAGGAAAAGTAAAGACTAGTTGCCAGAGTAACAGCAAGGCACCTGGACAAGCTAAAATCAATAAGCTGTTAATTCTTAACTACTGACGGCGGAGGCTGAGGATGAGTAAAGTCAAGACGATTCAAAAACTATACGCGGAATGGGTGACATCAGAGAACTTTCAGCCCTACGGTCAAGTCATCTTTGCAAGTGTTGACGGCAAACCCTATGATCAAGATGATGCTCAGTTAAACCTCGAAAATGGGACATCCCGGTTTTATATCATGCGGCTACACCACAAAGGTCGTAAGTTTGATAAAATTACTCGTCATGTCCAATGTACTCAGTGTCTCGGTTCTCTAGAAGGGAAAGACTGGTTCATGGCTGTAGCTCCTCCCAATCAGGATGACCAACCAGTTTTAGAGGATATTGCGGCTTTTCGGATTCCAGGTAACTGCTTTATTAAATTAGAAGTAGGAACTTGGCACGCTGGTCCCTATTTTGACCAGGAATTTATAGATTTCTACAATTTGGAACTTGCTGATACCAATGTCGTCGATCATTTTACCCATGATTTTCTAGACAGCCATCAGTTACAGTTTGAAATTGTTATAGCAAAGGGAGTAGGGAGTAGGGAGTAGGGAGTAGGGAGTAGGGAGTAGGGAATATGGCCTAAAATAATGATCACAATTCCTACACTGATACCTAGAGTGAGTGATAATATAGAAGGGGGAATTACCAGCAATTACTAATACCATAATTATTCATATAAGCCAAAATAACTAAGCCAAAATAACTAATGACTAATATTATTGGAGATCGAATCAGTTATCAAATAATCAAATATTATGACTTTTACCTGTTCCCGATTCCCGATTCCCGATTCCCGATTCCCTACCTTGACAGGTAAATTTTAAACTTGGTGATGAAAAATAAAAAAGGAAACCTATGACAGTAAACATACAAAAATTATATAAAGCCTGTAATCCCAGCAAAACGTTAACGGTCGATCAGCCGGAAGACTGTAAGTATTATATCGATTTTTCCTCAGTGCGAGGGGGCAAGATCATTGAAGAGTTGAAGGATAATATCACTTTCTTCTCCATGGATGAGCCGACCTGCGAGCTATTTACTGGACATATTGGTTGTGGTAAGTCTACGGAGTTACTGCGACTGAAAGCCGAATTGGAGGAAGCTGACTTTCACGTGGTCTATTTTGAATCTTCTCAAGACTTGGAAATGGGAGATGTAGATGTCGGGGACATCTTACTCGCTATTGCCCGTCGCGTCAGTGAAAGCTTAGACAAAATTAAGCTAGGTGAACCGAAAGGCTTTAAAAAATTACTGGCAGGTGCGGCTAAACTGTTGCTCACTGAAATTGAATTAAGCGGTAGGGTAGGAGTTCCTGGGATTGGTGAGGTTGGAGTAGACACTGAGGGGGCGGTTTCCCTAGCAGTTGGGATTGGTGAGATTACGGCTAAGGCTAAGGATAGCCCGGATCTGCGCAGTCGCTTACGGCAATATCTCGAACCTCAAACCAATCGGTTGTTAGAAGTGATTAACCAAGAGTTGCTCGAACCTGCGATCGCAAACCTCCAAAAACTTGGGAAACAAGGGCTAGTGGTGATTGTAGATAACCTCGATCGGGTGGACGCTTCCCAGAAGCCTTGGGGACGTGATCAGCCGGAATATCTATTTGTGGATCGCGGAGCCCAGTTAAAGGGGTTACACTGTCATGTGGTCTACACCATGCCCCTAGCGCTACGATTTTCTAATGACTATAGTGCCTTGACTCAGCGCTTTGTGGTAGATCCCAAAGTGTTACCAATGGTACCGGTAAAGTTACGAGATGGTACTCCCCATGAACAGGGCATGGCACTGCTGCGACAAATGGTACTGGCGAGAGCCTTTCCTAATTTAGAGCCTGTGGAGCGTCTTGCTAGAGTAAAAGAGGTGTTCGACTCCCCTGACACTTTAGATCGCCTGTGTTACGCTAGCGGGGGTCATGTGCGGAATTTGCTCCGGTTTCTCAGTACCTGGATCAAGAAAGAAAGACGATTACCTCTGTCTCAAGGCATGTTAGAAAATGTAATTCGAGACCGGCGCAATGAACTAACCCTACCCATCTCAGATGATGAGTGGGAACTATTGTGTCACGTCGCTAAACATAAAAAGGTAGTTGGAGATGAAGGTTACCAACTCTTGATCCGCAGCATGTTCGTCTATGAGTACCGAGACCAAGATGGGTCTTGGTTTGACGTTAATCCCATTTTGGCAGAAGCGGAAGGATTCAAATCATGCCTAGCTTATACCGCGTAGAAGATGCGGATGCCTACAACAACAATTCAATGCAGGAACTCGCCTGGGCAATGGAGACGTCCCAAGGGGAGTTTTCCCTGATTTTAGCCCGCCGCAACTATGAAGCTTTACAGGATTACATTGTGCGGAAGTTGCGGCAAGTCTGTGCTATTGAGTTCCAGGAAATATACCTGAACCAGTCGGTTAAGGTGAAGAGTCTCTATACCACTATCTTGGAGGAGCTAGGGGATGAACAGCCAGCTGCCGTGATGGTCTTTGGTTTAGAGTCCCTGAGCAACCTGGAGCAAGTACTAATCACTACCAACCAAGTACGGGAGGAGTTTCGCAAGCATTGCCCCTTCCCTCTAGTGTTATGGGTAAATGACGAGGTATTGGAAACGCTAATTCGGTTTGTGCCGGATTTAGAGAGTTGGGCAACAACCACAAATTTTGTCCTCTCCTCAAATCACTTGATTGAAGCTCTAGCAGAGCGAGAGAGTTATTTATTTACTCGTATTTTGGATGCCGGTGGGGATCAGTTCCTACCCAATACCGCTATTTTTGGTTCCAGCTATTGCCGAGAATTGGACTCAGCTTTGAGGGATTTGCAAACTCGTGGAGATGTCTTAGAAATAACCCAAGAAGCTAGTTTGCCATTTGTGCTTGGTCGAGAAGCTTATATTAATGGTCAGATCGATCAGGCGTTAGAGTATTATCAGCAAAGTTTAGCATTTTGGCAGCAGGAATCTAGGAGCTGGGAAACACAACAACAGGAAACACAACAGCAGAGTAGTTTCCCCTCCCGACTAGGTCAAGCTACCCCAATATCTCCTTACCTCCGGACGTTGTCAAAGGAGCCCTCAACCCCTTCATCCCCTCAACCCCTCACCCCTTCACCACGAGAACGTCAAGCTCTACTGCTGTTTCATATCGGTTTGTGTTATCTGAACCTGGCTGAACTCAATCGATCCCAAAGTCGTCACCACTGGATCACAGCCAGAGGGTATTTTCAAAAGTGTATCGATACATTTGAACAAGCAAAACGCCCAGATTTAATTGCCAAGTTTATTACTAAACTTGGCGAAACCCTACAACGACTGGAAGCTTGGAAAGACTTACAAGGTCTGGCGCAACGCTCCCTGGTACTGCACAGAACCTATGGCAATCCACTGCAACTGTCTCAAGATTATGGATTTATCGCTGCAGTCGCCCTTCAAGACTGCCGTTGGATGGGCGCTCAGCAAGCAGCTAGGAAAGCTTTAGAACTTCTGACACGGTTAACTAATACCTCTGGACAGTATCAGATGTCCTATCTACTGCTTCTGGCTCAAGCGAAGCGGCATTTGGGTCTCTCGGAAGAGGCGATCACTATCCTGGAAAGGGCTAAGGAAACCGGTCCGATGGATTCTCCACAACTTTATATTCGCATTTTGGAAAAATTGCGGACGCTTTATTTCCGGCAAAAGCAGTATCTAGAAGCCTTTCGGGTCAAACAAGAACGATTCTCCGTTGAGCAGCAATATGGTTTCCGTGCCTTTATCGGACCTGGTCGGCTTAAACCTCATCTACGCCAAAGTTCTACCTTACTCCTAGAGCAGGAAACCCCTGCTGAGGAAATCACTGCTTCTGTACGTCAGAACGATGTAGAGCGCTTAGTGGAACGTATTGGCAGCACCCAGCACAAACTGACAGTGATTTATGGTCAGTCAGGGGTAGGTAAGAGTTCTGTCCTAGAAGCTGGATTAGTCCCCACTCTCAAAACTAAGGTAATTGGAACCCGTGATGTCGTACCAATTTTGGTAAGGGTTTATACCGATTGGGTCAGGGAAGTCTGGAAATCCTTAGCATCTTCACCGTTAAAAGTTGACCAGTTTAACCTTGAGAGTTCTTCTGTGTTGAACGTTGACCAGTTGAACGGTGAAGGTTCTTCTCAGTTGAAGGTTGACCGGTTGAAGGTTGTTCGCGAAGCGTGGCCGAAAGGCCAAGGTTCACAGCAGTATTCTAACCTGCAACCGGCAACCCAAACTAACCTGCAACCAGCCACCCAAACTAACCTGCAACCAGCCACCCTTTTAGAGCAATTGCGACAAAATGAACATCGCAATTTGCTAACCGTACTGATTTTTGACCAGTTTGAAGAGTTTTTCTTTATTTGGGAGAATCATACTGAAAGAAAACGCTTCTTTGATTTTTTCCGGGAGTGTCTTCAGATTCCTTTCGTCAAGGTTATATTGTCATTACGGGAAAATGATTTGTATTTTTTGTTGCAGGGAATTCGTCATCAAAATTTTGATTCAATCAACAATAATATTCTCAATAAAAATATTCTTTATTATTTAGGTAATTTCTCCCTAGAGGATGCTAAATCTATTATTCAACGACTAACCGAGCGCTCTCAAGTTTATTTAGAAGAAGCCTTAGTCAATACGTTAGTGCAAGAACTAGGTAGTAGTGAAGGAGAAGTTCGTCCCATTGAATTACAAATCGTAGGAGCTCAACTACAGACTGAAGGAATTACTACCCTAGCTCATTATCGGAGAAAAGGTCCTAAAGAAAAATTGGTGCAGCGTTACCTGCAAGAAGTGATCGCAGATTGTGGCTCCGAAAATGAAAAAGCTGCTGAACTTATCTTGTATTTACTCACCGAAGAAAATAACACGCGCCCGCCTAAAACCCGCCAGGATTTGGAAAAAGATTTAAACGCCTTGGCAGTGGATTTAGCGATAGAAAAAATAGACCAGTTAGATTTAGTCTTAAATATCCTGGTCGAATCAGGATTAGTGGTGCTCTTACGAGAAAGTCCCCTTAACCGCTATCAATTGGTTCATGATTATCTAGTTTCTGTGATTCGCCAGCAGCAAGATAGCGAATTACTCGCCAAACTTAAAAAAGCCCAAGAGCAACATCGGCTTTCTCAAGCCCAGTTACAGAAGTCGAAGATAGCACTCACCGGCTCTATTGCTCTAGTTGGTATGTTAGCGATCTCAACCCTCTCTGCCGCTATATTTTGGGCGCAAGCTAGAAACAACGAAATCAGAGCTTTGATTAAATCCTCAGAAGCCCTTTACGGTTCCAATAGTCATGCCCTGGATCCACTAAAAGATGCCTTAGAGGCAGGAAAAAAACTCAAGTGGTCAGTTGGGGTAAGCTCTGACACTAAGGATATAGCGATGAGTTCTCTACAGCAAGCCTTTTATGGGGTTAGAGAGCGCAACCGCTTAGAAGGTCATAATGATACAGTCAACAATGTTAGTTTCAGTCCCGACGGTGAGCTAATTGCTACGGCTAGTTCCGACAATGTCAAAATCTGGTCCAAGGAAGGGAAAGAACTCTACACGTTAGCAGGAAAGCATAAACATAAGGATGAAATCAGAAGTGTTACCTTCAGTCCTGATGGAAAGTTGATTGCCACGGCTAGTAAAGATAAAACTGTTAAAGTCTGGCAACGGAATGGTAAGTATATTCAAACCCTGACAGGGCATACCGGTTGGGTTTGGAGCGTGCGTTTTAGCCCTGATCTCAAAAGCCTTGCTGCTTCTAGCGAGGATGGAAGAGTTATCATCTGGAGCCTCGAAGGCAAAAAACCCCAAATCTTCAAAGCCCATGATAAAGCAGTGCTCAGTATTAGTTTCAGCCCCGATAGCAAGGTGCTGGCAACTGGTAGTTTTGACAACACGGTTAAACTCTGGCGTAGAGACAGGAATGGCTTGTACAAGAGAAAGCCTCTAACCATACAAGCCCATGAGGATGCGGTTTTCAGCGTCAGTTTCAGTCCCAAAGGTAAACTGATTGCTACTGGTAGTAAGGATAAGACTGTCAAACTCTGGAAAATGGACGGTACTCGGTATCAGACATTGGGAAATGATGACCATGAAAGTCATCAAAGTACTGTGACTAGCATCACTTTCAGTCCGGACGGTCAGACCCTTGCTAGCGCTAGTGCTGACAACACCGTTAAACTTTGGAATCGAAATGGCAAGCTACTGGAAACCCTTACCGGTCATGAAAGTACCGTATGGAGCGTTAATTTCAGCCCCGACAGCCAGACCCTTGCTAGCGCTAGTGCTGACAACACCGTTAAACTTTGGAGTCGATACGGTAATGAACTCCCTATTCCCACAGGGGAAGAGAATACCGTTTTCAGCGTCAGTTATAGCCCCGACGGTCAGACTATTGCTACGGCTAGTAAGAACAACACTATCCAACTCTGGAGCTTAAATGGTCAATTGCAGCGAACTCTGACTGGTCATACCGATTGGGTGTGGGGTGTTAGTTTCAGCCCTGATGGTAAAACTATTGCTAGCGCTAGTGCTGACAAGACTGCCAAACTCTGGAATAAGAATGGTAAGTTACTGCACACCCTATCTGGTCATGAGAAAGTGGTTAGGAGTATCACTTTCAGTCCCGATGGTAAAATTATCGCTACGGCTAGTCGGGACAACACAGTTAAACTCTGGAATCAGAATGGTATCCTGATTAGAACTCTGACTGGTCATACAAATTGGGTAAATAGCGTCACATTCAGTCCTGATGGTGAGACTCTTGCTACGGCTAGTGCTGCTACGGCTAGTTCTGACCCAACCGTCAAACTCTGGAATGTTAGTGATGGCAAGGAACTGAAATCTTTCGATGGTCATACCGATTGGGTTTTTAGCGTTCGTTTCAGCCCTGATGGTAAAACCCTGGCCTCTGCTAGCAGGGATAAGACGGTTAAACTCTGGAATGTTAGTGATGGTGAGGAACTAACATCTCTTGATGGTCATCAGAATACCGTCTGGAGTGTGGTATTTAGCCCCGATGGTGAAACCATTGCTACAGCTAGTGCTGACCAAACTGTCAAGGTTTGGAACAGGAAAGGTAAACAACTTCAAACCTTTTATGGCCATGATGATGGTGTAGTTAGCCTCAGTTTTAGTCCCGATGGCCAGACTATTGCATCATCAGATTCATCTGCTAGAGTAATTATATGGAATTTAGACAATATCCGACATCCTGATCAACTACAGTCCCTTGCTTGCGATTGGCTACAGGATTATCTGAAGCACAATACTAATGTCAATAAGGGGGAGCGTCGTTGGTGTCGTTAGTGGGTGAGTGCTGAGTCCTGATTCCGTGAGAAGCAGTCTGGCATGGGATGGCAAACCACTATGGCAATTTTCATAATTGTTAGGTAGTAGTGTTAGATAGTGTTAGGTAGTGTTAGGTATTAGGTGTTACTACTTAACACTTAATCAGATCATGACTAATCACAAAAAAATCACAAAAAATTGCCATTTTGCTACCAGGATAGAATTTAATTTCCTGATAACATAATTACCTCACTTGCTGGCATACGCACTTGCTGGCATAAGCAATATCCTTAAAATCATGATTAACTCACCCCTACTCGAGCCTGTAGCTACTCACCACCGGGATGCTGTAGAAGAACTAGCCTGGGCAATAGCTGCTAGTGAGGGACAGTTTTTACTGATGTTAGCACACTGTAATTATGCCAAGTGGCGTAAGCGAGTGGTGCGCAGGCTACACAAAATTTCTTCTGTCCCAATCCGGGAAGTATTCCTAGACCAATCTGCTTGTACACTCTACACCACCCTCCGACAGGAAATCGGGGAGGAACAGCCAGCAGCCTTGATGGTGTTTGGTTTAGAGTCAGTCACGGACCTTGATGAACTGTTAATCGCCACTAACCAAGTTAGAGAAGAGTTTCGCAAAAATTTCCAGTTTCCATTAGTGTTGTGGATTAACGATGAGGTACTGTGTAAGCTGATTCGCATCACACCAGATTTTCACAGTTGGGCAACAACGGTTATGTTTGAAATCCCAACCTCAAGACTAATTCGCAACCTACAACAAAAAGCCAATTCTTTATTTACCAAAGTCTTGGAATTAGGTGCCAGTGAAATTTTCCCCAATGATGCTATCTTAGGTGCTGGTTATACTACGGAAATTAAGTTTGCCTTACGGGATTTGGAAAGTGGGAACCACGAGTTGCCACCAGAGTTGCTAGCCAGTCTTAACTTTGTCTGGGGTCGAGAGGCTTATGGATTGGGCAAGATTGATGTTGCTATTACCCACTATCAGAAAAGTTTAGAATTCTGGCAACAGGAACCCCGCAAGCAGGAGAGCAAGCCAGAAAACAACGGTGAGATTCTCCCTGGACTTGGTCTGCCTACCTTCATATCCCGTAAACCCATTACCCCTCCACGTCGCGAGCGACAAGCAGTTATCCTGTTTCACCTAGGATTATGCTATTGCGATCAGGCTAAGCAGTATCCACCGGGAGACCCTAGCTATCGAGAAAATTGGCACAAGGCTAAAGAGTATTTAGAGCAGTGTATGGTGGTGTTCGAGCAAGAGCAACGACCGGATTTAGTGGCTAAGTTGATTAATCAACTCGGTGAGATACTGCAATCTCTGGAAGCCTGGGACGATTTGGCAAGTCTAGCTACAAAGTCTCTAGCACTACACAGAACCTACTCTGCTCCTGTTCAACTGGCTCAGGATTATGGATTTATAGCAAAAGTGGCGCTACACAAATCCCGCTGGCAGGAAGCTTACACAAACGCAATATATGCCAATGTAATTATAACAAAAGTCACAGAAGAACAGGGTGTTGCCCACCATAGGGAAGATTTGTTGGCCTATGCAGCAGAGGGAAGAGGGGGAAGTAAAAAATTGTCCTATTATCCCCCAAGTATCCAAGCCCAAGAACAGCAACAGTACCCTAGCTATCAGGAAAATTCTGCTTTATCTTGCCTCAATGGAGTAGTTAAAATAGATAAACAGATTATAAATAAATATACAAATAAATCTCCCGTTGGTCGCTATCTGTTACTTCTGGCTCAAGCGCAACAACACTTGGGTCAACATTCCGAAGCGATTAGCCATCTGGAACGGGCTAGGGAGTTAGGGATTCAGGATGACCCGAAACTCTACCTGGAAATCCTGGAAACTCTCGGAACCCTCTACTGGCAACAAAAACGATATCAAGCAGCATTTAGATTAAAACAAGAACGGCTTGCGATCGCACAACAGAATGGTTTACTTGCTTTTATCGGTGCAGGTAAACTCAAATCCTCCCAACAGAATCAGTTAGCACAGAATCAGTTACCACAGAATCACTTAGCACAGACAAAGAGTAAAGGTAGCGCTACCGTATATCAGGCCATGACTGCTTCCGATTGGCAACACAAAGTAAAAGAGCTAGTGCAACGCATTGCCAGCACCCAGCACAAACTAACTGTAATTTATGGTCAAGCTGGAGTGGGCAAGAGTTCCTTACTAGAAGCTGGGCTAATCCCTGCCCTAAAACAACAACCCATTGGTAACCGTAATGTAGTCCCAATTAGATTGAAGGTTTACACTGACTGGGTCACAGAGCTGGGTCAACGTATCCTAGAGTCGAAGGGTGAAGGTTATTCACCGTTGAAGGTTGAAAGTTTAAAGGTTGAAGGTTTAAAGCTTGAAGGTTTAAAGGTTGAAGGTTATAAAAACAACTTTGAACTGGTTACTATTCTAGATCAGTTGCAAAAAAATCAACGGCGAAACCAGATAAACATCCTGATTTTTGACCAATTTGAAGAGTTTTTCTTTGCTTGCCGAGAGCCAGCTGAACAAAAACGCTTCTTTGAATTTTTCCGTGACTGTCTTAATATTCCCTATCTCAAAGTCATCCTGTGTTTACGGGAGGATTATCTACACCTATTATTAAAGTGCGCTCGTCAGGTAGATTTGGATGCCATTAATAATGATATTCTTAATAAAGGTATCCTTTATTATGTCGGGAATTTTTCTCCAGACGAGGCAAAATCGATTATTTATAATCTAACCACTAAAGCTAAATTTTACCTAGAGGATGCATTACTCGATGAGTTGGTAAACGACCTAGCTAAGAATGAACCAGTGGGAGAAGTAAGCCCGATTGAATTACAGATAGTGGGAGTGCAACTGCAAACTGAGCAAATCACTACCTTAGCAGCTTATCGACAAAACGGATCAAAAGAAAAGCTAGTGGAGCGCTATTTAGAAGGGGTTGTTTCTGATTGTGGTTCAGAAAACCAAAACGCGGCTTGGAAAATTTTGGGTTTGTTAACGGATAAGCATGGTACTCGACCATTCCGAACAAAAGATGACTTAGGAGCAGAGTTACAATTATCCACTGACCAGTTAGATTTTATCCTAGAGCTATTGGTCAAATCAGGTTTAGTCATGAAATGGCAGCAAGAACCAGAAGCTCAATATCAACTGATGTATGATTATTTAGTTGAGCCGATTCGTAGGCGTTGCTGATTGTAAGCTATCAGCTATCAGCTATCAGCTATCAGCTATCAGCTATCAGCTATCAGCTATCAGCTATCAGCTATCAGCTATCAGCTATCAGCTATCAGCTATCAGCTATCAGCTATCAGCTATCAGCTATCAGCTATCAGCTATCAGCTATCAGCTATCAGCTATCAGCTATCAGCTATCAGCTATCAGCTATCAGCTATCAGCTATCAGCTATCAGCTATCAGCTATCAGCTATCAGCTATCAGCTATCAGCTTTTGAATAAAAGAGGTAAGCAAAAGTTTAATCTCAGTTCCTTGGCCTTTCGGCCAAGGAATTCATTGTATTTGGCTTTGAGTCCGTTGAACTCCTAAGCCGGATAGCTTGTTTTAAGCTGACCGCACCTCAAGTAGCGTGAGCTTTTAGCTCACGGCTGACCGCTGACGGCTGAATGCTTACATCTGATTAGCCTTTCAGTCCCTCTAACCAACTGGATAAATCCGACCCATCGGAAAAATCGAACAATGCCTCACTCAGTTGATCTAAATCAGCAGCAGATAAGTTGTTGATGACTGATTCTAGAGTAGGCTCGATTGTTCCAACCTGGCGTTTCAACTGACGCATAATTAGCTCCAGTTTTCCTTGCTGTAAGCCTTGCTGTAAGCCTTGCTGTAAGCCTTGCTGTAGACTTTGTTGGACTTTCTCTTCTCCCCAAGGTAATAAATGTCCAGAGCTATCCCACCACCGTAACCAATAGTTGGTGATTTCTGATTTTTTACCGTACCATACTCCCAGAAACAAACCCATAGATTCAATCCAGTAGCGTCCATTAGCATCGGGTTGTTGAAGGGTATAGCTTCCTGAATTAAGCGATCGCATTTCCAAACTTCCGGACCCTGGGTCAAAAATCACATAAATTGGTACTTGTAGGATTTGCTCGTAAAAGTACCATTTGCCATAGGGGTAACGGGGGTTCATGGAATATTCTCCTTGTTCCTTTTCGGATAAGAATTCCATAACCACTGCTGGTACCTCTCCTTCGGTGTGAGGGGTATAGCTACGGCGAATCACCCCTGGTAACACAGGAAACACAGAAGGTACATAAAACCAGTCCGGTGCTTTGACTACTGTTTTACCGTCCACATTGGCACAGAGTCCAAAGTTGGACGCAATCAGCATTGAGTTAGTGATAAATCCGGCTAATTCCAGAATCTCTCGCAGGATAGCCGCTAATAAGGGATGATAGAGATTTTCCACTGGGTCATCGGGTAATTGAAATTCGTCGGGGAGTTTTTCCCATCGGATAATGGGTTCGGCTTTCGTTTGAGTCATAGCCATATCGGGTGTCTTTATATCTTTAAGGTAACGAAAAACTTAACTTTGTTTGTTTGAATAGAGTTTTGAAGAGACTGCCGAGTTTTGAGGGTTTAGTTTTGAGTAATAACGACAGATTTTAAAATTTTATTATATTTATAGATTACAATTAATGTTAACTACTAAATTATTAAACACTAACTACTAATGACAAAGAAAACACTTGAAACCGCTACCTATGTCGAAGCAATGGCGCAACTCCTTGATTTAGACCTTAAGCCCCAACACCGTCCTGGTGTTATCAAAAACTTCGCTAAAATTTATGCGATCGCATCTTTAGTGACAGAATTTACCTTACCTGATGATATCGAAGCTGCTCCGGTATTTGAACCTTAGGATGCTGATTTTTTTTCTAGTAAATTAGAAAGCTTATTGGTTTATAACCGTTACTAAATCATCATAATAATAGTTTAAATTGGGATGCTAACCGTGAAACAAATTGATGATGCTATTGGAATTGCCACTGGGATTCGAGAAGGTCAAGTCACCGCAAAAACAGTTATTACTAACTGTCTCGAAAAAATCACTGTCCGTAACCAATCCCTTAACTGTTTCACAACGGTTACCACTGACCAAGCCTTATCCGATGCTGAAGAGATTGATCATGCTATTGCTAAAGGGAACAATCCCGGTCCATTGGCAGGAGTTCCTTTTGCAGTTAAAAACTTATATGATATTGCTGGCTTAATAACATTAGCTGGGTCAAAAATTAATGCTGAAAATCCTCCTGTTTCCCGTGATGCTACTGCTGTAACTAAACTAAAACAAGCGGGTGCTATCCTAGTCGGAGCATTAAATATGGATGAGTATGCCTATGGCTTTGTAACGGAAAATAGCCATTACGGTGCAACTCATAACCCCCATGATCTCACTCGCATTGCTGGTGGTTCCTCTGGCGGCTCGGCAGCAGCAGTGGCAGCGGGATTAGTACCAATTACTCTTGGTTCTGATACCAATGGTTCAATCCGGGTACCAGCTGCGTTGTGTGGTACTTTTGGCTTAAAACCTACCTACGGACGATTGTCTCGCGCAGGGGTTTTCTTGTTTTCTGCTAGTTTGGATCATATCGGTCCGTTTGCTCGTTCTGTACGGGATATTGCTACTACTTTTGATATCCTTCAGGGAGCAGATCCCGCTGATCCAGTTTGTAGCAATCGTCTCCCAGAACTCTGTGTCCCCCACCTTAACGAAGGGATTGAAGGGTTACGGATTGGGGTTGCTGATGGGTATTTTGCTCAAGGGGCAGAACCAGAAGTCTTGGATGCTGTGGCTAAAGTGGCTAGTAGCTTGGATGTAACTGCCTCGGTTACTATCCCAGAAGCCAAGCGAGCCAGAGCAGCAGCTTATATTATTACAGCTAATGAAGGGTCAAACCTCCATTTGGACAATTTGCGTAAACGTCCCGATGATTTTGATCCAGCTACACGCGTACGCTTTTTAGCAGGTGCCCTAATTCCAGGCACTTGGTATATTCAAGCGCAACGGTTTCGACAATGGTTTCGCGATCGCATTCGGGAAGTCTTCCAAAATGTCGATATTATCCTCGCTCCCACTACCCCTTGTGTTGCTCCCCTACTGGGTCAAGAAAAAATGGTCATTGCTGGGGAAGAAGTGTTGGTTCGTCCAAACTTAGGATTATTTACTCAACCCTTATCCTTCATTGGCTTACCGGTCTTATCGGTACCAATTCACCGTCCTGGTCAAATGCCCTTAGGGGTACAAATTATTGCTGCACCCTACCATGAAGCCATGATTCTTAGAGTTGCTGCAGTGCTTGAGGAGCAAGGCATCGTTTCAGCAGCGGTTGTGTCTTAACAAATCGATGATTGAGACAATATTCTTTTACCGCAAATAGTTGTATAATAAAATATTAATTATTGCCACAATTCAAAAAGAAGTATAAAGAGTTAAGTATGAAACAATTTTATCTAGCATTTATCTAGCAGCATGCTCTCCCAGATTAAAGAGTTAGCCCAAGAACTTGCCCCGCGTCTGATCGAAATCCGCCGTCATCTCCACTCTCACCCAGAATTGAGTGGTCAAGAACACCAAACAGCCGCTTACGTAGCTGGGGTCCTATCCTCCTGTGGTCTTCATGTACAAGAAAGGATTGGCAAAACTGGTCTTATCGGTGAACTGATTGGTGGTACCGATGACCGATTAGTCGCACTGCGCACTGATATGGATGCTCTACCCATCACCGAACAAACTTGCCTCGATTTTGCCTCACATCAACCGGGAGTCATGCATGCCTGTGGTCATGATGTCCACACCACCGTAGGCTTAGGCACAGCTATGATTCTATCCCAACTCGGAGAAACTTTTCCTGGTAATACTCGCTTTCTGTTCCAACCAGCTGAGGAAATTGCTCAAGGTGCAAACTGGATTGTTAAAGATGGGGGCATGAAGGATGTCAGTGCTATCTTTGGTCTTCACGTTTTCCCATCAATTCCAGCAGGGTCTATTGGTATCCGCTATGGGGCATTAACAGCAGCAGCGGATGATTTAGAAATCGTAATTATGGGAGAATCCGGTCATGGAGCTCGCCCTCACCAAGCTATTGACGCGATTTGGATTGCTGCCCAGGTGATTACCACCCTCCAACAAGCTATTAGTCGCACCCAGAACCCATTACACCCGATGGTCTTGACAATTGGACAAATTAGTGGTGGGCGAGCTCCGAATATTATTGCTGACCAAGTCCGCCTAGTAGGAACAGTGCGATCGCTTCATCCCCAAACCTATGCTGGCCTACCCGATTGGATTGAAAAGATTGTGGCCAATGTCTGTAATGCTTATGGCGCTCGCTATCACATCAACTATCAGCGGGGAGTACCATCAGTACAAAATGACCTAGCCTTAACTCAGTTGTTGGAAGCAGCAGCTAAGGAAGCTTGGGGAAGCGATCGCGTTTCAATCATACCGGAAGCCTCTATGGGTGCAGAAGATTTCTCGGTTTATCTACAACACGCTCCTGGCAGCATGTTCCGCCTCGGGGTTGGATTCCAAAATAAACTAAACTACCCACTACACCATCCTCTATTTGCCGTGGATGAATCGGCCATTGTTACCGGTGTAGTTACTCTGGCTTATGCGATTTATAAGTACTGGCACCAGGACTGTTAATTATAAAGTTAATTTTACAGTTAATTTTAGCGATTTGCAACAATTTTAAGTACAGATTATGATTTTTTGTTCCCTGTTGCTTCTTTTAT
>NZ_GL890949.1 GCF_000211815.1 Moorena producens 3L
TAGAGTTTGTGTATTCTGAATACCCGCAGCCAGTTTCTAGCTGCATCCTACCCGATAGTGGGGATTAAGTTTGACATAACTTACTGAAGATTCGACCGGCCTCCAGACCCATTGCTATCGTTTTTACTTGTTCCATTCATCGGATTGTTTTGATGGTTTAGGGCAGTCCACTTTGCCTATTCCCTCCTCAGAGTTTACAACTGTCTGCAACAGAACGTTGTGAGGATAATCAGGAATCGAGTCTCGCATATACTAGTCAGATTGCGGCTTCTCCTTTAGACACTTTTTAAGGACTTTCGCTGCTGTTACCCATGTCATCTTCCCATTAGCGGCAGTGTCACGCATCTGATTCGTGTCTGATTCCGCCCTGTTGCCAGCGTCACTCTGCTAGGATGTCGCCTGCAAGGCCGTTGGCCTCGCTCTGCGAACGGTGTGGCCAGATAGGGTGTCACATCTCTCCTGATGGGGTCGGATTTGCACCGCCATCCTGATGAATAGTTATAACCTTTGGGATGTTATTCCGCGAGTTACCTGAGTCATAACCTACTCTACTACGAGTTGCTCCTACTCAGAACAAGCCGCACGCTGCAGAGGAGTCCACTCGGATATTTCGGCGTAGCCCATTGCATAGAGGGTATGCATGGTATTAGTTATTGCCTTGCGGTCGCCCTTCAAAATGTGCTGAACACGGATTTTTTTGTTGGAAGAATCGTCTGGATTGTTCTCTGAATTTGTTGGAAATTCTGATGGCATAAGGTGAACCTTTTGCTTTTGGTGTACATTTATAATCGTAATGATTATATTTTAAGTTGTCAAGGGTTTTTAGATTTTTGTTTGAGGGGTAATGTAAAGAAATGCGGTCGCAAGCTATCAGCTATCAGCTATCAGTTATCAGCTTTCAGCTTTCAGCTTTCAGTTACGGCGGTTTGCAATTGGGTGAGTTACAAATTATTGGGTTTTAGGGAACAGGGAACAGAAAAAAGGCAAAAGGCAAAAGGCAAGAGGTAAGAGGCAAAAGTTTACTACAAAAGCTTTTGCTACTTCTATCAATGTCCTAACTTTAATGCGTAGTGCTATATGATAAATCAGCATTAGTTTTTATGATCTATTTATAAATGCTATATATTAATTCTAGTAAGTCTCTCTCCCATGAGGTACAAATCGATCCCCCTAAATCCCCCTTATTAAGGGGGACTTTGAAGTTCATAGCCGTACCTCATAAATGAAATAAACGCTATATATTATCGACTCCCGATTCCCTACTCCCTACTCCCTACTCCCTATTCCCCACTCCCTTTTATTTAGGAAAAAACTGAGCCACAGTACAACTAAAACCAGGTAGTATGGGAGAGGTTAGGGTATCTTGGCTGAACAGGGTTGCTACTAATTTGAGCTGACTGTTTTCCCGGCGATAGACTTGGAGATTGCGAGACCTCCAATCAGCAATCCAATATTCTTTGACGCCTCGGGAAGAGTAAAGTTTTAGTTTAGCTTCTCGGTCTCGCCTTTGGTCTTGTTGACTAGCAGATAAAACTTCCACAGCTAATTCTGGGGCACCAGTTAGATGTCCTGATTTATCTAACGTTAATGTATAGGTTTCTTGAGTAACCCAAACGACATCGGGAATAACATAAAGGATTGCTGAAAACAGGACACCGGGACTAGGAATAGCTTCTCCTAAACCACTGGCTTCAGACCAAGCATCTAGCTGTCGAAAAATTTTGCCACAGGTTTGCTGATGTTTAGTATGAGGCGCTCTAGTCACAAATAATTCTCCATCAATGATTTCGTAGCGTGTTCCTTCATTTTCTGGTAGCAATTCTAGGTCATGAATAGTCCAGCATACTCTCTCATTTACTGCCTGATTCATAATTATACTCCGTGGATGTAGCTCTATAGTATTTATATTTTAGATTTAAACATAGGATTGATGGGACAAGGGAACAGGGAACAGGGAACAGGGAACATAAAAAAGGCAAAAGGCAAAAGGCAAGAGGCAAAAGTTTACTACAAAAGCTTTTGCTGCTTATATCAATGTCCTAACTTTAATGCGTAGTGCTATATGATAAATCAGCATTAGTTTTTATGATCTATTTATAAATGCTATATTATAATTATAGCAATTCTCTCTACAATTAGATACAAAATGATCCCCCTAAATCCCCCTTAATAAGGGGGACTTTGAGGTTCATAGCAGTACCTCATAAATAAAATAAACGCTATATATTATCGACTCCCTACTCCCTACTCCCGATTCCCGATTCCCGATTCCCGATTCCCGATTCCCGATTCCCTACTCCCTAATCTTGATAAACCCTACAAATCTCAGCGCCAATTTTCTTAACTTTATCGACTAATTCTTGAGGTTGGATTACTTTAACTTGGCCGCCAAAACCGATAATCCATGGAAAAAAATCGACATCCTCTAATGCCCACTTGGGTAATATTACTTGAAAGCGATTGGGAAAATTGGGGTCTTTGGTTTTAGGAAGTGAAAATAATGATTTAGAGAAGCTGGATTTTCCGGTTAAGGGGGGAGACATTTTTATGTGTTTGAAGCGCTTGGTTCCTTCACTTACAAATCGGAACATATGGTCATTAAACCACAGTTCAACGGTGACCTGAACTGCTGACTGTTCTGATTTATTGCTACTGAGTAACTGCTGCTGTTCCCTAGCACTATTACCAAGAAATAATCCGGCACTTGCTTGGTGGAGTTTTTCCAGCTTCTCCAAGGATTGCCATTGTTGTTTCATATCGCGGGTTTGGCCAAGGGCACGACCGAGAAAGAGTCGGTCTAATCGTCCAAACCGGAATAGTTTATCCTCGTTACCGCCGTGGTGCTGAAATGCTAAATACCAGGCGTGATTGTAAAATACTATTTGCAGGGGCCAAGCTTGAAAAAATCCGTCGTGATCTCCAGCAAATCGGCCACCGCCTTTAATTCGATTTAATTCTAATAATTCCCCTTGGGCGATCGCATTTTCGAGTTTGTCTAGATGATTGAGCAAGGCTGAATCCTGGAGGGAGTCGGCATCTACGATACAGCGATTGCGAATTGCTCGCACTGGATAGGTGGAAGGGGGGTCTAATTTTGAGTGGGTCATCCGTTGCTGGAACATCTCATAGGTAGAGAGTGCCATGGGATCGTCTAAACTTTTGGCTTGAGATTGCAGCACTGCAAAAACTTTACCCAGTTCCTGCCTAGAGAATATGCCGGTGCCTGCAAAATAGCCTTGCTTGAGGGGAAAGTTGCGTAATATCTTATAGGGTTTGAGGATTTTTTCGATATCTTTGCGCAGGGTATCGATGCCATTGCCAATGATTACACCATTTTCTTGGAGGGCATTTGTCAAGGTTTTGAGGCTACTATTTCCGGATTTTGGCAAAAAAGGATGATGCAAGATAAACCGAATTGTCTTGAGCAGCCGCTGAAAGGGTTCTAGATCGGAATAGGCATGGGTGAGTAGATGGGGATTCTGTACCATGGGCAGGATTAGCTCAGAATGGCGTTGCTGAATTGAAGTATGAATGTGCGATCGTCTGGTTTTGGTCAAGCCCCCTAAATCCCCCAACTTTGCGGTGCGACCCAAGGGCGATTTACTCGCCCATTGGAAAGCGCACCGGGGGGGACTTTCAGAGTTTTGTTCCCCCCAGAATTGGGGGGCTAGGGGGGCAGAATCATACCCAGAATCAGCAACGCCCTCACCATTGTGATCATTGCTGTTAATTAGCCCATTGTCCTGTAGCCACTGTAAATCCGTTGCAATCGCATTCGGGTCACCATAGATTTCTCCCTTGAGTTTGGCCATCAAAGCACAGACTTCTTGGAGGGGAGTGGCAAAATCGGGCACTGTTCCCAAAACCCGTTCGATCTCTGTTGGGTCAGTGCTGTGCAACGTCCCTATGTTGGGATAACGAATAATGGTTCTTCAATACCTTTTATGCTAAATTTACAGTTAAAAAACTCATCAAGCTTACTGTATAAGGAAACTTCTGGTATTTAACTAACAATTTTTTTTAATACGGGCTCTTTCCACTCCTCCGTTCGCGTTTGGCCGTAGGCCACGCGGGGCGCGTTCGCGCAGCGTCGGCTTTGGCGAAAGCGTGGCCTACGGCCTCAGTCCCTGCTCCGAAGCTTCCTTCTTCCTTTACAAAACGAGCTTTTATTCAGCCTAATAAATAAGGCATTTTTTTTAGAGTAAACTCATATAAAATAGTCTCAAAAACTACAGATCAAATTTATTTGATAGTACTACAAAACGGCAATCTGCTGGATAGATGTCAATAAGCGGCTTTAATTATTAATAAGCCCGAGATGATTGAGAATGTGATTTGAGAAATCTGAAAAATTCTAATGGCAATTCGGCTTCGCCGACGCGGGGCGCGTTCGCAACGGTTTATTCTTTATTGCTCAAAATACGTTGAAAGTTCAGGGATTTAGTAGAACAAATGTACTTATTTTTACCTCGATTTTTTCCAATTTTAATAAAATTTGGTTTAATCATATTTTTTTAAGTTATAATTTATACCAAAGTAGATCAGGGTAAGCGCAAGAAAAAATGACTCATAATTTGCATTGGCTGGATATCGGTTGATCGTCGCTCGAAACCCCTATAATCTCGTATAACTTTACTCGCAATAGAGTTTATTTGTTGAGAATGACGCGGTTTTTTTCTCAATAAGCCCTGGCTGATTGATTCTTGCGCTTACCCTGATTATTCGGCTACAATCGAAATGTCTTGACTAAGTTAAATCAAATATTACAATTATACTGAAATATATATATTGAAAATTATGAATAGTGAATTAGCAGATGTAGAGTCGATTTTAATAGACACAACGAAACGAAAAAAGACGATTAATAGCCCCTTCTTGCATGGGCTGCAAAGAAAGCATTTTATTTTTTTTCAAATTTTACCATTTGGACTAACAATAATTGCTTTACTTTCAATTCCATATCTTCCATTTGGCTGGTTTGAAATATTCCTATTTGCTCTCTTTTGGTTAATCAATGGCTTGGGGATATCCTCTGGTTATCACCGCTTATTTACCCACCGTTCCTATAAAGCTCATAATGCACTCCAAATTATGCTAATGATTTGGGGGTCAATGGCAGGGCAAGGAGGTGTCATATCGTGGGTTATTTTGCATCGCCGCCACCATGAACTAAGTGACAAACTTGGCGATCCTCATTCACCCAATCTTCACGGCAGTAATTGGCCTGCGCGTCTTCAAGGTTTAATCCACTCCCACTTTAATTGGATGTACAAACATGAATATCCCAGTGTTGTTCACTATGCCCCTGATTTAATAAAAAACAAAACCGTTGTCAAGATTGATCGCTACTATTATGTGTTGGTTATACTTGGGTTAGTTATCCCTGCACTCTTAGGGGGAATGTATCATCGGAGTCTAGAAGGTGCGATCTCAGGATTTTTATGGGGAGGTGCTGTTAGAATATTTTGGGCAGGTCATACTATCTGGTCTATTAATTCTTTCCTGCATTGCTTCGGGATGCGTCGTTTTGATACTGAAGAACATAGCCACAATTTTGGAGCAGCTGCCCTATTGACCTTTGGCGAGTCGTGGCACAACAATCACCATGCTTTTCCTGGTTCGGCTTCTTTTGGTTTGGAATGGTATCGCTTAGATCCAGGATACTGGTTTATTCAGTTAATGGAAGCTTTACATTTGGCTTGGGATGTTAAAGTTCCAAGTTCAGAAAAAATTAAAATTCGATAACTTAACTCATAGATTTAAAAATTAGTTGTAACTTTAAATTAAGGAGACATCATGAAAACTGAATCACAAATCAGCGAATGGATAAAAAAATATCTAGCCGAAATTCTCGAATTAGACCCATATGAAATTAATGAAAAACAGGAATTTGAACAGTTTGGACTTAATTCTTCGATGGCAGTTTTTTTGATTGGTGATTTAGAAGAATGGTTGTCCCTTGAACTAAGTCCTTCTCTGTTTTTTGAATTCAACACTATTGGTGAACTTTCTATCCATATAGCGGAAATGGTCAAAAAGGAGAAAGTTTTAGAACAAGAGGTTTCTGAAAGTGTCTAATTTAGTACAAGGCTTAACTACACGGGGCGGAAATGCTGCTGCTATCCAACACCACTATGATGTTAGTAATGAATTTTACTCTTTGTGGTTAGATTCCAGCCTAACTTACTCCTGTGGTTTTTGGGATAATCCCGCAATGGATGACAACCTAGAACAGTCACAACAGAAAAAAATTGATTGGCATTTGGAAACTTCAGGAGCAACAACTGGCAAAAGATTACTAGATATTGGATGTGGCTGGGGAGCTTTAATGCGCCGTTATGTTAACGGCTATCCTGATCGTCAGGCTGTGGGATTGACCTTGAGCCACAATCAATATGAGCAGATCTGCTCATTAGGACTAGACAATATCAAAGTCTACGAGGAAAGCTGGATTGTTCACCAGCCAATGACTACTTACGATGCGATCGTCTCAATTGGTGCTTTTGAACATTTTGCCAAACCAGAGACTACCTCAGAGGAAAAAATAAGTGTTTATCGTGAGTTTTTTGGTCAATGTCAACAGTGGCTAAAACCCAAAGGTAAATTATCGTTACAAACGATCACATATGGTTCGTTAAGTGCCGAAGAAAAAAATTGGTTTACCCAAAATGAGATTTTCCCTGATTCTGAGTTACCCCGCCCTGGTGAAATTTTAATCGCTGCCGACAGGCTATTTGAGATTAAAACCTACCGCAATGATCGCCTTCAATATGGCAAGACTTGTGACCTGTGGTTAAATAATCTCCGCCGTCAAAAATCCCTAATCATCGAGGGGTTTGGAGAAAAAATATATCGTAAATACGAACAATATCTCAAATTAGTTGTTGCAGGTTTTTATTTCGGACAAATATTACTACTGCGCTTAGAAATGCAATCCTTAGCTAAATAAGGCATTCTCTAGAAGGCTGTAAAGGTATTTTTCATAGTACAAATTATCTTAACAGACTTCTAGTATTTGCTATACCTTACTACTCGCAAGGAGTTTTTTTTTGACCATGATTGCTGTATCTAAATCTGCCATCAAATTTAATCCCTTTGCCCCCGGTTTCCGAGAAGACCCCTATACAACTTATCACCTCTTGCGCCAACACAAGCCGATTCACCATGCCTTGGATATGTGGATACTCACTAAATATCAAGATATTATCCAAGTGATAGATTCTGATGCTGTTAGCGTTAGTTTCATTCCCCAATATGTGACGCAACAAAAGGTGGGTAATATTCCTGGTTTAGTGGAATTGGGCAAGAAAGCAATTGTCTTTACCGATCCCCCCGACCATATACGCTTACGTCGGTTAGTCGGACAAGCTTTCAACAGTAGTACGATTCAAGCTTATACTAGTCATATTCAGAAATTAATTGATAATTTTATTGGGCTTAAAATCGGCACAGAAGAGTTTGATTTTGCGGAGATTGCCCATCAAATTCCCCTGTATACCCTTGCTCATATACTTGGTATTCCCAATGAATATATCAAGACAGTCGATCAATATATTCATCGGGTTCGGTCTATTTTAGAACCGAGTTTGTTAACCAAAATGCGTATCCGTCGCATTGAGCAAGATTTACAATTGTGTTTAACGCTTTTTCAAGAGGTAATTGATTCCCGTAAAAACCATTTAGGAGAAGATATTATCAGCAAATTAATTCAAGCCAGAGTTGGAGAAGATAGACTTTCTGATAGTGAGCTAGGAATTGCCTGTGTCATGACCTTTGTTGCTGGACATGAAACCTCTAAGGGATTGCTCACCAATGGAATTTTAGCCTTTGCCAAGCATCCCGATCAGTGGCAAATTCTCCGAGATGGACAAGCTACTAGCAAACAAGCAATTGATGAAATTCTCCGTTTCGACCCACCTTTACAACAAACGGTACGCTTAGCCATCAGCGACCTGCAAGTTGGCTCCCAGACGATTAAAAAAGGGGACAAAATGCTGCTTTGTCTTGCCTCTGCTAACCGAGATGAAGAACATTTTCCTAATCCTGATGCTTTTAATATTATCCGAGATGCTACCTCTCAAATTGCCTTTGGCCATGGAATGCATAATTGCTTGGGACAGGGGATTGCACGACTCGAAGGGAAGCTTTTGTTTGATTACCTTCGCCAAAGGGTAAAGCAGATCGAATTGACTTCTTCTGACTATCGCTGGAATCAGGAGGGATTTATTACCCGAACCTTAACTTATCTACCTGTTACTTTTCATTACTCCTGACTTTGTTAATCCACTGAGATTCAGAATTTGTCCAACTCACTCTCAGAATAAAAACCAATGACTTCTCCCCAGTTAAATAATTTGATTGACAAACTGCTTTTGGGAGCAGAATATCAACCAAATCAAACCCTCTATTATTTTCTTGATAACCGAGGTCGGGAATATGCGTCTTTAACTTATGCCAGTTTATTAGAAGCAGTCCAACGGTTAGGACAATGGCTCACTGAAAAAACTGTCAGGGGAGATCACATAGTGATTCAGTTGCCCACTAGTCCTGAATTTGTGATTACATTTTTCAGTTGTCTATATCTCGACCGTATTCCCGTTCCCCTCAGTTCTCCCACCCGTAAGCGTAACTGTGATCACTATCAACGGATTTTTAAGGATTGCGATGCCCGTCTAGTTATTACTGAGTCAAGGGTTCGAGACTTGTTTGAGAAAGAGGATTTGGAAGTATCCCCTCAAATCGAGACTTTCCCCTCCCTAGACGCTTTAGACTCTTTAACTGCTCCCGTTGACCGCCAAGGTAACAACATTGCTTTTTTGCAATATACTTCTGGCTCTACCTCTTTTCCCAAAGGTGTGATGGTAAGTCATGGGAATATTATGGCTAACCAGAAAATGATTCAACAAACCTTCGGTCAAAGCAGTGCCAGTATCGGGTTAGGTTGGGTTCCCCTTTTTCATGATATGGGCTTAATTGGCAATGTCTTTCAGCCTTTATATGTGGGCTTTCCTTGTTATTTAATGTCTCCAGGGACTTTTCTTCAACGACCAAAACTTTGGCTGAAAACAATTTCAGACAAAAAGATCACAACGACAGGGGGACCCAATTTTGCTTACGAGATGTGTGTCAAAAGAATTGACCCAGATTCCTTAGAAGGGCTATCGCTCTCATCGTGGGATGTTGCCTATAATGGATCAGAACATATCAAGTTAGATACCCTCGAAAAGTTTAGTGCTACCTTTTCCCCCTACGGCTTTAAAAAAACTGCTTTTTTGCCCTGTTATGGTTTAGCAGAGGCAACTTTAATCGTTAGCGGGGCTTCTAAATCTGAAGAACCTACGGCTTTAACTATTCCTTGTCACACAGATGAAGTTTTAGATGCCGATGCGTCTCCAAAGACAGGTAGCGTCCGTACAGTGGTTAGCAACGGTCAGGTCATGCCAGAACTGTCCTTGCGCATTATTAATCCGCAAACCTTAAAGGAATGCCCTTCCCATCATATCGGGGAAGTATGGATTGCCGGAGAGAGTGTTACGGTTGGCTATTGGCAAAAGCCTCAAAAAAACCAAGAAACTTTTATTTTTTATGATGGATTGCGATTTTTACGGACAGGAGATTTAGGATTTATTGATTCCCAAAACCACCTTTATATTACAGGTCGGCTCAAAGACTTAATTGTCATCGAGGGAAAAAACTACTATCCCCAAGATATTGAAGAAGTAGTCAAACTCTCTCATCCTGCCTTACAGGAGGTCAATTGTGCTGTATTCTCAGTTCCTAGTATTGTTTCTCAAAAACTGGTGGTGGTTAGTGAAGTAAATCACAAATTTCGGCGGCAAATCCATGACTATGCCAATCAAATTAAAGAAACGGTTAAGGCTTCTGTCTATGACCATTACCAACTGAGGGTACACGATACTGTACTGCTACAGTTAAATAGCATTCCCACAACCACTAGTGGAAAAACTCAAAGGCAGCGAACTAAGTTGTTATATCTGTTGCAAGAATTGGAAAGCATTGAAAAAGTTGGCGTTGCTGAATAACGAAATGGTTTAACCAGAAAGGGAGATTTTTTGGCTCTCCTAGAGTGGCTATGATAAATTAGTATAAAATAATCGCTATAGCCCTTATTAATAAAGGGTTTGAGTAATTTAAAAATGCAATTTTAATAAAAGCGCACCTAAGCGGTCTTGGGGAGGCAGTGCCGACCTGTGGGGGTTCCCCCCATGAGCAACTGCCGTGGTTCCCCCCACTCGCGCTTGGGATCAAGACAATGTATTTTTAGTTTATTGAATCCCTTGCTATTTCAGGGGTAATCGCTCATTTAAACTACTCATTTACTATAATCAGTCTAGGAGAGCCAGCATTCTTTAGATCAGCAACGCCGGATTTTATGAGTTGGCACCAGTAAGCCATGACGAGATTGCTTGGCTCTAATTTCTGGATAGAACCGCCAGAGCCACCAAAACACTTTTTTCCCATCCCGTTCTTTAGCAATATCCCCGAGATTGGGTATTTCTTGTTGATTAAAAGAGTCTATCTGGTGCTGTTGACCGCTGATCGGATGCTTAACTTGACAAGTATCACTTTTTGTGTTAAACGCTGCGCCTAGATTAACCCGGTCAGAGGAACTAGCGATCGCATTCGGCAGCACCTGACTTTGCTCCTGCTGGTCTACTAGTTGCTGCCACCAGTTTTGCAGCTGATCTAGATTGTCTTTGCAACAGTGTAATGTGCGGAAGATACTATTACTCCCTTTGTATTTATGCTTATGATGCATTAAAGCATAAATCTTCCGCTGATAGACATTCATGTAGATTCACCTTAACAGCTGATCCCAAGGTAGCAGCTGAGCAGGAGTACCAGTATAGTTTTGATGCGAATGACGAAAATTGGTGAATTGACTTCTTTCAGAAGTCCGGAACAGCGGATCTGGGAATAGGGAACAGAGAATTAGAGGCAGAGAATCAATATCAGTGGAGTGGGCATCCTGCCCGCCTGGAAATGAAACGGGCAAGATGCCCGTTCCACAGCCAGATGCCCGTTCCAGAAAACTCTTCAAATCATTCGATTTTTAAGCAACACCCGGAAGCGAGGGGTATTAGAAAAAGATGGTGGAGAGATTATCAGTAAAGGTACTAACCTCAACTCCCTCTACATTGGCGAGAAGGTCACCATCAGCAGCTATGATATTCACACTGCCATTAGACTGCTCAAAGGTAAGGGTGCTAGCATCACTAACCCCAAAGCGAGTTAACCCCAGTTGGAAATTTATCACTTTGTCATGTCCTTCACCTTCTTCAAGGGCAATGGTGTTGTTACCATTACCAAGCTCGATGGTGTCTACACCGGAACCAGAATCAATAGTATTGTTTCCGTCACCAGTTTTGATTACGTCATTTCCAGCACCGCCAGTTATGGTGTCATCACCGTCTAAACCCAATAAAATGTTGTCTTCCCCGTTACCGATCAGTTCGTCATTAAAATTAGTACCTACGGCTCTTTCAATACTAATTAAAGTTTGTGCTACTTCCTGATCTTGCTCATCGGTGTAACTACCAGTGCCTTCAGCCAAATTGAGCTTAATACCAGAGTTGATTAGATTTTGAAAGTCAACGGTATCACGACCTTCTCCACCGTCAAAATAGTTAACACCGCCACTGTCTTGGAAAGTATCATTTCCTGCACCACCGACATATTTGTCATCACCCTCTAAACCCAAGAAAGTGTTGTCAACCTCGTTACCAATTAGTTCGTCATTAAAATTAGTACCAAATACCCTTTCGATACTAATTAAAGTTTGTGCTACTTCCTGATCTTGCTCATCGGTGTAACTAGCAGTGCCTTCAGCCAAATTGAGCTTAATACCAGAGTTGATTAGATTTTGAAAGTTAACGGTATCAAGACCTTCTCCACCGTCAAAATAGTTAACACCGGCACTGTCTCGGAAAACGTCATTTCCTGCGCCACCAAGATATTTATCATCACCGTTGTAACCTAAGAAACTGTTGCCTTGGTCGTTACCGATCAGTTCGTCATCAAAATTAGTACCAAATACGTTTTCGATACTAATTAAGGTTTGGGTAATTTCTTGATCGTTACTATCGGTAGAGCTAGCAGTACCCTCGACGAGATTAACTTGAACCCCAAAATCAAACTCGAAAAAGTCAACGGTATCACGACCTTCTCCACCGTCAAAATAGTTAACACCGCCACTGTCTTGGAAAGTATCATTTCCTGCACCACCGACATATTTGTCATCACCCTCTAAACCCAAGAAAGTGTTGTCAACCTCGTTACCAGTGAGTTCGTCATTAAAATTAGTACCAAATACCCTTTCGATACTAATTAAAGTTTGTGCTACTTCCTGATCTTGCTCATCGGTGTAACTACCAGTGCCTTCAGCCAAATTGAGCTTAATACCAGAGTTGATTAGATTTCGAAAGTCAACGGTATCAAGACCTTCTCCACCGTCAAAATAGTTAACACCGGCACTGTCTCGGAAAACGTCATTTCCTGCGCCACCAATAAATTTGTCATTACCGTTGTAACCTAAGAAAGTGTTGCCTTGGCCGTTACCGATCAGTTCATCATCAAAATTAGTACCAAGTACGTTTTCGATACTAATTAAGGTTTGGATAATTTCTTGATCGTTACTATCGGTAGAGATAGCAGTACCCTCGACGATATTAACTTGAACCCCAAAATCAAACTCGAAAAAGTCAACGGTATCACGACCTTCTCCACCGTCAAAATAGTTAACACCGCCACTGTCTTGGAAAGTATCATTTCCTGCACCACCGACATATTTGTCATCACCCTCTAAACCCAAGAAAGTGTTGTCAACTTCGTTACCAGTGAGTTCGTCATTAAAATTAGTACCTACGGCTCTTTCGATACTAATTAAAGTTTGTGCTACTTCCTGATCTTGCTCATCGGTGTAACTAGCAGTGCCTTCAGCCAGATTCAGCTTAATACCAGAGTTGATTAGATTTTGAAAGTCAACGGTATCAAGACCTTCTCCACCGTCAAAATAGTTAACACCGGCACTGTCTCGGAAAACGTCATTTCCTGCGCCACCGACATATTTGTCATCACCCTCTAAACCGGAGAAACTGTTGTCAGCCTCGTTACCGATCAGTTCGTCATTAAAATTAGTACCTACTGCTCTTTCAATACTAATTAAAGTTTGTGTTACTTCCTGACTTTGATCATCGGTGTAACTAGCAGTGCCTTCAACCAGATTCAGCTTAATACCAGAGTTGATTAGCTCTTGAAATTCAACGGTATCAAGACCTTCTCCACCATCAAAATAATTAACACCGGCACTGTCTCGGAAAGTATCATTCCCAGCACCGCCTTGGAGGACATCATTACCACTATCACCCCAAATTCGGTCATTCCCAGCGCCACCTTGAATTACATCCTCACCTTCTCCACCAAAGAGTGTATCATTCCCTTCATTTCCTTGGATTACATCATCACCCTGATCTCCAGAAATTACATCATTACCTAGATTTCCCTGGATAAGATCATTGCCTTCCCGTCCTCGAACAATATCGTTTCCATCTAAAGCTTGAATGATGTCGTTTTCAGAGAGACCTTCTAAATTATCTTCGTTGAGGGTTCCTAAAATAATTGCCATTTTTTTATCTACTCCGATAATGGAATATTGATGCTGACAATTGAATATTATGAATGTAGTCCTATTTTATAAAAAAAATTAAAAATAAAGGGCAGGGCTGTTTCTGGCGTCGAGCTAAAATTTGTTTTATTGGTGGGGAGATAGGGAAATAGGGAGATAGGAAGATAGGAGAAATTAAACCGAATCAAAAGGTATTTTTAACCTTAAAAAAACCTCTTCCCGATTCCCGATTCCCGACTCCCTACTCCCTACTCCCTACTCCACTAAGAAGCGCTACACCTTAGCCTCTTCTTTCACTAACTTATCCCAACCCAAATCCTTGAGACTGTTATTGCGACGTAACGGACGGGTTGCCAATTCCAGAATATCTCGGGCATTAGTAAAGCCGTGCATTTGAGCAAAGGTAAACTCAACGGACCACTTAGTATTAATCCCTCGTGCTTCCAAAGGATTAGCATGAGCCATACCGGTAATCACCAAATCCGGCTTCAAGTCATAAATCCGCTGAATCTGGTTGAAATTGTCTGGCTTCTCGATAATCTTGGGAGTTGGTACACCCATTTCGTGGCAAGTCTGTTCTAACAGAGCTAACTCAGCTTTCTGATAACGCTTATCCATGTAAGGGATACCGATTTCATGGCAAGTCATACCGCAACGAACCAGGAAACGAGCTAAGGAAACTTCCAGCAAGTTATCCCCCATGAAAAATACTGACTTACCACGCAACAGCTGGATATAATCCTCCAAGCTTTCCCAAATTTTAGCTTCCCGTTCTGCCAAGCCTTTTGGTTCAATACCAAACACAGAACACATTTTCTCTATCCAAGCCCGAGTGCCATCCGGACCAATGGGGAAAGGTGCGCCAATTAACTTACACTTGCGGCGGCGCATCAGAGTAGTCGCAGTACGGCTTAGGAAAGGATTAACCCCAGCAACATAGTAACCTTCTTCTATTACTGGTAATTCGGTATAACGCTTAGCAGGCAACCAACCAGACACCTTAATCCCCTGCTTCTTCAACTCTAGGGTGAGGTTAGTCACAACCGGGTCAGGTAGGGAGCCAAACAAGACTAGGGGTGGATGATCCGCATAGTCTGACTCTTCCGCAGCCACCTCTTCTTTCTGGCGTCCAAAGTTGAGGAGTTTTGCGATCGCATTCCGCTCTTGTTTCTCCTCTTCCACCTGGGGTGCTTCCTTCGGACACTTGTGAGCCATCGCCGCCAAGACCGTATCTTCACCCTGGGTGAAAGCATAGTCTAAGCCATTAGCACGAGCCACCACAATCGGAATACCAATCTCAGATTCCAGCTTGGGAGCCAAGCCTTCCAAATCCATCTTGATAATTTCCGTAGTGCAGGTACCAATCCAGACAATCACACTAGGATTGCGATCGCGTTTAATCTGCAAACACAACCGCTTCAGTTCCTCGTAATCATTGAGCTTAGCGGAAATATCCCCTTCTTCCAACTCCGCCATAGCATAGCGTGGCTCAGCAAAAATCATCACCCCCATCGCATTTTGGAGGAAATAGCCACAAGTCTTAGTACCAATCACCAAAAAGAAACTATCTTCAATCTTTTGGTAAAGCCATGCCACGCAGCTAATCGGACAAAAGGTATGGTAATTCCCAGTTTCGCACTCAAAATCTAGGGCTTGAGGGGTTTCAGCAACAGTCATTTAAAATTCTCCTCTCCTGGTCTCTCTCTAAGGTTTTAAGGGTTTAAAGGTTGAAGGGTTGAAGGTTTTAAAGGTTGAAGGTTGAAGGTTGAATGTTGAAGGTTGAATGTTGAAGGTTGAATGTTGAAGGGTTGAAGGTTGAAGGTTAGGTTGAAGGTTAGGTTGAAGGTTAGCAGGTTGAAGGTTTTCAGGCTTGAAGGTTGAAGGTTGACTGTTGAAGGTTTTCAGGCTTAGTGTTTTCAGGTTTACTGTTTACTGTTGAAGGGTTAAGGTTGACTGTTATAACTTTCAACCTTGGCCTTTCGGCCACCCTACGCGAACAACTTCCTAACTTTCAACTTTTCCTTCAACCTGCTAACCTTCAAGCTGCTAACTTTCAACCTGCTAACTTTCAACCTGCTAACCTTCAACCTTTCTTTCAACTTGCTAACTTTCAACCTTCAACCTGCTAACTTTCAACCTTTCTTTCAACTTGCTAACTTTCAACCTTCAACCTTTCTTTCAACCTGCTAACCTTGGCCTTTGGCCACGCTACGCGAACAACCTCCTAACCTCCTAACCTTTGCTTACACCATCATCAGGTCTAATTCTTCTTCCTCAGTCACTGCTGGGGTTTGAGGATTGAGGTAGAAGTCAGACAGCAAAGAGAACAACTCCCGGTCAGGTGCATCTTGAGGTACAACCCCCTCAGGCTGTGCCAGAATTTGGTCAGCAATGTTGAGATAGTATTGGCAAACAGGTTCCAGGCTAGGGTCAGTTTCTGCCATTTCAAAAATCGTTTTGCCCTTAACCCGAGAGACACGAATGTCCTCAATTAGTGGCAGAATTTCCAGCACTGGCATCGGCACAGCTTCGATATACTTATCGATCAAGTCGCGCTTAGAGGTGCGGTTGCCAATCAGACCAGCCAGACGCAGCGGGTGAGTGCGAGCTTTTTCACGAACAGAAGCAGCAATCCGGTTAGCAGCGAACAACGCATCGAAACCGTTATCCGTCACAATCATGCAATAGTTGGAATAGTTCAGGGGAGCAGCAAAACCACCACAGACTACATCACCCAGAACGTCAAACAGAATCACATCGTACTCATCAAAAGCATTCAGTTCCTTGAGCAGCTTTACAGTTTCACCAACCACATAGCCACCGCAACCCGCACCAGCCGGAGGACCACCAGCTTCTACGCAATGAACACCACCATAACCCTTGTAAATCACATCTTCAGGCCAGACATCTTCGTAGTGGTAATCCTTTTCCTGAAGGGTATCAATAATGGTAGGAATCAGAAAACCAGTCAGAGTGAATGTGCTGTCATGCTTCGGGTCACAGCCAATTTGCAGCACCTTTCGACCCCGCTTAGCTAGGGCAACTGAGATATTACAGCTAGTTGTGGACTTACCGATACCACCTTTTCCATAAACTGAAAGTTTCACCTTTACTTATCTCCTGTTTCAGATAAAAATTCTTATGTTGTCTTTGCCCCTAAGCCAGCCGAAAGCCAAATTTCAGCAATTATGCTTGATTTATCTTAGGTGCGCGCCTCCTAGGGCGAGTAAATCGCCCTTGGGTCGCACCTCAGGCAGTGATTCAGCGAGGGACCCTAAAGCCAGCGGTAGATTGCTTGGCTTTCGGCGCTTATTGCATTATTCACGAACTGCACCATAAAATACATGGTCTTTTTTATGGATATAGCCTTTAAATTAGTTTAAATCAACGTCTTTAAACTTAAGCGATTATATAAAGCACTTTAAATCTTATTTATTAAATTTAATATTTAAATAATTATTTTTATAAAAATTTTTACGAAAAAGTATTACAATAAACAAAAATAGTAAATCACCAGCCTGGATTAAGCGGGGGTACTACTCAAAAAGTCCCCTAAGTTTGGGGGATTTATGGGAAAATGGGTAAATCCTGTAAGAGTTAAGGTTGCTCACCATAGAGCATGGCTGGGCAAAATCATCAAGACCCACCAGAAGCAATAGGCGGGTCTTGCTATTGAAGTTTTTTGTAAATAATAATTAAATTTTTTCGGAGCAATCACCGCAATCTTCGTCGATAGAGTCACAGAATTTGAAAGAGGTACAAAGAATCGGGAATCGGGAATCGGGAATCGGGAATCGAATCGGTAGGGAGTAGGGAATCGGGAATCGGTAATCGGTAATCGGTAATCGGGAATCGGGAATCGGGAATCGGGAATCGGGAATCGGGAAAACTGATCTGATTCCCCATCTCCCCATATTCCCCTCCTGGGAGGGGTTAGGGTGTGTTTTCAAAGTTTTCCGCAAGATATTAGATCCCCCCCAGCCCCCCTTATTAAGGGGGGAGCCATACTCAAAGTCCCCCTTTTTTAAGGGAAACGGGGGTACTCGGAGTTTGAAGACACGCCCTAGGGGTGGGTTCCCATCTGGCCATCTCCCCATCTGGCCATCTCCCCATCTCCCCTGATTCAGGTTAAAGCTGTATTAACCTCAAGCCCCTACAGCTTCCTTAGCGGCATACATCACTTCAAGAGTGATTTCACTAAAGCCACGCTCACGAGCAAACTTCTCAGTATTGCGCTTCACTTTACCGCGAACAAAACCAGGCACCTTATTCAGTTCTGCTTTAGCGTCCTTACTCCAGTTCAGGTCAGAATCAGCAGAGATACCCTTGGTAATCACTTCCTTGGTATCATGACCACCAAAGATTTCCAACAAGTGGTCTTCCATACCCAAGGTGAAGGAATTGTAGACCAAATCAGCAATTTGGTTAGTGCCTTCGTAACCCATGAAGGGGCGATAACCGATGGGGAAGTTTTGGATATGAATTGGAGCAGCAATCACACCACAAGGAATATTCAAGCGCTTACCAACGTGCCGTTCCATTTGGGTACCGAAAATCGCAGCAGGTTCAATTCGTGCGATCGCATCCCCAATCTGACCATTATCATCACTGATCAGGATCTCATCACAGTATTCGCTCACCTGCTCCTTGAACCAGTCCGCATCATACTTGCAGTAGGTACCAGCCAGCACCACATGAATACCCATCTCCCGTGCCAGAATCTTAGTCATAGCCGCAGCGTGGGTATTATCTCCGAAAACCACAGCCTTCTTACCCGTCAAGTTCTGGCAGTCGATGGAGCGAGAGAACCAGGCAGCTTGAGAAACGTACAGGGTTTGGTTGTTGATGTACTCTTCGTAATCGACATTAGCACCTTGACCATTGACAATTTCCTGAATTTTACGGATACAACGGGCAGTTTCCACCACACCCAGAGGAGCAATATCGACATAGGGCATCGAGAACTCTTCTTCCAGGTAACGGGCACTCATCAAGCCAATTTCCCGATAAGGCAACAGGTTAAACCAAGCCCGAGGTAAATTTTTCAGGTTGTGGACAGAAGCTCCCTCTGGGATGACTTCGTTAACCTCAATGCCCAAATCAGCCATCAGCCGCTTGAGTTCAGTACAATCGTGTTGATTGTGGAAGCCAAGGGTAGAAATACCAATGATGTTAACCGAGGGCTTTGCGGTTTTGCCCTCTGGCAACTCACCCTTCTTGCGGGCTTTGTTGAGGTAGAACTGAATAATTTGATCTAGGGTGCGGTCAGCCGCTTGCAATTCATTGACCCGGTAGTGGTTGACATCTGCCAACATCACATCAGCCTTAGCATCCATCTGAGCCCGGTTTACAAAATTTTCCAGGTCTTCTTGTAGGATACTGGAGGTGCAGGTGGGGGTAAGCACAATCAGATCAGGGTTTACCTCCTGATCTTTGCGGGTGATGTTGTCTACCACTTTTTCCTGAGAACCCCGTGCTAGCACGTTCCGGTCAACAATACTAGCAGTTACCGGAGTGTAGTCCCGCTCTCGCTCTAGCATGGAGCGCATCACGTTGAAGTAGTCATCCCCTAGGGGGGCATGCATAATAGCATGGACGTTCTTAAAAGAACTCGCAACGCGCAGTGTGCCAATGTGGGCAGGACCTGCATACATCCAGTAAGCCAATTTCATATCCTATTCTCCCTTGTTAAAAGATTAAGTATCAAGTATCAAACATCAAGCATCAATCATCAATAATCAAGCATTAAGCATCAATCATCAATCATCAATCATCAATAATGTAACAATTTTATGGATTTGTTACTCAGCAACCAATATGGTTTCAGCCTTCAGCCTTGGCCTTTGGCCACGCTACGCGAACAGCCTTAAGACCCAAGCGTGATTTAGATTTTCTCAGAACTCCGAGGTAATAACTATCCTTAGGGATAAGTGTTCTTTCCCTGGTATCTAATTCCCCAAATCCACTTGCCAAGCTAAACATATAAATTAGGTATATAAAAGAATCTGAATCAAATTGCAATTATTTTTAATTTTTAGTTACAGGGAGTCGGGCGTCGGGAGTCGGGAGTCGGGAGTCGGGAGTGGGGGGAGGATGGCCAGGATGGGGGAGATGGCCAGATGGGGAGTCAGATCAGTTTTCCCTATTGCCTATTGCCTATTGCCTATTG
>NZ_GL890950.1 GCF_000211815.1 Moorena producens 3L
ATCCCCACTCCCGACTCCCGACTCCCGATTCCCTACTCCCGAAAGAAACCTCAAAACCGTGTTCTAGGACGCCCCAAAAGTTGTAATATAAACAACCGCTTCATCAACAGGAATACCTAAAACGTCATTTACCTGGTCATCAAAGAAGCCACCAATACCACTTACTCCTAAACCAAGGTAAATAGCTGCTAGATTGAGCCGCTGTCCTAGATGACCAGCATCCATGTGCAAGTAACGGTAAGCGCGATCGCCTAATCTAGCCACTGCTTTTTGTAAGTCAGCCGTGTGGAACACCACTGCTCTGGCATCTCGACCCAGATCTTGCCCTAAACACAGAAAATGCAATTCCTGTCGGAAGTTTTTAAACCGAATTTGCCGCAATTCTTGAGCCTTAGGCGCGTAATAATAGCAGCCTTCTTCTAGATCATTTACCCCAGATACTGCTATAAATGTTTCGATTAAACTTAAATCAAAATAATCTGGTGTTCCATCTAACCCCTGCTCAATGTAATGCTGAGGTTGGTATGTAAAATCCAGAAGAGCTTTTAGCTCCTCCAAGGTCAAATTAGCTGCACTATAAGCTCGGGTAGAGCGTCGTTTTAGAATAGTATCTAAAAATGCTTTCGGAGCATTACCTGAGCTGGTTAACTCCCCCCAATCTATGGGGTTTGTAGCCGTTGAAACTTTATCACAAAACGGAAAATTGTACTTGTCTTCTAACTGCTGGTCAATGTCTGTAATCTTTAAAGTATTACCCTTAGCTTTCCAATCACCACCCTCTTTAATTTCCGTAGCGCGGTGCAAATAACCCAATAATTCTCCATCTGGAATCTTTGGGTAATTAACTTCAGTAGGAGATGGCAACACAGTTGGGGCGATGGGCAAGTTTTGTTCAACTTTGAGCTGATCGGCCAGGGGGATTACTGCGATCGCTCCTTCTTGTTCCAGGTCTAGATAAAGCAGTTCATTAACTTTTTGATCAGCAAAGCCACCAATTAGGTGAGGTCGGTAATCACTCAAAGCCCCAGCTAACTCAATGTTGCCTAGCAGATGACCAGTGTCTAGAAAAATTCTACGGTATGCCCGGTCTTCATAGCGCCAGGCAGAGCGATAAAATACCGCTGTAGTTACAATAGCCAGTTCCGTACTCTCCAAAACTGGGTGCCAGAAGCAAGCCTCTTGCAGTGCATTCCAAACATCACTCTCCCAAAAATGAACCAGAGAATGGGTCAGACACTGATAGTTGTATAGTCCTGGTGGTAATAGGGGAGTACCACGGGAAATCAAATAAACTTCAGCTGGGTATAAGCCACCAGCAGAGGGAGCTGCCCTCAGATAAAGTGGTGGTCCCATGGTCTCCACCCTAGCTGTCAAACCATAACTACACAGTAGTAACTGGGATAGCCGCCACCAACTTTTACTCGGTTCAGAGGTAAACTGCTCCCGGTCTTGTGAGAAGTATGGTTTTAGGTCAAAGTTAGTCCCAACTTTGTAGTCTTTAAACGGTATCGGCTGCTTCTCCCAGTCTAAGCCCTTATTTTTGGCTGATATGGTTTCTGGAGCATATTTGGTGCGCTCGTGGTAGTGCTGAGCGATGGATACTGGCAGTTTTGACATCTTAGTTGCAACAGAACATGAAGCTTTGCTTTATATCTTGACAGGATTTTTGTCCTGTTCCCTGTTCCGGTGATCCGCTGTTCCCTGCTCCCTTATTGATATAGCGGTTTTTAGCCTAATCACGTACACAGGATTTTTGCCCTGTTCCCTATTCCCTGTTCCCTGCTCCGAAGTCCGAAGTCCCTGCTCCCTACCTAAGAAAAATTTCGAAAAAATTTTATTAAATAATTTTATTTTAATAAAATTATTTTGTCAAGTATTTTTATTTTTACGTAGCAAATTTTCACAAATATTAAAAAAGAATTATAATTAAGTGTGTAATGCGCTACAAAGTTATACCTTTATAAAATAAATAAGCATAAATACGCATTGACATTATTTTATAAATTGGTATTGGGCGGCAAAAGCTGACCTATTTATAGCGCAATGAAAAAGATTGGTGGAGCCGAGTTACTTGAACAATACGCTAGGGGTAGACGAGACTTTAGTGGAGTAGATATCAGTGAAGCTGACCTGTTTGAAGCAGATATACAAGCAATTGACCTGACTAGCAGCAATCTTAAAAAGACTTACCTGCCCTACTCTAATCTAAGTCAAGCCAAGTTGCAGCAAGCTCAACTTCAAGCAGTTCAGTTAAGTGATGCCCAGCTCTACCAGACCAATCTCTCTGGGGCGGATCTTCAGAATGCCAATCTGTTCAGAGCAAATCTACGTCGTGCCAATTTACAGGGCGCAAATCTAGCTGGTGCTAATCTCCAAGCAGCAGATTTGAGGGACACTGACCTGAGCCATGCCAATCTCAGCCATGCCAATTTGAGTAATGCTAACCTGAAAAGAGCTATCCTTACTAAGGCTCAGTTGAGGGGTTGCAACTTATTTCGAGCCGAGAACGTCGATCTTTGTGATGCCTACTTGGATAGTTCGACGATTTATCCTGATGGGCATAGAGCTGATGGCTCTGAGTGATCAAACACCTATCCGTTATCCACCAATGACTTTATCACGACGTCACTTCTTTGCCTTAGCCAGTGCTAGCACCGCTGGTGCAATTCTAGCATCCCCCTTGAAAGAGGTTTTTGCCAAGAAGGCTCTTGGTAAATCATTTCGAGGTAAAGGCTTTGGGTCCCTTCAGCCAGACCCTAATCAATTATTAGACCTGGCAGCCGGATTTAGCTATAAAATTTTATCCCGCACAGGTGACACCATGAGTGATAGCAATTTGGTGCCTGGTAGACCCGATGGCATGGCGGCTTTTCCTGCACCGGGAGGCAATACTGTCCTGGTGCGCAATCATGAACTTAGCCCCCATCAATTGGATAAACATGGATTGGTAGCAGTAGAGTATATCAAGTATGACCCCATGTGTTTGGGAGGCACGACAACACTAGTAGTGGCAGCCAATGGTCAACTGGTCAAACAGTACACTTCCCTCGCTGGTACTGAACGAAACTGTAGTGGCGGACCAACCCCTTGGGGTTCATGGATTAGTTGTGAAGAAAGCACCGTTACTCCCACCACTTATCCGGCAGATGACCCCAGAAGTGTTTCGATGAAGCACGGCTATAACTTTGAAGTGCCCATTACCGGTGAAGTGGTTCAAGCTGAGCCTCTAGTGGCCATGGGTCGTTTTAACCATGAAGCCGTTGCAGTAGATCCCAATACTGGGATTGTTTATCAGACTGAAGACAGGATGGATGGTCTGTTTTATCGCTTTATTCCCAAGCAACCAGGCAACTTAAAAGCAGGGGGTCTACTGGAGGCATTGAAGATCCAGGGAACATTTCAAAAAATCACGGTTGAAAACTTCCCTGTCGGTCAGCCCATGGCAGTAGAATGGGTTCGGATTGAGGATGTAGACCCGGAAGAAGATACTGTGCGGGTTGAAGGTTTTGGTAAGGGAGCAACCCAATTTACCCGGGGAGAAGGGGCATGGTACGGTAATAATGAGGTTTACTTTACCTGTACTAGTGGTGGTTCGTTAAATCCAAACACTGGATGGGCGAATGGAGCTGGTCAAGTCTGGCGCTATGTTCCTGGTAGCAATCCCCAAGAGGGTGGCACCATTGAACTGTTTGTTGAGTCCCATGACCGCAGCTTACTAGAACACCCAGATAATGTGACCATGAGTCCTTCTGGGGATCTCATCCTCTGTGAAGATGGTGGTGGTGACCAATTCCTGGTTGGGGTCAATCCTAAAGGTGAGCTTTACCAGTTGGCACGGAATGCCCTCAACAGCAGTGAGTTTGCTGGTGCTTGCTTCTCACCCAATGGTCGGATCATGTTCGTGAACATTCAAGAGCCTGGTATCACATTTGCAATTCAGGGCCCTTGGGTTTAGAGTCTAAAGCGGTTGTAAAGTCATAGAACTTGACAAAATAAAGAATATAGTGCTACGAATCTATGTTAGGACTTATAGATGACGAGTAGCGAGGAACACCGATGCCTGCTTCCTTAAGTTATGACCTACGCAGAAAAGCAATAGCGGCTGTGAAACGAGGTGATCCCAAAATAGACGTGAGCCGGAGAATATAGAAACGACCCTAAGAGACTATCTCCAAGGATAACTTTCACCAGAGATAGCTCATTTTTTTTGTCAGAAGTTAGTCAACTTTAAATTGGCAGATATTGAAGAATAAAAACGAGATTAACAGAGGTAGAAATAAGCGATAAACAGGCCGATTATTTTGAGTGCAAACCTGATAGTAGATTGAGTCCAAAACTTTAAAATAAATGCTCTGCTAATTTTTGAAAGTGAATCCGATAAGATAGCTGATTAAGATTTATGGACAATGACGGGAATAAAAAAAAAAAATTAATTGAAGTTCTGGGTTACTAAAATTGCTAAAACCCTTTATTTACAGATGATGAAAAAATATCGATTTTATTTATATGTACTTATTACTACTTTAGTAATTACCTTGATAGTTGGCTTGTCACCAACCATTAGCCAACCTATATTACTCGAACAAAAAATACAAACCCTAACCGGTGAAAGATGGTTACAGCATGTAGAAGAAGACCTCAATCCTTGGTGGTTAATGGAAACTGCTTTTGGTAAACCTGTAGGTAATTTTCCTAGCTTGCGATGTGACAATGGGGAGCTACTTGATTTGTCTCAACCATGCCCAATTTTTAAGGATTTAGAAGATGAAGACAATTGGATTAAAAATTACTTTAATAAAAAGCACATAGTTGCTCATTCTCGTCAAATTTACACCTACGGAGTTGCTTATCAATTGACTGGAAATCCTAAATTTTTAAGTTTAGCAAAATCTGGATTAGATTGGATTCGCAAATATGGATTTGATCGAGAAAATGGTGGTGTATTTACTGTATTTTCTGAAGATAATCTTACTCCTCTTTCTTCTGTTTCAGAGCGTAATAGTCAAGAACTAGCCTATGCTTTACAGGGGATGGCTTTTTATTACTATCTAACTCAAGATGAAGAAGTATTGCCAGATATTATTAAGTTAAAAGACTTTATCTTTGAAAATTACTATGATTCAGAACAAGACATAATACTTCAATTACCTAAAAACCCTCAAAACCAGGAATCCAAAAAACAAAGGAAAGGAATAGTGTATGAATTAGATCAAATGAACACCTATCTAATGCTTCTCGCACCGATATTACCTGAACCTTACCAGTCGCAGTGGAAAAAAGATTTGGTTCACATCTCGCGGATCTTAATGAACCAGTTTTACAGTCCTGAATATAATAATTTTTGGTATTATATTGACAATGCAGAAGATAAAAAAATATTAACTGGCAAAACTGATTATGGACATTCAATAAAAACTTTGTGGATGATCTACCTAACTGGTAAATTAGTTAACAATGAAAGATTTATTACTTTTGCGAGAACTAGTGCTGATAAGTTATTCAAAGAAGCCTATGATTCTGAATCAGGAACATGGTATTCACGATTGTATGCTGATAAAAATAAAAAATTAATTAAAGACCTTAATAAAAGTTGGTGGATCTATGCTGAATTGGATCAAGTAGCAGGAACTCTGAGTTTAGAAAACTCATCCTACGTTGACAAATATTTAAAATCAACAGTTAATTGGTGGTTTAAGAATATGGTAGATCATACTAATCATGGAATCTGGCATAAAGTAATTTGGCCAACTTTAGAAAAGAAAGGTTTTAAACAATGGAAATGGAAAAATGGTTTTCACAGTTACGAACATGCTTTAGTGGGCTATATTACTACTCAAGCAACTCAAGGAGAAAAAGTGAAACTATACTTTGCCCGTAAGGAAGGAAAAGAAAAAAAAGGAATTAGACCTTACTATAATACAGGAAAGATTGAAAAAATCAATAAAAAACCGCTACAATCCATACCTGAAATGAATAAAATCGAAGTTACTTTTACGGAGATTAACTATAAATAAAATGCTTAAAAAGTTTCGTAAAAACAAATTTGCATTTAGTCTAATCACTAGCATAATTATCTTGATACTTTGTTGCTTTTATACCGTATTTCAACCAATATTAGCACAACAAAATACAGAAATAACGATGGGTCAACAATGGTTACAGCATTTAGAAGAAGACCTCAATCCTTGGTGGTTGATGGAAACTGCTTACGGTAAACCTGTGGGTAATTTTCCTAGTTTTCGCTGCGACAATGGTGATCTAGTCAATCCATCTAAACCCTGTTCAGCTTTTACTAAATTAGGAGACAATTATGGTTATATTACCAACAACTTAGATAAAAACTATATTGTCTCTCAGTCTCGTCAAGTTTACACATACTGCGTAGCCTATCATTTAAGTGGAAACCCAAAGTTTCTTAGTTTAGCAAAAGCTGGAATAGATTGGATTCGTAACTATGGACTTGATCGAGAAAATGGTGGTGCATTTAGTTACTTGAAAAGAGAAAGTCGCCAATCTGGTCCTTCTGTTTTAAAGCGTACTAGTCAGGAACTAGCCTATGCTTTACAGGGAATGGCTTTTTATTACTATCTAACTCAAGATCAAGAACTATTACCAGAAATTATTCAACTAAAGAACTTTATCTTTGAGACCTATTATGATCCAAAACTAGAGATGATGATGTGGGTTCCCAAGCAAGTTAAGAATGAAAATGTTACTAACAATTGGCTTAAACAGAAAAAACATTTGCTGTCCCAATTGGATCAGATCTATACCTACATGCTTATTCTCGCGCCAATCTTACCAGAACCTTATCAATCAGAATGGAAACAAGATTTGTTAAATTTATCAAGTAGTATAATCAACGAATTTTATAGCCCTGAATATAATACATTCTGGATGGAGATTAACAATATAGGAGAGGGAAAACTGCCGACAGATTATGGTCATTCCATGAAAGCCTTTTGGATGATTTACTTAACTGGTAAACTTTTCAATAATCAAAGATTTATTGACTTTGCCCAAATAGGTGCATCTCGTATGCTAGAGGAAGCTTATGATGTAGAATCAGGGCTTTGGGGTAGAGGTATTAGTTTTGATGAGAATGATAAGGGTGTTCGTGACCTTGACAAAAAATGGTGGGTCTATGCTGAATTAGATCAAATGGCAGGAACACTTAGCTTGGAAGACTCATCCTACGTTGACAAATATTTAAAATCAACTGTTAATTGGTGGTTGAAAAATATGGTAGATCATACTAATCATGGAGTATGGAACTTACTGACTTGGCCGACTTTAGAAAAGCAATTACCTAAACAATACCACTGGAAAAATGGATTTCACTCCCATGAACACGCCCTAGTTGGCTATATTACTTCTCAGGCAAACCAAGGAGAAAAAGTGAAACTATACTTTGCTCGCAAGAAAGGCAAAGAAAAAGAGAATATTAAACCTTACTACTATACAGGTGAGATTGTTGACATCAATAGGTCGCCAATGCCATCAATAACTGATAGTAATCTGCCTTCACTATCCGATTTGAATCGGGTGATAGTAAGTTTTACTGGTATTAAATAGGGTTTTCTGAACAGAAGGCAGAGGGCAGAAGAAAGGAGTAAGGTTTCAAGGGAGAAGGTTTTTTATCACTAATTATCCGAACATGATATTAATATAACTCGGATTTTATTGTAAACTATTTATGGGCTTGGTGAAATAACAACTAAGCCTATTATCTTGTATTACAAAAGTGATCGATTTCCCAACTTCTGCGGCGAAGTCTATTGATTACTTTCCAAAGATAGGGATCCGTGTAGGAATTGTGATAATTTCGTTCCCTACTCCCTACTCCCTACTCCCTGTTCCCTTCAAAATAACCAATGACTACTACCAACTCTTGGATCACTCGCCCAAAACCAAATCCTAAAGCCCGCCTGCGCCTATTTTGCTTTCCTTATGCTGGTGGTGCTGCTTCGAGCTTTCGCACTTGGCCGGAGCAATTGGCACCCCATATCGAAGTCTGCCCAGTGGAACTGCCTGGACGGGGCAAGCGACTGCGGGAACCCCTGGTTACTGGCGTATTGCCCCTGATTGAAACCCTAACACCAGGTTTACTGCCCTATCTCGATATCCCCTTTGCCTTTTTTGGTCACAGTCTCGGAACAATAATCAGTTTTGAATTAGCCCGTCAACTCCGGCGCGAGGAAGCCCAGAGTCCTCGACACTTGTTCATTTCCGGTCGCCGCGCTCCTCAAGTACCTGCCCGAAAACTTCCCCTTCATAACTTGCCCAAGTCTGAGTTGATCGAAGAATTGCGTCAATATAATGGCACACCAGAGGCTGTGCTAGCAAACCAGGAGCTAATGAAGCTGTTTCTACCGATCCTGCGAGCGGATTTCGGGATGAACGAAACCTATACCTACACTAGCGAACCCCCACTTAATTGTCCGATATCTGTTTTCGGAGGTTTGCAGGATACCGACGCCAACAGTGATGAGCTTGCTGCCTGGCGTGACCAAACCAGTAGCACTTTCACGATACACATGTTTCCTGGTGACCACTTCTTTCTTAATAATAAGAAGGAGTGTAATCAGCTTTTGGAGCTAATCACAAAGTTTGCGATCGCACCAGTGTGATTCCTTGGGTCTTTCCTTGAAAACCCGGTCTGGTGAGGGAGCGGGGAGCAAAAGCGTTTGATAAGCTTTTTTATTCCCTGCTTCGAGGTTTGAGCTTCTATTTTCATCACAGGTCTACTAATTCGAGACACTTTTTTTTTGTTCACCCAATTTGATCACTCAACCAGGCATAGACGGTTGTCCCGAATGACAAACTCTTTCGGTATTGGTAGTCCATGCAGACTCCGCGCCACACTGCTGGTGTAGGCACCCGATGCATTCAAGATCACGCGGTCACCAACCTCTATTCTTGCCATCTTTTCGTTAAGACAAAAATAATCTGTCTCATAACAAGTACAACCTGCGAGGTCATGGACGAACATAGGTCCTTCTCGGAAAGGGATCTGAGCAACTGCTGGACGTGGTGCCCAGAACATCAAGTTCCAAGCAGAGGTATCCAAAACAACAATGCGATTCCCAGAGGGATGATCGTCTGCTGCTTTGACCTCCGCAACCAGGTAGCCCGCCATCATAGTTAATAGCATTCCTGGCTCAATCACAAGCCGCACTGGTTGCTGGCGCTGGTTGTTGATACGAGTAATGGTTTTATTTACTAAATCCCAAACCCGTTGTGCTTCAGGTTTTTGCAGATGGAACAGGTAAGCCCAACCACCGCCGAGATTGAGCACTTCAACTTTAGGAAAGATTTCCAAGCAAGATACTAGCAAATCAAGTGTCTGATGTAGATCTGCTTCTGAAAAAGTTTCACCTTCATGAACATGAAGATGGACGACCTCAAGCTCATGGGTTTGTATTAGGCTGTGTAGACCGGAATCTGTGGGATCAACTCCAAATCTACTCCATCGGGTTACTGCATTCTTAGCCTTAGCATCTTCGTGAAAAGGAAAGCGAAGTCGAAGTCCAACTCTTTTGTCTCGGTTAACGCTTTCACACCAGACACGCAACTGAGACAGACTGCACAAATCTGGAATAACACCCTCAGTTGCCAAACGCTTAAGGTCGGCAACTGAGAAGCCTGGTGCTGTAGAGTAGATTGGCCACAGCCCTGCTGCCATGGCAGCATCTAGCTCTTGTATGGTGGTAATGTCTGCTCCTAGGCCAAGTTTAGCCATATGACGCAACACAGATTGGCAGCGGTTTGCTTTAACAGCCAAACAAAGCTCACTATTCTGAATTTGTCTGAGGTCGTTTCGTAAAGCCGTTACAGTGTCAGTGATGGCATCTAGGTCGTACACAAGTGCCGGGGTGGGAATATCACTGGCAATCTTGAACAATGTCTCAGGAATAGTTGGAATAATTGTCATCCAATTTCTAAATTCAGTTACATCATCTCGCCATCCATCTTTTATTTCTGAGTTGTTATTGTCTTTTGAGATCATGCTACTGCCAAATCTTAATTGTTTTGAATAAGTTTTTCTTGTTGCGTCTAACTCGAACCTTTTTTTACATCACTTTTTGGTAAACCATATATAAATCGTCGGGAGTCGCCTCTTTTAACTTAAACCCTGCCGCCTTCATGGTATCTTCTAGAAGTTGGCCGTACACCATTAAGAATTTATGGCGATCGCTAGCAACTATCTCACCTTCTTTTTTGAAACGATAGTCTGTTTCCCAAAAGTACATTTCTTTATTCTCTAGGAAATCGAGATGCTTTTGCTGAGCGTAAACAATGCCGTTGCCAATCTCTTGCTCGCCATCTGCATCAATTTCTTCTGCTTGAATGTTAAGTACAAACAAGCCTCCGTCAAGTAAATGGCGGGCAATATTGTCTAACATTTTAACGGTGTCCTCAAAATTGGGCAGAAAACTGTATAAGTGGTAATCGTTACCAACCCGACTAACACCGGCTGGACCCCCATGGGAATATATGCCATCAAAAGATTCTTGCAAATCCATTGATAACACATTACCTTCTACTACCTTTGCCCGATTTCCCAAACGAGCTTTACTCCGTTCTAACATAGCAGGAGTAAAATCTATGCCAGTTATCTCATAGCTGGGATCTAATTCGAGCAGTTTTTCTGCAAGCAATCCCGTTCCCACCCCTATTTCGAGAAGTTTTTTCCGACCTTTGAGGATAGAGTCCAGGGACTGAGCTTCTTTCGGATAGTCGTAATACCCACTTTTCATAGTGGCGTCATAATACTCGGCAATGTTATCGTATTTATTCATAGTGGTAGCTCTCCTAATTTTATTTGAGACTGTTGATTTAAACTGTTTATCAAGCCAATTTTAGGACATCAATGTCGTTTAGCCAAGCGCTGCTGTATATGCTGCGCGAGTTTGTATTTTGTTAAAATATCTAAGGGTAAGTAGGCGGCACCTCGAATAGTACCCAAGCAATCTTTGCTTTGACAAATACAATCAAATCCTCTATCCATCGACCATTCCGTAGATGGATAGAAGAAAGTCAGTTCCTCCCCAATTTCAATTTTAGTCATGGCTCTCAGAACGCGATCGCTCACAGCGAAAAATACATTGGGAGCGCAGCTATGATTGAGATAATGCAAAAACTCTGGGTGGAGCATAATATGTTGGCGTTCCCCAATTTGAAGGCTTAAATAATTGGGCTGCTCTAGGCTCTTTTTTACGCCAAATTTAGAGATTACCTGTCCGGGCATAAACTCGACGGTGGTGTGTAGGGATTTGCTTCCAGTTGTCGGACACTCCCGGAGCTCGGCCCATGATGCAACTTTTAGGGGTTTTTCAGCGATATAGTTTTTACCAAATTCATCCATATAAGTACCTGATCCAAATTATTTGGATGCAGTATTCCCGCTCTAAGCTATTATACAATTAGTTGGTATTTTTTAAAAAAATATTTTGCAACAAAAGTCAATAGTGTATGAAATGACCAATAATAAATTAGGAGTTTAACTCATGAGCGAGACACCCATAACAATTACTTACTCTTTAGAGGAAGTATTAAAAGACATAAACGGGAAGCTAGACAGCCTTCAAAAAGATGTCAACAAGATAAACGAAAGACTAATAAAAGTAGAGACACAGCTAGACGCGGTCGCAACGGATGTAAAAGAATTAAAAGGTTCAACCAAGGCACAAATTTGGACATTGATCGGCATTTTGGTCACAGCAGTTGGCGGTTTTCTGGTAGCAGTTGGTCGTGTTGTTATTTCAGGCAACCCCTAATTTATTCTCAAAGGATGGATTGGAGCCAGCAGAGATTAGGGATTTAGAGATTGCGTTCGCGAAGCGGTTCCTTTGGAACATCGCATGTAGCAAAAAAATACTATGCTAGCAGCAGATTGATTACCCAAGCCTTGCCATGGCTCCAGAATCTGACCCGTTGACGGAACCCCGTAAAGTCGTGGAAGATACCAATGCGAACGCTAAATTTTTCCAATTTGATCAACACCAAGCCAAACTTAGTACGGAGATTCTGGCGGGAATAACCACCTTTGTCACCATGGCATACATTCTGGTGGTTAATCCTGATATTTTGTCCAATGCCATTTTTCTCCAACAACCCAAGGATTTTTGAACTCTCCCCGCTTTAAAAAGACGGGGATTGTTAGCTGATCTCACTACGCGGGTTGAAACCGCGCTGCGTGATGCTTACAATACTGACTAGATAGAGAATCCAATCTGTACCGTTGTGGCAGGTTCAAAGCTGCCCTACCGACCTCGGCTAGGTCAACCCCTAGCTGTGTCGCTACTTTGCGCAAAATATTACATGCGTGCCTTAAATCTGCGTTAATTAACTCGTTATTAGCTGACCGATAGAGACCACGTCTAATTCGCTTTCCAGAAGGCTTCCACCCCAAGCCCGAAGGGCACGCTTCGCGAATGGGTTTCGCACCAAGTGTAGGTAGAAAATCCTGATCTAGAAAACTAGCCTTACTCGTATAGCTTTCTTCGGTTTCAATGAACTTAATACCGTATTGCTCGCATAATTGCTGGACTCGATTCTTGAGTCTTGCAGTGGGAATTTGGACAAACTCTTGATTGTTCTTTTTCCCAATCTTAATGCCATCTTTATTGCGTTGATTCCATCCAAATACCACGGTGCTAATTTGATTCCTCAAGCACCAATTAATAAAAAACTTGGCTGCTTTGTTGATATTGTCCCGCATCTGGCGATTCCGCTTTTCAGTAATATTTGCCAAACGCTCATCCCAGTAGTCTTGAGGCTTGCCCTTTTTAATTTTGGCTACCTGTTTGTTGTACCACTGGTTTTGGGATTTAATCTTGCGACCGTCAATAATAAATGATTTGCCGGTGGTAGAAACGCAAGTCAACCAGTTGTTGAGTCCTGGATCTATTCCTAGGGCGTTACCACTAGTCTGAACTGGCTCGATGTCAGATTGCTTGTAGACAAATTCCAGGTAAAAGCAGCCATTGCGAGGAACAAAACGGAATTCATTGATCGACTTGAAATCCAGATTAGATGGCATTGGAAGAAGGAAATGATCAATTCCAAACCACGCTTTAACCTGGTTCCCTAAAGAAAACTTGAGCTGTCCATCTTTTAGCTTCACCCACCTAGCTGGATAACTTACGACAGCCATTCCGCCTTTCTTTCTGTACTTTGGAACCCTTGGCTTATCCCTTAGTTTTCCAGATTTATAAAGTTTTGCCAATGCCTGATAGGATTTAAATGATTCAATTACACTGTGGAGAATTTGTTGAGCACAAGCAGATCTCATTGCCCTGAAATGGATATTAGTTTTAAGGATCTTGTCTAACTCAAACTTCTTGACATACTTACCAGCCTTAAACAATACTTGACGGCAATAATAAATAGCGCAATTAGTTAACTTATTGGCTTCTCCGCAAATAAATTCTAAAACCGCCCTATTATCAGGGTCTGTGGTTATCAGGTGCTGTTGGCATCCATACATTCCTCGTCACCTCCTTAGTCTATAGGATAACTTGAATATACTACCTCTGTCAACAACTATGGTCAGAAATAATCAAGAAATATTCAGGACAAATCCGCACTCGGTAACACTAATCAATTACCACTTCGTCTGGTGCCCTAAACGAAGAAAAGCAGTATTGACCGGAAAAATAAAGATGAGATTGCAAGAAATAATTTTTGACTTGTGCTCAGAACATAACTGGAGGGTTATAGCCCTAGAAATCATGCCCGATCATGTTGATATGTTTTTGGAGGTCGATCCTACCTTTGCTCCTTCCACGATCATCAAACGAGTGAAAGGGAGGGCTTCTCATTATCTCAGGAAGGAGTTCCCTGAATTGCTGAAATTACCCACCTTATGGTCTCCCAGTTATTTCTGCTCGACTACTGGAAACGCAAATACAGAAACAGTCAAGAAGTACATCCAAAATCAAAGAGGAAAATAACGAGAGCCGGGATAAATCCCGGTACGCTCCGGAGACGAAACCTGATTAATAAGGCAGCCTTAATCATGGAGGCGCGCTTTCCATAGGCGAATTAAATTCGCCATGGGTCGCGCCTCAAAGTTTTAACCTTTTTCCCATAACCGACCAACCATAAAGGCTGCCTTATTCTTGTGGTAACTTCTAACCCCGCCCACCCAATCAATTGGGTGGCTAACTCTCGCTTGTTACATCCTCTGTTTGGGGAACTAGTGATTGCCACCAGGATTTCAGCTGCTTTGGCAACCTTAGTGATGGGACTCTATGCCAAATATCCATTTGCCTACTCCCGATTCCCGATTCCCGATTCCCGATTCCCGATTCCCGATTCCCAATTCTCGATTCCCGATTCTCAATTCTACATTCTACATTCTACATTCCCGATTCCCGATTCCCGATTCCCGATTCCCGATTATTGATCATACAAATCAGGACGGCGTTCTTTAGTCCTCTGAATTTGCTGCTCTTTACGCCAGCGGTCAATTTCCCCATGATTTCCTGATAACAGAACTTCTGGAACCTTCCATCCCCGAAACTCAGCAGGTCTTGTGTACTGAGGATAGTCCAGTAACCCGGCTTCAAAGCTTTCTAATTTAAGGGATTCGGCTTTGCCTACTGTTCCTGGTAGCAACCGGGTGACACCATTAATCATGGCTAGGGCTGGGATTTCTCCACAGGTTAAGACAAAATCCCCCAATGATACCTCTCGGGTGACTAAGTGTAATACCCGCTCATCCACACCTTCGTAGTGTCCACAAATTATCACCAGCTGATCATAACCTGTGGCTAATTCTTTGAACAATTGCTGTTTCATGGGTTCCCCCTGAGGGGTCATTAAGATGACATCACGCTGGGGTAAAATGGGTAAAGACTCTACAGCCGCAAAAATCGGCTCTGGTTTCATCAACATCCCCACCCCACCACCATAAGGCTCATCATCAACTCGCCGATGTTTGTCAGTAGCAAAGTCTCGGGGGTTGATCAGATGCACTTCGGCAATTTGTTTGAGGAGCGCCTTACCAAGTAGCCCTGAAGTCAGGGGAGAGCTGAAGAAATCCGGAAATAGAGTGATAATGTCAAATCGCACAAACAGTTAAGGGAGGGTAGGGGTCTGGAGCTAAAAATCCTGTGGGAAGAGGCTAAGATACATAATCAGTGATTATGCATAAATGGTAAGGCTATAATGCGTGAATATCATTAAATAATCACGAAGTAAACTGAAAAATTGCTATAATGTGGCATTTTAACTAAAAAGCACTACTCAAAAGTATTGAACTCACCTCATGCCCATTACTAATATAATGCAGCAGTTAGAATCTCAATTGCAAAGAATTAGGATGCCTAAGTCCACTCAACCAGCTATTTTGGTAATCGGCGGCGCTGAAGATAAAGTTCATGGAAGAGAGATCCTGCAAACTTTTTTTGGGCGTGCTGGAGGAACTAATGCTCGCCTTGCCATTATCCCTTCAGCCTCCAGAGAACCAACCGTGATTGGCAGTCGCTATCAACGCATCTTTGAAGACATGGGAGCCGAAGAAATTCGGTTGCTAGATATACGCGATCGCTCTGAAGCAGAAAACCAAGACTTACTAGAGTACTTGGAAATCTGTACCGGGGTATTCATGACTGGAGGTGACCAACTACGCTTGTGCGGGCTACTAGCCGATACCCCCTTAATGGAAAAAGTTCGGCAGCGGGTTCATCAGAGCGAGATTACCCTAGCTGGGACAAGTGCTGGGGCTGCAGTTATGGGTCATCACATGATTGCTGGTGGTGGTAGTGGTGAGTCTCCTAATCGTGCTTTGGTGGATATAACCATGGGCTTAGGAATCATTCCAGAGGTCATTGTAGATCAACATTTCTACCATCGCAATCGTATGGCACGCCTGATTAGTGCTATTTCGGAACATCCGGATCGATTGGCAATCGGAATTGATGAAGATACCTGCGCTTTGTTTGAAAAAAATGGTTGGTTAGAAGTGATGGGTAAAGGGACTGTCACAATTATTGATCCCAAGGAAATGTCTTACACGAACCAGCCTAAGATTGGTGCTAACGACCCGATCAGTATCCACAATCTGCGAGTGCATATTCTATCTCATGGCGATCGCTACCACTTTCACAAGCGTTCCTTATTTGCAGGAGAAAGCTAAACCTTCCTTCTGGAAAGCCAGCAATCCTGGACAACAACTGCAATCACCAGCCCACGCTTTTGAGTATGGCTTTACCTGCCCTTTGCCAAGGGATGCAGCGCCTTAATCAGGGGGTTTCCTCATGACTGTAGTTGGGGGAACTCATCTGAGTACCTGCTGGCTGCGATAGTTATGGATAATTTTGAAAAAAATGTTCACACAGAACAGTTTTTTTTCTCTCCAAGGTTGATAATAATAAGATTATCCCAAATCTAATCAGCAGCCTACCGGATCGCCTGATTCCCGGATTGGAGCTAGAGTTTTCAAGCGTGCCAATCGGCTAATAATGTGCCAAAGTAGTGCCAAAGTAGGCGATAAAGGCGGATTTTATTTGATAAATTGCGTCTTTACGCTTCCTTGCACATTCAGCGAGCATCACCACCGAAGTTTCAGTTGATATGAGAATTCTGAGAATCCAGACTTTACGTGGTCCTAATTATTGGAGTATTGGACATCACAAACTGATTGTCATGCGTCTCGATTTAGAGGAATTGGCAAATACCCCCTCCAACGAGATTCCTGGCTTCTATAAGGGACTAAAGACTGTCCTACCCAGTCTGGAAGAGCATTTCTGTTCCCCTGGTGTCCGGGGGGGATTCCTTTCTCGGGTTGCCAGAGGCACCATGATCGGGCACATCATTGAACACGTTGCCCTAGAACTACAAGATCTGGCGGGCATGAGAGTTGGATTTGGTCGCACTAGAGAAACAACGACACCAGGAGTCTACCAGGTCATATTTGAATACATTGATGAGCAGGTGGGTCGTTATTCAGCTAGGGCAGCTGTGCGGCTGTGCCGTAGCATCATTGATAAGCAAACCTATCCCCAAAGTGAATTAGAACAAGACCTGAAAGATTTACAAGAACTGGCTAATCATTCAGCTTTAGGACCAAGCACTCAATCCCTGGTTAAGGAAGCCGAAGCCAGAGATATTCCCTGGATGCAGCTGAGCGCGAGAGCGATGATTCAACTGGGCTACGGTGTCCACCAAAAGCGGATTCAAGCCACATTGAGTAATTATTCAGGGATTTTAGGCGTTGAGTTGGCTTGTGATAAAGAAGGTACCAAACAAATCCTGAGGGATGCTGGTGTACCGGTGCCCCGGGGGACAACAATTCGATTCCTAGATGATTTGGAAGGGGCAATTGAGGATGTAGGTGGCTACCCGATTGTGATTAAACCCCTGAATGGGAATCATGGACGAGGCATTACCCTCGATATTAATAGCTGGGAAGAGGCACAGACTGCCCATAAGACCGCCAAAGAAGTCTCCCGCTCTGTAATTGTGGAGCGCTATTATAAAGGTTTTGACCACCGGATTCTTGTGGTCAATGGCAAGGTAGTAGCAGTAGCAGAGCGCATCCCTGCCCATGTGGTGGGTAATGGTAGGTCTACCATTGAGGAATTGATTGACCAAACTAACCTTGATCCCCATCGGGGTGACGGACACGACAATGTCTTGACGAAAATTGTGGTAGACGCTACCAGTGAGAGTGTCTTGAAGAAGCAAGGCTATAGATTGGAAAGTATACCCAGAAAAGGAGAAGTATGTTACTTGCGGGAAACTGCCAATCTCAGCACTGGGGGTATTGCTGTAGACCACACCGATAACATCCATCCAGAAACTATCTGGCTGGCAGAGCGGGTTGCCAAAATTATTGGTCTGGATATTGCTGGAATTGATATTGTCACTTCCGATATCACTAAGCCTTTACGGGAAGCTGATGGGGTGGTGGTAGAAGTGAATGCTGCCCCTGGCTTTAGGATGCATGTTTGTCCTAGTCAAGGTAAGCCTAGGAATGTGGCAGCACCAGTCCTAGATATGCTCTTCCCAAATGGGCAACCTAACCGTATTCCCATCATCGCGATTACAGGTACCAACGGAAAAACCACGACAACCCGCTTAATTGCCCATATCTATCGCCAAACTGGAAAGGTTGTGGGCTATACCACTACAGATGGAATCTACATTGATGAATATGTTGTGGAAAAAGGTGATACCACTGGACCCCAAAGTGCTCAGGTAATTCTCAAAGACCCTACTGTTGAGGTGGCAGTGCTGGAAACTGCTCGGGGTGGGATCCTGCGTTCTGGCTTGGCCTTTGACAAATGTGATATTGGGGTGGTTTTAAATGTCTCCGCTGACCACTTGGGACTTGGAGACATCAACACCATTGAACAGATGGCCAAGGTCAAGAGTATTGTGGCGGAAGTGGTGAGTCCGAAGGGCTATGCTATCCTCAATGCTGATGACCCCCTAGTCAGAGCAATGGCGGAAAAGGTAAAGGGTCAAGTGGCTTATTTCTCGATGAACTCAGAAAATGAGTTAATCAAAAATCACACCAGTGGTGGTGGTCTGGCTGCGGTTTATGAAAATGGTTATTTGTCCATCATCAAAGGGGATTGGACCCTGCGGATTGACGAGGCAGTAAATGTGCCAGTGACAATTGGGGGACGGGCACCTTTTATGATTGCGAATGCTCTAGCTGCCAGTCTCGCTGCCTTTGCTCAAGGGGTCTCGATTGAGGCCATTAGAGAAGCATTGACCACATTTAGGGCTTCTGTAGACCAGACACCAGGGCGAATGAATTTGTTCAATCTTGGCAGTTACCATGCTCTAGTGGATTATGCCCACAATGCAGCTAGTTACGAGGCATTGGGTAGTTTTGTGCGCAACTGGCCCGGAGAGTGCTTTGGGATTGTGGGTGGTCCTGGGGATCGCCGGAATGAAGACTTTATTGAACTAGGACGACTCTCAGCAAAAATCTTTGACAGGATTATTATCAAAGAAGATGATGACTTACGGGGACGTCCCAGTGGTGATGCAGCTGAGTTAATTTGTAAGGGCATAGGACAGGAAAAAAGCGAGTCCAACTATGAGATTATCCTCAGGGAGACAGAGGCAATTGAGAGGGGTTTGGATAAAGTCGCTGATGGTGGTTTAGTGGTGATTCTGCCAGAAAGTGTAAGTCGTGCGATCAAACTAATTGAGGCTCGTAATCCTTTGCCGGATAATGGCCTTAAGGCAAGCAGTGCTGACAACGAAGATGAGTTGAAGCCATCGGTGGTCAATTAAGCTGCTGTTGGGATTGGTTGAAGGTTAAAGGTTGAATGTTGAAAGTTGACGGTTGAACGCGCACGCGTGGCCTTTTGGCCAAGGTTGAAGGTTGACCGTTGTTCGTCCTTGGCCTTGCCGTAGGGTAGGTTGAAGGTTGACAGTTGTTTGCGATCGCATAAGCGCGGAAGCTGAGGCCTTTGGCCACGCTTTGCGAACGCTTCATCGCGTAGCGTAGCCCTTTGGGCTAATCGCCTTTGGCAGGCTCTTCGAGCCATCGCATAAGCGCGGAAGCTGAGGCCGTAGGCCAAGCGGTTCCTAAGGAACATCGCATCGAGGTGCTGGGCTATAGAAGATTGAGTGAAGGTTATCCCTGGATGGCCTTCGCCCAAAGCACCTGGACAAAACGCGATGTTCCTAAGGAACATCGCGTTTTCCATAACAATTTTCGGTAGCGATGCAGCGCGGTCTTGCTCACAGGAGTCGGTTTTTTACATTTGGGGAGGGAGTCAGGAGTCGGAAACTGAAAATTTGTACCTCAGTTAATGGAAAATAGCTATACAATATCAGCTTTTAAAGGCAGCCACTCTTGATTTAATAATTGTTCGAGAGTATAGGGACAGTCTTCAGGAAATTGAATCATCATACCGGTTTTTTTTATGACATATTTTAAAGCTTTTTGATAAACTTTGCCTTGATTATCTTGTAAATGATTGCGGAGGTTTTGAGTTAAATACTCGTCCATTTGGCTTCTAAAGCTCATAATTTCCGCTTGCCAATGATTGGCATTATAGTCATATTGCTCTTGCCAATAGTTCAGCAGTAGTAAATGTCGGATAATTTGCTCTAAAAAACTTTCAACTGTTAATTTATATCGACGTCCCAATCCTTCTAATTCCTCAATTAAATGCTCTATGTCGAGATTTTCTAATTGTTTTTCTTTTAATAGTTTTAGAGTTTCTAATAACCATTTTTCATTATCAACATCATACAGATAATATAGATCACTTGTTTGAGTCATTGCTGTACTCGATAGCGGTTTTCAAGCTAGTAAGTAATTTTTTGGTTTTAGGGAACAGGGAACAGGCAGCAGGGGGTGCATCTCATATTTGTAAAAAATATGAAATGCACCCGATCATGATTCACCGTTACATGCCTATACTTTCTAAATACTCTGCAATTACTGCAACTGCCTTATTGGCATTTCCTTGTTGGCAACCTTCTGGACAGTGAGCAATAACGACAGCAGTTTTGCTGGCCTGGAGAGTAACAGCTCCTATGTCTTTCTTTTTTCCATAAACAACTTTGCCATCCTCCTCTCGCAAAAATTGATACTTTTCCCCCTTAATCGATATACCTCCTGCCATGAATCCCGTGAAATCCTTTGACTTAAAAGCATTAGCTATATTTGCGCTTTCATCAGGATTTAGCTTTAAGGCATTAGGATGAGCATCTGTAGTCCACTTAGCACCACCATCAATACCTATGATACTAGCTTTATCAACATGAACAGTGCCATTAGCATCTTTAGATTGTGCAATTAGATTATCAATGTAGCTATCCCAAGACATTTTATTTAGTTTTCTTTCAAATTTTAATTATTATTATAGTAAACCATTATAGCATTTTTAATCAACTTAGTATGCTCAAAGCCAATCAACTAAACGGTTTAGTTTAACGACAGTAGTTCATTACTTTACTGTTGACTGTCAACAAAAAAGCAATCGCTTAAATCCTGTCATTGAAATCTGTATCAGCTGACTAATTTATATTCCCAGATCCCAGATTCCCGATTCCCGATTCCCGATTCCCGATTCCCGATTCCCGATTCCCGATTCCCGATTCCCGATTCCCGATTCTATTTAAATTTCATACATTTCTAACGGTAATCCATCCGGGTCTTGAAAAAACGTAAATAGCTTGCCAGTATGCTCATCAATTCTAATCTTTTCTACATCCACGCCCTGGGATTTGAGATAATTCACCGACGCTTCAATATCATCGACTTGAAAAGCTAAATGTCTCAATCCGCAAGCTTCGGGACGACTAACTCGTTCAGGGGGATTAGGAAACGAAAATAACTCAATCCTATCCCCATCACCCACTTGTAAATCCAATTTATAAGAATTTCTAGCAGCTCTGAAGGTTTCTTCAATAATTGAAAACCCTAAAATTTCCACATAAAACTGTTTCGATTTTTCATAATCTGAGCAAATAATCGCTACATGGTGAAATCCTTTGGTTTTCATAAAACTAATCTGAAATTAAGTAATAGATAAATAAGTTTCAATCAACAAAGATCATCTTCCATAGTATGGAACCAGATTCAACCAAGTTTTTAGGATTTTGCTAGACTGGCAGATATAAAACCCATCATCAAAAGGATATATATCCAAAGGATAAGGAAATTATCTATGCCCCCAACCCTACTTCTATCCAAAGAACTACCTACTCTGGAATACCAATCCACATCAGAACGCTTTGATGAAAGCTGGAGAGCTCCCCTTTCCACCCTCCTGGGATTAGGACGAGCAGCTGGTGCTGATTTTATTGAGTTTTTCCTAGAAAGGGTCAACTACATCAGCTGTCTTGCGGAAGATGATGCCATTACTAGCATTTCTCCCCGCCTTACCTCTGGTGCTGGTATCCGAGTATTTCGGGGTAAGTCAGATTGCTATGTTAGCACTAATGATTTATCCTTTTCGGGGCTAAAAGCGGCTTTGGAGAAAGCCCTGTCTATTCAAGGGCTGGAATTACCTACCCCTAATGCCTTTATCCCAGAAACTAACCTGGAACTGTTGCGGGATTACGCTACTGCTAAGGGCAAAGACACTTGGCTATCCGGTTGCAGTTCGATGGCAGAAATGGGAGAAGTACTCCTGGATGCCAATGGGGCACTCCAGCGCAAGGCTAGCCATGTCCAATCCCGACGGGCTGTTTATTTCCGGGATTGGCAGGAAGTTCTGGTGGCAGCTAGTGATGGTACCTTTGCCAGAGATATTCGTTTAACTCAGTCTGTGGGATATAACCTACTATGTGCTGATGGCGACCATCGCTCTTCGATTGGCAAGCGTGCTGGTAGTACCGGTAACCCAGAGTTTCTAAGAGCCTGGGATTATAATGGTACTGCCGAGGAAGTTGCTGAATCCGCTGGTAAGATGCTCTATGCGGATTACGTAGAGTCTGGTACTTACCCCATTATCATGGCCAATTCCTTTGGTGGGGTAATTTTCCATGAAGCCTGTGGACACCTGTTGGAAACGACCCAGATTGAGCGGAAAACTACTCCGTTTGCTGACAAAAAAGGCGAGAAGATTGCTAACGAAAGCCTTACCGCTTGGGATGAAGGGTTATCTGACAATGCCTTTGGAACTATTGATATGGATGATGAGGGCATGCCAGCCCAAAGAACTCTGTTGATTGAAAATGGCATACTGAAGAATTTTATCGCCGACCGGGCAGGGTCTCAGCTGACTGGACACCCCAGAACAGGTAGTGGACGCCGTCAGAATTATGCCTATGCTGCTGCTTCACGGATGCGCAATACCTACATCGCCCCTGGTGATTACGAGGTAGAGGATTTATTTGGTTCTATCGATAAAGGCATTTACTGCAAGCGGATGGGCGGTGGTAGTGTTGGTGCTACTGGGGAATTTAACTTTGGTGTCGATGAAGCCTATTTGATTGAAAATGGCAAAGTCACTAAACCGCTGAAAGGGGCAATTCTGATTGGGGAAGCTAAGGAAATTATGAATAAAATTTCCATGTGTTCCAAAGACTTAGGATTAGCCGCTGGTTTCTGTGGTTCCATTAGCGGCAGTGTTTATGTCACCGTCGGTCAGCCTCATATCAAGGTAGATTCGATTACCGTTGGTGGACGGTAAGTTACCCCAGCAGCCAGGCTTTGGGACTAGTGTTATCCGATCATCTCCGGTTAAAGACTTATCGTAACCATTCAGCTAATGCGCGTAGCGCATAAGCTGATAGCTGATAGCTGATAGCTGAATGCTTACATCCGAAGTGATTAACCGGATTTGATATCATGCCTCTTTTTTTTGTTAACCCAACATTCACAATCTAAGATAAGATGACCAAGATTAATGAGATAGCTGATTCGGCGAATGCGATCGCAAAACGCCTGGGAATTGAAAAATTCGATATTTATGGCTCTGCAGTGGATGAAGCTGGTGTTCAAGTAGACCAGGGTGAGCCAAAACAGGTTGAGGCATCTAATCGCTCTGGTGTAACTGTACGGGTTTGGAATCAAGACCAGAAAGTAGGCATTACTTCAACTACCGATACAAACCCAACTGGGTTGGAACTAGCCTTAAAAACCGCTTATGAGGCGAGTAGTTTTGGGGTGAAGGAAAACGCCCCAGACTTTAGCCCTGAATCAACGGTATCGATTCCAGAGATTCCCAATAATCAAGTGCCTCAACAGCCAGTATCTAAATTAGTAGAAACCCTACTGGATTCAGAGAAAAAGTTACTGGAAGCTCACTCGGCTATTGCCGGAGTTCCTTACAATGGACTATCTCAACGGGATGTTGAGCGCTTTTATCTCAATAGTGATGGGGCATTGCGCCAGCAAGCTAGTTCCTCTGCTTCCATTTATCTTTATACCAAAACTGAGGAAGAAGGGAAAAAGCCCCGTAGTGCTGGTGCCTATAAGATTAGTAAAGGGTTAGAAACTCTGGATATTCAGACTTGTCTGCAAGAAGCTGCTGAGAAAACCATCAGTCACTTGAACTATGAGAAAGTTAAGTCCGGTAAATATCGGGTAGTGTTCTCTCCCGAAGCTTTCCTAAGTTTACTGAATGCTTTTTCTAATTTATTTAATGCTCAGAATATTCTAGACAAGCAAAGCCTCTCGACTCCTGAGTTTCTAGGTACTCAAATTGCTTCTCCTCTGCTTTCTGTCTGTGATGATGAGCTACATCCAGAGAATGTGGCACCGGTCTATTTTGATGGAGAAGGAACCCCTACTCGTCGAGTACCGATAATTACAGAAGGGGTGTTAAGCAGTTTTCTGCACAGTGCTGGCACCGCGAAACGCCTGAATGCTCAACCAACAGGTCATGCAAATATTGGAGCTAAAGTTACAGTTAGCCCTAATTTCTATCATGTTTTTCCTGGTCAATCTGCTGAACAAGAGTACAGCTTAGACCAAGCGGAGAATGTGATTTGGATTGATGAAGTGAATGCGCTTCATGCAGGAGTTAAAGCACTCGAAGGTTCCTTTTCTCTACCCTTTGATGGTTGGATGGTGAATAAAGGAGAATTAACTAGTATTGATTCCGCAACCGTAGCCGGAGATTTTCGGGAACTGCTGAAATCCATTATTTATGTGGAAAAAGAGGCTGAGTTGACCTCTGGTGGAGTCTGTCCAAAAATCTGGGTTGATGGTTTGTCCATTACTGGGGATTGAGGGTTTAAGGTTATTTGGTTGAAGGTTAATAGGTTGAAGGTTAACAGGTTGAAGGTTAACAGGTTGAAGGTTAACAGGTTGAAAGTTGATTGGTAAAAATTAAAAATTAGTAACATTTTCAAGCATTCAGCTATCAGCTGAATGCTTATTTATTGGATATTAACTACCCGGCTAAGCTGTCGCACATTTAAATTGGTTATTATAGCACTACGCATTAAGGTTAGGACATTGATACAAGCTGAAAAGCTATTTTAGTAAACTTTTGCCTTTTGCCTTTTGCCTTTTGCCTTGCGCGTAGCGCTATACCTATTCCCTATTCCCTGTTCCCTATTCCCTGTTCCCTATTCCCTACAGTTTACCACTCTACGTATAAAATATTATCCATCCACGGCAGCTTAACAACTCGTATGCTCCAAGGAATTCTATCTAGTAAAATATCGTAAGTTTCACGTTCAACCTGTAGCAGCCAACTACCATCACGAATTCTCACAATACCGTTTCTCTGCAAAAAAGCTCTTCTAAATCCTTCTATTGATGTATTTTTCAAAATAGACCAATTTTGAATCACAGCAGATAGCAAGTTTTCACATTCTGCTCGTTCTTGTGCGGTGATTTCTAAATTGGTGTCTATAGGTTCTAATAAATCTATACCGCATAGTATTTTATTAAGAGGTAAACTGTGTTCTGGTATTTCTGTTGAGTGATCAACTAAATACTGGAGTAAAAGGGCTGCTCGTTCAGCAGATATGGTATTAATAAAAATCTTATCTTGTACCAATCCTATTTTGACAAAGAAGCGAGTCAGAAATGGCCAGATCAAAATTAATCCTGCATTGTAAATGTAGATTTCATCAGAGTCACTAAAAGTATTGACAACATCTGGAAATCTGGTTTGCTCGGACTTGAGTTCTTGTTGGATGTTGAGTTTAAGAGTTTGACAACTTTTCTGTAGTTGTTTGAAGCGTGTAATCAGGTCTGATGACCTTTGGACTTGGGCAGAATTATTGATTTCATTTAGTAATACTTCTATTTCAGTCTTAAGTTGATTAATTTGCTGTTTATGTTGGGGTAATATCTGGCTATTTAAATCAAGGTGTTGCAATTCCCTTAATAGGTGTTCCAGTTGTTCCCTTTCTTTAATAAACTCTGTATATTGCCTAGGGATTTGGATTCTATCTAAGATTTCTGGAAGTTGACTTTTAAATCCTTTTCCTGCTCTGACTAGATGCTCTATCTTGGCAACAAGATTAGTTAAAAATTCAGGATAGTTAATGTTATTACTGGTGCCAATATGTAATAAATTGTCTTGGACTAACTTGAGCTTATCTACTTGAGTCTTACTCTCTGAGGAGATACTGAAAAGTATTCCTTGCCATCTCTCCAATCTCAATTTGGCTTCCGGAATATTTATGGTCTGCTCTAGCTGTTCCAAGACCGGTTTTATGTCTGTATTATAGTCGGCAATAAATTGGACTAAATTCCCAGTAAACAATCTGGCTATTTTTAGGAGTGTTGAATCCGAAAATTGGTAAATCAGGCGCTGCAATTGCTTGGGATTTTTTAAGCTTTGCTTAACAATAGACTTGACCTGATTTGGGGAATTGGTGATCAGGCGATCGCAATAGTCTTCTAGTTCTTGTTTGCTGAAGTTTTCCGGGAGTATACCTGTTTGGATAAAGTCGCTAAAAATGTCTAGTTGTGAAGCTCTTTCTTCAGCTCTAATCAACTGTGCATCTTGGTTAGGGATTTGGATTATATCTAAGATTTCTGGAAGTTGACTTTTAAATCCTTTTCCTGCTCTGACTAGATGCTCTATCTTGGCAACAAGACTAGTTAAAAAATCAGGATAGTTAATCCGATTACTGGTGGCAATATGTAATAAATTGTCTTGGACTAATTTGAGTTTATCTACTTTAGTCTTACTCTCTGAGGAGATGCTGAAAAATATTCCTTGCCATCTCTCCAATCTCAATTTGGCTTCCGGAATATTTATGGTCTGCTCTAGCTGTTCCAAGACCGGTTTTATGTCTGTATTATAGTCGGCAATAAATTGGACTGAATCCTCAGTAAACAATCCGACTATTTTGAGGAGTGTCGAATCCGAAAATTGGTAAATCAGGCGCTGCAATTGCTTGGAATTTTTTAAGCTTTGCTTAACAATAGACTTGACCTGATTTGGGGAATTGGTGATCAGGCGATCGCAATAGTCTTCTAGCTCTTGTTTGCTTAATTTTTCCGGGAGTATACTTGTTTGGATAAAGTCCCTAAAAATCTCTAGTTGTGAAGCTCTTTCTTCAGCTATAATCAACTGTGTATCTTGGCTAGGGATTTGGATTCTATCTAAGATTTCTGGAAGTCTGCTTTTAAATCCTTTTCCTTGTCTGACTAGATGCTCTATCTTGGCAACAATATTCCTTACAAACTCAGGATAGTTAATCCGATTACTGCTGGCAATATGTAATAAATTGTCTTGGACTAACTTCAGCTTATCTACTTGAGTATTACTCTCTGAGGAGATACTGAAAAGTATTCCTTGCCATCTCTCCAATCTCAATTTGGCTGCCGGAATATTTCTGGTCTGCTCTAGCTGTTCCAAGACCGGTTTTATGTCTGTATTATAGTCGGCAATAAACTGGACTGAATCCCCAGTAAACAATCCGGCTATTTTGAGGAGTGTTGAATCCGAAAATTGGTAAATCAGGCGCTGCAAATGCTTGGAATTTTTGAAGCTTTGCTTAACAATAGACTTGACCTGATTTGGGGAATTGGTGATCAAGTGATCGCAATATTGTTCTAGTTCTTGTTTGCTGAAGTTTTCGGGGAGTATACCTGTTTGGATAAAGTCGCTAAAAATGTCTAGTTGTGAAGCTCTTTCTTCAGCTCTAATCAACTGTGCATCTTGGTTAGGGATTTGGATTATATCTAAGATTTCTGGAAGTTGACTTTTAAATCCTTTTCCTGCTCTGACTAGATGCTCTATCTTGGCAACAAGACTAGTTAAAAAATCAGGATAGTTAATCCGATTACTGGTGGCAATATGTAATAAATTGTCTTGGACTAATTTGAGTTTATCTACTTTAGTCTTACTCTCTGAGGAGATGCTGAAAAATATTCCTTGCCATCTCTCCAATCTCAATTTGGCTTCCGGAATATTTATGGTCTGCTCTAGCTGTGCCAAGACAGCTTTTATATCTGTATTATAATCGGCAATAAACTGGACTAAATTACCAGTAAACAATCCGGCTATTTTGAGGAGTATTAAATCAGAAAATTGGTAAATCAGGCGCTGCAATTGCTTGGGATTTTTGAAGCTTTGCTTAACAATAGACTTGACCTGATTTGGGGAATTGGTGATCAGGCGATCGCAATAGTCTTCTAGCTCTTGTTTGCTTAAGTTTTCTGTCCACCAGGGTAGCATACCTGTTTGGATAAAGTAGCTTAAAATCTCTAGTTGTAAAGCGCTTTTACTAGCTATCTCTGATCTGCCAATTTGATCAGATAGTCTTTGATAGCGAGTTGCACTTACAGAGGTAACTTTATTTTGTCCTATATTTTCCCCCGTCTCTCCCTCTGTGCTACCAAGCAGTGGTGAAGACTTATCCAACTCAGTCTTAGGTTGTGGCTGTGTTGACAAACTATAATTTGAGTGGCTAATTTGTTCTGCTAATTGCTGTTGAATTTGTTCTAGTATTTTGTCAATCAATTCCTGTTCTAGATTATTGATATCGATATTTCCTAGGTCTATTTCTAGGGTATTAATTCGATGTATTGTATCTAAATCGCTGAACTGACTCAACAAATTATCAATGAGGGGGAGGACTTTATGGCGATATATTCTACTTACCTCATTTTGCAGTTCAAAAGCACCTTGTTGTGAACTTAAATTAAGTTCTATAATCTGTTTTTTTATAATATGTCGTTGTTGCTTCACTTCCAAAGGCTTTAACAAATCACTTCAAAATCTGTGCCGATAGTCATATATCCTAAAACCTTAAATGGTAGTATTTCAAGTCTACCATTTACCAAAAATTCTATCAGGTTATTAGTTGATTTTTTATCCATTTTTGTATTTAGCCAGAGCTGGTAGGCATTTTCAAAATTTATCATATTAGGTTTGTCTAACCAGTAGCAATAAGGGGTTATATGGGCGGGTATTTCGGCACTGATAATGTTATAAATTAGCTGTTTAAAGTTTTCTTCTTGAAAGCGAGGTAGCCAATTGGGGAATACAAAACTGATTTGGAAAGAGTAAGGATCTATTGTGTTTGAATCTGTGTTTGAATCTGTGTTTGATTTAAATTCTAAAAAATTCTCGTCTGAGTCGGGGTCGTTACTGCTGCGAGGACGAAGTAAAATATGTTCGACTATATGGAATCCTTCGGTTTCATCCAATTCATTGCAGAGAGCCAAAGTTTTTCGATGGTAAGGAATTCCTAGTAAACTACAAATTCTTTGTTTTAGTCCCGATACGTTTTCTGTATCCCAAACCTGACTGGAATCAGTGTAATTAAAGGCTTTACCCCTCCCAGCGCTAATTTGGGGATAATTTTGTAAGAAACTAATTTTATCATCAATCAGTTCTTCTTCCAGGATTGAATCATATAAAAGTAAGGAATAATCTGTGAACTTTTCACAAAACTGTGCCATTAAATGATCCAGAAAACGGTTTCTTCTTGCTAAATCAGTTTCATTCCATTTATCTGTTGGTGAATTGGACTCTGGATTTAGGACTTCTGCCGCACCTGGGAGGTTAGAAAGATCCTGGGAAAAGTAGGTTGTCTTGTTCTTAGTTTGAAAAGAGAATAAATCTTTAGCATGGTCTAATTGAGCAAAATAGTCAGCTAAAAGTTTATCAAAAAACATTAAATAAGCTTGCAGTTGTTTGGCTTGAGCCTTGCGTTTGGGAGATGCGGAAGCTGGTAAACCTATTTCTCCAATACCGTAAGTAGCAGGAAAATCGTTTTGGATTGATTCATAGTCAGATAATTCCCGGTATTGTCCCACTGGGATGGGGATATCTTTTGTTTGTTTTATTGATGGTGTTTTGGTGTTTTGCTGTTGTAAGGATTCCAGATGACTTTTAGCTTTAGCCAGGTTCAGATTGCACGAAATTTGTCCTTTATAAAAGGTAATGTTACTTGTCAAGCCATCTATATCTTTGAGTTGGGGTGTTAGATTAGGCTCTAATGCTAACGCCCATTCTTCTGATTCTGATGACTTGTCGCTTGAAATAGTAATGCTTCTAACAGTTTTTATCCCTGGAATATCTAAAATAATCCGAATTAGGTCAGAGGTGTGCAGTTGGTCTTTCTTGATAAAACTATCAAGTTGTTCGTTGTCAATGAAGCCATGTTCCAGGGGAACACCATCAAAGATTGCTTCAGGAGTTTTGCCTTGATCCAGTAGTTCTTTGACAGTGAAAAATTCTAGGTGAGGAGAAATAAAGTTATCTAAGCCCAAATATATCTGTGCCATTAATTCATTCACATCAAATCCTTCTTCAATCTCGATATCGGCTTTGATGGTGATTTCTTCAATGGGTAAGATTTCGACTGAAGCAAAATCTTCACACAGATTCCGATGCTGATTAAGTTTAGATTTTACTTTTTCTATGAGACTCGCTTCGTCAGAGACATTTTTGTCTTTTTCGATTAGTACCCGATAAAGTCCATTTAAGTTTACTTGCTGAGTGCGTTTAGAAGCTTCAAAAGTTAAGGTATGAAGAAGCGAATCGTAATAAATTGGTGGTTCTGAATTCTTAATTGGTTTAACCCATGCATTTTTCACACCATCAATGTCGATTAGAAGTTTGCGATAATCATTAATAGTGAGGGGATTAACGGTGAGGATTTCTCTGGCGGTGAAAAACTGCTTGTTGTTTATTTCTACATCTCCAGGAGCAGGTGCAAGCAAGTCTTTCATCTCGAAGTCAAGGCGGTAGCTCAAGTCCGTGATGGCATAGCAGAGTTGTTCTAGGATAGTAATACCAGGATCGTGGGTATTGTAGTCTGTCCACAGTTTCCCCCCTAGGCGTTCGATGTGCTTGATACCTTCTTGTCGCAATAAGGCGAAATTCATGCCAGGATGTTCTGGGGGGGCGTTGGAGATGGTAAGGTTTTCAGTCATGTTAAGTTATTTGTAATTTATTGCTGTGGACGGTTTACTCGAATTAATTTATTGGTCAAGGATTCTTCTTTAGAAATTGCTTGATTGATACGTTGAGCTAGACTTTTTATATCTCGATCGTCCGTACATACGATAATGCCATTATGGTTTGGTTGTTCAAGATGAAGTCTAATGAAATGACGACGATTTTGAGTTAAAATTGCTCTGTTGTTGTTTACGGCAAAAGCTAAAACTTCTGCATCAGAATCCCCAGCTTTTTCGGCTTCTTGAACGGTTAACACATTATGACCGAAATCTCGGAGAACTTGCACAACTGGTAAGGGAAATTGTTCGTCGGCATAAAGACGTGCCATAGATTATATTGTAGACTCCATTGCTTTTTTTTCCTCTCGAATAGCTGTTTCAATTTCTTCTGGATATGCCTTAGCATAAGCCCAAGCATTAACTAAATCAACAGCACGAAGTTGAGGATAAAATGCCAGTAATTCAGCATCAGTTGAACCCTGATCGCGTAAACTGACTAACAGCCACACAGGAATACGAGTATGTTCAATACAAGCATCCCCACCACATACCCCAGGGGTTTTGGTAATTCTCGAAGAACTATTGTTAATAACTTTGGTTAGTATTTCCATTGCTTCAGCTTGTTCAGTAGGGGTTAAGGCTAAGAGTTGAGTTTTTAATTCTTTAAGAGTCATGGTAATTACCTCATTATTTTTGCTAAGGAGGTTCGGTTTAAATTTGTAGATGGTGCGTTACGCTACCGCTAACCCACCCTACAAGATCGGTGTACGCACTTTGGTAAGGAGGTTCCGTTTAAATTTGTAGATGGTGCGTTACGCTACCGCTAACGCACCCTACAAGATCTACAATATCGGCGTACGCACTATGCTTTCCTATCGGATAGAGCGTGAGCCTTCTTGGGACATTAAAGGTAAATCCGGTCGTCTAAGGGGTTTGGAAATAATTTTTCTGTTGCTTGCCGTTTGTCGCTTCCGTAAGTCATCACAGATGGCTTTCAAATCGTAATTGAAACTTCTAGCGTGTTCCTCTCGAATTCTGTAGATCTCTTCTAGAATTTCATCTCTCCACATTTTTATTCTCCCATTAATTCATAAGGTGTACAAATAGTGGGCAACTCCTATTATACTGGTTTCAATGTAGACGGTTTCGCTCACAGAAATCTCTAAAATCTCTTCATCCCTGATCCTAAAGCATTTAATCCTTGTTCTGAAGGTGTGTTGCTAAAGCCTCGGTTTCTAATCCTTGCAAATTGTCTGGTTCAGATGCAGCACCATTATGTTTAGTTAACTCTTCTTCTAATACCTGAATTGCTCCTTGGATCCGGAGTAAGGTTTCACGGACATTGGCTTGTTTGGCTTCTAAATCGGCGAGTACTTTTTGTCCTGATTCAAATTCGGCTTTGAGTTGGGTTAGGCGTTGTTCGAGTTGTTCTTTCATGTTCCTTGTTGAATATGATGGGTTACAATAGTAATAATAGGTTGTTTAACTCGGCGGTAATTGGGAATAAAATCTTGATTTTATTAGGGGGCGTGTTTGGGTTTGGGTTGGGATACAAAACCTGGGATTAGTATATTATAGCGTTGATCGCACCGTTGCTTTGGTAAGGAGGTTCGGTTGAAATTTGTAGATGGTGCGTTACGCTACCGCTAACGCACCCTACAAGAGCGGCGATCGCTCTTACTTAACGGCTTGTTTCAGTGCGAATTTCTTGTAGGATATCCGATATTTCTGCTTCTGAGTCAATATGCTTGGCTAAAACCTGTGCTGTTGCTTCTAGTACGCGGTTAGAAAATGATTTGGCTAAATCCTCTCTTAGCCCTTGTCCAATATACAGTTTTAGTAATGCCTCACAAGACATATCTCGACTAGCAGCTACTTTTTTGAGGGATGCTAAGGTATCCGTTGGAATATCCAGGGATACTTTTTCTTGAGGACGGGGGTGCAGTTTAATGGTAAATTCTTCTTCAGGCTTGTTCATAGAGTTTCCTTTCATTTCGAGTAGCTTGACGAGCGGAAATTATCCGGTTTCGCCTTCCTCTTTCCACATAGACAACTAACAAAAGGCGTTGTTCTAAAGAATAGCCCAGAATAAACTCACGTTGCTCACCATTGGCTATATTATTGGGAGTTGCTTCTCCCTCTTGGTAAAAGGGATCAAAAAAAGCTTCTGTCGCTTCCTCAAAGCTAATACCATGTTTTTCCAGGTTACTCTGGGCTTTATTGCTATCCCACTCAAATTCAACGCCTTGTCGTTGATAGACAATATTCATGGGTTCATTCTACTTGGATGCGGAGTAAGGTTTCACGGACATTTGCTTGTTTGGCTTCTAAATCGGCGAGGACTTTTTGTCCTGATTCAAATTCGGCTTTGAGTTGGGTTAGGCGTTGTTCGAGTTGTTCTTTCATGTTTCTTGTTGAATATGATGGGTTACATTAGTAAGAAAAGGTTGTTTAACTCGGCGGTAATTGGGAATAAAATCAAGATTTTATTAGGGTGCGTGTTTGGGTTTGGGTTCGGATACAAAACCTGATCTTAGTACGCACTAGTTAATCCTCACCTTTGAGCCTGAAAAATCTGTTCGGCAGTTAACTTGAGTTCTGGGAATGTAGGTGACTCAATCACCTCGCTTCCCCTCAACTGCTGTACTTGGTATTCCCCATCCACAAGCTGATAGAGAGAGAGAGTCGGTTGTTTGGGATGACCAATAAAGCGCACTCCACCCACACCTAGATAATCCACAATCCAATATTCACGAATGCCCATCGCTTCGTAGTCAATGAGCTTGTAGCCATAATCGTCGCGCCAATTGGTGCTGACAACCTCGATAATTAGAGGGATGGATTCTCCATGAATCACCGTTGATTTTTTCTGCCATAAAGGCTCAGATGCCAGATGGGAACGATCAATGAGTAGCAAGTCTGGATTATAGCCAGTCTCCTTGTCCTTTGGTTTGACCAATGCTTTTTGAGGAATGCGATAGGGTAGCTGCATTTTTGTGTATTCCAGGGTCAATTCTTGGGTAAGAAATCCTGTAATATCTTCATGCTTTCCTGTGGGTTGCATCTCTACGATCTTTCCATCATGTAATTCGTAGCGCCTAGTCTCTGGCAGCCATTCAAGAAATTCATCAAAGGTTAGTAGTTTTGGTGATAATTGAATCATGGTGGATGGTAATAAAATAATGTTACTAATAGGGATGGTGTTACCGACTTGTTTCAGTGCGAATTTCTGGTAGGATATCCGATATTTCTGCTTCTGAGTCAATTTGGGTTGGGATACAAAACCTGAACTTAGTATATTATAAGGTCAGCTATCAGCTATCAGCTATCAGCTAATGCGCTACGCGCACGCTACGCGAACAGCTTATGGGCTATGGGCACGCTACGGGAACAGCTTTTGAATAAGCGATGCAGAGGTGCGACCCGTGGCGAATTTAATTCGCCTACGGAAAACGCACCATTACGGTCTTGGGGAGGCAGCGCGGTCTTGGGGGTTTCCCCCACTCGCTATTGCCGTGGTTTCCCCCACTCGCTATTGCATCAAGACAACAGGTAAACATTCGTTTAATCTCTGTTACGGAAAGCTCACGGCTGACCGCTGACCGCTGACCGCTGAATGCTTACATTATAAGCCCTAACGCACCCTACAAGAGCGGCGTTTGCACTACAAAGCCAGAGCGAAAATCTGCTGTGCAGATAAGTTGAACTGGGGAAAGGTCGGGGAAACAATGGTCGTTTTTTCCGTAAATGGATTCATCTGATATTCTCCATCTACCAAAGTACAAACAAACAGTGTGGGTTGCTTAGGGTTACCGATAAACTTTCTCGCCCCCAATGCTGCGTAATCGACAATCCAATATTCTTCAATACCCATCTCCTCATAATCTCTTAGGTGCGCTTGACCTTGGCGAATTTAATTCGCCACGGGTCGCACCTGAAGTTTATTGTAGTAATCGTCACGCCAATTAGTTGAAACAACCTCGACGATTAATTTGACCGAATCAGGATTTTGGATAATCGATTCGCTTTCCCATCGCGGTTCTGCCCCAAGAACTTCTTGGTTCAAAACGATGATGTCCGGCTCATAACCTGATTGTTGGCGTTTGGGTTTGACAATCGATTCTCTAGGAATAGTCCAAATGCCGCCTTTGCCCATCTGCCTGATAATTATTAATAGTTGCTCGATCAGGGCACCGGTTAGATTTGAATGTTTTCCCTTTGGCTTGGGCATTTCGATAATTACTCCATCATGGAGTTCGTACCGGACTTGGGAGTTTTCGGGATACCAGCTTATAAATTCATCAAAGCTGTATAGTTTGGGTTCGGCTTGGGCTTGAATCATAGGTCTTTTTTAGATTATTTGGCAACGGGTGACAGGGAACATAAAAATGATGTTGCCGGAGCTTCTGTGTTGTCTTATCTATCTGTTTTGGCAAGTTCTTATTCTAATACCTGAATTGCTCCTTGGATGGGGAGTATTATTAGTTAATAACTTGGCACAATCACCTCAATTTCAGGATGCCAATTAAAATCATCTTCATTAAACGTATAAATACTGGTTACTCCATGGGATATCATAATTGCCAGGTGCATTAAATCAAATACTCTAGCACCCTTTACAGGGTGTGTTTTGAGCAATTCAAACCATTGCTTAAAGATATTATCTGACATGGAGAGAAGTTCTATATTGGGCATTTGCAGAAATCTTTCAATCCGCATTATTGTCTCTTGAGTAGTCAGAGGATTGGCTACAGATTTGGAACTGGTAACAACAGCATAAAACTCGGCAATCACCTGAGAAGACAGACAGATAACTTCTATTTGACTAGGTCTTAAAATTTCTAAAGCTGCCCGATGTTTTTGCCTATTATCCTTACTTAAATCAATTGAATATACCAGAATTTTAGTGTCTAAATACCGTTTTATTTTATTATTCGATGCCATAGACATTACTTCTAGTAAGTGGTTCTTTTACACCAAGGTCAGCAACCAACCAATCAAACTCTTGATGAAGTTGCTTCAAGTCTTCTTTCTCTTTGTCTTCTTTTTCACTTATATCTTGTGAAAAAATATTCTGTTGAGAAACCGCCTTAAAAGCAGCAATAATTTCTTCAAGCATAGCAATCTGTTTCGGACTTAGATCTGTCACATCTATGACTTTATTTTTCATTACAATCTTCCTCGTTTACTATTAGGTGTTTTGATTATAGCATGAGCGTACGCACTTCTAGGGATAAGTTGTTTAATGCGATCGCACTTTAAGGTGTTGGTGGGCATTGCATAGGATAATATTCAACCTATTTCCTTATTTGTCGGCAATGCCCACCCTACAAGCTGTTCCCTGTTCTCTGTTCCCTACAATCCATAAATTGTATACCTCATAGCTATGATAATTGCTATATCTCAGATAGTTTTTGATATTAACTTTTCCACTGACACTTCAACATGGGGAAAGGCAACAAGGGAGAGACTTCCTTGGCTATAGGTTTGTTTGATTTGATAACTATCCCCTGATGGTTGCTGAAACACGATCAGTTGTTGAGCTTTCAAATCTACAACCCAATATTCTAAAATGCCAGCATGAGCATAGGCGATTCGCTTCTGTTCCAAGTCTTTTACCAAGGTAGTGTCAGATATTTCTATCAATAAGTAAATTTCCTCGGCAGAAGGGTGACGATGGTCATACAAGGAAACTGGCAATTTAACAACAGCAATATCTGGTTCGGGTTCAGAATCAGGAAGGGTAACTGGATGTGCTTCGTAGATTTTGGCGCAACCTCGGAGCTTTTCCCGTAAATAGTCTGCCATAGAATCGTTGATTTTCCGATGCAATGGTCCCTCTGGTGACATTTCAATAATTTTTCCCTCTAGTAATTCCACATGACGCTCACTGAGGATACCTGCTGCAATCATGTGATGATAGTCTTCAATTGACCATTTAGCTAAGGTAATCATTTTTATACACTAATTAAAGATGGCTCTTTTGGAATTTGTAGATGGTGCGTTACGCTACCGCTAACGCACCCTACAAGATCGGCGATCGCACTTTCTAGACATTGTATGCATTTATGTCTTTATTTTAATCCTCGGAGAGTGACACAAGAGGGATTAGAGCGGGTTTGGTTGTCAAATGACTAATGATTTCCTAAACACCTATTATTGGTAAGTAAAATGCCATGACCACAAGTGTTCTTCCGCCACCGAAGCCATCTAGGCATGATGGGTTGCTATTCCACCTTGCCACATTGTCGCCAACTTTCTTCCACTGGAGCTTAACGGTATGCTCACCTGTCTCAAGCGGCAAGACGAGATTGCCATTCAAATTCACATTAGGATGATTAGGGCTATGGGCTTGAAAGTGCGAACCAGATTGGGGACAGCCATTACCGTCCACGACTAGCCTTGTTGCAATGAGATTACGACCTTTACAATTCCCATTTGGTTGGACATTAATGGAATAGGTACAAAAAATTATTGCTTTTCTATCTAGCTTGAAAGGAACTGATGTATCGGAAACATCTTCCCACCCCGCGCATGTGATAGAAACATCAGTATTTGGTTGGGCTGCCCATATTCCAGCCAAAACCCCGCCACCTTTAATTTGTCCTGACACATCCAGCTTTGCCTCTGGACTATCCGTACCAATCCCCACATTGCCCTTTCCAGGCATTAAGGCAATATGATCGTCACAATGATTAGATGTTCCAATCTCCAGTGTCCTTGCCTCTGGTTCGCATCCTCGACGGTAATATCTGATCCAGGCAGCATCACCACAACTTAGTTGTATCGCTCCAGTTACAGTTAGGTTTTTTACTGAAAGCTCCTGACTCTGAGAACCAGAAAAACGTGTTTTTGTGTCTACATAGGTTTTAATTGCTTTCTCCGTTGGTATTACACAATCGCTATTACCTTCGAGAGTACCATCACAAGAAAATTCATTCACCGCTACTCCCTGTAGTAGCTTGAGATTGCCGTTCACTTCTAGTTTTGCCCCTGGATTTGTCCTCCCAATCCCCACATTACCATCTTTGGTGAGGTTGAATACATCACACGCTTCTGCTGTAGAAAAGCTCAATCGCCCACCAGGTTTATTGGCAATTTCTACCCGATTATTCAATCCTTCGTTGGTGGAAAGTTCTAAGACGGCTAGGTTAGTGCAAGATTGAAATAAGCCTACTGCATCTGATCCTAGGACATGAAACTTGTGAGTTGGATTGCTCGTCCCAATCCCCACATTGCCTTTTCCAGGCATTAAAACAATATGATCGTGACAATGATTAGATGTTCCAATCTCCAGTGTCCTTGCTTCTGGTTCACCTCCTCTACGGTAATATCTGATCCAGGCAGCATCACCACAACTTAGTTGGATCGCTCCATTTACAGTTAGGTTTTTTGCTGAAAAATTCTGACTCACAGAACCATGGAGAAGCGCTTTAGTATCGGCATAGGTTTTAATTGCTTTCTCCGTTGGTATTGCACAATCGCTATTATCTTCGAGAGTACAATCACAAGAAAATTCATTCACCGCTACTCCCTGTTGTAGCTTGAGATTGCCCTTCACTTCTAGTTTTGCCCCTGGATCTATCGTCCCAATCCCCACATGGCAATCTTTGATAACCATCTGTGCTATTCCGTCAGTACCAGGGTTCAGTTCATTGTTATCATGAGTACCACCTTTGTACCAAGCAAAATTATTGTCAGTGCGGAAATATTGAGTGCCATCCTGTATCCCTATCCCGTAATTATTATTACACATGTTAATTATCTGTCTTGTGGGTGTATCAAAGCTAAGACTTCCTGAGACAGATAATTCATTTGTGGTTGTACAGCCATCTACCCGTAGGTTTTTATCCCCTGGATCGGAATCACCACCAACGTGCAAACCGCCATTTATAGAGAGTTTAGCCCTTGGATTTGTCGTCCCAATCCCCACATTGCCCTTTCGAGGCATTAAGGCAATATGATCGTCACAATCATTAGATGTTCCAATCTCCAGTGTCGTATTTTCTCCTGAATTTCCACAACGGTAATACCTGATCCAGGCAGCATCTTTACTACCATAACCCGGTTCTTTAGTAAAGAAAATACCCTTGTTTTCTCTATTACCCGCACTTGGTTTTATTACTCCATTTACAGTTAGGTTGTTTGCTGAAAAATCCTCACTCGGAGAACCATTGAGAAGTGCTTTAGTATCGGCATAGGTTTTAATTGCTTTCTCCGTTGGTATTGCACAATCGCTATTATCTTCGAGAGTACCATCACAAGAAAATGCATTCACCGCTACTCCGTACTCTAGCTTTAAATTTCCGTTAACTTCTAGTTTGGCATCTGGACAGGTCGTCCCAATCCCCACATTGCCTGATTCACTTACAATGGTTAAATGTTGTTCTTTTGAAACGCATTCGCTATAGCTTTCTATATATAATTTTTTTTCTGAACTGCCAATGTACTTAAGGTCAAAACCCCCGTTTGCTGCGGTCGATTCTCGCAATTGAATGGTTGCATTATTTTGACCCCAAATCTTCAGGACAGGTTCATCTCCTTTAATTTCCAGCTTTGCATCTGGACTATCCGTCCCAATCCCCACATTGCCATTTTTATTAATCAGAAAAATCGTATTCTTTAACTCATCATCAATCCGTAAAGCATCTTCATGACACGTCTGGCGAATATGGAGTTTCGCCTTCGGCGGATCATCGATACTCAGTCCCACATTCCCGTTACTGCTGTCAATAAAAAGCTTACTATCTCCAGAAGAATTAGAGATATTTAAAGCTGGCTTATTTCCTAATTTTTGATTAATACTCCAAGTGTTCGTGTCACCCGCATAAAAATCCAACAGTTTCTCATCCGTACCTTGGGCGGTAATCTTGATGGGGGCGGTAATCTTGAGGGGAGTATCTGCCCCAGCCGGGTTTTCTATGCCATCATCTTTTATATTGAGGGTGGAATCAATAAAGTCGGCAAAATCCTGTTGAGAAGGCTTTTTACCTGTCTTGAATAATTCTTTTAGTTGACTTCTCTTCTTTTGAGCCATGCTCTTTAACTCCTTTTAACTAACTTCAAAATCATTAACAATACTCATATAATCAATCCCCTCAAAATCCTCTTCATCATAAGAATTTTCTGTGCCCATCAGGCAGATAATATGTTGAGGGGCAGAAACCAAAATTGAATCCGGGTGTTGCACTTGGGCGAGATTATACGGATTCACCGGATAATCGGTATCTGACTTACCTTGAGAACCAGCTTTGATGGGGACTTGCTCAATTAATTTGAGATAGCCAACATCATCTACATAATGTCTTTTCTCAATAAAATGGATCACTGAGGAATTATGGATTGAACTACCAAAGGTAATATCTGCTTGTTCTTCATAAGCCCACGGGGACAAAAAGCATTTAATATCTTCATTGAGTTGATTCAGATAGTCCCCCTGGTCATATCCAGCGAGAAAACGGATACCCACTTTGTATTGAATGGGTTTGTAGCGGGGATTTTTCACCACGATTTGCACAAATGGTGAGGTATAGTTTTGCAGGTATGCCTGGATTTCCTTTAGTAAGTAGGAAGGTGCTTTGGGTTCCAGGGGAAAGAAAGGCGCAGTATTAGAGATGTCGGGAATTACCACCACTGTCACCTTGGCATCACCAGGATTGTGGTTGCCAGCAGCAGAGGTGATACATTTCACCTTATAGATTTGGGGGAAATGTTCCAGTACCAGGCGTTCGTAATCCCAGGCGGTTATAGCCCTCTGTTTATGGCGCAGTCTTTCACTCACCCGCATGGTGAAGGCGCGATTGTCTTCTTTTGGTTTACCTCCAAAGGAACTATAGGGCTGTTGTACTGTGTTGATGGCGGGTTCTCGTGTGACAAATCCTTGAATAGAATTAGCTGCGAGGGGTTTACTTAAATGGTCGGCTGCATTCCCCTGATTCACAAAGGTCGCCCTGACTGCTTGGGTTTTGATGTCGAGAGTATCAGGAATTGCAGCAGCATTTTCGGTGACGGTAGCTCGTAGCCAATGTAAACCACTGGGTAACAAGTTATGCTGACTGGTGGCTCCCTCAGGGATACTCAAGCGGATAATCCCCGAATCGACTAACCCGTTGGTACTATCGGAAAGCATCTCTGTGTCTTTAAATTCTCGCCAAGCATTACCACTCAAGTAACTCCAGTGAATCTGTGGTGGAGTTAGTTCCCCATTACCACTGCCCGGTATCATTTGGAAGAGGATGGAAATGTTTTGGGGTGGTTGCAGATTGCGGATACCGATGTATAAAGTGCCTTCTTCTTGATAGTTCGGTAGGAGATAATATTGGTTGTCTTGATTGAGAGTTTGGATATCGGCATAGCCAAAGGGATTAAGTTGGAATATTTTACTAGGTTCCTGCTCGCTTTGGGAGGCTTGCAAGTCAATCTCTACTGAGGCGGTATAGTCGAGGGAGATGGCTTTCACTTCCGGGGTGTAAGGGAGATAAACTGGCAGGGATTTGATTTTTGTTGATGTATCATTTCCTTCGTTATCTTTAACAAAGTCTGTATCCGTTGACAAAGCCACCTTAGTTGATACTACTGGATGTAAATCATGGGCAAAATCTGGGCTTTCTAATTCCAGTTGAAAATACCTGTTTTGTTCAAAAGGATCGTCTGTATCGGTTTCATAGGAATAAGTATCCAAAGAATAGCCTGGAATTTGATAATTGAGGTGAATTGGATTACTTAAAGTATTGTCTTCTTGGGTAAAGATGGATTTGGGACCTTCAATATCCACCCAGCTTCTGTTATTGAGAAGTTTCAAACTGGCTTGAAAGCTGTTATTAGTAATTGCCTCCGGAATTATCTTGGTGCTATTGTATGCCTGATAATGGGTAGCAAAGTCTTGAGGAAGTCCCATCCATTCCATCTTGATGGCAATACTATCTAACTTTTTGGTGCTAATTTCTCGATTGGCGAAGTAAAAACCCGAACCTACTTTAGGATTATTGCCAAAGGGTTTAAAAGGAGTTTTGGGATTTAGTACTAAGTTATCGTTCCGCAGTTGGACATCTTGAATATTTTCTACTTTAACTTGTATATTGACTTTTTCTAAGGATACTGATTTGAATTGATCGTAATAGATAAGTGTTTCCTGGGTATTTTCTGATGGTGATATTTCTTTCAACAGAATTTTTACAATCGGATAGGAAGTTGCGATGAAAAAAGTTGACTCATCTGGTTTTGGTGGCAAGATAGCTGGTAGGGTAGAATCGAGTTTTAACTGAAACTGTAAACTGTTAAGGTAAATAGCAGAAGAACGATAGAGGTTAATCTTGTCAGTACTAACAGCATCTTGAGGGAAATTACCGATACCAATTTGCTGTATATTAGCTTCATTATTATTAACTAATCCTGTAATCTGGAATATCTTACCGTCATTCCAAACCAGAAGTTGCTTCACGTTGCTAGCAGAAAAGGTATGTTCAGAGCCTTCAATAAAATAAACACTTGTAAAGTTATCGTTGTCCGAAGCAGTGGAACTCAGAGATAGTTCTGTACTGCTATAAGATACTAGTGGATCTTCTACAATAAAAACGCCAATTTCATATTCAAAGGATTCCGGTTGTATCCATTGCGCTTCACTACTCAAGTAAATTTCAAAAGGGCCATTTTCACTACTTAGTATTGCCTGGAACTTATCCCGATTCAAAGTCCTTTCTTCACCGGTGAAGGTAAGGGTAATATTACATGTTCCTTCTTGTAACAACAAGACGGGAGAAGTAACGGCAAAACCGATGGAATTTTGTGAGGTTTGAGTAATGTTGCCAAAAGTATTAAAACGTTGTGCTTTAGTTGCTTGTACCTCTTCGGCGTCAACTAGTGAACTTCCATGGATATTTTTAATTTCGGTTTTTCCAATAGGAGGGTAAGTAAAGTTTCTTTTCTTGGTTTGGGCTTTCTCAACGAGGCGATAGACTTCTTCCCAATCAGGATTTTCTGTAGTAGCTTGGATTTCCATAATCTTCCGGAAATCTGCCACACTCAGATAAAGTTCTTTTTTGACATATCTAATAACTAGCTCTTGGTCAAGATGAGCAAATATCTCTTGGAGAGTTGTATAACCATTAGGCATTTTCGGCAAAGGATCGCCAGGATTAGGTGACCCAAGAGCCAATTCCATCATGCTCTTGAAAGCCAATTGTTCTCGCTCTTCTTGTTCTCGCTTTTCTTTTAAGGCATTACGCCTCCCCATGGTAATTTTTTTCTGTAAGCTTTTTCTAGTATTTTATAAACTTCGTTCCATTCTAATTCTGTAGGTTCTTCTTTATCTGCTTGGGCCTTATTTATTTGCCTATCATGGATATCAAAGCAATACTTAAAATCTTCCGTATTGAGGAAAAATAATTGTTCTGTAATATAAGAGGTTATGTTATCATCTGTTGGTTGATTATCTTGAATCGCTTGATAAATATTGTCTTTGAGATAATCAATATCAACAGTTTCTTCACCAAAATCAGGAAGTTGGTCTCCTTGGTTGGGTCTGCCAACTGCCCAGCGCAGCATATTTTCAAAACTTTGATCGCTCTTATTATCTTGATTATGAATTTCTTCTAAACCAATAGAATTTTTTTCTATAAATAACGTTTTGATGCTGGCTACTTGAGCTTGATTAACAACTATATCTTCATCGGTGGCATAGTTAATATTAACCCCTTGACTATCTTGTCCAGCACTGAGCAAAGTACCCTTGTTAATAAGATGGGCTTCTTCTCCTTGCCCCAGCTCAAAAATTACATTAACTTTGTCTGGAACTTCCTCTTTTGTCCTTAACTGCAGTACCTCTTTATAATAAAAATCGAGATATCTTTGGGTCAGTGCCTTGAACTGTTGCTGAGGATAGCGTAATAATTGTAAAAACGTGAACAACAAAACTAGATGAGGTTGAGCTAATTGCCTTTGTGTCGATGGATCGTCGGCAAAACTTTCCGGGTTCTTAATGTAAGCAAGCATTTGCTCAACATCTCCCCCAAAGAAACTCGACCAATCCCCATTTATCCGATTGGACTCATCGTAATAGTTTAGTTTTGTGGCATACTCTTGTACGAAGGTGAGTAAATCAGAAACATCGCGCTCATCTACGGAAACATAATCTGGTTCGAGTTCCCTTAGCAAGCGTCCGCGCTGACTAACGCCATCACGAAAAATATGATGTATAATTTTCTTGTTTGTATTCATAACTAAATTCTATATCATTGATCAGGAGGGCGGATGTAAACTTTATTAACAAGCCAATCTCAAATAAAGTAATAAATATTCATATGAACCAAAATAAAATTTGGTGTAAGCATTTAGTTATCAGCCGTCAGCTAATGCGCTACGCGCACGCTACGCGAACAGTTATCAGCGATCAGCTATCAGCCATTGGCCGTAGGCCACGCTACTTGAGGTGCTATCAGCTTTTGAATAAAAGCTGACGGCTGACGGCTGTTCGCGTTCGCGAAGCGTCGGCTTTGCCGAAAGCGTGGCCAACGGCCTTTAGCTGTTCGCGCAGCGTGCGCGTAGCGCATATGCTTACTTTAAAAAGCTATTTGCCCACCCGACAAGAATAGGTAGGGTGGGCAAAATTCAAGCGGTTGTCGGTTTGATGAGAAATCATGGCTAATTTGCCCACCCTACAATAATGGTCGCCGTTTTTCCGATAACTAGTGTTTTAATTCAGTTACCGTTTTGTATTTGTTTGGTGATATTTTCTTACCAATTATTATCTTCTAAATCTACAGTAATCATTCGTCCATCTGCTTTTGAACGGTCAATATAAGCATAAAAAGCGGTGGTATCTTCTCGATGGGTCAAGACATATTGTCTTAGTTCTTCTAAGCTGAGAGTATCATAGTTGATAGAGTTCATGGTTCATATCCTCCTGTTGGTTTAATTTCAAAATATAGTTCTCCTGCTAAATAAGCATTCAGCCGTCAGCGGTGAGCTAAAAGCTCACGCTACTTGAGGTGCCGTCAGCTTTCCATAACTCAGTGGGGTAGGGTGGGCAAATAATGATAGTTTGACAATTTGATTACGAATCATGTCCATTTGCCCACCCTACAAGAGCTGATCCGAAATTCCCTGCTCCCTGCTCCCTGCTCCCTGCTCCCTGCTCCCTGCTCCCTAAAACTCAAGAATTTGTACCTCACCCAAATAAGAATTGCTATATTGTCTTTGACCCCAATCGGGAGGTTATTATCCGATGGATAGATTAACTAATTACCGCAAACTAATTCGAGAAATTATCACAAATCATACAAAAGTGCCCTATAAGCATGGAGATATTAAGTTTGAGACGGTCTTTGATCCGGAATCCGATCGCTACCTGCTGATGATTTTAGGCCGTCAGAATAAGCACTATGAGCATGGTTGTTTAATCCATGTTGATATTATCGATGGAAAAATCTGGATTCAACGAGATGGCACAGAAGTTGGAGTGGCTAACGAATTCGTTGAAGCTGGTGTCCCAAAAGAGCAAATTGTTTTGGGTTTTAAGTCACCTGAACGCAGGAAAGATACGGAATTTGCTGTTGCGTAGGGCGTACCCTATTAGTGGTAGGTTGGGCAAATTCTGAGAGTTTGACAATTTGATAAAGAATCATGTCCATTTGCCCACCTATTAGTGGTAGGGTGGGCAAATTCTGAGAGTTTGACAATTTGATTAGGAATTATGTCCATTTGCCCACCCTACAAAAGCGATCGCACTTTGTACAACACCTAATTGAAAACTGCTATAATTGAATTAAAAGGATATCTAATCAAAAAATGAGTAGGACACAAGTAAGTACAGAACATATTAGTATTAATCCCGAAATTCGCTTCGGTAAACCTTGCATTACGGGAACAAGGATAGCTGTTATTGATATTGTCAATTGCTATCTAAACCTGTCAGAATCTCTTGAAGATATTGCTAAAGATTATAATTTATCTCTAGCTTCGGTTCATGCGGCAATGGCCTATTATTACGATCATCGAGAAGAACTGGAAATTCGTAGGGCAGAAGGTGAAGCATTTGCTCAGGATTTTGCTAAAAATAACCCTTCTTTATTACAGGAAAAACTTAGGAATTTAAAGGGTGAGTAAAAGGATTCGTTATCATTTGGATGAGCATATTAAATCGGTAATTGCCCGGGAATTACGCCATCGTGGAATTGATGTAACAACTACAGTTGAGGTACAGTTGAGAACTAAAAGTGATGAGTCTCAATTAGCTTTTGCAAGTCGAGAAGGGAGAGTATTAGTAACTCATGATGATGATTTTCTTAAACTAGCAGTTATAAATCCAAATCATTCAGGCATTGCTTATTGTCATCAAACTAAGCGTTCTCTTGGTCAAATTATTGAAACTTTGGTGTTAATGTATGAGGTTTATACTCCTGAAGATATGATTGATCGTGTTGAATTTTTATAAAATCCGTACCCAATTATAAACGTAGGTTGGGTTGAGGCACGTTTCCGTAAGCATTCAGCTATCAGACTATGGGCTACGCTCATTAGCTGATAGCTGATAGCTGATATAGCAATCCGTGTAGGAATTGTAAAAATTCTTGTTCCCTGTTCCCTGTTCCCTGTTCCCTGTTCCCTTTGCTATAGCTGATAGCTGATAGCTGATAACTGATCGCTGATCGCTTACGATCGCATTTCTTTACATTCTCCCTCAAAAAAAAAATTATAAAAACCCTTGACAAATTAAATTATAATCATTACGATTATATATGTAAACAAAAAGCAAAAGGTTACCCTTATGCCATCAGAATTTCCAACTAATAATCCAGACAACAATCCAGAGGATTCTTCCAACAAAAAAATCCGTGTTCAGCACATTTTAAAGGGCGACCGCAAGGCAGTAACTAATACCATGCATGCCCTGTATGCAATGGGCTACGCCCAAATATCCGAGTGGAGTCCTCTGCAGCGGACGGATGTTCCCGGAGAATTCATAACAATTATGACCAAGTACTTCAGGCTCCGTTAAAACGTTAAAGCGATGCAGAGGTGCGACCCGTGGCGAATTTAATTCGCCTACGGAAAACGCACCATTACGGTCTTGGGGGTTTCCCCCATGAGCGACTGCATCAAGACATTGCTGGGGGGTTTTCCCCCTGGCCAAACCATCCGGTCCAATAACATAGGAGCACGTCTGGATAGGTTATAAAACTGAATGACATAAGGTAACATTCCTAGCCGTGGATAGTATTTCTGCGGCTTATTTTTTTAAGGTTGGGAT
>NZ_GL890951.1 GCF_000211815.1 Moorena producens 3L
TTAGGTAGGGTGGGCAGTGCTTGAAACTGATAATAATAGCTAGGGTCCCCATTAATAGGCACTGCCCACCCTAGGATTATAAATTTTGTACTCTTGAATTCAACTAAAACAGTTTCTAGCCTAATGAGGTAGACAATATTTTTTATCTGTTCCCTGATCAGTCAATCCCGTAGGGTCTCCTGATGGAGTATCCCGTAGTTCCTGTCTGGTGGGCAGTGGATCAGATAGATTTACCAAGCTTGCCAATCCCCTTAGCCACTGCCCACCCTACGATTCTAATTATCATGTCCGGATAATTACCTGGTGGGCAGTGGATCAGATAGATTTACCAAGCTTGCTAATCCCCTTAGCCACTGCCTACCCTACGATTCTAATTATCATATCCGGATAATTCCCCTTAATCAAAATCTCCCCCATCTCCCCATCTCCCCATCTCCCCACCCTACCGTTAATTATGGATATTCAAGCGGACTTGATATTATTTCTTCTTGCCCTTACCCTGGGATTTATGTTTGCCCTTACCCTGGGACTGTTCGGGGGAAATCGGTTCGGGATAAATATAGACAGGCTCTTTGCCGTAATTCTGGATATAAAGTTTGGTGCCACCATCAGTAGTTTCACCTTCTAGGATCAGCTTGGATGAGCGGGTGTCAGGATCTGGTTGCGCCGGTGCCTGATAAACAGCTTGGTTGTCCCGGTCATAGAAGATTAATTGACCGTCTTCTTGCATATGCAATTGACCGGGCAACTTGGCAGAGCTGGGATCCTCAAGCAAAACGAAAGGCTGTTCTAAGCTAGTGCCACTTAAGACTGGACCCTGTCCGGGCTCGTTGGTCAAAATGGCAGTGCCATCAAGAGCCATAATCGTCTCTCCCGGCGCTAAGAAGCCTTCTCCTCTGGCATCGAGAACGTTGACATCCATAATCTCGCCGACGAGATTGGTCATCATCAGTTCTTTAATCTTGTATTGATCCCAGTTATAGTATTTAGCTAAGAGCTTTAAGTAAGTCAGCTTGCTGGCAGCCGCAATTGGGGTCATATCATAAGCACCAACTGCTCCTACCTGACTCAGCCAGGAACCTGCTGCATAAGTCTGGGAATTGACAATCCCGCTGAGAACCTGTGTACAGTCAACGATCACCGTACCGTTGTTATTAGCTTCTTGGAGAGTTTTATAAATCGCCCCATTCTCAGGAGTGTCTGGATTGCCAGAAGGGAAATTCCCTGCCCCATAAGACTCCAGAATTAAACCATCTACTCCCTGATTAATACAGGCCGCCAGCATATCCCCAAGTACGCTGGTATTGGGGTCAGTAGAGACATCATAATAGGCGGGGAAAGCGGAAAAGGGAAGAACGGTAGTGTCGTTAATATTATCGTTAATGTAGGTTAGTTGAGCCAATAAAGCGTCATAAGCAGGCTCGCCCTGGACAGAGAGTGCCAGGGAGGGGTCTGTGGGCAAGGGGCGCACGAGTTTGTTGTTCACGTCAAACTCTAACCCATATTCCCCAATATTGGGATAGTTGGGAGTGGAGAAGGCTTTGAACTCACTGGCGTTGGTCTTGACCGTGCGATTGCCCCTCATTAAGGTGGAATCAAAGTACAGACAAACTTCAGGTACACCTTCACAACAGGAGGTTACGGCACCACAGACGTTTTGGAGTGCATCGGTGTTGAAACGTACAGTATAGGAAGAGTCCGCTTTCTCTACAAATAGTGGCAGTTGGGACCCAGTCACAACCACCGGCTTGCTCAACAAAGCGTTATAGTTGCCATCGCTATCCAGCCCCGTCATCAAAAACGACAGTATCGAAGCCGTCCAAGCCATGGTGTCCGTGCCATGGAGCACAATAAAAGCCTGATAGCTGCCGTAGGCTTCTAGGATTGCCATCGCAATTGTACACCAGTCTTTCGGCTGCAAGTTGGTACTGTCGAGAGTGCTGTTATTCGGACCAAACCCGATATCAATATAACCAATGGTACAATCGGGATATTGACTTTGAATAATCGGCAAAATATTCTCATCAAACGCCTTTTGGAAACCAACAGTATCTAGTGGATACAGCCCATCAGGTCCCTGCACAGAACCAATCGTGCCCCCTGTGTATAAAATCCCTATGTTCATTAAACAATTAGAAAATTTGTTTGCTACTAAAGTATACAGAATTGATGGAAAAAGGGAACAGGGAGTCGGGAGTTGGCAGTTGGGAGTCGGGAGTCGGGAGTCGGGAGTCGGGGAAAGAGTTACCATAGAGGAATACTCCTTTTTTACGCCGCCATCGCTTATATTTGTAAGCCTATAGCCAAGTTAATAAAGAGTTACCAACTCCACAAATACTACAGTTAGCCTAGAAGCGCGATCGCATCTGCCAATCCATGACAGCAGTAGGGTGGGCAGTGGCTGATGATATAGATTCACGGCTGCTGGCGATTCTCTGTGGAATGGGCATCTTGCGTGGAACTGGCATCTTGCCAGTTTCAATATATTTTCGTGCGGGCATCCTGCCCACTCTACTATTTTCGTGCGGGCATCCTGCCCACTCTACTCCTATTCATTCTAAGACTGACGCAACGTCAAAATCTGAAATAACATTAGTATCTAAAATCATGAAAACCTACACCTCTTATGACACTGACTACTATCAATGGATAAACGAAACGGTAGAAAATCTCCGAAACCGTAATTTTAGTGAAGTGGACTGGGATAATTTAATTGAAGAAATTGAAAGCATGGGTAAAAGTGAAAAACGAGCATTATTGAGTCTTTTAACCCGTCTTTTAGAACACTTGCTGAAACTGGCTTATTGGAAGTCTGAACAAGAACAAAACAGGAATCATTGGGCGGCTGAAGTGGTTAACTTTCGCGCCCAAATTAAAACTATTATTGAGGATAGCCCTAGCCTTCGTACTCAACTGGAAATTTTCTACAACAAAGCCCATCCTAGTGCGGTAAAATCCGTTTCTAAACTGTTTACACTTCCTCCAGAAGCGGAAATTGATTTCACACAAGCTTTGGATGAGGATTGGTTTCCATAACGCTTTGCGAGTTGTTTAAGTACATAGTTATGGTTGTTTAGGGAACAGGGAACAGGGAACAGGGAACAGTAAATAGAGCAATTGGCCTCTAAAATATTTTTGTTTCTGGGAAATTAATAAGCATAATTTATGGTTTTTGCGCACTACTAAAGCGTTTTTAATAACTATAAATTACACATAATTTTCCCCCAATTACCGATTTCCGATTCCCTGTTTCCTACGTTACAAAACTTTAGTTATGTTACTCTATAGTCCCAGGGATTGATAATGGCAATATTACAGTTTTTAAAATCATCAACATTCCGAGTAGCAAGGGTAGCATGATGGCTATAACAAATAGCTGCAATTTGAGCATCGGCTTGAGAAATTGGTTGTCCTATTTTTTTTCTTTCGCATGCAATTGATGCAAAACTTACAGCCGCTTTTTGGTCAAAGTAAAGAATACGGCCTGAGAAGTCTTCTGTAAACATTAAGTTAGCCGCTTTTTGCAGTTCATCTTGTCTTTTACCTTGGGGTAAAATAGCCAGGGTAAGCGCAAGAAAAAATTGCCCATAATGTGCATTGGCTGGATATCGGTTGATCGTGGCTCGAAACCCCTATAATCTCGTAGAACTTGATTCTCAATAGAGTTTAATAGTTGAGAATGATCCCCTTTTTTTCTCAATAAGCTACAGCTTATTGATTCTTGCGCTTACCCTGGGTAAAATAGCAATACCATACATAATTTCGGCTTGAGTGATGGTAGTAGTATATAAGTTGGTTATGAGTTGTTGAGATGTCCAGTTAGAGACACTTACTGAACAGCTATAGCAATTCTCATAGCTATGAGGTACACAATTTCGGGATTTTAGGTAATAGGTAATAGGTAATAGGTAATAGGTAATAGGTAATAGGTAATAGGTAATAGGTAATAGGTAATAGGTAATAGGTAATAGGTAATAGGTAATAGGTAATAGGTAATAGGTAATAGGTAATAGGTAATAGGTAATAGGTAATAGGTAATAGGTAATAGGTAATAGGGATGCGCTGCATCAAGAGGTGCGACCCGTGGCGAATTTAATAATTAGATGCGGAAAGCGCACCTAACAGGGAATCAGCTTCAAAGAATACTGTACCTCATAACTGTGATCAACGCTATATTACCTTTCATCAACTCAGAAATAACATTAGTATCTAAAATGATCATTGATCAAATAGAGGAGGAGTACGCATTTTATCTCTGGGAATTTGGGTAATTTCTACATCTGATAAATGGGCAAAACGCTGTTTTATTCTCTCGGCAAGATTTAAGGATTTTTTGGAAGTTTCAGCTTTGCTTAAATCTTCGGGTAAATTAGTTTGTTGAGCGACTAACTTAAAAGTCTCAACAATTTCTGTAATGATAGCAATCTGTTTTGGACTTAGCTCACTCACATCGATTACTTTGTTTTCCATCACAAGTTTACTCGTTCGTTTACGTAATGGTATGCCTGATTATAGGCAAGCTATCAGCTATCAGATTATGCCCATAGCGCACACTATAAATTATAATAAAATACCCCTTTGGTGGGCAGTGGGCAGTGGGCAGGGTTGGTGGGCAGTGGCTGATGATATATTCCCCAAGCTTGCCAATTTCGCGATTCTTGCCACTGCCCACCCTACGATTCTACTTGTACCCAGATCACCCCATCTCCCCATCTCCCCATCTCCCCATCTCCCCATCTCCCCATCTCCCCACGTAACAAAACGTGAGAAAAAACCTATTAGACATCTCCAAAAATTAACCTCAAACCCTTGCACTGCCTGGGTCAAAACCGAGTTTCTGGAGATGTCTATTGACACAGCCACAGCCAACTCAATAAGCTAAACCACAGAAAGTTGAATTCTATGGAGATGAAACCATGCCCAAGAAAAAACTAACCCCCAAACAGACCGCTCCTGTTTCTCGTAAGGTGGTGGCAAGGCAACGCTCCTGTTTCTCGTAAGGTGGTGGCAAGGCAATAGTGGGCAAGGCAACGCTCCTGTTTCTCGTAAGGTGGTGGCAAGGAAAAATGAGGGGCAAAATGAGGAGTCAGTCTCCGAGTCTCTCTCCCAGACAGGGCGTGGTGGCGCGTGGCGTAAATAAAAATCCTTTGGCG
>NZ_GL890952.1 GCF_000211815.1 Moorena producens 3L
CAGCGGTCAGCCCTCAGTCCTTAGCCTTAGCTGATAGCTGATAGCTGATAGCTGATAGCTGATAGCTGATAGCTGATAGCTGATAGCTGATAGCTGATAGCTGATAGCTGATAGCTGATAGCTGATAGCTGATAGCTGATAGCTCCCTAAATTAATAATCACCCCCAGACCCATAGCGCCATGCTTCTAGCCAACGGTGGAAATAATATTTTGGTTTCGGTGGCAAAGTATTCAACATGCCACTGATTAATTTACCTACTGGATACAAACTACTGTAAACCGCTAAATTACTATAATGAAGCATCCAATCCAATAGCATGGTTAATCCTACTTGAGGAATCACTGGCACGACTAATGCTGGTTTAGTTAATGATGTCACAAATAGGGTTTTAGATAATCCTGAAAACTTCACTACATCTTGGAGGAAGGGCTTAAGCACATCATCTCCTAGGTTTGCCATGGCTTGGAATACACCAGTGAGTAATTGATTAATTTGATTTGGTGCTAGTTGTTGCTTGATGCCAACACTCATCGTCCGTTGAAACATCCACGTTACGCCAATATTAGGCTGATAGGGTTGTAGTTGGGCTAAAGCATTGCGGTCTAGCAAATCATACTCCAAGGCTTCATGAATACCGTTACTTAGACGCTTTAAATGTCTGACCATGGAACCAAATCCACCAAAACTGACTGGTGATTGCCCACCACTGCTATCGCCTATGGGTAAAATCCGATTCCAAGGCATTCTTAGGGGACTTTTTTGATAGGAAGGAAAAAAGCCAAATAGTACTCGTTTAAAATCAAGTTGGGCTAACTCTACTCCCTGGTATTCTGGTAAGAGACGGAAGTATTCGTCACATAAAAATTCTAAACTAGGACGTTCGGGATTAGCATCTAAGTAGGTAAATAAATAGGTTGTTCTACCATCCCGGGCTGGAAATGCTTCCCAGAAATATTGACATTGATTTTGGATAGGAGTGAAGGATACAATCAAATCCCCCATGTCATTTTTAGGATAGCCTTGAGCACAGCTACCAACCACTAAACAAACTCCTTCTGGTTTCTGACCTTGCCTGACTTGCTTAACAATTGGGGAAAAATGTCCCATGGCATCGATCAGTAAGCGAGCTTTAACTTGGGTATCCTCCAACTGGTCAACCTTCAAGCCGATTGAGACGCCATCGGGATGAATGGTTGCTTGTGTAAAGGATGTCTTTTCAAAGAGCTTACCGCCAGCAGCTAAAAATTTGGCTTTGAGGGTATCGAGCAGAAAGACTGGGTCAACACCAATGTTGAGTACGTCGTTTACCAAGAAATCAGGACCCTCGAAAAAACTGATCCGAGCTGGGTTATACTCGGATGCGATCGCATTTTCTAATTCCGCCGTTGAGAGTAACTCAAGTTCCAGGAATACTTCCAGTTCTTGGCGAGAGATATTCCACTCTTGGTCTCTACCCCGCAAAACCCCCCGTTCAACTACGGCAACTCGCCAGCCTCGCTGTTGTAGAGCAGCACCAATCAGAATTCCCAAGGTACCGCCACAGATTACTACATCCAAGTCTAGGGTGCCTAATTCCTCTTCGGTTTCTGTAATCACCTCTGGGATTGGAGTTGTACCCTCTCGTAAGGCTTTCCAGACTTTGTCAGCACTGCGCAGGCGTCCGAGAACATCACCAGGTAACTGGGATAGGATTTGTTCGGTTTGACTCATGGATGTTGCTTGATAGTTAGATGCTAAGACTTCCTTTGTTTTATAGCAAGGCAAGTATAGTTTAGGACACAGTATTTTGTTTTAAAGGGAACAGCGGATCTGGGAACAGGGAACAGAGGATCACCGGAACAGGGAACAAAAATTATCACAATTCCTACACGAATCCCTATCCAAACCTTGAACAGGCAACCATTCATCCCGATGGCGTCTCAATAGCTGGCATTAAAGATACGGTAATTTAGGCAAGTGCGATCGCATCAGCCTGTGAGCCTGGTGAATGAGCCTGTTAGCCTCGCGGTCGAAGCTCTGAGCCTCGTGCTTGAACCTCTTCCACCTCTTCCCACTATTCCCTGTTCCCTGTTCCCTGTTCCCTTTGCTCTACAGCTTAAGACCATAGCCATGTTGAGATTTTTAACAAAATCACTATTCCCAAAAAAAAGTTTGACAAGTTGTCATACTTGAATATTAAATATAGTTACCACGACCAAATATTCGTCATGGTTTTGATGCAAAGCGCGAATGGGGGTTTCCCCCTGTTGCCTTGCTCAATCGCTCGTTTAGCCAAAGGGAGCTGTATCCGCCGCCCGGCTTCCTCCCCGCTCAAACTGGGATGGGGTATTCAGCGGCAAGTGAATCAAGAAAATGTTCAAAAAACTAGGTTTAGTTCTTGCTAGCATCTTACTAGCCATCGCCACCTTTGCTCTGTCCGTAGCACCTGCTACTGCAGCTACTGTAGAAGTGGACATGGGTTCGACTAAAGGTTCTCCTATGCAATTTGTTCCTAAGAAAGTTGAAATTCATCCTGGAGATACCGTTAAGTGGGTTAACAAGAAGATGTTTCCTCACAACGTAATCTTCCAAGGAGCTGGAGCAGACAAATCTCACAAAAAGCTTACCTACAAACCAGGTGAATCGTTTACAGCCACATTTGATAAGATTGGAACTTACAGCTATTTCTGCGGACCCCACCGTGGTGCAGGTATGACTGGCACAGTTGTTGTGCAATAGTTGCATCAATTAAGCCGTATATCTCTAGGGATAAAGTGGGCAATGCCCACCTTATTTTGTTAACTTTTGTTATAAGTTTGACAGCCTGTCATTTGACACAGTTCCTCCTCTTAGTGAACGCTAATATCTGGCTCAACGCCATATTGAGAGGAGAAACACTTTGAAAAAAATACTAATTGCGATTCTGCTAGTTTTCGCTTTAATAACCTTGAGCTTCCCTGATTCCGCTTTAGCTGCTGGTGATGCGGCTAAAGGGAAAATGGTATTTAACGCTAACTGCAATGCTTGTCATCAGGGCGGTGTAAACAGAGTCATACCCATGAAAAATCTGAAGAAGGAGGCCCTGGAGAAATTTGGGATGTATTCTGCTGCAGCTATCATCAAACAAGTCACAAACGGCAAAGGAGCTATGCCTCGCTTTGGTGGTCGTTTAAAACCCGACCAAATTGAAGATGTAGCTGCTTATGTTTTACAACAGGCTGATAAAGGCTGGTAGGCTGCATTCAGTGACCAGTTATTAACCAGTTATTAATCAATCATCCCGTAGGGTGCGTTAGGTGCGGTGTAATCAACTACCAACAGTGTAGAGTTGACGCCAGGAGCGCCGTAACGCACCAGCCATAGCTGTTTAAAAATTAATTAAGGTAAGCATATGTGCTATGAGCACGCTACGCGAACAGCAGTCAGCCCTAACTTTGGGATAGACAGAAGGATGTCGATCGCGCGGTCTGCGCCCCTCTGTCTTGCCAAGGATTTTAGCCCGAACCTTCATCGTGCCAAGGCATCGCTACTAAACGAAAACCCACATGATTGGTTCCTGTATCAGGAGCTTGGGACTCTCGTGCTTCAGGACGATAACGGCTGCAATAATTTCGGGCGCAGAGGAAAGATCCGCCTTTAATCACATGGAGTGCCCCTTGATCAGGCTTTTCCGGATCGAAACTACTGCCTTGATCCGGTCCCAATGGATTGAGGCTGCGATCTTTCCCCCTATGACCCACACGATACCAATCTGCGGTTAATTCCCAAACGTTGCCCAGCATATCGTAAAGACCGTAACCATTGGGAGAGAAGGATTCGACCGGGGCAGGACCGAGATAGCCATCGGCTTTGGTGTTGAAGAAGGGGAAGAAGCCTTGCCAGGTGTTGGCTTTGTGAGGGGCATATTGTTCACCAGGGATCGAGGTGTCAGTGTCAAGACCACCCCGTGCTGCATATTCCCATTGGGCTTCGGTGGGGAGCGTTTTACCCACCCAATCGGCATAGGCAACCGCATCTTCATAGGCAATGTGAACAACAGGGTACTTGTCAAAACCTTCAATGGTGCTGTCGGGTCCGTAGGGATGTTGCCAATTAGCACCAACGACCCAATCCCACCAGCTTAAATAAGCTACTTGTTGGATACCCGGTGCAGGGGGCTGAAACACCAGGGAACCGGGCTGTCGTTGCGCTTCGGTTAAGCCAGGGAATTGGTCTTTGGCCAGGGGACGTTCGGCAACGGTGACGTAGCCTGTAGCTTGGACAAATGCTTGATAGTCGGCGTTGGTAACTTCGTGGCGATCGATGCAAAAACTATCCACGGTCACATCAACAGCAGAACGCTCTGAAGGATAGTAGGTGTCGGAGCCGATCATAAAGGTTCCCCCAGGGATCAACACCATACCTTCAGGACAGGGAGAATCGGCAAAAGCCAAAGGTGACGAAGTGAAGACGGTTGGGAAAAGGAAAAGGAGGGAGACCGCCAGCAAAATGCCAACAAGATCACGAGTTAAATTCTTCTGAAGCAAGGAGAAAAACATGGACATTCAAGAACAGTAATCTAAGAGGGGGGTCGGGGCGATCGCAGAGCGGTTGAACCGTTTCGTTTTAGTTCGGGCGATGAGATGAATAAGGGTGGGCAATGCCCACCCTGCTAAAAGTTCGGTACTCGGGTATGTACTCCTATTCCGACCTTAAATCAATACTCGAATTGTGCCTGCAATCCTGATATTTTGCATGGGTTAATGGTAGAACGGAATGGGATTAAGACGGAAGGGCTGCCCGCAGGATGCCTCTACGGACTCTTCAAAGGTTGACATCTGACCGTAGCCCACGTCATCCAACATCACCACAAGGATATTGGGGGCATTTTCAATACCGAAGGTAGAGGGTAATTTCAGGTCTGCCTTTTCGGATTCCGAGTCTTCCTAAGTCAGACCGATTTTGCCCGTGAAAATGGGGTCGGGATGGGGTAAGATCTGCTGGGCCATTGCTGGCAACACAGCAGTATTGAGGAAAAAGGAGAGGGCGATCGCGATCGCGGCGATCGCTCTCCATATTCGGTGCAAAAAACCGTTGAAAAACATGAGTAAAGTCTTACAAAAAAGGGTTGACAAAATTCAGACCGCATCCCAAAACAAGATATGAATCGTTTTGGGATGGTCGGTGGAGGGGAGATCGCAGAACTCGATGCTAGAACAATTCCGAACATATGGGAGTCTCGTTAAATGATGGATCGATATCGATTGTCACCTTCTCAATCTCACCTCCCGTAAATTCAAAGGGAGGTTTGTAGGTGTCACTGACTGGAGCCTGTAGATCCATTCCCACATCCTGAGTATCTACCCCAAATCGCCCCGGAAATGTTGCCTCAATTCGGCTGCAATCCACCGGAGTTGTCATATCGTTGACATAGAGAAAAGCCCTGCCACCACAGCCAAATCCTGCGGAGCAGGTATTGCCGTCGTAGACAAATTCAACCTTAACGCGAGTCGATCCACTCGATAGTGGAGTGAGATCAGTAAGAAGGGTTCGCTCAACATCGACATAGTTATACTCATAGACCAGATCATGGTCTGGAGTGACATAGAGACTATAACCTCCAGCAGTGCCTCCATTGGCCAAAATAACGCCTTGAACGGTTTCCGCATCGCTAATATTTAGATCTGCGGTAATACGGTAGGAGGTGTTAGCAACATTAGGAGCAGAGGCGGCAGGCAGATGGATGGCTCCTGGATAAAACTCGAAGTAGGTGCGATCGCCCAAAACAGTGGGACGTTCGACCAAGTAGCGCTCGGTAAAGCGATCGTCAATAGGCAAGACACCGTATTTGTCTGCTTCGCTATCAAATAGAGCCTGCAGTTCTGCTAATTTGTCTGGATTCTGGGCTGAGAGATCGTCATGCTGGGTAAAGTCTGCGTCCAGATTGAACAATTCCCATTTGTCTTCATCGATCGGACTCGAGCCAGTGGTAATCCAAGGAATTCGGTGGAATGCTGATGCCATCCAACCATCATTGTAAACCCCACGATGGGCAAACATCTCGAAATACTGGGTGTCCCGAGGCGCGGGTTGACTTGCCCCATCCTTCCCGAAAGTATTGGCAAAGCTCGCTCCTTCGAGGGGTTTTTGGCCGATGCCATTAAACTTATTGGGAGGTTGAATGCCAACTATATCCAAGATCGTTGGGGTAACATCGATAACATGGAGAAACTGATCCCGCAAATCTAGGTTTCGGTCTCCTGTGGCTTGGATGCCATCGGGCCAAGAAATCACCATCGGATTGCGAGTGCCACCAAAGTACGAGGCAACCTGTTTGGTCCAACGAAAAGGACTATCCGTAGCCCAAGACCAACCAATGGCAAAGTGAGGCGACGTTTCGGGGCCACCCCAAATGTCTTTGCACTTCAAGTTATCTTCCATCGTCAAGGGAGCGCCGCCCAAGTTCGCAATTTCATTACAGGTGCCTGGAATACCCCCTTCTGCACTGGCGCCATTATCACCAACGATGTAGATAATTAGGGTGTTATCTTTTTCACCCAATTCATCAATGGCATCGATCACCCGACCGACTTCCTCATCTGTATATTCCAAGAAGCCCGCATAGGTTTGCATTTGCAAGGCAAGCAAGTCCCTGGCTCCTTCAAGATCGAACTGAGGGTCATCCCAAGCAGGAATTGCTGCGGGTCGCTCCGTACATTTGGCATCGGCAGGAATCACACCTTGTGCTTTCTGATTCGCACAGATGGCGGCCTGTTCCACATCCCAGCCATCAACAAACATACCATTAGGCGATCCTGCTGCAATGGCATGTTCTCCCCCAGCTTTGTACTTATCAACATAAGAGGCTGGAGGCTGGTGGGGAGCATGGGTCGCTCCGGGGGAGAAATAGAGAAAGAAGGGGGTGTCTGGAGACAAAGAGCGATTATAGCGCAGCCAGCTAATGGCCTGATCGGCTAGATCGTGGTTCAGGTTGTAACCCTCTTCAGGAGAGGCGGGTTGATTGATGGGATTGCGGTTTTCATACAAGGTGGGATACCACTGATCCGTTTCGCCCCCAATAAAGCCGTAGAAATAGTCGAAACCGAGATCGTTAGGCCAGCGCGTGAAGGGACCAAACCAGCATGTTTGGTTATCGGGGACGTTATGGTTTTTACCAAACCAACTCGTGCTATAGCCGTGAGCCTGCAAAATTTGGGCAACCGTTGCCGTGCTCTGAGGAATGAGTCCGGTATAACCTGGAAACCCCGTTGCCATTTCTTGAATGCTACCAGAGGCTGCAGAATGGGAGTTGCGACCGGTTAACAAGGCAGCGCGGGTGGGAGAACAGAGGGAGGTGGTATGGAAGCGGTTGTAGCTCAAGCCATTCTCTACCAATTTGTCGAGGGTAGGGGTGACAATCGGCCCTCCAAAGGCTTCTGATGCGCCAAAGCCGACATCATCTAGTAGCACCAGCAGGATGTTAGGTGCGCCTTCAGGGGGTTGAGGGCTCATGAGAATAGCATCATCTGCCTCTGATTGGTCGTAGGTTTCTTCGATCTGGCCGTTAAAGGTAGGGTCTGGGAGGGGTAGGTCTTGGGCCAACCCAGGGGGGACGGCGATACTCAAAAAGAGAGCGATCGCGTCTGAAGAAACAAGGCGACCGGGCTCCAAGGCATTTTTACCACAAAGGCACAAAGTACACGAAGGGAAGAGGCGATCGCTTGCTCTTAGAAATATGAGTGTTGGTTGTGGTTATGGTTATTTTTTGCTAAGTAGGTCGTGCAAAAAAAAAGGATGTATGTTACAAATTATAAAGTGTTGCCGAAGAAAGGAGTCAGAGGTATGGGAGCCAGACTGAGAGTGTTTCTCACCCAAGAAGAAGAAAGAACGCTCTGGGAATTGAGGAGGGCTACCACCGTAAGTCAACGAGTCAAAGATTGGCCGTAGGCCACGCTACGCGATCGAGCAGAAGCAGTTCGTTTAAGTCATCAAGGCGCTTTATGTCGAACAGATCGCCACTCACCTGCACTCGACAGCTAAAACGGTTAGGAAGACACTAAACGCCTGGAAAACAAAAGGTAGGGCATGACTATGGGAGGCATCAGGACGAGGGCGACAAAGAAGATGGAGCGAAGGGGACATCGAATACCTAGAAGACTGTCTAAGAATTGACCCGAGAACCTACAACAGCGTTCAACTCGCCGAAAAACTCTGTCGGGAACGACAAGTTGACCTCAGTCCTGAGTATCTACGTCAGATCCTCAAAAAAAGGGGGTGATTTGGAAGCGGACGCGAGTGAGTCATCAAAAACGGCAAGATCCACAGAAGCGGTGGCTCACGCAAAACGACCTGGAAATCCTTGAACTGGCGGCTGCTGCTGGAGAGATTGACTTGCTTTACGCCGACGAATCGGGATGCTGTTTGTGGAGTGCCGCCAGCTACAGCTATTACTTTAAAGGAGAGCAGAAGCGGCAAGAACAGACGAAAAAACGGGGGAAACGATTGAGCCTTTTGGGTCTGTGGCAACCGTTGGTGACATTTGTGTGCAGTTTGGTGTTGGGGAGGCAGGATAGCGAAGACTTCATCTTGCCTGATGCACGAACAAGCCCAAGTGGCTGGTGCAATTTACCAACGCACCGGTCGAATCCGTGTGATCACCCTCGTGCTTCGGCTCGATTCATACAAGTAAAGCTGTGAAAGAGAAACTTCCCCAATGGGAAGCGATGGGACTTTACTTATTCTTTTTGCCACCTTACTGTTCCGTTCCGGAACCCCATTGAGTTGGAGTGGGAGCATCGCGGATCGCGATCAATTGGTCGGTCAGATGTTTGAATCGGAGTCGGAATTAGCGTACCACGTGACTGTAGGACTTGAGGCTCGAGGAGAGCGCAACGGACATCAGGTTGATTATGTCAACCTGCGAGGTGTGAAATAATCCTTTACAAACATCTCTTTTTTTCTCTGGGACTACTTATTATATTTCAGTAATAGGATAGGTGTACGCCTGTAATGTATGATAGAAACTTTAGGGGGGTATTGCATACGCCCATTGCTTGAGTCGAAGCCGTGACCGGTGGGCCAGGGATCAAAAGGCCCCATGGCAATACTGCTCGGATAAGCCCGAATCCCCACTCGTGCTCTTCTACTAATTTTTTGGAGATTTCAATGAAAAGACTGTTAATTACTCTACTGGTCACTCTTGTGACTAGCTTTTGCTTGTTTGCCAATGAGGCCGCACTGGCAATATGTAGTTGCACTAATATGGCGGTGGCATTTGGGGGAACTGGGGTTAATATTTGCTCTAACAACACGTTGAATTTTAGCGAATGTACTCGGTCTAATGGCGGAACTGGAACAGCTTGTCCAAGTAATACATACGTCTATAACTGCCCAACAGGCGCAAATACGTTCGACCCTTTATCACAAGGCACTGGTTTTAAGGTTGCTGCCACCTATGCTCCTGGAAGTACGGCTTCAGACTGCATCCCTGGCCAGATCCTACAGGAGACAATTACCAGCAATATGCCGATTACCTACCCAAAGATTAATCCGACGACATTGACTGGCAATCAGACCATAGGGGGGCTTGATCTACGAATCAATAACAATGCCAGTCAATCATACCCGCGTGTTGGTCAGATCTACCAGGGGACGACAAGGCAGTTTTTCGGTGGTGACAACTATGAAGGAGGTGCAACAACTGTGATTTCTAGCCAGTCAAACACGGGTTCAGAGTGGTGGGATAATCCTGACCAAACCAAGGATAATCAGACAGAAAATGCAACTTGGAGATTTCGTTTCATTTCTTTCGTCCGTGGGAGTGCTGGACAGCAAAATTGTTCCTGTGCCACTGACATTGCAGTGGATTGGGGCAGCAATGTCAACCCAGTGACCGGGATACAGCGGGGCACGAGCGGCAATGAGAACTGTCGGTGACCCCAAAACCCGAACCATATGTTTCCCTCCCATCCTCATAATTTGCTGGTTGCGATCGCATAACGGGCGATCGCCCGTTATGCGATCGTCCTTTGCAAGAAGGCATTGGCAAAGCATCGTGTGGCTTATGGGCATAATCTAGCAGTTCTGGCGTTCAAGTAATGAATAGCTAGACTTCAAATTCACCAAAATACTTTCTGATCTCAGTTCAAGCAAGTAATAACGTGCCCAAGGAGGCAAGATGAAACGTTTACTTTCTAGTATTGTCACTACAATGCTGGCCATAGCTATTGTTTTTAATTTCCATGTCGGTGCTGCTATGGCTGTTGGAAGTGGCCTAGTGTATGACAAAAATGATTCGAAGTTGGCCGCAACTGCTGTTAAAGCGTCTGATAGCCAGGGGATAAACTCAGTAGCGGAAGCCGCTCAAGCCGCCGTGGCATTGGCATCAAAGCCTGGAGTAGGGTCTCTTAATCCTCTCATCCTGGCTGGTCATGGAAGTCCTGGACTCATTGGATTAGGTAGTGGCACTTCATCCGTATACCAGAAGGGAAAAGATCTCCAGAATGGAAAGCTGGGTGATGTGAGGTCTGAGCTAGCCACAATGAAAAGTTCTCTGGATGCAGATGGCTATGTAATCCTTTCCGGGTGTGAGACCGGACAGGGTGCGGCAGGTCTCAGTTTAGTCAAAGAGTTGTCTACCGAATTTAGCTCTGCTAATGCCATGGTATTTGCCAATACAAAATGTATTGGTTTAAGTGCTAACTATGGAACAGGGAGTTCAGTTTGTTCTGTTGAAGGGAATACATTGTGGCAGCAAAGTTCTGTGATCGCAGCTAAGAAGGGCAATCAGGTTACAGTTGATAGAACTTTGATGAAAACCCTGACTCCAAAACTATGTGTGCCTAAGAAGTAGTGGTGTGGTCTCAGAGTTCAATGCAGCTGATGGGCAGGCGATCGCTTTGGCTTGCCCGAAAGATTTTGGCCCATCGCTGACCTGAATTGTTCCTCACTGAAGTTCGATTTGAGACTGTTGGAGCTTAGTGGTGCAGAAAACTTTTTAGGTCAATTGCACTATATCTTCACGAGTCAGGAGAGGTTTGCTAAACAGGGAATAGATGAGATGCTTGAAGTCTTCCACAACCCCAAAGCACCTCTATGTCTACTCCCCTTCTTCACCTATCTCGCCTTCTACTATTGCCAATTCCTCAGACCCTTCAGCCCATGCTAGTCGCGTTGGATCATTCAAGATGTCAGGATTTCTCCAACGTTCCCGAAAGGAAGTGTAATCGTCTGATGATGTAAGTGGGCCATAATAGTGATCGAATCCGACGTTTTATCGATATTATGGCAGTAGTGTGAAAGGTATTATAGGCAATCCCTACCAGTAGGATGTTGGGTGCATCTTCAGGGGTCTGAGGTCCAAGGAGGGTATTGTAATCTGCCTCTGATTTGTCGTAAGTTTCTTCGATGGTGCCGTTAAACTCGGGGTCTGGAAGGGGCAGATCTTCGGTTAACCCGGGGGAGACGGCGATACTCAACAAGAGAGGGAGAGCGATCGCGATCGCCACTACTCCTTTCAAAATTCGGTTTAAAAAACCGTTACAAAACATCAATAATAAAGTCTCACAAAAACAAATGTAAAATCTCGGGTTGTTGTCCGGAGATTTCAAGATCAGTTTAGGGGTAAGCTATCTCTGGAAATAGACAAAAATTCCCACTTTTTAAGCTATAGAAATTAAAAAACCAGTTTTTTAAAATCATAAATACCACTTATAATAAGATTTATTGTTTTGTTTTGGCAGAATGCCGTACAAAGGAGTGTGTTGATGGATGTCAGCGATCGCAAAGTTGCCCGAGATCGAACCAATATCGAGACGAGCGATCGCAAGATTGTCTCCAAATCCTTTACAGATTTGGATGGTTTCAAAGAGTTTTTTGACTATCAAGGGAAGGAAATAATACAACTCACTCCCGGCTCTCTTCAGGCCGAGTTTTTATCAATTCAGATGAGTGATTTCCATTTTGTGTACAATCAAGCAAACCAAGGCGTTCAATTTTCAGGTGATGGCACAAAAGAATATATATCTTTTGCGATACTTTGGTCTGAGAAGGAAAAGGAATATTACTCTTTTCGTCACGGTGTAACCGTGACACAGATTGTCATCCCCGTTCAAACTTTTAATACTTATGCCGATCGCCTCCAACCCCACGATTTAGGCGATCGCTTCCGGAGTAAAAATCATGTCAATTTGCTACCCACTGGAATGCGAGAAATTAAAGATTACTTGAAACAATTGATTTGGTTAGCAGTATATCAACCGACTTGGTTATATCAACCTCATATCGAACAACTCGTTATCGATGATTTCCTGCCTTTGTTAATCGGTCAAATTCCCATTAAACGAAATGCCAAGGCGTTTCTCAAACCTTCGCGGCGATCGCAGCTTATTGTCCGCGCCGAACAACATATGTTAGCCAATATGGGAAAACCTTTGACTTTAAAACAGCTTGCTGAAGATTTAGAATCGAGCAGTTCTGCCTTATCTTATGGTTTTCGGGACTTATTTGGCTTAAGTCCCATGCGCTATCTCAAGGTACGACGACTTAATGCAGTGCGAGAACGCTTGAAGGAAAGCGAACCAGAACGTTGTACCATAGCCATCCTTGCTAGTGAATTTGGGTTCTACAGTCCTTGTCATTTTACTAGAGATTACAAAGCTATGTTTGGGGAGTTACCTTCAGAGACATTGCGAAACACTGCAAAAGTTAGCTTGGGTATCGATTGATAAATACAGCGGTTTGCAATTCAGTCAGGTACAAATTCTTGGGTTTTAGGGAGCAGGGAGCAGGGAACAAAAAACAGGGAATATATAATTTTGCGCATTCTAAATTATTAAAATACAAAAATTGTGTAAACCACCCAAGTAAAAACCACTATATTAATCAACATATTAGAGAAATTACTGAAGTCTATAGGCTTAACTTTAACTAAAATAACGATAAACAGGACTAACGGGATAAACACCGAAAAATTGACTATAGCAATCCGTTTAGGAATTGTGAAAATTTTTCTGATCTACTCCCAACTCCCGACTCCCGACTCCCGACTCCCGACTCCCGACTCCCGATTCCCGATTCCCTGCTCCCTGCTCCCTGCTCCCTGCTCCCTGCTCCCTTTCCTATACTTTGAAGGATGAAACTACAAACAAGACTGGAATTAGTCATACTAGTCATTTTCTTATGCGGCTGGATCATAGCTGGGTTGATCACCTATGCTGTAGAGCAACAAAATGCTCGTAAGGAAGTTGTTCATACTGCGGAAGTGCTGTTGAGTACAGCAGTGGCGGCTAGGGACTACACTACTGATCAAGTTCGACCGTTGCTGCGAGAACTGGAAACAGAAGAGTTCCTTCCCCAAACTGTCCCCTCCTATGCCGCCCAACAATTGTTCAAGGGTCTGAACCAGGACTATGAAGGCTATACCTATGCTGAGCGGGCGCTTAACCCCACCAACCTCAAAGATCTGGCTGAGGGATGGCAAGTTGAGCTGATTAGAGAATTTATCACTCACCCCAATCTCAAGGAAATTATTGGGCAGCGCTCTACCAAGCAAGGACTCAAAAGTGTGTACGTTGCCCAACCGATCCAGATTAAGTCCCAAAGCTGTTTGCAATGTCACGGCAAGCCAGAAGATGCTCCCCCAGCGTTGATTAAAACCTATGGTGATGCCAGGGGCTTTGATTGGAAGCTCAATGAGATTGTTGGGATCAGGTTGCTCTCTGTGCCTACGTCAATGCCGGAGAAACAAGCGCGACAGGCTATTTTTTCATTCTTATTGCTGCTAGCCAGCATTTTCTTAATCGCTTACACCACAGTCAGTCTAATCGTCAGGCGCTGGGTAGTTAATCCCCTCAACAGCATTGCTCACTTGGTGGAGGAAATCAGCCTCAGAAAGGTAGAAGGTTCGCAATTACCAGATGGTCGCTCTGATGAAATTGGCAAGCTCAGCCAATCCATCAATAGATTGCTAATCAGCTTGAGTAAAGCGCTTTCAAACTGCAACTTACCATCAAGTCATTCTGACGATATCCCCTAAAACCAAATGACTGCAAAAAACTTAACTATTCTCGGCCTCACCGGTCTGTTGCTTTTAGCCTATACCTTTGTGAGTAGCAACCCAGACCTGGTATCAGACTCGATAGTGAAGTACCTACAGATTACGGTATTGGTCTGCGGTAGTGTTGTAATCGTTAATTTTCTTTCCTTTCTGGTAGTTGATGTTTGGTTTGCCCGCTCCCAAGGTAAACAACCCTCAGCCTTGCTCAAGCTAGTTATTTCCCTATTACTCTATGCAGTTTGCTCGGTTTTGATTTTAGGAATACTGGGGGAAAACATAGCAGCCTTCTTTACCACCTCAGCATTAATCACAGCGGTGATCGGCTTTGCTCTACAGTCTACTTTAGGTAATTTCTTTTCAGGGGTAGCCCTACGCATTGACCAACCCTTTCAAATTGGTGACCGAGTGATTATCCGTGATGTAGAGGGCGTCATCGAGTCCATCACCTGGCGCTCGATAGCGATACGTCAGTGTACTGGTGAAATGACTTACATTCCTAATGGGTTACTGTCAGATGACTTACTTACGGTGATTCCTACTAAGACATCCACGGTACAACCAGTGATGCGCTCTGTGGAATTTTTAGTTCCTGCTGCTTCTCCCCCCCAACAAGTCATTGATGCTGCCTATGGAGCAGTCCTGAATCAGCCCCACCCTAACATTAACCTTGACAAACCGATTCAAGTCAGGATGTGGGAATATGACTTGGCGGATCCAGGGCTGTTTATCACTTACAAACTTTTCTACTTTCCTAAAAACTACAACCTTGCTCCATTGCACACGGATCGCGAACTCTTACGCCGAGTCTGGTATGGGTTAAGCCGTGAAGAATTAAGTCCTAGGTATATTATTCCCTCCCACAAGCAGCACCTCAAACTCCTCAGCTCCATTGAATTCTTCCGCCACTTCAGCCTTGGAGCACAGAAAATCCTGATCGAATCTGCCAAGCCTCTACTATTTGATGCTGGTGAAACCCTCAGTAGTAAAAATCTGCCTCAAGACGCTATGTTTATAGTAGTTAAAGGCTGCCTAGAGGTAGAGCAACAGGTGGTTATCACCTTGGGCAAGACTACAGTCAAACCATTCACTCATAGACCCAAAGCCCAACCCCCTACTCCATTAGATCAACAGGTGATTGAAAGGCTTGCCTATCAACTAGCTCACTACATCGGTCCTACTGCTTTTTCTGTAGCCCATGAGGCGGCACAGCAGACATCGTCTCTCTACTGGCTATACCAACTGTTAGCAGCAGAGATTCACGATCTTGAACAACGGCAGGAATTTCTCAAGTACTCCCCTCAATTTCCTGTGGAACAGTTACAAGCCGGAGACTTCTTCGGTGAGATGACTCTTTTCTTAGGTAAACCCTTGCCAAAGGTTACCATCACTGCTGCCATGGAGACTGAGATTCTGGTCATCACTCAGGAGTCTCTTACTGAAGCGTTACGGGACGATCACACACTCCTAGATCTGTTGAGCCAGATAGTTGCTAAGCATCAGAGCAACTATCTGGCTGGAACAATGCAGATGTCTTCCTTAGAGGTATTACCAGCAGATGCGATGAAGCTTCGCTTCCGCTAAAAGCGATTGGCCTTTGGCCACGCTACGCTATTGACCGTAGGTCACGCTACGCGAACGCAAAGCACATCGGCCATCTGATTAGTGTTTAGTTGTCGGGAATCGGGAATCGGGAATCGGGAATCGGGAATCGGGAATCGGGAATCGGGAATCGGGAATCGGGAAAGAGAGGGGAGTGTGGGGCGGGGGCGCGGGGAGTGTGGGGCGGGGGCGCGGGGAGTGTGGGGCGGGGGCGCGGGGAGTGTGGGGCGGGGGCGCGGGGAGTGTGGGGCGGGGGCGCGGGGAGTGATAAAAGTCAGATCAGCTGAAAATGCCATGACTTACCCACTCAGATATGTAAAATATCTGTAATCCTCTTTTCCCTACTGCAAATTGGTTTAATCTTCTAACAAGAGCAAAATTAAAAAGATTACAATCTCTTGAACTGGATTTAACCATGAAAATTGATCATGTTCATTTCTATGTTGAAGATGCTACAGTTTTTTCTGATTGGTTAGTCCACACTCTTGGCTTTCAACGGGTCGCCAGTGGCAGTAGTTACCATACCTACACAGAAGTTGTAAAAAGTGGCTCAATCACGTTTCTTATCTCTTCACCTCTAACATCAGCAAGTCCTATTGCTGAGTTTTTGCGTCTACATCCTCCTGGGGTGGCTGACATCGCTTTTCTAGTAGAAGACCTGGAAGCGGTGATTGAGAATACGTCCGCTCAGGGCAACCAAGTGGTACAACCACCTCAGGAGCAATTTCAAAGACAGGGACGCCTAAAGTGGAGTAGAATCCCCTCCTGGGGTTCTCTGGTTCATACCCTGGTTGAGCGAGATGGCATCTGTGACGAATCGTTTTTCCCGGCTCAGTTGAACTGGATCACGAAGACTGCTCAGGGTAAGCCACCCTCCCTCAGTATAGAGGGAAACCAGGGAAATAACCATCCTCAGACCATGTTCACCACCATTGATCATGTAGTACTTAATGTAGCGGTTGGTGAGTTAGAACGGGCAGTAAATTGGTATCAACACGTGCTGGGATTTTGCCCACAACAAATATTTTCTATTAAGACACAACAGTCTGGTTTATACTCTCAGGTCATGGTTGATCCCACTGGTGAAGTGCAGTTGCCGATCAATGAACCAACTTCTGCTAATTCCCAGATTCAGGAATTTCTAGATTTCAATGGTGGACCAGGAATCCAGCATATTGCTCTTAGAACTAGCAATATAGTAGAAGCGATCGCGCAACTCCGTGGTCGAGGTTTACCGTTTATTGAAGTTCCTCCCAGCTACTACAGCCAGTTGCGGCAAAGACCAGGGGGCTCTAATTTACCTTTACCACCAGCAGAATGGGAAGAAATTGCTACCAGACAAATTTTAGTAGATTGGCAGCAAGAGTTTCCTCAAGCTTTGTTACTTCAAACCTTCACCAAGCCCATTTTTGGCAAGCCTACTTTCTTTTTTGAAGTGATTGAGCGCCGCTTTCAGGCCAAGGGCTTTGGAGAAGGAAATTTTCGTGCTTTATTTGAAGCCATCGAGCGGGAACAGAACAAGCGAGGAAGTTTAGGAACCTAAGCTAATGCGCTACGCGCACGCGTGCGCGTTCAGCATACGGCGGTTTGCATAACTATCAGGTACACAGGATTGTTTTCCCACTTCCGACTTCCCTGTTCTCTCTTCCCTCTTCCCTGCTCCCTGCTCCCTGCTCCCTACTCCCTAAAAACCCAGAACGAAAGTACCTAACTGAATGGCAAACCGCTGTATGCTTACGTTAATAATGCTCAAGGTTAATTTCTCTACTTGGAGGTATTGACAAAATGCCTTAGCTTTTAACTTGTAACGAATATCAAGTATCCAGTAGAATTCTCTGTATAGTGACAAACCTTAGTTTTATAGACCATAAAATCATGGGAAGTAAGAGTGGGAAGGTGTCGTCTAAGAAAAAAAAACGGGGGCGGTCAGTCCTTTATTTTAGAGTCCTTTACCTTCTAGGTCAAACTATGGTAAAACAAGTCGTTTCGACGGAAACTGTTTAGACTAACTATTTCCTCATCTTAAACTCAAAAACCATAAAGTGTCATCAAAGGTGAGTTTTAAATGTTAACCGCATTACAACAAAAAAAATTAACAACATTATTCAATAATATCGATGCTGATTCAGGTGGAACTCTCAACCAAGATGATTTTCATCTGATTTTGAATAAACTGGCTAGTTCACGAGGGCTAAAACCTAATTCTTGGCAATATGCTTATCTGCGTTCAATCTTGGTTTCCATGTGGAATAACTTGAGTTTGGCTGATCAAAACAGCGATGCAGAAATCACCCTTGAGGAATGGTTTAAGTATTACGACAATCTGATTCACTCAGATGCCTATGAACCCCTTATTCAATTGCAATGTGATGTCTTTTTTGCTTTACTTGATCAGGATGACAATGGAGAAATTAGTCAGCAAGAGTATGTAGATTTGGTCAGTGCCTATGGTGTTGATGCTAGTTGGGCAAGGGAAAATTTTGGCCATCTCGATTTGAATAGTGATGGACATATCTCTGAGGAAGAGCTTTTTACCTTGATGGATGAATTTTTCCGCAGTGATAATCCAAAATCTCCAGGAAATTACTTTTGGGGTTCCTATTAAATTTTTACGGTATTAATTTCAGCTATTTTCCATGGATCGAATTCGACGTTCAGACATTCCAGAATTTTATTTTGCAATATTTTATTGTCCAATAGATGTATAAATCAATAAGACTGGGTACACCTTTTGCTATTTAGTTAGTCCTAAACTTCTTACACAACAAGGGATACCCAGATTATTTACTATATAGCACTACGCATTAAGGTGTTTGACATTCCTAAACTCCGAAACTTAGTCATAGCTTACTTCTGACTTCTGACTTCTGACTTCTGACTTACCCGTAGCGCTATACCACTTGATAAAACCCATCAACTATTTCTTCCAAGGAAACTTAGTACCCATTTCAGTTAGGGCAGAAAATACCAGATACAGGATCAGTAAACCAACAGTAGCTAGAAACAAAACGATATCATTATCCATAAAATTAAGGGAATCGGGAATCGGGAATCGGGAATCGGGAATCGGGAATCGGGGATAATAATTGACGCCAATATAACATAAAAATTAGTTGATATAATTATAGTAAATAAAGACTCCCTTGAGCAGGACTTTTCCACAGTTTAACGCTTTTATTCCGGGAGGTTTTTGTTTGCGTTCGCGAAGCGGTTCCAAAGGAAAATAGCATCCTTAGATAGGATATTTAAATTCAGCGTTGCTGAATTACGGGATGAATGAGGGATAGACAGGTATCTGCTTTGGTGGCACCGGCACTCAAGAGCAAACATTTAAACTATATCCCCTTGTGCGACATGAGATACCAACCAAAACCAAAAAATCGAAACGCCCAGCATCCAGGTAAATGTCCTTTCGGTGCTTGAGTAATGTCAAAGATCAGATCTTTGTAACTATCCATCTGCCAACCAACACGCTTGACAAACTCAACCGACTCATTAGATATGATTCCAGAGTCTTGTATTGATAATTTTTCTACAGATTGTTTATTATCAATATAAATTTTCTTTTGGATACTAAATCCAAATTTATCGGAACTATATTTTATCCATAACTTATCAATAGCTAAGAGGTCAGTAGTGGGAAAGTTTTTTATCTCTTCTGGTCTGATCCAATCTCCCTCTTTACGACCAACTACTTCTAGCATTACAAGGTATGTCTCATAGTCTGCTTCTCTCCACTTACCTTCCGAAAGAAGCTGCTGTAGCTTTGAATAATCAACGCTATGTCTTGGATAATAATTATCGTTACTCATCGTAATACCTGCCGAAGTTTTACGTTAATAGCCTTAGGAAAAGGTAGAGGATTGACCAGCTCTATTGTTACTTTATGGCACCAGCCCGATCCAGAGGCCAAAATCGTTTAGTAGCTTTCCCAATAATATTTTCCCTAGGGACAAATCCCCAATGGTGACTGTCATAACTATTATTACGGTTATCTCCTAGGACAGTGTAAGAATCAGGCGGCACTGTTACAGGACCCCAGCTGTACTGAGGGGGTTCTTCAATATAGTTTTCTTCCAACGGTTGATTATTAACATAAACCTTGCCACCATTGACTTCTATCTTATCTCCTGGGAGACCAATGATCCGACTAATAAATGCATCTTTAAAATTTTGCTCTTTTAGTTTCTCCGTTGGCAAAAAAACTACAATATCTTTTCGTTGTATCTCTTGGAAAGAGTAACTCCACTTGTTGATAATTAAACGATCATTAATTTGCAGTGTCGGCAGCATTGATCCTGATGGGATATAGCGAGCTTCTACCAGATTTCTCGATAAGGGCGCAATCAAAGCAGTCAAAATTATGAAAATAGCAACGATGATTATAGTGTTTTTTGTTCTTTCTCTACGAACTGGTGATGCCACATAAGCGTAATATGCAACAATACCTTGAAAAATAATTGGAGCTAATGGGAAAATGGTTGAGGCTATAAATAAAACCAATAATAAAATACCAATTAAATATTTTTTTAGATAGAAATGACCCAGTCCTGGAATTATTCTTGATAAAAAAACAGCTAGCCACGGATCTTTATTGTCTTTCCTTAGGCGTTCAAAGCTTAAATTATTGACTTTTCTAGTACAACTATAGGCATCAAAAAGATTCCATAAACTAATTATTATAGCAGCTATCAAAAAAATGAAACCGAGACCTGTATTTGTCGTCGTGTCAAAAACTATTAACCATACACCCAAACTCAATAAGAGAATTTCAGTAACTATCAAAATCCATCCTCGAATGGATTTGCCTCCATAGAGTTGACCTAATCCCGGCCAAAAAGATGATAAATTGACCGCCAGCCAAGGTTCTTTTCCCGAATTAGATTGAGATAAAATTTGTCCTGATTGAGACATGAATTGCTTTTACAACAACCTGATGATACTCGAATTTTGCACCTTTTTAGCTCACATTACCATACACTCTCACATCTATTCCATAATGATTTATCTCGAATTGTTAAATCATTTAACTAAATTTAACTAAAAATTACGGCGTTGCTGAATCAGGGTATGATTTTCAACATGTGCGTTCGCAAAGCGGTTCTTTTGGAACATCGCTCTCCCCTTTTAAACTTCCGAATCTATCTCCCTATAACCGGTATTCAACCGGGTGGACTCACTTTTGCAAAAATACGACCATTGAAGGCTAATATCATCTCAGGATAATTACCCTGAATAAAAATCTCCCCTATCCCCCCATCTGCCCACCCTCCCCACCCTCCCCTGATTTATAGATTTACAACAAAAAGATGCACCCTATTCAACCTTCCTCCTGTTCCTGCTCAAAAGATAGCAATTGGTCAAGCCAACCCTGAAACTCTTCAACAGAAGCAATAGTAATTCCTTGTCGATGCAAGGTTTTCAACACAGAGACCGACTCAATCTGGTTAATTGTCTCAACCAACTCCCTTGGCACATCCTCAAATCGTACCTGAAGGACTTCCAAAAGAGTCTCTCGACTAGTTTGGAGAATGCCTTCTTCCATCCCCTCTTTACGAGCAAGGCGCTCTATACTGGTAACATAGGGCATTGTGCTTTCCTCCTCAAAACGTCTGACTTGCTGTTTAAACCCAATCTGAAAGCTATCCGGTAATGTCATCATCCAGTCGATGAGCCGGAATAATTCTAGGATATCTTGTCTACTATACCCTCGTTGATAAAGACTCTTGGCAATGGTTAATTTGCCCTGATACCGTCCCTCGGGATTTTGAACAGTTTGCTGAGTGGTGCGATGTGCAGCCACAATCACAGCAAAAGGATTAGTGCTTTGTTCTAGTTTAGACAGCTGATAATCTAACAGCTTAGCTACTGGAAACTGCAATAAAACTCGACAACCCCAAATCTCGTAATTGTATTCACTTGGTCGCCAAGACTCTTCATCATCAGCGAGAACAGCTAAACTGACTACCTTCCGTCGATACATATCAAAGATGCGATAGTTGTAGACGTACATCCTTTCCGCAAAGACTGACTGAGCCTGACTCTGTACTTCCACATGAATCAGTACCCACGTTTCTTCACCGTCTTGTCGCCAAACTTTGACCAGTTTATCGGCTTCCCTGCTGCCAATTTCTGCATCTCGAGCCACCTGTTGGAATTCTGTATCAAGAAATTCATAGCCTCTTTCCCAGTCAATGTTACGATCAATCTCGGGAAAAAAGAATGCCATGAAGGATTCAAAATAGATGGAAAGCGCTTCTTTCCAGGGATTATCGTAATCGGCTCTTGGATTGGTCATTGAGTATGAGAAAACTGAATTATGCTATCTTAGCAAAGCCCTTGTCAGCCAATCCCTATCCAGCCAATTCCTGCTTAAGGTGTAAGCATTCAGCCATCAGCCGTCAGCCGTCAGCTTATTTTATTCAAAAGCACCTCAAGGAGGTTACGCTATGGGCATAAGCTGATAGCTGAATGCTTACCTTAAGGTTTTTAAAGATTGCGTTCGCGTAGCGTGGCCCAAAGGCCAAGGTCAATCCCAAAGCGGTTCCAGAGGAACATCGCTAAACCGTTTCTCATCATAATAAGGTAAACAAGATTGTTTCCCGATTCCCGATTCCCGATTCCCGATTCCCGATTCCCTCCTAAACCCTCAAACGCCTTTCAATCCCATTCTCCCAACAATCATACATCTCCTGAACTGTCACCTCAATCACACACTGACCATTGCCCACCAGTACTCGTAAACCAGCATTTTCCCCTTGAACAACACCCAGTTGTTGCCAATATCCCTCATCCCCTAACTTTTGCTGTAGATAAGATTCCCAACTTGTTTGGTGTTGAGGACTTACAGAAACCAGAATCCGACTCCCCCCCTCACCAAAGAGCACTTCATCCCAGCGCAGGTCTAACGACTCGGACCTATAGCCTAGAGTAATGTCTGCCCCCAACTTACCTGGGATACAGGATTCAGCCAAAGCCACCACTAATCCCCCTTCAGCACAGTCATGAGCAGAATTTATCCAACCTTGACCGATACCCTCTCGCGTTACCGTTTGGATACGACGCTCTAAATCAAAATCCACTACTGGTGGCTTGCCCGCAACCATGCCATGAATCGTTGCCAGATACTCGGACGCACCTAATGTAATTTGGGATTTAATTTGGGATTGACTATTTTCCCAGTATTTAGTCCCCAATCCTAATAAATAGATTAAATCCCCTTCAGCTTGCCAACCTTGACCACAGGTTTTAGTAATCTCAGCAATTAATCCCACCATCCCCACCACTGGCGTAGGGTAAATCGACTCAGGATTGCCGTCACTATCAATGGTTTCGTTATACAAGGAAACATTACCCCCAGTCACAGGAGTGCCCATTTCCCGGCAAGCCTCTGCTATTCCTGCACAAGCAGAAGCCAGTTGCCAGTAACCCACAGGCTTTTCTGGAGAACCAAAATTCAGATTATCCGTTACTGCCAAAGGTTCTGCACCCACACAACTCAGATTCCGTGCTGCTTCTGCTACCACAGCCTTTGCCCCTTCATAGGGGTCAAGATAAACATAACGGGAATTACAATCTACAGTTGCCGCCACACCAGCATTAGAGGTTACAGATCGAAGGTTAGCAGGTTGAAGGTTAGCAGGTTGTTCGCCTTTGGCGTTCCCGTAGGGTAGGTTGGTTGAAGGTTGAAGGTTAGCAGGTTGTTCGCCTTTGGCGTTCCCGTAGGGTAGGTTGGTTGAAGGTTGAAGGTTAGCAGGTTGCAGGTTAGCAGGTTGTTCGCCTTTGGCGTTCCCGTAGGGTAGGTTAGCAGGTTGCAGGTTAGTTTCGGTTGAACCTTGGCCTTTCGGCCACGCTTCGCGAACAACATTCAACCTTTCAACATTCAACCGTTCAACGTTCAACCGTTCAACGTTCAACCGTTCAACGTTCAATCCTTGTAAAGGGCGTAACCGAATCACCGCAGCATCAGCATTTCCTGGCAGAATTAAGGTATTGTTTTGGACTTGGTGGTCATACTGGCGATAAACCCAACGTTTCGACGCAATAGTTGGAGTATCTAGGAGTTGAAGTAAGATTTGATTCCAAGTGTGATGCTTACCGTTAATCTCAATACCTGTAACATTACAGGGAGGGAGGGATTTCCCATGCCATTCCCAAGCCTTCAATGCATAGTCTGGTGGTTCTGTCAATAGCTCCCGGTGATAAATTGGAGTATTATCTGCTAGAGCAGTAGCTGGGATTTCTGCTGCTACCTCTCCTTTGAACAAAATCCTGACCAAAGGTTCTTCGATTACCTTACCTGCTACCACAGCATGGAGTCCCCAACGGTGGAAAATATCTATCAGTTCTTGTTCTCGACCCTTGTGGGCAACAAACAGCATTCGTTCTTGGGATTCCGACAGCAGGTATTCATAAGGCACCATACCCGTTTCTCGCGCTGGAACCAGGTCTAAATCGAACTCAATACCCAAGCCCCCTTTAGCTGCCATTTCTGAAGTAGAACAGGTTATGCCAGCGGCTCCCATATCTTGAGCAGCTACTACGGCACCGGTTTGAAATGCCTCAAGACAGGCTTCAATTAGAGACTTTTCTAGGAACGGGTCCCCCACTTGCACCGCTGGGCGGTCATCTAGGGATTGATCCGTCAGTTCCGCACTAGCAAAACTTGCCCCTCCCATGCCATCTCTACCGGTAGTGGACCCGACATAGAGCACAGGATTCCCCACCCCAGAGGCTCCAGAGGTAACAATTTCTGGAGTTTCCATCAGTCCCAAGGCCATGACATTCACCAAGGGATTACCAGTGTATGCCCGGTCAAAGTAAACTTCACCCCCTACTGTAGGGACACCCACGCAATTGCCATAGTGACTGATTCCTGCTACTACCCCATTAAACAATCGTCTAGTGTTGGCATTATCCAAACTCCCAAAGCGCAGAGAGTTTAAGACCGCAATCGGGCGAGCTCCCATGGTAAAAATATCCCGTAGAATCCCCCCTACTCCGGTAGCAGCTCCTTGAAACGGTTCTACCGCTGAGGGGTGATTGTGGGATTCGATTTTAAAGGCCAGTTGTAGCCCATCACCTAAGTCTACAACACCAGCATTTTCCCCAGGACCGACTAGAATACGTTTGCCTTCTGTGGGAAATTGCTTGAGTAGAGGACGGGAGTTCTTGTAGCAGCAATGTTCCGACCACATCACACCGAACATTCCCAGTTCAGCTTTATTGGGATGACGCCCTAGGCGCTGGACAATTTCTTCATATTCAGAAGGGGTTAACCCTTCAGCAGCAATCTCTTCTGGGGAAAAGGAGGTAGAGGAATTAGTGGGCATATGACTCTGGCACAAAGGGCACAGAGATAATTTTATAGAGTTATTGCTATCAATAGCTAGACTTCTTCGACTCCTTTGGATGTTTGCGTTCGCGAAGCGGTTCCAAAGGAACATCGCAAACATCCAAAGGAACATCGCGTAGGGTGACCACAGGTCAATCCCCTATTTTAAGCTGACTTCTGACTTCTGACTTCTGACTTCTGACTGCTGACTTCTGACTTCTGACTTCTGACTTCTGACTTCTGACTTCTGACTTCTGACTTCTGCTATACCTTGCCAATTCCTTAGCCACAATAAAATCACCCACGTGGGTAATGTCCCGGATATATTCCCCGTATTACTCTTGAAGCATAGCTGTCACTTACAACATTGATTACCCCTAAAACTGCAGCTGTATCAATCTATCCATTAATGTATCCATTGGAGGCAAATCCATTATGTCTAGGAATTTCGATCATATAGCCTACTCTGTATCCACCCTAGTTTATCAATACAATTGCTATAGCCCAGACACAATCGAATACGTTTTATTTAATCAAGGACTCCTAGCCGGTCTCGAAAGACAAACCGAAGCTAGCGACAGTCCAGTTTACCTAGAAGGGTATCAGATCGGACAGAGCTATTAAATTAGGATCCACTTTTGACACTCCCCGGCGTAAACGCGCGGGGATTCAAAGCGAGGAGTTACCCAAAAGGGCATTGCTCGTAACAACCACATCGACTTCCCGTACCGTAGTACCAAGAAATCGGCAGTCCACTTGGCGGTGCCAATTGCCTCTACTCTCTCCGACAAGATATTGTCATTGAGTCTACTTTTAAAGTGTTTGATTCCCGTGACTTTAAAGACTATTTGCTTATAGAGGGCTGGGATTGGAGTCTTTAACCGGGTCTCCATTTCGGTGAACCACCTTTTAACCAAAGGGTCCCACTACCAGGAATCTCACCTTTTCTTTTTAGGTCATTGCGTCGTTTCTATCTTAGCACAAAGCCGTCCTAGAAGGACGGGGTTTCAGACCCATCTTCTTTGATGACCCTGCGCCCACTGGGGGGAGTGCGCAGAGCAAGTGGCGTGGTTGCTCCCAGTCAATCCTCGATCAGACTGCGAATTTCTCTGACTTGTTCGATATACTCCCCATCATTCCAAACCGGTACAACTCCCTGGTAAGAAATCGGTTCAACTAAATCAATCCATGAGCGACAGCCTCCGTACTCTTGGTGGTAGGGAGTGATCACAGGCTCAGGTAACTGATAAGTACGCAACAGCAATACATATAAAGGTTGACGTGGCTTCCACTTCAAACGCTCACTGGCAAATTGTTCATTCCAAATATGATAGGGTAGCAGAGCAGCAATAGTAGATTGCTCCGTTACCGGCAAAATATCAGTAATAGACGCCCAGCTACCAATCCGAACAGTTTCCGGGTGCCAACCTGAGGGCACAGGTTTCACTTGTTCAGCATAGTCAGGTTTAAGCAAATTAGGCTTTTGATGCTCATAGGTAGGGTAGAGTAAAACCTGGTGGTGAGCCACGCTGAAGCAGTTGCCCTGTTCACGAATACCCCCTTTGCGCAACAGCATAATCGTTTTGCCCGCTTCTAAGGCATCAACCGCAACACCCCATTCTTTCAGGGCATGGGTAGTACTTGAAAGCATAAGTTTAGTAATCGGATTTTTCCAACAACAATAAGAGGTTTGCGTTTTCCTAGGATAGAATGCCAAGATTACTCTCAGTAGGGAATCGGGAATCGGAACCCACCCCTAAGGGGTTAGGGGTGGGTTCCGATTCCCGATTCCCTTAAATTAGATCCATATACCAACCACCCATGAGTAATTCTGAAGCAAACAACCGTAAAACTATTAACAAAGTCGCCATTGTAGGAGGAACCCACGGTAATGAATTTACCGGTGTATACCTAGTCAAAAAATTTGATAAGTTTCCAGAATTAATCACTAGACCTAGTTTTGAAACCTCGACACTGATCGGTAATCCCCAAGCCTTTCAAGCTGCCAGGAGATATATTGATACAGACTTAAACCGCTGCTTTGCTAAAAGTGACCTGGAAAATTCCGAGCTTTCTTTCTATGAACAAACCAGAGCCAAAGAGATAGCTCAAACCCTAGGGCCAAAAGGCAATTCCAAGGTAGATTTTATTCTAGATTTGCACAGTACCAGTGCTAATATGGGGTTTACTATAATTCTCGTCAACAACGACCCCTTTAATTTGCAACTCGCTGCTTATCTGAGTTCCCTTGACCCCTTAGTTAGAGTTTATAGTTCCATTGAACCAGGTAAAGAAAATACCTTTCTAAGATCCCTATCTAACTTCGGGTGTTGTATTGAAGTCGGTCCCATTGCACCAGCTAGTCTCAAGGGCGCTATTTTTCAAAAAACTGAAGCCTTAATTCACGCCACGTTAGATTATATTGAAGACTATAATAACGGTAAACTATTATCAAACACTTATCCTCTAACCATTTATCACTATTTAAAAGTAGTTGACTATCCCAGAAACGAAGCTGGTGAACTAGAAGGTATGATTCATCCTCAGCTCCAGGGCAGAGATTATCAAGAACTTAATCCTGGTGACCCCATGTTTCTTACCTTCGATGGCACCACAATTTACTATGAAGAAGAAGCCACCGTTTGGCCAGTATTTATTAATGAAGTTGCCTACTATGAAAAAGGAGTAGCGATGTGTTTGACTAAAAAAGAGATAGTTAGGGAGTAGGGAACAGGGAATCGGGAATCGGAACCCACCCCTAACCCCTCCCAGGAGGGGAACGGGAATCGGGAATCGGGAATCGGGAAAGATATAGGGTGATGGGGTGATGGGGTGATGGGGTGATGGGGTGATGGGGTGATGGGGTGATATCAGGTTCGGATAATTAGTTATAAAAAACTTTATCCCTTGAAACCTTACTCCTTTACTTCTGCCTTCTGCCTTCTGCCTTCTGACTTCTGCCTTGTTTTTGCCCCTAGTATAAGTATTCAACCGGACATGATATGATGGGAAGATGGGGAGAATACAGAATTTTATTGCTGATAAAACTTTGATTAATTACTAATTACTAATTATAGCGTTTTGCCTGTAGCTTAAGTAGAATCCCGACTCCCGATTCCCTCGGTGCGCGCCTCCTAGGGCGAGTAAATCGCCCTTGGGTCGCGCACCGCTCCCGACTCCCGACTCCCGATTCCCTACTCCTGACTCTGTAATCCCTGCTGCAATATTTCTAAAACTTTGGCTAAATTTCCGGCTAATAACGCCGCTTTATCTAACCATAATCCAGGGAAAATTTCTGAACAAAGTATGCCCTCAGGATTGGTTTCCAGTTGAGTATAGTCCCCTTCCCTTAACCGAAACCAATCAAATTCACCATCATCAACTCGCCATACCAAATATTCTTGTACTCCATTACGACGATAAACGTTTAATTTTTTATGTAAATCAATAGAAACAGTGCTAGCCGCAATTTCTACGATTAACTCCGGCGCACCTTCTACATAATCATCCTCAGTAATGATTGATTGTCCATCTTGTTCTATTCTCAATAACGCATCAGGTTGCACTTCGTTATCAGCATCTAGGCGCACAGTTGTGTTATCGAGTGTTTCTACTCCTGGTCTACTTGCTTCATAGGTTCCTAACCATGTCATAATCCGAGAATGGGGTTTGCCATGTTTTTTTGCTCGTACAGGAGATGCCATGTAAACAATTCCTTCAATTAATTCGGCTTTTTTCAAATCAGCCATAGCGGAATAGCGACGCTCAAATTCAGCAAGGGTTAGTTGATCCCCATTTTCTAAAGGAGGAATAGTCGGGTCCCGAGTAATTGTGGCAGTTGATGTGATCATTTTTGGCTCTACTTTACTTGTTATTTAACAGGGAACAGGGAAAGAGTGGGGCGGGGGCGCGGGGAGATGGGGAGATGGGGAGATGGGGAGATGGAGATGAGGAGATAGGGAGATGGGGAGAATGCAGAATTTTATTGCTGATAAAACTTTGATTAATTGCTAATTACTAATTATAGCGTTTTGCCTGTAGCTTAAGTATAATCCCGATTCCCGATTCCCTCGGTGCGCGCCTCCTAGGGCGAGTAAATCGCCCTAGGGTCGCACCGCTCCCGACTCCCGATTCCCGACTATTCAAAACTGATTTATTCCTTCGGCAACCATTCGATATCCAGTAATTGGTCAAGACAGTAGGGACATTCTGGAGGTAAACTTACGGAATTCTGAGTTTTTATCGTCACAAATCCTAAGGCATCGTTATAAATAGAACTCAGTTCATTATCTAGATAATTACGGAGATTAGTCGTTAGTTTACGTTTGAGCTGAATTCTGAAGTTATAGATTTCCCCTTGCCAGTGAACTGCATTATAATCATATTCACTTGTCCAATATTGCAGGAATAATAAATGACGGATAACTTGTTCTAAAAGGCTAGCTACGGCATTTTTCTTCTCTCTGCCCAAATCCTCTAACTCCTCAATTAAGTTATCCCAATCTAGTTGATTAAATTCTTTATTTTTCAGGAGCTTAATCGTTTCTTCTAGCCATTGGACATCATCAATGTCGTAGAGATTTTTTTAAATCTAAACTACTATTTATACTACTCATAGTCAATTGTTCATAAAAATATCACTTACTTTTCTATATCAAACACTCCAGATACTTTTAAAGTAATATCCTTAAATCCAGGAGATAACACTAACTCATCACCAGAAAAGCTACCAACTTCTGTATAACTTGTTCCTGTCAGTTTTAAAACCAATATAGTTTTACTTTCCGGGTCCACAATCCAGTATTCAGGAATAGCACAATCCTGATATTGGATTCTTTTCGCAATATAGTCTCGCTCTCGTTGTAACTCTCCTGGGCTAACCACTTCAACCACTAATAAAGGCGGTGACATAGAGAGGCGAATGGTATTACGCTTTGATAATTGTTGAATATGCTCTTCTCGAATAATGGTCAAATCAGGATAACGGTTTTTCGGTTCACCTCTAACTTCTAATTCTAATCCTTGACCCCGGACTCTACGATGACCTACCAGTAAAGCAAACCTAATCAATAAAAACGTAGCAATTTCAACATTTACTCCCGACTCTGGAGGCATTTCAATTAACTCTCCATTAAATAACTCATAGAAGTTTTCTGAGTTATCATTGTAGGATAAATACTCATCAAAGCTTTGAAATTTATGGGTCAGTTGTACCATCATTGTTCACCGGCAAAGTCCGGTGCATTACGTAAGCTATCAGCTAATGCGCTACGCGCACGCTACTTGAGGTGCTAATCAGCTAATCAGCTAACACACCATTCATAGTTCACGTGGAAAGTCCGGTGCGTTACGCCTAGCGGCTAACACACCCTACTTACTAATATAATGTTAGGATAATTACCATTAATACCAATCTCCCCATCTCCCCACACTCCCCACACTCCCCACACTCCCTACTCCCTACTCCCTACTCCCTACTCCCTACTCCCTAACTTCTTACTACTCCGATACGCTTCAGTCAATGACGTCAAGTAAGGTTTAAGGCGACGATCCACGAATTGAAGCATGGGTTGGTTGCTCTCTCCCACCGCACAGGTATAGTAAGGAATATCGCTCTGGAGTTGAGCCATGATAGACTCTGCAATCAGCATGGCACCACGGCCACGCCGTTGGAACCCCCTGTCGGCGGTTTTCCGGGTGGACGAACAGGGAAAGAATGACAGCAGTAGTGGTGTCGGTTTTGGGGTCTTTGCGCAGTTCTGCCACCAGCAAGCCTACCATTTAATCCTTTTCCACTGCTGCTAAACCCAGCAGTTCTCCTAAAAGGCTGGCACATTGCCAGTGGCTAGCAATGCTGGGGCAGGTGTAGTCATCGTATTCTAAGGAGGTAGTAGCATCAAAGTTTTCGAGCCACTGATAGGTAACTTGGGGGGAGTAGGTGGTGGTCACTGGTTTGGGGAATCGGGAATCGGGAATCGGGAGTCGGAACCCACCCCTAACCCCTCCCAGGAGGGGAACGGGAGTCGGGAATCGGGAGTCGGGAATCGGGAATCGGGAGTCGGGAGTCGGGAGTCGGGAGTCGG
>NZ_GL890953.1 GCF_000211815.1 Moorena producens 3L
CGTCCCAAGGGGAGCGGAAGCAGCAAATTGTGGAGCTTCGTAAGCACAAACGCAGTTCTGGCAATACTTCTAGCCAGAGAAGTAATCAAATGGCAATCCCACCCCAACCTCCCATCAAGCCGACTGCTATACCCCCACGTCAGCCTAGCACTCTCAATCGACCTAAGCAGGTCACTGAACAGGAGACCAAGATTAAGCAGGATACTAAACCAGAACCAGCCGCTAAATCAGAACTAGCCGCTAAACCAGAACTAGCCGCTAAACCAGAACCAGCCGCTAAATCAGAACTAGCCGCTAAACCAGAACTAGCCGCTAAACCAGAACTAGCCGCTAAACCAGAACCAGCCGCTAAACCAGAACCAGCCGCTAAACCAGAACTAGCCGCTAAACCAGAACTAGCCGCTAAACCAGAACCAGCCGCTAAACCAGAACTAGCCACTAAACCAGTCCAGAACATTTCACAGGAGAGTACACAAAAACCCAAATTAACTGGACCCCCTGTAAGAGTATCACAACCAAAAACTCAGCCTGCTAAGGTTGAGCGACCGATAAAATCAAACCAAAAGGGTTCTTCCGGTTCAAAGTCAGTAAAGAGTCCAACTCCTAACAAATCCCCTGTTATCAATAAACAGTCAACGCCCTCGGAAACATCACCACCAAAGCGTTCTAGTTCACCAAGACCACCCGTTCCTGAACTCCAGCGACCTCCAAAAAGGAGCAAACCAGGTCTTGAGAAAGAAAATTCAGCAATTGATGCTGACTCAACGGGTCTGACAGATGATGTCTCTGATCAAGACACCAACACCTTAGTCAATGAATCCGAGGAACTGCTCAAGGAGGTCAAGCTCCGGCGACCATCTGTCCCCCGACCTGCTAAGAAGAAAGAGTGGGAGGCAGAAAATGGAGAAGACGAAGACAAAGCCCAGAAGGCTAAATCCGCCAAACTCAAGCGGCGACCTAAAATGATTCTGGATGATGAAGATGATCTCGAAACAGGATCAGATCAAATCGATAACAAAATCGATGGTTCATTTTCAGTTAGTCTTTCTCTGGCTCGTCCTCCCAAACCAAAGTCTCTGCAAAAACAGCAAAGCCAAGCAAATACTGCGAGTGTTAGCCACAAGAAGAAGCCTGCTAAAACCAGTAGTAGCAACAAGTCCGATCATCGCGATCGCCGTCGTACACAGAAAAGTCAGCCCAAACGCCCAGAACAAATTGTTTTGAGAGACTCACTCACCATTAGAGACCTGGCTAATGAACTGGCTATTGCAGAAACTGACATTGTTAAAATGCTCTTCTTCAAAGGCATAGCTGTGAGTGTTACCCAGACTTTGGATGTTCCTACTGCCACAATGGTAGCTGAGGAAGTGGGAGTCAAGGTCGAGATGGAAGAAGAAGCCTCTGCTGCGACTAAGGTGGAAATGCTGGATGTCCAAGACCTGGAAAACCTCGAGCGGCGTCCACCTGTGGTGACAATTATGGGTCATGTTGACCACGGTAAAACGACTCTACTCGATGCCATTCGTGAAGCAAAAGTGGCTCAAGGAGAAGCCGGTGGAATTACCCAGCATATTGGCGCATACCACGTAGATGTTGAGCATGAGGATAAAATTCAACAGGTTGTCTTCCTAGACACCCCCGGTCACGAAGCCTTTACAGCCATGCGGGCAAGGGGAACAAAAGTAACTGATATCGCTGTGCTAGTAGTAGCCGCTGATGATGGGGTGCAACCTCAGACCCTTGAAGCCATTAGTCATGCTAGAGCTGCTGAAGTTCCCATGGTAGTTGCTATTAACAAAATTGATAAAGCCGGATCTCAACCTGATCGGGTTAAGCAAGAATTATCAGAACGGGGCTTGGTTCCAGAAGAATGGGGTGGTGAAACGATCATGGTACCAGTGAGTGCTATCCAAAGGGAAAACTTGGATTCACTGCTGGAGATGATTCTATTGGTCTCAGAGCTAGAAGAACTCTCTGCTAATCCGGATCGACCAGCAAAAGGTACGGTGATTGAAGCTCACCTAGATAAAGCCAGAGGTCCTGTTGCCACCTTCTTAGTGCAAAACGGTACTTTGCGGATCGGTGATAGCCTGGTTGTTGGTTCAGTTTTCGGTAAGGTCAGAGCCATGCTTGATGACCGAGGACAGCGAGTCGCACAAGCGACTCCCTCGTTTGCTGTGGAAGTCCTTGGCTTGAGTGATGTTCCAGCTGCTGGTGATGAGTTTGAAGTCTTTGAGAGCGAAAAAGAAGCCCGGGCAGTTGCTGGTGAAAGAGCTCAACAGCAACGTCAATCTCGCCTGCAAACTCGCATGAAATCACGGCGAGTTACCCTCACTGAATTATCAGCCCAGGCTCAAGAAGGTGAACTCAAAGAACTCAACTTGATTTTGAAGGCAGACGTTCAAGGCTCGGTGGAAGCTATTCTGGGATCCCTCGAACAGCTGCCCCAAAGTGAAGTGCAAATTCGAGTTCTACTGGCTGCCCCTGGGGAAGTCACCGAAACGGATGTGGACTTAGCGGCTGCTAGTGGTGCAGTTATTGTTGGCTTTAACACTACCTTAGCTCCTGGTGCTCGACCAGCAGCTGAACAGGAGTTTGTAGATGTGCGGGAATACAACATCATCTACAAACTCCTGGATGATGTTCAAGGTGCGATGGAAGGTCTGTTAGAGCCAGAAGAGGTAGAAGAACCATTGGGTGAAGTAGAAGTTCGAGCTGTCTTCCCAGTGGGTCGTGGTGCCGTGGCGGGTTGCTATGTACTCTCAGGCAAAGCCGTGCGCAATTGCCGTTTACGAGTGCGGCGTGGTGGCAAAGTTATCTACGAAGGAGTTTTGGATTCCCTCAAGCGTGTTAAGGATGATGTCAAGGAAGTCAATGCTGGCTACGAATGTGGTATGGGTGTTGATAAATTCAACGACTGGACGGAAAAAGATATCATTGAAACCTATCAGATGGTAACCAAGCGACGGACTCTCTCCCTGAAGTAGGGCTGAGGGGTGTTCTTACCCAGGGGTCCCTTGCTGGGAAGGTTGTTTTGTTTAAGGTTGAAGGTTAAAGGTTATTTAGCTTCTAGCAAAATTAATCCCACATCTCAATGCCCATTGAGATGTGGGATTAATTTTGCGCTCTTATTGCATGGAATAAGGAAACAATTACAATTGAATATCGTCTATACTAGATGTAGTAGGGAAAATAAATTAAGAGCTAACCGCCACCTACGTGCCTAAAAAATAGAACTTATTGTATTGTTCCGGATTATTGTATTGTTCCGGCGCGGAGGGGCATCCCGTGTCGTTAATAAAGCTTACCGAGTATCCAAACCGTTAGGTGGAGTTGGTAAGAAGCCCACACTGTAATCTTTGATTAAGTGTGGGAGTATGTCACCACTTAAGCATTACCCAACTAGATTCATCTGTATTAAATTTTGGTAAGGTGCATATGGCAAGCTTCGTTAAATCCGAATCCGGACAATTAAATCACGACACTCAAGTTTGGGACAGTCTCAAACAAGCCATAGCAGCTAGTTCAGGATTTCAACGCTGGCAAATGGAACATCCCTTGGGTGAACAATTTCAGGACTATAGTCTTGATAGCCGCGTACGTCGTTACTTACGAGAAACTCTAGAAATGCTTGCCTACTGAACTTCCAGATCGGAGCAGCTCCGATCTGACATCATGTATTTTGATTTTAATTTATTAGTGATTTGTGGCATAAACAGGCAAAGCAATAGCCAGTCTTGGTTAAAATTATTCCTTTTGACGGAATAAAAGGAATAATACCATAGATTGCCAATTAGTGGTGATATTTTAGTAATGGTATTTTAACGATTTAGGTAGGTATAAGTTAACCATGAGTGCATTACTACTTCTTACGGTTCCCTGTCAATAGTCAACGGTCAGTGGTCAAAGAGCTGCTGGACGAAAGACAAATGAGGAAGGATAATTAGCATTGCTGCTGATTTTGGAGTTGACATGGCCTTTGAATATCCTGATGACCTCAAATACCTTGATAGCCACGAATATGTCCGGCTTGATGGCGAAATTGCCACTATTGGTATTACCGCCTTTGCCATTGACCAACTGGGTGACTTAGTTCTTCTGGAACTCCCAGACATTGACGACACCATTGAGAAGGGTAACAAGGAAAATGACAAAAACTTTGGTACCATTGAATCTGTCAAGGCAGTTTCGGATCTATATTCACCGGTATCGGGTACGGTGGTAGAACGAAATGAGGAGATGATTGAGGCTCCTGAACAGATTGCAGAAGACCCCTATGGTGAAGGTTGGTTAATTAAAGTGCGGCTGAATGACCCTGATAACCCACTGGAGGGTGTCCTTTCTCCTGAGGAGTACCGTGCCAAAGTCGATGCAGAGTAGACTATGACACTCCCCGCCCTGAAAGGACGGGGATTCTTGCTTGGCCGTAGGCCACGCTGCGCGAACAATGGGGTGAATTATTTAACCAGGCCGGAGCCAGGAAAAATAGAGGTCGCCTCGACCCAAGCGTATTTGGTTTATAACCTAGGTTTCGGTGTGCCCCACCGTACCTAAACTAATTAACATATTAAGATAAACATTTTCTTAGGGATCTTAGACTTTCATAGACTTCCAAATCGTTAGACTTGATTGTGCAACCTGATTATCTCAAAACAGGTTTTTTACACTGTCTACTTATTTAAGATCATGTTCATCTAGAATACTATTTTTTTGTTATGTCTTTATCTTAGCACAAAGCCGTCCTGGAAGGACGGGGCTAATGACCCAAATTTTTTGGTAAAAATCTGATCAGTAGGGTTGTCATAACTAAACCCGGCTGTATAAAGTTGTGTATCTAGAACCAATCTAGCAATACCTCTAGGTTGTAGTATCCTAGGTTTTCATAGTGTATATTTAGAACTAAATTGCTTTAGGTCTAAATCTCTTTAGTTATACATCCGGGCTTTGTGTATCTATAGATTTACCAACTTAGGGGGTCACAGCCCTCAAAAGTGACCCCCTCCTTCGCTGCTTAATTCACAAATGGGTTTACTATGCAGAATTTGGATATCCAGGATCAAAAAAATAGAGCAAATACTCAGTCGTTGCTGAAATCTGACCCTATTCTTTCCGCATCGCAAATATTACCATCTACCGATGCTTTTGTCAATCGACACATAGGTCCAAATCCAGATTCAATAGAGCAAATGCTCAACGTCCTGGGTATATCCAGTATAGACAGCCTGATTGAGCAAACTGTACCCGCCGCTATTTGGCTTAATCAACCCCTGCAGTTACCACCAGCCCAAAGCGAGTATGCTGCCCTAGCTCAGCTAAAAGAAATTGCATCTAAGAATCAAGTATTCCGGTCTTTCATTGGCATGGGATATTCCGACTGCATTACCCCACCTATAATTCAACGGAATATCCTAGAAAATCCTGGTTGGTACACAGCTTACACCCCTTATCAAGCAGAGATTGCTCAGGGACGACTCGAAGCACTACTCAACTTCCAGACTATGATTATAGACTTGACTGGTCTGGAAATTGCTAATGCTTCCTTGCTGGATGAAGGAACAGCAGCAGCGGAAGCGATGAGCATGAGCTATGGTCTGTGTAAAACGAAAGCCAAACATTTCTTTGTTTCCCAAACCTGTCATCCCCAAACTATCGCAGTGGTAAAAACCAGGGCTAGACCTTTGGGCATTGAGGTGATTGTTGGTGACCACCGCACCTTTGAATTTGACCAAGAGATTTTTGGAGCTCTGCTTCAGTACCCAGCAACGGATGGCACCATATACGATTATCGGGAATTTATTGATAAGGCTCATGGTGCTAAAGCTTTAGTAACTGTGGCAGCTGATATTATAAGCCTTGCCCTGCTTACACCCCCTGGAGAATTTGGGGCTGATATTGCCATAGGTTGCACCCAGCGCTTCGGTGTTCCCCTAGGATATGGGGGACCTCATGCAGCTTATTTTGCTACTCGGGCAGCTTATAAACGGCAAGTACCAGGACGTATCGTTGGTGTATCAAAAGATGCTAATGGTAAACCAGCACTGCGCTTGGCACTGCAAACCCGTGAACAACATATCCGTCGTGACAAAGCCACAAGCAATATTTGTACTGCGCAAGTGCTTTTGGCCGTGATAGCTTCAATGTATGCAGTTTATCATGGGCGACAAGGCATCAAACGTATTGCCGAGAGAATTCATCAATTAACGGTTATCCTAGCGGAGGGACTGAAACGCTTAGGTTACAGTATTAGCTCAGAACCGTTTTTTGATACCTTGCGCGTAGAATTAAGCGATCGCTCTGTGTCAGAAATTATCGAAGCAGCTGAAGCACGTCAAATTAATCTACGTATTATTGATTCAACTACTATCGGGATTTCCCTGGATGAGACAACGACGGCTAGGGATTTAGTAGACTTGTGGGAAATTTTTGCAAGTTTAGGGGAACCAAGCAGTGCATCCCTACTCTTTACTGTGGAAGAGTTGGCGGCTGAGGTAACACGTAAGGTGGCAGCTGATTTTAATGAACCGTTTGCTCGCCATAGTACCTACTTAACCAACCCAGTATTCAACCGCTATCACTCAGAAACGGAGTTACTGCGCTATTTGCACCGCCTGGAAAGTAAGGATTTGGCTCTAAACACGTCGATGATTCCTCTGGGCTCGTGTACCATGAAGCTGAATGCCACTGCTGAGATGATGCCAGTGACATGGCCGGAATTTGGTAAGATTCATCCGTTTGCTCCGGTCTCCCAAACTCAGGGATATCAAATTCTATTCCAGCTGCTGGAAGAATGGTTAGCAGAAATTACTGGCTTTGCTGGCATTTCTCTTCAACCTAATGCTGGTTCCCAAGGGGAATATGCAGGATTACTCACTATTTGTAAGTACCATGAAAACCGGGGAGAAAGCGATCGCAATATCTGTCTAATTCCTACTTCTGCCCATGGAACCAATCCCGCCAGTGCGGTGATGGCTGGTTTAAAGGTGGTGGCTGTTGCTTGTGATGAGATGGGCAACATTGATTTAGATGATTTGAGGAATAAGGCCGAGCACCATAGCCAAAACCTAGCTGCTCTGATGGTGACTTATCCCTCTACCCATGGTGTGTTTGAAGAAGAGATTAAAGGGATCTGTGCCATTGTCCACAACCATGGGGGACAGGTTTATATGGATGGGGCGAATATGAATGCCCAAGTGGGACTGTGCCGTCCGGGGGACTTTGGGGCAGATGTGTGTCACTTGAACCTGCACAAAACCTTCTGTATTCCCCACGGTGGGGGTGGACCTGGTATGGGACCAATTGGGGTGATGCCTCACTTAGTACCATTCCTGCCCAAAACCTTACAGCCTCAACCTTCAAATTTATCTATTGGTGCCATTTCTGCGGCACCTTGGGGAAGTGCCAGCATTCTACCTATTTCCTGGATGTATATTGCCATGATGGGGAGTGGGGGGTTAACTGAGGCGACTAAGGTAGCTATTCTTAATGCTAATTACATGGCTAAGCGGTTAGACCCTTACTATCCTGTTCTGTACAAGGGGAACAATGGATTAGTGGCTCATGAGTGTATTGTGGATTTGCGATCGCTTAAAAAGTCTGCGGGCATCGAAGTGGATGATATTGCCAAACGCCTGATGGATTATGGTTTCCATGCTCCAACGGTATCCTGGCCTGTAGCGGGGACAATGATGGTGGAACCTACTGAAAGTGAGTCGAAGGAGGAACTCGACCGTTTCTGTGATGCCATGATTGCCATCCGCCAGGAAATTGAAGCAATTGAATCGGGTCAAGTAGACCAAACCGACAATCAGCTGAAGAATGCTCCCCATACTGCAGAAGCCTTGATGGTCATTGAATGGTCCCATCCCTATACCCGTGAGGAAGCGGCATACCCGGCACCTTGGTTAAGGGAACACAAGTTTTGGCCTGTGGTAGGGCGCATTGATAATGCCTTTGGGGATAGGAATTTGGTTTGTTCTTGTGAGGGGATGGAGGCATATATCTAACCCCAGAGTCAAGCGGGGAGTGTGGGGAGTGTGGGAGGTGTGGGAGGTGTGGGGAGATGGGGAGATTTTTATTAAGGGTAATTATCCTGACATGATATAACTCCCTTACTTATTAAGGGGGTTTACGAGGATTCCGACTCCCTCGGTGCGCTTACAGTCGTCGAATTAAATTCGCCACGGGTCGCACCGCTCCCGACTCCCTCGGTGCGCTTACAGTCGTCGAATTAAATTCGCCACGGGTCGCACCGCTCCCGACTCCCGACTGAGTATTAACGAGGGGAACCAAACACCTGCACCCAGTAGTGGCGATAGGGACTGGAAGGGTCGCTGACATAACCAAAGCCAATTTCTTGATACTGAGGCTTGAGTATATTACGGCGATGACCAGTGCTTTTCATCCATTGCCTAATAGTTTGAGCAGGAGTCGAGTAACCTGCGGCGATGTTTTCACCAACATAGGAATAGAGGTAACCTGCTGCTTTAGCGCGATCGCTTATTTTAGAACCATCTGAACCAGTATGGCTGAAAAAACCATTGCGCACCATATCTTCAGCGTGTAGCTGTGCGGCTTGAGTTAGCTCAGCAGAAAGCTGTAATGGTGGCAAGCCAGCTTTTCGCCGTTCAGCATTGGTTAGTCCAAGCAACTCAGTATTGAATTTAGCTAAGGATGAGCTACTGGTTAGCACAGTTATCTGCTCCTGAGAACCTCTCTGGAGAGTGTTATTGGAGTAAGGGTTAGCCAGAACTGAGCTAGACTGAAGCGCTATTTCAAATAATCCGAGCAAACTAAGCGGAGCAATTGCCCAAAATTGAATTCTATGCATAAATTACCTCATGGGTCAATATCTGCAACAGATCTGATTGCACCCGGTAGCCATTAATATGGCGCTAGATATATATAGCAATCCGATTCAGCTTTTCAAGGGGATTGCTCTATCTATCGACTAAGCCTCCCCTGAAAAGGTTCCCTAATTTTGAGGTTTATGGGAATTTCCCAGAGGATGGTTTTGTGCGTTCGCGTAGCGTGGCCGAAAGGCCAATCGCTTAGTGTGGCCGAAAGGCGATCGCATTTTCATTCCTTGATTATCATGCCTTTTTATAACTATTAATAGTTAAATTTATATCAGCTATTATTTATCAGTTATCATCTATCAGTTATCATCTATCAGTTATCATCTATCAGTTATCAGTTATCAGTTATCATCTATCAGTTATCAGCATTCAGCTTATGGGCTAATTCACAGGCTAGAAGCCTGTGCCACGCTACTTGAGATGCTTTTGAACAAGCGATGCAGCGCCGACCTGCGGGGGTTTCCCCCACTCGCGCTTTGCATCAAGAAAACAGGTAATCATTTTTTTGATCTGCTCAGAGCTGACCGCTGATAGCTGACCGCTGATAGCTGAAGGCTGAATGCTGACTGCTGACACTCTTGAAAAATAACTTTTCTAAGCACGATGACGAATTACTCCCGGTAACTGTCGCAGCACATCATTTTTATATCGAGCGAACTTTTTAATGGCATCTTGATTGACAATATTCTTTTTAGGAAGATTAACCGTAATCGTTCCTTCCATTTGCCATGGGTCAAAGTTTTCCCAGTTTTCAAAGTAGGCTTGCAAGTACAGCCAATAGGCTAGATCGATTTGAGCATCGTATACAATTAGGATACATGGCATTGGTTCTTTTAACCATTGCTCTATGTCTGAGCGTCCTAGGGGAAAGCCTATGGTTTCTTGGTCGGCGGCTAGCATGCTCAGAAAATCCGTTGCCTTTAGCTTGACGTAAATTTTACCATTTTCAAGTTCACAATTGGCATCATAGGTAAAGATAATCAGGTCAAAACCATAAGTGTACTCAAGCTCAACTCGTTCTACTGAGTAACCACATAAGAATATATATCGTTCCACATAATTGATACTGAGATCAGCAATAATTTGTTCTCTCGGTCGTTTATTTTTATTCATTGACCGGAAGGAATAAAAATGGTTTACTCTATAGCTTACAGCAGTTTTCAATTGGGTCAGTACTTTCGTTCTGGGTTGCGCGGGAGTCGGGAGCGGTGCGACCCGTGGCGAATTTAATTCGACGACTGTAAGCGCACCGAGGGAGTCGGGAGTGGAAAAAAATCCTGTGTACCTCACTCCTGATGACAATTGGTATAGATCATCATAGTTTAGCTTGAAATAAAAGCGATCGCTTATCACCGTAGACAAGCGATCGCTTTTATTATTCAGAGATTATCCAATGAAAAATCCGATGTCGCCCCCAGCTAGGACAAAATCCACTTCATCAGCTCCGCCAGTTTGATCTTGACCGGAGGTAATTTGTTCCCCATTCACTTCAACAGCGAAGGGTGTGCTGTGTGACAGCTCCTACACTGATTCTATAGAATCAGTGTAGGCAACAAGCGCCAATCCAGCTATTGCTTAGGAGGCGCTGGGCTTTAAGAACGGACTGCCCTCTCTTGATGCAATAGCGAGTGGGGGAAACCCCCAAGACCGCTTAGGTGCGCTTACAGTCGTCGAATTAAATTCGCCACGGGTCGCACCTCTGCATCGCTGCCGCTCTATTTTCTTGGTCTTTTTTTTAAGACTGTTTTGCTAACAAACCAGCATTTAAGGCCGTAGGCCACGCTACGCGAACGGCTTTGTTTATCAGTAAATATATTATAGCAATTCCATGCATACCCTGTGCAAAATTCATCCCTGGAATTACCGTAAGTAGACGGGAGCCTTATTTCAGACAACTTAAAACTATTACTCATAACCTACCGATTAGTTTGGCTCCCGTCTACAAGGTTTCGTCCCCCACACTCACGTAACACGATCGCAGTTATGGGGCTTCTTTTGCCGCAAGCTAAATTGATATTGTAATCCGTTGCATCAGGAGTATATCCCACGCTAGCCACCATCTTACGACCCTCATCGGTATAGATGAACGCCAACACGGTTGCGGAAATAATCCACAGCCATTTTAGTTCCGACCGCACCTACTGCTGCTATACCAGCACCCATTAGTATGTTGCGCAGTTTACTCATTTGTTGTTTTGACCTATGACTATATAAATAGTACCAGATTAAGACAGGTAAGTGTGGGAGGTGTGGGAGGTGTGGGAAGTGTGGGAAGTATGGGAAGTGTGGGGAGATGGGGAGATGGGGAGATGGGGAGCTAGCATTGAGAACTACTATAAATTCTGGATCACAAAGGGTTTGATGGCACTACTACTCCACTGATTCTGGAGTTTCTCAACTACAAATGGCCGAATTACAAACTTAGGGGGAACACCGTTATGTACATCAATCCGTAGGAAAGTATGAGGAGAGCGCACTGTTCTGCCTTTACCTTTGCGTCCGATAAATAAAAGCGATCGCGCCACCATTTGAACATAACCTCCCCGACTAATTTCCATCAGTTCAACCCCATCTTTGCGCTGACGCCGCAAACCAGCACCACTGCCGCCACAGACCAGCCAATTTAAATTGGAGTCAGCATGTTTAGTATCAAGGGTACGCAAATGCTCAAAACAATGGGCGTGTCCACTTAAGATGAAATCTACCAGTGGGCGTTTTTCCGGTAGGGAACCAAGAGCAGCAGCCACCTGAGCGAATACTTGGCGTAAATGGCCACGAACTGCGATCGCATCTGGCTGCTCCCATCGGGTTGTTTCCGTTGAATAGGCAGAGTGATGAAGATAGATCACTCGTCCCCTTACCTGAGGATCATGCCAAGAATCAATTAACCGTTGCTGTAACCAGTCTAGTTGCTCTAGGTCAGGATCAGCCTTAGGTTTAGACGAAGAGCCAGAAATACAAAACGTATTGGAATCAAGGGCAAAAAAGTCAATGCCACCATATCTAAAGGTATAGTAGCGATTAGGTAGACGGGTAAAGTGACCAGGTTGGTAGCGCAGGCATCTTCCCGTTTCGGTCTTGGCAGTATAGTGTTGGTTGAGGTACTCAGCTAAATTACTGCGCTTGTGAGGTTGACTCAAGCAATCAAGAAAAGCTTGAGCATAGGCTTTGCCTTGGTTAGAACTATCCCAACCTAGCGTCAACCCTAACTGAGATTTTAACCAACGGCGTAGAGGTAAACTTAACTGAGCAAATAATCTGGGCAGAAAAGTCAGGTCATAGTAATCATGATTTCCTGGTACAGGGAAAATCGGGTGATTAAAGACTAGTCGAGTAGTGTCAGTTTTTTTGACAGGACTCCTAATACCAAAAACCTCTCGGTAGAATTTAAGAAATTTCTCCAGATAAAACTCACCCGACCCAAAGGGATAAACGAGATCCCCTGTGTGTAACGTAAAGCAACAAGTATCCATGTGCTCACGTAATTGTTGAGCAATTTGTGCTTGCAGCTTCTCTCCATATTTCGTATCTGAATCCGTATCCCCAAGGACTAGAAACGAAAAGTCTGGACGTTCATTTTCACCATCATCAAGCACTAACTGAGTTTGGTCAATTCCCTCCTTGATAATCCCAGGATTACGCCAGCATAAGCACTGGTTGATTGTAGCGATTTTAGTAGCAATAGGTGGGTCATATAGCATGTTTAAAATAGGTGAGGTAGATTCCCGATTCCCTTTTACTTGAACAATGTCGGGGTAAGGTTCTCCTCCTCCTCCCAATCCTGTTCTTTGTGATTGTTTCCGTAACCGGATTTGTAGTACTTGTAAGGGCTAATAGAGTCACCTTTAACACCATTAGCAACAATGCCTAAAACGTGAATTTGAGACAGTTTCAGATTCTCAAGAGCTTGGGTCAGAGCAGAACGATCTGTTTTCCCAATGCGACTTACCAGAATCAACCCATCGGTGTGAGAAGTAAGCAAGCTAGCGTCTGCTAATCCCAAAACTGAGGGAGTATCATAAATTACGAGGTCAAAGGTTTCGTGGAAACCTGCCATCAATTGTGTCATTTTATGGGAATATATCAGCTTGGTAGGATCTGGAACAAGTTGACCTGAGGTTAGGACTGATAAGCCAGCTACAGGTAACTTTTGCTCAATTACGTCTTCAGGGGATAGGGTTTGGAGAATTAAATTACTTAATCCCAACTGGTTGGATAATTGCAATCTTGGATGAACTTGGGGTTTACGCAAATCTGCATCAACTAATAACACCTTTTTCCCTATGGCTGCCGCTGTTTGAGCCAGGTAAATAGCAATGGTTGACTTACCATCCCCAGGCAGAGCTGAACTGATTGCCAGAGAACGGATTGGGCGGTCTGAACTCAGTAATTGAATATTGGTATAGAGTACTCGTAGGGCTTCCAAAAAGTGTGAGGATTGGGAGTCCCCATAATAGATGTAAGGCGTTGATTTTTGCTTCAAAGCTGGTATTAGCCACGTAAAAGGTTTAGACAATAAACCTCCTACTTTGGCTAGGGAGTTATTACTTGGCGTTGCTGCTATTTGTTTATTAATGGGGATATTCCCTAACAAATGGAGTTTGCTTTGCTGTTTTAGTTCCAGGGCAGTGTGATAAACGTGATCTAATTTTTCCAATATTAAAGCAACACCAATGCCTACAGCAAGACTAGCTACAGCTCCCAAGGTTAGACTACGTTGGATATTAGGAGAGATGGGAGCCACTGGCCGAACTGGGGCTTCAATTACTTCCCAAGGAATCTCAGTTTGGGCGGCTTCGATTTGCAAGGTTTCCCAGGTAGCCCGAAAACGGTTTAACCCCTCAGTAGCAATTTGTATTTCTAACTCTAAGTCGGTATATTGTCTGGTTAAAGCAGGCATTTGTTTAGCCTGTTGTTTTAGCTGTTTTTGGGCAACTAATAAGGTTTGACGTTGGGTTTCAAGCCTTTGCACTTCAGTTACAGCTTCTGCTAACTTGGATCCTAAAATTCGCTCTGCTTCTTGCTCTAGGATCGGCAGGAGGTTTTGCCGTTGATTTTGCAGAAGTCGAATCGCCGTGCTTTGTGGTTGGAAGCGAGTTAATTCCGCAGCAATTTGCGTTTCCACCTCTCTTAACTGACCAATAATTTGCTGATATAGTGGAGCTTCGCTAAGAGCGGCCACAGCCCCAGTTTCTTCTTGTAGAGAACCAAGATTGAAGCGGCTTTTAGCTAATTGTTGTTCAAGGGCTAAGTTTTCCTGCTTCAAGGCGGTAATTTGAGAAGCGATTAGTTCAGCTTGGCTGTCTGGGTTAGTAAACTGATATCGCTCTCGAAAGGCTTGTAATTGGTTTTGCAGTTCATTTCCCCTGGCTTGTAAAGATGGTAACTGGTTTTCAATGAATTGAATCCCTTGGCGTAAGTTAGTCTGGCGCTCGTTCAGGGAGTAGTTCAGGTAGACTTTGGCTAATTGCTCTAAAATAGTGAGGATCAGATCCGGATCGTTTCCCTGGTAGCTGATTTCCAAGATCTTAGTTTTCCCTAAGCGAGTAATTTTTAAATTGCCAATTAGGGAATTATAACTAATTTCGGGATAGGTTTTTTGTACTTCTGCGAGCACTACTTCCATTAGCTCAGGACTACGCAGGACTTGAATTTGGGTTTGGTAGTCTAAACTAGATTTAATGTTTTGGTTCCCTAAACCAGGCGTTAAATTGCCTAAGTCATTTTCAGCATTAACAGGCTCTACTAAAATCCGAAATTTGCTTTGGTAACTTGGCTCTTCATTTAAAGTTCTCGGGATGACGAAGGACATCCCTGTCACTACTACCCCTACAATGACTACTCCTCGCCGTCGCGCCACCCCAAGCCAAAGGCCCAAATCCCACTCACTGTCTTCTGGTTCTAACCACTGTGACCCTTAGACCTCTCCAACAAATAAAGTTATGGTAAAATAAGAGGATGATAAATTAATTTTAGGAATATCATCCATGAGCTATACTTGGGATTATATCCAGAAAAATCCTAAACAAACTAAACGATTGCTAGGGATAAATCATGAACAACTCTATCAACTGATAGAACAAGCCAAGTTATTACATCGTCAACATAAAGAAAAAAATCAAAATCAAAAAGTCCGGCTAATTAAGCCTGGGGGAGGTGCTTCACAAAAATTATCACTGTCTTGATGCAATAGCGAGTGGGGGAAACCACGGCAGTCGCTCATGGGGGAGACCCCCAAGACCGCGCTGCCTCCCCAAGACCGCGCTGCATCGCTTGAAGACCAAATAGTCTTGACGTTAATTTACTTACGACATCACATAAACTTTCAACTTCTAGGACTACAGTTTCAGGTGAGTGAATCTACAGCAAACTCTACTTTTAACTACTGGCAATCTCTTTTGAGAGAAGCTCTACCAGCTTCTTTGTCTTGATGCAATAGCGAGTGGTTTGAAGTTACCGTAAGACAGTTGAGCCTTAATCAATGGAGGCGCGCTTTCCTATGGCGAATTAAATTACGGGGTCGCGCCTCAAGTTTTAACCCTTTTTTGCATAACCTACCAACCATAAAGGCTCAACGTAATCAGGTTTCGTCTCCGGGGAAACCCCCAAGACCGCGCTGCATCGCTATTAGAACAAGTAAAAAAGTGCGAAGAAGAGTCGGAGATAATTCGGGAAGCTTTGACTGAATATGAGTTAATAGTAGATAGCGCTGAACAAGTCAGAGAAAGACCAAAAGATTATAATCAGCAAAAAAATTTCTATTCTGGTAAGAAGAAAAGTCATACATTTAAAAACCAAACGGTGCGCGCCTCCAAGGGCGAGTAAATCGCCCTTGGGTCGCACCGCTTTATTGTGTTGCCAAAAGGGGAAGATATTGTGGACGTAGTGGTGGGTAAACCTGGCCCCAAAAGTGATATAAATATTTGTCGGGAAAGTTTAAAAAAATTTGATGATAAACAACGACTGAGTGGAGACAAAGCTTATATAGAGGTGCGACCCAAGGCCGGGTTCCCCGGCCATTGGAAAGCGCACCTTGGAGAAGAACAAATAAAAACTCCCCATAAAAAACCAAAAAATGGTGAATTAACCTCACAGGAAAAGAAATATAACAAGCTATTATCTTCAAACAGAATATTTGTAGAACACGTAATTAGATTGGTGAAAATTTTTAAAATAGCGGGAGAAAGGTTTCGCCTAAATTCTAGTAAATATTCTGAGGTAATTTTGACAATATGCGGTTTGGTAAGATTGAGAACAGGAGCTGGGGGGGCGACAAGCGCCCTGTAACCCTTGATATATATTAAATTGAGCGAATTATGGTAAAAAAAGATAGGTCAGAAATTGTCAAGACGACCTATCAATTTAAAATGCTACCAGAATTATATCAAAAACATCTAAAAAATCTACTTTCCGAATCTCAATTATTATTTCTTAACCTTGTAGTCATTATTATACAAGATACCAAAAATGTTAAACTTGAAAAAATCGCAGAGTCATTACCTTTACCCATTCAATTTAGATCAAGACGTAAAAAGTTGCAGAGATTTTTGTCCTTACCAATATTTCAAATAAAATCCTTGTGGTTTCCAATTATTAGAGAATGGATATTTCAAAGATTTAATAAACAGCAGAAAATTTATTTAGCCCTCGATAGAACTAATTGGAAGGACAAAAATTTATTGATGATTAGTCTAATTTATAAAAATCGAGCAATCCCAATTTATTTTGAACTTCTTTCAAAACTTGGTTCAAGTAATTTTTCAGAGCAAAAAAAAATTATAAGCTGTTGCGCATTTAAATTGGGTATAATAGAGTTAACAACAATTCCATAAAAAAAGATGCCAGCTAAAAATCATCTCACATCAGAGCAAAAACCAAAAATTCAAAAAGCTCTAAAAATAGAAGAAAATGGATATATTAGAGAGAGACTTCTGATCTTGCTATTATTAAATGATGGCAAAACACAGCAAGAAATTGCTAATTTTATTGGCTGCTCAAAAAATAAAGTTTGTTACTGGTGTGTCCACGGAGACCCAGATAACTTAGAAACCCTTAAAGATCAAAGAATGAAAGGTAATCATCAAAAAGCTACAGATAAGTACATAGATATTTGATTAGATACGGTCGAAAAAGAACCACAAGAATTAGGATATGAATTTGGGCGATGGTCAGCCCAAAGATTAGCAACCTATTTAGAAAAAGTAACAGGAATTAAATTAAGTGGATCACAAGTGCGAAGGATATTAGAAAAAAAAAAGTACGTTTACGTCTGGTCAAAGTATAGCTTAGAATCGAAGAGAGATTCTGAAAAAAGAAAAGCATTCAAAGAAAAATTATCCGAATATTTAAAAATAGAAAAAGAAAACCCAGAGCTTTTACAGGTATGGTTTTGGGACGGGGCTTTCAAGGTGGCGACGCAGGTTCGCCACACAGCCCCTCATGAGAGTGGTTTCAGTTTAAGAGTAATAAGGAGGAAAAACTGGTGTAAAAAGGGGAAGCGAAAAAAAGTCAGAGGAGACAGAAGAAAAGGCAGAGTAAATGTAATGGGAGCTTTACGATATTCAGATAAGAAAAGATTTGTAGATTTTCTTAAAAAAAGCAATAGTAAAAGTTTTTATGAAGTCTTAAAGCTTTTTTATGAAGAGCTAATCAATGAATGGATAAAAGCAGGTAATAAAAAAGAATACTTTGTTAAAAAAGGACCAAAAATAGTAATTATTTTGGATAATGCTAGTTTTCATAAGAAAGCCGAATATATCGATAAAATAGAAACTGAAATGCCTAATAGACATCTCCAAAAATTAACCTCAAACCCTTGCACTGCCTGGGTCAAAACCGAGTTTCTGGAGATGTCTAATATACATTTAGAGTATTTGCCAAAATATAGCCCAGACTATAACTTAATTGAATTAGTTTGGCATTCAGCTAAAGAATATATTGCTAATCGTCTTTTTGAATCTATCGAAGAGTTATAAATTTTGCTCAATCATCTTTTAAATGAAGGAGGATTAGTTATTAAATGGGATCGAAAAATTAAAAATCAAGGTAATGCTGTTATCACAGCTTAAATGCATAACAGCTTATCAACTATTATAGGGCTATTTGATAGCTATGATGTTGTCAAGGAGACCGAGAATTTTGTTCAGTAAAATTGGCTAAATGGCTAGATACACAAGGTTTTACATTTTGTTTAAGACTAAAAGAATCGGAAAAAATTGAACTTAATAATTCGGGTTGGATTTCCTTAAAAAATTGTGGATTAAAACCGGGAATATCTTTATTTTTTGAAAATGTAAAAGTGACAAAAAATAAACAAATTGCTGGATTTAATATCGCCTGTAAATGGAAAAAGAGTTATCGAAAATCCGTAACAAAAGAAGGTTGGTTTATTATAACAAATATGAGCAGTACCTCGGAAGCAATTGCTGCTTATAAAAAGCGATGCAGCGCGGTCTTGGGGGTTTCCCCGGAGACGAAACCTGATTACGTTGAGCCTTTATGGTTGGTAGGTTATGCAAAAAAGGGTTAAAACTTGAGGCGCGACCCCGTAATTTAATTCGCCATAGGAAAGCGCGCCTCCATTGATTAAGGCTCAACTGTCTTACGGTAACTTCAAACCATGAGCGACTGCATCAAGACAACGTTTTGGTATTGAAGAAATGTTTCGAGATTATCAAAGTGGTGGATATAATATGGAAGGCAGTAATGTAGTAGGAAAACGTTTTTTGTCTTTAGTTCTTTTAAGATCTTTTGCTTATCTATTTGCTACATCTCAAGGAGATAAAATTAATAAAAAAGGAGTTCAAAAGTATGTGGCTAGAGTCAAATAATATGGGCGAACAACTAAAAGACATAGCGGTGCGACCCAAGGGCGATTTACTCGCCCATTGGAAAGCGCACCGTCCAGTTTTTATATTGGTAATTATGGCCAAAAGTGGATTAATTTTATGGATAAATGTTGGGAATTAGTTGAAAATTTGATGCGTTTAAGTCGTCATAAGCTCGATAATTATTTACGAGGTATGAGAGCTATGAAGCTTATACAGTCTACTTTTTAGCTCTCATGTCGCCCCCCCAGGAACAGGAGCCTTAGTATTACAAGTAACAAAAGCCTCTGAAAGTGCTGAAACAATTGAGGTTATATCTGCTCATAGTTTTGGTGATAAATTAATATCAATAGCTTCGTAAAGCCTATTATAGCGTTAATTCAACGGTTTAATTGACTTGGTCAATTTGAGGGCTGAAAAGCAGTTACTGAGATACTTTCAAGTTTTTGGAGAGGTCTTATATTCAGATCTATTTTCTAGATCACAAAAATTAATAACTCTGTAAATTCCTGATTTTTGACCAGTGCCGACCTTCATAAACTCAGATTTTTCCAAAAACTGTAGTTTATAATTATTAGGTAATCTTAGCACAAAATAATTATTCATTAGGCTATTTTGTTTGATAAAATTTAGAGAAGCAAAGCCTCTATCCATTACGGCTATAGCATTTTTGGGCAATGCATCTATCATTTCTTGTCCATAGTTATAGTCATGATTTGAGCCAAAATTTATTAAAGTATCTTCGGGAACTCCTGTTGATAAATTTAATCCACTAATTAGTTTAACTTGGCTATAACCAATTTTAAAAAGTAATTTGCTGGTTAGAGTTATTATTGTTGAATCAATCGGACAAATTTGGTAGCGTTGCGCTATTTTTATTGGAGGGATTAAATTGAGATTTATTAAATTGTTTTTTTTGAAGTAACTTTTCAAAAATTATTAAAAGCGAGGCAGCGCGGTCTTGGGGGTTTCCCCGGAGACGAAACCTAAGACAGTTGAGCCTTTATGGTTGGTAGGTTATGCAAAAAAGGGTTAAAACTTGAGGCGCGACCCCGTAATTTAATTCGCCATAGGAAAGCGCGCCTCCATTGATTAAGGCTCAACTGTCTTACGGTAACTTCAAACCATGAGCGACTGCCTCAAGACATGGTTCAATACTTCTTTGTTTGCTAGCTTTGGAAAAAGTATAAATATGAAGATTAATTCCCGTATAATTTAATCGTTGAAATAAATCCCTCATACTGCTTAAGCTTTGATCCAAACAATAACCAACCCAACAACTTACGAATAATTTAGTATTTAGGACTGGATCATCATTTTTAGGTAAATCTTTGAGGATATATTTGATGATTTTTTTAATGGAATCACTCATAATTTAAAATTATTCAATAGGTAAATATTAGTAAATAATAACCTATTTTTGCCTAGATATTTGTTAAGTTTTATTAATGTTCAACACTTCTGAATTACTGCATCGTTTTTCTGGGAGTGCGCTACACCACACTTAGACTATTCAAACGTTACGGACTGACACTCAAATTCAGAGTCAGCTTAAGGCATGATGCACATTTCCAAGCTTGCAACTTACAGTTTTGCTGTGTTAACTCCCTGGTTTCTAGGGGGTCAAGCTCCAGCAACTGCTAATTCACAATCTAACTACAAGGATTTAGGAACCTCTGTTCCTACTGTTAAGGGTCCATCGGTAAATGTAATGCTGGGAGCAACTCCCGTGGCCCTCCGTACTACTGACCCTGAGATTAAAGCCAGTCCACAACGAATTAACCATCTCGGTGCCATCTCTAACTTAGCAACTCCAGTCTTGGGAGCTGGAATAGTTGCTGGTAATCAAGTTAACTCGGTTCCCAAGGTAACAACTGAAACCGGTACAACTCAAGCAAGATTAACGTCAACAAGAAGCCGTTTTTCCAGTCAATGGTTAGGATCTAGTTCATCTTTGACTTGGCACTCTAGAACCAGTGGTGCTGACGTTACTCCAGCCTATACACCTGATCAACTAGTATCGAGAACACTAGTTTCTCAATCTAGTGACTCCTCTGAATCCCCAAACTCTTCCCCAATTCCTCCATCAACTCAAGAGCAAATCCGCAAGTTACAAAAGCAACTAGATTCTTACAAATTAGCGCCTAATTTCCGTAAGACTTCTTCAATTTCTCCAGGGTTTAACATTTCCAATCCCTCCGGATTTGGAGCTGATAACTACAGAGGCTTTGTTGGCTTTGGCTTTCAATCTCGCACGCGCTTTAGCAATAATAGCGGTGGTTTGATTGGAGGTGGTAGGGATGGAACATTAGGATTTGGCTTCGGTCTTGGCGACGCGAGGGACTCAGTGGGATTACAGTTGTCCTATACGATCGCTAGTTTTGGTGGTAGCCGACCCCTTGGTAGTGGCGGTGTGAATGCCAAGTTGCATGCTCAATTTGCTCCGGGATGGGCTGTTGCTTTAGGAGGAGAAGGAATTATTAACGTGGGACGATTACCAGAAGGTAGTCCGACTGAATTTAATGATTTCGAGAATACCTACTACGGGGCAGTTACCAAGGTGTTTAACCTCAGACGTAACATTAATGACCCTTTTAGTCGTGTAGTAATCACTGTAGGAGCTGGTACAGGTCGGTTTCGCAGTGTAGAACAAATAACTAATGGGGAAAACAGTATTGGTTTCTTTGGTAGTTTGGGTGTGGGAGTGCTCCCGTCGGTAAGTTTAATTACAGAGTGGACGGGACAAGATTTAGCAATAGGGGCATCAATAGTCCCTTTTAAAGGTATCCCTCTTGTAATTACTCCAGCCGTAAGAGATATTGCTGGTCAAGGTGACGGAGCCCGTTTTGTTTTGGGTGTTGGTGGCTCAATTGGCGATGTTCTCTCTCTGGTGGATCTCATTTTATGAGATTCTGGTTTAGACTCAACTGCCTTTAAGGCAAGCTAACACGTTACACCGAGGTAAATTCACGAGGTAAATTCACAGAGGTAAATCATGAAACTCATTTCCTCAATTAAAAATCAAACTACCAGTATTTTGGCAATCACTGCTTTGGCGGTGGGATTCACTCCAGTTTTGCCTGGGCTGGCGAATAACTTGTCAGATATTACTGGTCTGAATATTTCAGATATTACTGGTCCTAATGTTTCAGACATCACAGGTACCAATGTATCAGGCAATACGGCAACATTGGTGGATAACGCAAAGCAGGTCGAGGCTGCTCAACAGCTTGTGCAGCAGCTAGATTCTTGTGTGGCTTCTAATTGTGCAGAGTGGCCAAGTTTATTAGAGCAAGGAAATCAGCTTATACAAGAATTAGATGCTTCAGAAGTACAAGCCCCTTAGGTATAGCGCTACGCGCAAGTCAGAAGTTAGAAGTCAGAAGTCAGAAATCAGATATGACTAAGTTTCGGAGTTTAGGAATGTCAAACATCTGAATGCGTAGTGCTATAAATCCTGGTTCTGAGATCTGATAATTCTTACGCTATTGCACCATGGTTTCCTTTGGATATTATGTAGTTGCCTTCATTATTGCCGCTTTAATTGTTTTCAAGACTATTCCTTTAGTTAAAGCGGCTGCCATCAAGTATCAGTACACTGACTTACCAGCCGAGCGTAAAGTGCATCGACAACCGATGGTGCGTTTAGGGGGAATTTCTATTTGTGCTGGCACCTTACTTGCTCTGTTTTTAGTCTGGAGTCTAGGAGGGTTGGCTGATTTTCCCCCTGACGTTTCTTCAGAGGTTTGGGCAGTTCTTCTCGGCAGTTTCTGCTTTTTCTTGATTGGCGTCACAGACGACTTGGTGAATTTATCGCCGTTAACGCGCTTGTTACTCCAAGCGGTCGTTGCTAGTGTCGCTTGGCAAATGGGGCTGGGGATTAGCGTTGTCAGCCTTCCAGGAGTGGGAATTGTACACTTAGGATGGCTCAGCTTACCTCTTACCGTCCTCTGGCTGACAGGGGTTGTCAACGGGATTAACTGGATTGATGGACTGGATGGCTTGGCTTCAGGAGTGGCTGGTATTGCTGGGGTGATGATTTTGCTCCTCAGTTTGTTCATGGGCGAAACCGAGGCCGCACTAATTAGTGCGGCATTAGTAGGGAGTTTATTAGGATTTTTGTACTACAACTTCAATCCAGCCCAAATTTTTATGGGAGATGGTGGCTCCTACTTCATCGGTTTCACTATCGCTAGCCTGAGTGTGATTGGATTGGTCAAGAGTGCCGTAGCTACCACAGTCCTCTTACCCTTTCTGGTCTTGGCAGTACCCCTTTTAGACATGTCTGCTGTGATTACCCTGAGATTATGTCACGGCAGTTCACCTTTCCAGGCTGATCAACGCCATCTCCATCATCGTTTGTTAAAGGCAGGTTTGTCTCATCGACTAACGGTGTTACTGATTTACGCCCTCACGTTATGGGCTGGCAGTTTAGCCCTAGTCTCTGTTCAGTTTCCTCGCAGTCCGGTAATTGTCGGTAGTACAACGATTTTACTGGGATTGGTGATTTGGAGAGCATGGCAGTCTGTTCATGGCTCTTCCATGGAGCAGGGAGTGGGGAGCAGGGAGTAGGGAGTCGGGAGTCGGGAGCAGGGAGCAGGGAGCAGGGAGCAGGGAGCAGAGAAAAAATTCTTTGTACCTGATTAGTACGAGAAACGCTACAGATCTTAATTACATCTGAATTTTAAATGTGGCTGGGGAGATGGCCAGATGGCCATCTCCCCATACTCCGCGCGCTATCTCCGCGTGCCTCCTCTTCCCGATTCCCGATTCCCTACTCCCTACTCCCTACTCCCTACTCCCTACTCCCGATTCCCGATTTCCGATTCCCGATTCCCTACTCCCTACTCCCTACTCCCTGTTCCCTGCTCCCTAAAACAAAAGTACTTCAACCAATTGAAAAGACTATCAGTGGAGCTATGATTTTACTTAAACAACTAAAAACATCAAACCCAATTAAAGACTGGTTACCAACAAATACAGTTAGTGACCAGTCTCTGCGGCTGTCTGTACTAACTCAGTTTTTCCCTCCTGACTATGCTGCGACTGGCCAGCTAATTCAAGAGTTGGTGATGCAATTGGGCAAACAAGGGATGGATATTAAGGTGTTTACTGGGCAACCAGGCTATGCTTTTGAGACTGCCACTGCACCAATGTATGAAAAATTGGGAAAAGTACAAATTAAGCGATCGCGTTCAGCTCAACTGTGGCCTCAGCGGATTCGTGGCAAAGCTGTTAATGGCTTAATTTTCGCTGTGCGAGCTTTCTTGCACTTAGTTAAAAACTGTCGTCGTCGTAATTTGGTGTTATTAACGACTGCGCCACCGTTTTTCCCTGTGGTTGCCTACCTGGCTCGTAGGATTTTTGGTATGCGCTATGTTTGCCTAATTTACGATTTTTATCCAGACATTGCTGTGGAGTTAGGAGTCATTGGTCACGATCATCCCTTGGCTCGATTTTGGAGAGGTCTCAATCGTCGGGTTTGGCGTAAAGCCGAGGCAATTATTGTCCTTAGTTCAGCCATGAAGCAACGAGTCATAGATACCTGTCCTAAATTGGCTAACAAGGTGGCAGTGATTCACAGTTGGGCTAACCCAGATGTGATTGTGCCACTCCCCAAGCCAGATAACTGGTTTGCCCAGAAGCACAACTTAGTTAATAAATTCACGGTGCTTTACTCTGGTAATATGGGGCGCTGCCATGATATCGACACGATTCTTGAGACTGCTAAATTACTGAAAGACGAACCGATTCAGTTTGTCTGTATTGGTAGTGGTGCGAAGCGAGAAGCCTTAATCGAGGACGTGAAGCGCTTAGGTTTAACTAACTTTCTGTTTTTGCCCTACCAAGACAAAGACATGCTGCCTTACTCATTAACCGCTTGCGATCTCTCCTTAGTAAGTGTGATTCCTGGTATGGAAACCTTAGTGGCTCCTAGCAAACTCTACTCTGCGTTAGCTGCTGGGGTTCCCGTGGCGGTAATTTGCTCTCCTCAAGCGTACTTAACTGAGCTGATTGCCAAGGCTAAGTGCGGTGCCAGCTTCGTGAATGGAGACAGCCAAGGTCTGGCTGACTATATCCGCTCTCTGGCCGCTAATCAGGAGTTAGTAAACTCCCTAGGTCAGGCTGGTCGTGAGTATTTACTAGAGAATTTTACTCCTGAAGTGATTGCTAAACAGTATGATCAGGTTCTTTGTGAAGCCTTGAGTCGGGAGTAGGGAGTCGGGAGTCGGGAGTCGGGAGTCGGGAGCGGTGCGACCCGTGGCGAATTTAATTCGACGACTGTAAGCGCACCGAGGGAGTAGGCAAGAGGCAAAAGGCAAGAGGCAAAAGGCAAGAGGCAAAAGGATAAGCAATTTCCCCTGGTTGACTGACTTTAGATCATGGCGTAGGTTGGGTTGAGGCAACGAAACCCAACAAAGCGTGAGGCTTTTGTGGGGTTACGCTATCGCTAACCGCTCCCTACAGCACTAGCTTGCCTATTGCCTATTGCCTATTGCCTTTTGCCTTATGACCTTGACTTATGCGCCGTTTTTTGATAGTATTAATTCCTGGAAACATTGTCCCATAAAATTAAATTAAGGATTAAACAAAATTATCCCACAAATGTCAGCTATCAGCGATCAGCTATCAGCGATCAGCTATCAGCGATCAGCGATCAGCTATCAGCTATCAGCTATCAGCTAAAGGCTTATGGCTTATGGCCACACTACTGTTCGCGTAGCGAATGGCTGACTGCTGACTGCTGACTGCTGACTGCTGAATGCTTACCCACAAATTATTCCACCAATTTACTCAATTGTCCTGAAATATCTCAGTTACTAAGAATAAATAATTGGTGCCTAACGCCTAACTCATAAGCGTTTGTTTGACTATTTTTTTTGACTGGCTTTAGTAAATAATCTATTTCAATCGGTGCTCGCTATAGCGCTAGGCGCAAGTCAGAAGTAAGAAGTCAGAAGTCAGAAGTAAGCTATGACTAAGTTTCGGAGTTTAGGAATGTTAAACATCTGAATGCGTAGTGCTATATAAGTTATTAATTAACTAGTAAGCATTCAGCCGTCAGCGGTCAGCCGTGAGCTAAAAGCTCACGCTGCGCGAACAGCTTTCCATAACTCAGATTAAACTAATGCTTACCTGTTGTCTTGATGCAGTCGCTCATGGGGGAAACCCCCAAGACCGTAATGGTGCGTTTTCCGTAGGCGAATTAAATTCGCCACGGGTCGCACCTCTGCATCGCTTATTCAAAAGCTGTTCCCTTTGCTTACCCTATGCCCATAAGCACCTCAAGTAGCCTGTCCATAGCCCATAAGCTGATAACTGATAGCTGATAGCTGATAGCTGATAGCTGAATGCTTACATTAACTAATTTCATAAAAGCCAATTAACAACTATATTATTATCTAGTTATTAATATCTAGATAAAGGGTAGGATGGGGATTATATGGTTTAATAAAAGTATGTTTAGGATTAAACAAAATTATCCCACAAATTATCTCACCAATTTGCTCAATTATCCTGACAGATCTCAGTTAATAAGAATAACTAATTGGTGCCTAACTACTAATAGTTTAGTTTACTAGTTTGTTTGACTGGTTTGTTTAGGAAATCATCTAAAAAATAAAATTGGCAACCCGCGCTAATTAAAAAGCGTCCGTAGTCAGGCGCGAAATTTAAAGAAGGTGGGTTACGGCGCGGATAAAAACTGATTGGTAATCTCTCAAAATCCTTGCCCAGCCTAACCCACCCTACGAACTAAAATTAAATACTAGCTAGTTATTACTATCTAGATCCTTAAGTTTTAGGAGTGGGCTTCGATGGTCCTGTTGATCTCAGTCTCTCCCCACACCACTTTTCATTAGTTGTGATGTCAACAGCAGGAAAGTGATTAAGGGGGAGATTGTGTGTCTATTATTTTAGGGAGCAGGGAGTCGGGAGCGGTGCGACCCGTGGCGAATTTAATTCGACGACTGTAAGCGCACCGAGGGAGTCGGGAGCGGTGCGACCCGTGGCGAATTTAATTCGACGACTGTAAGCGCACCGAGGGAGAAGAGTTTTAGGGTGAGTTATCAGCTATTAGCTATCAGCTATCAGGGCATTGCTGAGGGGCGGAATGAATAGGAGTGGGGTGGGCATCCTGTCTGCCCGGAAATGAAACAGGCAAGATGCCTGTTCTACAGTTGAGGCAACAGGCAAGATGCCTGTTCTACAGTTGAGGCAACAGGCAAGATGCCTGTTCTACAGTTGAGGCAACAGGCAAGATGCCTGTTCTACACTTGCCACTCTTGTCCCCCCTGCTCCCAATTCCCGATTCTAAATTCTACTTGGTGGTGCGTTACGGGGCGGACTATCCCAACGCTGGCTACGAGGTTTAAAATCAGGGCAAGCCCGCCCTAACGCACCCTACGCACTAAATTCCCGATTCTAAATTCGCGCATTCTAAATTCTAAATTCCCGACTCCCTGCTCCCTATTCCCTAAAGCTCAAGATGCTATGCTCAAACTATCAGGTTCAACAGAGGATCATGTACCACACTGACCCACCCCGTCCTCCCAGGGAAACTATGCCCACTATGTATGATCTACCTAGTGAAGACCCAGAGGAGCCTGGTTTGCCTGACGAGTTTCATGACTTCCAACCCCAACTATTGCGAGAAACCTGCCAACCTCCCAACTATCCCAGGGAGGAAATGTTCATTGGTACAGACCTGAATTTATATTACGATAGCCGTCATTCGTTATGGCACAAGCGACCGGATTGGTTTCTGGTATTGGGTGTGACTCCCGCTCAACAACAACAAGACCTGCGCTGGAGTTATGTGGTTTGGCAGGAAGGAATAGCGCCATTTTTGGTGGTGGAACTCCTATCACCAGGTACGGAAGCCGAAGATTTAGGACAAACCCTAAGGTCTGCGAACAAGCCACCTACTAAATGGCAAGCTTATGAGCAGTATATGCGGATTCCTTACTATGTAGTTTTTGACCGTTATGACAACCAGTTGCAGGTGTTTCAATTAATGCCCATACAGTATCAGGCGGTAGAACTTTCTGAACCGAAATTTTGGTTTCCAAGGCTGGAATTAGGGTTAGGAGTTTGGCAGGGGAAATATCAAGAAACAGAAGGGTTGTGGCTGCGTTGGTATGATGAAGCTGGTAATTGGATTCCAACTTCAGCAGAACGGGCTGAACAGGAACACCAACGGGCTGAACGATTGGCAGAACGATTGCGTAGCCTTGGGGTCAATCCTGATGATTTGTAATGTAGGGAGTAGGGAACAGCGGATCTGGGAACAGGGAACAGGGAATAGGGAGTAGGGGGAAGAGTTTTAGGGTAAGCTATCAGCTAATGCGCTACTTGAGGTGCTACTTGAGGTGCTATCAGCTATCAGCTATTAGCTTTTAAATAAAATGAAACAGGCAAGATGCCTATTCTACACTTGCCACTCTTCTTCCACCTGCTCCCGATTACCGTTCCCCTCCTGGGAGGGGTTAGGGGTGGGTTCCGATTCCCGATTCCCGATTCCCGATTCCCGATTCTAAATTCGCGCATTCTAAATTCTAAATTCCCTGTTCCCTTTGCGATATGTTGCCCACCATCACCCCAACCACTATTGATCTAGCTCCTGGAACTCAATTGCGGTTCCCAGGAACTTGGGAAGACTATGAGCAGCTGTTGGTAAAGCTTGGTGACCGGGCTAGTATTCGCATGCGATTTCGAGATAATCAGATTTTGCTCATGGCTCCTCTTCCTGAACACGGTAACCAAGCTGATATACTGGCTGACTTAGTTAAAGCACTGCTACGCTATGAAGGAAAAGATTGGCAGAGCTTTGATCCCATTACCCTCAGGCAAGGGGGAATGCCTGGAGTGGAGCCAGATGCTTGTTTCTACATCCAAAATTACCAAGCAATTTTAGGAAAGCGAAGACTAGACCTGAGCCAAGATCCACCACCGGATCTCGCCCTAGAAATTGACCTGACTTCAATTACTGATATTAACGACTACATTCCTCTAGCTGTTCCAGAAGTTTGGATTTACAAAGCGGACACAATTCACATCTATCGATTTGAAAGTGGCCGCTATTTAGAGGTTCAAACCAGCGAAATTTTTCCAAATTTCCCGGTGAAAGAAACAATTCCCCAATACATTAATAAGGGATGGCAGTTTGGTTCTAGTGTGGCTTTGCGAGAATTTGTGGGACTTCTTGGAGAAGAAGGGAGTAGGGAGTAGAGAATCGGGAATTTAGAATGCGCGAATTTAGAATGCGCGAATAGTGGCAAGAGGCCGTATTCAGAAAATTTTGTGAGTTGAATGTAAGCTATCAGCGTGTCGCGTATCAGCTATAAGGGCATTGCTGAGGGGCGGAATGAATAGGAGTGGGGTGGCCATCCTGGCTGCCCGGAAATGAAACAGGCAAGATGCCGGTTCTAGGGTTGGGCAACAGGCAAGATGCCTGTTCTACACTTGCCTCCCGATTCTAAATTCGCGCATTCTAAATTTTTCATTCTCAATTCTTCATTCTCAATTCTTCATTCTAAATTCGCGCATTCTAAATTCGCGCATTCTAAATTCCCTAATGCCACCATCAACACCTCAAACCAAACGATGTCAACGCAACCGGAAGCGTTCTAAACGAAGAGCTATTTTATGTCCCATTCATGGTTGCTACCTTGATAGCGTTAGTCAAAAGTATCGGTTGTTTGCCGATCGAGCAGGACAACTTCAGGAGCGTGGTGTTCCACAAAAATATGCCTTGATGCTGATAGCCAGTAAAACCACGGTAGCTATCGAAGGAGAGTGGCTAGAGGCTTTTTGGTGTAGTCAGTGCCAGGAAAGCAAGTGGTATCACGTGTGCAAGAGTGGCGATCGCATTTATAAGGTATCCTTGGCTCCGGCTGAGTTATGGCAGCAGGTAACAGGGGTGATAGATCCGAATGGCAACTCTTCAGTGGGAGAGTTTACCCGTCGCCAGTCTAAACGGATTGGTTTTTATGGGGTTAAAGATTTTGGTGCAATTTAATTGTATTTACGAATAACTAGATATGATAACTTTTAGTGGTGAAAATTCCCATTCTTGCCTCGTAGTAGCAGCTAAAGATCAATTTGCTTGTGATTTAACGGCTGAAGAAGTAGTCATTCTTGATTATAAATCTGGTGTTTATTACGGGTTAACTGAAGTTGGTGCGAGGATTTGGCAATTAATCCAAAAGCCCCAAAAATTCGCTGATATTAGTGCTGCAATTGTAGAAGAATACGGGGTTACTCCTGAAGTTTGTGACCCAGATATCGTCTCTCTGCTGGAAAAAATGCACACTAAAGGACTAATCGAGGTCATTGATGAAGCATCTGTGGAAATTGCTCAACCTTAGCCCTAGACTTTATCTGCTCTTGGTAAAAACATTTATCATGTTACTGTTAGTTCGGGTAGGGTTGAAGTTTTTATCCTTTCAAACCTTACACCAGCGCTTAGAACAGATAAGTCACTATCGTTTTACTCACACAGCCAATCTGGTTAAACTTAATCACATCCTGTGGGCTGTAAACATAACTAGCCGTTATATGCCAGGGAAAGTCAAGTGTTTAGCAAGGGCTTTAACAACCTATACCTTAATGGTTCAGTATGGCTATGTTCCTCAATTACGTATTGGGGTTGCTAAGGGAGAATCAGGACAGCTAGAAGCTCACGCTTGGGTGGAAAATCAGGGCTTAGTTGTCATTGGTCAATTGCCGGATTTAACTCGTTTCAAAACCCTACCATCCTTAGGAAAGCATTAACCATGAGTGGTATTGTTGGAATTTTTGATCTTGATGGTTGTGCAGTAAAGCAAACCGATCTCAGCCAGATGTTAGATACCTTAGCCCATCGGGGAACTGACGCAGCTAATGTTTGGTGTGAGGGGGAGGTGGGATTTGGTCATCGGATGTTGTGGACAACACCGGAGTCTTTGCTAGAAGTCCAACCCCTAGTGGATTCTGAGCGTAATTGTATTTTAACCGCTGATGCTCGCATTGATAATCGGGATGAGCTAATTACTACCTTGGAATTAGCAGAGCAAGAGCCGGAAAAAATTACCGACAGCGATTTAATTTTAGCCGCCTACCACCGATGGGGAAAGGACTGTCCCCAATACCTGTTGGGGGATTTTGCTTTTGCCATTTGGGATCAGTCTCAGCAACAGCTTTTTTGTGCCAGAGATCATCTTGGTGTTAAGCCTTTTTACTATTATTATCAAGCAGAGAAAGCTTTTTTGTTTGCTTCTGAGATGAAGGCTTTATTTTGCCTACCTCAGATTCCTCAACGCATTAACGAAGTCCGGATTGCTGACTTTATTATGTTAATGCTAGAGGACAAGGTTATTACTACTTATGAAAATGTTTTCCGCTTACCTCCAGCCCATAGTTTGATTATTAATCAAACTGAACTGCGAACTTGGTCTTATTGGTCATTAGATCCAAGCAAAGAACTGCATTTAGAATCCGATCAAGCCTATGCAGATGCCTTTCGGGAAATCTTTACCGAGGCGGTGCGCTGTCGTTTACGTAGTGCTTTTCCCATTGGTTCTCAGTTAAGTGGTGGTTTAGATTCCTCGTCGATTACTTGTGTCGCACGGGATTTATTAGCTGAGACAAAAAAGCCGCCATTACATACCTTTTCCTGTGTTTTTGATACCCTCAAACAATGCGATGAACGATCCTTTATTGAGGCAGTATTAAATCAAGGGGAGTTTATACCCCATTTTATTGCTGGCGACCAAATAGGACCTCTCTCAGACATTGATCAGATTTTTGAGTATGAGGATGAGGCGTTTCCTGGCCCCAATTATTATTTTCCGTGGCGATTGACTCAAATTGCTAAAAAACAAGGGGTTCGTATTCTTTTAGATGGACATGATGGTGATAATATAGTTTCCCACGGCATTTATCGACTCACCGAATTAGCCTCTCAAGGAAAATGGGCAGTTTTTGCCCAGGAAACCAAAACATTGGCCCATAACTTTGGTACTTCAGCTAGTACTTTAGTAGAAATTCACGGCATTCCTACTCTACGTAAATTGGCTAAACAGTTTGGTTGGTTAGAATTTATCGAAGCCATCCAGCAAATTCATCGCCACATCGGGCTGTCTCGCAAACAACTATTAGTTCAGCATGGTTTGCGACCAATAGTGCCAGATTTGATCAAAAAGTGGGTAAGGCGATATCAACCTTTCCAGGTTTCTGGTAATAAATCGACACCTTTAATTAACCAAGAGTTTGCTGAACGCATTGGTTTACAAGAACGATTAAAACATTGGTCTACCCCACCATATACCCCATTAACCGTTAGGAAAAACCAATTCCAGGCTTTAAATGCGGGAGTATTCACCTTAGTATTGGAACAAATTGATCGCTGCGCTGCTGCTGCTGGTATAGAAGCCCGTCATCCCTTTATGGATAAGCGGTTAATTGAGTTTTGTTTAGCACTTCCTTCCGAGCAAAAATTGCGTCAGGGATGGAGTAGAATGGTTATGCGCCGTGCTTTGAGGGGAAGCCTTCCAGAGGTGATACAGTGGAGAGGAGGAAAAGGGGATCTCAGTGACAATTTTGTTCATGGTTTACTGGAATTTAATCGCGCCCAACTGGAAGGGATTATGGGAACACCCCTTGAGTCCATTAATAACTATGTAAACACCAACACTGTGCAAAAGACCTATCAAAAATTAATCTCAGCTAAGAATCTAACGTCTCAGGAAAAAATGACTATTTGGCTGGGTGCAAGCTTGACCCTAGCACTCAATAAACTGTCTAAAAATCAGAAGACAGTTTGAGAGTGATTTACGGGTCACAGGGTCAGGTTGTATTTACCAAATCCAAATGTTCTATTATCTACAGGAGATTAGTCAATGACTAAAACTTACACTCAACCCGATCTCATTATTCACGGTAACGTGGAAGAGATCACTCTATCTCAAGGTGTCACAGCTGATCAAGACTTTATCATCTTAACATCGGGAACTATTACTACCAACAGTACTGGTTCCAGTGACTTCACACAACCCTAACTCACCTGAATTAATTATTCATTTGTAGAGTTTGATCAACTTTTTCCTTGTCATCTCTAAGATGACAAGGAAAAAGTAATGGGTGCATATCATCTTTGTAAAAACATCATTGATAAAGCATTCCATTTAAGTAAGCACAGCGTAAAAAAAGAATCTTATTAACATTTTTAATATTCCATTGTGATCCTGATATTTGAAATCGCATTCCTATTTGCTTAATGCCCGATTCAATTGCTCCTGAACCTAGTGAAATAATTCGCTATATCTGATAGTATTCATAGTTAATTATTCGATTTTTATGAGTTTCTCTATAGTTGCAAAAATTTTGTGCTACTTTCTTTTTTAAGCCCCACGGTGCGCGTTCCCTAGCGCTTTGAGAAAGCGCGGGGTCGCACCGCTAAATAACTCTAAAGTCTCTGCCACTTTTCCTGACCAGAGTAACTTTTCTCCTGTCTTGATGCAGTCGCTCATGGGGGAAACTTCTTCTTGGATATAGTCTCTTAAGGTTGTTTCTATATCCTCAAATCTTTGCTTATTTCCTGGGGGTGTGTGGCGATCTAAAAGTTGAGCGACAGCTTTTAAATGTTCTTTTAGCTCTTGCTTTTATTCCGGACTCAAGTTCATAAATTTTAGTAATTATTAAAAATAGTTGACTTCCAATAATATCATGATTTTGATATTTTGGCAAAACTGAGATGCACCCAAAGTAATTGAAGTCAATCAATCTTTAATGCTCATAGATATAACACAGTTTAAGACAGAGAATAAATTCTCTGTCTTATTGATTATGGTGGGCCAACGTTTGCCCACCATACTAGGAAGTAGGTAAAAAAAATGACTATACCTCAGATTCATAATTAGTTAATTAAAACAATAAATAATAATGTACAGTTATAGTGCCTTTGGTTTATGCATCCATTCTGAGATTAGGTTACCGGAATTATTACCATCCCAAGGACAGCCAGATCTTATGATCCGTTTTGGCGATATAAAAGACTTATCTCACGAAACTATTAACGAGAAAGAGCGCGTCCTTGGCTACATAGAGGGAGTGGGCAAATTCTTGATTTGTCAGGGTCGAGAAATTACAGTGTATCCCTTAACAGACCAAGACCCCTCAGTAGTACGCCCGACAATTGTAGGGTCTGCTATGGCAGCAGTACTGCGACAAAGGGGATTATTGGTACTTCATGCTAGTTGTGTGAATATCAATGGTAAAGGGATTGCTTTCATGGGAAACTCTGGTGCAGGTAAATCAACCCTGGCAGATGCTTTCCATTGCCAAAACTATCCGGTTTTAACCGATGATGTAATGGCAGTGAATACCACCGCTCAACAGCCGATGGTGTTACCAGCCTATCCTCAATTCAAACTGTGGCAACCAACGGTAGATGCTTTAGGACATAAGCCGGAACAATTGTCTCCTATTTTTGTGGGTGCTGATAAGCTTCGCTATAGGTTTGAGGAGGGTTTCCAAAGCACACCCTTACCTTTAAAACGTATTTATATTTTGGCCTATGGTTCTGAGCATAGTATCAAACCGGTAAACCCTCAAATGGCGTTTGCTGCTTTGGTGCGTCACACCAGGGAAACCCAAATCTTAAATGCTCCTGAAATTGTTAAAGCCCATGTGCAGCAGTGCGCGGCTTTGTTTAAGGAAGTTACGTTTTTCTATCTCGTGCGTCGTCCTGGTTTAGAGGAATTACCAAAGAGTTTGGCATTGGTAGAAAACCATCTGTAAGCATATGCGCTACGCGCACGCTGCTTGAGGTGCCGTCAGCGGTCAGCCGTCAGTAATTAGTCGTAGGGTGGGTTAGGCGGCGAATAGTATAAAACTCACCTTTTAAGATAGCTGTCCGCCGTAACCCACCAATAGTCAATCACTAATCGCTGTCAGCAGATTTACTTGATCAACAGTCTTTCAAAATTAAAAATTAAAAATTAAAAATTAATCAGTTTTGATTTCAAATTTACGTAGTACTGTTCAACTAGCTTCCTATTTACCAAAAACCCTGAGTCTAATTTGGCAATCTGCTCACCATTGGACAATTGCTTGGCTGATTTTATTGGTATTACAAGGATGTTTACCTGTTGCGACATTGTATTTAACGCGATCGCTAGTGGATAGACTAGTCGCAGTTGTAGGGGCTGGATTACAACCGGAGACTATTCGCTTGGTAATGTTACCTATTGCTTTATTCGGGGGAGTATTATTACTCACTGAAATCCTCAAAGGGATTAGCGAGTGGGTGCGCACCGCCCAAGCAGAAATAGTTCAAGATTACATCAGTGATTTAGTACATCAGCAGTCCTTAGCCATTGATTTAGCCTGCTACGAGTCCTCAGAATACCACGACTACCTAAATCGAGCTAGGAGTGGGGCTGGAGGTCGTTCTTTGGCTTTAATGGAAAACCTGGGGATTTTACTACAAAGCAGCATCACCTTGATTTCGGTAATTGCCATTCTTTTACCCTATGGTATCTTGCTACCGATAGCCATAGTAATTGGTACTCTACCGGGTTTTTACGTTGTGCTACGTCTCAATCGCCACCATCATCAATGGTGGCAGAAAACCACCCTAGACCGGCGTTGGCTGGAGTATTATGAGATTGTGCTTACCCATAGTGCGGCGGCGGCGGAAGTGCGTGTGTTTGGACTGGGAACCCATTTTCGCACTGCTTATCAAACCTTGCGTCAACGATTGCGCCTAGAACATCTGCAACTGATTAAACAGCGAAGTTTAGGACGCTTTGGTGCTAACTTAATTACCTTACTGGTGTTAAGTGGAGCTATAGTTTGGATTGGACAGCAAATGCTCCTAGGATTAATTACCATGGGAGATGTTGCCCTATTTTATCAAGCTTTTAACCGAGGACAAGAATTAATGAAATCCTTGCTAGGTAATATAGGAGAAATATATAAAAACAGCCTATTTGTTAGCAATCTTTTCGCATTTCTTAATCTAGAGCCTAAGGTTGTTGATCCGCCTCAGCCTAAAACTATTCCCTCATCCTTGCAGCAGGGAATTCGCTTTCGACAGGTAAGTTTTAAGTATCCCGGTAGTCAACACCTGGTGCTAGAAAATTTCAACTTGACAATTCCCGCAGGTAAAATTGTGGCGATTGTCGGGGATAACGGTGCCGGTAAAACCACTTTGACTAAACTACTGTGTCGCTTTTATGACCCGGAATCCGGCAGTGTAGAGCTAGATGGTGTTGACCTGAAAAACTTTTCGGTAGCAGATCTGCGCAAGGCAATTACAGTACTGTTTCAATTTCCCCTGCGTCATGTGGCTACCCCTGCTGAGAATATCACCTTTGGTAATTTAGCAGAATCAGCAAACTTACCAGCGGTTGAAACAGCAGCCCAAGCCGCCGGGATTCACGAGCGAATTTTACGACTTCCCCAAGAGTACAATTCCTTGCTAGGAACATCTTTCCCAGGAGGTGTGGATCTTAGTGGTGGTGAGTGGCAAAGGTTAGCACTAGCAAGAGCTTTTTTTAGACAAGCTCCGATTATTATCCTAGATGAACCAACCAGCGCCATGGACCCTTGGGCAGAAATGGACTGGTTAAATCGTTTTCGTATCTTGGCCCAAGGACAAACTGCTATTGTAATCACCCATCGCTTTACTTTGGCGATGCGGGCTGACTTAATTTACGTGATGCGAGACGGAAAAATTGTCGAGTCCGGTAGTCACGATGAATTAGTCACTCAGGGAGGGCTTTATGCCGAGTCTTGGCAAGCACAAATGCATAGTAGCGAACGGGAAACAGACCAGGGCATGCATCTCAGTTTTACACAAATACTCCGATTGAAGGCTAAAAAACTTCTCCAGTTCCCTGAGTTATAGCAGTTCTCAGGACGAGTGAGCGACATTGCTTATCCCTTTAAGGCAATAGGCAATAGGCAATAGGCAATAGGCAATAGTAAAGAATTAAAGTAGGGTGGGCAAAGTAATATAATCATTAATACTCAAAACAATCAAACGGTTTTTGCCCACCCTACAAAGACGAATTAAAGTAGGGTGGGCAAAGTAATATAATCATTAATACTCAAAACAATCAAACGGTTTTTGCCCACCCTACAAAGACGAATTAAAGTAGGGTGGGCAAAGTAATATAATCATTAATACTCAAAACAATCAAACGGTTTTTGCCCACCCTACAAAGTGACCGGTATTGAAAAAATTTGAATTTAATATAAATACAAAAATTGCTAAAATCAGGCTTGGGTATTGCTCCTCAATTAGTCCGTCCAGAAGCTAAACTGTTATTGTGCTGTGCCCGTACTAAATTAGACCCTGACCTAGTTGATCAGATCCAACTATTAGTCCAGCAGGATTTAGATTGGCTATGGATTGTTGGGATGGCACAGCAGCAGAAAGTACTGCCTTTATTAGTTAGAAATCTTAGTTACCTAGAATGCACTCAAATTCCCTCTGATTTATGGCAATATATGCAAGCTAAGGTACGCTCAATTACCTTATATAATTTGTCTCTTACTAGAACCCTGGTTAAGCTATTACCCCAACTAGAAGCTCGCGGTATTGCCGCTATTCCCTATAAAGGGCCTACTTTAGCAGCAGCAGCCTATGGTGATTTAGCTTTGCGGGAGTTTGTTGATTTAGATTTACTAGTTAGCGAACAGGATTTTGAATCAATTAAAGAGGTTTTGAGAACTTTAGGGTATCATTTGGGTAGCTTCAGCTTTTCCTGGTCGCAAAATTATGTCCATGAGGGGACTCTAGTTAACCTTGATGTACATCGTAATCTGACTCAACCCTATTTTCCGTTTCGCCTTGATTTTAAGGCCCTGTGGCAGGACAAACAGCCGATCCAACTGATGGACCAGACCGTAGAGCATCTGGCATGGGAAGACTTGCTAGTGGTGTTGTGTGTTCAGGTAGCAAAAGATGCCCATCATCATCAAAAAGAATTATCGAAAGTTTGTGATATTGCTGAGGTGATCCGCGCCTATCCTAATCTAGATTGGGAAAAGGTTTTAGCCCGTGCCACTGCTTGGGGAGGAAAACGACTACTTTTGTTTGGACTATGTCTAACTCATGACTTGTTAGCAACTCCCCTACCCCCATTCATTTGGCAGAAGATTAAGTCGGACTTGGTGGTGCGAGTTTATGCAAAACTAGTGGGGCGACATATTTTGTCAGAGGAGGATGTTTATAGTTCCCGGGGAAAATTAGGGATGCTATTGCGGGGATTGATGTTGTTAGAGTCTCCCTTATTGCTAAGCCATAGTAATCAACAACTCCTTTCTCATATAATACTAGCAAGATTTAGGCAAAAGTTTGGGTATTCCGTACTTGTTATGCTAAATAAACACTTTGACAAAGGGAGCAGGAATCCCCCCTAACCCCCCTTAGTAAGGCAGGGAGCAGGGAGCAGATAATAGGCAAGAGGCAAGAGGCAAGAGGCAAGAGGTAAAAAATCCTGTGTACCTCATAGCTATAAGAAACGCTAGATCAGCCCATAATTATTCACTAAACGTAAATTAAGGATTAAACGTTTTCTACCAATTAACATAATTTTCCTGAAAGCTATCGATTAGTAAGAATAACTAAGTGGAACCTAACTAAGGGCTTATTTTCCGAATTGGTTTATAAAAAACTATCAACATTTAAATCGGGGCTACCTACACCTTAATTAACTAAACTACTAAACTCAAATTAAATATTATCTAGCTATTACTATCTAGATACTTACCTTTAGGAGTGGGCTTCGATGGTCCTGTTGATCTCAGTCTCTCCCCATACTACTTTTCTAAGGTTTTTATGTCAACGCCAGGAAAGGGAGTAATGGGGAAATGTTGTGTCTATGGTTTTAGGGAGTCGGGAGTGGGGAGTGGGGAGTGGGGAGTCGGGAATAGGGAAAAAAAATTTGTGCACCTCATTACTATGATAAACACTCTATTTTCAATCTAAATTATTTACCTAAAAAATTAAGCTTTTCTATGAAAAAATTACTGGTAACAGGCTCCTCAGGATTGATTGGATCTGAAGTTTGTGGTTACTTTGCTCAGCAAGGTTGGCAAATTCACGGTATTGATAATAATCAACGGGCTGTTTTCTTCGGTTCCCAAGGGGATACACGCTGGAATCAGCAGCGGTTGCAAGAGACAATTCAAGACTTTGTTCATCATGAATTCGATATACGCGATCGCAAAGGTATTTTAGACCTAATGGCGCAGCTCAAGCCAGACGCGATTGTACATACAGCAGCCCAGCCTTCCCACGACCGCGCCGCAGCAATTCCTTTCGCTGACTTTGATACCAACGCAGTGGGGACTTTGAACTTGCTAGAGGCTGCGAGGCAATCTTGTCCAGAGTCGCCCTTTGTACACATGTCTACCAATAAAGTGTATGGCGATCGCCCCAATACCATTAAGCTTAAGGAACTAGACACCCGTTGGGATTATGAGGACCGGGTTTACACCAACGGCATTCCTGAAAGCTTTAGCATCGATCAATCAAAGCACTCTTTGTTTGGGGCATCGAAAGTTGCTGCTGATGTGATAGTGCAGGAATATGGTCGCTACTTTAATCTGCCCACAGCTTGTTTACGGGGTGGTTGTCTGACCGGACCAAATCATTCCGGTGTGGAACTCCACGGTTTCCTCAGTTATCTGGTCAAGTGTAATCTCGAAGGTCGGGAATACAAGATTTTTGGCTATAAGGGTAAGCAAGTACGGGATAATATCCACTCTCTGGATGTGTCGCGGTTTATTCACGCTTTTATCGAAGCACCTCGAATTGCTGAAGTTTATAACATCGGTGGCGGAAAAGGCAATAGCTGTTCAATTCTAGAAGCGTTTAAGCTGGCAGAGAAGTATAGTGGTAAAGCGATGCACTATACCTATCTACAAGAGAATCGAATTGGCGATCATATTTGCTATTACTCCGATTTGAGTAAGATGCGCGAGCATTACCCCAGTTGGGATATTTCCGTGTCCTTGGAAGAAACAATTCAGCAAATTGTGGAATCTTGGCAAGCTCGTTTGGCTAAATCAGCCGTAACCGTTTGAGTATATATAGTGTTTGTATCTGGGTTGTAAACACACTTCTTGGGGCAAAAGGCAAAAGGCAAGAGGCATGCATGCTAGAGGGGAAAGAGTGCGTAGTGGCGTGGCACAGCTAATTTGGTGCATTAGATTCTAGGTCTTCATCAAGTTCAAATACAGGATATAGGTGTTTAAGTTTGACTCGTGCATCTTCGGTAGTAAATCGCCAAACGACCTTGGCTGAACTACTGTTGCGCTCTTGTTGCCATGCATCAAGTTCATTCTTTAGTTCCTCAACCGTGGCAATCCGACGGTCAAGACATTGCTGAGACAGTACTGATAGCTCAGTTTCCGCGTTCATTTTGCCAACTACCATTGCGTGGCGTGTGAATCAACGACCGTCGCCGTGCCAAACTGTGGGCTTCAGAGGCGGGAAAAGTCTTGTAAAAAGAGGAGATGTTATGGATATTGAGGTTGTCGCACAGCAAGCGCACAATGTGATCATCAGGATAGTCAATATCGAGTAATTGCTTGACTTCCATAGCCCAGTCGGAGCTGGTGCGGTTGTCGCGACAACTGACTCGTCGCCAACCTCGGCTGGGGTCAAAAAACCTAAATAGGGCTTGGACTCCTTCACGGGTGTAGTGATAGTCTTCTTTGGCATTTACTCCTGGCTGCATCGGAATCGGTTCGCTTAGCGTGACCATGTAACTCCTTGCTGGCTTCATCCATGCAGATTAAGGGGATTTCTGGATTTTCAGGACAGGTATAGTGGTCTAGAACTACTTCCATTTCGGCTACAAATCTTGGCAAATCTCGTTCTGGAATACAGAATCTCTGAGTTTTCCAGGGACGCAATTTGTTTTTTTTAGGGTTCGTCTCACTGTTTCCCTAGAAATTTCCGTGACGATTGTGCGTCGCTTGAGTTCTGTAGTTAAGAGTCTCAAACTCCAATTCCCTCTCCCTTGGGGTGGCTCACTGCAACAAAGGGCAATAATTTGAGCTTCTGTTTCTCCATCCACAATCGGCTCTACTGGTGGTTTCCTTCTGAGTTTTCTCTCCTTAGCTGGCACTACTCCTTTTTCTAAGAATTTTTTTCGCACTCGACCCACTGTATTGCGATGGAGATTGAGTGCTAAGGCAATTTCGTTATCTGTCCATTTCCGCTTTGCTTCCCCTCCTTCGTCTGACATCAACAGTATTTGAGCATGAAGTATTTTTTTGGCTGGGGCGTATCCATTGTTGCTTATGACTTCCAGCCTTTTTCTCTGTTCTCGACTCAGAATCACCTTGTCTCGTTTTCCTCTTCCCATACTTTCCGCCTCAGTTATCCTATTTCTATTGCACTATTTTAGCTGTGCCACGCCAGTAGGGTGCGTTAGGGGCGGACTTGCCCTTATTTTTCACCTCGTAGCCAGCGTTGGGATAGTCCGCCCCGTAACGCACAACCCTTGGGCGAGCCCTCATTTTCTCGGTCGCCAGTGTTAGGTTGCTGCCTGGGAAATGAAACGGGCAAGATGCCCGTTCCACGCCTGATGCCCGTTCCACGCCTGATGCCTGTGCCACGCCTGATGCCCGTTCCACGCCTGATGCCCGTTCCACGCCTGATGCCTGTGCCACGCCTGATGCCCGTTCCACGCCCGGAAAATCTTGATAACGGGCAAGATGCCCATTCCACAAAACTCTTAAAATCATTCCATTATTAAGCAACGCCCCCTCTCTTTCCCAGATCCGCTGCTCCCATCAATTCTAGTTTCACATCTGATTTTAAAACGCTATATATTTGCTGACTAATTAATAGTAATTGTGACAAAACTCAAAAAACTTATTCCTAATTTCCGATCGCCAGCCTATGTTCTGGTCGGGGAGACAGCCCGGAGAAACTGGTGGCTGATTGGGATGAACCTGATTACTAATCTCGTCAGTGCTGTCCTAGAGGGCAGCACCCTAGGTGTTATTTATCTGGCCGTGGGTTATCTAACCGGGACTGATGACCCTGGAACAGATACACCAACTAATCCCACAATAGCTCAAATCCTTGCTAAGATTCTGCCTTTGCCACCAGAGCAAATGTTTTTAATATTAATCTTTGGGGCAGTGGTGCTGCAAATCGGCTTAAGTCTGAGTAACTATCTCAATAAGGTATCCACAGCTTACCTATCGGCCAAAGCACAGCCCTATGTGACGGGCAAAGTGTTTGAACGGATTATGACCTTTAGCTATGGCTGTGTCAGCCGCTATAAGGTCGGTGACCTAGTACTTTTTACCAATGATGCGGCTTTCGCAGTCGATCAAAATATCACACAATTCAACAATCTGGTGGTGAGTGTGTCATTCTCCTTGGTGTACCTGGTTATTATCGTGGGTCTATCCCCAATCTTGGCAGGGGCGGCAACGGTGCTGATCCTGGCGGTGGCTTATGTGCAGTACAAGCTGATTCCCCGATTACGACGAGTGGTAAAGCGGGTGACCGCAAGCCAGGTGGAGTCGGCTAAGTATATTACTCAGAGCATCCAGGCATTGAGGTTGTTGCATACCTTTGGTACCCAGCCACAGACACTAACGGGGGCAAATCAGATATTAGGTAAAATCGAGAAACAACTAAAAAAGCGGGCATTGGTCTTTTACCTGCCGGAGCCAATTTTAGAGACTTTGCCCATGGTAGCCCTGGGAATTTTGGCGGCTTCCGCAGTACTATTTGAAGGGGGTAAGGCGACAATCCTACCCCTGTTGTTGACCTTTTTGCTGGCCTTGCAAAGGTTATCGGGGCGCTTGAGAGCAACTTCAAACACAATTACAGCTTTTGTGGATAACAGCGCCCGGATGGCACGGTTGGAGACGATTTTAGACCAGCGGGATAAGGTATTTGAGCACTCGGGCACGGAGCCGTTTACACGGCTAAGGGAAGATATTGAGTTTAAGTCTGTAAGCCTTTCTTATACTAACGATGATAACCTTGCCTTGAACAATCTCACCTTTACTCTGCCCCGACATCAAGTAACTGCCTTAGTCGGGGAGTCGGGGGCAGGTAAGTCTTCGATTATAGATTTGTTCATCGGACTGTATCAACCGACGGCAGGACATATTCTAGTCAATGGTCGTCCTCTAGCAGACTATTGCTTGGAAGACTGGCGGCAACAGATCGGGGTGGTCAGTCAAGATACGTTTATTTTTAATGACAGTATTTTAGAAAATTTGCGTTACGGTCGTCCCTCAGCAAGCTTGGATGAGGTGGTGGAAGCAGCGAAAGCAGCCCAAGCCCACAAGTTTATTTTAGCGTTGCCTGATCGGTACGAAACGGTGGTGGGTGAGCGGGGCTATAAACTCTCCGGTGGACAGCGGCAACGATTGGCTCTGGCACGGGCATTAATTAAGCAGCCAGAGATTTTAATCTTGGATGAAGCCACCAGTGCCTTAGATAGTGAATCAGAGAAGTTGATTCAGCAGGCATTGGAACAGTTCCAGAAGGAACGAACAGTGATTGTGGTGGCACACCGACTTTCGACCATTGCTGAGGCTGATCAAATTCTAGTGCTAGAGCGGGGACAGCTTGTAGAGCACGGTACCCATAACTCGCTTTTGCATCAAGGTGAGCGCTATGCACGCTATTGGCAGTTGCAGAGTAGCCAGGTGGCAGCTTAAAACAGTAGCTTGAGGCAGGGCTGTTTCATTCTTGACCCTAAAATTGATCAGGGAGTGGGGAGTGGCTCACAGGGGTAGGTTTTTTACATTTGGGTCGGGAATCGGGAATCGGGAATCGGGAGTCGCTCATCAGGGTAGGTTTTTAACTTTCACCTCAGGTGTGGGGTGTGGGGTATAAGAAAATGTACCATTATTGTCGTTAAAAATCATCAAGACAATAAAAGTACGTACTCGCCCCTTTGTAAAAAACCTACCCTTGTAAGGGGCATCCTGCCCGCCCGAAAATATCCGGTGCCCTTGACCCATTAAGAATTTAATTCGCTAACGGAAAGCGCACCTAAAAACTATTAAAATCATTCCATTATTAAGCAACGCCTCAGCTCCTGTATTTTTATAATCATTTTTATAATCACCCGTTCTCCCACACCCTACCAAGTTCACCAGGTTGCTTATCACCCAGTCAGGTATCTAAATGTAGGTACAGACGTGAAATAGATTCAACATTTCTGGTGTATTGTTATGTCTTGGAACACTCTCAATATTACTTCCACTGCTGAAATTGTCAGCTCTATTAGGGAAAAGGGCTATTACTTCGCAGAAAGTGCATTAGATAAGATAGAGGCTGACCGGCTCTTAGAAGAAATCGACTTTGATGAGATTCTGATCAATAAAAATGACCTAGGTGTGGTTTGTTCAGGAAATCAGAAGTTTTTGAGCCATTGCCTGGCAAAGTCGAAGCGAGCCTACGATTTGATTACGTCTCAACAGGTTTTAGATGTTTGTAATGCCTATTTAAAAGTAGGATATCAGCTGATAAATCACAGGTTCTGTCAGACCCGTCGAGGGTTTCATATGCCCTGGCACACAGACAATAATCTGCTGTACGGTAGTCAGTTTTTGGGTAAGCACCAGATGCAAGGTCTGGTATTTATTATATATCTTTCCGAGCCAAATTTAAGCCCGTTTCAGTATATTGAGGGTTCCCACCTTTGGTCATCAAAGTATGACGATGAGATTTATATCAGCGATCGCTGGGTTCAGACGCACTATCAGCAGGATATCAGAACCTTTGAAATAAAGAAGGGCGACCTCATCATCTTTGATTTGCATGGTATTCATCGAGCACGCCCGTTTAAAGACAGACATCATGTTCGAAATATTTTTCAGTTCCAGGTCGAGCAAATTAAAGATGAATATCTTGGCCATGGAGAGCAAAATCTGGTCAATGCTGGGTTTATCGATAACCCTAGTCCAGACCTTTTCAACTACTTAGGATTTGGGATTCAGCGAAACTATCCAGTCTTTCCAAATAGTTCAATCGCAACTATGGCTATGCCAGAGCTAATGAAGTTATATAAGCAGCTTTTGCTCCTGACGCTTAAGGCAATCACTAGGAACCTAGCCAAAGGGCTGCTAACTGGAGAATGGCAAGTGAGTTTAAAACGTAAACTATGGCATCCTAAATTGCCAAGTTCAAACAGCAGAAAGAGTTGATTCAGCAGGCATTGGAACAGTTCCAGAAAGAACGAACAGTGATTTTTGTGGCACACCGACTTTCGACCATTGCTGAGGCTGATCAAATTTTGGTGCTAGAGCGGGGAGAGGTTGTGGAGCAGGGTACCCATAAGTCGCTTCTGCATCAAGGTGAGCGCTATAGCAATCCTAAATCATTTGTAAAATCACTAGACTTATTAAAAACTAGCTCCAACTCCTGTCCCTTCTGCCTTCTGCCTTCTGCCTTAAAGCAGCCTATTTCTTTCACGAATCAGATAGGATTGCTATATGCCCGCTATTGGAAGTTGCAGAGTAGTCAGGTGGCAGCTTAACGGTTTAAGGGATTTTATGAAACTTTTTATTACAGGAATTTGTGGCTTTGTGGGTAGTACCCTGACTAAAGCGTTACTTGACCATAAAGCAGATTTAGCCATTACGGGTATTGATAACCTATCTCGGTCAGGCTCTTGGCTTAATCGTGAGATTTTGACTAAACAAGGGGTGAAGGTGGTTCATGGTGATATTCGTAATGCCAGCGACCTGGAAGCTAATGGTCCCTTTGACTGGGTGATTGATTGTGCGGCGAACCCTAGTGTATTGGCCGGGGTCGATGGTCAATCGAGTAGTCGTCAACTGATTGAGCATAACTTGGGTGGTACAATTAACTTGCTGGAGGTGTGCAAACGTTGGAATGCAGGTTTCATACTGCTCTCAACCAGCCGGGTATATTCGATTCCACCATTGGCACAATTAAAGGTAGAGGTGCATGACCGGGCTTTTCGACCTTGTTTAACTGACTCGTCTAGTTGGCCAGTGGGATTGAGTGAGCAGGGTATTAGTGAAGTGTTTTCAACGGCTCCGCCGGTCTCGCTGTATGGTTCGACAAAGCTAGCATCAGAAACACTGGCTCTGGAATATGGGTTAACTTTTAATTTTCCGGTGTGGATTAATCGCTGTGGAGTAATGGCTGGTGCTGGACAATTCGGTCATCCAGGACAGGGGATTTTTGCTTTTTGGATTCATAGTTTCCGCGAAAAACGAGCGCTCAAATATATTGGTTTTGGAGGTAATGGCTATCAGGTACGGGATTGTTTGCATCCTCAAGATTTAGTGTCTTTGTTAGAAAAGCAGTTTACTGAGCCGTTGGTGACGAATAAACCCCGAACTGTGAATTTAAGTGGTGGGGTGAGCAATAGTATGTCACTGCGACAATTAACTGATTGGTGTGAAGATCGGTTTGGGGCTAATACGGTGGTTCAAACTGATACGGAACGGCCTTTTGACATTGCTTGGATGGTGTTGGATTCGACAAAGGCTGCAAATGTTTGGGGTTGGAAGCCTCAGACTAGTATTTATGACGTGTTGAGAGAGATTGCTGAGTTTGCAGAAGGGCAAAAAGATTGGTGTCAAATCTCAGCTTCATGAGTATATAGAATGACATCTATCTTATTTATGAAATGAAGATGTACATACTGTTTATGTGGATTTAATGAATCATGCTAATAATTGATAGACTAAACAAAATTTTACTTCGTAGGTTATTTATTTGTGAAAGTCCACAAGTAAACCTTACTGAATTTCAATACGATTCTATTGGTAAGTTTCAGACAAAAGTGAATAAGGGAGTATATACCTTTGAGAGCATTTCTTGTCTATGTGGTGATTCAGAAGGTATTTGTTTAACTGAGCGTGATCGCTATTGTTTGTCAGTGTCAACATACTTATGTAAATCCTGTGGGATAATGCGGACAAGCCCAAGATTAGATGAGTCTAGTTTATCAAAATTTTACGATCAAGACTACCGTTCTATTTATGTTGGCCATTCTCAAGCACCAGATGATTTTTTTGAGGAACAAGAAAGTCATGGCAGATTAATTATGGATTTCCTAAAGCCAAATTTCAAGTTTCATGAAAATTTAACAGTATTTGATGTGGGTTGTGGAGCAGGGGGAGTACTGATCCCTTTCAAAAATTTAGGATGTAAGGTATTTGGTTGTGATTTAGGAAGTCAATATTTGAATCGTGGCAAAAGCATAGGACTCATTCTAGAACATGGAGATATAAAATCTTTAGACAAATACGGAAAAGCTGACCTTGTAATTCTTTGCCATGTTCTTGAACATTTTCCAAATCCTCTTGAAGAACTTGAGAAGATATATAATTCAATCACTGATAGAGGATATTTATATATTGAGCTTCCTGGTATATTTAAGATTCATAGAAATTATGTCAATCCATTAAGGTTTTTTCAAAATGCACATCTTTATCACTTTTCCTTATCAACTTTAAATTTCATTTTAGGAAAAGCTGGTTTTGAATTAGTTAAAGGAGATGAGAATATTAGAGCATTATATAGAAAAACAGACAAAAGGCATCTATCTAATTTAAACAAAAAATTGTACTTAATAATATTAATATATTTCTATTTTTCTGAAATTAACTATTCACTAGGATTGTTTCGTTTTAACATTGGTTCTATACGCTCTATTATCTCAAAAATCATTCATAAAATAATGAAGCAAGAAACTATTTACTTAATTAAAAAAAGTTTACTAATAAAGAAAACCTAACATTTTTTGATGAGTAAAACAATATAATTTTTTAGTTCAAGAAAAATTATTGTGAACATAATAGCAATCATTCCCGCTCGTGGTGGTTCTAAAGGCGTTCCCTTCAAGAATGTACGCCCATTAGGAGACAAACCATTAATCGCTCATTCTATTTTAGATGCCAAAGAATCCAATTTAATTGACAAAATTTACGTTTCCACAGACGACGCAGAAATTGCAGAAATTTCTAAAGAATATGGAGCCGAAATCATTGAGCGTCCTGAGGAATTAGCTAGCGATAAAGCTTCATCTGAATCTGCTCTTATTCACGCAACTTATGAGATTGAAAAAATTGGCATTTATCCTGAATTAATTGTATTTTTACAATGTACTTCTCCTATTAGAGCAGGTACAGATATTGACAATGCTATCAAGAAAATTCAGAGTACAAATGCTGATTCTTTATTGTCAGTTTCTCCTTCCCACAGATTTCTTTGGGAAGAAGTTAACGGTGTAGTCAAGTCCATTAATTATGATTATTGTAATCGAAAGCGCCGTCAGGACATGAATCCACAGTATGTTGAAAATGGTTCTATTTATATTTTCAAACCTTGGGTTCTCAAAGAATTTAGTAATCGTCTCGGCGGTAAAATTTCTATGTTTGTCATGAATGAAGCTGCTAGTTGGGAAATCGATTCCTTGACTGACTTTGAAATAGCAGAGTCTCTTTTGAAGAAGTATAGTTCTATTTAATTGGAGAATATAGATGATTGAATTACCTGATTTAAACCGTGCTTTTGAATACGAAAATAACTTTTATTTATCCTGCGACCCAACAAGGATAGGTAAACTACTAGCTCACTATGAATTGTATAAGATGGTTCGAGACGTACCTGGTGCAATAGTGGAATGTGGAGTTTTTAAAGGTACTTCTTTAGTTAAATTTGCAAGCTTTAGAGATTTGTTTGGAAATCCATACTCTAAAAAAATAATTGGCTTTGATACTTTTGGTAAATTTCCTGAAACTCAATTTACTCAAGATAAAGCTCCCAGAGATAAATTTATCAACAACGCTGGAGAAGAATCTATTTCAAAAGAACAATTATTAAGTATTTTAGATAATAAAGGACTTGGAAAAAATATAGAACTTATAGAAGGAGATATTCTACAGACTGTACCTCATTACTTAGAACAGCATCCAGAATTAAAAATCTCCTTATTAAATCTAGATACAGATATATATGAACCAGCGGTTGTAATATTAGAACGTCTTTTCCCAAGAATTGTCAAAGGAGGAGTTCTAATTTTAGATGACTATGGAGTTTTTCCTGGTGAAACTAAGGCTGTTGATGAGTATTTTGCTAACCAAAATATAAAAATTCAAAAATTCCCCTTCTGTATGACCCCTTGTTATGTAGTTAAAGAATAAATCTAGTAGTTATTTAAAATAGATGCTAATTGACAAAAATATTGCTCAATATATTGTCTTTACTGAAGACAGTATCATCAACGCGCTGAAAAAAATTAGCGACAACAAAAGTCGGGTTATTTTCTCGGTTACGGAATCGGGTATTGTTGAAGGTATATTAACTGATGGCGACTTTCGGCGGTGGTTGGTAAATCAAAACACTATTGAATTAAACCAGCCTGTTTCTAATATTACTAATAAAAACTTCAAATTTGCTTATTTTGAAGACGAACCAGAAAAGATTAAGTCCTACTTTTCTGAAAAAATCGAATTTCTTCCTCTGATAGATAAAAATCACCACTTAGTTGCTATTGCAAGAAAGCGACCTGGTGTTATTCAAATTGGGAACTTTACTATTGATGCAGAATCACCAGCATTCATAATTGCAGAAATTGGTAATAACCACAATGGCAGTTTGGAATTAGCCAAGAAACTGATTGACTTAGCAATAGAAGCAGAGGCTGATTGTGCTAAATTCCAGATGCGTAGTATGAAAGCTCTCTACCGTAATGCTGGTAATGCTAATGATGCGAGTGAAGATTTAGGTTCCCAATACACTTTGGATTTACTTTCTCGCTTTCAACTCACTCCAGAGGAAATGTTTGCTGCTTTTGACTACTGCAAACAACGTAGTATCTTACCACTATGTACTCCCTGGGATTTGGAAAGTCTGGCATTCTTAGAAGAATATGGAATGCAAGCCTATAAAGTAGCTTCAGCTGACTTGACAAATCATGACTTACTCGCAGCACTGGCTAAAACTGGGAAACCGTTAATTTGTTCCACTGGTATGTCAACGGAAGCTGAAATTAGTGAAGCTGCAAATTTACTAGAGCGATTGGGTGCTATGTACGTCCTGCTGCACTGTAATTCTACCTATCCTGCTCCCTTCAAGGATGTAAATCTCAACTATTTAGAACGTCTCAAAGAAATTAGCGATCGCCCTGTTGGTTATTCTGGTCACGAACGTGATATTTACATAGCTATTGCAGCGGTTGCTAAAGGTGCAAAGGTCATTGAGAAACACTTTAGCGTTGATAAATCGATGGAAGGTAACGACCACAAAGTAAGTTTGTTACCACAAGAGTTTAAAGCAATGGTGCGGGGTATTCGTCAGGTAGAAGAGGCTTTGGGTAACGCAAAAAAACGTAGACTCAGCCAAGGAGAACTAATCAACCGCGAGACTTTAGCTAAAAGTTTAGTAATAAACTGCAACCTGGAACCAGGACAAGTTATTACATCAGAAATGATTGAAGTCAAAAGTCCTGGTAAAGGTTTGCAACCAAACCGCAAAACCGAACTAATTGGACAATTAGCCAGAAGACGATTTAAAGCGGGTGACTTTTTCTTTCCCAGTGATTTAGAACGAGAGCAAATTCAAGCCCGTAATTACAAGTTTCAGCGTCCTTGGGGTATACCCGTTCGTTACCATGATTTCAAGAATATCTTGGCAAAAACAAATCCAGATTTACTAGAGTTTCACCTCAGCTACAAGGATTTGGAGCAAGATATTTACCAATACTTTGAGCAACCACTAGATTTGGATTTAGTAGTTCACAGTCCAGAATTATTTGCTGGAGATCATTTACTGGATTTATGCTCCCAGAATGAGGAGTACCGTCAGCATTCTATCCGAGAACTGCAACGAGTCATTGATATCACCCGCCTACTCAAGCCCTTCTTTAAACGCGCAACTCAACCTTGTATCGTCACCAATGTTGGTGGTTTTACCATAGACGCACCGTTGCATCAATCTCAACGGAGTGAATTATACGAATTGCTGGTTAAAAGTTTATCTGAACTTGATACAGAAGGTGTAGAAATCATTCCTCAAACCATGCCTCCCTTCCCCTGGCATTTTGGCGGTCAACGTTATCATAATTTATTTGTAGACCCAAAAGATACCGCTGAGTTTTGCAATAAATATGGCTATCGAGTTTGTTTAGATGTTTCTCACTCCAAACTTGCTTGTAATCATCATAAATGGTCTTTCAAAGAGTTTATTGAGCAAATTGGACCGTTAACAGCTCATTTACATATTGCTGATGCAGAAGGGATAGATGGTGAAGGATTGCAAATTGGCGAAGGTGAGATTGATTTTCCGGCTTTAGCGGAGGATTTGCAAAAGACTACGCCTAATGCTTCCTTTATTCCAGAAATTTGGCAAGGACATAAGAATGATGGAGAGGGATTCTGGTTCGGCTTAGAGAAATTAGAACCATATTTTGGATTGAATACAGCTATTTTATAAATATAGAACTACGGGGAAAAATTAGGATATTTATCTATTCCCTATTAACCGTTAACTATTCCCTTGTAACTGATACACTTTGTCCTAACCTAGAAGCGTACTGCTATATATTATTAAGTCATTTTTTTTCATAGTCTTGAAATACATGAAAGGAATTATTAGATCAAGCTTGAGGTCTATTGTTCAAAGATTACTTTGGTCAGAAATATGTCAAATATCTGATTTGAAAAGTAATTTTTCAACACTTGAAGATGAGTTAAATCTTCTAAAAATTAAATCGAGTGCATTATCACCTTCTATAGATGAATCATTAGTTTTTAGGAAAAATACAGATGATTTTATCTATGACGAAATATTTGTTATTGGCTCTGGTCCTAGTTTGCTGGATTTAACTCAAGAAGAAAAAAATTATATTTCTAGTAAAACATCAGTTGCCATGAATCGATATATCCTTTACTGGGATCTGATAGGTATTTGGCCACAGTTCATCTTTATGGCTGATGCAATTGGTATTGGCAAAAAGGCATTTAAACAAGTTGAATTGAAGTTGTTAAATACAGAAAAAAAACTGCCAATTTTTATTTTAGAAAACTATTTTAAATCATTTGTTCATCCTAATTTATTATCCATATTTTTTATTCGAGATACTAGCAAAGGAGAAAACTTAAAATGGGCTAACTCTTTAAATGAAAATATTTTCTACCGTCGGGGAAGTCTTACCTGTTTATTGAATGTGCTTGCTATTCTCAGGATTGCTCCAGTTATCAAATTGATTGGGATAGATCTCAATAGAGGTGGTACATTCTTTGACTCAGAATTAAATCGATATCCAGAACTGATTAATCCTTGGGATCAAGAGGCTAAGGCAAAAAATGTTCATGCTACCGTAGGAGAAGTTTATGGATGGAAAGGTTCGATGTTAGACCACTGGCCTGACTTAAATAAAAACTTGGTTAATGCAGGAATTAAGGTCTATTGTTGCAATCGGGATAGTCTATTGGTTCAATCTGACCTTTCTGAGTATCGTCCCATTATCACCTAACTTCTATAGGCGTTAACTATTCACAGATATATGAGATTTCCATACTATATATTTAATCCCAACAATTCAGCGAATCTAAAATGGCGTATCAGTGAGTGGCGTCGATATCGCATAGCTTTTCGTAATATTCCATTGATCCCAGAAAAACCCAAGGCAAACTTCAGCTATGTTACTTTAACTTGCCGTAAGGACCTGATGATGAGTCAAGTAAGCCTCGAAACACTTGCTCGACATACCCGTGCTTTACCAGATCTAGTCATCGCATATGATGAGTCACTGACTGAGTCTGAAGTAAAAGAGTTTTTTAGTTTTTGGCCAGGAAAAATATATTGTCTGGATCGCGCCAGTACAGCAGCGTTCCATGATGAACGGGGATGGCCATTGTTAGCAGATTTTTGTCGTAAACATATCTTTGGTTTTAAATTTGCAGCATGTCTCAGAATTGCTCATAAGAATCGAGTCCTCTACGCAGATAGTGATATTTTATGGTTTCGTGATGTTGTCCAGCTAATGAATTGTTACTCAAAAAAAGCAATTTATGCAGCTCAAGATTATACAAATTCTTACAATTTAAGGTTATTATCTAAGCTTCCCAATGCTCTTCAGGAAGAAATGTCGTATCCTCCCTTTATAAATGCTGGTTTTGCTATTTTTAATCGTTTTATATCTGAAATAGATAATTATCAAGAATTGCTTCTATATGCACTAACTGAAGATAAAATTCACCTTTTTAGTGAACAAACTTTGGTAGCAATTCTTGCAAAAACTGTTGGAGACACGATTCAAAAACAAGATGTGTACGTTGATAAAGACCGTCTCACTTATTGGATAGAGTCTTTTCATAATCAACCTTGGTCAGCCCGGCATTATGTTGGACCTATACGTCATCAGTTATGGATTGATGCAAACGCTGCACTTAATTGTTGATTGTCAATAAAATTTTTGATTGCCTGTATGTACTCAACTATCAAAAGTTGGCTAAAAAAAACTTACCTTATTCGTCAGGTGGAAATTACAACTAATTTACCAATTCATTACTTAATAATGGCAAGACAATTAGGACATAAATTTAGCAGGTTTAAAGCTATTATTGTTTCTGAAAAGACATTACATCCAACTGATATGCATGTTGATATTAAGGCTTTTAGCAAATTGCTTAACTCAGTAGTTAAAAATTAATTTGATATTATATAAAATCGCCAACTGGATCGAATTTTAATGTGAATATACCTGCCTTATAAATTTGATCTATGGCAATACCTAATGAACGGTTGCAAACAAGTCCTGGGTAATTCTCGTTCAAAAGCCTACTGTAGCCTGATGAAAAATTAAATCACTATCATCTTTTTTAATGCTGATTTTGAATAAAAAACAAAAACCACGTATTCTCATTGTCAGTAACTTTTATCCGCCTGTCTTTTATGGTGGTTATGAGCTTGGCTGTGCTGAAGTTACTCAAGGATTGCGGGAGCGAGGTTTTGAAGTCGTTGTTTTGACTTCTTCCCATCGGCAGGAAGAATGTAAAGAGGAGGATAGTATTCTCCGAATTTTACCTTCCCTGTTTGGACGAAACTTGTCCCAATTTGGAGCGATTGATCGATTCAGGCAACTACTGATTCATGAATATGTGACAAAGCGTTCTTTCCTCGCTACACTGCGGGAAGTTCAGCCTCACCTCGTTTACTTTTGGAATCTCAGTGGATTATCCCGGTCTTTAGTAGAGTTCGCGCAGCTCAATCACTACTCTTGGGGCTTATTTATTTTTGACCATTTTTGGCGAGACCTCAATGTAGATGCCTGGTCGCGACATGTAACCACCCCTGCTAATAATCTGGTGCGACAGTTTAGCCGTCAATGTGTGCTTCAATTGGGAAAACTGATGGGTATACCGCCAGCACAAGCAATGATTTCTCCAGATTTTATACATTACCCGACTATTTATCTGCGCCAATACCATGAAGGCAAATCTTTGAATACTTCGGTCTGGCTCAAAACAGATTGGGGCATTAATACAGATTTATTTAAGCCACCCTCAACTCCTGCTGCCAATCCCAATCGCATACTCTATGTAGGTCAGGTCGCTGAGCATAAAGGCGTTCATGTTTTAATTCAAGCTTTGGGACAATTGCGAAAGCAGTATAACTTACAGAATCTGAAGTTGACCCTTGCAGGTCCTTGTCTTTCACCAACCTATCGAGCAAGGCTAGAAGAGCTTATTGCTAAATGTAGCTTAGGGGATGCAGTAGTTTGGTTAGGTTCGATGGAACGGTCAGCTTTGCCAGAAGTGTATGCCCAAAATTCCATCTTGGTATTTCCCAGCGTCTGGGAGGAACCCATGGGCATTGTGATTTTAGAGGCAATGACCGCTGGTTTAGCAGTTGTTGCATCCCGCACGGGAGGAGTGGCAGAACTCATTGATGATGGTACAAGTGGGTTACTATTTCAGCCTGGGGATGTGAAGGATTGTGCTGAGAAGGTGGGTCGATTGTTTGATCATCCTGGGCTACTTGCGAATCTCAGTCAGAATGCTCGTCGAACGGCCAAAACCCGGTTTCAATTTTCGCAGGTGCTTGATCGAATTAGTTCAGATCTTCTCAAACGATGCTCTATGTAGCAACCAAGATTGATATTTGAAAATTTCTCAGACTTGATGCCCTGCCTAGTGGTGGCTTCAGTCTCAGTATACTTAGAAGCGATCAAGTCGGATTGCTATCTTTTTTAATAATCTTAAGTTATTGTATATTTCTACTGGTTATGAAAATTGGTCTAACTATTAGAACGTTTTACCCAAAGTCCGGTGGACTACAAGCCCACGCAGAGAAATTAGCCCATAGATTGCGTGCTCGGGGACACGAGGTCACAATAGTGACGCGAGCCATTTCGCGCACCCCTTCTTACTGGGATACCTTTTTTTTTCTGAGTCCGTCTCTGAGCTTAAAGTGAGCGGTCTACAAGTTAACGTCCTCAGACATCCCAGAGTTGCGAATGTCATCATGTGGGTGGTTTCAAAATGCATTGGCCGTCCGAGTTTTCGCTCCCTAGGCATCGTCTTATTTGAGGCTTTATTTGCCCGACAGGCGATCGCTGCCCTAAGAGGAGTTGACGTCATCCACCACATTGGTCAGGCTCATGAGTTGATTGGGTTTGCAGCGGCGGCAGCCGCTCGCAAGTTAGGTGTGCCCTTTGTAATCCAGCCTACAGTACATCCAGGTCAATGGGGAGATTCACCCTTTGACTTCTATCTCTATCAACAGGCACAAGGTCTGTTTGCTATTACTAACTTTGAGCGTAACTTTCTAGAGTCTTGTGGTCTATCTGGTCCTTTTTTTATCGTTGGTAACGGTATCGATAATCGAACGGACGGCAATGCCAATCGGTTCCGGCAGAGCTACTCTCTTGAAGGACCCATTGTTCTATTTCTGGGCAGAAAAACACCAGATAAAGGCTATACTTTGCTCAAGCAGGCTTTTTCTCTCGTGCAGGCTCAGCGTCCGGACGCCAAGTTGGTTTGCATGGGCCCAACACCAGGGGAGCAACCGTCTCAAGTGTGCCTTGAAGTAAAGGATGGAGTTCTCGAACTGGGCTTTGGCTCGGAGCAGGATAAGCATGATGCTCTGGCAGCTTGCACAATGCTGTGTGTTCCCTCTGAAGGGGAGGCATTTGGCTTAGTTTATATGGAAGCTGGTCGTTATGCCAAACCTGTTATTGGCCGTCGGTTACCAGTTCTCGAGGAACTACTGGGGCGACAGGGTGCGGGTTTGTTAGTAGGCAGAGCCTACGGTGAGGGCAATCAGGTAGGTCTTGATGTAATAGAGCTGAAGGATGCCATACTTCAATTACTAAATGATCCTCAACTGGCTGAGCAGTTGGGTAAAAATGCTGATCAGGTTTCAGAAGCGTTTATCTGGTCTCGGGTGGTGACCCGGTTTGAAACCGCCTATCGTAATGCTGTTGCCAACAAGACAGTTAGCTTGGAGTGTCTTTCTCAGACAAATTAAGGATTTCGTGAAAATCAGTTATGCCTGATGTCAGTATTATTGTCCCTCTTTATAATAAAGCACTTTATATAGGTGCAGCAATCAATTCTGTCCTTGCACAAACCATTACTGATTGGGAACTGTGGGTCGTAGATAATAACTCTACAGATAACGGCTTAGAAATCGTCCAAAAATATTGTGACCCAAGAATCCATCTTATTTCATGTCCTAAACGTACAGGTGGGCCTGGAGCACCTCGCAACGTGGGGTTAAGGCATGCAACAGGAACCTGGGTCTTATTTCTAGATGCTGACGACACTATAGAATCGACTCATTTAGAAAATTTATTGTCGCCTGTTGAGGATCATCCTCACGCAGCTATCATTGCCGGACATTGGCAAGAATATGCTAATTCAAATCCACAACAGCGCACCTTGAAAGCACCTGCTGGCTATGATTCAACAGCTTTTGGCTTTCCTGATGGAGCAATTGCCTTTGCTTCCTGGGCAGTGCATTCAGCAATAGTTAGGCGAGATATTTTGCATACACCATTTATTTGGGTTGAAGCGCTTGACCGTTATATGAGTGAAGACACAGCCTTTTGGTTTCGCCTTACTTCTACATTCTCGGTAGCATATACTGCTAGCGCTGGTGCACTCTATCGCCAAGAAATTGAAGACAACCGAAATCAGCCAGATGTTCTGGCTTTATGGTTTCAATCTATGAAGGCAATTACTACCGCTAACATAGATTTTCTTAGTCAACAACAGCGATCGCTAACCGCAAAACATTGTGAAAGTCTCATGCGTCTCTACTCAGATATTTATCTGAAGGCACGACTACAAAATGACGCCACAACTGCTCATGAAGCAATGGAAATCGCTAAGGAATGGCTCAAAGAATGCTCAAAGCGAAAAGGTTGTAAGTCTTTGTCACTCAGGGTAAGGGAAGTACTAGGATTGCATCGATTCCTTTCTATCATGTATTGGCAACAAAATTTAGTCACAACAGTTAATCAGATTGCTATCAGCAAGGTTGGCTAACTCTCAAGCAGAAGCTACTGATTGAAGAATTAGGATTTAGCTTGGACGAAGCAAAAACACTTAACTTTAGGTAGCATCGCGGTTAAAAGATGACAAAATCATTACTAGTTGTTGAAGAAGCCCTCAGGGATCTCAAAGCCCACTGGTTTGAGTATATTAAAACCATTACTCAAGCTGCGGAAGCCCAGGGATGGCAAGTACAAGTTGCTGCTCACCACGATGTCGTTCCAGAAATTTGCCAAGAATTAAAAGTTTTTCCCCTGTTTCGTTACGCTCGATATCTAGACAACCATAAAAAAAAGTTACCGGGTGAGAGATATTATGGCTTTTTGCTTCATAGTTGGCGATGTTTAGTTGTGCTCGTGCCTCTACTAGGGAAACAGCCCCGTTATGAGCATATTTTTGTGCCTACGGTTTTGATACATCATCTGCTAGCTTGGTGGATGATTATGACATTTCATCCTCAAAGACCTCAGCATTTAACCCTATTCTTTGTGGCCAATCCAGGGATTTGGGATCGTAATACTCAGAAGTCAATCTTACCATCATCTCCTCTCCTGGGAATTCAAGGCTTCCTACTCCGCCGTTTTCAGAAGCTAGTGGCACAAGGAACAGTTACCTTGGCTGTGGAAACTAAGGGAGCAAAACGAGAGTTTGAGGAACTAACTAATTTACCGTTCCAGCTTTTTCCCCATCCTGTACCTCAGTTAATAGAATCTAGCCCACCATCACTTAGATTATCATCAAGCCAAGAGTTATCTAGTGCCCCCACCTTTGCTTGCTACGGTTTTGCGAGATATGAGAAGGGTTCTGATATGTTCAAAACAGCCCTTGAGCAACTCTTGACTAAACAGCAAGACATTCCGGTTCAATTCTGTATTCAATGGGTTGAACCTTTTAGCTTACCTGATGGCAGTATCTGTGAGCCTGGTTCCCTACTGCGCCAACATCCCCAGGTGACAATAATTGATCGCCCTCTCCAATCCCATGACTATCAGACTTTACTGAGCAAGACCGACTGCATGATTTTACCCTACCGCAATAGTTCTTATCATGGTCGTGTTTCCCGGGTAGCCATTGAGGCGGTATGTTTAGGAATTCCCCTTATTTATACCCAAGGAGGTTGGTTAGAAGAGGTGATCGGGGAATTTGGTGTAGGGATTGGTATTCAAGATGAGAGCACAGAAGAATTAACTCAAGCAGTTATAACTATGTGGAAAAACTTTAATGAGTATGCTCAACTTGCTTTCAGGAAAAGGGCAAAAGCTCAACAATACTTCTCACCAGAAAATTTATGTCAGCAACTTTTGTCGCCAAAATATAGACCTAAAGAATGAAGTTACTTTACTATTCTCCTGCTAGCTATGGAGGACTAGCTGACTATGCCCACTATCAAGCTAATGCCCTTGTATCTGCTGGCGCACAGGTAACGTTACTGACTACGCCCAACTATCCCGTAGGTAGGGGAGAAGCCTATGAGATTGTACCTATTTTGGATGATACCACGGCAAGTCCTGGGGTGCATACACGAATGCCCAAGGTTCTTAAAGCAGGCTATCTTTCCTATAATCTGCTCAGCAATATTGCTAGATTAACCCGTTTTATTGAAGAAAATCGGTTTTCTCACGTCTTAATGGGTTCTTACCTGGAATACCTTGCGCCCTTGTGGGCCAATCACCTGAGGCGATTAGCTAATCGGGGAGTGGTATTCGGTGCAGTAGTCCATGATCCCGTGCGAGATTTTGTCCTGGGGCCTCAATGGTGGCATCGTTGCTCTATTGCAGCAGGCTATTCGTTTCTGCGGGAGGCATTTGTTCATGAAGCCATTGATCTAGATACAGTTAGCCCTATGCCTCAATTGCGCACAACTGTAATTCCCCACGGTATTTATGAATTATCCAAAGCAACTCAATCCAGGGAAAAAATGCGCAACTCCCTCAACTTACCTCCAGAAGCTAAGGTGATGTTGTCCTTTGGGCATATTCGTCCGAACAAAAACCTTGACCTGGTAATTGAGGCAATGGCTCGTGTCCCTGATGTATATTTAGTAGTCGCGGGAAAAGAACAGTCTTCTAGTCAGCAACTTGCTCGTCGTTATCAAGAATTAGCTAAGGAATTAGGTGTAGCAGATCGCTGTCGGTGGCAGATTGGCTTTATTCCCCCAGGGGAAATTCCCAATTTGTTTGACATGAGTGATTTAGTTTTATTGACTTATGATCAGACATTCCACTCTGCTAGCGGTGTTTTAAGCGTTGCCACACACCATCGTAAACTTTGCTTAGCTTCCAGTGGAGAAGGACCTTTGAAAGAGATGGTGCAAAAATATCAACTGGGATTGTGGGTTGATCCTGATAGTGTAACTGCGATTGTCGAGGGCTTAAATTCATGGTTGGGAACAACAATCAAACCTTGCTGGGAAGAGTATTTTAGGGATAATTCTTGGCAGGAAAATGCCAAAATTGTCATGAATATGTTTCAAAAATGATTTTTATTTAAAAAAAAATGTCAACATTAATAACTCTAATAAAACTTGTAGCACATGCAAGACATGGAAAATCATATCGCCACAAATACTTGGCATTTCTTCTCGGAGGATTAGGAATTATGGGACACCATCGTGCTGATATGATCAGATGGTTTATTGACCAAATTGACAGTTTTGGAAAAAAAGGTTTTGTTAATTTCCAGTTTTATCAGAATAGTAAATTGACTCAGTTTTCCATGCGTCAAGGAAATGAAGCAGATTACCTAATGGTAGGGGAAATAGTTAGGGGTGGTTATTGTTTACCTTCTTTTGAACCAAAGACTATTGTGGATGGAGGTGCAAATATTGGTGCTTTTGCTATTCAGGCTTTTAATTATTTTCCTAAAGCTAAACTAATTTGCTACGAACCTGATGACCATAATTTTAAGCAACTCCATGCAAATTTATCCTTAAATTCCTGTGAAGCAAATGTTCATAAACTGGGTCTTTGGTCAAAGAATATAACTCTTTATTACCATAGTCAATCTTCACAAACTGGTTATATTGATGAACAACCTCCAGGCATTCCTATCTCGTGTATTTTACCTGAAATAGGCTCAGAATGTTGGCTTAAATTAGATGTTGAAGGTGCTGAATATGAAGTAATTCCGGCTTTATTTAAAGCTAGTCAATTTCCTGATTGGATTAGTATGGAAATTCACGAATTTGATACAAAAGGACAATCTTTGCTACTTCTGTTAAAAGAACATGGCTACACTATTCAAGGTGGTGAAGATCCAGAGGTTTCTTGTACTGTTATTTCTGCGTATAAGTCCTAATCAGTGAATCCTAAAATTATTGCAGGTAGTATTCTCAACTATCACTACAACCATTGGCTGAGTAACTGTCCCTCCCGTAAAATCCGCATTGCTTACCTCAAGGCATATTTAGCCAGGCTAGGAAAGGAAACATCGGTTCAAATGGGCTGTCGCTTTCTTAATGGGCGTAAAGTCTATTTGGGCGATCGCAACGTAATTAACTTTGGCTGTTTATTGGATGGTCGCCATTATCACATTCACATTGGTAACGATGTTTCTATTGGTCCAGAGGCAACCATTTTAACCTTAGGGCATGACCCCCAATCCCCTAGTTTTGGGGATCGAGGTGGAGATGTCATTATTGGCGATCGGGTTTGGATTGCCTATCGAGCTATTATTTTACCTTCAGTAAAAATAGGAGAAGGTGCGGTAATTGGTGCAGGATCAGTAGTTACTAAAGATGTGGAACCATACACGATTGTGGCAGGTAATCCCGCTAGATTGATTAGGAAGCGAAATCCCGAGTTAGACTATCACTTATACTACCAACCATGGCTCGTGTAAAAAATACCAAAAAATCTTTCGGCTATGGTCTTGTTTTATTTACTTGGCTCGTAATTATTTTATTTTCACCAATTTTAGGTACTTTAGCAATTAACAAATATTCACGCAATGCCATCCTAGAAACATGGTCACATTGGGTCTCTGAACAACGCAATGCTACTGCTGTATTTTGTGGTGACTCACTAGCAGCTGGAGGGGGACATTGGGGTCCAAAAATTGGCATTGGGTATTTTACAACCCGGAATCTGGCTGGGAATGGATACACCATTCGACAAACTATTTCACAAGTTAAAAAAGCCAATATATACCAACCCAAATATATTATTGTTTCAGCAGGTACAAATGATGCATTTTCTATACTCGATGAACGTCAAACTATTGAAGATTCAATATTAGATCTTAGCAAACTAATCAATTCAACTCAATCTTCTATAATTTTGACTCTTCCACCTCCCACAAGAAGACCTGAAGTAAACGATATTATTATGAAACTGCGTGGAAAAATGATTCGTGTTGCTCAATAATCTAATATTAAAATTATTGATTCTTGGTCAGATTTTATTGATGATGAAGGTTTACTAAAAAAAGAAATGACAACAGATGGTACACATCTAACTGATCAAGCCTACGAGATTTGGGCACAAAAAATCCAGAATCAGATGCTCTAGAAAGATTAAAATTACTATCAAAAAAAATGGAATTATCATATTTAGAATTTTGCCCAAGTCTCAATAACATTATCGCAACGGGGAAAAGTATTGATGAAAATAACAACACTATCCCTGTGTCAGGTTTATCAAGTATTAACAATATCAAGGTGCTGCGAGAAATTATTCTCGCTAAACGTCCCCATAAAACGCTAGAAATCGGCTTAGCTTATGGAGGAAGTGCACTAGCTATTCTGGCAAGTCTTCAAGAAATTCACAAAGATAACAACTTTCTGCATACAGCCATAGACCCTTTTCAGAAAAAATCTTGGAAAAATAGTGCCCTGACTGTGTTAAAAGCAGAAAATCTAAGTCAACAATTTAGGTTTATTGAAGATTTTTCTTATTTAAGCTTGCCTCAACTAGTAAAATCAAAAGAAAAATTTTATCTGATTTATGTTGACGGATCCCATTTGTTTGAAGACGTATTTATAGATTTTTATTATTCCACACTTTTACTTGAAAAGGACGGAATTATTCTGTTTGATGATTGTGCTGATAGCCATGTCAGAAAGCTAATTAAATTTATCAAAACTAACTATTCTGATTTACTAGGGAGCTTTTCTTTAGAAAAATATACTCAGAAAAGTTTTCTGAAGAAAATAGTGAATAGATTGGGATACAGACAAATGGAGGCTTTTAAACGGATTGGGACTCCTCCAAGAGGTGCTGAAGCTTGGAATTCAAAATTGAAATCATTCTAGTCTAATTATCAATAATTTATCACAATAAACTTTGCAGGTACAAATCTTTTTCCCTCAATAATTGTGTTTAAACAATCTCATCAGTGGATCTGCTGTCAAATCGGAGCAAGAGAACATTACGCAATCCCCAGATCCCTACATCAACAGGGTAACCTATCTCACCTAATCACAGACGCCTGGATTACTCCCCAATCTCCCCTCAACTATCTACCCAAAAACCTGCTCACCAGTTTACGCGATCGCTTCCACCCAGATCTTGCTCAAGCATCCACTCACGCCTTTACCAATTCCTTAATTCAGCTAGAAATCCAGCAACGTCTGCAAAAAGTGCGTGGCTGGGAACAAATTATTGCCCGTAATCACTGGTTTCAACAAAACGCTGTCAACTATCTGGCAAAAATTGCTCCAAAATTTAATCAACCTCCCATCCTCTTTACTTACAGCTACGCAGCCTTAGATCTATTACAATTTGCCAAAGCTCAAGGGTGGCGCACTGTCCTCGGACAAATAGATCCAGGAATTGTGGAAGAAAAAATTGTTGCCCAAGCCCACCGCCAATATCCCCATTATCAATCAACCTGGCAACCAGCACCGCCGGACTATTGGACTAACTGGCAAAAAGAATGTCACTTGGCAGACCGGATTGTAGTTAACTCCACCTGGTCTAGCCAAGCCCTACAACAAGTTGGGGTACCCTCACAGAAAATTGCCGTAGTTCCCTTAGCTTACCAAGCACCTACCGCATCTCAAGGCTTTGTGCGCACCTATCCGGAACACTTTTCCCCTCAGCGTCCCCTGCGAGTGCTGTTCCTCGGACAAGTTATCCTACGTAAAGGTATCTTTCCCCTGCTGGAAGCAGCGAGATTATTACAACAGGAACCCATTGAATTTCAGATTGTAGGATCCCTAGGGATTACCCTCACCCCAGCCCAACAAAACTTGCCAAATGTGCGCTGGATTGGTTCCGTTCCCCGCAGTAGCACCAGCCAGTATTATCAACAAGCGGATGTATTTCTCTTCCCTACCCTTTCCGATGGCTTTGGTTTAACTCAACTGGAAGCTCAAGCTTGGAAATTACCCCTGATAGTGTCCCGATTTTGTGGAGAAGTGGTGAAAGATCAAGAGAATGGCTTGATCTTACCAGAGGTTTCAGGAGAAGCGATTTCTCAAACCTTGCAATGGTGTCTTAGTCACCCCCAACAATTGCAGCGCTTTTCCCACCATCAAATAAATTTCTCTCAATTTAGTTTGCTTCAACTCCAACAAAAACTGCAACATATAGGGTTTGTATCTGGGTTGTGAACATAGGATTGATGGCAAAAGGGAGCAGGGAGCAGTGAGCAGGGAGCACTATGAAAGAGCTTAGAGGATTTTTTGGTGTTATGAGAAAGCGATGCAGCGCGGTCTTGGGGGTTCCCCCCATGAGCGACTGCATCAAGACACAGCAAGATTCTTCATAACCTATTTATATAGCGTTTCTCATAGCTATGAGGTACACATTCTTTTTTCCCTCTTGCTAGCATGCCTATTGCTAGCATGCCTATTGCCTCTTACCTCTTACCTCTTACCTCTTACCTCTTGCCTCTTACCTCTTGCTAGCATGCCTATTGCTAGCATGCCTATTGCCTCTTGCCTACTCCCTACTCCCTACTCCCTACTCCCTACTCCCTACTCCCTATTCCCTACTCCCTATTCCCTGTTCCCTTTGCTAGAGTTTTGATTAATGACTGATTCTGTCGGGTTTCCCGAAGACCTTGTCCCTATTTATGTCATGGCTTCAAGCATACTTTTTATCTTAGTCATTGAAGCGTTTTTAGTCAGAGACAAACGAGCTTGGAGTATTCCCGCCCTGGGTGTGTATGCCACTATTGGAGCCTGGTATTTTGTAGAACTATTTTACACGCCTGAGAACTTTCTTCAGTTTGATTCATTAATCCTCGAAAAATGTTATTGGCAAATTATTATTTTTTTAATAAGTTTTCGCCTATTCATCCCTTCCCTTTCTCGCCGATTTATCAATAAATATCATACTGTTTTTAAATTTACTACTTTTAATCCTGAACAACTTTTAATAGTTTTAGCCTTCGTTTGGCTAGTTTTATTAGCATATGGAGTTAGCCGTGTCAACGGAAACATTGCCGCTGCTTTATTTCCGGTATTAGCTCGTCGAGGAATACAAATGTGGGGCAGGAGTGCTACTGGTGGTGGTGGTGGATTTATTGTTTCCTCTGCTGGTTATGTTTATACCCTAGTTTGTGCCTTCTTTGGTGTACTTTTGCCCCTCCCAATGCGAAAAATATTTAAATTTTTAAATATTTTAATTATCGTGATTGCACTGCCCTATTTTATTTTCCTGGGAGCCCGTAACCAGCTTCTAGCAGTGATTATGCCAGGCTATTTTAGCTATGCGTTATTTTCCCGAGATCCGCTTTGGAAAAAGGCATTAATTAGCATGGCTACTTTTTGGGCTATTAATGAATTGATGACGTTAATTATTACTTATCGTAACATTGGTTTTATAGGATTATTTAATCCAGATTTTGCCCCGCAATTCCAAGAAGAAGTAGAGGAAGAAGGGCACTTGGGATTAAATATGCTAGAAGAACTATGTTATATCAATCAATTTTACCAAGAAGGAAGCCTAAAATTAACTTACGGAGGTCGCTATTTCGCAGAAGCAGCTAATATAATTCCTAGAGCAATCTGGCCTAATAAACCTCTAATTGGAATTGACTATGCTATCTTACGGGGATTTGGTGGTGCTGATAATGACATTGGGGTATTTGCTACGGTTTCAACTGGATTAATTGGACAAGGTTTTTTTAATTTTGGTCCTATTTTGGGACCAATGGGTGCAGCGGTTTTAATGGCTAGCTGGGTGAGTTTTATGAGTAGGCTTTGGAAGCAGCAATATTCCACCTTGCGGTTAGGATTATTTCTGATTTGTTTAGGGCTAACGTTTAACTTAGGTCGAGAATTTACTCTACTGGTATTATGGCCTGCTTTGTTTGGATATGTTTTTGTGCTTATGGTAGAACGCTACGGATCCAAAAAAGCTAAGGGAAGATTTATGTCTACGTCGTAAGCTTTAAAAACTAAATTTAATTATCAACCAAATTCATATAAATAGATTTTTTTTTGCCAAAATGAAGCAACGATTTATTACATTAGATGCAGTTAAGGTATTTGCTGCTATTTCCATCGTCTGGCTTCACACAGTTAGTTCGCCTCAACTTGGCTTTACCTCTGTGCTAGGAAGGTTTGCTGTACCTTTTTTTACATCTACAGCTGTTTTTATTATTTTTACTAAAGTAATCCAAAAACCAACAGTTAGTTTTACTGACTACACCATTAGCCGATTCAAGAGAATTTATATTCCTTTCTTAATCTGGTCGATTTTATATTTGTTAATTAGATATTTAAATTGCTGGATTACAAATTTGTGTACAAGTATTAATATTAAGTTAGAGTTTTTATGGACAGGAACTACTCATCATCTTTGGTTTCTACCTTTTATATTAGTAGTATCTTTGGTAACATTTTTATTGGCAAAGTTCGCTTATAAGCATCCTAAAAGTAAATCTTGGTTAGCAATAATAGCATTAATTACTGGAATAGTAGTCTTAATCAAACCTAACTATAACTTAATCAATCAACTTGGCTATACAGTTTCTTTATCCTATCAGGCACTACCAGCAGCACTATGGGGTATTACAGTTGCCGTTGTGGATAATTTATTTAATCTAAGAGAAAAAAAGGATTTTAAAGTTTTGCCCCTGTAATGTATAGTTATAGCGATTGTTTTAACTATATTAATGTTACTCCAAGGTCGTAACTTTTTATGGTAAAATTTAGCAGGAATATGTCTGTTAATATTTGCTATTACTTTTAAAAATGAGCAGTTTATAGTTCTAGATAAAATTGCTGCTTTTGGTAAATACTCTTATGGAATTTATCTGATCCATATTCTGTTTGTTGAGGGTCTTCAGGATATAGCAAATTTCTTTAACATCTCAGGAACTATAGTTCTAGATCTAGGCGTATTTTTGCTATCCCTAATGCTCACCATGCAGACGATTTTCATACTGAGAAAATTAAATCTACAAGAATGGCTTGGTACCTAAGACAAAAAGTAACAGCCAATTATGCTTTAATCCATAACTAATTTAGCTTAACTCAAGTGCTCAAAATCGCAGTATTGTTTACTAACTATGGCCCCTACCATATTTCCCGTGTCAGTGCTTTACACGAGCATTGTCATAAAATAGGCTGGAATGTAGTTGGTATAGAATTGGCAAGAGCCGAAGCTGACTATGCCTGGAAAGCTAATTTACAAAATCTTCCATTTCCGCTTATTTCTGTTGTCAGCGATCGACAGCGAGAGCAGGTAAAGTTTCATCAATTACTCCCAAAACTTTACTCTACCCTAAGGAAGGTTCAGCCTGATGTGGTGGTGATTGCTGGCTATTTTGAATCAGCCATGATTGCCACTTTAGTATGGAGTTTATGGCACAGTAAACTACCAATTTTGCTTTCTGAGACTACAGAAACAGATTTTACTAGAGCCTGGTGGCGTGAAACTATAAAGCGCTGGCTACTTAACCGGTATAAATCGGCTTTAGTGGGCGGGCAACCACAAAAACGTTACTTGATCAAATTAGGACTACCTAAGGAAGCCATTTTTTGCGGCTATGATGTCGTAGGTAATGATGCTTTCCATCCCGACAAAATTAAATCTCTGGCACCTCCTTTAAACAAGCCCTACTTCCTGGCTATCAATCGCTTTATCCCTAAGAAAAATCTTCCTTTTGTAATTTCAGCCTACGCTACCTATCGCCAACTAGCCAAAGACAGGGCTTGGGAGTTAGTCCTGTGTGGGGATGGTTCAATGCGCTCTCAAATTGAGCAACAGATTAAAGACTTAGGGTTGACTAAGTTTATTCATCTAACTGGTTTTTTACAACAACAAGAACTTCTGCCTTATTTTGCTCACGCTGGCTGCTTTATCCATGCTAGTACTCACGAACAATGGGGATTAGTTGTCAACGAAGCTATGGCTGCTGGCTTGCCAGTGCTAGTGTCTAATCGCTGTGGCTGTTTTGAAGACTTAGTAGTTGAAGGGATCAATGGATTTGGTTTTAATCCCTATGATAGGGAACAGCTAACTAAGTTAATGGTTAAGGTAAGTTCAGGGGAAATTGACCTAGAAACGATGAGTCAAGCCGCCCTGGAACACATCCATAAATTCTCTCCGGACTATTTTGCTCAAGGTTTGATAAAAGCTGTTGAATACGCCTTAGCTAATCACTAAGTAAGCATTCAGCTATCAGCTATCAGCTATCAGCTATCAGCTATCAGCTAATGCGCTACTTTAGGTGCTTTTGAATAAAATAAGCACCTCAAGCAGCGTGAGTCTTGGCCTTGGCCTATGGCCACGCTGCGCGAACGCGAATAGCTGACGGCTGACAGCTGACGGCTGAATGCTTACCAGCTATCAGCTATCAACTAATGCGCTACGGCTGACAGCTGAAGGCTGAATGCTTACATCACTAAAGCGGTTTCTCGCCTAATGAGGTATAGCAGTCGAAGCAAAGCTTAGGACATATTTCTTTTCCCTGCTCCCTACTCCCTGCTCCATACTCCCTGCTCCCTGCTCCCTAAAACCTTAGGTGCGCTTTCCGTTGGCGAATTAAATTCGCCACGGGTCGCACCTCAAAAATTTGTACCTCATTTAATTTAAAACCGCTATAATTACTGATGAAACTTCTGATTGTTATTCCTGCTTTAGGGGCTGTTTATGGGGGTACATCTAAATGCGTAGTGGAACTAGCTCAAGCATTGGGTAACTTAGGCATTACTGTTGACCTAGTAGCCACTAATGCTAATGGTTCTGAGGTTATAGAAGCCCCTGTAAAAACCTGGTTGGCTAAAACTAATTATCGCCTACAGTTTTTTCCTTACAAAGGGATTGGAGACTACAAATTTAGTTTTTCTCTGAGTAAGTGGCTATTCCAACACATCGGCGATTATGACTTAGTACAAACTAATGCGATTTTTTCAGTTCCTAACCTGGCTGCTTACTGGGCTTGTCAATGGTATAATATCCCTTATGTTATTATACCACACGGGATGCTTGACCCTTGGGCACTTTCCTATAAAGCCTTAAAAAAGCGCATCTACTACACTCTGTTAGAAAAGCCTGCTCTCCAAAACGCTAGCGCACTGCAAATGCTAGCCTCTACGGAAGCGGAACAAATTAAACCCCTCAACCTCAAAACTCCTATTACTATTGCCCCTAACGGCATCCACCGTCAAGACTTTGAACAACTCCCTAATCCTGAACTTTTTTATCAACAGTTTCCAGCTACTCGTAACAAAACTCTGATTATTTTCTTAGGACGTATCGACCCCAAAAAAGGATTAGACTTGCTAGCAACAGCCTTTGGTAAAATACACTCTAAATTTTCCGACACTCACCTAATTCTTGCTGGTCCTGATAACATTGGCTTTCTACCTACAGCTAAAGACTACTTTGCCAATGCAGGTTGTCTGGATGCTGTTACCTTTACAGGGATGCTAACAGGCTCTCTCAAATATGCTGCCCTTGCTGCTGCTAGTATTTATGTTGCCCCTTCCTATTCTGAAGGGTTTAGTATGTCTGTGCTGGAAGGTATGGCTTCAGGTTTACCTTGTGTTATTACCACAGGCTGTAATTTTCCAGAAGCTGCTGCTGCAAACGTTGCCCATGTAGTTGATATTGATGCTGAGGCTATTGCCAATGCTTTAACCCAGTGTTTGCAATTTCCCCAACAAGCCAAAGAAATGGGAACTCGCGCTCGTCAACTCATCTTTGAACAATACACCTGGGACTCCATAGCCAAAAAATTGATTCAAGTTTATACAGCTATCATCCATAATCAACCTATATAGCGTTTCTCGCAGTTATGAGGTACGCTTCTCAACCTCAAAGTCCCCCTTATTAAGGGGGATTTAGGGGGATCAATTTGTACCTTATGGGATATATAATTGCTATATCTAATTTCAAATAACTACAATAATTAGTGATTGATCCAATGAAATTAAAAACAAAAAAATAAGAATATTTTTATAAAAATAGTAACCATTTACATCATCATGCTTATTTAATAAAATCTCTGATGGAGATGATAAATGAAACCGTCCCCCCCCACATAATCAACAAAAAACTCGTATTTTAGACATTGGTTGTGGTAACGGAAGTCTCACTAATTTTATTGCACAACAAGGCTATGAAGTAGTTGGTGTAGAAGAATCAGAATCAGGAATTAAATTAGCTAGCGATAATTTCACTGATTGCCAATTTATTCAAGGAAGTATCTACAATCTCCCTTATGCAGAATTATCAGATAAGTTTGATATTGTTATTTCCTTGGAAGTAATTGAACATTTATTTTATCCCAAAGAATTGGTGCGAGCAGCAAAAAAAGTCCTCAAACCACACGGACGTTTAATTATTACCACGCCTTATCATGGCTATCTCAAAAATCTCATGCTCGCCGTCACAGGAAAAATGGATAAACACTTCACCGCTCTATGGGATTGCGGACATATAAAATTCTTTTATGTAAAAACCTTAACCACTTTACTCGAATCAGAAAACTATACAGATATCAATTTTAAATTTGCAGGTAGATATCCCTATCTCTGGAAATCAATGTTGTGTTCTAGCAGATTAAGTCAGCTAGAATCAACTTAATTAAGTTACAGCATTTTTCATAGCTATCAGGTACACAGTATTTTTTACCTCTTATCTCTTACCTGCTCCCTGCTCCCTGCTCCCTAAAACCCAATAATTTGTACCTCAACCAACTGAGAACTGCTGTATATAAAATGCTAGAAAAAACTACCCCACTCATTCTCACCTACAACGAAGCGCCCAATATCCAACGTACCCTTCAACAGCTTACCTGGGCAAAGACAATTGTTGTAATTGATAGTTACAGCACAGATGAAACATTAGAAATTCTTAAATTATATCCTCAAGTTCAAGTATTTCAGCGAAAATTTGACACCCACGCAACACAATGGAATTACGGTTTAGAACAAGTAACCTCTGAATGGGTACTGTCATTAGATGCTGATTACAGTGTCACCAATGAGTTAATAGCTGAAATCAAAGCTTTACAAACGGATACAGAAATAAATGGCTATTTTGCCAAATTCAAATATTGTGTTTTTGGCAAACCCCTTAGAGGAACGATACTTCCCCCTCGTCAAGTTTTATTTCGCAAAGACAAATCAACATATATTGATGATGGTCACACCCAGCTTTTGCAAGTTAATGGCAAATCAGCAATACTCTCTGCCTATATCCATCACGATGACCGCAAACCCTTAACTCGTTGGTTGTGGGCCCAAGACCGATACATGATAATTGAAGTCAAAAAACTAACCCAGACCCCAGATAATGAAATTAGTATAGGTGACATAATTCGCAAACAAAAAATTATTGCTCCCTTTATTATCCTATTTTACTGTCTGATTCTTAAGGGCGGAATTTTCGATGGTTGGCATGGTTGGTATTATGCATTTCAACGGATGCTGGCGGAAACTCTGTTATCGATTAGGCTGATTGAATTTGAAAAATTACAGAAGCAGTAAATATAAACTTTAAGAATTGTCAAATAGGGAATCGGGAATCGGAACCCACCCCTAACCCCTCCCAGGAGGGGAACGGGAATCGGGAATCGGGAGTCGGGAGTCGGGAATCGGGAATCGGGAATCGGGAATCGGGAGTGTGGGAAGTGTGGGGAGATGGGGGGAACCCTCAAGACGGGACTGGATCCCTAAGACTGTGCTGCTCCCTACTCCCTACTCCCTACTCCCTACAACTAACCCTACGGGAAAATCCTTGTATTGACCCATGAAACGAAACTTATCGTCACGCGGACGTTTCACCAATAAACCTGGTTTTGGCTACCCTCGCAAAACCCTACGGAAAATGCGGGTGGTATTTACCGTTACCATCCTATTGATTGCTCTTAGTTTTATTCCCATTCGCTTAGGGCTCGCCCATCTCCAATCCCCCACTCCTGAGGTGATTCTGACCCTCGGTGGAGATATTACACGGGAAAAATTTACAGCTGAGTTTGCTCAGCAACATCCTAACCTTGATATTTGGGTCTCTTCTGGACAGCCCACCCCACAAGCCCAAAAGGTCTTTCGGGAAGCAGGTATTCCTGATCAGCAAGTACATATTGATCGGCGTGCTATCGATACGGTCACCAACTTTACCTCCCTAGTTCAAGATTTCCAAACCCATGACATCCACCATGTCTATCTAATCACCTCAGACTTTCACATGCGTCGGTCGATTGCGATCGCCTTCTTTGTTTTCGGCAGTCACGGTATTGCCTTCACCCCTGTGGCCATTCCTTCCCAGCGGCCTGAGGAATCCTGGCTGCGAGTGGCACGGGATGTAGGGCGCTCAGTGGTTTGGATTATCACTGGTCATACTGGAGCGAGTCTTCATTATTATTTGAGAGCATGATACTTGGGGGGAATAGGGAATCGGGAATCGGGAATCGGGAGTCGGGAATCGGGAATCGGGAATCGGGAATCGGGAATCGGGAATCGGGAGTCGGGAATCGGGAATCGGGAGTCGGGAATCGGGAGTCGGGTGCAGGTTGGCCGGTTGACGCTTAAAACCTTCAACATTCAACCTACCCTACGGGAACGCCAAAGGCGAACAAGCTACCCTTCACCGAACCCCAAAGGCGAACAACCTTCAACCTTAAACCACCCAACCTTCAACCTTCAACCACCCAACCTTCAACCACCCAACCTTCAACCACCCAACCTTCAACCTTCAACCAAATCAATAGATGACTACTGACTTAAGTAAACTACCAGCTTTAGATTTAGCCCCCTTAGTTGATTTACGCAAATACGACTCATCTCGATTTGACCGAGGGCGTCCCAGCTGGTTAATCTTAATCTGGTGGTTGGTGCAAGCGATCGCTTTTCCCTTAAGTCTTCATAACTTCAACGGCTTCCGCCGATGGCTGCTCCAATTATTTGGAGCCAAGATTGGTACTAATGTCGTCATTCGACCCACTGCTCGTTTTACTTACCCGTGGAAAGTAGAAATTGGTGACTACAGTTGGATTGGCGATGATGTGGTTTTCTACAGCGTCGATCGGATTCGCATTGGTAGTCACTGCATTATTTCGCAAAAATGTTACCTCTGTACCGGTAGTCACGATATCAAAGACCCAGCCTTTGGTTTAATCACATCTGAGATAAATGTTGGTAACGGAGCCTGGATTGCCACCGATTGCTTCGTTGCTCCCGGTGTCCAAATTGGAGCGAATGCCGTCATTGGTGCTCGCAGCAGTGTGTTTAGTAATATCCCAGAGCAGCAAGTATGCTGGGGAACACCAGCACGTGCTCGGTATCGACGGGAGGTAGGGAATGTAGAATGTAGAATTTAGAATTTAGAATTGGGAGTCGGGAGTCGGGAGTCGGGAGTCGGGAGTCGGGAGTCGGGAGTCGGGAGTCGGGAAGGCTAATCTGACTCCTCATCTCCCCATGGCATAATGACTATAGAAAATAATGATGTGATTAACATGAGCCAGGTTGTGTTTTTGGTTGAGGAAGATCCGGACGAGGGCTATACCGCCAGGGCTTTGGGAGAATCTATCTTTACTCAAGCAGACACCTTGGATCAGCTGACAGCGATGGTTCGAGATGCTGTTCAGTGTCATTTTGAAGAAGCGAACCGTCCTAACGTTATTCTGCTCCGAACGCGCCCCGCGTGGCCTACGGCCTCAGCTCCCTATTCCCTGCTCCCTTTGCCAAAGTGTTTATTTAGCATAAGAAGTACGGAAGAGCCAAAGATACTGAAAAACCCTAAATTCTTAATTCTTAATTCTTAATTCTTAATTCTTAATTCTACATTCTACATTCTACATTCTACATTCTACATTCTAAATTCTGAGTTCCCTATTCCCCACAACTCAACCCACCGCAAAATCACTATACTGACGCATAAACGGAGTGTGAAAGGCTAATACAATATCATACTTAGGAATTCCCAAATCAGTAAGCTCATTCGCTACACCATATTCCGTCCCATCATATTGAATCCAAATCTTGTCATTGATAATATCAATGTGAATCAAGCAACCATAGACACGACGATGCTCTTCCCAACCCACACTGAATATTTGATAGTGGTCGTTTTCTAGATCAAAGGAAGTATAGCGGTCTATATCACCAAACGAAGGTTTTATTTTACTGTAATCGGTTAATATTTTCTTAATCGCTTCACGATACTGGTTTAATTTATCCATTGCACAATTACCTCCTGGTTAGGATCGAATACTAACAGGTTAACTTGATACTCTTTAATACTAAGTTGAGGGAGTTCTTCACCAAAAAAATCGTCGTAAATCGATAAAGGAACAGCCAAATAAAGTACTCGTTGTGGTTGTTTGAGGCGTAGTACAATCCGGTAATTCAAAAACTGCCCTAACGCTAAATGAAATTGAAAGACACTAGAAGATGAAATAAAGCTTTTAATTTCAACGGCAATTTGCTGATTCTCCTTCTGTGCAGCAATTAGCCTTTCGGCACCTAAGTCGATATGCAATTGGCGATCGCGTAAATCTAACGTTAACGGGTCGTGAGTAATTACCCAATTATCTTGGACAAGCGCTTTTTTGACAACATCATGAAATATATCCTGAGCAGGCATTGCTACATTTGCTTTTTATAATGATTCAAAAATCAATAGATCTACTATAGCGGTTTTCAATTTGGTGAGGTACAGATTTAATGGTTTTAGGGAACAGGGAACAGGGAACAGGGAATAGGGAATAGGGAAGAGAGAAGAGGGAAGGAAGAGAGAATAGGAAACAGGGCAAAAATTCTGTGTACCTCATTAGGCGAAAAACCGCTATATTCCATAAAATATTATAACGGTTAGTCAAAATCATCTGAAATTTTGACTAGCCCCTTAGCGCTGCCAAACTTAGGGGTTGCTTGTACTGCAATCATTGGCACAATTCTAAAAGATTTCCCATCACTACCGAGGATGACAACCTCTTCCCCTGCTGCTGCTTCAAGTAGTTCCGCCAGTTTAGTCTCTGCTTCCTTCAAGTGAATTTGGTGCATGATGATGGTTCCAGAGGCAACGCTTTGAGTATAGCAATTAGAAGGGAGCAGGGAATAGGGAATCGGGAGCAGGGAATAGGGAATCGGGAATAGGCATGCTAGCAATAGGCAACAGTGTCGGAACTGTGCGGCCAGTGCAATGGTTTTCTGAAGTGTGCGCTCAGTGCAAAGGTTTTCTGAAGTGTGCGTTCAGTGCAACGGTTTTCTGATCACTATTGATAGGAAAAGGAACTTCCAAGCAAGGGGAGTGTCCCAAGTGTCGGAAGTGTGCGGCCAGTGCAACGGTTTTTTCAAGTGTGCGCTCAGTGCAACGGTTTTTTGATCAAAATTGATCTAAAAAGGGACTTCGGGGGGGAGTGTCGGAACTATGTGCTCAGTGCAACGGTTTTCTCAACTGTCGAAAGTGTGGGGAGATCGGGAGTCAGCTCAGCGTTCCCTCTTGCCTCTTGCCTCTTGCCTTTTGCCTCTTGCCTGTTCCCTACTCCCTACTCCCTACTCCCTACTCCCAGCTAGAATAAAGTGGACTATAGTTTAAGGTAATAAATCATGGATGCTCCTACTGCAACTAGGGAAGAGCTGTTTGTTAAATGGCAAGCGCTACCACCTGTATTCCAGCAGCAGGTATTAGACTTCATTGATTTTCTGTTGGGCAAGTATGGACAGCAGCAGTCTGAAACTACTCCTCAAAAGCAGTTACGTCCATTTGGACTCTGTCTCGGCCAGTTTAAAGTCCCTGATGATTTTGATGCCCCGTTGCCAGATGAGATTCTAGACGGGTTTGAGCAATAGTGAAAATTCTGTTAGATACGCATATTTTCCTATGGTTCATCAGTGGCGACACTCGGCTATCAACAGATGTTCGAGACATCATCCGCGACCCAGATAACGAAGTCTACTTGAGTGTTGTTTCAGTTTGGGAGGCAATAGTCAAGTATCAACTGGGTAAGCTACCATTGCCAGAGCCACCAGAGAAGTTTTTGCCAAAGCAGCGTGAACTTCACCAAATTGCTAGTCTCGATCTTGATGAAGGTAGTGTTACTCAGTTATCAAAATTGCCCCTGCTCCATCGCGATCCCTTTGATAGGATGCTGATCAGCCAGGCTTTGGAGAAAGGTTTGACAGTGGCAACTGTGGATCGAGAAATCCGCGCCTACCAAAAAAACTTGCAGTTGAAAGTCCTCGACGTTAAGTAGAGGGATGATAATAAATGACCGGATTGATCCGGTTGTCTTTTTGATTGCTAACTTTTCTAAAGTATCTGATCAACCCTAGCATTTTCAGTTGAGATGTGAAACAATGAAAATGCTAGAGAGGTATCTGTGTAATTAAAGCATACACAAAGCGAGCAGTATATTGGATATTTGTGTCAATTTTTCCTGGGCGAATGATTAATCAGGAGGGAACAGGGAATCGGGAATTTAGAATTTAGAATTTAGAATTTAGAATTTAGAATTTAGAATTTAGAATCGGGAATCGGGAATCGGGAATCGGGAATCGGGAATACAGAATAGGCAAGAAGCAAGAGGCAAAAGGGAAAACTGATCTGACTCCCCTACTCCCTACTCCCTACTCCCTACTCCCTACTCCCTACTCCCTACTCCCTATGCCCTAGTAACGACGCCGGGAGACACTAGCTTCACCCAACTTACGCCAGGTATGCCAGCCAACTACTCCATCCACTTTCAAACGGTTGTTGCGTTGGAATTGAGTCACACCTAGGTAGGTATATCGGTCAAAATTGGCGTTAAATTTAACAATGGTGTAGCCCAAGCTGATTAGGATCTGCTGCAAAAATCGTACGGCGTCACCATTGTTACCAGGAGTCAGCACTGGCATAGTCACAGTAGTAATTGTGTCAAGGGTTAGGGATGGTGGGTTATAGGGAGGATAGGGAGGATAGGAATGTTGGGCGTCAACGTTGATCACTTCTTTTGGGCTTTCCATGGATGGGGCGGTTGCCATCCCTAGGTCTTGATTGTCCATAGTTTCTGGTGAATTGGTCATGGATTGGTCATCCGCCATCATGGTTTGGGCGGGATTTGGGATTGGTATTTCTGAGTTTTTCATGATTTGTGCTGAAGTTGTGAATAGGTTTTGGTTAACAAGCGACTATTCAAGGTTTTCAATTGGGTAGGAATTAGGGAGTAGGGAGCAGGGAGTAGGGAGTAGGGAGGTAAGCATTCAGCTATCAGCCCTCAGCCGTCAGCTAATCAACGGTCGGTAGTAACCCATCACCGAGTCAAACTTTAATGAGATGCACGCGATTGACCTTTGGTCACGCTACGCGAACGCGTTTTTGATAGCGATCCTGTGGTTATAGGGTTTTTCAGATCGTAAGTATTCAGCTAAAGGCCTTTGGCCACGCTACCGAAACAGTTTATGCCCATAGCGCACGCTACACCGAACAACTTGTGAATAAAATAAGCTGACGGCTGACGGCTGACGGCTGAATGCTTACCTCATACCTATGAAGTACACAGGATTTTTTCCCTGTTCCCTCTTGCCTTTTGCCTAAACTCCAAAATCTACCTCAACCAATTGAGAACTGCGATAGATCTAGTCCAGACCGATTGAGCAACCGAAAAAAGATGGAACAATTATTGGTTTGTTTTTCCGTTATACTCAATTAAGCTGTCTGATCTTCAATTTATAACCGCTATTGTATGCTTCAGGAATTGCAGGTGGTATTTCGGCAAAAGCTTCCTTTGTTTTTCTGTTGAATAACCCGTGATCATAACAATTTTCAATCCTAAGCGAAAAATACCTCTCTAGACAGTGGATACTACAGGAAATTGAGAATTGAGAATTGAGAATTGAGAATTGAGAATTGGGAATCGGGAATCGGGAGGTGGGAATCGGGAATCGGGAATCGGTTGTGGTGGGAAAATGCGATCGCAGATGGCTGTGGTGGGAAAATGCGATCGCAGATGGCTGTGGTGGGAAAATGCGATCGCAGATGGCTGTGGTGGGAAAATGCGATCGCAGATGGCTGTGGTAGGAAAATGCGATCGCAGATGGCTGTGGTAGGAAAATGCGATCGACATCGACGAAGAAGAATCTTAGAGGTGGCCGGGAGTAGGGGTTGGAAAAGTTGTTCGCCTTTGGCGTTCGGTGAAGGGTAGGTTGAAAGTTGTCAAGTTGTTCGCGTAGCGTGGCCGAAAGGCCAAGGTTGTTCGCCCTTGGCGTCCCTTGTAGGCTAGGTTAGTTGGTTGTTCGCCCTTGCCGTCCCTTGTAGGGTAGGTTGGCAGGTTGAATGTTGAATGTTGCCTCTTGCCGATTCCCACCTCCCGATTCCCACCTCCCGATTCCCACCTCCCGATTCCCTAAAACCCAAGATGCTAAGCTCAAACTATCAGGCTCAACAGAGGATCATGTACCAAACTGACCCACCCCGTCCTCCCAGGGAAACCATGCCCACTATGTATGACCTACCTAGTGAAGACCCAGACGAAGAGGAATTAGATCCAACTGTTCATCCCCGTCCAGTGTGGGAAACCATGCCCACTATGTATGACCTACCTAGTGAAGACCCGGAGGAGCCTGGTTTGCCTGACGAATTTCATGACTTCCAACCCCAGCTATTGCGGGAAACCTGCCAACCTCCCAACTATCCCAGGGAGGAAATGTTTATTGGTACAGACCTCAATTTATATTACGATAGTCATCATTTGTTGTGGCACAAACGACCAGATTGGTTTCTGGTACTGGGTGTGACTCCCGCTCAACAACAAAAAGACCTTCGCTGGAGTTATGTGGTTTGGCAGGAAGGAAGAGCGCCATTTTTGGTAGTGGAACTCCTATCACCAGGTACGGAAGCTGAAGATTTAGGACAAACCCTAAGGTCTGCCAACAAGCCACCCACCAAATGGCAAGCATATGAACAATATATGCGGATTCCTTACTATGTGGTCTTTGACCGTTATCAAAACCAGTTGCGGGTGTTTCAATTAATGCCCGCCCAGTATCAGGAAGTAGAGCTTTCTGAACCCAAATTTTGGATTCGAGAACTGGAATTAGGGTTAGGAGTCTGGCTTGGGAAATATCAAGAAACAGAAGGGTTGTGGCTGCGTTGGTATGATGAAGCTGGTAATTGGATTGAGACTTTAAAAGAACACGCTCAACAGGAATCCCAACGGGCAGAACAGGAATCCCAACGGGCAGAACAGGAATCCCAACGGGCAGAACAGGAACGCCAACGGGCAGAACGATTGGCAGAAAAATTGCGTACCCTTGGCATCAATCCCGATGATTTGTAAGGGGGGTCTAAGCTGTTGTGCATTTAAATTGCAAAACAGCAAGGCAGAAGGCAGAAGGCAGAAGGCAGAAGGGAAAAGAGTTTCAGGGTTTTTTTCCTGATTTCATAAAGCGATGCAGCAAGGGAACAGGGGGTTTCCCCCACTCGCTATTGCATCAAGACAAGGGAGTTTAAATGGGTAACAGCTTATGGCAACATCAACATCACAACCGATGCTAATTCCCATTCTGGAAAACGGCGATCGCTTAACTCGGGTGGAATTTGAACGACGATACCAGGCAATGCCTGATACCAAGAAAGCGGAATTGATTGAAGGAGTCGTTTACGTGGCATCTCCCGTCAGGATCACTAAACATGCCAATCCCCATGGAAAAATCATTACCTGGCTAGGAGTCTATGAAGCCGCTACCCCTGGTGTCATGTTGGGAGACAATCCTACGGTGCAGTTAGATTTTGATAATGAGCCCCAACCGGATGCAATTCTGCGCATTGATCAACAAAAGGGTGGACAGTCCCGCATTAGTGACGATGACTATGTAGAAGGAGCACCGGAGTTGATTGTCGAGATTGCGGCCAGTAGTGCTTCCTACGACCTACATGACAAGCTACGGGCTTACCGGCGCAATGGAGTAAGGGAGTATCTAGTTTGGCTGGTGCAAGAGCAACAGTTTCGCTGGTATGAATTGGATGCAGGGGAGTATCTCCAGCAGCAGCCAGATCAGTTGGGGGTGCTGAGCAGTAACGTGTTTCCAGGATTGCAGTTGGCAGTAGAGCCGTTACTAGCTGGGGAAATGCAACGGGTATTGGCAGTGCTTCAGGAGGGGATACAGTCAGAGGCACATCAACACTTTGTGGCTCGATTGGCTCAGTAGCTGATACTTCGGAGATGGCTTTCGCGATTGACCTTCGGTCACGCTTCGCGAACGCAAACAGCAACAAACCCACTGCTGGGACCCTAGGTGACTGACCCAAGTGCTACCCTCAAACTATCAGGTTCAACAGAAGATCATGTACCAAACTGACCCACCGCTTTCTCCCAGCGAAACTATGCCGACTATGTATGACTTACCTAGTGAAGACCCAGAGGAGCCTGGTTTGCCTGACGAATTTCATGACTTCCAACCCCAGCTATTGCGGGAAACCTGCCAACCTCCCAACTATCCCAGGGAGGAGATGTTCATTGGTACAGACCTAAATTTATATTACGATAGTCATAATTTGTTGTGGCACAAACGACCGGATTGGTTTCTGGTATTGGGTGTCACTCCTGCTCAACAACAACAAGATCTGCGCTGGAGTTATGTGGTTTGGCAGGAAGGAAGAGTGCCATTTTTGGTAGTCGAACTCCTATCACCAGGTACCGAAGCTGAAGATTTAGGACAAACCCTAAGGTCTGCCAACAAGCCACCCACCAAATGGCAAGCATATGAACAGTATATGCGCATTCCTTACTATGTGGTCTTTGACCGTTATGAAAACCAGTTGCGGGTGTTTCAATTAATTGTCACTCAGTATCAGGAAGCAGAGCTTTCTGAGCCCAAATTTTGGATTCCAGAACTGGAATTAGGGTTAGGGGTATGGCAAGGAAAATATCAAGAAACACAAGGGTTGTGGCTGCGTTGGTATGATGAAGCTGGTAATTGGATTGAGACTTCAGCAGAACGGGCAGAACGGCAAAACCAACGGGCAGAACAAGAACACCAACGGGCAGAACAAGAACGCCAACGGGCAGAGCGATTGGCAGAAAAATTGCGTACCCTTGGCATCAATCCCGATGATTTATAAGGGGGGTGATCCAACTTCCTAGCTTCCTACTCCCGACTCCCGATTCCCGATTCCCTACTCCCTACTCCCATCAACTCAGGACATGGAAGAATTAACCTTATTACGTCAACTCATTGAAGAAAGAAACTATCATAAAGCCTTAGAAATTGTTGATGAACTAGAAGAAATGTCAAAGGAGGATAAATTAAATAAAATTTATAGCTATGCAGTAATTTTACTATTACATTTAATCAAGCAAGAAGTAGAAAAACGCACGACCCGCTCTTGGGAATTTTCTATTTATAATGCCAGCAAAAATATTAAACGAGTTAACAAACGGCGAAAATCAGGAGGATATTATGCCAATCAAGAGGAATTATTAGAAATTTTAACCGATGCCTTTGAGACAGCCCTAAAAAAAGCAGCATTAGAAGCCTTAGAAGGCAGATATACAGATAGTGAACTCAAAGAAAAGATTGACGAAGATAAAATTAAACAGAAAGCTTTAGGTTTAATTTGTTAACAAGAGGGAGCAGGGAGCAGGGAGTAGGGAGTAGGGAGTAGGGAGTAGGGAGTAGGGTGTGGGCTAAGGGGGTGACAAGCATCATTAATTAGCCTTTGGTTTTATAATCTTTCCTCTCCTCACACTTACCACACTTACCACATTTACAACACTCTTAACCCTCTTGCCTCTTGCCTCTTGCCTCTTGCCTCTTGCCTACTCCCTACTCCCGATTCCCGATTCCCTCTTCCCTACTCCCTATTCCCTCTCACCACTACCATCAAAAACTCTGCCAAGGTCCCCCCATCGACCCCCAACTCACTCCGCTCCTGAGCCGCTAAAATGCCAGCTTGGGCATGCCACCAGGCTGCCGTTGCCACTATTGCCTCCAAAGGATGCTCAGACAGAACTGGCTGAGCCATCAAACCTCCCACTAGTCCAGTGAGCACATCGCCACTCCCCCCTCGGGCTAGAGCTGGTGTACTTTCAGGAATCAGCCACACCGAGCCCCTGGGATTTGCGATCGCACTCCTGGCTCCTTTTAACAACACCACAGAGCGACTCAATTGGGATGCCTTCTGCACAGCCTTGACTCGATCCGGTAACAGTTCTGCAGAATCGGGAAATAAACGTCGGAACTCTCCAACATGAGGGGTTAACACTGTCTGGCCTCGACGCTTCAACAAAGTGGGAATAGTGATCAGTTCCGCCAGGATATTTAAACCATCCGCATCCAAAACAATTGGGCATTGGGCAGCTAAAACCCCTTGCACTATATCCTTAGCATCCTTTGTTAAACCAGGACCACATGCGATCGCATTATAAGTATGATAGCTACCAGAATCACTACCAGAGGGTTGGTTTAACTTCTCTAACACTAACTCAGGCAAAAATCCGTTGGCGTAGCGTGACCTTAGGTCAATCGCACCCGCCGTCGTTTCTGGGCAACCAATTACCACAGCTTCTGGCAAGTGACTGACCACTAGCAGTTTGATAGACTCCGGCACTGCCATTGAAAGCATCCCCACCCCACTAGCACGAGCCCCTAATCCCGCCAAAATTGCTGCCCCTGAATACTGTTTAGAGCCACAAATCAGCAACAGATGGCCCTGTTGGTACTTATGCGTTACCTTAGGGCGAGGTAAAGGCAAAAACTGTTTCGCAACAGTTTCGGTAACTCGGAGCAAATCTGGTGGCTCACCTAAAATGGACCAAATATCCTTGAGGGGAATACCAAAATCAATTAACTGAGCTTCACCAATATAATCCAACCCTTGGTCTTGCAGAAACCCCAACTTCCACAACCCTAAGCATAATGTCCGGGTAGCCCGAACCGCGATGCCCAACACTTCCCCAGTATCAGTGTGTAATCCCGAAGGCAAATCAATACTCACCACCGGTTGTGACCATTGATTCAACAGCTCAACCGCCTCAGCGATACTACCAGAAAGCGATCGCGTCAGTCCAAATCCGAACAAACCATCAATAATCAGGTCACACTCATACAGCGCTTCAATCTCGTCATAAAAAGGAATCCCCAAGCTAACCGCATACCGAGCATGGTAGTCAGTCAATTCCTTCAGTTTCGACAAAGGACGGTAAATGTGGATCTCATACCCCTGTAAATAAAGTTCACGAGCAACAACTAACCCATCGCCCCCATTATGACCAGGACCAACTAACACACCCACTCGCCTATTCTCAGCACAGGGATAAAGACCTTGAATAGAGCGAGTAATCAATCCTGCCACCTTTTCCATCAAAGCTGCTACAGGCATCCCCGCCTCAAAGATGCGCCCTTCAATCTCACGCATCTGCTCAGCAGTTACCACCACTTGTTCAATTAGTTCTCGCCGATTCTGAGACTGCATCAATTCTTAATTCTGCCTTCTTAATTCTTAATTCTTAATTCTGCATTCTACATTCTGCCCCTACCGACCAAAATACACCCGTGCATCCCAACCAGCAGAGCGCAAACGATTACTCCAACGTTCTGCCTCCCCCCGCTTTTTAAACGGACCAACAGCAACATGTTTACCTCTTGGAGCATCTCGTTGGCTGACTAAATCCTGGGCAATCCCAATTTTAACCAATTCCGTTACCATCTCTGGTAACCTCTGAGCATTTCCAGGAATAGCAACAAAATAGCTCCTACCCCTGGATTCTCCTGAATCCCCTGGATTAGAACCAGAACTCACAGAACGACGGTTCGCCAAATTTAATCCTGTTTCTGGATACACCAAACGGGAGCCATAGGTGATCGAGCCATCGGATGAAAAAGTTGGTATGTTGCTCAGGTTTGTAGCACCACCATCAAATGCTTGTTGTGCAATGGTTGTGATTCGGGCTGGAATTCCCAAAGCTTCCAAAGCCCGGAGACGGGACTGAGCATTGTAGCGATCCATAAATGTACCTACTTGAATCACACCCTCTCCCTCGCGCACAAACGCTTGTGGTTCAATTTCTTGTACTTGGGATAACAACAAATAACTATCACCCACCACATCAACCCGATAGAGATTAGCGATGGGTATTGATCTATTCGTTATGGATCGATTAGTGTCGTTGACCTTTAACTCAGGTGGATTAAGAGTATTGCTTGACCGGTTGGGTGAGGCGGTCGGCAAAAATAAAGGGGGAGTGTTAACCGATGGTAGAGAAGATGGGGTCATAGTTGGTAGAGGCTCCCCAAAAAATCTCGGTTCTGATGAAGTTTGGGCAGTAGCTGGCCTCAGATCCACCATCACTGTTTGCCCAGTCAGTAGCAACAGTAGCCAACCAGTTACCTTAATCAGTGTTTTAGGATTTTTGAATTGGTCAGACAGTCTGCTCATAATCGGTATTGCACTCTAGTAGAATTAGTAGGTTATATCAATTTAAATTTACCCGTCAACCCTAAACAAATGACTAAAATCCTGTCAAAATGGGTAATCTTACCGCTGATAATTCTCTGCATTATAGCCTGTGGCAGCAGTAACCTAGATGGAGTAACCACCGTCACTCTCGGTGGTTGGCAAAGCAGCCCTACTGAAAAACAATTACTAGAGCAAGTACTAAAAGAATTTGAAGCTAAACATCCCAAGGTAAAGGTTAAGCTTGAAGTCATCACTGGTCAATACATGGATGTGATCAAAACCCGATTAATTGGTGATGCAGCTCCAGATATCTTTTATTTAGATGCCTATGAAGCCCCATTACTAATGATTCATGATGTTTTGGAGCCTTTGGATGACTACATTAAGCGCACTGATAATTTTGATGTAGCTGACTTTGAACCCTCTCTGTTTAAAGCATTCCAATATAATGGAATAATCTACGGATTGCCTAAAGATTTTTCCACCCTTGCCCTTTTTTACAATAAGCAATTATTCAAACAAGCTAATTTAACTCAACCACCCCAAACTTGGGAAGAATTACGGGATTATTCCCAAAAACTCACCGTTGATAAGAATCGCGATGGCAGAAATGAACGCTATGGTTTGGGAATTAATCAGGAGCTGGCTCGTCTCTATTTTTTCATTAAAGCTTTTGGAGCTAACTTAGTTGACAAAAACGGCTACGCTACCTTTGCCACTCCTGAAAGTTTTAAAAGTCTTAAAACTGTCATTGACCTATACCGAAACTACCAGTCTGCTGCCTTACCTTCAGACGTTGGGGCTAGTTCTGGTAGCGAAATGTTTGGTCAGGGTAAAACCGCAATGGTCATCGAAGGTAGCTGGGCGATTCCTTATCTCAAAGACACATTTCCTAAAATTAAATTCGCCACCGCTGAAGTTCCCTCCTTAGGTAGTAAAAAAGGAACAATGGCTTATACCGTTGCTTATGTGATGAACAAGCAAGCTCAACATAAAGAAGCAGCTTGGCAACTAATTTCCTATCTAACCGGCAAAGAAGGAATGAAAGCTTGGGGAAAAGCCGGACTAGTACTACCTTCTCGGCTATCTGTGTTATCGGAACTAGGCTATCAAAAAAATCCCCTCTATGCTCCTTTTATTAAAGGAGCCGCCTATGCAACCATTTGGCAGGCTGGGGAAACCTTGCCAACCATTCAAACCCATTTCGATAATCAATTTCTGAGTGCCTTACTGGGTGAGCAATCCTTAGAAAGTGCTATGAATAAAGCCCAAGAATCAGCTAATGAAGAGATTCGAGCAGGTGATTACTAACTAAGTTTTAGGGGTGGGTTCCGATTCCCGATTCCCGATTCCCAATTTCCTAACTTAAAATAAATCCTCAGTTCCCCATCCTGGTCCTTTCTGTGCAGCTCTGATCACAAATGCCGCTAACTTCTCGATTTTTTCCTGTGATAGCCAACTCTCTGGAACTTCACGGCACCAGAAGCTTTCGTCTTCACCATCATAGGTCATCGGTTGCCTCATAAAAGCAACTAAACCATTGAGATTATCCCGAGGTGGTTTTGCCCCAGCTAGCTTCTCCAGAGATAGAGAAACAGTGGGATCAATGAGATTAGCTCCTCCCACATGACATCTCTGGCAATTTTGGGAAAACAATTTTATACCAACGGACAAGTCTTCGCCGTCAAACAGCTTAGTCTCTCCCTTGCCATCTACAGCAATCGGTACAGGTTCTGCCACATCTAGGTAGTGCCTGACGTAGTCGTTAACCGCAGCGTGGGCTGGTGAACTAACCGTCCATGTCCCTAGGCAGAACACCAGAACCACTAGCAAATAACGGATTGATACTAATAGACCTCTTGCGAAAGTAGTGTTTTGATACTGTTCCCCTGAATTGTTCTCCAGTGTTCCCGTCTTGATGCAATAGCGAGTGGGGGAAACCCACGGCAGTCGCTCATGGGGGGAACCCCCAAGACCGCGCTGCCTCCCCAAGACCGCGCTGCATCGCTGTTCCCTGTTCCCTGTTCCCGACTTCTCACAGAAGTCTAATAATCTACGGAGCATTGAGTATTATTGAGTATTTAACGTGATATGTACTGATTGAGCAACAGGACAGACGCTTCTTCTATTAGCGAATCAGGTCTAGTTAAAGAAGCTAGGGTTATTGATTTTGGTTAACCCCTAACCCCTAACCCCTAACCCCTAACTGCCAACAGAAGAAGCCTCTGCCCTTGCTGCTTAAATTAAGCATAAAGCGTTTCGCTTCGTGCTTCTTAACCTCTCTACAAACAAACGTAATTAGTTACAGACCTTACCACAACCCCACGTTTCGCTTTTAGTGTTGACCTCATAGAGAATATAACCAGCAATATCAACGAGTTCATCTGTGGTGACATTCCTCATATACCGAAAAATATCAGCACTATCAGTGCTTGGATGAAATATAGAAATATCAATTTCCCCGTCGTAGGAGGTAGGATGCTTGAGGTAGTCTACTAAAGCCTCCAGGTTATCACGGGGTGGCGTTGCGTACTTTAAGTCTTCAGCAGCAAGAGTAACGTTAGGGTCAGTTTTACTGTAACCTCCTTTGTGACATTGAGAACACTTATCGTTAAACAAGCGTAAGCCCTCAGTGACCTCTTCGTTACTCAGAACCACCATGTCACCTGCTTCATTTAAAGGTACGGTGCGGTCCTTTTCAAGCAGATCGAGGGCTGCTGAACTGCCCACTGCAATATGAAAGGCAAAGAATAGGGTTGCCGTGATCAGCAATATAAATCGCTTCATTGTTGATTCTCCTCTAAAAATGTGGCTCATATGGGATTAGTTTTTCAAAACAGCATTAACTGATTCCCTGCACATTCTCTCGCTGAGGGGGATCCGAGTCAACCAATCACGGCTATCGAACTCAGGTATTACTGATTACCCTTTGTTTCAGACAAAATTTTTAGTATAATAGCCTTGGCATCTTCTAGAGGCAGATGGGTGTCTTGATTTTTGTAAGCAATGCCCAACTGCTGGCATAGATCGAATACCTCTTCTACTCGAAGGTCATACTCGGCGGCAATTTCCACAATTGAAAGGTCTGCAAAGCCCATAATAATTAAGCGCAATAGTAACTAAGGAACAGTTTGGGAAGTGTGGGAATTGTGGGGGCAAGAGGCAAGAGGCAAGAGGCAAGAGGCAAAAGGCAAGAGGCAAGAGGCAAGAGGCAAGAGGCAAAAGGCAAGAGGGAATATTTATGAAACCATGTAACTCCCCATCTCCCCATCTCCCCATCTCCCCATCTCCCCACACCTCCCACCCTTCCCACACTCCCGACTCCCGATTCCCTACTCCCGACTCCCTACTCCCGACTCCCTACTCCCTACTCCCTACTCCCTACTCCCAGCTCCGAAGTCCCTACTACTTCTGGCAAGGAAACCGCTACCGGTATAGTAGCCTGGGGTTGATGGAGGCGAATCAGTTGGGCTAGGGTTTTTTTCAACTGGGTGCGAGGTACAATGGCATCAACGAAGCCGTGGTCTAGCAGATATTCAGAGGTCTGGAAATTATCGGGTAGCTTTTCCCTTAGGGTCTGCTCAATCACTCGTCGTCCAGCAAATCCAATTAATGCCTTCGGTTCCGCTATGATAATATCTCCTAACATCGCAAAACTGGCAGTTACCCCACCAGTGGTAGGATGAGTAAGAACTGGAATGTAGAGTAGTCTGGCTTGACGATGGCGTTCCAAGGCACCAGAGATTTTGGCCATTTGCATCAGGCTTAACATCCCTTCCTGCATTCTGGCTCCACCAGATGCACAAACAATTACAACCGGTAGCTGTCGCTTGGTTGCTTCTTCTATCAAACGAGTCAGTTTTTCCCCAACTACCGAACCCATACTACCGCCCATGAACCGGAAGTCCATCACTCCCAAAGCAATAGGCAAATTCTCTAGCTTACCGGTGCCAGTTTGTACCGCATCTGTGAGCTTGGTTTTTTCTTGGCTGTCTCGCAAACGATCACTATAGGCTTTGCGATCGCAAAACTTCAGGGGATCCGTCGGATGTAGGTGTTCATCCAGTGAGATCCAGGTCTGAGGGTCAATCAGCTGGCGGATCCGCTCGTCACTAGGGACTCGCATATGATGCTCACATTCAGTGCAAACCATTTGATTAGCTTGCAGGTCTCTGGCGTAGGATAGCACTCCGCAAGCTTCACACTTTTTCCATAGCCCATCAGCAATCTCCCGTTCTTGAGGTTGTTTAGGGCTTGGTTTAGGTTTTCTATTTGCAAACCAATCCAATAGAGACATAAAAATTTATTATCCTGTTAACGTATTATCTAAATTTTTTTAGCTATAATTTTATCTTTATGATTGTCCTGCCTGCTCTTCCTCTGGGGAACTCAACAACAGTAAGGCTGTCCATTGATCTGGTGAGCGAACTTGTAAAGCCGCAGGACTACCTGCACCTAAATAAGACATGATCCCAATATCAAGAATCCGACTTGGGATATCATGAGCAGCTAGCACCTGCTGCATCAGCTCGGCTTCCCAGCGAAGATTGGTAGTTCTGATTGTTATCCAAGACACAGGCCAATACCAATAGCACCAATAGTATAGTTTTCAGAGCCGTTGAATTTGTTATTGCTATTTCATCTATAGTAGTTTTATTTATAGGTTATACTTAGTTATACTTATTGTGATTAGTAGACAATTAGCTAAAATTTTAGACTAGGTTAATTTTTATAGGTTTCCTATTATATACTAAGTCTGAGTTTATCGGTTTCAACCTCTAAATTTAGAGAGTGAGGGAACATTATTCAACAGGTGCGACCCGAACGCGCCCCGCGTCTGCTTTGCCGAAAGGTGCCACCCAAGGGCGATTTACTCGCCCTTGGAGGCGCGACAATCGCGCGAATTTAATTCTTAATGGGTCAAGGAAACCTAATATAACTTTTAGCTCAATGGGAAAAATAGTTCTAGGTAAGTGGACACTATTAATTTACCCCACAGTAGAGTCAATCCTGCTCCCAACCCTAGAAAAGGACCAAAGGGCATGGGCTGTTTGCGATTGATCCAACCGAGGGCAATGGCTGCGCCACCAGCAAAAGCACCTACACCACAAGCGATGAAACTAGCCAAGAGCAAATACTTCCAGCCTAACCAAGCTCCCATCATCGCCGCTAGTTTAGCATCTCCTCCCCCCATAGCAGATTGACCAAAGGCAATCGAACCCCCAAAGGCAATCAGGTCAAACAACCAAATCCCTAGCACTGCACCTACCACCCCAGTCATTAATTGAGGAATTATTGCTATGGGTTGAGACCCCTGCAAAAAACCAGTAGTTCCTTGAAATACTAAACCAGCCACTAATCCAGACTGAGTTAGGGAATTCGGTAGGGTCATAGTATCGATATCAATCAGAGCCAGAGTCAACAGCCAGCTCAAAAACGCCCAATATCCTAGGGTTTGCCAACCCCAACCATACATCCAGAAAACTAGTAAAAACAGTAAACCTGTTATGGCCTCTACTAGGGGATAGCGGCTGGAAATCTTGGTACTACAGTGACGGCAACGTCCTTTTAACCACAGCCAGCCCATTACCGGAACATTTTCTCGCTTTCCCAGCTTATGCAGACAATTGGGACAGCGCGAAGGGGGCCAAAGGATGGATAAACCAGCAGGTAGTCGATAAACGACTACATTGAGGAAACTGCCAATAGATACACCACTAGCGAAAACTATTGCGCAAACTATCAACGTTGTCAAGGCAGCGGATACTCCAACCATATCCTGTATCACTACTTGCTAATTTCTATCGGTTACTACCATAAAACTAAGTCCAATGACCGATTTACTTAATATTTATTAATAAAAGTCCCCTTCTAGTTGACTCAAAGGCACAAAGCATTCAGTTGGTAGAAGGATAGGTTTATCACTAAAGATTAACTTTCCTCTGAGGGTATATCTGTCAATGGCTACACCAGATGGCTGTTCATCTTGGTATGGATGAACTTCGTAGTAAACCCGGTAGATGTGCTTAGCTGCTCTCAAAACCGTAGGATCTATCAGCTTCGGTAGCTCAAGCCGAGTTTGGTAGTTTTCTTGTCTTTGTTGTGATGTATACACCACACTTTTTACCCTATTATTTCAGTTTGACTGTAATCCAATCACGCCCTAACAGCAAGGGGGTATTTCCGCAAAAGGGCACTGATTAACCAGGGGAAACCAACAGATTTTCCTGAGTTATTATAAGTAACAGCAGGTTTACCCGATCAAATCAAGGGATAATATCAAGGGATAAGATCAAGATTGTTCTAGGCACTGAATTAGAGAATCTCCCATAGCACGACAACCTAAGAGATTCATGCCTTCTGAGATGATATCTCCTGTGCGATCGCCTTTATCTAAAACCTTTACAACTGCTTGTTCAATGGAATCTGCTGCTTGGGGCTGGTTCAAGCCGTAACGTAACATCATCGCAGCACTGAGTACCATCGCTAAGGGATTAGCTTTATCTTGACCGGCAATATCTGGAGCCGAGCCATGAACAGGTTCAAAGACTCCAGGGCTAGATTCACTTAAACTGGCAGAGGGTAACATGCCGATACTACCGGTAAGCATAGCAGCAGCATCCGATAAAATATCCCCGAACATATTACCGGTAACAATGGTATCAAATTGTTTGGGAGCTCTGACCAATTGCATAGCAGCATTATCCACGTATAGGTGAGACAGTTCCACATCGGGATATTCTGCTGCTAGGGTTGTAATGCGATCGCGCCACAACTGGGACACATCCAACACATTAGCTTTATCCACCGAACAAAGTTTACCACCACGTTTTTTAGCCGTTTCAAACCCTACTCTAGCAATGCGGTCAATTTCGGCTTCGGTGTAAGCCATAGTATTGACTCCCCGTTTTTCCCCAGTTTCCTGAGAAAAAATTCCTTTAGGTTGTCCAAAGTAGATCCCACCAGTCAGTTCTCTAACCACCATAATATCTACCCCTTCAACCACATTTCGTTTCAAGGTCGAGGCATCAATCAGTTGGGGGAATATTGTCGCTGGTCGGAGATTAGCAAACAATCCTAACCCTGCTCTTAATCCCAACAATCCGGTTTCTGGTCGTTGGTGGCGGGGGAGATTATCCCACTTGTAACCCCCAATGGCAGCGAGTAAAACCGCATCACTATTGCGACATAGTTCTAGTGTATCAGTAGGTAGGGGTTCATTAGTAGCATCAATAGCTACGCCACCGATTAGGGCCTCGGTAAATTTAAAATTAATATCGAATCGCTTGCCAACGAGGTTCAATACATCTACAGCTACTGCCATGATTTCTGGGCCAATCCCGTCACCAGGTAGCAGGGTAATGCGGTAGGAGTAAGTCATAGTATTTTGGTCGATGCTTAAGTATGAGGTGTCGTGGGTATAAGTTATAGCGTTGTCTTGATGCAGTCGCTCATGGGGGAAACCCCCAAGACCGCGCTGCATCGCTCGATACTATAGCATCTGGCCGGTGTATGAGGGTAATTTTTTGATCAGCAGAGTTGGCAAGGGATAGGTTAAGGGATGTCACCGATGTAACTGATAGACTCAGACTTCGCCACAAAAGAAAAGTCCGGAAGGAATCCCTAAGCTAGGGATAACTGATACAAATCAATAACTCAAATAATTGATCAATAATTCCAATAAATCTAGGCAAGCTCAAGCGCCCTAGGTCAACTGATAGATCGAAACCGATAGATCTAAACCGATAGATCAAGAATAAAGCGCTAGGCTGGAAAAAAAACCAACATCTGAATTTACCCTTGCGGTGCGACCCCGCGCTTTTTCACAGGGCTAGGGAACGCCCACCAATAGAAGGCTTTGGTATTGTCCTTTATTGGCCCAGACAGACCTTAGTCTTAGGTAATTGAAATAACTAAAACCAGACTCTGATGGTAAAAGAACTGGCTATTGATACCCGTGGACTAACCAAGCAATTCGACCGGCATGTGGCTGTGCATGAGGTGGATTTGCAAGTGGAAAGCGGTGAAGTTTACGGCTTAATTGGACCGAATGGTGCTGGAAAAACCACCCTGATCCGGATGTTAGCTGCAGCGGAAGAACCTACCACTGGTGAGATTTACATCAATGGTCAGCGTTTGCTAAGAGATCAAAGCAATCCTAGGCTAAAACAGCGTTTAGGCTATCTACCTGATGATTTTCCCCTCTATGAAGATTTGACGGTTTGGGACTACCTAGACTACTTCGCACGTCTATATAAATTAAGAGGCTCAAAACGCCGACAACGCTTATACGATGTTCTGGAACTGATTGAATTAACCAACAAGCGTAATAGTTTGATTTCTACCCTCTCCCGGGGGATGAAACAGCGCCTTAGCCTGGCTCGAACTATTATTCATGAACCGATTTTACTGCTGCTGGATGAGCCAGTCTCTGGTCTTGACCCCATTGCTAGAATGAAGTTTCGGGAAATTATTAAGGTTCTCCAAGAAGCGGGGATGACCATTCTAATTTCCTCCCATGTCTTGAGTGATTTAGCCCAACTGTGTAGCTCAGTAGGCATCATGGAACTAGGGTATCTGCTAGAAAGCGCACCCCTAGATGAGTTTTACCAGCGTCTTGGTCGCCAGCAAATTCTGTTGTCAAGCCTAGGTCAGCTGGATGTACTTAAAGGGGAATTGAAAAATAATCCCCTTGTAGAAGACTGGGAGATATTACCAGAACCAGGTCGGATGCGGATTCATTTTTCAGGAGGTCAAGAGGATTGTGCACAGCTATTGCGATCGCTGGTTAAGGCTGGGATTCCCTTGACAGAATTCCAGTGCTCTCAAGAAGACTTAGAAACAATTTTCCTTAAATTAGGTCATCAGCAAGCATCATAGCTCGATCATAGCTGCATGATAACTAGAGGTGCGACCCAAGGCCGGGTTCCCCGGCCATTGGAAAGCGCACCTAAGTGCAGGTTTGAGCAGGTTAAATCTTGTTGCACAAGTTTCTGAACAAGGAGACTACAAGGAGACTAATAGCGATATGGCACTTAATAATTTAGTTAACCAACTTGGGGAATTGAATCCCCAGGTGTTTCGAGAACTCAAAGGGAGTTTCAAACAGCGCAATGTCCTGATTACAGTGGCAATATCCTTGGTTGGTCAGTTAGTGATGCTGATCGGTTTTGGAAGTCAGCTACCAGTAGCTGATGGTGATCGTACCATTTATAACCGATATTGCACTGGTGTCAAAGACTATTCCAACCTTACTTGCCTACCAAATGGCTTGGGAGGTTTTGAGATTAACTGGTCTCTGTGGTGGCAAGATGTATTTGTCTGGCTGAGTCTTATCGGTATCTTCAGCTTGTTGGTGGTTGGCACCTATATGCTAATCAGTGACCTCTCCAAAGAAGAAAGTCGTGGCACCCTCAACTTTCTGCGCCTGACACCTCAGTCAAGCCGGAGCATCCTAGGTGGCAAACTACTGGGGGTACCAGCATTGCTTTATCTAGCAGTTGCTTTTGCCCTACCATTGCATTTTTGGGCAGCTATTGCTGGTAAAATCCATTTGCTTGAGCTTTTAGGATTTTACACCGTTCTCGGTACCAGTTGCCTATTTTGCTATAGTATGGCGCTACTATTTGGCTTAGTTAGTAGATCTCTAGGAGGTTTCCAAGCTTGGTTAGGTTCTGGTGCTGTACTCATCTTTGTGTGGATCACGACCATGGTGATTCATGACAGTGGTGTCAGCCATTACCCAGCCGATTGGCTAACGTTGTTTAATCCTACCATTGTCTTACCGTACCTGATTGATTCTAATTCCTTTGATGGGAGTAGGATTTCTACTTATCACCGTAGTTTCCAAGATTTGCGCTGGTTTGGTATCCATATCGGTGCCAGTTTCTGGACTATGGCTGGTTTTATTGTCCTCAACTACGGTGTTGGGACCTACTGGCTTGGGCAAGGGCTAAATCGTTGTTTCCATAACCCTAAAGCTACCCTGATTAACAAGCAACAGAGTTACTGGCTGACCGCTAGCTTGCAAGCAGTGATTTTAGGATTTGCCCTCAACCCTCAAGTCAAAAACTGGCGTGGTTATACCCATGGCTTGGAAGAGAATTCACAGATGCTGCTGGTCTTCAACCTGGTGCTGTTTTTAGCTCTGATTGCTGCCTTGAGTCCCCATCGACAAACCTTACAAGATTGGGCCCGTTACCGACATCAGGATCGGACTTTCCGCAAAAAAGGAGGGGTGATAGCTGACTTAATCTGGGGTGACAAAAGTCCAGCTGTGGTAGCAGTGGCAATAAATTGTGCGATCGCATCTGCGATGTTGCTGACGTGGATATTACTTTGGCCTGCCAATGAGTACAAGATACCTGCCCTTTTCGCACTGTTGCTCAATAGCAGTCTGATCATGATTTACGCCACAGTTGCTCAGTTAATGCTGTTGATGAAAACACAGAAGCGAGCTGCTGGTGCAGTAATAGCAGTAGGAGGATTGATTCTCTTACCCCCCATCCTGTTTGCAATTGGGTCGATGACTCCCTATGAGACTCCTGCTGCTTTATGGCTATTTTCGGTATTTCATTGGGGTATTTTGCCCTATGCTAATGGCAGTGTTTTCTTGGCCATCATTGGTCAGTCCCTAGCCCTAACGTTATTGAACGTACAGCTAGGACGACAATTGCAACAAGCAGGAGAATCAACAACCAAAGCCTTGCTTTCTGGAAAAACAGAGAAATATCAAGCGAGAGTTAGCCACCTAATTCATTAGGTGGGCGTGGAGCGAGCCGGGATAAATCCCGGCGCTCGTGTTCAAGGTAGCTTTCCGTTTCTCCCTAGATATTCGACATATTCAGAGAGACTTAACCCAGCAGATTTTGCCAGTTCTTTTAGGTTGTCCCAGGCTAGCTTGGTTACCTTCACACTGTAAGTTTTTTTACTTTCGTTATATATGCTTGGTCTGCCGACTCTTCTTTTTGGTTTTTCTGGCATTTGCTTGACATTTTAATTACGGTAGTATTTTTTTAAATAAACATAGCAAAAAGGTCGATGCAAATGTATGGTTGCCAACAACATTTTATAACTACGACAGCTGAAAATAGAGCGATAATATAATTTATCTGCTCAGAAGCTAACAAGCTAACCAATTGCGGAATCTATTATTGTCGTCAAATATTGTTCAAAGCCGGTAAATACCTTACAAATGCCGATTTGGATAAGATAATGAAGACAAATGTTCATTTTAAGGCAATGAGGTCAGCTTGTGCGCAACAAACGCTGCACGGAGTTATTGAGTCTTTTAAGTCTTATAAAGCCTTAAGCAAGTTATACAAGAAAGGTCAACTAGCGATCAAGCCTAGAGTTCCTAGTTACCGAAAGAAGGGGGGTTTGGCTGTAGTTAGTTATCCTGCTCGGTGGGTAAAGCTAATAAAAGGCCATCTCAAATTCACATTAGGAAAACAGGTTAAAGCTTGGTTTGGGATAGACCATTTCATCCTCCCTATGCCTTCTAATCTTGATTTCAAGTCAATAAAAGAGTACCGCTTTGTTCCAAGGAATGGGTGTTTGTATCTAGAGTTTGTCTATGAACGACCAGCTTCTGAACAGGTTCAATCAACAGACGAAGTGTTAGGTATTGACCCCGGTTTGAATAATTGGTTAACCTGTGTGTCTACTACAGGCAAATCATTTATCTTGGATGGAAGGAAGGTCAAATCTCAAAATCAATGGTACAACAAACGTGTCGCTGCGATTAAAAAAGGGAAGAGCAAGGATTACTGGGATGAGACTCTAGCTTATTTGACCGAGAAACGCAACAGACAAATGCGAGACAACGTTAATAAAGCTGCTAGATTTATAGTTAACTGGTGCTTAAGTAATGACGTTAGTACAGTTGTATTTGGTTGGAACAAGCGCAATAAAGACAGCATCAATATTGGAAAAAAGAACAATCAACAGTTTGTTCAGATACCTACTGCTAAATTAAAAATTCGAATAGAACAGTTATGTATTGAGTATGGTATCAAATTCCTTGAGACTGAAGAAAGTTACACCAGTAAAGCTAGCTTTTTAGATCGTGATTTCCTACCTGTGCTCGGCGCAAAACCTGTTCGCGAAGCGTGCCCTTCGGGCTTGGGGTGGGCAGCAAGCGGAAAGAGAGTGAAGCGTGGACTTTATCGGTCTGCAAAAGGTGAATTGATTAACGCAGATTGCAACGGAGCTTGCAATATTTTAAGAAAAGTAGCGACACAGCTAGGGAGATCCCTAGCCGAGGTCGGTAGAGCAGATTTGAACCTGCCACAACGATATAGATTAGACTCATTGTCTAGATCCTATCGTGAAGCGTCACGTTCGCGAAGCGAGTCCAAAGGACTCAGCGTGGTTTCAACCCGCAAAGTGACATCCGCTTAGAATCTACGCTTTTCAAAACGTAGAGAGTTCAACCAATTACCAGTCACTGCTGATTAAGTTTTTTAGTTTACCTAAGGGTCGTTTGAACCCTTAGGTCGCGCGTCGATCAACTTTCCTACCCTAATCAAGGACTAGATTATCAAAGGGTTTTTTATCCTAATTATCGCGAAACATTTAAACAACAAATCTACCTTGGAGTGTTTAGCTTTATCCCAAGGCTTCGCTCCTTTTTTTTTATAATTAAATAAGCATTCAAATCGACTAACAACCAATGGAAAATCTTAAAGTCGAAGCTCAGCTATCCTACGACCAGTTACTTAGAGCTGTTGAACAACTGAGTTTATCTGAACTGGAGAAAGTTGGAGCATACATCATATCCCTTCAGGCACAACGCAAAGCCCCCAGCCTTTCTTCAGATCAGGCTAGGTTGCTAATTACTATTAATCAAGGTGTACCAGCAGACATTCAAAACCGCTACGATGAACTGATTCAAAAACGAAAAATGGAGACGCTGACAGCTGAGCAGTATAAAGAACTTTTGGCTTTAAGTGATCAAGTGGAAACTATCGAAGCTAAACGTGTCGAAGCCATGGCAGAATTAGCTCGTTTACGTCAAATATCCTTAAGCACCCTCATGGCAGATTTGGATATTCATCTCCCTGGTAATGTCTGATAAATCAATTAAAGCAAAACATAGACAAGCAGTTGAATCACGAGCTCAAGAATGTTGTGAATATTGTCGGAGCCAAGCTCGCTTTGGCCCCCAATCTTTTTCGATCGAACATATCCAACGTCTAAGTCGAGATGTAAAAACTGAACTCGATAACTTAGCCCTAGCCTGAGGTGCGAAAAATAATTAGATTTTGCAAAACTATCTAAAATCCTACTGGTTTAATTGGGGACTTTATTCACCATTAAAATTAGTCCTTACTTATTTAGCACTAAAAAAATAATAGGATAAATTAAATTATAAATTTTTCCTAAAGCATAACTAGTTAGAGTTACCACTGGCATACAATCGTAGACTGATTTATCTATTTGATGCTTCTAGCTGATAACTAGACCGAGAGTGCTCAACGGAAAAATCCTGCCAAGTTGTCTGGACAGTTCCATATATTGAGTGTAAACTGAAACACAAAACCCATACTGTAGTAAAATTAACAGTTATTCTAAAATTCTGCTCAGCTATTATCAGCAATCTAACACCCTTAACAGCATAGGTGGGCTTGACCTTGGCGAATTAAATTCGCCAAGGTCAAGCCCACCTAAGGAACCGATCTACCACTAGAGGTGATAAGCGTGCAATCCCAAGTAATCTCAACAACCCCAGCTTCATCAACTACCCCCACTCGCCGCACAGGAGCATTTGCTCTAATGGATAGTCTCCACCGTCACGGTGTGACCCATATCTTCGGCTATCCCGGTGGAGCAATTCTACCGATATATGACGAACTCTATCACTGGGAAGATGCTGGTAAAATACAGCACATCCTAGTCCGACACGAGCAAGGAGCATCCCACGCTGCTGATGGTTATGCCCGTGCTACTGGCAAAGTCGGTGTGTGTTTTGCCACATCTGGTCCGGGAGCCACTAACCTAGTTACCGGTATAGCTACCGCTCACATGGACTCAATTCCTCTAATTTGTGTAACCGGTCAAGTCGCCCGTCCTGCCATTGGTTCTGATGCCTTCCAGGAAACCGATATCTTTGGGATTACTTTGCCCGTTGTCAAACACTCTTATGTGGTGCGTGACCCTGCTGATATGGCGCGGATTGTTGCCGAAGCTTTCCACATCGCTAGCACCGGACGTCCTGGACCAGTCCTGATTGACGTACCCAAAGACGTGGGTTTAGAGGAATGTGACTACGTACCTGTGGAAGCTAATCAACTCAAGTTGGTGGGCTATCGTCCAACAGTAAAGGGCAATCCCCGCCAAATTAACCAAGCCCTAAATTTAATTCGGCAAGCACGACGACCACTGCTTTACGTTGGTGGCGGAACCATTGCTGCTGGTGCCCATGATGAACTGCGCCAACTGGCAGAAATCTTCCAAATTCCGGTAACGACCACGTTGATGGGTAAGGGAGCATTTGATGAATCCCATCCCCTATCGGTAAAAATGCTGGGGATGCATGGCACTGCCTATGCTAACTTTGCCGTTAGTGAGTGTGACTTACTGATTGCTGTAGGGACGCGGTTTGATGACCGGGTGACCGGGAAACTGGATCAGTTTGCCTGTCATGCTCAAGTGATTCACATCGACATTGATCCCGCTGAGGTGGGTAAAAACCGCTCTCCACAAGTACCGATTGTAGGGGATGTGCGCCGGGTTTTGCAATATATGTTGCGCCGTTACCAGGAAATGAATATCTCAGCAGAACCTAATCAAACCCAGGAGTGGCTAGCACGGATTAACCGTTGGCGTGAGGACTATCCCTTGCAGGTGCCTCAATACCCCGATAGTTTATCTCCCCAAGAAGTGATTGTAGAGGTAGGGCGTCAAGCACCTAAAGCTTACTATACCACGGATGTCGGTCAACATCAGATGTGGGCAGCGCAATTTCTTAATAATGGACCGCGCCAGTGGATTTCCAGTGGCGGATTGGGAACTATGGGCTATGGCATGCCAGCAGCCATGGGAGTCCAGGTAGCATTACCCGATCAGCAAGTGATTTGTATTGCTGGTGATGCGAGTATCCAGATGAATATTCAGGAACTGGGTACCCTCGCCCAATATGGCATCAATGTTAAGACCGTGATTATTAACAACGGTTGGCAGGGAATGGTGCGTCAGTGGCAACAAGCGTTCTTTGGGCAGCGTTATTCCTCTTCAAATATGGAAGTCGGGATGCCGGATTTTGTGCAACTGGCTCAGGCTTACGGGGTTAAGGGCATGATAGTTACTAGTCGGGATCAACTACAGGATGCGATCGCACAAATGCTAGCCTACGATGGTCCTGTGTTGTTAGATGTTCATGTAACCAAAGACGAGAATTGTTACCCAATGGTAGCCCCTGGTAAGAGTAATGCCCAAATGATCGGTTTACCAGAAAAACCATTACTCAAGAATGCTACAGAGCTAATCTATTGCAGTAACTGTGGTGCCAAGAATGTAGCAAGTAACAATTTTTGTCCTGAGTGCGGCACCAAGCTTTAATATTGTGTACCTAAGGATTTGACATTGCTGATCAATGGCATGATTTAGGCTAATCGGTCATGGATAATAGTAATGGATAGTAATGGTTAATTGGTACTTAACCATTTACTAATTACCCAACTATAGTTAATATCATTCCTTAGTTCAGCAAAGCTGATAATTTCTCATTTAACCTTACTTACTTCGCTCACCAGCGGAGTATTTTTTTTGGCAAGTATCGTCAGTTTAATCCTACTTATCGGTAAGCATTCAGCTGATAGCTGATAGCTGATAGCTGATAGCTGAATGCTTACCTCATACCTAATCCTAAATTACCTGCCAGATTGGTCATCGTTGAGTGTAATCATACATAAGTTAGACATTCGTATACGTTATCCCATACATTAGTCTTCGATAATCATAACATAAGCAACCTATTATCAATTACCAAAAGGTAAGATTTATTGTTTGCAGGCATTGCTAAGAATTGGAATAACTAAAAATCACTCTATAGTCAACATTAATTCAAACGCTTATTGCTATTGTATATGATTAATACTAAGATAGTTCGGAATGGACTAGCTCTCCTAGCTAGTAGCTTATTATTCACACCCAGTCCTGGTTTGGCTAGCTCTCCTCGTCAGGGGCAAGTTGAAAATAAATTAATCGCAGCAGCACAGTATTTAAGAGACCGGGATTACATGCCAACTCATCGACCGGTAGTCAATAGACTTTCCCGAAACCAAGTCTATGCATTTACCCTGGATCTAGAAGCTGGTAAATCTTATACCTTAGTAAGTTTTTGTGATGATGCTTGTCTCGATATTGACCTAGGTCTGTATGATAACAATGGCCAAACCGTTGACTATGATACTGACTATGGTCAATATCCGATTGTTCAAGTTACCCCTCGCGGCAGTGGAAAATTTATGGTTAAAGTGGGTATGCCCCACTGTGTAAGCTCTTCATGCTATTACGGGGTGGGCATATTCGCGAAATAGATCAAGAGGATTGATCTTCCTTCCCATTTTGAAAAATTCATGCTATTATAATATGTGGTTCGGATCGACGCGATCGCAACGCCCAAACCTTGTCAGGACCGGAAGGTAGCAGCAATAAGGGATGCTTACGATAGGCGTGGACTCCGAGCCACTCTCGTAGCCACAACAAATAGCCACAACACATAGCCACAAAACCATACACTTCGCTGCAGTTGTCGGTAAATTCAGGTTTTGTAGCTTCTGGTATCACAAGAATCGAGGAAAGTAGTGGAAGAAAACACTACTCAGAAGCGACGCATCCCTCTTTTATCTTGTGTTACCCCTTCCATGCTCTCTGCTCCCTGCTCCCTGTGCCAGACTTTTGATCTAGCATAACCAGTACGGAATAACCTCTAATTCGACATAACCTCGATAATTTCAGTATCTGAAATCATGTCACCATTATGAACTAAATCCTGATGATTGTTGGAATTTAAGGTAACCGTGATTTCATTTCTACCAGGTTCAAGCTTGCCAATATAGTACCAATTGCTGTAAATCCTGGTAATTTTTTGGCCATTGATGAATAGATGGGCATGTCCTTCTCCTGGTTGATGGGCTTTGCTAGCATTCTTGGGAGAAAATTGGAAGTTAGAAACCTTTATTTCTAAATTCCATCCCGTCATCGGATCTGGATACACCACTATGTCAACATCTGGAACAGGTTGACCAGAAGGAATTTCCATTGTGCCATGATGATGACCCATACCTTCACCATGGTTACTACTGCTGCCGACCTTGTGATTATGGTGATTATGCTCCATCTCTTTATTATGCTCATTACTGGTTTCGGTTTTATGACCATGGAGCTGAGCATGGGTCTGTTCAGAATCTAGATCGTCTTGGCTAGCCATTCCACAACCACTACCAAGTAAGCTGATAGTTAGCAAACTGGCTGATGCTAATTTTAAAATAGTTCTAAGTGCTGAAAATACTGCTAACTGCTGAGGGGTTAGTAGGATTTCTTTGGGTAGGTAAGTTAATAAGGTCTTGCTCATCCGATCGACAATTGTTGTTTCTACCATGGACTTTGCTAAATTGCCCATGGTATTTTATATTAGGTCAGGTAAATTTTCAAAAGACAAGCTGTAAAACCTAGTAATTAGTTAGGTAAGCAGTCAGGGGTCAGCGGTGAGCTAAAAGCTCACGCTACGCGAACAGCAGTCAGATGAAAATAAACCCGGGAGAATTTAATATTGATAGATTAATGATAAGTGAAAGTATGGATAAAAGTCCTTGGCCATAGGCCACGCTAGGCCGTGTTTTCAAAGTTTTCCGCAAGATTTAGA